>CBDDPY010000004.1:0-10862 GCA_965232515.1 Alphaproteobacteria bacterium | reverse complement strand
GCCAAGATCGGGTCCAAAAAGCTTTCTTGGTGAAATCTCTAACCTAGAGATTTTAAGATGAAGCCCAAGATGTGGCCAAGATAAGGTCAAAAAAGCTTTCTTGGTGAAATTCCTAACCTAGAGATTTCAAGATGAAGCCCAAGATGTGGCCAAGATAGGGTCAAAAAAGCTTTCTTGGTGCAACCTGTAACCTAGAGATTTTTAAGATGAAGCCCATGATGTGGCCAAGATAGGGCCAAGAAAGCTTTCTTGGTGAAATCTCTAGCCTAGAGATTTCAAGATGAAGCCCAAGATGTGGCCAAGATAGGGTTAAAAAGAGCTTTCTTGGTGAAATTTCTAGCCTGGAGATTTCAAGATAATTACAAGATGAAGCCCAAGACGTGGCTCAGATAGGGTCAAGAAAGTTTTCTTGGTGAAATCTTTGGCCTAGAGATTTCAAGATGAAGCCCAAGATGTGGCCAAGATAGGGTCAAGAAAGCTTTCTTGGAGATTTCAAGATGAAGCCTAAGATAGGGTTAAAAAAGCTTTCTTGGTGAAATCTCTAGCCTAGAGATTTCAAGATGAAGCCCAAGATGTGGCCAAGATAGGGTCAAGAAAGCTTTCTTGGTGAAATCTCTAACCTAGAGATTTCAAGATGAAGCCCAAGATGTGGCCAAGATAGGGTCAAAAAAGCTTTCTTGGCGCAACCTCTAACCTAGAGATTTCAAGATGAAGCCCAAGATGTGGCCAAGATAGGGTCAAAAAAACTTTCTTGGTGAAATTCCTAACCTAGAGATTTTAAGATGAAGCCCAAGTTGTGGCCAAGATAGGGTTAAAAAAGCTTTCTTGGTGAAATCTCTAACCTAGAATTTCAAGATGAAGTTAAAGATGTGGCCAAGAGAGGCTCAAGAAGGTTTTCTTAGTAAAATCTCTAGCCTAGAGATTTCAAGATGAAGCCCAAGATGTGGCCAAGATAGGGTCAAAAAAGCTTTCTTGGTGAAATCTCTAGCCTAGAGATTTGAAGATGAAGTCCAAGATGTGGCCAAGATAGGGTCCAAAAAGCTTTCTTGGTGAAATCTCTAACCTAGAGATTTTAAGATGAAGCCCAAGATGTGGCCAAGATAAGGTCAAAAAAGCTTTCTTGGTGAAATTCCTAACCTAGAGATTTTAAGATGAAGCCCAAGATGTGGCCAAGATAGGGTCAAAAAAGCTTTCTTGGTGCAACCTGTAACCTAGAGATTTTGAAGATGAAGCCCAAGATGTGGCCAAGATAGGGTCAAGAAAGCTTTCTTGATGAAATCTCTAGCCTAGAGATTTCAAGATGAAGCCCAAGATGTGGCCAAGATAGGGTTAAAGAAGCTTTCTTGGTGAAATCTCTAGCCTGGAGATTTCAAGATAATTACAAGATGAAGCCCAAGACGTGGCTCAGATAGGGTCAAGAAAGTTTTCTTGGTGAAATCTTTGGCCTAGAGATTTCAAGATGAAGCCCAAGATGTGGCCAAGATAGGGTCCAAAAAGCTTTCTTGGAGATTTCAAGATGAAGCCCAAGATGTGGCCAAGATAGGGTCAAAAAAGCTTTCTTGGTGCAACCTGTAACCTAGAGATTTTGAAGATGAAGCCCAAGATGTGGCCAAGATAGGGTCAAGAAAGCTTTCTTGGTGAAATCTCTAGCCTAGAGATTTCAAGATGAAGCCCAAGATGTGGCCAAGATAGGCTCAAGAAAGCTTTCTTGGTGAAATCTCTAGCCTAGAGATTTCAAGATAAAGCCCAAGATGTGGCCAAGATAGACCCAAGAAAGCTTTCCTGGTGAAATCTCTAGCCTAGAGATCAAGATGAAGCCCAAGATATGGCCAAGATAGGGTTAAAAAAGCTTTCTTGGTGAAATCTCTAGCCTAAAGATCAAGATGAAGCCCAAGATGTGGCCCAGATAGGAATAAAAAAGCATTCTTGGTGAAATCTCTAGCCTAGAAATTTCAAGATAATTACAAGATGAAGCCCAAGACGTGGCTCAGATAGGGTCAAGAAAGCTTTCTTGGTGAAATCTTTGGCCTAGAGATTTCAAGATGAAGCCCAAGATGTGGCCAAGATAGGGTCAAGAAAGCTTTCTTGGAGATTTCAAGATGAAGCCTAAGATAGGGTTAAAAAAGCTTTCTTGGTGAAATCTCTAGCCTAGAGATTTCAAGATGAAGCCCAAGATGTGGCCAAGATAGGGTCAAGAAAGCTTTCTTGGTGAAATCCCTAACCTAGAGATTTCAAGATGAAGCCCAAGATGTGGCCAAGATAGGGTCAAAAAAGCTTTCTTGGCGCAACCTCTAACCTAGAGATTTCAAGATGAAGCCCAAGATGTGGCCAAGATACGTTCAAAAAAACTTTCTTGGTGAAATTCCTAACCTAGAGATTTTAAGATGAAGCCCAAGATGTGGCCAAGATAGGCTCAAAAAAGCTTTCTTGGTGAAATTCCTAACCTAGAGATTTCAAGATGATGCCCAAGACGTGGCCAAGATAGGGTCAAAAAAGTTTTCTCGGTGAAATTTCTAACCTAGAGATTTCAAGATGAAGCCCAAGATGTGGCCAAGATAGGGTCAAAAAGCTTTCTTGGTGAAATCTCTAGCCGAGAGATTTCAAGATGAAGCCCAAGATGTGGCCAAGATAGGCTCAAGAAAGCTTTCTTGGTGAAATCTCTATTTTTAGTTAAAGCCCAAGATGTGGCCAAGATAGACCCAAGAAAGCTTTCCTGGTGAAATCTCTAGCCTAGAGATCAAGATGAAGCCCAAGATATGGCCAAGATAGGGTTAAAAAAGCTTTCTTGGTGAAATCTCTAGCCTAAAGATCAAGATGAAGCCCAAGATGTGGCCCAGATAGGAATAAAAAAGCATTCTTGGTGAAATCTCTAGCCTAGAAATTTCAAGATAATTACAAGATGAAGCCCAAGACGTGGCTCAGATAGGGTCAAGAAAGCTTTCTTGGTGAAATCTCTAGCCTAGAGATTTCAAGATGAAGCCCAAGACGTTGGCCAAGATAGGGTCAAGAAAGCTTTCTTGGTGAAATCTCTAGCCTGGAGATTTCAAGATAATTTCAAGATGAAGCCCAAGATGTGGCCAAGATAGGCTCAAGAAAGCTTTCTTGGTGAAATCTCTAGCCTAGAGATCAAGATGAAGCCCAAGATGTGGCCAAGATAGGCTCAAGAAAGCTTTCTTGGCACAATCTCTACCCTAGAAATTTCAAGATGAAGCGCAAGATGTGGCCAACATAGACTCAAGAAAGCTTTCTTGGTGAAATCTCTAACCTAGAGATTTCAAGATGAAGGCCAAGATGTGGCCAAGATAGGGTCAAAAAAGCTTTCTTGGTGAAATCTCTAGCCTAGAGATTTCAAGATGAAGCCCAAGATATGGCCAAGATAGGCTCAAGAAAGCTTTCTTGGTGAAATCTCTAGCCGAGAGATTTCAAGATGAAGCCCAAGATGTGGCCAAGATAGGGTTAAAAAAGCTTTCTTGGTGAAATCTCTAACCTAGAGATTTCAAGATGAAGCCCAAGATGTGGCCAAGATAGGGTCAAGAAAGCTTTCTTGGTGAAATCTCTAGCCTAGAGATAGATTTCAAGATGATTTCAAGATGAAGGCCAAGATGTGGCCAAGATAGGGTCAAAAAAGCTTTCTTGGTGAAATCTCTAGCCTAGAGGCTTCAAGATGAAGCCCAAGATGTGGCCAAGATAAGCTCAAGAAAGCTTTCTTGGTGAAATCTCTAGCCTAGAGATTTCAAGATGAAGCCCAAGATGTGGCCAAGATAGGGTCAAAAAAGCTTTCTTGGTGAAATCTCTAGCCTAGAGACTTCAAGATGAAGCCCAAGATGTGGCCAAGATAGGGCCAAGAAAGCTTTCTTGGTGAAATCTCTAGCCTAGAGATTTCAAGATGAAGCCTACAGATTTCAAGACGAAACCCAAGACGTGGCCAAGATAGGGTCAAGAAAGCGTTCTTGGTGAAATCTCTAGCCTAGGGATATCGAGATGAAGCCCAACATGTGGCCAAGATAGGGTCAAGAAAGCTTTCTTGGTGAAATCTCTAGCCTAGAGATCAAGATGAAGCCCAAAAGATGTGGCCAAGACAGGGTCAAGCAAGTTTTCTTGATGAAATCTCTAGCCTAGAGATTTCAAGATGAAGCCCAAGATGTGGCCAAGATAGGGTAAAAAAAGCTTTCTTGATGAAATCTCTAACCTAGAGATTTCAAGATGAAGTCCAAGATGTGGCCAAGATAGGGTCAAGAAAGCTTTCTTGGTGAAATCTCTAGCCTAGAGATTTCAAGATGAAGCCCAAGATGTGGCCAAGATAGGGCCAAGGCAGCTTTCTTGGTGAAATCTCTAACCTAGAGATTTCAAGATGAAGCCCAAGACGTGGCAAAGATAGGCTCAAGAAAGCTTTCTTGGTGAAATCTTTGGCCTAGAGATTTCAAGATGAAGCCCAAGATGTGGCCAAGATGCCAAGATAGGGTCAAGAAAGCTTTCTTGATGAAATTTCTAACCTAGAGATTTCAAGATGAAGCCCAAGATGTGGCCAAGATAGGCTCAAGAAAGCTTTCTTGGTGAAATCTCTAGCCTAGAGATTTCAAGATGAAGCCCAAGATGTGGCCAAGGTAGGGTCAAAAAAGCTTTCTTGGTGAAATCTCTAGCCTAGAGATTTCAAGATGAAGCCCAAGACGTGGCTAAAAGATAGGGTCAAGAAAGCTTTCTTGGTGAAATCTCTAGCCTAGAGATTTCAAGATGAAGCCCAAGATGTGGCCAAGATAGGGTCAAGAAACTTTTGTGGCGAAATCATTTCAAGATGAAGCCCAAGACGTGGCTAAGATAGGGTCAAGAAAGCTTTCTTGGTGAAATCTCCAGCCTAGAGATTTCAAGATGAAGCCCAAGATGTGGCCAAGATAGGCTCAAGAAAGCTTTCTTGGTGAAATCTCTAGCCTAGAGATTTCAAGATGAAGCCCAAGATGTGGCCAAGATAGGCTCAAAAAAGCTTTCTTGGTGAAATCTCTAACCTAGAGATTTCAAGATGAAGCCCAAGATGTGGCCAAGATAGGGTCAAAAAAGCTTTCTTGGTGAAATCTCTAGCCTAGAGATTTGAAGATGAAGTCCAAGATGTGGCCAAGATAGGCTCAAGAAAGTTTTCTTGGTAAAATCTCTAGCCTAGAAATTTTCAGATGAAGCCCAAGATGTGGCCAAGATAGGGTCAAAAGCTTTCTTGGTGAAATCTCTAGCCTAGAGATTTCAAGATGAAGCCCAAGATGTGGCCAAGATAGGCTCGAAAAAGCTTTCTTGGTGAAATCTCTAGCCTAGAGATAGATTTCAAGATGATTTCAAGATGAAGCCCAAGATGTGGCCAAGATAGGCTCAAGAAAGCTTTCTTGGTGAAATCCCTAACCTAGAGATTTCAAGATGAAGCCCAAGATGTGGCCAAGATAGGGTCAAGAAAGCTTTCTTGGTGAAATCTCTAGCCTAGAGATTTCAAGATGAAGCCCAAGATGTGGCCAAGATAGGCTCGAAAAAGCTTTCTTGGTGAAATCTCTAGCCTAGAGATAGATTTCAAGATGATTTTAAGATGAAGCCCAAGATGTGGCCAAGATAGGCTCAAGAAAGCTTTCTTGGTGAAATCCCTAACCTAGAGATTTCAAGATGAAGCCCAAGATGTGGCCAAGATAGGGTCAAGAAAGCTTTCTTGGTGAAATCTCTAGCCTAGAGATTTCAAGATGAAGCCCAAGATGTGGCCAAGATAGGGTCAAGAAAGCTTTCTTGGTGAATTCTCTAGCCTAGAGATTTCAAGATGAAGCCCAAGATGTGGCCAAGATAGGGTCAAGAAAGCTTTCTTGGTGAAATCTCTAGCCTAGAGATTTCAAGATGAAGCCCAAGATGTGGCCAAGATAGGGTCAAGAAAGATTTCTTGGTGAAATCTCTAGTCAAGATGAAGCCCAAGATGTGGCCAAGATAGGGTCAAGAAAGCTTTCTTGGCGAAATCTCTAGCCTAGAGATTTCAAGATGAAGCCCAAGATGTGGCCAAGATAGGGTCAAAAAAGCTTTCTTGGTGAAATCTCTAGCCTAAAGATTTCAAGATGAAGCCCAAGATGTGGCCAAGATAGGGCCAAGAAAGCTTTCTGGGTGAAATCTCCAGCCTAGAGATTTCAAGATGAAGCCCAGGATGTGGTCAAGATAGGGCCAAGAAAGCTTTCTTGGTGAAATCTCCAGCCTAGAGATTTCAAGATGAAGCCCAAGATGTGGCCAAGATAGGGTCAAGAAAGCTTTCTTGGTGAAATCTCTAGCCTAGAGATTTCAAGATGAAGCCCAAGATGTGGCCAAGATAGGGTCAAGAAAGCTTTTTTGGTGAAATCTCTAGCCTAGAGATTTCAAGATGAAACCCAAGATGTGGCCAAGATAGGGTCAAGAAAGCTTTCTTGGTGAAATCTCTAGCCTAGAGATTTCAAGATGAAGCCCAAGATGTGGCCAAGAAAGCGTTCTTGGTGAAATCTCCAGCCTAGGGATTTCAAGATGAAGCCCAAGATGTGGCCAAGAAAGGGTCAAGAAAGCTTCCCTGGTGAAATCTCTAGCCTAGAGATTTCAAGATGAAGCCCAAGATGTGGCCAAGATAGGGTCAAGAAAGCTTTCTTGGTGAATTCTCTAGCCTAGAGATTTCAAGATGAAGCCCAAGATGTGGCCAAGATAGGGTCAAGAAAGCTTTCTTGGTGAAATCTCTAGCCTAGAGATTTCAAGATGAAGCCCAAGATGTGGCCAAGATAGGGTCAAGAAAGCTTTCTTGGTGAAATCTCTAGTCAAGATGAAGCCCAAGACGTGGCCAAGATAGGGTTAAAAAAGCTTTCTTGGTGAAATCTCTAACCTAGAGATTTCAAGATGAAGCCCAAGATGTGGCCAAGATAGGGTCAAGAAAGCTTTCGTGGTGAAATCTCTAGCCTAGAATATTCAAGATGAAGCCCAGGATGTGGCCAAGATAGGGTCAAGAAAGCTTTCTTGGTGAAATCTTTAACCTAGAGATTTCAAGATGAAGCCCAAGATGTGGCCAAGATAGGATCAAGAAAGCTTCCTTGGTGAAATCTCTAGCCTAGAGATTTCAAGATGAAGCCCAGGATGTGGTCAAGATAGGGCCAAGAAAGCTTTCTTGGTGATATCTTCTAGCCTAGAGATTTCAAGATGAAGCCCAGGATGTGGTCAAGATAGGGCCAAGAAAGCTTTCTTGGTGAAATCTCTAGCCTAGAGATTTCAAGATGAAGCCCAAGATGTGGCCAAGAAAGCTTTCTTGGTGAACTCTCTAGCCTGGGGAGATGAAGCCTAAGATGTGGCCAAGATAGGCTCAAGAAAGCTTTCTTGGTGAAATCTCTAGCCTAGAGATTTCAAGATGAAGCCCAAGATGTGGCCAAGATAGGCTCAAGAAAGATTTCTTCGTCAAATCTCTAGCCTAGAGATTTCAAGATGAAGCCCAAGATGTGGCCAAGATAGGGCCAAGAAAGCTTTCTGGGTGAAATCTCTAGCCTAGAGATTTCAAGATGAAGCCCAGGATGTGGTCAAGATAGGGCCAAGAAAGCTTTCTTGGTGAAATCTCCAGCCTAGAGATTTCAAGATGAAGCCCAAGATGTGGCCAAGATAGGGTCAAGAAAGCGTTCTTGGTGCAATCTCTAGCCTAGGGATTTCGAGATGAAGCCCAACATGTGGCCAAGATAGGGTCAAGAAAGCGTTTTTGGTTCAATCTCTAGCCTAGAGATTTCAACATGAAGCCCAAGATGTGGCCAAGATAGGGTCAAGAAAGCTTTCTTGGTGAAATCTCTAGCCTAGAGATTTCAAGATGAAGCCCAAGATGTGGCCAAGATAGGGTCAAGAAAGCTTTCTTGGTGAAATCTCTAGCCTAGAGATTTCAAGATGAAACCCAACATGTGGCCAAGATAGGGTCAAGAAAGCTTTCTTGGTGAAATCTCCAGCTTAGAGATTTCAAGATGAAGCCCAAGATGTGGCCAAGATAGGGTCAAGACAGCTTTCTTGGTGAAATCTCTAGCCTAGAGATTTCAAGATGAAGCCCAAGATGTGGCCAAGATAGGGTCAAGAAAGCTTTCTTGGTGAAATCTCTAGCCTAGAGATTTCAAGATGAAGCCCAAGATGTGGCCAAGATAGGGTGAAGAAAGCTTTCTTGGTGAAATCTCTAGCCTAGAGATTTCAACATGTGGCCAAGATAGGATCAAGAAAGCTTTCTTGGTGAAATCTCTAGCCTAGAGATTTCAAGATGAAGCCCAAGATGTGGCCAAGATAGGGTCAAGAAAGCTTTCTTAGTGAAAACTCTAGCCTAGAGATTTCAAGATGAAGCCCAAGATGTGGCCAAGATAGGGTCAAGAAAGCGTTCTTGGTGAAATCTCTAGCCTAGAGATTTCAAGATGAAACCCAAGATGTGGCCAAGATAGGGTCAAGAAAGCTTTCTGGGTGAAATCTCTAGCCTAGAGATTTCAAGATGAAGCCCAAGATGTGGCCAAGATAGGGTCAAGAAAGCTTTTTTGGTGAAATCTCTAGCCTAGAGATTTCAAGATGAAGCCCAAGATGTGGCCAAGATAGGGTCAAGAAAGCTTTCTTGGTGAAATCTCTCGCCTAGAGATTTCAAGATGAAGCCTAAGATGTGGCCAAGATAGGGTCAAGAAAGCTTTCTTAGTGAAAACTCTAGCCTAGAGACTTCAAGATGAAGCCCAAGATGTGGCCAAGATAGGGTCAAGAAAGCTTTCTGGGTGAAATCTCTAGCCTAGAGATTTATTTCAAGATGAAACCCAAGATAGGGTCAAGAAAGCGTTCTTGGTGAAATCTCTAGCTTAGGGATATCGAGACGAAGCCCAACATGTGGCCAAGATAGGGTCAAGAAAGCTTTCTTGGTGAAACCTCTAGCCTAGAGATTTCAAGATGAAGCCCAAGATGTTGCCAAGATAGGCTCAAGAAAGCTTTCTTGGTGAAATCTCTAGCCTAGAGATTTCAAGATGAAGCTCAGGATGTGGTCAAGATAGGGTCAAGAAAGCGTTCTTGGTGAAATCTCTAGCCTAGAGAATTCGAGATGAAGCCCCAGATGTGGCCCAAATGGGCTCAAGAAAGCTTTATCAGTGAAATCCCTGGCCTAGAGATTTCAAGATGAAGCCCCAGATGTGGCCAAGATAGGGCCAAGGCAGCTTTCTTGGTGAAATCTCTAGCCTAGAGATTTCAAGATGAAGCCCAAAATCTCTAGCCTAGAGATTTCAAGATGAAGCCCAAGATGTGGCCAAGAAAGCTTTCTTGGTGAAATCTCTAGCCTAGAGATTTCAAGATGAAGCCCAAGATGTGGCCAAGATAGGGTCAAGAAGGCTTTCTTGGTGAAATCTCTAGCCTAGAGGTTTCAAGATGAAGCCCAAGACATGGCTAAGATAGGGTCAAGAAAGCTTTCTTGGTGAAATCTCTAGCCTAGAAATTTCAAGATGAAGCCCAAGACGTGGCCAAGAAAGGGTCAAGAAAACTTTTGTGGCGAAATCATTTCAAGATGAAGCCCAAGACGTGGCTAAGATAGAGTCAAGAAAGCTTTCTTGGTGAAATCTCTAGCCTAGAGATTTCAAGATGAAGCCGAAGATCAAAAAAGCTTTTTTGGTGAAATCTTGAACCTAGAGATTTCAAGATGATGCCCAAGACGTGGCTAAGATAGGGTCAAGAAGATGAAGTCCAAGATGTGGCCAACATAGGGTCAAAAAAGTTTTCTTGGTGGACTCGCTAGCCTAGACATTTTCCGCTGAAGCCCAAGATGTGGCCAAGATAGGGTCAAAAAAAGCTTTCTTGGTGAAATCTCTAGCCTAGAGATTTCAAGATGAAGCCCAAGATGTGGCCAAGATAGGCTCAAGAAAGCTTTCTTGGTGAAATCTCTAGCCTAGGGATTTCAAGATGAAGCCCAAGATGTGGCTAAGATAGGGTCAAGAAAGCTTTCTTGGTGAAATCTCTAGCCTAGAAATTTCAAGATGAAGCCCAAGACGTGGCCAAGAAAGGGTCAAGAAAACTTTTGTGGCGAAATCATTTCAAGATGAAGCCCAAGACGTGGCTAAGATAGAGTCAAGAAAGCTTTCTTGGTGAAATCTCTAGCCTAGAGATTTCAAGATGAAGCCCAAGTTGTGGCCAAGATAGGGTCAAAAAAGCTTTCTTGGTGAAATCTCTAACCTAGAATTTCAAGATGAAGTTAAAGATGTGGCCAAGATAGGCTCAAGAAGGTTTTCTTAGTAAAATCTCTAGCCTAGAGATTTCAAGATGAAGCCCAAGATGTGGCCAAGATAGGGTCAAAAAAGCTTTCTTGGTGAAATCTCTAGCCTAGAGATTTGAAGATGAAGTCCAAGATGTGGCCAAGATAGGGTCCAAAAAGCTTTCTTGGTGAAATCTCTAACCTAGAGATTTTAAGATGAAGCCCAAGATGTGGCCAAGATAAGGTCAAAAAAGCTTTCTTGGTGAAATTCCTAACCTAGAGATTTTAAGATGAAGCCCAAGATGTGGCCAAGATAGGGTCAAAAAAGCTTTCTTGGTGCAACCTGTAACCTAGAGATTTTTAAGATGAAGCCCATGATGTGGCCAAGATAGGGTCAAGAAAGCTTTCTTGGTGAAATCTCTAGCCTAGAGATTTCAAGATGAAGCCCAAGATGTGGCCAAGATAGGGTTAAAAAAGCTTTCTTGGTGAAATTTCTAGCCTGGAGATTTCAAGATAATTACAAGATGAAGCCCAAGACGTGGCTCAGATAGGGTCAAGAAAGCTTTCTTGGTGAAATCTTTGGCCTAGAGATTTCAAGATGAAGCCCAAGATGTGGCCAAGATAGGGTCAAGAAAGCTTTCTTGGAGATTTCAAGATGAAGCCTAAGATAGGGTTAAAA
>CBDDPY010000003.1:0-5516 GCA_965232515.1 Alphaproteobacteria bacterium | reverse complement strand
GTGTGATTGGTTTTGAACGTATTGCACCAACTGCATATGAATGTGATGGTTTGGATAACCATTAGGTGAGAGAAATGCTTTTGGGATTTCCCCGAAACCCCTTTGTGTCTTTTTGGGATTCGTGTTTGTTTTCTCTCCTCCGGATGATGATCAATCAGCAGAGTCATGAGATCTTGAGCTCAGTTCTTGAGCAGAAAGATCATTGAGAGAAGCTGATGTCTGACGGGGGAGAGATAACCAAAACACGTTTTGGTTATTTCTCTCGTCTCTTGGTTTGTGTTGGGTGTTTTGGTTTCTAGATTGGAAACGATCTATCAAGATAGATTTTATTTGAAGTTGTGAAACCCGAAATTGACTTAGAAAGTCTGGGAATCGAGTTTCCGAAACGAAGCTGTATGTCAGTCATGTGGCTTCAAGGTTTTCACAAGAAGTTAACTGAAGTTAACAGCAACTGTCACTAGTAAAGGCTAGGTGAACAGAACTGTCCTTGTTCGGTGTGCCTGTGTGGTGCGAAAAGGATTGACGATCCACTGTGGTAGTTGGGGACTGTCTTGTTGCTTGCTAAGTAGAGCTGGAGGCAATAGGATTTGGGTGCCTAACTTTCGTAAAAATTTCAACGTTACGATTCAGCATTTCGCCACACGTGCGGCTTAATTCCTTCCATTCCAACGTTACCAAATGCTGTGCCTGCTACAAAAACTGCAAGGACAGAATCACTAAATGCTGCGCTTGCCACGAAAACTGCAAGGACAGAATCACCAAATGCTGCACCTGCCACGAACTCCTCCTCTGCGCACAGTTTACGCCCGCTTTCCTACTGGACCGATAAAAGGTAACCCTCCTCCACAAACCGCCATGAGCATAGACAAAGACCCGTCCAAGGTCCTAGAAGGTGATTCAGCACTGGCTCTAGATACCCCTTTTTTCATCGTTGCAAAACAAAAAGGCAAAGATTTTGCTCCCAAAGGGGGAAAGAAAGGCAAAAACAAAGACAAGGATAAAGGAGGCTACAAAGGCAAGAGCACGAGCAAAGGTAAGAACTACAAAGATTGATCTAACTAGCTTGCTACCATTTAGGCTGGTCCTAAGTCGGTCTTCCACATCCTTCTCTCCGTTTCTTAAGACACTGCACCCTGCTTGCCGCCATTTAGGCCGGTCCGAGGAAGTGCACCTTCTTTCCTCCCCTTTTTAATGTAGTCACTTGGTAGCCTCTCGTCCAGCTCTCCACCATTTAGATTGACTCTAACTTGGAGCATCCTCCTATTCCACAAGATCCTACCTACGTTCCCGCTCGCCGCCATTTAGGACGGTCCGTGAAGAAATTTGGATATTCGGAGCATTGTGTTGTACTGGTGCGATGTTGAGCTTCATATATACTATGGAGACCCAAAGAGGCGAAGCTAGATTTGAGCTTGATTTGCAGGCCCAAAACTGAGACTACAAATTGCAAGCGTAGCATTGAACCGGCAAAGGCTGGTTCTGGGATGCTGTCCGGCACAGGTCTGTGAACTAGAGTTGTACTAGCTATCAAAGAGCCTTGCCACATTTCATTTCCCACGTTTCTAGAGTCTGTTGTCAGGAACTGTTGTGCGACAAGTTGAATGACTTGAAAGCGAAGCGAGAAGAGGCGAAGAAGGCAGTCCGCGCGGCGAAGAAAGAGGAGAAGAATGCTCTCCGCAAACGGGCCGGTTTGCTGAAAGCCAGCCATGCTCTCTGCACCTTTAGCATGCTGGATGCATGGATGCATGATGAATGGTGCATGGATACAAAGATACATGGATGTAGACGCAAAGATGCGTAAGTCTGTGCTTCCAGGCTGCCAAAGGCTTGTCCAGCGAGGACTTGAAGTTGGTGATTCAAGCGAAAGACAAAGTTGAGGCTGATCGCCAGGCTGGATTTTTGTCCTTTTTGTGTGCTTTTGTATTTTCTAGTGCTCTGAGATGTGGCAATTTCCGAGACAGAGCAATGCGGGTAAGTGTTCTCCTGAGAGACGTGCAGTTTCTTCCAATGCGCGCACTGCCCATGTAGCGGCACCTTCAGAAGCCTGCAGAGTCGCGGAGCATGTGGGAGTGGAACGCAAAAGGTGGGAGCTTGTTGTCTTGTCGGTAGCAATCCAATCCAGTCTTTGCTTATGTTGTTTGCAAACACAGGGGAACCAAAGAAAAGCCTTGGTAACAGAAGGTTGTGGTGTTGAAATTTCAGTCACAGTTTCCTGGCACCGCTTGGAAGTCTTGAGACGGTGTCAATTTGTCAATTCCTCGGTTCAAGCGTGCTTGTGGCTTGACGCTACAACCTGCCAACGAGTGTCTGGGACTGAGACGGCGGAGGTGCGTTGTGCAGTTGTTTTGGTTTTTCTGAGTCGACACGTGCTTAGCACACAACCTTTGTACATGGCAACCTATAGAGAATGTCTACTATGATGGTGAGATCATGTTCTATTAGTTTGGAAGCGTGGGAAAGCATGAACATGTCTGCAATGTTCACTTGAGTCTGCCTTGTGTTAACCAACCACATCAAAACAGGTCACTGCATCACAACCATGGAACGGCTGAAGACTCGTTCACTCAAAACCCTCGGTTTGGGCATCGCAGTGGTTGGTCACCGTGTGCACATTCTATAGGCAAAATCTTTCTTTGACTTATAGTTGTTTTCTTTGAAACTTCCGCCTCCGGCTTGCCCGGCTCTATGGATGTTTTTCGATTGATTTGGGTGATTTGGAGTTCGTCTAGTGCACCCTTAAAGGCGTACTACGCTCCACGTTTAGGGTTACAAATTTTAGGGGCTGGTTTGTTGTCGCGTGGCAAACGAAGCTTTATGGCGGAAACCTGGCCATGTTGCGATGCAAAAGAAAGCTGTTGAGTTAGAGCTGTGTTCGATGAAAAAGCATGTGTTTCAGAGAAAAGACGATTCTGCCTGGACGACCGTGCTGGTACGCCTTTGTTTCTTGCTAACCATGAAGTGAGATGTGACTAGCTTGTAGAGCCACTTTCTCAAGTTGGTTTCGCTGCCATGTTTTCTTCGTGCCTCTGACTGAGGTTGCTGTTGGTGCTTGCACCGGCCTCAGCAGTCCACTGTCCGCAGATGAGAGCCAGATTAACATAGATTAACCCATGTTACTTGGGGTGAATGCTTGAACCACCAATTCAATTCTTTTCATGGTAGCGCCTGGATGTGAGAATGTTTTAGGTAATTTCTTTGCAGTGCCTCTCATGGTGGCAGCTTTGGGTGCATTGCAGTGGAAGCGTTATCAACACAGGTGTCTCTCCGGACTTGAAGCTGCAGCTGTCCCAGAAGGTCTTTGGAAGTTTCTAGCATTCGGGAGAGTGTTCTGTATAGAAAGTCTTGTTGGATGTTCCTCAAAAAGTCAAAGTGTGGACAGTCTTTTTCCAGAATACGTATTGCAGGCGCATCACAGGAAACCATTCGGCTAGAATCTGCAGAAACCGTATTTCTGAAGTAGCTGTAGCAGGCACAGCAGAAGACGTGGTAACGCTTCCCCTGTTGCAGCGCTGTTGTCATTGTGCTGAGGCTCCTAACACAGTTTTTGGTCAGTGTGAGACGTTCCGTGTCATCCGGGTAAACAATTGTTAGGAGTTTTTGGTCAGTGTGAGACGTTCCGTGTCATCCGGGTAAACAATTGTTAGGAGTTTTTGGTCAGTGTGAGACGTTCCGTGTCATCCGGGTAAACAATTGTTAGTAGTTTTTGGTCAGTGTGAGACGTTCCGTGTCATCCGGGTAAACAATAATATGTCATCCGGGTAAACAATAATACTCCTAACACAGTTTTTGGTCAGTGTGAGACGTTCCGTGTCATCCGGGTAAACAATTGTTAGGAGTTTTTGGTCAGTGTGAGACGTTCCGTGTCATCCGGGTAAACAATTGTTAGGAGTTTTTGGTCAGTGTGAGACGTTCCGTGTCATCCGGGTAAACAATTGTTAGGAGTTTTTGGTCAGTGTGAGACGTTCCGTGTCATCCGGGTAAACAATAATATGTCATCCGGGTAAACAATAATACTCCTAACACAGTTTTTGGTCAGTGTGAGACGTTCCGTGTCATCCGGGTAAACAATTGTTAGGAGTTTTTGGTCAGTGTGAGACGTTCCGTGTCATCCGGGTAAACAATTGTTAGGAGTTTTTGGTCAGTGTGAGACGTTCCGTGTCATCCGGGTAAACAATTGTTAGGAGTTTTTGGTCAGTGTGAGACGTTCCGTGTCATCCGGGTAAACAATAATATGTCATCCGGGTAAACAATAATACTCCTAACACAGTTTTTGGTCAGTGTGAGACGTTCCGTGTCATCCGGGTAAACAATTGTTAGGAGTTTTTGGTCAGTGTGAGACGTTCCGTGTCATCCGGGTAAACAATTGTTAGGAGTTTTTGGTCAGTGTGAGACGTTCCGTGTCATCCGGGTAAACAATTGTTAGGAGTTTTTGGTCAGTGTGAGACGTTCCGTGTCATCCGGGTAAACAATAATATGTCATCCGGGTAAACAATAATACTCCTAACACAGTTTTTGGTCAGTGTGAGACGTTCCGTGTCATCCGGGTAAACAATTGTTAGGAGTTTTTGGTCAGTGTGAGACGTTCCGTGTCATCCGGGTAAACAATTGTTAGGAGTTTTTGGTCAGTGTGAGACGTTCCGTGTCATCCGGGTAAACAATAATATTGGAGTTTTTGGTCAGTGTGAGACGTTCCGTGTCATCCGGGTAAACAATAATATGTCATCCGGGTAAACAATAATACTCCTAACACAGTTTTTGGTCAGTGTGAGACGTTCCGTGTCATCCGGGTAAACAATTGTTAGGAGTTTTTGGTCAGTGTGAGACGTTCCGTGTCATCCGGGTAAACAATTGTTAGGAGTTTTTGGTCAGTGTGAGACGTTCCGTGTCATCCGGGTAAACAATTGTTAGGAGTTTTTGGTCAGTGTGAGACGTTCCGTGTCATCCGGGTAAACAATAATATGTCATCCGGGTAAACAATAATACTCCTAACACAGTTTTTGGTCAGTGTGAGACGTTCCGTGTCATCCGGGTAAACAATTGTTAGGAGTTTTTGGTCAGTGTGAGACGTTCCGTGTCATCCGGGTAAACAATTGTTAGGAGTTTTTGGTCAGTGTGAGACGTTCCGTGTCATCCGGGTAAACAATTGTTAGGAGTTTTTGGTCAGTGTGAGACGTTCCGTGTCATCCGGGTAAACAATAATATGTCATCCGGGTAAACAATAATACTCCTAACACAGTTTTTGGTCAGTGTGAGACGTTCCGTGTCATCCGGGTAAACAATTGTTAGGAGTTTTTGGTCAGTGTGAGACGTTCCGTGTCATCCGGGTAAACAATTGTTAGGAGTTTTTGGTCAGTGTGAGACGTTCCGTGTCATCCGGGTAAACAATTGTTAGGAGTTTTTGGTCAGTGTGAGACGTTCCGTGTCATCCGGGTAAACAATAATATGTCATCCGGGTAAACAATAATACTCCTAACACAGTTTTTGGTCAGTGTGAGACGTTCCGTGTCATCCGTGTA
>CBDDPY010000002.1:5645000-7332416 GCA_965232515.1 Alphaproteobacteria bacterium | reverse complement strand
ACGGTCTGTCCTGATATCGACACGCTGACCTACACGCTCGCCGGCCTGAACAATTCCGAGACCGGCTGGGGCCGGGCCGGCGAGACCGGCACGTTCATGACGGCGCTGGAGGCGCTGGGCGGCGAGACCTGGTTCTTTTTGGGCGACGGCGATCTTGCGACGCATGTCGAGCGCACGCGCCGCCTTGCCGACGGCGAGACCCTGTCGGCCATCACCGACGACTTCCGCCGCCGCCTCGGCATCCGCGCCGCCGTCGCGCCGATGAGCGACCGGCCGGTGCGTACGACGGTGCTGACACCCGACGGTCCCCTCGCCTTCCAGCACTATTTCGTGCGCGAGCAATGCCGGCCCGAAGTGACCGGCTTTCGCTTCGACGGTGCAGACACAGCCGAACCGTCGGCGGCCTTTGCGGCGGCGCTCGCCGACCCCGACCTCGCGGCCATCGTCATCTGCCCGTCGAACCCGTTCATCAGCATCGATCCGATCCTGGCAGTGCCCGGCGTCCGCGACGCCATTGTTGAAAGCCCCGCGCCCGTCATCGCCGTGTCGCCCATCGTCGGCGGCCAGGCCATCAAGGGGCCAACCGCGAAGATGATGCGGGAGTTGGGCCTTTCCAGCACGGCGGTCGAGGTCGCGCGCCACTATGCCGGCCTGATCGACGGCTTCGTGCTCGACAGCAGCGATGCCGACGCAGCGGATTCCATTCGCGATCTCGGCATCGCTGTGACGGTCACGAACACGGTGATGACCAGCCTCGAGGACCGGATCGCGCTGGCCGAGGCGGTATTGGCTTTCGCGGCCGACCTGCCGCGCGCTAGCATGACGGGCGCGTTGACATCGTCGACCGGTCTCACCTGATATTGAGCACCACCCCGCAATTCCGAGGAACCGCGTGATCGAACACTTGTCTTCAGTTTCCCAGCCGGATTGGGCGCACGCCTGATGTGGGCCGTGCTGCCGATCAAGGATGTGACGGACGCCAAGCAGCGCCTGGCGGCGGTGCTGACGCCGGACGAGCGACAACGCCTGTTCCGCACCATGGCCGCCGACGTGCTGCGGACGCTCACGCATGTGAGCGGGCTCGATGGCGTCATGGTGGTGACGCGCGACCCCTGGGCGATGGAGCTGGCGCAGGAGCTGGGTGCGCGCATACATGTCGAGGCGGTGAATGCCGGGCATACGGCGGCCGTGACCGCGGCGGCGACGCGGCTACGGGACGTTGGCGCCGACGGCATGTTGCAGGTGCCGGGCGACGTGCCGCTGATCGCGGCGGGCGAGATCGAGCAGGTGCTGGCGGCGCACGGCGACGCGCCGGCCATGACCATCGTGCCGGCGCATGACGAGCGCGGCTCGAACTGCGTTGCCTGCTCGCCGCCGGACGCGGTGCCGCTGCGCTTCGGCAACGACAGCTTCCGGCCGCATCTCGAGGTCGCGCGCGGACTGGGCATCGAGCCCGTGATCTTGAAGCTGCCGGGCCTGGCGCTCGACATCGACACGCCGGACGACCTGCAGGCCCTGCTGGCGCGGCCGGGCGATACGGCGACGCATCACTATCTGCGGGACAGCGGCATCGCGAAGCGACTGCCGAAGCCGGCCGACCTGGCCGCGGAGGCATCATGAGCGCGGACGACATGGAAAAGCTGATCACCGCCATCCGCGACGGCCATCGGCCGTCGGCGGATGAGGCCGTTCGCCTGGCCAAGGACACGGACCTGCCGGCGTTGATGGAAGCCGCCGCCGATCTTCGGGATGCCGGGCACGGCGACGTGATCTCCTATTCCCGCAAGGTGTTCATCCCGCTGACGCAGCTCTGCCGCGACGTCTGCCATTACTGCACCTTCGCGCATCCGCCGCGGCGCGGCGAGCCGGCCTATATGACGCCCGAGCAGATTCTGGCCGTCGCGCGCGCCGGAGCCGAAGCCGGCTGCCACGAGGCGCTGTTCACGCTCGGCGACAAACCGGAGCGGCGCTACCGCGTGGCCCGCGACGAGCTGGCGGCCATGGGGCACGAGACGACGCTGTCCTATCTCGCCGAGATGGCGAAGCTGGTGCTGGACGAGACCGGCCTGCTGCCGCATCTCAATCCCGGCGTGATGACAGCCGATGAGATCGCGACCTTGCGCGCGGTCTCGGTATCGCAGGGCATCATGCTGGAGAGCGCGGCGCCGCGCTTGAGCGAACGCGGCGGTCCGCATTTCGGCTCGCCCGACAAGCGGCCCGAGGTGCGGCTCGAGACCATTGCCGAGGCCGGCCGGCAGCAGGTGCCGTTTACCTCCGGCATCCTGATCGGCATCGGCGAGACCCGGGCCGAGCGGGTCGAGTCGCTGCTGGCGTTGCGCGACCTGCAGGACCGTCACGGTCATATCCAGGAGATCATCGTCCAGAACTTCCGCGCCAAGCCCGGCACGCGCATGGCCGACGCGCCGGAGCCGGATCTGGACGAATTGCTCTGGACCATCTCCGTCACGCGCCTGCTGTTCGGACCGGAGATGAACATCCAGGCGCCGCCGAACCTCAGCCCCGGCGCGTTGCCGCGACTGGCCGCGGCCGGTCTGAACGACTGGGGCGGCGTCTCGCCGGTGACGCCGGACTACGTGAATCCGGAAGCGCCCTGGCCGCACCTGCGTGCGCTGGCGGAAGAGACGGCGGCCTGCGGCCATGTCCTGACCGAGCGGCTGGCGATCTATCCGGCCTATACGGCCGAACCCGAACGCTGGCTGGCGACCGATCTGCGCACGCCGGTGCTGCGTGCGATCGACGCCGACGGCTTTGCGCGCAGCGACGACTGGACACCCGGCTCGACGGCGCCGTTGCCGGATGTCGTCGCCGGCATCGGATCGAGCGGCGACGAACTGCAACCGATCCTCGACAAGGCCGCGGACAGCGCGGACCTGACGGAAGGCGAGATCACGCGGCTGTTCCGGTCGCGCGGCGACGCCTTTCACGCAGTCTGTGAAACGGCGGACCGGCTGCGCCGGCAGGTCAACGGCGACATCGTCAGCTACGCCGTCAACCGGAACATCAACTACACCAACATCTGCTACTTCAAGTGCCAGTTCTGCGCCTTCTCGAAGGGCAAGCTGAGCGAGAACCTGCGCGGCCGACCCTACGACCTGGCGCTGGATGAGATCGCGCGCCGGGTCGAGGAAGCCTGGGCGCGCGGCGCCACGGAAGTCTGCATGCAGGGCGGCATTCACCCCGAATACACCGGCCAGACCTATCTCGACATCTGCCGCGCCGTGAAGGAAGCGGCGCCGGAGATGCACATCCACGCCTTCTCGCCGCTGGAGGTCTGGCAGGGCGCGAAGACGCTGGGCCGCGACCTGCCGACGTTCCTCGCCGACCTGCGCGCGGCGGGACTCGGCTCCCTGCCCGGCACCGCGGCCGAGGTGCTGGATGACGAGGTCCGCGCGGTGATCTGTCCGGACAAGATCAACACCGCGCAATGGCTGGAGGTCATGGCGGCGGCGCACGCGGCCGGCCTGCGCACGACCGCGACGATCATGTACGGCCATGTCGAGCGGCCCGAGCACTGGGCCCGGCATTTGTTGCGGCTGCGCGACCTGCAGGCCCGGACCGGGGGCTTCACCGAGTTCGTGCCGCTGCCCTTCGTGCCCATGGAGGCGCCGATCTATCTCAAGGGCCGGGCGCGCAAAGGACCGACCTTTCGCGAGGCCGTGCTGATGCATGCTGTCGCGCGCCTCGCCCTGCATCCGCATATCCCGAACATCCAAACCTCGTGGGTGAAGATGGGGCCGGAAGGCGTGCGGACCTGCCTCAACGCCGGCGCCAACGATCTTGGCGGCACGCTGATGAACGAGACCATCACGCGGGCGGCCGGCGCCAGCCACGGCCAGGAACTGCCGCCGGCCGAGATGGAGGCGCTGATCCAGGACTGCGGGCGAACGCCGCGGCAGCGCACGACGATCTATGACGACGTATCGCGCGACCGGGCCGGCGTCGGCTTCGACGCGGCGCCACTGGCGCCGGTTGTCAACACGCCTGCCCGCCGTTATGAACGCGCCGACCAACCGCAAGAGCTGGTGCGGTTCGGCGCGGACTGAGACGGTACGGGCCCGCACGGAGGCGACGACATGCTGACGGTGATCCTCGATCTGCTGACGCCGGAGCAGGTGAAAGAGGTCCGGCGCGTCGTCGACCAGGGCAGTTTCGCCGACGGCAAATATACCGCCGGCCGCCGCGCGCAGCGGGTGAAGCACAATGAGCAGATGAAGAAGGAAACCGACGCCGAGCGGGAGATCGGCCAGTTCCTGGGCAACGTGTTGATGGCTAACAAGCTGTTCCGGCGCCAGGTGCAGCCCAAGCGCATCCTCGACCCCCTGATCAGCCGCTATACGACCGGCATGGAGTACGGCTTCCACATCGACAATGCTCTGATGAACAAGCCGCAGGGCCTGCGCACCGATGTGGCCGTTACCATTTTCCTCAACAGCCCGGCCGACTATGACGGCGGCGAGCTGCTGATCGACAGCCCATTCGGCGAGCAGGAAGTCAAGCTGCCCGACGGCTCGGCCGTCTGCTATCCCGCCTCGACGCTGCACCGCGTGACGCCGGTGACGCGCGGCGAGCGCCTCGCCGCCATCACCTGGGTGCAGAGCTACGTGCGCGATCCGGCACAGCGCGAGATCCTGGCCGACATCGACAACGTCTATCAGCATCTGACAGACACCGATGTCGACAGCGAGGCGACGGACCTCGCCTACAAGACCTACGAGAACCTGCTGCGGATGTGGGCCGAAGCCTGACGCGGCGCTGCCCGTCGACGAACCGGCAACCAAGTCCAACGCATTTCGGGAGGAACGAGCGATGCCCATGAACGTCATCGACATGAGCGGCAAGAAGGTTCTGATCACCGGCGGCAGCCGCGGACTGGGCCGGGCGATGGCGTTGGGCTTTGCCGAGGCTGGCGCGGATGTGGCGATCGCCAGCCGCAAGCTCGAGTCCTGCGAGGCGACGGCCAAGGAGATCGAGGCGCTGGGGCGGCGGGGGTTGCCGGTCGCCTGTCATGTCGGTGACTGGGATCAGTGCGACGCGCTCATCGCCACTGTTTACGAGGCGTTCGGCAGGGTCGACGTGCTGGTCAACAATGCCGGCATGTCGCCGATCTACGATTCCCTGGCGAACGTCACGGAAGCGCTCTGGGACAAGGTGATCGACGTCAACCTGAAGGGCACCTTCCGCCTCGCCGCCGTGATCGGCGAGCGCATGGCCGCGGGCGACGGTGGGGCGATCATCAACGTGTCGAGCGTGGCCGCCATCCGGCCGCGCAAGGACATCGCGCCCTATTCGGCCGCCAAGGCCGGTGTCAACGCGCTGACCGAAGCGCTCGCTGACGCCTACGGCCCCAAAGTGCGGGTCAACTGCATCATGCCGGGCCCGTTTCTGACCGATATCTCCAAGGCCTGGGACATGAACGCCTTTACCGCTCGCGCGCGCGACAGCATCGCGCTCGCTCGCGGCGGCGAAGCGGACGAGATCGTCGGCGCGGCGCTTTACCTCGCCTCGGATCAGGCCAGCTACACGACGGGCGCCGTTCTAAAGATCGACGGCGGGTCGAGATAGCCCCCGCACCGACTAACTCCAACCCAGTAGCTTTCGCAGACGCCGCATCTTCGCCCGGAACCTTGAATCGCCGGTCAGCCGGTTGTGATAGGTCCAGGGCGCCATGCTGGACACTTCCGCAACGAATTCGTCGCTCAGCGTCGCGGGTCGGCTGCGGGACACTCCCTCGACGTCACCGCGTTCGTCACCGGACAAACGGTAGATCAGCGTCAGGACGATTGTCGCGGCAATGCCGCCCGCCAGGACCAGCAGCAGGACTTGTTCGACCACGCGACCCAGAGCGCGAGCGGCATGAGGACCAAAACGAGCCCGAGAATCCCCGTCGCGGCGTGCAGCAGGGTCGACATCACGCTGCCGCGCTTGCCCGGCGGTCTAGGCGGCCTTGAGCTCGCCATGCACCCAGGCCTGCACGATGGTGTTGTCGCCCGGATAGTGTTCCGGGGCCACGGGCGTCAGCTGCGCCTGAATGCACTTCCATTCGCCCCGCTCTTCCAGATAGATGTCCGTGTAGACGGTCATGCCGGATTGCTCGGCGCCGTTCGCTCGGCGGACATATTTGGTGGCCGAGCGCACCAGGGCGACGTTGCCGAAGACGGCGATCGATTCATCCCGATAGTCCCAGTAGGCGAATTCTTGCGGATCGAACGCCGTCGCCCAGAACTTGAGATAGACGTCGCGTTCGAGGCGCGCGCCGTTGGGCATCAGGCAGATGAAGTCGCGATGAATGATGGCGTCGTGCGCGGCGACGTCGCTTGTGACGAAGTTGCGGATGAAGCGCGCGTTGAGCGCCCTCAGCGTGCTCAGGGGTTCATCGGACATCGCCTTCCTCGCCTGCGGCATTCGAGGAAAGTCTGTGCGGTCCGGCGAATGCGCGCAATTACGTGCGGGGTAAAGGCTTTGTCCCAATCAGCATCCTGCGCGCGCGTCCGCCGACCCGTTCAATGACGGCGACAGGTCGGCCGGCGCCTCGCCAAGGATCTTCACGAAGCCGCGGCCGCCCGGGATCGCGTCGCCGCACCGCGTACAGTAAGTGCGATGGCCGGCGACAGCGCCCTTGATGTAAGCAGGCGGGCCGGCCCGGGACCGGATGTAGTCCAAGGCATAGGGATGCACACAGCGGTAGCACAGACGCTCCGATCGACGCATGCCCTTCATGGCGACGCCGCAATGTCATATACGGCTTTTGCCGTCGCGCGGTCCGCTGGATAAAGCCATTCGATCTTGACGGACCGCGGCTTCAGCGCCGACGGCAGGGCGAAGGTCGTGAATGCCGTGTAGAAGGACAGCGACGTGTCCTTTCCTTCAAGCTCCATCATCAATGGCGACGGCATCGGGCCGGCGCGCGCCGTCGAGACGCCATCGGCTTCGGGCAAACCGGGATAGGCACGCACCGCGTCCCGCAAGTCTTGCGCCTCAGAGTGGATCGCCATGGTCGCTTCACGATCGACTTCACGGACGAACGGTTCGACGTAATCGCGCCAGTTCGGCATGAACTGACGCAGCCCGTCCGGATGACACAGAACGTGCAGCGCGTTGTCGGCGACGTCGTCCGGCAGGCGATATGATTCCCGGAACGCGCCGAAGACGCGGACGGCGGCCGCGTTGCGCATCCGAATGTTCCAGCCCTCGTCGATGACGAGCGCCGGCACGGATGTCTGCTGGGCGAGGATAAGCTCGAGCATGCGTTCGAGCGGTTCGAACGCCTCGGTGTCAGGGGCGTCCGCCGCGTAGGTCGGCGCGTAACCGGCCGAGAGCAGCAACACGTTGCGATCCGCGGGCGGCAGGTCGAGGCTTTCGGCCAGCCGCTGAACCATGTCGCGGCTCGGCTGCGAGCGGCCGGTTTCCAGGAACGACAGGTGGCGGGTGGAAATGCCGGTGTCCTCGGCCAGGGTGAACTGGCTCAGGCCGCGGACCCGGCGCCAGTGCCGGAGCACGGTCCGAAACGCCTGTGCGGACCCGGGTGTTTTCGCGGTTTTGTCCGATCTGCCCATCGTCAGCTCGTTCTGGACAACTGTCCCACAGATTGCCGTGCCGATGATAGCACCCGCGTGACGGCATCGGCGTGCCCTTGGCCGCCAGCCGCGCTAGATTACGGCGGATGCTGTTCTTTGGGAGGAAGCCGACATGCCGCGTCTCACGAAACTCAACCGGTCCGTCGACGGCCGCGTCGTCCTGGTCACCGGCGCCGCCAGCGGCATGGGGCGTGCGACCGCGCATCTGTTCGCCGACGAGGGCGCGCGGGTGGCCGTCACCGATATCGACGCGGCGGGGGTGGACCGGGTGACCCAGGAGATCAATGACGCCGGCGGCGCGGCGCGCGGCTGGGCGCTCGACGTCGCCGACCCAAAGGCCATCAGCTCCGTGATCGATGAGGTCGCCAGGCATTTTGGCGGGCTCGACTACGTGATCAACAATGCCGGCTTCGCCGCCGGCGCGCCGGTCGACAGCGACGGCTACGAGGCGCTCTGGAACAAGGCGCTGGACGGCCTGCTGACGGCGCACGTGCAGATCGTGCGCGCCGCCCTGCCCCACCTGCGCCGATCGGACGCGGCGCGCATCGTCAACATCGCCTCGACCGAAGCGCTGGGCGCCACGCCGACGGCATCGCCCTATACCGTGGCGAAGCACGGCGTCGTCGGGCTGACGCGGGCGCTCGCCGTCGATCTCGGCAAGGAGGGCATCACGGTCAATTGCGTTTGCCCCGGCGCGGTGCGCACCGGCATCACCCAGGATATCCCGGAGGAGCACAAGACCAAGTTCGTGCGTCGGCGCGTGCCGCTGGTGCGCTACGCCGATCCGGAAGAGATCGCGCACATGACGTTCAACATCTGCCTGCCGGCCATGAGCTACCTGAACGGCGCCGTGATCCCGGTGGATGGTGGTTTGACGATCAAGAACGCTTAGGATCGGAGGTTGCAGCCGGCAGTTATTCTGTTAGCCCTCACCCTCCCACGCGCGGGAGAGGGGTCACAAACCGCAGTGGTGACGGCTCCCTCTCCCGCTTGCAGGCTTGAACGTATACGTTCAAGGGTTGGGGTGGGGGCCAGAAGCGGTTGGCCTTAGCTCCGCCCTGCCCGCAAATTCTCTGTCGCTGCAGCGTCCACCTCGCCATCGGACGTGATCGCGACGCCGTATTCGGTGCGGGCGGCATCCGTGGTCACGAAGCCGTCGAGGACGTCGGCGCGGACGCGAGCCGGGTCGCGCTTGAAAGGATCGCCGTAGCCGCCGCCGGCGGGGCCGGTGACGATGAAGGTGTCGCCGGCGCCCGTCGCCGTGTGCGGCATCTTGGACGGCATCGCCTGCTCGGCGCCGTCGGCCCGGCGCAGCGTCAGGCTGGCCGTGGCGCCGTCGGCGCCGCCGGCGAAGCCCCAAGGCGCGAAGGCGTGGCCCTCGCCCTCGATCGATGCGCCGCCCTCCTCGAGATAGGTGAACTCGCGCACCGAGCCCAGGCCGCCGCGCCACTGCCCCGCCGGACAGACATCGTCGCGAAGTTCATAGCGGTTGATCCGCAACGGCAGGTGCGATTCCAGATCCTCGATCGGGTTGTTGCGGGTGTTGGCGTAGAGCGTATCGATGGCGTCCATGCCGTCGAGCCCTTGTCGACCGCCGTAAGCGCCTTCGAAAATCTCCATGTGCACCCAATGTGTCTCGCCATGCAGGCCGGAGAAGGCGATGACGCGCAAGTTGCCGATACCGGCCGCGACCTTGCCGGGCACGACGTTCGACAGCGCTTTCATCACGGTGTCGGCGAGCTGGTTGCCGGGACAGAAGCGCGCGATGGTCGGCGCCGGGAACATCGGGTTCACCATGCTGCCCTTGGGCGCGACAATGGTGATCGGCCGGGTCAGGCCGGAGTTCTGTGGGATGTGGCCGTATGCTTCGGAGTCCAGCAGGATCGAGCGCAGCGTCAGCCAGATCGCACAATCGACCGTGCCTTCGAGCGGCATGTTGATCGGCTTGTCGTCGATCTGTTTCGCCGTGCCGGTGAGGTCGACGGTCAGCGCGTCGCCGCGCACCTTGAGCGTGACGCAGAGCGGCAGATTCTTCTTGGCCTCATCGTCCTCGTCGAGATAGCCGTCGATATGCGTGGTGGCGGCATAGTCGCCATCCGGCAGGTCGGCGATGGCCTGGCGCATCAGACGCTCGGAATAGTCCAGCAGATCGGCATAGGCGCCGGTCACGGTCTCGAGGCCGTAGCGCTCGATCAGGTCGAGGTAGCGTGCCGCGCCGATGCGGCAGGCGGCGACCTGCGCCTCCATGTCGCCGACGACCAGGTCCGACGTACGGATATTGTCGCGCAGCATTTGCCAGACCGGCTCGACCTTGCGGTCGCGCTGATAGACCTTGATGGCCTTGAACTGAAGGCCCTCGGCATAGGCGTCCATGGCGTCAACGATGCCGCAGGAGCCGGGGCTGAGGGCGCCGATATCGAGATGGTGCGCCGTGGTCACGGCGAAGCCGACCAGGTTGTCGGCATGAAACACCGGCAGGATGAAGCCGACATCGGGCCCATGGCTGGCGCCGCCATAGGGGTCGTTGTGCATGATCACGTCGCCCGGCTCGATCGGCTCGCCGCGCTCGGCCATGATCCGCATCATG
Organism: Alphaproteobacteria bacterium; assembly: GCA_965232515.1. Classification (GTDB taxonomy): domain Bacteria; phylum Pseudomonadota; class Alphaproteobacteria; genus JANQKO01. Next base: position 7,322,234 of record CBDDPY010000002.1, on the reverse strand, counting down.
CCGCGCACATAGCCCGGAATGGGGCCGGACTGCAGCGGCGTGCTCTGCGTCGACTCGCAGAGCTGGTTACCCTCGGCATCAATGATGGCGGCGCCGAAATCCTCGCTCTCGCGGATGATGCTGGAATATGACATCCGCATCAGCTTGTAGCCCATCTCGACGGCGATGTTTTCCAGCGCACCGCGGATCACGCTGGCGGTGACGGGATCGACGCGCGTTTGCGGCGTGCCGTCGGTGGCGGCGAGATCGGTCATGTGCGGTCTCCGATGCTGATCAACAGGTTGCCATCGGCGCGTGCGGTGAAGCGGCAGCCGGGCGGCACCACGGTGGTGGTGTCGGTTTGCAGGATCACGGCCGGCCCCGCCATCTCCTCGTTCAGCGGCAGCCGGTCGCGGGCGTAGAACACGGTGTCGAAGGACTGCAGGCTATCGTCGACGCGGAACTGGCAGGCGCCGCGCTTGACCTCCGCCGCCTTGAACGACAGTCCGGATACGATTGCCGGCTTGCCGATCTTGGCCATCTCGCCGACGCCGGTGACGCGCACATTGACGATCTCGATCGGACTGTCGGCGAAAGCATGGCCATACTCGACCTGATGCCTGTCGTGGAAGGCCTGCCAGATGCGCTCGCCGACCGCGGCGTCGACCTTGCCCGGCGGCACCGGTATGCGCAGCTCGTAGCCCTGGCCGACGTAACGCAGGTCGGCGGCGCGCAAATAGGTGATCGAGGCCGGATCAATGCCGTCGGCCTTGAGCTGTTCGGTCAGCTCGGCCTCCATGGCCTGGAAGTCGTTCGACAGGCGGTCGAAGTCGACATCGCCCTGGACCTGGAACTCGGTCTTGATGGCGTCGTACTTCAGGTCTGTGGTCAGCAGGCCGACGGCGCTGGTGATGCCGGGATAAGGCGGCACGATGACTTCGGGGATACCGAGCATGGCCGCCACCTCGGCGCCGTGCAACGGGCCAGCGCCGCCGAAGGCGACCAGGCTGAAGTCGCGCGGGTCGATGCCCTTCTGCACGGTGCGCGAGCGGATGGCGTTCGCCATGTTGGCGTTAAGGATGGTCAGCACCCCCTCGGCCGTCGCCGCCTCGTCGAGCTTCAGTTGCTCGGCCAGGCCGGCAACCACGCGCCGGGCCGCAACCTCGTCAAGCGCCATGGAGCCGCCCAGGAAGTTGTCCTTGTCGAGCCGGCCCAGCACGACGTTGGCGTCGGTCACGGTCGGTTCTTCGCCGCCGCGGCCATAGGCGGCCGGGCCGGGCACCGCGCCGGCCGAGCGCGGGCCGACCTTGAAGGCGCCGCCATGGTCGACATAGGCGATCGAGCCGCCGCCGGCGCCGATGGTGTGGATGTCGATCATCGGCACCATCAGCGGATAGCCGGCGATCCAGGTGTCGCGCGCGGTGGCCTCGCCAAACTGACCGTCGCGGATGATGCCGATATCGGCCGACGTGCCGCCGACATCGAAGGTAATCAGATTGTCGCGGCCGCAAAGCTCGCCGGTCCAGGCGCCGCCCAGCACGCCGGCGGCCGGGCCCGACAACAGCGTCATCACAGGTTTCTCGGCCACCATCTGCGCCGTCGCCATGCCGCCGTTCGAGCCCATGACGTGCAAGTCGCCGCCGACGCCGCCGTCGGTGAGGTCGCGCTCCAGCTTGTTCACGTAGCGCGTCACCTTCGGCCCGATATAGGCGTTGATCGTGGCCGTGGTGAAACGCTCGAACTCGCGGAATTGCGGCGAGACGCTGGCCGACGTGGTGACGAAGGCCTCCGGGAATTCCTCGCGGACGATCTCGGCCGCGCGCTGCTCGTGCGCCGGATCGATATAGGAGAACAGGAAACAGACGGCGACCGACTCGACGCCCTTCGCCTTCAGCGCGCGGGCCGCCTCCCGCACGCCCGCCTCGTCGAGCGGCACCAGCACCTCGCCGGTCGGCGGCACGCGCCGTTCTTTGACCGTCATGCGGTTGCGGCGCTGCACCAGCACGCGGTCCTGCCAGGGGATCTCCTGCTGGATCGAATAGTTCTGCGGCCGCTGGTGCCGGCCGATATGCACGATGTCGCGATAGCCTTCCGAGGTGATCATGCCGGTCGCCGCGCCGTCATGCTCCAGCACGGCGTTGGTGGCGATCGTCGTGCCGTGCAGCACATGATCCACGTCGCCGCGCGGAATGTCGTGCCGCTTGCACAGCTCGACCACGCCCTGCAGCACGCCTTCCGACGGATCGTGCGGCGTCGTCGGCACCTTGTGGATCAGTGTCCGGTTTTCGTCCGTGTCGGTGAAGACCACGTCCGTAAAGGTGCCGCCGACATCAACGCCAACAAGTCTCATCCCGCCTCTCCGTCACCCACCCTGCTCACGCCGGCCCGGTCGTTGCCGCGCCGCTGCACATCCTCGCCGCCCTGACGCCCGGCTGCAAGTGATCACATCGGTCAGGAAAGAGGTTCTCGCCGGCGAAACCTTCAGCTCAGCAGGGATTTCAGCTTCCGCACGGCGCTGCCTGGGCTGTTCAGGACCGGGCGATCAATGGCGGCGGCGACCGACGCGGTCGCCCGAGCGGTCGAGAAATGCGCCAGCATGACGGCATCGCAATGCGCCAGCCAGGGCGCGGCGTCGGCGAGCAGCGTATTGTGCGTGTCCGCGTCACCCGCTTTCAGGGCCGCCATGGCCGCCGGTACGCAAAGCGGATGCAGCACTGCCGGACGGTCGTGGGACGAGGCCAGCTCTTCGAATTCGTCAGCCATCGAGCCGACGCTCGGCTCGAAGGTCGCCAGCATGCCGACGTTGTCGCCGGCCTCGAGGGCCAGTTCGAACATTGCTTCGTTGGGCTTGAGCACGGGCACGTCGCACTCGGCCGCCGCCGCCTCGATGGCAGGACCGAAGGCCGAGCAGGTAAACAGGATGCCGTCGGCGCCGATCCGGCAGCCATAGCGGGCAAGCTCGACGATGCGCGCTGCGATCGCCGGCGTCAGGGCGCCCGCCGCCGCACGGTCGCCGCTCAGCGAGTCTTCCAGGAGATTAACCGTCTCGGCCTCGGGCCAGTCGGCGGCAAAGGCGTCGGCGACTGGCTGCATCGCCACCTCGACGGCGTGGATCAGGACAATGCGCGGCATATCGGCGTTCCTTCCCTGGCCAGCGCTATTCCGGCAGCTCGAGGCGCGATAGCACGCCATCCAGCTCGCGGCTCCAGCGCCGTTTGTGCGCGAGGTGGATTTCGAGCGCCGACCGCGGGTCGCCGCGTCGGATCGCCTCGACCACGGCGGCGTGGTTGACGTTGGAATAGACCGGCCGCTCGCGCACCGGCGTGGTCAGCAATCGAAAGCGGTGCGCTTTGTCGAGGAAGTTGCGGGCCACCTCGCTCAAATGCCGGTTGCCCGCCATCTCGACCAGCAGGCAATGGAAGCGGTAATCAGCCGCCGCCCAGGCCGCCATGTCGTCGGTTTCAAGCGCCGCGTCCATGTCGCCGATCGCCGCGTCGAGCCGGGCCATTTCATCCGGCCCGGGCTTGCGGGCGGCGAGCCGCTCGGCCGCCCCGGCCTCGAGGTGGGTCAAAACCTCGTTGATCTCGCGAATGTCGTGCTGGGTCAGCGCGGTCACACGGAAACCACGGCGCGGCACGACTTCGACGAAGCCCTCGTTCTCGAGCCGAATCAGGGCCTCGCGCACCGGCGTCCGACTCATGCCGAGTTGCAGCGCCAGCTCGCCCTCCAGCGCCTGATAGCCCGGCGGCAGTTCGTTGTGGATGATCTTGGCCTTCAGCGAGGCATAGGCCGCCTCGACCATGGTCTTCCGCTGGCTGTCGGTTTTTGACGTCATCCCGGCCTGTTTATCCGATTCCTCCGGCAGCCTCCGCCGCTTCTTTCACAATATAATGTATACATTAATACACACGAAGGTCAATCTATCTGCTGGAATTCAGCCAAAGTTCGCCACCGGGCCAGATTACATCAGAAAATTACTGGCAATCGATTATATTAACGTATACGATATTTTGAATAATTTATGAGATCGGCCCGATCCTGGCCGATAGCAAGCGTCGACGGACCCAAGCGAAGGACGGCACCGCGGCGCCAAAGGGAGGAAACGAGATGCGGAACATGCGCCAGATACTGGCCGCCACGCTGCTGGCGGCGACGGTTCTCGCCGCTGGCCAAACCCATGCGGCAAAGGTCACCTTCACGCTCGGCACCACCAACAGCGAAAAGGAATTCAGCACCCAGGCCATGCGGCGTTGGGCCGACGGGATGCGGTCGCGCACCGACGGCGAACTCGACATGACGATCATCTCGGGCGGCGCGCTGGGCGGCGACAAGGATCTGCTGCAGCAGCTCTCCACCAACGAGATCCAGGCCCATGTCGCCGGGCCCGTGGTCGTGCATCATCTGGTCAAGCAGTACCAGTGCATGGAGGCGGAGTTCGTCTACCGCGACGGCGATCACGGCCTCAAGGTCTGGAACGGCCCGCTTGGGCAGGAGGTGAACGGCAAGCTCAAGGCCGCGCACAACATCCGCATTGTCAGCGTCGGGCACCGTGGCGCCCGGCATCTGACGGCGAAGCGGGCGGTCAAGACTCCGGCCGACATGTCCGGCCTCAAAATCCGCGTCACCAACAAGCTGCGCCAGCGCGTGTTCAAGGCCATGGGCGCCAATCCGGTGCCGATGTCGTTCAAGGAGCTCTATGGTGCGCTGCAGACCGGCACCGTCGAGGCGCAGGAAAATCCGCTGGGCACGATCTGGGGCGCGAACTTCCACGAGGTGCAGGACTACGTGAACATGACCGGGCACGTCTGGAGCTACTTCGTCGTCACCGCCAACAACGGCTTCTATGAGGATCTGAGCGCCGACCACAAAAAGATCTTCGACGAAGAAGCCAGGAAGGCGACGGACTGGATGAACCAGGCGGTGCTGGCATCCTTCGCCGACGTCACCAAGAAGCTGGAAGGCAAGGGCATGACGGTCGTCGAACCCGATGTCGCCGCCTTCAAGACCATCGCCGCCCCCATCGTCAAGGCGTTCGCCGCCGAGGTCTGCCGGCCCGGTCTGCTGGACGACATCGCGAAGCAGGCGAACTGACGCCAGTCCGCCCGACCGCGACTCGTCCGACATTTGCAAGGGAGCCGTCCGTTGCGCCACCTTGACCGCGCCGTCACCGCGCTTGCCGTCGCCGGCTTCATCGTCATGCTCCTGGTGACGGGCGCCCAGGTGGCGTTCCGCAAGCTGTCGATCTCGGTCGACTGGACCGAGGAAGCGGCCCGCGCGCTGTTCATCCTGACCATGTTCTTCGGCATCGCCATCGCCATTCGCGAGCGACAGCACATCGTCGTCGACTTCCTGTTCAACCGGCTGAGCCCGCGGGCGCAGGCGCTCGGCCGGATCGTCTTCAACATCCTGATCCTGCTGCTGCTGATCTCGCTGCTGCGCGGGGCCGCGGCGATGGCGGTCGTGACATGGGAGTCGTTCATGATCGCCATGAGCTGGCTGCGCACCGGGCACCTGTTCCTCGGCGAATGCCTCGCCATCGCGCTGATGATGCTCTACGTCGCGCGCGACACGGTCCGGCATTTCGGCGTGCTGTTCGGCCAGGCAAAGGCCGTGCCGGAGCCGCCGCGATGATCGTTTACGGTGTCCTGGCGGTCGGCCTCGTCGCGCTGATCATGATCGGCTTCCCGGTCGGGTTCGGCACCGGCTTGGTGGCGACCGTGGGCGCCGGCTATTTCTTCGGCGATCTGTTCGATCCGCGCGCCTCGTCGATGATCGCGCGGCTCGCGTTTTCGAAGATCGACAACTTCCTGCTTCTGGCCATTCCATTCTTTCTGCTGGCCGGTCGGCTGATGAACACAGGCGGCATCACCAACCGGCTGTTCAGCTTCGTCAGTCTGCTGGTGAGGCCGCTGAAGGGCGGGCTCGGGCACGCCAACGTGCTGGCCAGCATGATCTTCGCCGGCATGTCGGGCGCGGCGACGGCGGACGCCGTCGGCCTCGGCACCGTCGAGATGAAAGCGATGATGCAGAACGGCTACGACCGCAAGTTCAGCGCCGGCATCACCGCCGCCTCGTCGTTGATCGGGCCGATCATTCCGCCCAGCATTCCGCTGGTCGCCTATGGCGTCGTCGCCGAGGTTTCGATCGGCTCGCTGTTCGTCGCGGGCATCCTGCCCGGCATTCTGCTGGCGCTCGCCTTCATGGCCTATGTCAGCTACCAGGCCTACCGCAACAACTATCCCTCCCTGCCCTTCGCCTCGCTCGGCGCGCTGTGGCTGGCGTTTCGCCAGGGCTTCCTGCCGCTGCTGACGCCGGTGATCATTATCGGCGGCATCTACAGCGGCATCTTCACGCCGACCGAGGCGGCGGCCGTCGCCGCCTTCTACGCCATGGCGCTGGGCCTGCTGTTCTATCGCGAGTACGGCTGGCGGCATCTGTTGCGCGAGATTAAGGGCACGATGGTCGACAGCGCCGTGATCATGTTGATCATCGCCTTCACGTCGGCGTTCGGCACGGTGATGATCCGCGGCCAGGTACCGAACGCGTTGGCCGACCTGCTGACCCAGCTGACGGCCGATCCAGCGATGCTGCTGATGCTGTTCACGCTGCTCTGGCTGGTGGTCGGCTGCTTCATGGCCGAAACGCCGGCGATCCTGATCCTGACGCCGATCCTGCTGCCGACGGCCGAGCAGTTCGGCATCGATCCGGTTCATTTCGGCATCGTCATGACGCTGGCCCTGACGGCCGGCCTGCTGACGCCGCCGGTCGGCATGGTGCTCTACGCGCTTGTACGCGTGACCGAGTTGCCGTTCGAACGATTGGCCCTGCTCGCCATTCCTTATGTGCTGATCACGCTGGCGGTCGTTATGCTGCTGATCCTGTTTCCCGACCTGGTCCTGTTCCTGCCGCGGCAGGTGATGTCCTAGCGCTTTGCCGTCGATACCCTCCAATTGAGTGACGGAGCGACATGAAAATCCTTGTCTTGCCGGGCGATGGCATCGGGCCCGAGATCACTGATGCGACCCTGACCGTGCTGCGCGCCGCCGATCCGGCCTTCGGCCTGGGCTTCGACTTCGAATTCGCCGACATCGGCTTCGCCGCGCTGGAGAAATCCGGCTCGACCTGCCCCGACGCGGTGCTCGACGCGGCGCGCGCCGCTGACGGTGTGATCCTGGGACCGATCTCGCACCTCGACTATCCGCCGTGCGATGAGGGCGGCGTCAATGTCTCTGCCGAGTTCCGCGTGAAGCTGGACCTGTTCGCGAACGTGCGCCCGGCGCGCACCCGGCCGGGCCTGGGGTCGGCGCACGGCGATATGGACCTGGTGATCATGCGCGAGGCCACGGAGGGCTTCTACAGCGACCGCAATATGGTGGCCGGCAGCGGCGAGTTCATGCCGACCGAGGATATCGCCCTGTCGCTGCGCAAGATCACCGCGCGGGCCTGCGAACGCATCGCCCGGGCCTCGTTCGAGCTGGCGCGAAAGCGGCGGCGCAAGGTGACCGCGGTGCACAAGGCGAACGCCATGATCCTGACCGACGGGCTGTTCCTGCGCGAGGTGCGCAAGGTGGCGGCGGACTTCGCCGACGTCGAATTGGAAGAGGTCATCGTCGACGCCATGGCGGCGCTGCTGGTGCGCGATCCGTCGCGCTTTGACGTGGTCTGCACGACCAACTTCTATGGCGACATCCTGTCCGACCTCGCCTCTGAGCTGTCGGGCGGCCTGGGTCTGGGCGGCGCCATCAATGCCGGCGCGGACCTCGCCGCGGCGCAGACCCAGCACGGCTCGGCGCCGGACATCGCCGGACAGGACAAGGCCAATCCCTGCTCGCTGATCCTGTCGGCCGCCATGCTGCTCGACTGGCTCGCTGACCGCCATGACAACGCGGCCTGCCGGCAGGCCGCCGCGGCCATCAATGCCGCCGTCGACGCATCGCTCGCCAACCCGGCGACCCGCACCGCAGATCTGGGCGGCACGTTGGGCACACAAGCGTTCGCGGCCGCTGTTGCGGAACGACTATCTAAAGAAGGCTAAGCCGCCGACTCGACCGGCGGCGTGACTTCAGTCGGTACCTCACCATCGACGTCGCGCACGCGCGACGCCGGGAAGCGCACGGACACCAAGGTGCCGGCGCCGACCTCGCTTTCGATCTCGAGGGTGCCGCCCTGCAGCTCGACGAAGGACTTGGCGAGCGGCAACCCGAGGCCGGTGCCTTCCGATTGCCGCGTCAGGCTGTTGGATGCCTGCTCGAACGGCTCCAACACGCGGCCGAGCTCGTCGGCCGGGATGCCGATGCCCTGATCGGCGACACGGAACAGATAGTCGCCGTTGGCCTCGATCGCGACCGACAAGGTGACATGCCCGTCGGCATCCGTGAACTTCACGGCGTTCGACAGCAGGTTCAGCAGCACCTGCTTCAATGCACGCTCGTCGGCCCACAGGCGCGGCAGGTCGTCGGCCGCCTCGACCGCCAACACGACGCCACCGCGCGCCGCCCGGTCGTCGACCAGCCGGACCACCGCCGCCAAGGTCGCGCCGACATCGATTTCCTCGTCGAACAGCTCCCACTGCCCCGCCTCGATCTTCGACAGATCGAGGATGTCGTTGATCATCGACAGCAGGTGCTCGCCGCTTTCGTAGATGTCGTTGCCGTATTCGAGATACTTGGTTTCGTCGATCGGCCCGAACAGCTGCCCCCGGATCACGTCGGAGAAGCCGAGGATGGCGTTCAACGGCGTGCGGAACTCGTGGCTCATATGCGCCAGGAAGTCGCTTTTCGCCTTGCTGGCGGCCTGCGCCTCTTCCTTGGCGTCGATCAGCGCCATCTGGGCGCGCCGCTCGTTGGTGATATCGCGGCCGGTGCCGCGATAGCCGGCAAAGTCGCCGTTCTCATCGAACAGCGGCCGGCCGCTGACGCTCAGACAGCGTTGCCCGGCCGGCAGGTCGGCCCAGTAGGCGACGTCCTGAAACGGCCTGTGGTGGGCGAGATCGACAAGATGCTGTCGCACCTCCTCCGAATGCATCGCCTTGTTCAAGACGTCGACGCGCGACTTGCCGAGAAAGACCTCGGGCTTAAGGCCCGAAACCTCGGTGACGCGGGCCGACATGTAGGTGTAGCAATGCGCGCTGTCGGTCTCCCAGATCCAGTCGGTGCTGAGCTGCGCGATCTGGCGCAGGCGCTCGCGGCTCGCGTTCAACGCGATTTCCGCCTGCTTGCGCTCGGTAATGTCGATCACCGTGCATTGCACTGCCGGCTGATCGTCCCAGATCACGTGGCGAGACCTGTTTTCGAGGTAGATCGGCGTGCCGTCAATGCGCCGGCCTTCATACTCATAAACCTCCGGCGGTCGCTCGCCTTGCAGACGCAGGTTGCGGTAGGCCTCGAGGCGCGTAATATCCTCCGGCGCCACCAGCGGCGCGACCGTATCGAGTGCCAGCATCTCATCCGGTGTGTCGAAACCGAAAATCCGGGCCACGGCCTTGTTGGCGAACAGCACCCGCCATTCGGCGTTAAGCACAAACACGCCCTGCAGGGAACCTTCGACGAGGTCACGGAACTTCTGCGCGTTACCGCCATGGCGGCCAAGCAGCTTGCGGGTCATCAGGGCAATGCCGGCGAGCGTCAGGCACGCCGCGAGGAACGACAGCAACGGCGGCATCACATCGAATTGCTTGTCCGCCATCAGCAATTCAAACGCGGCGACGCTCTCCCGGCACCCCAGCAGGATCATGGCAGCGATCAAAAACGACCAGGCGCCGACCCAGCCCGTCCGGCGCATCAACCGGTACGACAGCCCCGCCGTCGCGAACCATATCGCGGCCGAAGCCAACATCAGCGCCGCCAACGCCATCCGTCGATACCCGGGCTTTCGTTAAACTAAAACCTCAAGCATCGGCGGCAGTTCTGAATATTTTCTGAAATTTCAGCGGATTAGAGCCAATCGCTCAAAACCGACTGACGGCTCGGTTGGGCAACCGGTTCATGCCACACCGGCGGCCGCGTAAGCCGCGTCCACGAGTTGCAGGGTCGCGATATTGTCCGCGCCGTCCGTCTCGAACGCGCCGCCGGTTCGAAGACCGTCGACGAAATGTGCAATCGCGGCATCGAAGCTGGCTTGATAGGCGGCCTCGGGATCGTAGGTCAGGCTCTGCCGCTCTATTCCGTCCAGATCGAGCCGGTGATCGGCGAGCCGCAGCGTGCCGCGCGCACCCTTGACCGCCATGACATCGCCCGACCGCGGCGGCTGACCCGGCGCAGCCCAGTCGCCGACGATCTCGACCGACGCGCCGGTTTCCGTGACCAGGTGGACGTCCGCGCCCGTCTCGCCGACGACGGGCGCGTCGCCATGGCTGATCTCGGCCGCGCGGACCTGCAACGGACCGAGCAGCCAGCGCGCCACGTCGAGATGGTGGATCAGCAATTCGGCGATGATTAGCCGACGCTCGTGCGCCAGAAACGGCTGGCGTTCCAACGCCGGCCGTCGTCCCTCACCGTCGGGCAACAGGCCGGACGAAATGGCGGCTAAGCGGAAGGCCTCGACCTCGCCTACAAGGCCGGCGTCCAGCCAGGCCTTGGCTTGTCGGTACCATGGTCGGAAGCGCCAGTTCTCATGCACCATCAGCCGCACCGATCCGGCGACCGCCGCGACCAGAGCCTTGGCTTCATCGAACGCAGGAGTGAGTGGCTTCTGGCAGAGCACGTCGATGCCGTGTCGCGCCGACAGCCGAACGAGACCGGCATGGGTCTCGCGCGGCGTTGCGATATCGACAGCGTCGATGGTTACGCCGTCGAGCATATCGTCAGCCGATTCATAGACGTTCGGAATCGCGAACTCGGCCGCCCGTGCTTGGGCCCGACCGTGGTCGGGATCGCAGACCGCCACGACCTGAACCGACTCCAGCCGCGACCAGGCGATCAGATGATGACGGCTGATCATGCCGGCGCCGGCAAGGCCAACGCGCAACGGATCAGCGGCCGGCATTCAGATCGACCTGATCGTGCAGCGGCTCGCCGGCATAGAACCGGCTGACGTTGGCGAAAAGGGATCGCATCTTGGTCTGCAGGGCATCGCGGGTGCCGGCGCTGATATGCGGCGTCAGCACGACGTTGGGCAAGGTCAGCAACGGGTGGTCGGCCGGCGGTGGCTCGGTCTCGAAAACGTCGAGGCCCGCGCCGCCGAGATGACCGCTTTCAAGGGCGTCGTAAAGCGCGGCTTCATCGATGATGCCACCGCGGGCGGTATTGATCAGCACCGCGCCCGGCTTCATGCGCGCGATGGCCGCCGCGTCGATCAGGTGCCGGGTTTCGGGCGTGAGCGGCACGTGCAGGGTCACCACGTCGGCCTCGCGCAACAGCGTATCCAGATCGATGCGACGCAGATTCAACGCTTCGGCGTCCACATCCCGCAGCGGCGCCGCGTCGTCGACATAGAGGCCCTTCGTGCCGAAGGCGCACAGCCGTTCGGCCACGGCCCGGCCGATCCGGCCCATGCCGACATAGCCGATCGTGCGGCCGAACAGCTCGCGCGAGGCCGGGCGCAGCCGGTTCACATGCCAGCGGCCGCAACGTAGCTCGGCATCGGCGAAGGTCAGGTGTTTCATGGTGGCGATAGTCAGCATCACCGTGTGCTCGGCGACGCCGATGGTGGTGCCGGCGGGCGTGAGCGCCAGCGGAATGCCGCGTTCGGCCAGCGCCGCCACGTCAACGGTGTCGTGGTAGCCGACGCCCTGATGGTGCACCAGCCGCAGGCGCCCGGCCGCCTCGATCATCGTCCGCGGCAGCCGGCTGCCGGCGACGATCACGACCTCGGCGTCGGCGATCCGGTCGCGTCGCGCCGCCTCCGACTCCTCCGGCAGCGTCACCAGCTCGCAGTCCGGCGGCAGCTCGGCCCGGATGATGTCGTAGACCGGTTCGGTGGCGATGCTCCAGTACAGGATCTTTCGGGCGGCTGCCGGCATCGACCGTTATCCTCAATCGACGTGGCGCACGCCCTTGGCCGCGAGCGTCTGCTCCAGCCAGTCCGGATACTTAAGGCCGTCGCGCACCGCGACTTCCATGCGGCGCTCTTTTTCGGCAACGGCCTCGAGGCCGGCGAGAACAGCTTCGGCCGTCGCAAGCGGTACGACGACGACGCCGTCGCGGTCGCCGACGATGATATCGCCCGGCGCGACGACTTGGCCGCCGATGGTGACTGGCAGCCCGATCTCGCCGGGACCGTTCTTCTCAGGCGAGTTGGGTGAAAGCCCACGGGCATAGACCGGGATGCCGATTTCCTCGATGCCCTCGATGTCGCGGGCGAGACCGTCGGTGACGATGGCGACGGCGCCGCAATTGCGGGCCTGGCCGATATAGAGATCGCCGATCACGGACGCCGACAGGTCGTCCCTGTTGCCGATCATCAGAACGTCGCCCGACTGCACATAAGGCAGCGCCGCATACGGCACCAGATTGTCGCGGCTGACGGTCGAGACGGTGAGTGCCACGCCGGCGAACCGGCTCGGCGGCAGCAGCGGCCGGATGCCGTGGTCGATGGCGCCGCGACGACCCTGGGCGTCGACCACCCAGCCCGTCGGCATCTCGGCGAAGCGGGCAACCAGCTCGCGCGACGGACGTGGGAAGTCCTTGCGGATGGTGATGCCAGGTCTGTCGCTCATGTCGCCGCCTGCCTCCATTGTTGGTCCGCCGGTGGTGTCACCGCGGTGCTGACCACCTTCGTCGTCGTCGGATCGAAGAGCTGAATCCCCGCGACGTCCAGATAGACCGTCAGCCGGTCGCCGGGCCGAGCCCGGCTGTCGCGGCCGACCCGCGCGATGATGTCCGTGTCGGTGTCGGCGAGCCGTAGCGCCAGCAGCGTCTCGGCGCCGAGCGGTTCGACGGTGACGACCTCGGCCGCGAGCTCGTCGATGCCGTCCTGCTGCTGCAGCGGCCTGACGTCGTAGATGTCCTCAGGCCGGATGCCGAAGATCACCGGCCCGGCGCCGTGTCGCGCCAACACCGCCGGGTCGTGGCCCGGCAGCGGCAGCAACGCGCCCGCGAGGCGCACCGCGAAGCCTGTTTCCGTGCCGATCAGCTCTGCCGGCAGCAGGTTCATCGGCGGGTTGCCGAGGAAACGCGCCACGAAGGTATCGGCCGGATGCCGGTAGACCTCCAGCGGCGGACCGATCTGCACCAGCTTTCCCTCGTTCATGATGCAGATGCGGGTGCCCATGGTCATGGCCTCGACCTGATCGTGGGTCACATAAATCATGGTGACGCCGAGGCGCTGGTGCAGCTTGATCAGCTCGTTACGGGTGCTGACCCGCAAGGCGGCGTCGAGGTTCGACAGCGGTTCGTCGAACAGGAACACCTTGGGGTCGCGCACGATGGCGCGGCCGAGCGCGACGCGCTGGCGTTGGCCGCCCGATAGTGCGAAAGGCTTTCGCGCCAACAGCTCGGAGAGGCCCAGCATGGCCGCCACCTCTTCCACCCGCCGGCCGATCTCGGCCCGGGCGACGCCGCGGCGTTTCAGGCCGAAAGCCAGGTTGTCGCGCACGGACATGTGCGGATAGAGCGCGTAGGACTGGAACACCATGGCGATGTCGCGGTCCTTCGCTGGCACCAGGTTCATCTCGCGGTCGTCGATGCTGAGCCGGCCGGAAGTGATGGATTCGAGGCCGGCGATCATGCGCAGGGTCGTCGACTTGCCGCAGCCCGACGGCCCCAGCAGCACCATGAACTCGCCGTCGGCGACGGTGAACGAGACATCGTCGACGGCATGCTGGTCGCCACCCGGATAGCGCTTGCAGATGTTCTCCAGCGTTACGACGGCCATGCCCGCCTCCCGATCATTTCACGGCCCCCGCGGTCATGCCCTGGATCAGCTTTTCGGAGAAGAACACGTAGATCACGATCACCGGCACGATGGCGATCATCAGGCCGGTCGAGATCATGCCGATGTCCTCGAGCTGGTCGCCCATGAATTTCTGGATGCCGAGCGGTAGCGTGCGGTTGCTCTCATCCGTAATCAGGACAACGGCATAGAGGAACTCGTTCCATAGATTGATGAAATTCAAGATCACCGTGGTGGCGATCGCCGGCATGCCGACCGGCATGGTGATCTTCCAGAAGATCTCGAAATGCGAATAGCCGTCGACCTTGGCGGCGTCGTAGAGGTCCTGCGGGATGCGGGCGAAAAAGCCTTCCAGGATATAGACGGTGAGCGGCAGCTGGATCGCGATATAGACCAGCGTCAGGCCCAGCAGGGAATCGTAGATGCCGTATTCGACCAGCGTCTGGAACAGCGAGATGATGGTGATCTGCGGCGGGAAGATCAGCGTCGAGAAGATGATGAACAGCACCAGCCGATTGCCGGGGAAACGGTAGCGCGCGAGACAGTGCGCGGCCATCGAACCGATCACGGTCAACGCGATCACGGCCGACACGACGACGACGGTCGAATTCCAGAAATAGGTGCCGTAGTTCGAGCTGGTCCAGGCCTGCAGGTACTTGTCCCAGTGCCACGTTTCGGGCAGCGCATAGGGGTTCGCGCTGATCTCGGTCGTCGTGCGGAACGACATACTGCCGATCCAGAAAAACGGGCCGGCGGAGAAGCAGGTATAGAGGCTGAGAATACTCAGCAGCAGGATCTGCTTGATGGCGCGGGGGCTGAGATTGATCGGCATCGCGCGCGCCTCAGTATTCCAGCTTTCCGCGCCGGCGGAACAGCCAGGTGAGCGTCAGTACGCAAGCCAGCACGACGACGAACCAGACCGCGGCCACGGTCGAGGGATAACCGAGGTCGAACGTGTTCCATTCGAAAGCGCGTTTGTAGACGTAGGTCGAAACGGTCTCGGTCGACCAGAGCGGACCGCCGCCGGTCATGATCCAAACGAGGTCGAAGACCCGCATCTTGCCGATGAAGGCCAGGATCAGCAGGTTGATCAGGGTCGGCCGGATCATCGGGATGATGATGAAGACCAGCTTCTTGGTCCAACCGCAATTGTCGAGCTCGGCCGCCTCCAACACCTCGCGCGGCAGGGCGTGGATGGCGGCGAGGCAGACCACCATGTTGAAGCCGGCCCACTTCCAGGCATGCGCGAAAATGAGCGATCCCAAAGCCGTGTCGGGATGGCCGATCCAGCTCTGCTGCCATTCCTCCAGGCCGACCGCGCGCAGCAGACTGTTGGCGATGCCCCAATCGTAGTTGTAGATCCACATCCAGAGGATGGCGACGACGACGTAGGAGATCAGCACCGGCGTGAACCAGGCAACGCGGAAGAACCGGGCGAACGGCACCTTGGCGTAGAGGCAGACGGCCAGCAACAGGCCGGTGCCGACATCGATCACCGGCGCGACGCCGGCCCAGATCAGCGTGTTGGTGACCGCCTGCAGGAAGATGTCGTCCTGGGTCAGCAGCTCGATGAAATTATCGAAACCGACGAACTCGACCCGGCCGCCGGGCCGGATGACGTGCAGGCTGTTGTAGAAGGTCCGCAGCACCGGATAGGCCGTGAAGGCCGCATACATCAGCAACGCCGGCGCCAGGAACAGCATGACTGCGCCGTAGGCGGTCTGCAGCGCGTCGTCGCCACGCAGGCCGTCGACGATGCGGGCGGCAATCGGGCGGCGCGGTTCGGCGGACGAAACGGTCGTCATGAACGATCCCGCGAACGGTCAGCGGCGACGCGGCGCGCGGGACGGATTGGCTCGCCCCGCGCCACCACGATCAACGACAAGGACCTGTTACCTCAGCCGGTGTAGCAGCCCTTGTTCATCATGTCGGTCGCCTTGTCGGCGTCGATCAGACCGCCGGGGAAGCCGGCGTTCATGACCTGCTCGAAGGTCTGCCGGCATTTGCCCTTGAAGAACTGCAACGGCGTGCCGAAGAAGTAGTCGGCGTTGGCGTTGACGGCCGCCAGTTCCTCGAAATAGGGCCTGTACTTGCCGGTGATCTTGCTGGCGTCGCTTTTAATCCCGGTCTGCACCAGCACCGTGCTGAGCCACATGTTGCCCATCTCGGGCGTCGCCATGATGTTCAGCAGCTCGCCCGCCAGCTCGGGATGCTTGGACCCGGCGTTGACGACCATGCTGCCGGCGACGTTGTTGGTCTTGCAGTTGTTGCAGGCGCCGCCATCCATGGCCGGCCCGTTCATCAGGCCGAGCGGGAAGTCGACCGGCTGGCCGCCCTTGTCCGGCGGGTTGAAGGCGCGGCTGGTGTACCAGCTGCCGAGCGGGAAGATCAGCCCGCCGGGCTTGGTGTGGAAGTAGTAGTGCGACTCGCCCAGCTTCAGCGTGGCGAAGCTCTTCGGGTAGGCGCCGGCCTCGACCAGCGCGCCGACATAGTTGAAGACCTCCATGACGCGCGGGTCCTTGAACGACAGCTTGCCGTGCAGCAGCTTGCCGTAGTCGTCGACGCCGAGCTTTTTCAGCAACAGCTCATTGATGACATAGGCGCCGGGATAAGGCCGGTCGCCGACGCCCTGGACGATGGGCGTGATACCGGCGACCTGGGCTTTCTTGACCAGCGCCAGGAAGTCACCTTGCGAGAGCTGCTTGTCGGGCCCGGGCAACGTGACCCCGAGCTGCTGCATCAGATCCTTGTTGTAGTACCACTCGACGGTCGACGCCTCGAGCGGGAAGCCCCAGGTCTTGCCGCCATGCTGCCAGGCGCCGCGCGCCCAGGCGTGCACGTTGTTCCAGTTGATCAGGTCGTCGAGCGGCAGCAGGAAACCGTTGTCGATATATTCGGTGCGGTCCGGATCGAGATAGAAGACATCCGGTCCCTTCCCGGCCCTGAGCGCCGACTGCAGCGCCGCGTAGAGCGGGTTCTTCTGGTACCAGGTGATCTTGACCTTGACGTCCGGGTGCTTGGCTTCGAGCTTCCGCGCCGCCGTCTCGACGAACGCGACCTTGGTCTCGTGATCGGCCCAGTGGCTCCAGAGCGTGATCTCCCGCTCGGCCTGCGCGGCCCCGGCCCAGCCCATCATCGCCACGGCGGCAAGGCCGGCCGCCGCGCGCTGCATCGTCTTGGGGATCATCTTGGCATTCCTCCCTGTCCCGGCATCTCGTTGGTTCGATGCGTCATTGTTCCTAGCATGTTGATTTGATATTATCAATAATCTAGTCAATAATAATATCGCCTATCTGGAGGGCGCCGGATGGCCTATCGCCACATCGAGGTTCACCCCATCGCCGGGGCGTTGGGGGCGGAGATCGCCGGGATCGATTTGCGGTCAGCCGACGATTCCGCCTTCGACGAGTTTCGACAGGCGCTGCGCGATCATCTGGTCGTCTTCGTGCGCGACCAGCCGCTGTCGCCAGACGAGCAGATCTCGCTGACCCAGCGGTTCGGCCCGTTCTGCGAGGTGCCACACGCGTCGCGCCGGCTGAAGGGCCATCCCGACATCCTGGAGGTCGTGGACAAGGGGACCTCCGGCAATCCGCGCAACGTGGGCGGCGACTGGCACACCGATATGCCGTTCCTGGACCGGCCGCCGGCGCAATGCATCCTTTACGGCAAGACCGTGCCGGACCATGGCGGCGACACCCAGTGGAGCAATCTGTGCGCCGCCTATGAGGCGCTGTCTGACGGCATCAAGGCGACGCTTGCGACGCTGACGGCCGTGCATAGCGCGACGCGCATCGCCGGCTCGCGCGCCGCCGGCAGGCATCGGCGCGAAGTTCAGCCGCCGATCGAGGACATGGACCGCGAGGTGACGCACCCCGTCGTCCGCACCCATGTCGAGACCGGTCGTAAGTGCCTCTTCGTCAACCGTCCGACCTTTCTGCGCTTTACCGGCTGGACGGAAGCGGAAAGCGCCGGTCTGCACGAATTTCTCTGCGCGCATGCGGCGCGGTCCGAATTCACCTGCCGTTTCCGATGGACCCCGGACACGGTGACGATCTGGGACAACCGCTGTACCCACCACTACGCCATCGACGATTATGCCGGCGCGACTCGCGTCATGCATCGGACCTCGGTGCTGGGCGAGCGTCCGGTGTAAAAGTAGGCCTCATGAACGACAGCACGACCATCGGCGCGACATTCCTCGATCCCGGCCCGACGGTGGCCGGCAACGCCACCGGCGAACTGATCGCCGCCATCGAGGAGGACATCATCTTCGGACGGCTTCGGCCGCGCGAGCGGCTGGTCGAGGATGTGCTGATGGAACGTCACGGCGTGAAGCGGCATGTCGTGCGCCAGGCGCTCGACCGGCTCGCCCGCATGGGCATCGTCGTCAAGGAGCGCAACAAGGGCTGCGCCGTGCGCGACTACCGGCCGGACGAGGTCGAGAATATCTTCGAGATCAGGGCGCTGCTGCAGGAGCATGCGGCGAAGCGCATCCCCCTGCCCGCCGACAAAACCCTGGTGGCGACGCTGGCCGACATCCACGATGAGCACTGCAAGGCCGTCGACGCCGGCGACCTGCGCGCGGTCTACCGCCTGAACAACGCCTTCCACGACACGCTGTTTGGCGCCTGCGGCAATCCCTACCTCGCGGACTCCATCGCCCACTATGCCTGGATCGCGCACGCCATCCGGTCCTACCGCATCGGCGACCCGACGCTCTTGGCCCAGGCCCGGGTCGAGCACAAGGAAATGATCGACGCGCTCGCCGCCGGCGACCGGGACGAGCTGGTGCGGCTCTGCGTCGTGCACATCAATCCCTCGAAAGATGCCTATCTCGCCGCCGAGGGCGTGCGCCGCGCCGCGTCGGACGTCTGATGCCCGCCGCCCGGGACGTCGTCGACGTCGACGGTGTTCAGGTCAACATCACGCGGCAACCCGGCAGGCCGCTGATCCTGCTGACCCGCATGGCCTCGGCCGATATGGGCATCTGGGACACGATCTGGGACGACTTAGCCAACTATTTCACCGTGGCGAATTTCGATCTGGCGCAGCTGCCGGCAGCACGGGACCTGAAAGATCCCGGCCGCTCGTTCCGGCAGCTGGCGCGGCACACGGCCAATGTCGCAGGCGGCCTCGGCTTTGAGCGCTTCCACGTCTTCGGCTGGAACGGCGGGACGCTGATCGCGCTCGCCTGCGCCATGGACCACGCCGACCGGGTCGCCTCGTGCCTGCTGCTCGACCCGTTCTACGAACTCGCCGACATGCGCCACGTGGACACGGCCGTGCAGTTCAAGCGGGCGCTGTTCGAGAACCCGAACCGCAAGCTCTACGCCTATTACTGGGTGATGGCCGGGCTGACCTCGGATTTCATCGAGAACAACTTCGACACGGTCGAACGGCTGGTCGCGGCCCGCCTCGAGAAGGACCGCTTCGTCAAGGTCGACGTCGAGCGGTTCGAAAGATGGGTGCGGGCCTTACGAACGAATTGGTTCGATGACGCCGACTATGCCCGGATCACGGCGCCGACGCTGATCGCCGCGACGGAACTCGACCGCTGGAGCGCCGGGCCCAGCGTCGCCATGGCGCGTGAGGTGCACAAACGCATCGCCGGATCGGAACTGACGGTGATCGAGAATGCCGGCGGTCACTTCCTGCTGGAAGACGCCGGCCGCTTCATGGCGGTGGTCGAACCTTTCCTCAAGCGGGTGACGACGACCTGATCATCTCCAGGGCCTCGGCGCAGGTCAGGACCCGGCTGATCGTGCCGAGCGAGGCGACGGTCGACTCGTGCGCCGCGGCGGAAAACGCGGCGCAGCCGTCGCTCAGGATCATCGTGCCGTAGTCGCGGACATGCGCGTCACGCAGCGTCGAGGCGACGCCGCCGTTGGTGACGATGCCGGCGAAGATCAGCGTCTCGATGCCGGCGCGGCGCAGCACGAAATCCATCCGGCTCATGTAGAAGGCGGAATAGGCCACCTTCTCGATGGCGATGTCGGCCGGCTGCAGCTCGTCGAGCAGTGCATGGCCGAAGCTGCCCGGCGCGAAGTCGCCGGCGCCGAGGAACGGCCGCAGCTCCTTCAGGTGCGCCGAAATCAGCGGTTCGCCGCCGCGTCCCGGCACCAGGGTGAAATGGGTCGAGACGATCCAGCCGCCGGCGGCACGCAGCGCGTCGGCCACCGGCGCCAGCCGCGCCGGCAGCGCGGCGATCGCTTCGGACTTGGCGCCGCCGCGCGCATAGGCGCCCTTGGGGTGGATGAAATCGTTCTGCAGATCGACCAGCACCAGGGCCGTCGTGGCGGGCGTCAGGCTCGCGGACGTCATGTCGGCTCCTTGCGCGCGATGACCAGGTTGCCGAAGCGGTCGACGCTGCCGGCGAGGTCCGGATCGATGTAGATCGTGGTGTCGGGCTGTTCCAGGAGCGCCGGTCCCGACACCTCGGCGCCGATCGGCAGGTCGAGCCGGGCATAGACATCGGCCTCGTGCCAGGCGCCATCAGACCAGACACGGCGCGTGCCGCGATGGGCGTCGTCGGTACCGGCGCCGGCCAGCATCGACAGGTCGAACTTCGGCCGGCGGCCGATCACCGTCGTGCGCAGGTTCATGACCCGGATCGAGATGCCATCCAACAGGCGGCCGTACGCCCGGCGATAACTGTCCTCGAAGGCAGCGCGGATATCGTCGCGGCCGATACGCGCCTGATCGTTGTCGAGATCCAGCTTCACGGGAACCGCAATGGTATGGGTCTGGCCGACATAGAGCATGTCGAGCTCGAACAGGCAGTCGCGGGCCGCGAAGGCGACGTCGGACGCCGCCAGCAGCTCCAGCCCGCTCGCCGCCGTCTCGCGCATTTCGGTTTCGAGTCCGGTCGGATCGAGCTGATCCAGTTCGGTATTGAGCGTATGCACGAAGTCATGCCGCATGTCGGCGATGACGCAGCCGAGCGCGCTGGTAACGCCGGGGAAGCGCGGCACCAGGGCCTTCGCCAGCCCGACTTCCTTGATCAGCGCACCGGTATGGAGCGAACCGCCGCCGCCAAACGGCATGGCGACGAACTGGCGCGGGTCGTGGCCGCGCTCGACCGACACCAGACGAATGGCGCCGGCCATGCGCGAATTGGCGACGCGGATGATGGCCTCGGCCGCGTCCATGACCTCGAGTCCCAGCGGCGCGGCGATGTGCGTGGCGATCGATGCCTTGGCAGCCTCGACGTCGAGACGGTCGAGCTTGCCGCCGATCGGCCGCTCGGCGTTGATCCGGCCGAGCACGACGTTGGCGTCGGTCACGGTCGGCCGGTCGTTGCCCTGGCCATAGCAGACCGGACCGGGGTTGGAGCCGGCCGATTCCGGCCCGACCTGCAGCAGGCCGCCGCGGTCGACATGCGCGATCGAGCCGCCGCCGGCGCCGATGGTGGTGATCTCGATCATCGGCGTGCGCACGACCAGCCCGAAATCGATCGAGGTCTGCGGGCTCAGCATGCTGGCGCCGCCGGCGACCAGCGAGACATCGAAGCTGGTGCCGCCCATGTCGCAGGTGATGACGTTGGGATAGCCGGCCTCGGTGGCGATATGCGCGCCGGCGATGACGCCCGCGGCCGGGCCCGACAGCGCGGTGCGGATCGGCAGCCGCTTGGCGCTGTCGACCGACATGACGCCGCCGTTCGACTGCACGATCAGGATGTCTCCGGCGAAGCCGCCGTCCCTGAGCGTCGCTTCGAGGTTGCCGAGATAGCGGCTGATCACCGGCTGCACATAGGCGTTCAAGGCCGTGGTCGAGGCGCGCTCGAACTCGCGGATCTCCGGCAGGATCTCGTGCGAGGCGGTGACGTGGGCGTTCGGCCAGACCTCCTTGACGGCGTCCAGCGCGGCGCGTTCGTTGTCGCGGTTGGCATAGGCGTTGATAAAGACGATGGCGATCGCCTCCGCCCCCACGTCGCTCAGCTTCCGGGCCTCGGCCTGGACCGCCGCGATGTCGACGGGCGTATGCACCGTGCCGTCGGCGAGCGTGCGCTCCTCGACCTCGGCCCTGAGCGCCCGTTCGACGATGGGCTCGAACTGGCCCCACAAGCCCCAGGTGCGCGGCCGGTCGCGACGGCGCATCTCCAGCACGTCGCGGAAACCCGATGTCATCAACACACCGGCGCGCGCGCCCTTGCGTTCCAGCAACGCGTTGGTCGCCACCGTGGTGCCGTGCACGACCGTCGCCGCCTGCCGAAGATCGTCGAGGCCGGCGCGAATGCCGGCGATGAAGCCCACGGCCTGGTCTTCCGGCGTCGACGGCACCTTGGCCACATCGTAGGCACCGGTCGCCTCGTCGAGGAAGAAGACATCGGTGAAGGTGCCGCCGACGTCAACGCCGATTACATAACGCTTGTCCGGCATTATTCGGCCGCCGCCTGGCGCAGGGCATCGGTGCCGGACGCGTCGACACCGCCTTCGTCGGTCAGGACGACACGATAGTCGCGGGCCGCCGCTTCGCGGCTGACATAACCGTCACGCACATCGGCGGCGACCTCGACCGGATCGCGGGCGTGCGCCGGCCCGTAACCGCCGCCGCCCGGCGTCTGCAGCAGCAGGCGCTGGCCGCGCCGCAGCTTGATGCCGACCATCTTGGAGGCGAACGGCGGTTCATGGTCGCCGTCGTCCTGTTCGTAGGCGAAACGGTTCATGGCGCCGGCGCCGCCGCCGACCACGCCCTGCGGCGGGAAACGCCCGCGCTCGCCAAACAGGAAGACATCGGCGTCCTGTTCCAAGAGCTCGATCTCGTAGTGACCGCCGAGCCCGCCCCGGTGCTCGCCCGGCCCGCCGCTGTCGGTGCGGAGCGCCCATTGCGTGAAGATCACGGGATAGGCCGCTTCCAGGATCTCGACCGGCGGGATGGTCGCGGTCGAGATCGGCGCATTGCCGTGGTTCAGGCCGTCGCCTTCCGGGTGGCCGCCATGGCCGCCGCCGAAGAACGAGAACATCACCCAGCGCCGGCCGTCCTGGCGGTGACCGGCCAGCGACAGCGCGTTGATGGTGCCGTAGGCGTTGGCGTTGCTGCGCTCGGGCGCGACCTGGGCGAAGGCGCTGAACACCACGTCGATGACGCGCAGGATGGTCTCGGTATAGCCGCCGACCGGCTTCGGCGCGCCGACGCTCAGGATCGTGCCGTCGGGAATGACGAACCTGATCGGCTCCAGCACGCCGGCATTGGCCGGCACGTCGTGGAAGATATGCTTCAACGCCACGTAACAGGAGGCGACGGCGGTCGCGCGGGAGATGTTGACCGGACCGTCGCAGGCCGGCGCCGAGCGCGAGAAGTCGAAGGTCAGTTCCTCGCCGTCGATCACCAGATCGAGCGCGATGGCGAGCGGCCGGTCGACAATGCCGTCATTGTCGAGCCAGTCGTCGGCGGCGTAACGCCCGTCCGGCAGCTCGGCGATATAGCTGCGCAGGAGCTGGGCGGCGCGATGCTGCAGCTCGGTCAGAGCCTCGCTGACATTCTCATCGCCATATTCGTCGAGCAGCGCGTCCAGCCTTTTGACGCCGAGGTCAAGCGCGTTGATCTGGCCATTGAGGTCGCCATAGAGGCTGCCCGGCAGGCGGCTGTTGGCCTGGACGATATCGACGATGTCCTGGCGCAGCTCGCCCTTGACGAACAGCTTTACCGGCGGGATCAGCATGCCTTCCTGGAAGCTCTCGGTGGCGACGGGATTGTAGTTTCCGGGCACGTTGCCGCCGACATCGTGCCAATGCCCGACCGAGGCCAGATAGCAGTAGAGCTGGCCGTCGCGATAGAACGGCCGTACCAGCTTGAAGTCCGACAGGTGCGTGCCGCCGTCATAGGGATCGTTGAACAGGTAGACATCGCCGTCGGCCATGTCGCCGTCGCGCGCCGCCTTGTCGATGACGGCCTTGACCGCAAACGACATGGCGCCGACGAAAATCGGCAGCCCGGATTTGCCCTGCACCAGGGTGGCGCCGGTGGCGGCATCGTAGATTCCGTGCGAGGCGTCGTGCGCCTCGGCGATGATGGGATTGAAGGCGCTGCGGAAGAGCGTCGCGTCCATCTCGTCGGCGATCTGCTCCAACCGGCCCTTCAGGACGGCAAGCGTTACGGGATCGATCATGGTTCTCTTGCTAACCTCAAGTGCGCCGCTTGCCAAGCCTCATTGCCCGATCCGCGGCAGAAACAGGGCAATTTCCGGCTGCCAGATCAACAATCCGACCAGCAGCATGGCGCAACCGATATACGGCAGGGCCGCGGCATAGATCTGGGTCATGCGGGTGTCCGGCGGCGCCACGCCCTTCATCACGAACAGCAGCAGGCCGAAGGGCGGCGTCGTAAAGCTGATCTCCAGCGCCAGCAGGATGATGACGCCGAACCAGATCAGGTCGAAGCCGAAGGTCTCGGCCAGCGGAAAGAAAATCGGCACGGTCAGAAGCATCATCGAGAGCTGGTCCATGAACATGCCGAGCACCAGCAGCACGGCGAACATCACCAGCAGCATGACGATGGGATCGAGCGCCAGGTCGGTGGCCCAGGCGACCATGCCGCTGCTGGCGCCCGAATACGCGAGGAGCTGGCTGAAGGTGGACGAGCCGAGAATGATCATGAAGGCCATAACCGTTACCCGCATGGCGCCCTCGATCGACTTCATCAGCGAGTCCCAGGTCAGGCTGCGATAGGCCATGGCCAGCAGCAGCACGCCGACGGCGCCGAAGGCGGCGGCCTCGGACGGCGTCGCCCAGCCCAGCAGGATCAGACCGATAACCAGGAACACGACCACGCCCATCGGCAGCACGTCGGTACACAGCAGCCACAAGCGGCGACTCCAGGGCAGCGTCTCGACCTCGTAGGCCGGCGCGGCCGTCGGATCGAGCAGCGCCCGGATCAGGATCATCACCGCATACATGATCGCCAGGATCAGTCCCGGCAGCACGCCGGCGATCAGCAGCGCGCCGATATCGATGCGGGCGAGCGTGCCGAGCAGCACCGCCAGCGCCGACGGCGGGATCAGCATCGCCAGGCCGCCGGTGCCGAGGATCGGGCCGATCGACATCGAGGTCTTGTAGCCGCGTTTGCTCATCTCCGGGATCATCAGCGAGCCGAGCAGCGCCGTCGACGCCATGCTGGAGCCCGACAGCGTGGCGAAGGCCGTGCCGCCCGCCACGGTCAGAAACGACAGTCGCGCCGGCAGCCGGCCCAGCAGCTTGTCGATAGCGTCGAACATTCGGGCGGCGAGACCGGTGTGGAAGAACAGCTCGCCCATGATCAAGAACAGCGGCACGGGCGCCAGCGCGAAGGTCGTGATCGAGCTGAACGCGTTGCTGACGAGCTGCTCGATGCCAACGGCCCCGCCCATGAAAATCACGGCGCCGACGATGTTGGCGGCGATGAAGGCGAAGGCGACGGGGAAGCCGAAGCCCATCAGCAACAGCACCATGCCGATCAGCAGACCACCGGCTTCGACCCAATGCACCGCGTGGCCCGCCTATTCGTGAATACCGGCTTCGCCGGTATGCATGAGTTCGCGGCCGATCAGGAAACGACCGAACTCGATCGCCATCAGGCCGAAGCCAATCGGTATCGCCGCCAGCAGCAGCCAGCGCGGCATATCGAACGACCGGATATCGTCAGTGCCGCGCTGGAAGTCGCTCAGCGTCACCTCGAAGGCATACCAGGTCATCACCAGGCAGACGATGACGCAGCCGGCGCTGACGATGCGGCTCATGACGGCGCGGACACCCGGGCTGACCGCGGCGGTCACCATCTCGATGTAGACATGCCCGCGGATCCGCACCAGCCAGGGCGCACCCAGCAGCGTGGTGTAAAGCAACGCATATTCGGTAAGCGTCAACGTGTGTGGCGGCGGCTGGAAGCCGAGATTGCGCGCCGTCACGTCGAACACGATCATCACCGCCGTTGCGGCCATCATCACGCCCGCGAGCAGCGCCAACGTACGCAAAAGCCCGACATAGAGGGCGGCAAAGGTCTTCAATGTCAGATACTCGGTCGGCCGTCCGGCTCGACGTCCACCGCACACCGCGTGCTGGTGGACGCCGGGCCGGAACCGGCTTTCAGCGACAAGGTCAGGCTTACTTGTAGAACTTCGCCCGCATGGCCTCGTAGTTGGTGGGGTCGCGTTCTTTCAGCCGCGCCCAGGCGACGTCGGCGGCCGCCTTGCGGAACGCGGCGCCGGTCGCGTCGTCCAGCTTGATGACCTGCATGCCGCGCTTGACCATTTCGGCGGCGTCTTTCTTCTGCAGGTCCTGGAAGAACTCGTAGCTCTCCTTCTCGAATTCGATCGTCGCCTTCTGCAGGTAGTCCCGCGACGCCTGGCTGAGGCTGTTCCACTTGTCGAGATTGACGATGACGCTGAGGTCGGTCTGGAAGAAGCCGGGATCGATCCGGTACTTCACGTGCTGATCCCATTTCAGGTCCATCAGCGCGACGATCGGCCAGCCGAGCCCATCCACGGTGCCGCGCTCCAGCGCCGTGTAGACTTCCGGCACGCGAACCTGCACGTAGGTGGCGCCGAGGTAGTCGGTGAAGAATTCGCGATAGATCGGCGCGCCGCGCAGCTTGACGCCGCTCAAGTCGAGCTTGCCGCCCGACATCTTCGGCTTGTCGATGGTGTAGATGTGGAACACCACGCCACCGTCGATATGGCCGAGATAGTAGGCGTTCAGCTTTTCCTGATGCACCTTGTTGAACAGATCGATGCCGCCGTTCGCCCGCTGCTCCATCGGCGTGATGTTGGAGCCGACCAGCGCGTCGGTCTCGGGCACGATGCCGGGATAGTAGCTGCCAGGCACATAGGCCATGTCGATCGTGCCACGCCGCACGGCCTCGCCCTGGTCGAGGCCTTTGATGACCTCGGGCCCGCCGACATACTGTATCTGCACGATGCCCTTGCCGCCGGCATTCACCTTCTCGACATAGCGCAGGAAGCTCTGGGTGAAGAGCACGGATTTCGGAAACGCCGCGACGGCGCGCACCGTGTCCTCGGCCATGGCGGCGCCGGCACCGCAAATGCCGGTCAGCAACAGCGCCGCGCCCGCCGTCGCCGCGGCCAGCTTGCGCCTGATGATCGTTGGTCTCGCAGTCATGTCACACTCCCCATTTTGCTGACGGTAGCCGGCGTTGCAGCCGGCCGTTTATGAAACGATTGAACTTAAACCCGGTTGCCGGTCACTCCGCGGCGACGCCACCCGCCAGGTAAGCGCGCACGCGACCCAACATCTCGGCGCCATAGGCGTCGCGGACATGATCCTCACTGATCTTGCCGTTGTGAAGATCGTCGGCGACCGCCGCCACCGGACGTTTCGCCGGCGGGCCGTAGCCACCGCCGCCCGGCGTGACGATGCGCACGATATCACCCCGCCGCAGTTCGTCGACGCCTTTGGATTTTAACGGCCGGGCCTCGCCGTCCGGGTTCAGCACGAAACGACCGGGCCGGCCCTCGCCGCCGCCGTCGGCGCCCTTGACCGGGAACTTCTGGCGGTCGCCATAGCGCGAGAACAGCGCCTTGTCGATCAACACCTCGACGTCGCGCATGACGCCGAGCGCGCCTCGGGTCTGGCCGGCGCCGCCGGAATCCGGCACCAGCGTGTACTGGTGGCAGCGCACGGGATATTCATGCTCGATCATCTCGGTCGGCGTGTTCATGAAGCGCGCGAGATGGGTGTCCTGGGCGTCGCGGCCGTCCTTGCTGGGCCGGGCGCCGGCGCCGCCGCCGAAGATGTCGTTGTAGACGAATGTGCGGCCACTCGCGGGATCGTCGCCGACAAAGGCGACATGGCTGATCTGGGCGTGGCTCGGCGCCATGATCTCGCCCGGCAGCATCTGCGCCAGCGCCATCAGCGTCGCCTCCTGCACCTTCAACGAAACGTTGGTCCGCGCCGCCGTCGCCGCCGGCCGCAGCGGATCGACCACCGAGCCCTTGCGGGTCTCGATCTCGATGATGTTGAAGCAGCCCTGGTTGGGACAGACATGGCGGTCGAGCGCGACGACGAAGCCGTACTGCACCGCCGCCAGCGTCGTCGCCAGCGGACAGTTGACGTTGCCCTGCACCTGATCGCCGCATGCCGTCAGGTCGACCGTCACCCGCCCGCCCGACTTGGTGACTTCGACCCGGATCGGGATCGGTGCATCGCTGACGCCGTCGTCGTCGACCACGTCCTCGCCGACGAATGTGCCATCGGGCAGGCGTTCGACGCCCTTGCGCAGCCGAGCCTCGGTTTCGGCGATCAGCATTTCGGCGGCCTGCCGGATCGTTGAGAGGCCGAAGCGGTCGATGACCTCGCGATAGCGCCGGATGCCGGTGAGGCAGGCCGAGGCCTGGGCCCGCAAGTCGCCCAGCGTCTTGTGCGGCGCCCGGATATTGGTCTCGATCATGGCGAACAGATCGGGGTTTTCCTGCCCGGCGATGTAAAGCCGCACGAAGGGAAAGCACAGGCCTTCGGAAAAGATGTCGCGCAGGCCGCCGGCGACACCGCCCGGCGAGGCCCCGCCGAGATCGGAATGGTGCGCCACCGAGCCGACATAGCCGACGAGATCGCCGGCCTCGTAGACCGGCGCGATCATCATCACGTCCATCAGGTGCTGGCCGCCGCGGAAGGGATCGTTGGCGATGATCACGTCGCCGTCCTGCAACGGCCGGTCGGCGAGCACCTTCAGCGCCTCGTTCATGGTCAGCGTCGAGCCGGCCAGCAGCATGGGCGCGTGGCTGGACTGCACGATGACCCGGCCGTCACGGTCGAACAGTGCGCAGGACAGGTCCTGGACTTCCTTGATGACGGTCGAGCGCGCCGTGCGCATGAGCGTCGCCGCCATGTCCTCGGCCACCAGCTCGAGCGCGTAGCGGATCACCTGGCTCTGCACCTTCGCCCGCAGGTCGCCGGTCGGTTCGGTCATCGTCGTCGCCTCAGTCCTCTCGCGCCACCACTAGGTTCAGCCAGTCGTCCACCTCGGCCCGCCAGCCCGGCGGCACGAGGCAGGCACTGCCCTCGCCCTCGACCACCGCCGGTCCGGGAATCCGGTGGCCCGGCGGCAGGTCGGGGCGATGCCACAGCGTCGCGTCCCGCCAGCCGCCGGATTGCGTGAAGTATACACGGCGCTCGCCGAGGGACGCAGGCGGTTCCTCGGGCAGCCGCCCGGGCCGCGGAAAGTCGGTCTCCGGCCCGATCACCGACAGACGGAGCTGGACAATCTCCACCACCTCGTCCTCGCTGCGGTATGCATAGAACCTCTCATGTAATACATGAAATAAATCAATTAACTCATTGATTATATTCTCAGCAAGATCGCCATCGAACAGTTGTCCGAGATCGACCGCCAGATCGTAGGACTGCCCCGCGTAACGCATGTGCGCCAGCCAGTGCGTCGACAACGTGGCGATGTCGGCGCCCGTGGCCGCCAGCTTGGCGCGCGCCTCGTCGTTCATCTCCCGCAACATGCCGGCGAGATCCGACCCCGCGACCGCGTCGGTTGGCCGCAGCAGCATGCGCGAGACGTCCCAGCGCAGCGGGCACAGCACCAGGCCGATGGCCGAGAAGCTGCCGGCGAGATAGGGGATGACCGCTTGCCCCATGCCCATGGCGTCGGCCAGCTCGACGCCGTGGGTCGGGCCGGCGCCGCCGTAGACGACAAGCGGCAGCCCGCGCACGTCGAGCCCCTTCTCCAGCGTGTTGGCGGCGACGGCCTTGACCATGCGGGCCTGAATGATGCTGAGCACGGCCGTCGCCGCCTCTTCGGCATCGATACCGAGCGGATCGGCGATCTCGGTCTGCAGCGCCTGGCGGGCGCGATCCGGCTGCAGATCGAAGCCGCCGGTGCCGCCGAGGCTGGTGCCCAACCGGCCGAGCACGACATCGGCATCGGTGATGGTCGGGCGCGTACCGCTGCGGCCGTAGCAGGCCGGTCCCGGCTCCGAGCCGGCCGACTCGCGGGCGACCTGTACATAGCCGACATCGTCGACCTGGGCGATGGACCCACCGCCGGCGGCGACCGCGGCCACGTCGATCATCGGCATGCGCATGGGATAGCCGGCGATCTTGCCTTCGTAGCGCTGCACCGGCCGGCCGCGCTCGACCACGCCGATGTCGAGGCTGGTGCCGCCCATGTCGATGGTGATCGACGCGTCGCGGCCGATGGCGCGGCCCAGATTGGCGGCCGCCAGCACGCCGGCGGACGGGCCGGAATTGACCACCGCGACCGGCTTGCCGGCCGCGAGATCCGGCGAGGTCAGGCCGCCTGACGCCATCATGATGCGCACGCTGCCGACGCCGGCCGTGGCCGCCCGGTCCCGCAACTCGGCGAGATACGGCGACACCAGCGGTTTCAGCACGGCGTCGATCACCGTGGTCGAGCTGCGCTCGAACTCGCGGATCTCGGGCGAAACGATGGACGACAGCGATACGGCGACTCCGGGCAGGTCCTCGGCGACGATCTCGGCGATGCGTTGCTCATGCGCCGGATTGACGAAGGCGAACAGGCCGCAGACCGCGATGGCCTCGACCGCCTCGGCCCGCAGCGCGTGCAGGGTCTTGCGCAGGTCCGCCTCGTCGAGCGGCGCCACGACCTCGCCGCCGGCGCCGATCCGCTCGGCAACCTCCAGCCGCAGGGCGCGCGGCACCAGCGGCTGCGGCGTATCGATGTTGAAGTCGTAGATCCCCTCGGCCGGACGCTGGATGCGGCCGATATCCAGCACGTCGCGGAAGCCCGCCGTGGTCAGCAGCGCGGCCTTGGGCAGCTTGTTCTGCAGGAGCGCGTTGGTCGCGAGCGTGGTCGCGTGGTGCAGCGCCTCGCACACCGCGCCGTCGTCGACCAGCGCCTTGCCCGCGAGGATGCCGTTGATGGCGTCGCCATAGTCCGTCGCGACCTTGGCCGAAGCGAGCGCGCCTGTGTCGAGATCCAGCCGCACGACGTCGGTGAACGTGCCGCCGACATCGACCCCAATCCGCTGCGCCATTGTTCCCCACTGCCCCCGCGGCGACGCCGCGAACCCTCTGATATTACGATATCCTGATAGAGCGGTCGGGCAAACAGGCGATGCCGGACGGCGGACCGTCCGGCATCAAGGCGGGAAAGCGCGCTGGGATCAGGCCGCGGCCTTGAACACCAGCTTCGGTTTCGTCGTAACGCCGGCATCGTAGGCGGCGCGCGCCTCCGGCATATGCTCGGCGGCAAACCGCAGCATGTTGGCATGCCGATCGACCATGTGCGGATGCGTCGAGAACAGCCGCACGAGGCTCGGCAGAAACTGGCCGTCGATCTCGCGCTTCTGCATCAGCAGACCCTCGATCGTGACATGCCGGTGCAGGTCCTTGCCCACGATCATGCGGTTAAGCGCCGTCAGCGCGGCTTTCACATCGCCACTCAGATACAGGCCCATCTGGTCGGCGCTATGAACCACGGTCCGCTCGTACGGATACAGCAGTAGGTTCAGGAAGCCCAGCTTCTCGGAGATCCCGATCAAGGCCGACAGCACTGTCAACCGGTCGTGCTTGGCCTTCAACGAGCCGATGAAGCGGCCGACCAGCCAGACCAGCTCGTCGCGCGATGCCGCATCGATGAACTCGGAGTTGATGACAAGCATCTTGGTCCGGAAGAACTTGTAAAGGAACATGTTGGCGTCGCCGCTCCTGACATAAGCGTCGACGTCGGGCTCATAGTCCAACTTCTCGCGCGCCTCGTCGATGATCGCCTTGACCTCGGGGAAGTTCAGGTCGGAGACCTTGACGAGATTGGCCTTGAAGTGCGCCTCCAGCATCTTGATGGACAGCCACAACATGGGCAGCACCAGCGCGACCGCCAGAAGCAGGCCGCCCATGCTCGCCGCGACGAGCACCAGACCGATCAGCAGCAGCGGTGTCGTGGCGACGACCGCCAGCTTGAAATACTTGCCCTCATCCGGGTGACGTAGTCGGTCAATCATATCGAATTGCCCTCATTTGCCGTTTCAAAGTCCGCCAACCCGACCAATACACTCGGGCCGCTTGTCATAATGTGGGATCAATCCGGCGGGCCAGGTGTGAGCGCTGCCACAAAACGGCCACTTTTTCGCAACGCTCACATCGGCTACTTGGGGACGCTAAAGCGAATGACTCCGGCATCCGGTTCCATTGCAAGGTGGTGGTCTGCGGCCCAGCGTCGTGTCAAAATTGACGCACATCATGGACAGGCCATGTATCGGCGTTCGGCCGGTCTTTATCTCCCGATGGCGGCTGTCGCATGCGCAACCACAGTTTTTGACGACCGGCACGTGTTGACCCTGGACACAACAGGCCTCCGTCAGCCGTCGCCGGTTTGTTGCGCGAGATACTTCCGTTGACGCCGCGCGACGTGCAGGAGATCGACGCGGAGGTCGAACGGCAAAGCCGGTTCGTCGAGGACATGATGGCGGCGATGGGCCGGGTCATCATCGGCCAGCACTACCTGCTGGAGCGCCTGCTGGTCGGCCTGCTGGCGAACGGCCACGTGCTGCTGGAGGGCGTGCCGGGCCTGGCCAAGACGCGTGCCGTGACGGCAATGTCGGAAGCGCTGCAAGCCGATTTCCAGCGCGTGCAGTTCACCCCCGACCTGCTGCCGGCCGACCTGATCGGCACGCTGATCTATCAGCCGCAGTCGGGCGAGTTCCGCGTCCGGAAGGGACCGATTTTCGCCAACATCGTGCTGGCCGACGAGATCAACCGGGCGCCCGCGAAAGTGCAGAGCGCGCTGCTGGAAGCCATGCAGGAAGGTCAGGTGACGATCGGCGAGGAGAGCTTCCCGCTGCCGCACCCCTTCCTGGTGCTGGCGACGCAGAACCCGCTGGAACACGAGGGCACCTATCCGCTGCCCGAAGCCCAACTCGACCGCTTCATGCTGAAGCTGAAGATCTCTTATCCGAGCCGCGACGAGGAATTGCAGATCCTGGAACGCATGGCGACGACGCAGCCGCAGGAAAAGGCCGACCCGGTCACGACGACGGCCGATATCCTGGCGGCGCGGCAAACCGTCGACAGCATCTATCTCGACGACAAGATCAAGAACTACATTGTCGATGTCGTGCATGCGACGCGCGAACCGGCGGCGCACGGCCTCGACATCGGCGCCTATGTCGATTTCGGCGCTTCGCCCCGGGCGTCGATCTATCTGGCGCTGGCGGCGAAGGCGCATGCCTTCATTTGCGGGCGCGGCTACGTCACGCCGCAGGATGTGAAGTCGATCGGCATGGACGTGCTGCGTCACCGCGTGCTGATTACCTACGAGGCGGAGGCGGCCGACATGACGGCCGAAGATCTTCTGCAGCAGATCTTCGACGGCCTGCCCGTGCCCTAGCCGGAGGCGCGCCCGGCCATGCTTCCGGCAGATGTCTTCAAGCAGGTCCGCCAGATCCATATCCGCACGCGCCGCCTGGTCGACGGGATGTTCGCCGGCGAGTACCACAGCGTCTTCAAGGGCCGCGGCATCGAATTCGCCGAGGTCCGCGAGTACAGCCCCGGCGACGACGTGCGCACGATCGACTGGAACGTGACCGCGCGCCTGGGCCAGCCGTTCGTGAAGAAGCATGTCGAGGAACGCGAGCTGACCGTCATGCTGCTGGTCGATCTCAGCGCATCCGGGCGGTTCGGCAGCGCAGAGCGGGCGAAGAATGAGGTCGCCGTCGAACTCTGCGCGCTGCTGGCGCTCAGCGCGATCGCCAATAACGACAAGGTCGGGCTGATCCTGTTCACCGATCGGATCGAGAAATTCGTGCCGCCGCGCAAAGGGCGGAACCGCGCGCTGCGGCTGATCCGCGAGCTGCTCTATTTCGAGCCGCAGCACACCGGCACCGACGCCGGGCTGGCGCTGGAATATCTCGACATGGTCAGCAAACGCCGGTCGGTCAGCTTTCTGATCTCGGACTTTTTGACATCAGACTACGAGCGACCGCTCAGGATCGCGCGTCAGCGCCATGACGTCATTCCGATCTGCATCAGCGATCCGCGGGAATGGGAGCTGCCGAATGCCGGCCTGGTGACCTTGCGGGATCTGGAGACCGGCGCCGATGTGCTGCTCGACACCGGCAGCGCCGCCGTTCGCCGCCGCTATGCCGAACGCCGGCGCGCCACGGCCATGCAGCGGCGGCATTTCTTCCGCTCGCTGGGCCTCGACATGATCGATGTGCGCACCGATACCCCTTACATCCACCCGCTGATGCAGTTCTTCCATCAGCGCGAGCGGCGCCTGCGGGAAGGCCGGTAGGCGCCGTCATGACCGGTCGTCGCGGAACCTTGTCGATGCTGTGGCTCATTCTACTGCTCATATGGCCGGCCGTCGTTTGGGCGCAGGACGCCGAATTGACCGTGTCCGTCGACCGGCAGGAGCTGGGCGTCGCCGAGCGTCTGCGCATGACGCTGACCGTCATGGCCCCGGCGGCGGCGCTGGTCGCGTTTCCAGATGTCGCGGCCGAACTGGAACACTTCTCGGTCGTCACGGAGAACCGGCCGTCCCCCATCGCCACGGACGACGGCCGGCAGCTTTGGCGGCAGGCCTATGTGCTGGCGCCGCGACAGGCGGGCGAAGTGGTGATCCCGCCGCTGACCGCCGTTGTGCAGCAGACGGTAGGCGATGCCGGCCTGCGGCAGCGCGAGCTGCGGACGACGGCCGTGCCAGTGAACGTGATCACGCTCGTGCCGGCCGATGCCGCCATCACCGCGCTGCGTGACGTCGCGCCGCCCGTCGCCCTGACGACACCGATGCGGCTGTCGCCGGTCTGGTGGCTGGCCGGCGCCGCTTTGCTGTTGGCGCTGACCGGCCTGTGGTTCTGGCGCCGACGGTGGACGCCGCGGCAGCAGGCGCAGCCGGCGCACGAGCTGGCGCTCGCGGCGCTGCGCGCGCTGGATCCGAACGACCAGGCGCAGGTCGACCGCTTCTATGTGCGCTTGTCGGATATCCTCCGGCGCTACGTGCTCTGGCGTTTCGGCCTCGAGGCGCCAAGGCGGACAACCGACGAGACTCTCGCCGCCATGAGCCATGCCGGCGAGACGCTGGCGCAACGGTCCGAGCGGATCGGCATCCTGCTGCGGGACTTCGATCGGGTGAAGTTCGGCCGGCACCGGCCCCAAGGCCCGGATATGCGACACGCACTCGGCGAGGTGATGGCGTTCGTCGAAGCGACGGCGGATCGGAACGTGACCGTCCAGCCATCAATGCAACCGGAAACGCCATGAGACTGGCCGAGCCCTGGGCGCTGCTGTTGCTCCTGCTGGTGCCGGTGCTGCTGTATCTGCACGCGCGCCGGCGTCGGCCGGCGGCGCTCGGCTATTCGGCGACGGGCGACCTCCGGCAATTGGCGCGCACGCCGACGGCGCTGCTGCATGCCGGCCTGCCCTGGTTCAGGGCGCTGGCGCTGTCGCTCTGCGTCATCGCGCTGGCGCGGCCGCAATGGGGACTCGAAACCACCGAGGTCCACGCCGAGGGCATCGCCATCGTCATGGCGGTCGATATCTCCAGCAGCATGGGCGCGCTGGACCTGACCATGGACAATCGCCAGACCGACCGGCTCGAAGTGGTGAAGCGGACCTTCGTCGACTTCGTCGAGGGCGACGCCGATGCGCTGACCGGCCGCGGCGGCGACCTGATCGGGCTGCTGACGTTTGCTAGGTTTGCCGACGGGCTCAGCCCGCTCACGCTCGATCACACGGCGCTGCTGTCGCAGGTCGACCGGGTCACGATCGTGCCGCTGCCGGAAGAGGACGGCACCGCGATCGGCGACGCCATCGTCATGGGCGTCGAGCGGCTGCGCCGGGCCGCGGGGTCGAGCCGGGTTTTGATCCTGCTGACCGACGGCAGCAACAACGCCGGCGACACCGCGCCATTGCAGGCCGCCCAGATTGCCCAGGCGCTCGGCATCAAGCTCTACACCATTGGCGCCGGCAGTCGCGGCACCGCGCTGATGCCGGTGCGCGCCCGCGGCGGCGGCACCGAGTTGCGCCAGACCCAGGTCTATATCGACGAGCATACGCTGACGCAGATCGCCGAGCTGACCGGCGGCCGCTATTTCCGCGCCACCGACGGCGCCGCCCTGCGGGCGATCTACGCCGAGATCGACCGCCTGGAAAAGGCCCGCAACGTCGCCGATCACTATCAGCGTTACGTCGAGGGCTTTCCCGTGTTCGTCCTGGCGGCCTTCGGCCTGCTGCTGTTCGAGATCGCGCTGGTCAACACGCGTCTCAGAACGGTCCCATAGGTACGACGGCATGCAGTTCGAGGCCTTTCATTTCATCTATCTGCTGGCCGTCGTGCCGGCGCTGCTGGCGCTCTACGCCTACGGTTTTCGCCGCAAACACGCGGCGCTGGCAACGCTCGTCGGCAGGCCGCTGGCCGCGCGTCTGGTCGTCGATCTGAATCGGCGGCGGCAATGGTTGAAGGCGGCTTGTCTGCTGGCGGCAGTCGCCTTCCTCGTCATCGCGTTGACGCAGCCGCAGTGGGGGCGCGGCGTCGAGGACGTGCCGCGGGAGGGACGCGATCTGCTGGTCGTGTTCGATGTCTCACTGAGCATGCTGGCCGAGGATGCCGCGCCGAACCGCCTCGAACGCGCGAAAGCGCTGGTCGATGAGCTGGTCATGGCCGTCTCAGAAGACGGCGGCCACCGGCTCGGCCTGATCGCCTTTGCCGGCCGCGCCAGCCTGCATTGCCCGCTGACGCTCGACTACGACTTCTTCCGCGAACGGCTCGACCTGGTCGGCACCGGCACCGTGACGCTTCAGGGCACGGCCATCGGCGCCGCGCTACGGCAAAGCCTGCACGGCTTCGGCGCGCCGGCCGAAGGTTTCACCGACGTCATCCTGGTCACCGACGGCGAGGACCACGACACCCTGCCGACGGAAGCGGCCAAGGCCGCGGCCGCCGGCGGCGTCAGCATCTACGCGGTCGGTATCGGAGATCCGGTCGACGGCGCCACGATTCCGATCTCGGACGACGATGGCGAAAGGCGCTTGCTGCAGCACCAGGATGCGGTCGTCACATCGCGCCTGCAGGAAGACATGTTGCGCAATCTGACGCAGCTGACGGACGGCGCCTATGTGGCCGCCGGCGGCGAGACGGGATCGCTCGCCAAGCTTTACCGAACGCAGATCGCCCAGAAGCCGCGCCGGCGCATCGACGCCGCCAGCTCCGAGCAGCCGATCGCCCGCTATCAATGGTTCGTGCTGGCCGCGCTCCTGCTGCTGGCCGCCGACATGCTGCTGCCTGCCGGCGGCCGACGAGAGGCCCAGCCATGACATCTCGGCTCCATGCATTCTCATTGCTGCTGATGCTGGCGGCAAACCCGGCTCTGGCCGCCAACAACGAGACCGCCGATGACCTGGTCGCGGCGGGCAACGCGTTTTATGCGGCCGGCGACTATGCGACCGCGACCGAGAAATACGCAGCGGCGCTGCGATTGCAGCCGGATGACGCCACCATCCATTTCGATCTGGGCGATGCCTATTACCAGCGTCAACTCTATGCCGAGGCGCTGACACACTATGAAAAGGCGCTGCAAACGGCCGGGCCCGAGCTGGAGGCGCGGTTGCGCTACAACCTCGGCAATGCGAAGTATCAGCAAGCGCTGGAAGCGTTGAACACGCTGCAGGACGCATTGACGCCGGCGCGCGCGGCAATGGCCTACTACCGCGGCAGCCTGGCGCTCGATCCCGAGCGCGCCGACACCCGCTACAATCTCGAGATGTCGCTGCGCCTCTTGCGCGAGATCGAGCGACAGCAGGTCCAGCCACAGGCCAACCCGCGCGCCCGCAATCAGAAGACATCGTCCAATATCGGTCAGGCTTTCAATCAGGAAGCGCAGTACAACCGCCCGGCCGAATCGGGCGCGGAACAGGACGAGCAGCAGGACACATCCGGCCGCGAAGCCTCGCAGGCGCCGAACAACAGCATCAAGACCGAGAACAACGTCCAGACGCAACAGGCCGCCACGCCGCAGGAAATCAGCCCGGAAGACGCCGAACGCATGGTCGAAATCCTGCGTCAGCGGGCGCGGGCGGCCCGGAACCAGCGTCAGCAATGGCGGAACGCCCGGATGCGGGATGCGCGGGTGGAAAGGATTTGGTAACCATCGGCGGCAATGATCGGCGGCATTGTCGCCAGCAGATCATGCGCACCGCGCGGAAACGTGTCGCATTTTGAAGCTTAAATCGAACATCCTGCCATTCGCCGCCGG
The DNA here is from genome assembly GCA_965232515.1 of Alphaproteobacteria bacterium. Classification (GTDB taxonomy): domain Bacteria; phylum Pseudomonadota; class Alphaproteobacteria; genus JANQKO01. The sequence continues at coordinate 7,284,256 of CBDDPY010000002.1, read as the reverse complement.
TCTGGTCGTCGCCATGACGATCACCAGCCATCCCGCGCAGGCCAATATCGAAGCGGCGTCGCTGCTGCGCGCCGCCGTCAGCCTGGCCTGCAACGTCCGCACGCACGCGCAATTGCAGGCCATGTCGCGGCGCCTGCCGAACGCCCGGCCCATGGGCCGGCAGGTCCGCATGAGCATGATGGGCTGGCGGCGTCGCTTCCAGGTTCCCGGCGGCACCCTGACGGTCGAACGGCTGGCGGCAAACGGTCAGCTTCGCCGGGTCAGCGCGCAATACAACAGCGCCGACGGCGACCGGCCGACCCTGCTCGCCATGACGGATGCGGACTGCCACATCGAAACCGCCCGGCGGCTGCACTACGACGACGACGGAAACCCCGGCTGGATCGAGGACCTCGACAATGGACTGGAGCCGACGGGCGCGCGCGAGGCGCTGAACCCGCCGGTGCCTGTAGGCCGCGATCCGGGCGGCGTGCCCGTCGCGCTGGTCGATACCGGGATCAACTATCTGCTGCCGCAGATCCGCCGCCGCCTGGCGCGCGGCGCCGACAACCGGGTGCTGGGTTACGATTACTGGGACCTGGACGAACGGCCGTTCGACGCGCACCCCGTGCGTTCGGCCTTCTTCCCGGCCCGGCACGGCACCAAGACGGCGAGCGTGCTGCTGGCCGAAGCGCCGGTCGTGCGGCTGTTGCCTTACCGCTATCCCCGTCCCGACATGCGTCGCATGGGGGCGCTGATCCAGGACGCCGCGACGAACGGCGTGCGCCTGGTCAACCTTTCGCTGGTCAGCGACGACCGCGAGGAATGGTTGCCGTTCTATCGCATCGCCCGGCAGCACCCGGAGATGCTGTTCATCGTCGCCGCCGGCAACGACGGCCGCGATATCCGCCGCAATCCGGTCTATCCGGCCGCGTTGCCGCTCGACAACATGGTGACGGTCACCTCGGCCACCGCCGATGGCGCGCTGGCCAGCGCCGCCAACTGGGGCGCCGGCATCGTCGACGTGATGACGCCGGGCGAGAACATTCCGGTTATCGATTTCTTCGGCCGGATCGACCGGGCTTCGGGGTCGAGCTACGCGACGGCGCGGATCACGGCGCTGGCCGCCTGCCTGCTGGCGAAACATCCCAACTGGTGGGCGCCGCAGTTGAAAGCGGCTCTTCTGCGCCGGGCCCAGCCGGCCCGCGATCCCGAGGCCGTTGCTTACGGCTTCATCGATGTCGACGGTCCGGATTTCGGCGCCGCCTGCACCTACAGCCGCCCGACATCCGGCGTCTGACGCCCGTCAGTCGCGCAAGGTATTCAGTTCGATCCCGAGGTCGACCGTGCCCAGGGGTACCGGTTCCGCCGTTCTCGCCAGCAATTCACCCGGACCGACCGACAGCAGGTCGCCGTCGGTGTCCGTGAACACCTCGACCACATAAGCCGACCATTTGGTCCGGCCGCTCATGTCGATGGCGGGCCCGATCCGAAATTCGAGCGGTAGCTTGAAGGTCGGCAGGATCTGGTACTTGGTGTCGAGCTCGATGCCGTCGCCGGGATGGTAGATTTTGATGGCGAGGCGATGGTCCGGCCCGAGATGCCTCGCCAGATCCTGCCGGACGGAGATCACGCCCTGAATGGTCTTATCGCCGGCAAACGCGGACGGCAGTCCCGCCAGCGTCAACCCTACCAGGCCGGCGAACGCCCGCCGCATCACGCGAACATGGGCAGCGTGTCGAAGCGGCCGTTCAGGATATCGGCGGCGTCGGGATAGCCGAGCCAGCCTTCGATCACGCTGGCGTAGACCCGCCGGAAGTCGGTCGTGAAGATCAGGTTGTCGCCGTCGTCGAGCTCGGTCAGGCTGGACGGCGTGCCGTAATGGCCGCCCTTCACCGGCTTGCCGACGACGAACATCAGGTTGGCCGTGCCGTGATCGGTGCCGAGATTGGTGTTCTCCGGCACCCGCCGCCCGAACTCGGAAAACACCAGCATGACCACATCGTCGGCCCGGCCGATGCGTTCCATGTCCTGCATGAAGCCGGCAACGGCATCGGATGCATAGGTCAGCAGTCGCGCGTGCAGGTTCGGCTGATGCACATGCGTGTCGAAGGCGTTGTTGCGGAACGAGGTGTAGTAGAGCCGCGTCGGCAGGTCGGCCGCGATCAGCGCGGCGATCTTCGGCAGGTCGACCGGCACCAGACCGTAGTCGACCGGCGAACGGTAATCTGCCCAGGCCTCACGCACCAAGAGCGAGGCATCGCGCGCGCTTTGCGCAACGGCGCGGAGATAGCGTTGGCCGGCATTGCCGGTCTTGGCGTCGCCGACCAGCCGGTTGAAGACATCGCGCTCGGCGAAAAAACCGTCGCGGGCAAAGGCGTCCGGCTCGTCGAACACGACGGGCGTATGCAGCCGGCTGCGCACCGCCAGCGACTCGACCGCGTCGACGTTGACGATGAAGTTCGGCGCCGCGTCGGGTTGCATGGCATCGGCGAGCCGCCCGATCCAGCCGTGCGCCGCGCCGCTGTTGGGCGCCGCCGTGTGCCAATAGGCCATCGATGTAAAGTGCGAGAACGACGGACCGGCGTAGCCGCAGCCGTGCACGACCGCCATCCGGCCGTCCCTATAGAGCCGCTCGAAGCCGGCCATGCCCTCGCTGAAGCCGAAATGATCGTCGATCTTTCTCAGATGCTGCGCCTTGATGCCGATCGTCGGCCGGTGCCGGTAGTAGACGTCGTCGCCGTACGGCACCAGCGTGTTCAGGCCGTCGTTGCCGCCCGATAGCTCCAGCACGACAAGGATGCGATTGGGATGCGCGACGGCGGCCAGAGCTTGCGCGATTGCCGGCGGACACAGCGCCACGAGGGCGCCCGCCCCACCAGCTTTCAGGATCTGTCGGCGCCCGAACCTGTTGTCGGTCATGCCTGTTCTCCGCCTCTCTTCTCACCCTAGCCCAACTGGTACTCGGGCGTGCTCATGATCAGGTGCAGCAGCTTGCGCAGCGGTTCTTCCAGATAGCTCTCCGCCGCGACGATATCGGACGTGCCGAGCTCGTCATCCAGGAACGCGATCATGGCATCGCGCGCCGCCGGCTCGACCGGCGCCCGCAGGAAGCGCCGCAGGAACGCATTGACCACCTCTGTCGTCGTTTGCAACTCGGCCGTCAGCACCATGCCACGCAGATCGACATCAGCGGTGTGCCGCGCGATCGGGATCACTTTCTGTACCGCCATCTGCCAGCCCTTGTAGCTGCCATAGCGCGTATTGAAGTCTTCGTCCCGGTCCGCCATCACGTTCGACATCGCCATCTCGCCGCCGGTGTCCGGCTTGGTGGCGGTGCTGATGTCGTAACCGCGGGCGATCTTGTCGGACACCGCCCGGATCAGCGGGTCGCGCGGATAGCGGTCGTGCGGCACGAAGTTGATGTCGGGAAACAGGATGGCGTAGGCCGTATTGCCGCGCGCCAGCAGCAACCCCGGCGTGATCCAGCTTCGGCCCTGGGCCCAACCAGCGACGGTCGGCGGCCGCAACAGATGCTGACCGAGCGCCGCCGTGGCCTCGTTGAAGTCCGGCACGCCCGGCACCACGTCGAGCTCCAGCTTGCGGTAGGTGGAGATCAACAGCTCGACCGGGCTCTTGATGTGGCTCGCCACCGAGGCCGGGCTGTGGAAATCGCGCGACAGGAATATCGTGCGCAGCAGCGGCGCGATCTCGTAGCCGTTGTCCCGCAGCACGTCGCCGAGCTTGGCTTGCAGTTCCGGCGACAGGTCTTCGCGCACGAAGTATCGATAGATCTTGCCGGCGAGATAATCGGCCGTCACCGGCTGGCGCAGGATGATGTCGATGATCTCGACGCCGTCGAAGTCGCCGGTCTCGCCCAGGAAGACCTTGTCGCCGCGATCGTGCTGGTCGTCGTTCACGATGAAATCGAGATCGGCATAATTCCAGCCGGTGAAGGCGCGCGCCGCCTCGCGGATGTCGGCTTCGGCGTAGTTGCCGACGCCCATGGTGAACAGCTCCATGATCTCGCGGGCGAAGTTCTCGTTCGGCGAGCCCTTGATGTTCACGCCGGCGTCGAGGAACGACAGCATTCCCGGGTCCTGAGCGACGCCGATCATCAGATCGCGGAAGTTGCCGGCGCCGAGACGATGGAACAGCTCGAGCTGCCGCAGCATCTTGCGATAGTCGCGCACCTTGGTTTCGCTGACGGCGAAATGGCCGTGCCAGAACAGCGCCATCTTCTCCTGCAGCGGCCGGTGCGTCGCCAGCATGCGGTTCGCCCACCAATAGGCGACCCGGTTGGTCTCGAGGTGGCTGGCGCGCAGCCAATAGAAGAAGCGGTTGACGACGGGCTGCAGGCGGCGGTTGCCCGACGGCTTCACTTTCACGCCCAGCGCCTCGCCGGTCTCGCGCGCAAGCCGCGTCGTCGCCGGCCGGCTGGGTGGGAACGGCTCGAGACCGGGATCGTGCACGCCGGAATGTTCGAACGGCGGCAGATGGTCGTTCTCGACGGCGGCGAAGTTCACCAGACGATCGACCGCCTGGACGGGCGTCAGCCGGGCGAATGCCTGGATCTCTTTCGGCGTGCCGCCGAAGCCGGCGCGCTCCAGGAGGTGCGCCGCCGCGTCGTCGCTCCAGTCGCCGGCGGAGATCGGCGTCAGATCGCCGATCCAGGCATCGGTCGCCGCCTGCGCTCGCATGCCGATGGCCAACGCCAACCCGACTGCAACAGTGAGCCATCGGGTTCGTCGAATTGAAGTCATCGGCGCTGCTCCGGTACGCGGATGGGAACGTTACCGATAATAGTCCCGCAGATTGGTTTTCTCGGTCCAGCCCGTGTACTGGATGCGCGCGAACTTGCGGTGCAGCATGGCGATGCGCTTGTAGTACTCGACGATGAAGGTGACCTTGACCTTGTCGCCGTTCTCCTCCAGCACCTGCACGAACGGCGCCATCAGGTCCTCCAGCGCGTCGTCGTCCATGTAGGTGCAGTAGCCCTGCTCTTTCAATCGCCGCTGCAACTCGCCCAGGTTCTTGCCCTGGCGCTGCTTCACCTCGGCGATGGCGTCGTCATAGGCTTCTTCGGACTGGCAGACCCAGGTCCCCTCCGCCAGCGTATAGGGTTCGGCCGCGTTGGCGACGCCGGCCGCCAGGAACGCGATGAGCGCCATGATTATCGTTCGCATTGCCGTCACCTCATCCGTTTCCAGTTGGCACCCTCGATCGCCAGCGTTTCCAGATAAGCGGCGATCTGGGCGATCTCGTCCTCGTCCAGCACGCCGCCCCACGGCGGCATCTTCTTTTTCGGCCGGCCGTTCAGCACGATCACGACGAATTCGGGGTAGCCGCGCCAGAACTTGCGCAGATCGCCCGAGTATTTTCCGAACCGCTGCGACACGCCGTCGGCCTTGCGGCCATGGCACTGCCGGCACCATTTCGAATAAAGCTTGCCGCCTTCGTGGATGGCGTCCTTGTCGCCGGACATCGGATTCACGTCCGGATAGGCGGAGCTTTCACCGGCCTGCGCCGAGCCCGCCAGCCAAGCAGGCGCGACAAGCAAACCAATGATCAAGGCCGCGGCATATGTCCAGCCGCGGCGTCGCGTTGTCGACGTCACGAACACTTCTCCCACACTGACAAATGATCAACGACAGCTCGGCCGGCGCAGGACGGCTACACGCCGCCTGCCCCGGCCGGCTTCACGTCAGCTAGTCGAGCGCGAACACGACGATCGCCGCGCTCTCCTGATAACCAATCAGCTTGTCCTTGTGGTAGTGGTCGGCCAACGCCCGGCCCACATACGAGCCGTGGCCAACCGCCGCCGCGACATACTGCTTGCCGTCAACCTCGTACGACACGATGCCGCCATTGTGGCCGGTGCCGTTGTTGAAGCGCCACAGCACGTCGCCCGTCTTGGCGTCCAGCGCCTCCAGGAACCCGTCATAGGTGCCGTTGAAGACAAGGCCGCCGCCGGTCGACAGCAGGGCGGAGTGCGGAATGATGTCGTACCGCTTCTCCCAGGCGATGTCGCCGGAGACCGGATCGCGCGCCACGAGCCGACCGTGCGTGGTGTCGCCGGGCGGATCGGTGCCTTCCCATTCGGCCGCCATGAAGACTTGCGCGAAAGGATCGGTGACGCGGGTTTCGGTGCCGGCCGTGGCCGTGCCACCTTCCTCCGGGTTCACGACGAGGTACATGCACCACTCGTTGACGACGCGGTATTGCAGCCCGGTATCGGGGCTGTAGGCGCCCGCGTTCCAGCTATGGCCGCCGTCGATCGCCGGGCAGACCAACGTCTTCTCTCCGGCTTTCGGCCAGAGCATGTTCTCCCACTGGCCGGTCTCGAGGTTGAAGCCGGTGGTCCAGTTCTGCGACTTCTGGGCGGGATAGACGTTGATCGGCTGACCGGTCTTGCGGTCGTGAACGTGGTTGAAGCCGTTCTTGCCGGGGTGCAGCACCAGCTTGCGGCCGTCCTCGCCCTCGATCATCACATATTCGCCGACTGCCGAGTCGTAGTCGTAGGGATCGCTCGGCGCTTCCTGGAAGTACCAGTTCAGCTTGCCGGTATCGAGATCGAGCGCGATCGTCGACGAGGTGTAGAGGTTGGTGCCGGGCCGGTGTGCCTTGGCGTTGGCGTCCATGCATTCGGCGCCGCAGAAGTCATAGTCCGGATTGGGATTACCGGTGCCGATCAGGATCTGGTTGTTCTCGTAGTCGACGGTGCCGGGCTGCCAGGAGCCGCCGCCGCCATACTTCCAGGAATCGCCGCCCCAGGTGGCCAGCGCCCGCTCGTCGCCGCGGCCGGTCGTATAGAACGTCCACTTGACATCGCCGCTTTTCGGATCGACGCCGAAGATCCGCCCTTCGACCGGATACTCGCCGCCGTTCTGGCCGATGACCAGCAGGTCGGAGCTGACGAACGTGCCGGCGCCGCTGAAGCCGGCAGTGTCTTTCTGCGAGTCGACCAGCTGCTTGTCCCAGATCACTTCGCCGGAATCTTCGTTCAGCGCGATCAGGCGACCGTCCGCCGTGCCCATATAGACCCGGCCGTCGCCGACGGTCAGGCCACGGGTGTGGGCGAAGAACGACCGCGACACCACGGCCTCGTCCATATCCGGCTGAAACGCCCATTTGCGGGCGCCGGTCTTGGCGTCGAGCGCCCAGACCGAGGACGGCGTCGTCGAGACATACATGGTGCCGCCGACCACCAACGGCGTCGCCTGCATGCCCATCTGGCCGTTGCCCGGCATGAACATCCAGGCCGGCTTCAGGTCCTTCACGTTTCCGGTATTGATCTGGTCGAGCGGGCTATGCCGCCAAGCCTTGTCCGTGCTGCGGTGATAGGCGCACCAATCGCTCGGCGGACAGTTTTTGATGTTGTCGGCCGAAGAATCCGCCAGCGCGGTCGGCACGGAGATTGCGCCCGCGGCGAGTGCCGCGACCGCGGAGGCGGCCAACATATGCCGCCGGGTTACGCTGCTTTTAGGAACACGCTTCATCGACTTCCCTCCCCAATTTGATTGCTTGGTTTTGAGTAGGCGCGACTTCCATACGCTGCGTACTGGTCTCTATGGTCTTAAGTGCAACTCCTTTACAGACGTGCATTTGCTGCCAACAACGCAGCGGACACCGCGCATGGGTGCTGACAGGACAAACACTGCCGGACGGCCTGATACCGATCGATGCCTGTACGTACTATTTGCGTCGACCGGTGCAGACGCCCCGACCCCCAACGCAATGCCCTCTGCCGTACCGGAACAGTATGGCGCGGGGGGCGGATCATTTCCAGCGCGAAGCCAAATCGCCGCCAGACATCTATGTGACATGTGTGTGACGGGTGATCGGAATGCCCAATCACGGGGCGATAGAGACTTGAGCGGACGATCCCTTGTCACTATGCTCTTCATGGCTAAGTGTCGTCTGTAGTCGGCGCAAGGGGTGCAGTAGAGCGCAAATTGCGGTTTGACGGAATGTTCGGCGCGATTGCATAAGCCCGGGGGCAACCAACGAAGGACTGGAGGGAGTCGCGATGAAGTGGGCAACACCGAAGATCGTCGAGATCGCCGTAGGCTGCGAGATCAACTGCTACGCCTGCGCGGAGTACTGAAACTCCGATTTCCGGCCTCTGGCCGGTAACGCAACGTCCGGGACGTTGCGATGCATATAGTTGTACTTGGCGCTGCGGCGGGCGGCGGCTTTCCGCAGTGGAACACGAACAGCGACAACTGTCAGCGGTCGCGCGGCGGAGATCCGAACGCGCGGCCGCAGACACAATCGTCGATCGCGGTGAGCGCCGACGGCGAGCGCTGGTGCCTGTTCAACGCATCCCCGGACCTGCGGCAGCAGATTGCCGACAATCGGCAGCTTCACCCGAAGACGGGCAAACGCCATAGCCCCATCGCTGGCGTGGTGCTGACGAACGGCGATGTCGACCACGTCGCCGGACTGTTGAATCTGCGCGAGAGCCAGCCGTTGGCGCTCTATGGCAGCAGACGGGTGCTTCAGACCTTGGCGGAAAACTCGATTTTCAACGTCCTCAACCCGGATTTCGTGGCGCGCCGGGATTTCGCGCTCGACCAGCCGTTTGCGCTGACGACGCGCGACGGCGACGACATCGGTCTGTCGGTCGAAGCCTTCGCCGTGCCCGGCAAGGTCGCGCTCTATCTCGAAAACCCGGATGCCGGCGCAAATTTCGGCACCCAGGCGGAGGACACCGTCGGCTTGCGCGTCTCGGAACGCAACAGCGACGCGCACTTCTTTCACATTCCGGGCTGCGCGGCGATGACGCCCGAGCTGGCGGAACGGCTCAAGGGCGCGCCGCTGGTGATGTTCGACGGCACATTATGGACCGACGACGAGATGGTCGCCGGCGGCGTTGGCGTGAAGACCGGCCAACGCATGGGACATATGAGCATGTCCGGACCGGACGGCTCGATCGCGGCCTTCGACGGCCTCGATGTGGCGCGACGCATGTTCATCCATATCAACAACACCAACCCGGTCATCGTCGACGACAGCCCGGAACGCGCCGAGGTCGAGGCGGCCGGCTGGGAGGTCGCCCGCGACGGCATGGAGATCGAGCTGTGAACGCACTTGCCACACCGGACGACCTGGAACGGGAACTGCGGGCGATCGGCGACGAGCGCTACCACAACAAGCATCCGTTTCACCAGCTTCTGAACGCCGGCGAGCTGAGCAAGGCGCAAGTCCAGGCCTGGGCGCTGAACCGCTACTACTACCAGGCTTGCATCCCGATCAAGGACGCGACCCTGCTGGCCCGGCTCGACGATCCGGCGCTCAGGCGGATCTGGCGCCAGCGCATCCTGGATCATGACGGCGAAAACGCCGACGCCGGCGGCATCGAACGCTGGCTCAAGCTGACCGACGGCCTCGGGCTCGACCGGTCATATGTGATCTCGACCGACGGCCTGCTGCCGGGCACGCGGTTTGCCGTCGAGGCCTATATCCATTACGTGCGCGACCGTTCGATCCTGGAAGCCATCGCCTCGTCGCTGACCGAGATGTTCGCGCCGTCGACCATCGCCACGCGGGTCGCCGGTATGCTCGCGAACTACGACTTCGTCAGCCAGGAGACGCTGGCCTATTTCGACAAGCGCCTGCACCAGGCGCCGCGGGACGCCGATTTCGCGTTAAACCATGTGAAGGAGCACGCAACCACGCCGGAACTGCGCAAGGCGGTCTGCGATGCATTGCGCTTCAAGTGCGGCGTGCTCTGGTCGCAGCTTGACGCCCTTCACTACGCCTATGTCGAGCCCGGCCATATCCCGCCGGGCGCTTTCGTGCCCGACCCGGCGACGGACCGCTAGGCCATGGCCGACCGTCTGGTCATCGGCGAAGACTCCGTGCCGCGGCTGCCGCGCCACTGCAAGATGCGGTTCGACAAGGCGCGCGACTGCTGGGTCATCCTGGCGCCCGAACGCGTGCTGATGCCGGACGACATCGCCGTCGAGGTCCTGCAGCGCTGCAAGGGCGACAGCGTCGCCGCCATCATCGACGACCTGGTGGCGACCTTCGAAGCGCCGCGCGAGACCATCGCCAAGGACGTGCTGGCCATGCTGCAGGACCTGGCGGACAAGGGAGTGGTCGAGGCATGACCGGACCGGATCCGCCACTCGCCCTGCTGGCCGAACTGACCCACCGCTGTCCGCTGCAATGCCCCTATTGCTCCAATCCGCTGGAGCTCGTGCAGCGCAGCGGCGAATTGACGACGGACGAGTGGCGCCGCGTCATGGACGAAGCCGCCGACATGGGCGTGCTGCAGATCCACTTCTCGGGGGGCGAACCGACAGCGCGGCCGGACCTGCCGGACCTGGTTCAGCACGCCGCTGACGCCGGTCTCTACAGCAATCTCATCACCTCGGGCGTATTGCTGGACGAAGCCCGTATCGCCGCGCTCGACGCGGCCGGGCTCGACCACGTGCAGCTCAGCATCCAGGACAGCGAGACAGAAACGGCCGAACGCATCGGCGGCTACAAGGGCGGCCATCAGCGTAAGATGGACGTCGCGCGGCTGGTGCGCGCGGCGGGGCTGCCGCTCACCATCAACGCCGTCGTGCACCGCCAGAACCTTGACCGGCTGGATACGATGATCGATCTCGCCGTCACGCTGAACGCCGCGCGGCTCGAGGTCGCGCATGTGCAGTATTACGGCTGGGCGCTCAAGAACCGCGCCGCCTTCATCCCCACGCTGGCGCAGATCGAGCGCGCGACCGAAATCGTCGACGCGGCGCGCGAACGGCTGACCGGCGTCCTGGTGATCGACTATGTCGTGCCGGATTACTATGCCCGGCGGCCGAAGGCCTGCATGGGCGGCTGGGGACGGCGGTTCCTGAACGTCTCGCCGGCCGGCAAGGTGCTGCCCTGCCACGCGGCGGAAAGCATACCGGAACTGGATTTCGATTCCGTGCGCGATCGCCCGCTCAATGAGATCTGGCAAGACTCCGCGGCCTTCCAGCGGTTCCGCGGCACCGACTGGATGCCCGAGCCTTGCAAAAGCTGCGACCAGCGCGAGATCGACTGGGGCGGCTGCCGCTGCCAGGCCCTGGCGCTGACGGGCGATGCCGGCAACACCGATCCGGCCTGCGCGAAATCGCCGCTTCATCCACAAATCTTCGAGTTGGCACGTACCGAGTCCGCCAGCGAGGCGCCGGCATTTATCTACCGGCGCTACGGCAACGCCTGACATGCGGACCGCCATGCAGCGGCCGATCGTTCATCTCGCCCTGCTGGTTGCTGTCGTCCTTTTGACGTGGATGCCGGCCGCGCGCGCCGCCGATCCGGCCGTGATCCGCGTCGGCGTCCTGAAGTTCGGCACCGTGAACTGGGAGCTCGATGTCCTGAAGCACCACGGCATCGACGCCAAGCAGGGCATCGAGGTCGACATCACCGGTCTCGCCAGCCCGCAGGCCACCAAGGTGGCGTTGCAGGCCGACGCCGTCGATGTCATCGTCATGGACTGGATCTGGGTCTCGCGGCAACGCAGCGAGGGTGCGGACTTCACCTTCACGCCCTACTCCACCGCGCTCGGCGCGCTGGTCGCCGCGAAGGCCGCCGGCATCGACGATATTCCCGGCCTGCGCGGCAAGCGGCTCGGCATCGCCGGCGGGCCGCTCGACAAGAGCTGGCTGCTGCTGCAGGCGCTGGCCGCCTCCAAGCACGGCATGGATCTGAAGGCCGAGGTGGAGCCGGTCTTCGGCGCGCCGCCGCTGCTGAGCGAGCTCGTCGCCAACGGCGAGCTCGATGCCGTTCTGACATTCTGGCACTACGCGGCACGGCTGGAGGCGCAAGGCCACAAACGCGTTGTCGGCGTCACCGAGGTGGCGCGCCAACTCGGTACCGGCGGCGACGTGCCCATGCTGGGCTACACCTTCCGCGAGTCCTGGGCCAAGGCCAACCCGGAAGCGGTGCGGGGCTTCCTCACGGCCGTGCGTGGCGCCAAGGCCATCCTGCGCCACTCCGACGACGAATGGCAGCGCATCGCGCCGCTGATGAAGGCGCCGGACGACAAGACCGGGGCCGCGCTTCGGGCCGGTTACGTCGAGGGTATTCCGACGGCCTGGGGCGAACCGCAATGGCAGGACGCCGCCCGGCTGTTCGAGATCCTGGCCGCGGCCGGCGGCGCCAAGCTGGTCGGCGATACCTCGACCCTGCAGCCGGGCACCTTCTGGCCGGATGCCGGCTCCTGACAGATCGCAGGAGGACCGTCACCGGACGCTGTTTACGTTGGCGTCGATCACCGCGCTGTTCGCGCTCTGGTATCTCGCCGCCGTATTGGCCGGCAGCCGGCTGTTGCCGACGCCGATGTCCGTCATCGAGGTCCTGGTCGAGGAAATCGAGCACGGCGAGATGCTGTTCCATCTCGGCGTCACGCTGGCCCGCGTCGCGGCCGCCTTCCTGATCGCCATGGTCATCGGCACGGCCATCGGCATCGTCATGGGCCGCCTCGCTCGCTTCAACCTGTTCTTCGACAGTTGGTTGATCCTGCTGCTGAACATCCCGGCGCTCGTCACCATCATCCTGGCCTATGTCTGGTTCGGCCTGATCGAGGCGGCGGCCATCGGCGCCGTGGCGATCAACAAGATCCCGACCGTGGTCGTCGTCGTCCGCGAGGGCGCCCGCGCTCTGGACCCGGGCTATCAGGAGATGGCGACGATCTACCGCTTCGGCCGGACGCGAACGTTGCGGCATGTGGTGCTGCCGCAGCTCTACCCGTTCCTGGTGGCGGCCGCCCGCTCCGGCTTGGCGCTGATCTGGAAGATCGTGCTGGTGGTCGAGCTGTTAGGACGCAGCAGCGGCGTCGGCTTCCAGCTTCAGGTCTATTTCCAGCTCTTCGACGTGACCCGGATCCTGGCCTACACGCTCGCTTTCGTCGCCATCATGCAGGTCATCGAGTTTGGCATGATGCAACCCCTGGAACGCCGGGTAAGCCGATGGCGGCCATGAACCAGATCGCTATCGACGTGCGTCGGAAGTGCTATCGCGCCGCCGGCGGCGATCAGCCGCGCGTCGCGTTGCAGGACCTGCGGCTGTCGGGCCGGGCCGGCGAGTTCGTCTGCCTGTTCGGGCCGTCGGGCTGTGGCAAGACCACGGTCCTGAACATCGTCGCCGGCCTGGATGCCGATTTCGACGGCAAGGTCGACCTGCCGACGGCCGAGGGGCGGACAACGCCCGTGATCGGCTACGTCTTCCAGGACCCGCGCCTGCTGCCCTGGCGCACGGTCGAGGAGAACATCCGATTGGCGATCGACGACGCGGCCGCCGCGAACGGGCGGATCGGGTCGCTGCTGTCGGCCATGGGGTTGGACAGCCATCGCAACGCCTTTCCTGGCCAGCTCTCGCTGGGCCTGGCGCGCCGGGTGGCCCTCGCCCGCGCCTTCGTGGTCGAGCCCGACCTGCTGCTGATGGACGAGCCCTTTGCGTCGCTCGACGCGCCGACGGCCGAACGCCTGCGCCGGCTGCTGATCGAAATCTGGTCGCTGCGTCCCACCACGGTGTTGTTCGTCACCCACGACCTGCGCGAGGCGATCCACCTCGCCGACCGCATCGTTTTTCTGTCGGCCGGCCCGGCGCATGTCATCGCCGACATACCCATCGACCTGCCGCGCCCCCGCCGCGGCGACGCCGAGGTCGACGCCATCCGCGCGCAACTGCTCACCGACCACGGCCCCGAACTGGCGCAGATCCTGACGTCGTGACGGGAGCAATAAAGGCGGTCCCAGCTCAAAGCCGCCGACGTTTTGACTCTTGTCGCCCTCACCCTCCCACGCGACTGGCGTCGCGTGGGTCCCTCCCTCTCCCGCAAGCGGGAGAGGGGATGCAAAACCGCAGCGACAGCGGCCCCCTCTCCCGCTTGCGGGAGAGGGTTGGGGTGAGGGCAAAAAGCAGTTCCGCCAATCCAGTCGTTTATATCTGAGCGCGCTATCCAAGACAGTTCACAACGCGCGCCTCAACCGCCGCCGGCGCCGGCCTTGCGGCTGAGCATGCCGCGGGCGGGGTTGTAGCCGTAGATCGCGGCGCCGACGAACACCAGGAGCGTGATCAAGGTATAGAACAGCATCTCGAGATTGACCTGGCCGTAGAGCGCGAAGCGGATGGTTTCGACGGCGTGCGTGAACGGGTTGGCGGCGCAGATCATGTACAGCAGATCGCTCGACTCCCGCATGCGCCAGAGCGGATAGAGCGCCGACGACAGGAAGAACATCGGGAAGATCACGAAGTTCATGATCCCGGCGAAATTCTCGAGCTGCTTGATCAGCGACGACAGCAAGAGACCGAGCGCGCCCAGCATCAGGCCGGTCAGAATCAATGCCGGCAGCACGGTCAGAAAGCCGAGCCACGGCACCTCGACGCCGAAAGCCGCGGCGATGATCAGGAAGGCATAGACCTGCAGGATCGAGACGATGGTGCCGGCCAGCAGCTTCGCCACCAGCAGATACCAGCGCGGCAGCGGACTGACCAGCAGCGTGCGCATGCTGCCCATCTCGCGGTCGTAGACCATGGACAGCGAGCTCTGCATGCCGTTGAAAAGCTGAATCATGCCGATCAGGCCCGGCACGATATAGACCTCGTAGAGGATGTAGGTCTCGTACGGCGGGATGATCGAGACGCCGAGCACGTTGCGGAAGCCGGCGGCGAACACGACCAGCCAGACCAGCGGCCGCACCAAGGCGGCGATGAAGCGCTCGCGCTGATGCAGGAAGCGCAGCGCCTCGCGCAAAGCGATACCGGCGAAACAACGGAGATAGTGCATCGGGCTCATGCCGCGCTCGCCGTCGTCAGCTTGTGGAATGACTCGTTGAGGTTGGCCGCGCCCGTGGCCGCGTTGACCTCGTCGATGACGCCGTCGGCCCGCACCTGCCCCTTGTGCAGCACGATGACCCGGTCGTCGTGCGCCGCCTCGTCGATCAAATGCGTCGCCCAGAGCACGGCGATGCCGTCGTTGTGGCAAAGGCCATGTACGTGCTCGACGATGCTACGCCGCGTCGGCACGTCGAGTCCCACTGTCGGCTCATCCAGCAGCAGCAGCGCCGGCCGGTGCATCAAAGCGCGGGCGATCTCCACCCGCCGGCGGTGGCCGCCGTTCAGCTTGCGGACCTTCTCGTCGCGCCGTTCCAGCATCGACAGCCGGTCGAGTTCGGTCTCGGCGCGTCGCGTCGCTTCGCCGCGGGCGATGCCGTGCAGGGCGGCGTGGTAGTGCAGGTTCTGCATCACCGACAGGTCGAGATCGAGCGTGGGCTGTTGAAACACCACGCCGATCTTGGCGAGCGCCTTCAGCGCCTGCTTGCGTACATTGTGGCCGTGAATGCTGACGCTGCCTTCCGGGCTGTCGTAGAGCCGGGTGATCAGTGAGAACAGCGTCGTCTTGCCGGCCCCGTTGGGCCCCAGCAGAACCGTGAACTCGCCCGGTCGGACCTCGAAACTGACATCGTCGAGCGCCTGAATGGTGCCGAAGCTGTAGCTCAGGTGCTCGACGCCCAGCGCGATGTCATCATCTGTCCTTGCGCTCAAAACCGGCAGCCACTGTTCGTCTCGTTGAAGCCCAGGGTGTCCATGTTGTTGGTCTGATGCAAGAAGCCTTTCATGGGCGCGCGCTCGACCACCCAATTATGCGTCACCAGCAGGATCGGCTGGCGCAGCTGGTTGTTCCAGGGCCGGAAGTTGAGCCGGTTGCCCTTGAAGCCGTCGAGCACAAGATCGGGCCCGCGCAGATAGTCGCGCAGAACGGCGAAGTCCTTGCTCTCGGTGCGCTGAACCGCCTCCGCCACCGCCTTCACGGCCATCCAGGCCGCCCAGTCGATGTCGCGCATGGGCCGCTTGGCCTTGTCCTGGAAGCGGTTTTCAAGCTGCGGCGCACCGTGCCGTTCCCAGGCCCAGTGCCAAGCCGCCGCACCCAGGCCTTCGCTACCCACGACCGGCCGCGGCCGCGCCGTCTGATAGGGCACATCGCGCGCGAACTCGCCGTCGGTATCGGCGACGAAAACCACGTCATAGTCGGCGCCTGTTGTCAGCAGCGTGATGTTGTTCTGATCGCGCTGGCGCGGGTCGTTGCTGAGCACGAACGGCCGGCTCTCGACGACTTCGGCACCGTAGAGCTTGGCCGAGCGGGCGAAAGCCGCGGCGAACTGCTTGTCGTCGTCGGATTTGCCCTCCAGCACCAGGATCTCGCGCCACTTCCGCGTGATCAGGTATTGGACCAGCGCGTCCGTCAGCATGGCGTAGCTCGGGATGACGTGCAGGAGGTGCGCCTGGCACTGGTCCTGGCGTAGACGGTCCTCGCGCGCCGAGACGTTGAACAGCAGGAGATCGCGGCCCTTGGTTGCCCCGGCCAGCTCGCTCAGGACATCTGCCGGCGCATCGACCACGAAAAAGCGCACGCCGTCGGCGTGAAGCTTATCCACGCCCTCCAGCAGGCCCAGCGAGCCCTTGCCCTTGTGCCGCTTGACCTTGAAGGTGACGCCGACGGCCGCGCCGTGGAATTTCACCTCATCGATCGCAACCCGCGCGCCCGTATAAGGCCTGCCCAGGGGCTGCAGCAGCAGCCGGGCGAAGGTCCGCTTTTTGCTGTAGCGCGGATCCTTGCTCAGTTGCAGATAGCCGATGGTGAAGTCTTCTGCCACCACCGGCGCCGCGGCGCCCAGCGCCAGAACGGCGCTGAGCAGCCAGACCAACAATCGCCCCATGGCGGTCTAGTCGTCGATCAGGACCGTATGAGGCACGCGGCCGACCGGTACGGACTTGATCACCTTGCGGGACGCGACGTCGATGATCGAGATGTCGTCGCTGAGCCCGTTGGTCACGAACAGCAGCGAGTTGTCCCGATTGAAGGTCGTGTTCCAGGCCCGCTCGCCGACCAGGACATAGTCCTCGATCTTGCGGCTGGCGGTGTCGACGAAGGCCACGTGGTTGGCGCGGCCGAGGCCGACGATGGCGGTACTGCCGTCGTCCGTCATCGTGACGCCGACCGGCGTCACTTCCTCGGGCCGGAAACCGCGCGGCAGGAAGCTGATCGTATCGAGGATGTCGTAGGTTTTCGCATCCAGGATGCTGACCGATCCGCTCAGTTCATTGGACACCCAGAGCTCGTTGCCGTCCGGCGTCATCACAAAGCGGCGCGGCCGGTTGCCGACGACGACGTTCTTGGTGATTTCGAGCGCCTCGGTGTCGACGACGTGCACGATGTTGGCGACTTCGGATGTCACATAGACGGTCTTGCCGTCGGGATTGGCCAGAACGCCTTCCGGCTCGCCGCCGACCTCGACGGTCTTCATGCCGGGCAGCATCTCGTCATCGTCGTCGTCGTCTTCCCGGGCTTCCTCGTCGTCGTCATCGTCGTCATCGTCATCATCATCATCGTCATCGTCGTCCTCGCTCGGCGCGGCGACCGTCAGCTCAGGCTTTTCCTCGCGTTCGGCGAAATAGGTTTCGAGATCGAGAATGCCGAGCTTGGCGTCATCTTCGAGTGAGATGTACATGATCTTGCCGTCGGGGCTGAGATCGAACAGTTCCGGGTCGTCGATCTCGCCGATCCGGTCGACAAGTTCCAGCTTGCCGACGTCGATGACGTCAATGGCGCTGCCGTCGCCGGCGGCGACATAGATCAGCGTCCGGTCGGGATTGAACTGCAGATGCCGCGGCCGTGCCGCCGTGCCGATCTTCTTGACCAGCTCATAAGATTTGCCGTCCAGCACGCTGATCGCATTGTCTTTTTCACTACTGACGAAGATGTAGCCCGTGTCCTTGGCCTGCGCGCCGAAGGTCAGTCCGACCGCCATCGCCGTCGTCATCAACCACAAATTCCGCTTGTTCGTCATGTCACGCTTCCCCTGTGTTCCCGTTACCCCGAAACATCACAGCGGCGCGCCGTCGGCAAACAGATCGGACACGGCCGCGCAATGCTACTCGTGTCGGCAAGGCCACCGTTTTCTTATTGCGAGTGGTGGCGTACGTAATGTTCGTGCAGTTTGGGGTTTCGCGCAACCGCCGGGTGCCCGGCCTGCCCCGCGGCCGACGCGAGCGACCCGCCCCCGGCATCACCGCTGATGTAGATCAAGGATCACTTTCGACCGCTTTCGTAAGAGCGAAGGTTCTGTCTCTCGGCCGGAACCTGCTTGATGGACATCTTCGTCGACATCTTGGCGTTGCTGGTGATCGCGAGGCTGTTCGGCGAGGCGGCCGAGCGGTTGGGGCAGACGGCGTCGGTCGGCGAGATGCTGGCCGGGATCTTTCTCGCCGGCCTGATCGCCATGTTTGGATCGACGCTGCCGGTCATTGGCCGGCTGCCGGACAGCGCGGCGCTGGCGCAGCTTGCCGAGATCGGCATTTTCTTCCTGGTCCTGCTCGCCGGTATCGAGCTGCAGCCGAAGAGCCTGGCGAAGCACGCCGCCGCTGGTTTCGGCATCGCGCTCGGCGGCATGGCCGTGCCGATGGTCTTCGGCTTCGCGCTGGCCTGGGCCTTCCTGCCGGATATCGCGGCCAGGCCCGCGCTGTCCATGCTGGTGGCGCTGGCGCTGTCGATTACGGCCATTCCGGCGACCGTGAAGGTCCTGATGGAGTTCGGTCTGCTGCAGCAGCGGCCAGGACAGATCGTCGTCGCCGCCGCCCTGTTCGACGACGTCTTCAGCATCCTGCTGTTCGCTATCCTGGCCGCCGTGCTGAAGACCGGCGCGCTGCCGTCGGCGGTGGCGCTCGGATGGATCGTCGTGAAAGCCATGGCGTTCTTTGGCGTGACCATGCTGCTTGGCGTGCATGTTTATCCGCGCATCGGCAGGCGCATCCGCCTGATGCAGGCGGCGGCCGTCGAGTTCAGCTTTCTGGTCGCCGTCGCCCTGTTCTACGGCCTGCTGGCCGAGGTGCTGGGCCTGCACTGGATTCTCGGCGCTTTCATGGCCGGTTTGTTCTTCGAGTCCTCCCGGGTCGGCGCGGCCGTGCATCTGGAGATGAAGCTGCTGGTCACCGCTATCACCGGCGGCGTGCTGGGGCCGCTGTTCTTCGCCTCGATCGGGCTGCAGGTCGATCTGCGCGCGGTCGCCGCCGCGCCGCTGTTCATTGTCCTGTTGATCGTGACGGCCATCGCCGGAAAGTGTCTTGGCGCCGGCCTGCCGGCCTATCTCGCCTATCGCGATCGCCGGGAAGCCGGTGTGATCGGCATCGGGATGAGCGCCCGGGGCGCGTTCGAGCTGATCATCCTCAGCGTTGCACTGAAAGCGGGCTTGTTCGCGCAGACCGAAGGCAAAGACGGCATCGCGGATCACTTGTTCTCGTCGCTCGTTCTGATGGCCGTCGCGACCACCTTGCTTACCCCGATCCTGCTACGCTGGCTGCTGAAGCGGACGCCAACGGACGGCGACCGCTCGTAGAACGGCCGCGAGGTTGCCGATCCCGCCGTTCAGCCGACGCGCGCCCTGGTCTTCTTCCGCTTTGCCTGCGCTTCCGGACGTCAGGTCTGCCACCACATCCGGGTCAGATTGGAGAGCGCGTTGCGCAGCGTATCGGCGGCGGGCGCGTCGGTCGCCTGCTCGTCGAAGTAATTCTTCACCTCGTTGAACTCGATCAGCGTCCGCCGCCGGTGCGCGTCCGGTACGTAGCTCTGAATCCAGGTCACGGCCGACAACCGCGACCCCCGGGTTACGGGACTCACGTGATGCAGGCTGGTGGTGGGATAAAGCACGGCGTCGCCGGCGTCGTACTTGATGCGGGTCTCGCCCAGGCCGTCGCGAATGACCAGATCGCCGCCATCATAGGTCGCCGGGTCGGTCAGAAAGATGGTCATCGAAAGGTCGGCGCGCATCCGGCCGTTGTTGAGAAACGGCGCGTCCACGTGATCGCCATAGGTCATGCCGACGTCGTAGCGATTATAGGTCGGCGGCACCATGCCCTTGGGAAAAGCCAGCTCGGCGAAACGCGGATTGTTCATAACCGCCCGCGTGACGATCTCGTCGACCGCCTTTCGGGTCTGGGGATCGTTGCCGAGCTGCATGTTTTTTTTCACCTCGGCCGCGCGGCCGGTAGCCGTGTAGCGGCCGTCCTCGAAGGTGCCGGCGAGCAGCAGCTGCCGCACCTGCGCCACCAAGTCCGCATTCAGGATGTGCGGTATGTGCGAGATCATGCGGAAGCTCCCATCGGTGGTCGTTCGTCTGCCCGTGGCGGCGATCGGCGTTGCGCCGCATGGGTCATACTACGCCTTGTGGCGGCGCGACCGAACCACCACATGCTGCGACATAGTGCGCGCCGGCGGGTAGCGCCAGGCCTCACGCTCGGTCATCATGGTCAAGACCGTTTGCGCCACACTTCAACGGACAGCAGCAGGGGGAGACGATGAAGATCCCAGGGCCCGACCATCCCATCAGCATCGACGCCAGCAGCGCGCGCGTGACCGTGTCCTTCAACGGCAAGGTGATCGCCGACACGGTCGAGGCGCAGAGTATGAAAGAGGCCAGCTACCCCATCGTCCATTACATTCCCCGCGGCGATGTCGATATGAGCGCGCTGAAGCGCACCGAGCATTCGACTCATTGCCCCTACAAGGGCGACGCCGCCTATTGGACCATCGATGTGGACGGCAAGACGGCGGACAACGCGGTCTGGAGCTATGAGGCGCCGTTTCCCGCCGTTGCCGAGATCAAAGACCACCTCGCTTTCTATGCCGGCAAAGTCGACGAGATCAGTGTAACCGCCGGCTAGCTCGCGCATCGAAACCCCGGATGCAAAATCTGACGGCTGACCGCCGCCGTTCGCCGCGCGCGTCGCCGCCGGAGCGTCGAAAAAATGAAGGAGTGTTGACATGACACATGCGCCAAGCCGGCTAATTGCCGCCACCGCCGCACTTTTTGGATTTTGCCTGCTGATGGCGGACTTCGCGGTCGCACAGGACAAAGGCGTTCGGGCCGGCTTTCTGCGCTGTGACGTGGAAGGCAACCTGAGCTTCATTTTCGGGTCGTCGCGGGACGTTGAATGCACCTATGTGCCCGACGCGGGCGGCCGCGAGGACAAGTATCGCGGCAACATCACGCAATACGGCATCGACATCGGCTATCAGTCCAGCGGCGTCATCCTCTGGGCCGTTATCGCCCCGTCATCGGACATCGGTCCGGGCGCGCTGTCCGGCAAGTTCGCCGGAATCGCCGCCGACGTGGCGGCCGGTTTCGGTGTCGGCGCGAATGCGCTGCTCGGCGGATCCGGGCGTTCGATCGCGCTACAGCCGCTCAGCGTCGAGGGCATCAAGGGCATCAACATCGCCGCCGGCATCGCCGGGCTGCAATTGCAGGCCCGCTGACACGGTCAGAATCTGGGCCGGACTGATCCAGACCCGGCCGAAGCGCAGAAACCACTGAAACAATCCGGGACATTCCCCGGAAACACGCGTCTCCGATGCTTGCCGTCATGCAACATCGGAGACGCTCAGCATGACCTTGCTCGACCGACTGACGGCCATCGGCCGACGTGGCGCCGCCGCCGCTGATGTCATCGCGATCTTCATTTTTGCCACGGCGCTGGTTGCGATTTCCGCCTACCAGGCGACCGCCGCGACCCGGGTCGCGCCGACGACGGACGCCATCAGCCTTTGGGCGCCGGAAAACGCCGGCCGCCGCACCGATGTCAATCTGATCACGGCAATCGATGTATCCGGCTCGATCTCGCGGCACGACGAGTGGCTGCAGCTCACCGGCCTGTCGCGCGCCGTCATGCATCCCGACTTCCTGAGGCTGCTGCAACAGGGCTATTTCGGCCGCGTCGGCTTCGTCGTCTACACCTGGTCGAGCGACAACCGCTACGAGGTCGTCGTGCCCTGGACGACGATCGCCTCGGTCGCGGATGCGAAACGCGTTTCCGAGGCCATTGCCGCCGTCCCCCGCATCGACCGCAGCGGCTATGAAAGCAGCCAGGACGACGGGGCCATCAGAAGCTTTCCGATTCCGTTCGCGGACGCGCGCACCGACATCTCGATGGCGATCGAGTTCGGCACCAGCCTGGCGGCAACGGCGCCGCTGACCGCGACGCACACGGTGATCAACATCTGCAGCGACGGCACCGACAATGCCGGCGCGCAGCCGCTGCAAGCCCGCGACCGCGCGCTCAGCGCCGGCTACACCATCAACGGCGTCGTTTTCGGCAACCGCCGCGATGTTGCCGGCTTCTTCGAAAGCTCCGTGGCCGGCGGCCCCGGCGCGTTCGTCATGGTCATCGACGGCACCGACGACATGCGACAGAGCCTGGAACGCAAATTCCTGCGCGACCTGATCGCGGCGCTGGAAGCGCGCGCGTCCGCGCGCCGCCCGACCGTGCCGGGATTGCGTATCGCCCTCTAATTCACAGCGCCGCGGCAACAGCGGCCATTCACATCGACGTATCGACCAGCGGCACCGTCGGATGTACCCTCCGCCCGGAGTGATTCTGGCGGGGTCATGTCAGGCGGCAGGTATCAGCGACGTAAACGGGTTTCACGGCTGGCAGGTGGCCTGACCCTGGCGTTGTCGTCGCTGTTGCTGATCGTCGGCGACGCGATGGCGCAGCAGCTTCCCGGCAGCGTCGATCCCGGCCGCCTGCAGCAGCGTTTCGAGCCGCCGGCGCCCCCGGCCGCGCCGCCGCCGGCCCTGCCGACGACACCGCTGGAAGAGGCGCCGTCCGAATTCCAGGACGTGCGCTTCGTGCTCGACCAGGTCCGACTGCGTGGCGCCACCGTCTACGATCCGGGCGATCTGCAGTCGATCTGGGCCGCCGATCTCGGGCGCGAGATCTCGCTCGCCCGACTCTACGACATCGCCAATCAGATCAGCGTCCGCTACCGCAGCGACGGCTACATCCTGAGCCGTGCGATCGTGCCGCCGCAGGACATCGTCGGCGGCGCGGTCACCATTCAGGTCATCGAAGGCTATATCGACCGGCTGCTGCTGAGTGGCGATTTCGGTGGTCGCGCCGCGATCCTGCAGGCCTATGCCGAAAAGATCGTCGCCAGCCGTCCGTTGCAGGCCGCCGTACTGGAGCGTTATCTCTTGCTGATGCAGGACCTGCCGGGCCTGGCGCTGCGATCGGTGATCCGCCCCTCGCCGGACGTGCCGGGCGCGTCCGATCTGGTTCTGCTGGTCGGCCACGATTTCGTCGGCGCCTTCGTCCAGGGCGACAACCGGGGCACGCGCTTCAACGGCCCCGAGCAGATGCAGACAGCGGCGACGCTGAATTCGCCGTTCGGCTGGTACGAGACCCTGGGCGCGCAGGTCGCGGTCACGCCCGGTGTCGACGAGACCCGCTTTTACTCACTGTCGTCATCGCTGCCGCTCGGCGCCGAGGGCCTGTCGCTGTCGCTGTCCGCCGGGCGCCTGACCAGCCGTCCCGGCTCGACGCTGGACGTGCTGGAGGTCGAGGGCCGGTCCGAGACCTACCGCCTGGGTCTGAGCTACCCGTTCATCCGCTCGCGCCGGCAGAATCTGCGGCTGCGCGCCGGCCTCGATATGCTGAACTCCAAAACAGACGTGCTGCAGGAGCAGATCTCGAAGGACCGCATCCGCAGCCTGCGCATCGCCCTCGATTACGACGGCATCGATCGGTTCTTCGGCGTCAACCGGGCCAGCGCCGAGCTCAGCCGGGGTCTGGACATCCTGGGCGCGCGGTCGGCGAATGCCGAGGCGACCAGCCGCCAAGGCGGCCGCAACGACTACACGAAAGTCACGGCCGACGTGTCGCGGGTTCAGTTCCTGCAGCGCGGCTGGTCGCTGCAGGCCGCCGGCCGCGGGCAATACGCCTTCGACCGGCTGCTCTCGTCCGAGGAATTCGGCTTCGGCGGCGAAAGCTTCGGCCGCGGCTACGACAGCTCGGAAATCCTCGGCGCGCACGGCCTGGCGGGATCGCTGGAGCTGCGCTACGAGCCCGCGCCGCCCGATTTCGCGCAGAACCTGCAGATCTACGCCTTCTACGACATCGGCGCGGTCTGGCAGCGCAACGAATTCCCAAAGCAGGTCAAGGAGAGCGCGGCATCGGCCGGCTTCGGCGCGCGCGCCACGATCGCCGAGACGCTGACCGGCTATATCGAGCTGACCCGGCCGCTGACCCGCGTGCCAACCACCGACCGCGACGACCGTGAACGGGGCTTCCGGCTGTTCGTCTCGGTGAGCGCCTTTTTCTGACATCAGGGTCGGAAAATCGACCGAATTGTTCAGGCGTCACAGCGCATCGCGCCGATCTCATTTACCAGTTCACCAAATTGCGACAAATACCTGAAGTAATTACGGTAAATTTGTCCGGTAAATGGGTGAATTTCGTTGAAAGTTCGTTTCAAATCCAGCGCACTCTGCTATCGTCCGGCCATCAATAGTTCGGGCATCGTCAAACATTGT
The DNA here is from genome assembly GCA_965232515.1 of Alphaproteobacteria bacterium. Classification (GTDB taxonomy): domain Bacteria; phylum Pseudomonadota; class Alphaproteobacteria; genus JANQKO01. Next base: position 7,259,930 of record CBDDPY010000002.1, on the reverse strand, counting down.
TAATACGACCGACGTCATTTGCTGGTGGATCGCACACACTGCTCCGGCGTAAAGCGCTGACGGTGTCGCTGGTCGGCTTCCTGTTGTCGACGACAGCGCTCGCCAATCCGCAGGGCGGCCAGGTCGTCGGCGGCAGCGCGACCATTGTCGAGACCGGGCCGAAGCGTCTCGACGTGATCCAGCATACGCCGCGCGCGGTCATCGACTGGCGGTCCTTCGATATCGGCGCCGACGAGCACACCAACTTCGCCCAACCCTCCAGCAGCGCCGTCGCCCTCAACCGTGTCACGGCCGGCGGCGCGTCGCAGATCCACGGCCGGTTGACGGCAAACGGCACGGTCATGCTGATCAATCCGCACGGCGTCATCTTCAGTCCCAGCGCCCGGATCGACGTCGCCGGCCTGGTCGCCTCCACCGCCGATATCCGCAATTCGGACGCCATGGCCGGTCGGTTCGTGTTCGACCTGCCGGGGCAACCCGACGCGATTGTCCGCAACGAGGGCGAGATCACCGTCGCCGATCACGGACTGGTGGCGATGGTGGCGCCCTGGGTCGCCAATACCGGTCAGATCCGCGCGCGCCTCGGCCGCGTGACGCTGGCCTCGGGTGAGGCCTTCACCCTCGATCCCTACGGCGACAGCCTGGTCGAAGTGATGCTGACCGAGGCGCCGTCCGGCGGTGACGGCGCGCGCATCGTCAACGACGGGTTGATCGCCGCCGACGGCGGCGTGGTGACGTTGAGCGCTGAGGCCGTGAAATCGGCCTTCGACCAGGCCATCAACATGACCGGTGTGATCGAGGCCCGCAGCGTCGCCAGCAGCAATGGCGTGATCCGCCTGCGCGGCGGCAACGGCGAGACGCGCGTCGCGGGCCGGCTCGACGTCTCGGGCCAGGCCGCCGGCACCACGGGTGGCCGGGTCGAGGTCCGCGGCCGGCGGGTTTCGCTCGCCGACGACACGGTTGTGCTGGCCTCGGGCCGGGCCGGCGGCGGAAGCGTCAAGATCGGCGGCGACCTGCACGGGCAGGGACCGGATCGGCAGGCCGAGACCACGTTGATCGCGGCCACCGCCCGGATCGAAGCCGACGCGCTCGACGCCGGCCATGGTGGCGATGTCGTGATCTGGGCCGACGACACCACGCGGTTCCGCGGCACCGTCAGCGCCCGGGGCGGCGCGGCCGGCGGCGACGGCGGCTTCGTCGAGGTCTCCGGTAAGGAACGCCTGCAATTCGCCGGTGCGGTCGATGCCAGCGCGCCGGCTGGCGCGGCCGGCACGCTGCTGCTCGACCCGCGCAACATCACCGTCAAGGCTGGCGGTGCGGCCGCGGCCGGCGATGTCGACGCCTTTGGCGACGATCCCGACGCGGCGCTGGTGATTGCGCCCGCGACGCTGGACGCGGTGATGGCGAGCGTCGTGCTGCAGGCGACCGAGGACATCACCATCGACGACGCCGTCAACTTGACGACCAACGGCGCCGGCCTGACGGCGCAGGCCGGCCGTAATATCACGGTCAACGCCGGCATCACCACGCGCGGGGGCGACATCACGCTCAGCGCCAACGACCCCGGCACAACCCAGGCGAACGGCTCGATCGCCGTCAATGCCGCGCTCGACACGGCGGGCGGCAACCAGTCCGGCGGCGCCGTCGCGCTCGATGTGAACGGCGGCAGCGGCAGCATCGCATTGGGCGCCGACATCACCACATCGAATGCCGACGTGACGGTGAGCGGCCCGGCCACGTTGAACGACAACGTGACGATCGCCAGCGACGGCGGCGACATCACCTTTGCCGGCACGCTGAATGGCGGCCAGGATCTGACGCTGGCGGCCGGCGGCGGCGATATCGCCCTGCAAGGCACGGTCGGCAGCAGCAGCCGCTTGGACGCGCTGCGGATCGACAGCGCCCGCAATGTCACGGCCAACGCGATCACGGCGACCAGCCTGCGTCAGGTCGCAGGCAGTGGCACCACGACATTCAACGGCGCGCTGAACACCAATACCGGGGCCGGCGTCAACCTCACCGGCAATGCCTTCGCGCTTAACGCGGGCATCAGCACCGGCAATGGCGGCGGCGTTCGCATCGCCAACAGTGGCAACCTGACCATCGCGGCGGCGGCCGACCTGAATCTGGATGGCGCCTTCGCCCAGACCGCCGCCGGCGCCGTCTCGCTGGCTGGCGACATCACAACGACGGGCGACGCCATAAGCTTTACCGGTCCCGTGACACTGACGGGCAATGTTGCGCTCGACACCGGTAGCGGCGGCGGCAACATTACCTTCGCCGGCACGCTCGACGGCGGTCAAAACCTGGCGCTGACAGCCGGCAGCGGCGACATCGACTTCCAAGCCGCCGCTGGCGGCAATAGCCGGTTGGCGGCGCTGACGGTCAATAGCGCCCGCGACGTCACCTCAACCTCGATCCGGGCGGCGAGCCTGCGCCAGGTCGCGGGGAGCGGCACGACAAGATTCGACGGCGCGCTCAACACCAACGGCAGCGCCGGCATCGATCTCGACGGCAATGCCTTCGCTCTCACTGCCGGCGCGTCAACCAGCAACGATGGCGGCATCCGCATCACCAACAGCGGCAATCTGAGCCTCGGCGCAGCCGCCGATCTCAACCTCGACGGCGCCTTCGCGCAGGACGGCACCGGCGCGGTGTCGCTCGCCGGCGACATTACGACAACCGGCGATGCCATCGGCTTTGCCGGACCGGTTACGCTTACCGGCAATGTCGCGCTCAGCACAGGCGGCGGCGATATCGATTTCGCGAATACGCTGAACGGCAACCGCAACATCGCGCTGACGGCGGGCGGCGGCGACATCACGTTCCAGTCGGCGGTCGGCGGCAGCAACCGCGTGGGCGCGGTCACGATCAACAGTGCCCGCAATGTCAGCACGACGTCCGTCCGGGCGGCCAGCCTGCGGCAGGTCGCTGGCAGTGGCACCACCACCTTCAACGGCGCGCTCAACACAAACACGGGCAGCGGCGTCGATCTCGACGGCAATGCCTTCGCTATCAACGTCGGTGTCACGGCAAGCAACGGCGGCGGTATGCGCATCACCAATGCGGGCACGCTCAGCTTCGGCCCCGCGACCGATCTCGATCTGGACGGCGCGTTCGCACAGGACGGCGCCGGCGGCGTGTCGCTTGCCGGCAATATCGCCACCACAGGCGACGCCATCAGCTTCGCCAGCGCTGTTTCGTTGACCAGCGCCGCGGCGCTGAACAGCAGCGGCGGCGACATCACGTTCGCCGACACGCTCGACGGCGGTCAGAACCTCGCCCTGACGGCGGGCGCGGGAGATATCGCCCTCCAGGCCGCGGCCGGCGGCATCGCCCGGCTCGGCGCGCTGACCATCAACAGCGCCCGCGACGTGAACTTGAACGCCGTGACGGCCGGCAGCCTGCGCCAGGCCGCCGGCAGCGGCACGACGACCTTCGCCGGCACCTTGAACACCAGCGGCGCCGCCGGCATCGACCTTGCCGGCAACGCCTTCGACATCAATGCCGGCGTGACGACCAGCAATGGCGGCGGTGTTCGTATCGGCAATACCGGCGACCTGTCGATCGTCGCCGACCTGAACCTCGACGGCGCTTTCCATCAGGATGGCGGCGGCACCACGTCGCTCGCGTCGGACATCACCACCAGCAACGACGTCATCGCTTTTGCCGGGCCGGTCAACCTTGCCGGCACCCGGTCGCTGGACAGCGGCACTGCCGGCGTTTCGTTCGCCGGCGATGTCCGACTGCTGGACGCCGCGTTGACGGCAAACGGCCCGCTGACGCTCGGCAGCGGCGCCGAGGACCGCATCACCGTGCTGCTCGGGCCGGCGACCATCGCGACATCGAACGACCAGATCGTCGTCAACGGCGTGCTGCAGGGCATCCAGAACGTGACCATCGATTCCGGCACCGCCGATACGGTGTTCAACGCCGATGTCGGCCGCTTCGTTTCCGGTGGCGACACATTCCTGGTGCAGATCGGCACCGGCGCCGGCGCGGCGCTCGACCTGCGGTCCCAGGGCGAAACCGTCTTCAACGGCCAGCTCTTCGCGCGCTCCGGCATCACCGCTTCGGGCGCCGTGCGCTTCCGAGACGATGTCACCCTGCAGGCCGGCGACACCGACTCCAGCTTCGCCGGCCCCATCCTGTTCGATGCGGCCGGCGGCAGCCTGGCATTCGCCACCGGCGGCGGCGTCACCTTCAATGGCGATGTCAGCCTGTTGAACACGGCGTCACTGCAAGTGACGCAGGGGCCCGTCGTCTTCAATGGCGCCGTTGACGGCCCTGCGTCGCTGTCGACGGTGGCCGGCGGCAACGACGTTATCTTCAATGGCGCGGTCGGCAGTGGCACGCGGCCGTTCATCGGCGTCTTTAGCGCCCGCGACATCCTGTTCAACCAGGGCGCCAGCGTCACCGGCACGAGCCTGACGGCGAGCCGGCGGATCTCGCTCGGCCGCGGCGCAAGTAGCGGCCTCGACGCGACCGGCGGCATCAGCATCCGCGGCGCGGCCGACCTCGATGGCGATCTGCAGTCGGCCAGCAGCATCCTGATCGACATGACCGGCGACATCGATGTCAATGCGACGGCGACCACGGGGTTGACCGTCAGCGGCGGCAATATCATCGGCCGTTACGACAGCACCGGCGCGGATCCAAATCTGAGCCAGGTCAGCCTCAATTCATCCGAGCGCATCAATGCCGAGGTCAATGCTACGGGTAAAGTGACGCTGACCGGGGGCAGTGGCATCACCGCGACCGTGGCCGCCGGCGGCGTCAGCGAATTGATCACCACTCAGGACATCAACGCCTCGGTCACCACGCAGAGCCTGCGGGTGTCCGGCACCAGCACCGCCGACCTCAAGGGCAGCGTCGGCGGCGACAGCGGCATCGGCGGCGCGCGCCTGATCGACATCTTTCTGATCAACGACGACTCGCTGCGCGGACCGTTTTTCTTCAACGGCATCGACATCCTGAACCTCGAAAACTTCGTCATCACCCGCACCACCATCACCACGCCGCCCGAACCCCAGGCCGACTTCGGTTTCGGTGGCAGGGACATCGTGCCGGTGCCGATCACGATCAGCAGCGAGCAGGATCTGGCGGCGCAACTCGGCCTCTCGGTCGAAGAGGCGCGCGCCCTGATCGCGCTTGCCAAGCAAGCCGAGGACTCCGGCACCACGGTTGTCGCCCAGCCGGGCGGCACCGGCGGCGGTGGAACCATTGTCGTCGCCGCGCGCAGCGGCACCGAGGTGCGTGAAGGCGGCAGCGGCTTCGCGGCCGGCGATACCGCGCCAGGGCCGGTGCAGATCGCCGACAGCTTCGGTACGCCCGACCGCAATCCGGATCAGGAGCTGTCGCCGCAGGAGGCAGCGGCAATCGAGCCCGCCAGCGGCGCCTCCGGCGCCGCCAACAACGAAGACGACGAAGATACCGAGACCGGCGACGGCGATCGCGCCACGGCGGCGAGCGCCGGTGAACCGGCTGATGACGCCGAGGCCACGATCCGCATCACCGCCCTATATGCGTCGACCTCGCCAACCGATGGCGGTCGAAGCGAAGATCCAGGCCTCGCCGCGACGTCGGCCGCCCAGTTCAGCCGGGACTATCGCCTGGTCGAACCGCTGTCCGGCGCCGACACGGCGTATCCCGGGCTCAGGGATTTCAATCGCTCGCCCTGGCAGTAGACGACTAGCCCGAGGCGACACCGCCCTCGCCCACAACGACGAACGGCGCCCAGAACAACGGGTGGGCATATTCCGGCCGCGTTTCCAGCGACATCAGCCGCAGGATCGACCGCCGCAACGCCTCGGCCCTGCCGACGGACTCGTCCCCCATCGCTTCCGAAAGCATCGTCGTCGTCAGCTCCCGCGTGGCGTCCGACGCGACCGGCCAATGCGACACCAAAAGCGACCGCGTGCCGGCAAAGAAAAACGCTTTGGCCAATCCCGACAGGCCTTCGGCGCCGGGTGTGCCGTCGGGCGCCGCCGTGTTGCAGGCCGACAGGATGACCCAGTCCGCATCGAGCGGAAGCTGCGTGATCTCGCTTGCCGTCAGCAGGCCGTCGTCGGCCAGGCTCGCTTCCGCCGGCGGCGTCAACACCAGGGCGGGTTCCGATACGTCTTCGAAATCGCCGGCCGCCAGTCCATGGGTGGCGAAGGCGATGATGCGGTAGTCGGCCAGCGAATCGCTGCGCACGGACGATTCCGTCGCCGCCGCGCCCAGCCGCAAGGCGCCCTCCGCCGCGCCCATGGTCTGGGCCAGTGCCCGCAGCTCGTCGGCGGTATCGGGCAGCGGGCTCAGTTGACGCAGCACGTCGACATTGGCGTAGCCGCCCCGCGTGAACAGCGCCCGAACCTCGATGCCCCGCGTCGAACCGGCATCGCCGGAGAGGGTCGGATCGCCGTAGCCGATGAATGGCCGCTTTGCTTGCGAACGCTGGACGAAGCGCCGCAGCGCGCGCAGCGAGGCGACCGACGGCAGCACCGTGGTCGCCCGGCGCGTGGCCAGCCAGGCAAGATCGCGATAGTCCGCCAGACCGCCCACCGATTTATCCGGCGGTTCGGTTATCAGAACGCCCAGCGGCAGGCTTTGCAGCGCGCCGTCCGGCACCACGAAGAGGTGGCGAATGCCCGACAGCTCCGCTTCCGCCGGCGCGAAGATCCGACGATAGAGCGTATGCGCCTCCTTAACGGCAAACGTCGGCAGCACGCCCGTCCGCGCGACCTCGAAGGGATCGACGGTCTCGCGGATCGCCGCCACCAACTCGACGATCTCGGCTTCGTCGATCTCGGCGCGGAACATGAACACCCCCTGCCGGCGCACGATCCAGACATGGGTCGCATCCGGCGTGACGAACAGGCCCATCAACGCCTCGTCCGGACCGAGCAGCGCCTGCACGCCGGCCGGATCGAGCGGCTCCGCGCCGGTAAGTTCGACATAGGACGGAAACTCTGTCGCCAGCGCGCGATCCCGCGCCGTCAACTCGGCCAACAGCGCATCGCGCCGCTCCCGCAACCGCCTCTCCAGCGCCAGATCGCGCTCGACGCCTTCCCGGCTCAAGGCGTCGATGAGGCGGCGATCGACATTGCGCCAGAAGGCGAGCGTGTCCTGGCGTTCGCGGACCGCCCGGGCAAGCGCGTCATCGCCGGCGGCGAACCGCGCCGCCATCGCCGCCACGGCCGTGGAGGCCTTGCTGGCCCGCGCCAGCTGCGCCACCTGGAAAGCTTCGGCGATCAGCGCCGTCGCATCATCGTCGGCACCCGGCAACCGATCGGCGATTGCCGCCACATGCGTCGCGAACAGATCGCGCGCGGCGGTCAGCTCGTTCTGCGCCGCGCGCGAGCGGCTGCTGCGCATGCGGTCGGCGCGGCCACGCATCACCTCGGTTGCCGCACGCGCCGCGCGCAGACCGATATCCAGTTGGCCTTGCGCGACATAGGCCTCGGCCATGCGCGACAATGCGTGGGCGAAACTGGGATGGTCGTCACCGAACGTCTCCCGGGTCAGGTCCAGCGCGCGCTCGAACAGGCGCTCGGCCTCTTCGAACCGCCCCTGCGCCGCCCGCAACCGGCCAAGCCCCAGCACGGTCGTCGACAGCAGCGGCGAGTCCGTGCCGACCGTCGCCTCGAACACCGACCGCGCGCGGGTCAGATAGTCCTCGGCGGTCGCCAGGTCGTCCTGCTCAAGCGCGTTAAGGCCGAGATCGCGCAGCGCGCCGGCGACCTGCGGATGCGCCGGACCGTATGCCGCCTCGCGGATCTCCAGCGCCTTGCCATAGAAGAAATCCGCCGCGCCATATTCCTGCTGCTCGCTGCGGATGAAGCCCAGATTGGCCAGCGGAAAGCTGACATCCGGATGATCTGGGCCGAGCGTCATCTCGTAGATCTCGCGCGCCCGCTCGAGCAGCGGCTGCGCCTCGTCATAGCGCCCGTGGGAGATATAGGTCGTCGCGAAGTTGTTGATCGCCCCGGCGACCTGCAGGCTGTCCGGCCCCAACACGCGCTCATAGGTGCCGATGGCCTCGCGGTACATCTGCGCCGCGTCCTCGATCCGAGCATATTCGCCGAACACGCCGGCGAGACCGATCTGATAGCTCGCATGGATCGGATGATCGGTGCCGAAGCTGTCGCGCACGATGCCGCCGGTGCGCGTGTAGAACGGCTCGGCCTGGGCCAGCAGCCCGCGCTCCATATAGAGGTTGCCGAGATTGTTCAGCGGCGCGACCAGCGTCGGATGTGTCGGGCCAAAGGATGCCTCCATCGCCTCGACCGAGGCCGTCAACAGCGCCTCGGCCTCGTCGAACCGGCCCTGCTCGGTCAGCGTCGCGGCAAGGTTGTTGCGGCTCGCGGCGACATCTTTGTGCGCCGGACCGAGCGCCGCCTCGCGCAGCGCCAAGGCTCGTCGCTGGCGCGCTTCCGCCGCGTCGAACTTGCCCTGGCGGAACAGGGTCAGGCCGAGCTCGTTCAGGATCAGCCCCAGCTGCTTCGGGTCGGGGTTCGCCGCGTCGTCGCGGATTGCCAACGCCCTGACATAGGCCGCCTCGGCATCCGCCGGCCGATTGAGATCCTTGTAGACCGCGCCCAGGTTGGTCAGCGTCACCGCGAGATCCGGATGGATGGGCGGCAAATTCCGCTCGCGGATTTGCAGCGCTCGCTCAAGGACGCCGAGCGCTGCCTTGTTATTGCCCAACCGTCGCTGGGTCACGCCGAGCATGTTCAGGGTCTTTGCAAGCGGCGCGGCGTCCGCGCCGAGCCGTGCCGTCTGACGCGCCAACAGATTCTGGATCACAGCCTCGGCGTCAGCGAACTTGGATTGGCTCAACAGCAGAAGCGCTTGCAACTCCAGGGGTTTTTCGACTTCTACCTGTGCCGGCGCGGATTGACCAACGGCGACAGCAAGCCACAGCGCTCCAACAAAGCGACTGAACCAGGTCAGGATTCTCGAACGTTGCTTGCGCATTGCGATTTGCTGGCTCTCCGGTTCCGACTCGGCCGCCGGATGGTAAGGCGGATGCGGCCGGCAACCAATGCCTGCGGACAGTCATAATTTGTTAGCCAAAAACAGCGAAGCTGGCGCCGGGCAGGTGCCGCTGCCGCAGCGCCCGAACACCTACAGATTTCAGGGTGTTCGGCGCACGACTTGATGTATTCTACCCGACTCCGTTTCCGAGTTGTTCAGGTGCAGGACCATGACGAGGCGCAATAGCCGGCCATCCGGCCACATCGTGCTGACATCGCATCCTTCCGGCGCATCGGAAAAATCGATCGCCATCGACTGGGGCGCGGCGACGCCGGCCGCGCGCGGTCCCATTGTCGGCACGCTGACCGATCCGCAGCGGCGCAACGTCGTCGGCTCGCACTCCGGCTCCTACGCCCTGTTCCGGGCGCTGGCGATTGCGTCCGGCGACCTCGATCCCGTCCACAAACCAGACCTCACCAACACTGCACCGGCCGACGCCATCGGGCCGTTTCCGCAATGGCAGGACGCCGACAAGATCGTCTCGCTCGACCCCTACGGCCATATCGTCAGCGAGGCCTACGCCGATCTACTGAACGACGGCTGGGATATCCGGCCGTCGATTGCCGTCACCAAGGCGCGCATCAATATGGCCGAGCTGCAGGACGCCGTCCGCAGCGGCCGCCTCAAGCCCGACGGCTCGATCCTGAACGAAAATGGCGAGGTGAGCGTCACCAAGGTCGCCTTCGAGCCCGTCTGGCACCTGCCGGGCGTCGCGCGGCGCTGCGGCGTTGACGAAAAAGATCTGCGCCGCACTCTGTTCGAGCAGACCGGCGGCATGTTCCCCGAACTGGTCACACGGCCCGACCTGCACGTCTTCCTGCCGCCGATCGGCAGCACCACGGCCTACGTTTTCGGCGACATGGCCGCGATCACCGATCCGAAGCGCGAGCTTGCCTGCCGGGTGCACGACGAATGCAACGGCTCGGATGTCTTCGGCTCCGATATCTGCACCTGCCGGCCCTACCTGACGCACGGCATCGAGGTCTGCGTCGAGGCCGCGCAGCGCGGCGGCGCCGGCCTGATCGTCTACAACCGCAAGGAAGGCAGGGGCCTCGGCGAAGTCACCAAGTTCCTGGTCTACAACGCGCGCAAGCGCCAGCCCGGCGGCGACCGGGCGGACGCCTATTTCGAGCGCACGGAATGTGTCGCCGGCGTGCAGGACGTGCGCTTCCAGGAGCTGATGCCCGACGTGCTGCACTGGTTCGGCATCACCCGCATCGACCGCTTCGTCTCGATGAGCAACATGAAGCACGACTCCATCACCCGGCAGGGCATCGAGATCGTCGAGCGCGTCTCGATCCCGGACGACCTGATCCCCGACGACGCCAAGGTCGAGATGGACGCCAAGCGGGCCGCCGGCTACTTCTCCGAAGCGCCGGTACCGAACCAGGACGACCTGGCGCGCACCAAGGGCCGCGCCCTCGAGGATTACTAGGTCAGCCTATCGTGGCCACGTGACGACCGGGAACAAACCGAACGACGCCGTTGCCTGGCTACGGTCGCCGGTGGCGATCCGGCAGCGCTGCGGCGAGATGCTGGCGCTGGCCGAAGCCGGCGCGCTCGATCACTTCGCCATCGACGCGTCGCGGCTCAGCGTCGCCGCGGACAAGGTGGTCGAAGTCATCCGGGCCGACTATCCGACGCTCGACATCCCCTACCACAGCCGTTGGCGGCACTTCGATCTCGACGGTATCGATCGCTGGCGGCAGCTGACGGCGAGCCTTGGCGGCACGAGCGTCGAGGAGTTGGCCCGTATCCGCATCGACCTGGCGGTCACCAGCGTGCTGCTCGACGCCGGCGCCGGTGCGGTCTGGCGCTACAACGAAGCGGCGACGGGCAACAGCTATCAGCGCTCCGAGGGCCTGGCGGTCGCCAGTTTCGATTTGTTTGTCGCCGGCGGCTTCTCCAGCCAGCCAGACGCACCGCTGCGGGCGGACGCGGCGGCGCTCCAGAGCTTCAACGAAGCGGCGCTCGTGACGGCTTTTCAGGTCCGCGATGACAATCCGCTCGTCGGCCTGCCGGGCCGGGCGGCGTTGATGCAGGGACTCGGCGCGGCGCTACAACGGAGCCCGGAGATCTTCGGCGCCGAGGCGCCGCGCATCGGCAACCTGTTCGACCGTCTCGCCGGACAGGCAGAGAACGGTCGCCTGCCGGCGGCCGCGATCCTGGCCGCGGTATTGCAGGGCCTGGAGCCGATCTGGCCCGGGCGCATTCGGCTCGACGGGGTCAATCTGGGCGACGTCTGGCCGCATCCGAAGATCGGCGGCGACGGCCCGGCCGCCGGCCTGGTGCCCCTGCACAAGCTGTCGCAATGGCTGACCTACTCGCTGGTCGAGCCGCTCGAAGATGCCGGCATCGCGGTCACCGACCTCGATGCGCTGACCGGCCTCGCCGAGTACCGCAACGGCGGGCTGATGGTGGATACCGGTCTGTTGGCGCCAAAGCACGACGCTGTGCTGAACGAGCCGCACGAGGCTGGCTCAGACATCATCGTTGAATGGCGGGCATTAACCGTCGTGCTGCTGGACCGCGTGGCGGACGCCGTGCGCGACCGTCTCGGCCTCGACACAACCGCCCTGCCCCTGCCCAAGGTGCTGCAAGGCGGCACCTGGAGCGCCGGCCGCCGGCTGGCCCGCGAACGGCGCGCCGGCGGGGAGCCGCCGATCACGTTATCGAGCGACGGCACGGTCTTTTAGAGGCCGCTTTTCACGGCATCTTTCAACGCCGGACGTTTGCAGGCAGTCTATGCCGCTGAATTGTCTCAGCGATCCGAAAGGACCCTGCCGTGCCCGACAACATCACCGTGGTCGACCATCCGCTCATCCGCCACAAGCTGACCGCCATGCGACGCAACGACACGCCGACGGCGCTGTTCCGGCAATTGCTGCGCGAGACCAGCCTGCTGCTGGCCTACGAGGCGACGCGCAACCTGCCGATGACGGAGGAAGAGATCGAGACGCCGCTGGCGACGATCAAGGCGCCGGTGCTGGAGGGCAAGAAGCTTTGTTTCGTCGCCATCCTGCGCGCCGGCATCGGCCTGCTGGATGGCATGCTGGACTTGGTGCCGAACGCGCGCGTCGGCCATGTCGGCCTCTATCGCGACCCCGAGACGCTGGTACCGGTGGAGTACTATTTCAAGGTGCCGGGCGCGCTCGACGACCGGCTGCTGATCGTCGTCGATCCGATGCTGGCGACCGGCAATTCCGCCGTCGCCGCCGTCTCGCGTCTGAAGGACCACGGCGCCCAGAATCTGCGGTTCGTCTGCCTGCTGGCCGCGCCCGAAGGTTTGCAGACCTTCCAAGAGGCGCATGCCGACGTGCCGATCTTCACGGCCGCCATCGACGACCGGCTGAACGATCACGGCTATATCGTGCCCGGCCTGGGGGATGCCGGCGACCGCATGTACGGCACGAAGTAGCGCAATCAAAAGATAGGTCCACGAAGACACGGCCGCGAAAGCCGGCTACGCTTTGCCCAACGCTGGAAACACGGCGAAAAGAAGAGAACTTGATCCAGGGGAGGTTAAGACATGTCGAAGCCAATTCGTTTAACGATCGCCATGTTGGCGGGATCGCTGCTGGCCGTCGCCGGCATCGTCTCCACGGCCGCGGCGGACAAGCCCTTTGACGGCGTGACCGTCAACGTGATGACCTTCACAGGTCCGCAGATCGCCGAGCCGCTTCAGCGCCGCGCGCCGGACTTCGAGGCGCTGACCGGCGCCAAGATCAACGTCGTCACCGTGCCGTTTTCGGACCTTTACAACAAACTGCTGACCGATTGGGCCGCCGGCACCAACAGCATCGATGCCGCGGTGTTCGCCCCGCAATGGATGGTCGACTATGTCGAGCCGGGCTATCTGGAGGACCTGACCGACCGGGTCGCCGCCGACGCCGATCTGAAAGTGGACGACATCGCGCCGTTCTTCCGCGAGTTCAGCCAGCAGTACAAGGGCCGGACCTACATGATCACCTTGGACGGTGATTTTCAGATGGTCTACTACCGCACCGACGTGCTCGACAAGCTGGGCAAGGCGCCGCCGGAGACCTGGGACGACTATCTGGCGCTCGCCGAGGCCGCGCACGGCATGGATATGAACGGCGACGGCAAGGCCGACTACGGTTCCTGCATCTCGAAAAAACGCAATGCGCAGGCCTACTGGGCGATCCTGTCGATCGCCGGCGGCTTCCTGCAGGCCCAGGGCACCGGCCAGGGCGCCTTCTTCGATACATCGGACATGCGGCCGCTCATCAACAACGAGGGCTTCGCCGCCGCGCTGGATGTCTATGTGAAGACGACGGCCTTCGGCCCGCCCGACGAGATCAACCTCGACGTGGGCGACACCCGCGGCCTGTTCACCAGCGGCCAGTGCATGCTGACCGTCGACTGGGGCGACATCGGCACGCTCGCCATCGACCCGGCCAGCTCGAAGGTGATCGACAAGGTCGGCGCCACCATGCTGCCCGGCTCGCGCCAGGTGCTGGACCGGGCGAGCGGCAAGCTCGTCGCCTGCGACGCCAAGGTCTGCCCGCACGCCGTCAACGGCGTCAACCGGGCGCCGTTCGCGGCCTTCGGCGGCTGGTCCGGCGGGGTCAACTCCGCGGCCGACGCCAAGGTCAAGGACGCGGCCTACGCCTTCTTCTCGTATATGAGCCAGCCGAGCCAGTCCAACAGCGACGTGACCATCGGCAAGACCGGCTTCAATCCTTACCGGCTGTCGCAATTCGAGGGCCTGTCGAACTGGACCAAGGCCGGCATGAGCCAGAAGGCAGCCGAGAACTATCTCGGCGCCATCGGCGCCAGCCTCGCCAGCCCGAACATGATGCTGGATCTGCGCATCCCGCAGAACCAGCGCTATCAGCAGGTGGTTCTGGACACGGCCATCGCGCGCCTGCTGGCGGGCGAGCTGTCGATCGCCGAGGCCATGCAGACCATCGAGGAAGGCTGGAGCGAGCTGAACGACGAGCTGGGGCTCGAGGATCAGCTCGCGGCCTATAAGGCAACGCTCGGTCAGTAACGGTAACGCGATGAATAGCGGCATCGCGCCGGCGCCGATCGGCCCCGGCGCGGCCGCCTTCCCCGCGCCATGACAAACGGCACCAGATCGGAATGGCTCGACCGGCAGGCCCGCTGGGTGTTCCTCATGCCCACGGTCCTGATCATCCTGACCTTCTCGATCTTTCCGTTGCTGGTCTCGGCCTATCTGTCGCTCAGCCGCTTCAAGTTCGTGCGCGGCGGTTTCGAGCTGCGCTACATCGGCTTCCGCAACTACGAGAAGCTGCTGTTCGGCAGCGAGCAGTATCACTTCCTCGGCAAGTTCGCCGCCATGGGGGTCCCGCACTGGCTATTGCTCGGCGGTCTATTGCTCGCCTTCGGCTACTGGCTCTGGCGCTATCTGCGGCGCGGCGGCGCCAGCGCCGTCGGCCTGATCGGCCGGCTGATCTTCATGGCGCTGGCATTCGCCTTGGTGACCTTGGCCAGCGTCACGCTTGCCCCCGGCGGCGCGCTTGGCTCGCTCATGGTGACGCTGTTCTACGTCATCGCCGGCTGCGCGACGCAGTTCCTGATCGGCCTCGGGCTAGCGCTGTTGTGCGCCCAGCCCGTCGTTGGCCGGACGTTCTTCCGGGTCGTGTTCTTCCTGCCGCTGATGGTGACGCCGGTCGGCATCGCCTACACCTTCCGCATGCTGGCCGACATGACCAAAGGGCCGTTCGCGCCGGTCTGGGCCGCTTTCGGCCTCGGCGATTTCGCCTGGGCGGCGGATGCCTGGTCGGCGCGGCTCGTCGTCGTGATCGGCGATTCCTGGCAGTGGATCCCCTTCATTTTCATCGTCATGCTGGCGGCGGTCGAGAACCAGCCCCGCGACCAGGTCGAGGCGGCGGAACTGGACGGCGCCGGCCCCTGGCGGGTCTTCCGCGACGTGACCTGGCCGTCGATCGCGCCGGTGGCGGCGACGGTGATGCTGATCCGGGTGATCGAAGCGTTCAAGATCATCGACCTGCCCAACGTGCTGACGAACGGCGGGCCCGGCATCGCCACGGAGTCGATGACGCTGCACGCCTTCATCGCCTGGCGCACGCTTAATCTCGGCGGCTCGGCCGCCGTCTCCTACATGCTGCTGTTCATGGCGGTCATCCTCTGCGTGTCGTTCTTCAATCTGGTCGTCCTCAGATACCGAGAGCGCGGGCGATGACCGGCTTTGTGCCTCAGCAATCCCTGATGTCGCGCCTGTTCGAGCCGAAGCGCCTCGGCCAGCAGGCGTTGGCCACACGCGTGCTGATCTATGCCGGCCTGCTGTTCTGGACCTTCGTGGTGCTGTTCCCGTTCTACTGGCTGCTGGTGACCTCGCTGAAGCTGCCGATACATGTGGCCGACGGACCAAACTACCTGCCGTTCGTCGACTTCGCGCCGTCGCCGCACGCCTGGCATTACATCTTCGTCGAGATCGGACGCGATACCTTCCGCCCCTACCTGAACTCGGTGATCATCGCCGGCGCCAGCACGGCGCTGGCCGTCGTGGTCGGCAGCATGGCGGCCTACGCGCTGGCCCGCATCGACTACCGGCCGAAGCTCGGCACGGTCGGGCTGTTCATCGTCGCGCTCGCCGCCGTTGTCGTCGCGGTCATCGCCTTCGGCGTGCCCTGGCAGCTGGCCGCCGTGACCGGCGTCGCCGTTTTCGTGTTCCTGGTCCGGGCGCTCACCAGCCGCTTCAAGCGTAGCGTCGGCAACGGCGATATCCTGTTCTGGATCATCTCGCAGCGCATCCTGCCGCCGGTCGTGGCCGCGATCCCGATCTACGTGATGTTCCAGCAGCTCGGCCTGCTGGATACGCACCTGGCGCTGATCCTGACCTATATGACCGTGAACCTGCCGATCGTCGTCTGGCTGATGTACGACTTCTTCGCCTCGATCCCGACCGACCTCGAGGAGAGCGCGCAGATCGACGGCGCGTCGCGCTACCGGATCTTCTTCGATGTCGTGCTGCCGCTGGCGAAGCCTGGCCTGGCCGCGACGTCGCTGCTGGTGCTGGTGCTGGCCTGGAACGAATACCTGCTGGCGCTGTTTCTCTCGACCGTCGACGCGCAGACCATGCCGCTCCTGGTCTCGGCGCAGAACGCCACGCGCGGGCCGCAATGGTGGTACATGTCGGTGCTGATCGTGATCATGATCCTGCCCGTCATCGCGGTCGCCATGGCGCTGCAGAAGTTCATCGCCCGCGGCCTGCTGATCGGCGCGGTGAAGGGCTGAACGCGCCATGCAGATCAGGCTCGACCGGCTCTCGAAGTCCTTTGGCGCCGTCCAGGTGCTGCACGAGCTCAGCATGACTGTCGAGCATGGCGAGTTCCTGGTTCTGCTGGGTCCGTCCGGCTGCGGCAAGACGACGGCCCTGCGCATGATCGCCGGCCTGGAGGCGGCGACCGATGGCCGCATCTTCATCGGCGAGCGCGACGTCACCGACGTGCTGCCGAAATACCGCGATGTCGCGATGGTGTTTCAGAGCTACGCGCTCTATCCGCACAAGACGGTCGAACAGAACATCGCCTACCCGCTGGTGCTGCGCAAAACGCCGGCGGCCGAGCGCGACCAGGCCGTGCGCGAGGTGGCGCGGCAGGTGCAGCTCGACGAGCTGCTCGACCGCTACCCCCGGCAGCTCTCGGGCGGTCAGCGTCAGCGCGTGGCGCTGGCCCGGGCCATGGTGCGCCGGCCGGCCGCCTTTCTGATGGACGAGCCGCTGTCGAACCTGGACGCCAAGCTGCGCGTGCATATGCGCTCGGAGTTGAAGCACATGCAGCACGAACTCGGCGTCACCACGGTCTACGTGACCCACGACCAGATCGAGGCGATGACGCTCGCCCACCGCGTCGCCATCCTGAACCAGGGCCGCATCCAGCAGCTCGGCACGCCGCGCGAGATCTACAACGATCCGGAAAACCTGTTCGTCGCCGGCTTCGTCGGCTCACCGCCGATGAATTTCCTCAACGGCGCCATGCAGAACGGCGAGTTCGCCGGCGCCGGCTTCAGCGTCAACACGCCAGCGAGCGTCAGTCCCGGCGCCGCCGTGATGGGCGTCCGGCCCGAGGACTGCCGGACGGTCGCGCCGGGTCAGGGTCAGATCGACGCCGAGATCTACGCGACGGAACTGACCGGCGACCACACGCTGGTCACCTGCCGCATCGGCGAGCAGTTCGTCGTCGTGAAGATGGACAAGAACTACGAGCAGGCTATCGGCACACCAGTCGGCGTCGCCTTCGATACCGGGCACGCCTTCTTCTTCGACGCGGCCTCGGAGGCCCGCATCCGCATGCCAGCCATGTCGACACCGCAGACCGCCTGACACGCCAACGGTTGGCAACGCCGCACCGTCAATGGCATTGTTTTTGCACCATTCCGTTTAGAACGCGGTTTAATAAGCGGCGCCGACGGCGCGGCATATAACAGGCAGTCTCATGGCGCAACGCGACCCGATCGAATTCGAGCTGTTCAAGAACGCGATCTTCTCGATCGCCGACGAGATGGCGCTGACCATCACACGCACGACCTATTCCGGCGTGCTGAAGGACAACATGGACTTCTCGACGGCGTTCGCCGACGCCGACGGCAAGCTGGTGGCCCAGGGCCTGACGCTGCCGGGCCATCTCGGCTCGATCCCGACGGCGCTCGCCGCGACCATGGAACACTTCCGCGACGACATGGTCCCGGGCGATATCTTCATTATGAACGACCCGTTCGACGGCGGCATGCACCTGCCCGACATCTTCGTGTTCAAGCCGATCTACGACGGCGACCGCCGCATCGCCTTCGCCGCGACGATCTGCCACCACACCGACGTTGGCGGCCGCGTCGCCGGCTCGAACGCATCCGACTCGACCGAGATCTATCAGGAAGGCCTGCGCATCCCGCCGTTGAAGATGTACGACGCCGGCAAGCGCAACGAGACGCTCTGGGCGCTGATCGAGAAGAACGTGCGCGTGCCGGTCAAGGTCTTCGGCGACCTGCGCGCCCAGCTCGCGGCCTGCCACATCGCCGAACGCCAGTTCCTCGAGCTGGTGGCGCACTACGGCCGCGAGGTGGTCGAGGACTACATGCAGGAGGTCATCGACTATGCCGAGCGCCTGACACGGGCGGCGATCAGCGACCTGCCCGACGGCGAGTTCAGCTTCGAGGATTGGATCGACGACGACGGCATCGATTTCGGCAAACCCATCCGGCTGTTCGTCAAGCTGACCAAGAAGGGCGACAGCATGACCGCCGACTGGACCGGCAGCGCGCCGCAGGTCAAGGGCGCGATCAACAACACGCTGTCGTTCACCAAGGCCGCGACCTATTGCGCCATCCGCTCAGTGCTGCCGCCGGGCATCCCCAACAACGAGGGCGTGTTCCGCGCCATCGAGGTGACGGCGCCGCCCGGCACCATCGCCAACATGGTGTTGCCCGGCGCCTGCGCGGCGCGCGGCCTCACCGGCTTCCGCATGGTCGACTGCTGCTTCGGGGCGTTGGCCATGATGGTGCCGGACAAGGTCTATGCCGCGTCCGACGGCGGCAACACCGGCATCTCGATCGGCGGCTATCACGCCGACCGCACGCCGTTCATCTACGTGGACTTCACCTGCGGCACCTGGGGCGGCAGGCCGTTCGCCGACGGCCTTGACGGCAACTCCAACATGTTCGCCAACATGGCCTCGACCTCGGTCGAAATCACCGAGGCCGAGCACCCGATCGAGATCCTCTCTTACGAGTTCGTGCCGGACAAGGCGGGCGCCGGCAAGTTCCGCGGCGGCACGCCCTATCGCCGCGACTATCGTTTCCTGGAAGAAGAAGCGGTGCTGCAGGTGCGGTCCGACCGCCGCGACTTCCGCCCCTATGGCCTTTATGGCGGACAGCCGGGCAAGCCGTCCTGGAATTACCTCAATCCGCAAGACGAAAACCGGCTGATGACCGCCAAGCTGACCATGAACATCAAGCGCGGCGACGTGTTTCGGCACGAGGTCGCCGGCGCCGGCGGCTGGGGCGATCCGCTGGAGCGTGCGCCCGAGGCCGTGGTCCGGGACGTGCGCAACGAGATGATTAGCTTGGCCGCGGCCGCCGACGACTACGGCGTCATCGTCGATCCCGAAACCTGGACCTACGACGAAGCCGCGACCGACAGGCGCCGGGCCGAAATCCGCGAGGCCCGTGGCTGGACCGAAACGCCGAAGGTGCTCTGGGAAGATTCCCCGGCGCGCCCGCGCGTGGCCGAATAGCGGGCGACGGTCATGACCAAGTATCGCGTCGGCATCGACATCGGTGGCACGTTCACGGACATCGTCTTCCTGGACGCAGCCGGCAACACCATCGTCAAGAAGGTCTCTTCCAGCGTCGACAACTACGCCCGCGCCATCGTCGACGGCCTGGCCCAGGTCTTCGACGAGCAGAACCTGAACGGCGGCAACGTCGAGGAAGTCCTGCACGGCACCACGGTGGCCTCGAACGCGATCCTGGAGCTGAAGGGCGCGCGCACCGGCCTCATCACCTCGAAGGGCTTCCGCGACGTGCTGGAGATCCGCACGCTGCGCATGCCGCGGCTCTACGACATCGCCTGGCAGAAGCCGCCGACGCTGGTCGAGCGCTACCTACGCCGCACCGTCGACGAGCGCGTCAACACCAAGGGCGAGGTGTTGACGCCGATGGACCCGGCCGACGCCGAGGCCGCGGTCGATCGGCTGCTGGAAGAAGACGTCGAGGCCATCGCCGTCTGCCTGCTGAACGCGTTCGCCAACCCGGTGCACGAGCAGATGATCAAGGAGGTCATCGAGCGCCGCGCGCCCGGCCTGCCGCACTGCATCAGCTTCGACGTGTTGCCGGAGATCAAGGAATACGACCGCACCTCGACCACCGTGATCAACACCTATGTCATGCCGGTGGTGGCGACATACTTGAAGGCGCTGCGCAAGAACCTGGATGAGTCCGAGGTCAAGGCGCCGCTGCTGCTGATGCAGTCGAACGGCGGCCTGACGACGGATGCCGACGCCATCGCCAAGCCCATGAACATCATCGAGTCGGGTCCGGCCGGCGGCGTCATCGGCGCCCAGGCGCTCGCCCGCTCGCTGTCGATGCCCGACATCATCACCTTCGACATGGGCGGCACAACGGCCAAGGCCTCGCTGGTCGAGGGCGGCGAGGTCACCCGCTCGCTGGAATACCAGGTCGGCGGCGGTATCATGATGGGCTCGCGCCTGCTGACCGGCGCCGGCTACACATTGAAAGTGCCGGCCATTGACCTCGCCGAGGTCGGCGCCGGCGGCGGCTCCATCGTCTGGATCGATGCCGGCGGCTCGCTGCAGATCGGCCCACAGAGCGCCGGCGCCGAGCCGGGGCCGCTCTGCTACGACATCGGCGGCACCGAGCCGACGGTCACCGACGCCAACGTCATCCTTGGCTACATCAATCCGGACTATCTCGTCGGCGGCGCGCTCAAGCTCAACGCCGAACGGGCGCGCACGATCTTCGCCGAGACCGTCGCCAAGCCGCTCGACATCCCGCTCGAGCACGCGGCCTACGGCGCGCACCAGATCGCCGTCTCCAACATGATCCGCGCCATCAAGGCGGTCTCGACCGAGCGCGGCCGCGACCCGCGCGGCTACGCGCTGTTCGCCTTCGGCGGCAACGGTCCGGTGTTCGCCGCCGCCATGGCCGAGGCGCTGCACATGAAGCGCATCGTCATCCCGCCGTCGCCCGGCGTGTTCTCGTCCTTCGGCCTGGTCTATGCGGATGTCGAGCACCACTATTCGCGCACCTTCCGCCGCCTGCTGCGCGGCATCGATCTGGAAGAGATCAACGATGTCTGGAGCGAGCTGGAGGAATCGGCGCGCGCGCAGTTGGCGACCGACGGATTCGCCGACGGACAGATGCAGATCGCACGGACCGCGAACATGCACTACCAGGGCCAGACGTTTGAGCTGACCGTGCCGGCGCCGGCCGGACGGCTCGACGCCGCCGCCATCGCCGACCTCGACGAGGCCTTCGGGCAGGAGCACGAGCGCACCTACGGCCATCGCGCCGGTCCGGAAGAGCCGGTCGAGCTCGTCAACGTTCAAGTCGTCGGCCGCGGCGTGTCGGAGAAATCCCGGGTGCCGGACAGCGTGCGCTCGATCGCAGCGGCCGAGCATGCGGCGTCGCCGGATCGGCGGGTCTATTTCGGACCGAATGCCGGCTGGCTCGACGCCCCGGTCTTGCCGCGTTCCGCGTTGACGACCTCTCGAGAAGGGCCGTGCATCGTCGAAGAATATGACGCGACTTGCATCATTCCGCCCGGCGCGACCGCGACATTGGACGATTACGGCAACATTCTCATCACCTTGGCATAGAAAAACTGCATTCCGGCCTGCCGAATATTCGAGCAACAGTTGCCCATTAATTGGACTTCGCCGCTCCAGGTTTTCGACTTACACTTGGACCCAGCGGCGATGACTGCCGGCAACTGGTAGGGAAGCAGGCTTGACCTGATTGAGCGTTAACCGACCGCCTGGCGACGCACCTCAAGGCACCGACGGATGCGCGCCGGCCGGCTTGATCTTCCAACGCTCACCGCCCTTCCCGCCCGGCGGTCTATCGGGTCCGGTCCCGATCCCGACGCCGTTACCGCCGGTGTCGTAATAATCGTTCGCGCCCGATCAACGGGCGAGCGGTCAACAGGGGAATAAGAACATGCGGACATTACTGATGAGCGTGACCGCGGCGGCCATCGCGCTGCCGCTGGCGGCGACGGCTGCCGATCTGCCGAAGACCCACGTCAAGGTGATCGGCAACTACAGCACCGTCGCACACGTCGCCAAGGTCGAGCAGGAATTCTGGGGCAAGATCGTGCCGGAAATGTCCGGCGGTCAGGTCACGGCCGACTACAACCACCAGGATGTCATGGGCGTGAAGGACTTCCAGGTCCTGCGCCTGACCCAGCTCGGCGTCACCGACTTCGGCGTCAGCGACATCAGCAAGATGGCGGGCGACGACCCGACGTTCGAGGGTTGCGACCTCGCCGGCCTGGCGCTCGACATCGAGATGGCGCGCAAGGTCTGCAATGCCTGGAAGCCGGCCATGTCGCGGGCCATGGAGAAGAAGTTCAACGCCAAGCTGCTGGCCTTGGGCGCCAACCCGCCGCAGGTCTTCTGGTGCCGTGATCAGGTCGGCGGCGTGGCCGATCTGCAGGGCCGCAAGATCCGCGTCTTCAACAAGACCATGACCGATTTCGTCGAGGCGATCGGCGGCACGTCGATCAGCATGGCATTCGGCGAGGTGGTGCCGGCGCTGCAACGCGGCGTCGTCGACTGCGCCGTGACCGGCACGACCAGCGGCAACTCGGCCGGCTGGCCCGAGGTCACGACGCACATCTATCCGATGTATCTCGGCTGGTCGATCAACTTCCAGGCCGTGAACCTCGATTCCTGGAAGCGGTTCCCGCCGGAAGTGCAGGCGTTCTTCGAGAAGGCCTTCGCCAAACTGGAAGACAATATGTGGGCGACCGTCGCCCAGTCCGCCGGCGAGGCCGACAATTGCAACACCGGCAAGGACCCCTGCACGCTCGGCAAGAAGGCCGACATGACCATCGTACCGGTCAGCGATCCGGACAAGGAACTGCACAAGAAGCTGATGCAGGACGTCGTGCTGGTGAACTGGGGCAAGCGCTGCGGCAAGGACTGCGCCGCGGAGTGGAACGACATGATCGGCCAGGTCGTCGGCATGGAGATCCCGCTCGGCAAGCTTTGATGTCATCGCGTTGGGCGGGCGTCGTCGATCCGGCGATGGCCGCCCAAGCCTGATGCTTTGTCACCCCCTCCCCAACCCTTCCCCCGAAGGGAGAGGGAATCGGGTCGTGCATGCGACACGTCATAGCCCTCTCCCATACAGGGGGAGGGTTGGGAGGGGTGTTTGATTATCCCGACAATACGAAGCCATGGATGACCTGATCGCCTTCGCCCGCAAAATCGCCCGCGCCGGCACCTGGTTCGGCGGCGGATTGCTTGTCATTGCCGCCTTGATCATCGGGGTCGAGGTGGTGATCCGGAAGGCCTTCAGCCTGTCCATCGGCGGCGCCGACGAGCTCTCCGGCTTTGCGCTCGCCATCGGCAGCGCCTGGTCCTTCGCCTTCGCGCTGCTCGACCGGGCGCATGTCCGCATCGACTCGCTCTATGTCGTGCTGCCGACCCGGATTTGCGCCCTGCTCGACGTGCTCGGCCTCATGGCCCTGACTGGATTCATGGCGCTCGTCACCTGGTTCGGCTACGGCGTCTTCGCGAAGTCGCTGGAGCTCAGCGCCCGCACCATGTCGCCGCTCGCGACTCCGCTGGTAATCCCGCAATCCCTCTGGGTCCTGGGCCTGATCATGTTCATGGCCGTGGCGCTGCTGCTGCTCGCCCGCGCCCTGATCGCGCTGGTCACGGGCGACAGCCGTGGCGTGCAGCGCCTGATCGGCTCGCGCACCGTGGCGCAGGAGATCGAGCAGGAGCTGGAGGAACTGGCCCGGCGCGGCGACGCCGGCCCGGGGGCGCCGTCATGATCGGTGTCACCGTCGCGGTCCTGCTCGGCCTGCTGGCCATCAGCATCCCGGTCGCTGCCGTACTCGGCATCGTCGGCCTGGTGCTCGACCAAACCTATTCCTTCCTGCCGCTCTATCTGGCGATCGGCGAGTTCTCCTGGGCGGTCTCGAACGACGTCATTCTGGTGGCCGTGCCCCTCTATATCCTGCTCGGCGAGATCCTGCTGCGCTCCGGTATCGCCGAGCGCATGTATGCGGCGATGATGCATTGGATGTCCTGGCTGCCGGGCGGCCTGATGCATTCCAACATCGGCACCTGCACCTTGTTCTCGGCCGTGTCAGGATCGAGCGTCGCCACGGCGGCCACCATCGGCACCGTGGCCATGGGCGAGATCGAGAAGCACGGCTACAACGAACGCCTGTTCGTCGGCACCGTCGCTGCGGGCGGCACGCTCGGCATCCTGATTCCGCCGTCGATTAACATGATCGTCTACGGCGTGCTGACCGAGACCTCGATCCCGCAGCTCTATCTTGCCGGCATGATCCCGGGGCTGATACTGGCCGGCCTGTTCATGCTGACGGTGATTATCGGCTGCATCGCCCGACCGGTCTGGGGCGGCCGCAAGATCGAAACGAACTGGGCGCAGCGCTGGGCCAGCGTTCCGGACCTGTTCCCGCCGTTCGTCATCTTCGTGGTGGTGATCGGTTCGATCTACGGCGGTCTGGCCACGCCGACCGAATCCGCCGCGTTGGGCGTGATCATCGCGCTCGGGCTCGCGGCCTGGCGGCGGCGGTTGACCTGGAGCATGATGCGCGACGCGCTCGAGGGCACCATGCGCAGCACGGCCATGATCATGGCCATCCTGCTCGGCGCCTATTTCCTCAACTTCGTGATCAGCTCAATCGGCCTCGCCGCCCAAGTCAACGCCTTCGTCACCGACATCGGCCTGACGCCCATGGGCACGCTGATCGTCGTGGTGCTGTTCTATCTCGTGCTCGGCATGTTCATGGAAACGCTGTCGATGATGATCGCGACGATCCCGATCATCACGCCCGTGATCATCGCGCTCGGCTTCGATCCGGTCTGGTTCGGCGTGCTGATGATGCTGCTGATCGAGACGGCGCTGATCACCCCGCCGGTTGGCGTCAACCTCTATGTCGTGCAGGGCGTGCGCGGCCGCGGCCAGCTGCACGACGTGATGATCGGCGCGGCGCCGTTCGTCATCGCGCTGATGGCCATGATCGTCCTGCTGATCGCCTTCCCCGACATCGCCCTCTGGATGCCCGAGACCTTCGCGCGCTAACGGCAAATGGCGTAGGTGGCATGCGCCACGGCTTTCGCGGCGATGACCAGGTCGCTCAGCAGCACGCGTTCGTCCGGCGTCGGCCATTCCTTGTAGATGCGGATGTCGCCGGGACCGTATTGCAGGCTGGGGATGCCGGCCGCAGCCGTGATGTTGCCGTCGCCGACATTGCCGATACGGCCAATGCCGCCGACCTCCGGCTCGGCGCCGGCGGCGAGCCGGTGGCCGTCGGCGAGGTGCGTCACCAGCGGATGGTCCTTCGCGACCTCCATCGGATCCTGAAACCAGCCGTTCTCCGTGCCGGGCGCCGGGATCGTCAGTTCGTAGTTGAAAGCCGGGTGCTCGACCTTGATGCCGTCAAGCAGCCGCAAGAGGTCCGCCTCGACGGTCTCTAACGTCTGGCCCGGCACCGTGCGAAGCTGGAACAACATCACGCAGTCGCGGCTCGACATGCCGGTATGGTTCGGCTGGTAGTAGTGCTCCTTGTGGATCGTATCCACCGTGTGCATGGGAAAGTCCGGCAGATCTGGATGCGGCGTGAAACTCAGCCAACCGCCGGGCGCGATCGGCACCAGGCTGTTGCCCAGCCGCCGGATGATCTCGCACTGCTGCTCGACGGGATTCATGTAGGCCGCCCGCGCCTCTTCGCTGAACCGGAAGAACAGCTCGGGCGCCGTGGTCTTGATCTCGGCCATGACGATGCCGACGCAGACATTGGCGATGGAGTTGTTGGAATGCTCCATGTTGATGCAGAGGTCGGCCGTGACGCCGGCGTCCAGCAGCGCCCGCGTGCCGGCGCCGCCGTATTTGTGCGCGACCACCGGACAGACCAGCACGTCGCCGCTGAGCCGCGCCCCTGATCCGATGATCGCCTCGACGGCGCAGATCATCGCCGCGACGCCACCCTTGTCGTCGTGCGCGCCCATGCCCCAGACCCAACCGTCCTCGAACTTGGCGCCATAGGGATCGACGGACCAGCCGCTCATCTCGACGCCCGGGTCCATGTGACCGTTCAACATCAGGCTGGTGCCACCGCCGGTACCGATTAGCCGGCCGACCGGCTGGCGGCTGAAATTGCCTGGCGCCTTCGGGTTCTCCACCTGCATCATCTCGACATCGAGGCCGATGTCGGACATCCAGTTCGCCAGAAAGTCGGCTATCTCCTGTTCCTCGAAGGTCGAGCTGGGAATACGGATCAGCGCCTGCTCGAGCTCCAGCACCCGTTCATCCGAGATCCGTTCGAGGATGTTCGTCGTCTCTCCATCCGTGGCCATGATCAGTGCCTCCCCCGCGTTCGACGTCGGTCAACGCTATCACAGGGGCGACGGCCCGCTTTTGCGATTTTTCGACGCGTCATATCCTTGGCAAGCAGGACATGAAGAAGGGGGAGACCGTCATGACGAATGTCTTCGAGCGGCTTGGCGTACGCACCATCATCAACGCCAAGGGACCGTCGACGCGCCTGAGCGGCGCGACCCTGCCGCCGGAGGTGACGGTCGCCATGCAGGAAGCGGCGCAGCACTGTGTCGACATCGCCGAGCTGCAGGCCCGCGCCAGCGAGATCATCGCGGAGGTCACCGGCGCGGAGGCAGGCTATGTCACCTCCGGCGCCGCCGCCGGTCTGCTGCTCGGCACCGCCGCCTGCGTCACCGGGCTGGATCCCGGCCGGATGAACCGCCTGCCCGACACCAGCGGTATGCGGAACGAGGTGGTGATGGTGCGCAGCCAGCGAAACTTCTACGACCACGCCGTGCGCGCCGCGGGCGTGCGGCTGATCGAGGTCGGCATTGCCGACCGCTACAGCGGCGCCGGCGTGCGCGATGCCGAGGCCTGGGAAATCGCCGACGCCATCAACGAGCGCACGGCGGCCGTGCACTACGTCGCGACCCCACAGTCGCGGCCGGCGCTGGAGCAGGTCGTCGCCGTGGCGCACGCCGCCGGCGTGCCGGTGCTGGTCGACGCCGCGGCGCAGCTGCCGCCGGTCGAAAACCTGCGCCGCTTCATCGCCGCCGGCGCCGATCTCGTCGCCTTCAGCGGCGGCAAGGCCATTCGCGGACCGCAGGCATCCGGCATTCTCTGTGGGCGGCGCGATCTGATCATGGCGGCCGCGCTGCAGCATCTGGATATGGACATCTATTTCGAGCAGTGGTCGCCGCCGCCGGGCCTGATCGACAAGTCAAGGTTGGTGGGTGCGCCTCAGCACGGCATCGGCCGGCCATGCAAGGTCGGCCGCGAGGAGATCGTCGGCCTGCTGACGGCGCTGCAACTGTTCGTGTCCGAAGACGCCGAAGCGCGCTATCGGCGTTGGCGCGGCCTGCTGCGCGAAACGGCGGACGGCCTGGCCGGCCTGAACCATGTCGAGATCGAGCTGCAGGACGATCCGCAGCGCGACCCTGTGCCGATGTTGGCGTTGCATCTTGACGAAGCCGCGGCCGGCACGACCGCCGTCGATCTGGTGCTTCGGCTGCAGGACGGCAGGCCGAGCATTCACGTCGATCCCGCGCAGATGTATGACGGCACGTTGCTGATCGGACCGGTCTGCCTGAACGACGGCGAGCCCGAACTCATCGGCCGTCGCCTCCGTGCCGAGCTGCAATCGACCTGATCGCCAACCTGAATTGTCGGGGGACGGATTGCCCGCGGACTCAGTCTCCGGCCGCGTCGAGCCGCACCACGCTGCAGGGTTCGCAGTCGGCGGCGATGCCCTGCATCAGCGGCGCTGCGGCCGATACCATGGCCGCGAACTGCGCCTGCCGGTCGGCCGAGGAACGGAACGCGGCCGGGCTCTGCGTCAGGCCGAGCGCCAGCATCGTCTCGGTCAGCTTGTAGCCGGCGTTCAGCGGATTGATCACCGGCACGTCGGTCAGCGCAGCCAGCCGGCCGGCGATCGGCGCCATGCAGGTGCAGCCCAGCAGGATCGTATCCGCGCCGTCTTCTTCCACCGCCGCCGCCATCTCGCGCGCGATGCGGCCGATCATGCGGTCGGCGCCGGCGCGCATTTCGGTGACGAAATTCCTGTCGTCGTCCAGATCGGCCAGCTCGGCGTCCTCGGCCACGAAGCGGATGCCGGCGCAGCGCTCTGCGGAGCCGTAGTCCGCCACCAGTTGTTCGTAGAGGTAGCGCAGCGCCTCGGGCCAGATCGTGACAATGGCGAAGCGCTGCCCGAGGCCTGCCGCGATCTGCATGCCCGCCTGCCCGGCACCGACCACCGGCACCGGAACGGCGCACCGTAATGCCGCAAGGCCGTAGTCGCCGATGGTATTCAGGAACACGGCGTCATATCCCGCGGCCGCCGCTCGCATGCCGCCCTCGATGGTGCTGACCTCCATCAGGGTGTGGTCGAGCTGATTGTGCGGGAAGACCGGCATGCCGGTCTCGACGACATCGGCCTCGAAGCCGGCGCCGACCAGCTCGGCCGGTACGTCATAACCCTTGTTGCGCTGCCCCTGGCTGACCAGCACCGCGATACGCATCGTCGCCTCCCCGCTTCATTGGCGGGAAGAATCCTAGCACATCGGTTCAGGCCGCGGGCGCCAGCCCGAAGTCGTGGTCGACGGTATAGAACGGCGCGGTGACGCCATGCTCGGCCGCGCGCTCGGCCGAGTCATCCTTCACGAACGGCACGACCAGGGAATCCTTCACGCCGAACACGGCGTCGGAATCGAGATAGTCGTCGCCCTCGACGAATAGATGCGTCGTCACCGGCGCGTAGCCGTCGGCCGAGACGATGAAATGGATATGCGCCGGCCGGTAGGGATGCCGTTCGAGCCGGTCCAACAGCTTGCCGACCGGTCCGTCGGTCGGCAGTGGGTAGCTGCAGGGCTTGACCGAGCGGAAATGAAATTGCCCCTTGGCGTCGGTGACGAACTTGCCACGCAGGTTCATGTCGGGCTGCACGCCGGGCTGCTGGATGTCGTAGAAGCCTTCGGACGATGTCTGCCAGACGTCCAGCACCGCGCCCTCGATGGGCGCGCCCGCCGGGTCGAGCACGCGGCCGGACACCACTAGCGGCTCGCCCTTGCCGTCCTTGCAGATATCGGTGCCGTGCGGCAGCACCTCGGCGCCGTCGACATGGAAGGGCCCCAGCACGGTCGATTCCGTGGCGCCCGGCGGCTTGCGGTGGTTGATCGCGTCGATCAGCATCGAGACGCCGAGCGTATCCGACAGCAGGATGAACTCCTGCCGCTTGTCGTCACAGATCTGGCCCGTTGTGGTCAGGAATTCGATCGCCGCCATCCACTCCGCTTCCGTCGGCTCGACCTCGCGCACGACGGCATGCAGGTGGGTGATAATGCTGGTCATCACCTGCTTCAGGCGCGCGTCGGGACAGTCGGCGAGGCGCGCCAGCACCGCCTCGGTGGCGGTATGCTCGTTGAAGTCGCGCATGGCAGAGACCCCGGGTCAAACCCGCTCGATGATCATGGCGATGCCCTGGCCGACGCCGATGCACATGGTGCAGAGCGCGTAGCGGCCGCCGGTCGCCTCGAGCTGGTTCAGCGCCGTGGTCACCAGCCGCGCGCCGCTCATGCCCAGCGGGTGGCCGAGCGCGATGGCGCCGCCATTCGGATTCACGTGCTCAGCGTCGTCCGGCAACCCGAGATCGCGGGTCACGGCGAGTGCCTGGCTGGCAAAGGCCTCGTTCAGCTCGATCACGTCCATGTCGGCGACGGTCAGGCCGGCGCGCTCCAGCACATTGCGCGAGGCCGGCGCCGGGCCGAAACCCATAATCCGCGGCGGCACGCCGGCCGTCGCCATGCCGACGATGCGGGCGCGCGGCGTCAGGCCGTGCGCCTTGGCCGCCGCCTCGCTGGCGATCAGCAGCGCGCAGGCACCGTCGTTCACGCCGGACGCGTTGCCGGCCGTCACCGTGCCGTCCTCGCGGAACGGTGTCGGCAGCTTGGCCAGGCCCTCCAGTGTCGTATCGCCGCGCGGGTGCTCGTCCCGGTCGACGACAACAGGTTCGCCCTTGCGGCGTGGGATCGTTACCGGGGTCAGCTCCGTCTCGAAGAATCCGGTCTCCATCGCCGCCTTCGCCTTCATCTGGCTACGGTAGGCGAAGGCATCCTGGTCGGCCCGGTTGATCTGGAATTCCTCGGCCACGTTCTCGCCGGTCTCCGGCATGGAATCGACGCCGTATTGCTTTTTCATCATGGGATTGACGAAGCGCCAGCCGATGGTCGTGTCGTAGACCTCGGATTTGCGCGAGAACGCCGTCTCCGCCTTGCCCATGACGAACGGCGCCCGGCTCATGCTCTCGACGCCGCCGGAGATGCCGAACTCGGCTTCGCCCGATTTGATCGCGCGCGCGACATAGCCGGTGGCGTCCATGCCAGAGCCGCAGAGGCGGTTGACGGTGGCGGCCGGGACGCTGTCGGGCAGTCCGGCCAGGAGCAGCGCCATACGCGCGACGTTGCGGTTGTCCTCGCCGGCCTGGTTGGCGCAGCCGAAGGCGACCTCGTCGACCCCTTCCCAATCCACACCTTCGTTGCGCGCCATCAGCGCCTTCAGCGGGATAGCGCCGAGATCGTCCGTGCGCACCGGCGCCAGCGCACCGCCATAGCGTCCGATCGGCGTGCGTATGGCGTCGCAGATGAAGGGTTCCGTCATGTCCGTCTACTCCCGGTTTGCATTGTCTCGGCCGCCATTCAGCATATGGCGACCAGTCCCCTCATATCTAAGCCGGGCGCGCGACGTCGTCCATGACGGAAAGCGACGGCGCGGCCGTTAACTTTTTGGCTGGCCGTCACCGCCGGATTGGTGTTTGCTATTGTCACAATGGGGTAATTGAGAAGAAAAGATCAGCCACGTTTGTGGCCAAAAATGCGCGTGGGGATGGATCCACGGGCCGCGCTACCCCATGGCTTGGCACGAGCCCAAGCCGCGACACTCCAAATAATCGGCAGCAAGTGAATCGGGACGACCGGCAATGGCGCGCGGCCGTTCCGTACACTACGGGAGGGAAATAATGATTCAATTACGGGTAAACGGTGTGGTTCGCCAGTTCAATGGCGATCCGGAGATGCCCCTGCTTTGGTTCATCCGCGACGAACTGAAGCTGACCGGCAGCAAATTCGGTTGCGGCACCGGTCTTTGCGGCGCCTGCACCATGCATGTGGACGGCGAAGCCGTGCGCGGCTGCATTACGGCCGTGTCCGAAGCCGAGGGCAAAGAGGTCACGACCATCGAGGGCCTTGACCCCGAGGGCAATCATCCGGTGCAGCGCGCCTGGCGGAACGTGAACGTGCCGCAATGCGGCTATTGCCAGTCCGGCCAAATCATGCAGGCCGCGGCCTTGCTGAACGAGAATCCGGACCCGACGGATCAGCAGATCGTCGAGGGCATGGACGGCAACATCTGCCGCTGCGGCACCTATCAGCGCATCTTTGCGGCGGTCCGCGAAGCCGCGCAGGAGGTGTGACCATGTCGATGATCGAAAATCTCAGCCGTCGGAACGTCCTGAAAGGCGCCGGCGCGACCACTGCCCTGGTGCTGGGCGCGAAGATGGCGCCAGGCTCGCTGATCGGCAGCGCGCTGGCGGCGACGTCGGTGCAGCCGAACGTCTTCATCCGAATCGATGCCTCGGGCATCGTCACGCTGACCTGCAGCCGGTCCGAAATGGGCCAGGGCGTGCGCACGGGCATCCCGATGATGCTGGCGGACGAGCTGGAAGCCGACTGGAACCGGGTGAAGATCTGGCAGGCGCCGGGCAACCCGGAGAAGTACGATCCCGCCGGCAAGGACGGTCAGAACACCGACGGCTCGCGCAGTACGCGTCATCACTTCGACGTCATGCGCGAGATCGGCGCGGCCGGCCGCTATGTCCTGGAACAGGCGGCGGCGAAGAAATGGGGCGTCGATCCGAGCGAGGTCTACGCCAAGGACCACCGGATCTATCACACCGGAACGGGCAACTCGTTCGATTTCGGCGAAGTCGTCGATGTCGCGGCCGAGATCAACATTCCCTCCGGCGAAGCGGCGCCGAAGCCGCGGCTCAAGGACAAGTCGCAGTGGAAGTACATCGGCAAGGACCTGCCGAATATCGACAACTACGACATCTCGACCGGCGGCGCGAACTACGGCGCCGATATCTCGATCCCCGGCATGAAGATCGCCGTGATCGCCCGGTCGCCCGTCTATCGCGGCAAGGTGAAGTCGTTTGACGCCACCGAGGCCCTGAAGATCCAGGGCGTCGAGCAGGTCGTCGAGATCCCGGCGCTGGCCGACGACAAGGCGGCCGAGTTCCGGGCTTTGGGCGGCGTCGCCGTGGTCGGCACCAACACCTGGTCGGTGTTGGAAGGCCGTCGGGCGCTCGAGATCGAATGGGATCCCGGCCCCAACGCGGCGCACGATTCCAGCACCTATGACGACAAGCTGCGACAATCGGCGAAGGACGGCGGCCATGTGATCCGCGAACGCGGTCAGGTCGACACGGCGCTGAAGGCGGCGGCCAAGGTGGTCGAGGCCGATTACTTCGTGCCCTACTTCATCCACACGCCGATGGAGCCGCCGGCCGCGATCGTCGACGCCAATGTCAGGCCGGTGCAGATCTGGACCTCGACCCAGTCGCCGAACGAGACCCGGCAATATGTCGGCGAGGCGCTCGGCATCGATAAGGCGGAAGTCGAGTGTCAGGTCACCCTGTTGGGCGGCGGTTTCGGCCGCAAGTCCAAGCCGGACTTTGCCTGCGAAGCGGCGATCCTGTCGAAGATGGTCGGCGCGCCGGTGCGCGTGCAGTGGACCCGTGAGGACGAGATCCAGAACGGCTATTACCACACCGCCAGCGCCCACTGCATGAAAGCCGGCATCGATGCCTCGGGCAAGGTTACGGCATGGCACCATTGCGGCGCCTGGCCGTCGATCCTGGGTCTGTGGAATCCGGCGCAGAAGACCGGTTTCGGGATCGAGTACGGCCTCGGCCTGATCGATACGCCGTATCACGAAGTGCCGAACATGCGCATCGAGAACGGCGAAGCCGACGTCATGATCCGCGTCGGCTGGTACCGGTCGGTGAACAACATCCAGCACGCCTTCGCGCAGAACTGCTTCGCGTGGGAAGTGGCGGAAGCGGCCGGCCGCGATCCGCTCGAGGTCATGCTCGAGATGATCGGCGACGAGGAGGAGATGGATCTCGCCAAGGACGGTGTCAAGGAGTACTGGAACTACGGCGACTCCATCGAGGACTGGCCGATCATGCCGAACCGGCTGTCGAACACGTTGCGTGTGGCGGCTGAGAAATCCGGCTACGGCAAGTCGCTGCCCAAGGGCCACGGCCTGGGCCTTGCCGTGCACCGGTCGTTCCACAGCTACGTGGCCGCGGCGGTGCACGTGGTGGTCCGTGACGACGGCACCCTGCACATCCCGCAGGTCGACATGGCCGTCGATTGCGGCCGCTACGTCAACCCGGAAGGCATCCGCAAGCAGATCGAGGGAGCGGCCGTCTACGGCAACTCCGTCGCGCGGGCGGGCAAGATCACCACGACGAACGGCGCGGTCGATCAGAGCAACTTCCACGACTATCCGGTCACCCGGATGGCGAACGCGCCGCTGGACGTCCGGGTGCATATCGTCGAGGACTTCGTCGATCTGAAGCCTTGCGGCGTCGGCGAGCCGGGCGTGCCGCCCTATGCGCCGGCGCTCATCAACGCGATCTATAACGCGACCGGCAAGCGGATCCGGCACCTGCCGGTGACGCCGGAGGACCTGAAAAAGGCCTGACGCGGCAATCGCGTTCGATTACTGAAAACAACCGCCCCCGGCCGGCATCGGCCGGGGGCTTTTTTCTTGGCTAGCCGGCGGTGTTGAAGCGGCGGCGGAACCAGTCGTCCAGCATCGCTTTCTCGTAGCGCAATGGATCGCGCGAACGTCGCAGCGACGGCCGCATCAGATACGCACGGTCGGATACCAGCTCTTCGCCGCGGAGAACGACCTCGTTATCCCGCACCAACGTGTATCTCAGCTTGATCCTGGGCCAGTTGATCGAACGCAGCACCCGTACCTCGCCGGCGCCCCACCACCGCAGTTCGCCGGCCAGGTCGATGTCCAGCACCTCGATGGTCAGCGTCTGTGTTGGCGTCAGGTCGCGTGCACCGAGGGCTTCAAGATGTCGACGAAGCCGATCAAGAGTGATGTCCCTATCGGCGCGCCGCAATCGGTCGAACAGACCGGCATCGAGATACTGCTCCGGCAGCACGAAAACGACGTCGACGGCGGCGCGCGCCGTCGCAGCCCAGAGGCCAACGGCGAGACAGCAGATGACGACCAGAACGCGCATGCGACAAACATAGTATCGCCAGGGCCGCCGGTCACCACCGCAGCGACAGGCCGACCTTGGCGTTGATGCCGGGCGCGCTCTGCAGCTCGACCGGGTTGGTGCGCAAGATGTCGTCGGTGCGGTTTATCGGATGGCCGACGGTCTCCGGACCGAAATAGCGCTTGTCGAACAGGTTGTAGACGGCGCCGCGCAAGATCGCGTTTGGATGGATCTCCCACTCGGCAATGATGTCGAAGACGGCATAGCCGTCGGGCTGGAACTCGGTTTCCGGATCATCCACGTCGTTGGCATCCATCTGGAAATTGCCGACGAACTCGACGCTCAAGCCATAGCGCCGTTCATCCCAGCGCAGCCCGACCACGGCGCCGAGCGGCAAAGCGCCGTTGAACTCGCTCTCGGCGCCGTCGTTCTCCTCCTCGCCCCATTGATGCGATGCGGCGGCACGGACCGAAAAGCGTTCGTTGAACCGCCAACCGCCGGCGACCTCGATGCCATAGACCTCGACCTTGTCGACATTGTCGTAAGTCAGTGTCTGTGCCGTCGCCGGCAGTCCGAACACCGTCGGGTCGTCGACCTCGACGAAATTTCGAATGAAATCGGTGTAGTCGGCGAAGAAGCCATTCACCGAGAAGAAGCCGCGGCCGCCGAAGTCGCCGCGCACGCCCGCCTCGTAGCTCTCCACGCTTTCCGGCTCCAGGTTCGCGTTCGGCACCAGGGCGAAGAACGGCAGGCTGTCCAGCGATTGGAACAACTGCTGGGCGGTCGGCATCTTAAAGCCCTCGGCGTATTGGCCATAGACCGAGATCGGCCCCCAGACGTCAACCACGGCGCCGAATTTGAACTGGAGGTCGGTTTCCGAGATGTCGCGCGGCTCGGCTCCCGGCACGATCTCGTAATCGGCGTCCGGGTCCGGCTCGATCTTGTAGTAGGCGAGACGCGCGCCCGGCACCAGAAGCAGACGGCCGTTGAACAGCTCGATCTCGTCCTGCAGATAGGCGTCGGCACGGCGTGTCGTCGCATTGGCGAAATTGAATCCGCCGGCGCGTGCCGTGGTCGTGACGCCGGTAGTGAGGTTGGTGGTCACATCGACCCGCTCGTAGTCCGTCTCTTGATAGTCGCCGTCGAAGCCATAGGTCAGCGTGTGCCGGCTGCCGATGACATCGAACGAAGAGATCAACTGGATGTCGGCCTCGTAGAAATCTTCCGAATAGTCCAGCGAGTCGCGCCGCCGCTCATCCTCGCCGCTGGGCACCAGCGTGCGCAAGCGATCACCCGACCGGTTCACCTCCTGCGGCGAATAAGTGAGTTGCCACTTAACATTGTCGACCAATCTTAAACCGATGTCCCAATCCTGATCGATCGACGCCCGCCATCGGCGGATCTCCTGTTCACGCTCGAAGCTCTCGATGTCGGAGGTGACGATGCCGAGGAAGTTCGTCGACGGGCCCAGAACGGAGTTTTGATCGACATCCGTGATGCGGTCGAAAAACTCGCCCGTGAAACGCAGTCGGTTGTCGGGCGACACATCCCAGACCAGCTTGCCCAGGACATTGTTCGAGTCGATATCCGTCGGATCGAACTCATCGCATTGGGTGGCTTCCGGATTGCGCGGACAGGGCTGAATGGCATCGTCGCCGGTCCGGGCATTGGACAGGTCGATCTCCCCGGCGTCGCGCCGGGTGTAGCTCAGCGACGCGGCAAAGGCGTCATTGAAGCGATAGGCGCCGGCGACGGTCTCGATGAAAGCGTCATCCACGGTCGCATAGCTGGCGCTGCCTTCGACGGCCCAGTTGCGGTCGCTCAGCAGGTAGTCGTCGGGGTCCTTGGTGATGAAGTTGACGACGCCGCCCAGCGCGTCGCTGCCCCACAGCACCGATCCCGGCCCGCGCACGATCTCGACCTGCTTCACGGCGTTGGCGTCGACCACGTCGCGGGTCGAATCCGTAATGCGCTCGATCGTGCGATTGCCGTCGACCAACACTTGCGTCCGATTGCCGCCGACACCGCGGATCTGAATGCCGCCCGAACTGTTGAACGGATCGGTTCCGCTCGATTGCCGCGGCACCTCGATACCCGGCTCGTAGCGGAACAATTCCTCGACCGTGTTGTCCATTCGGCGCTCGAGCTCTTCGCCGGTCACGGCGGTCACGTTCGACGGCGTCTCGAACAGCGTCTTCTCGCGGCGGGTCGCGGTAACCGTGATCGGCGGCAAGACCACGACATCGGCCTTCGCTTCCGCGTCCGCCTCGTTGTCGGCCGACGATTGTGCCACCGCCGAATTAATCATGCCGATTGCGGTCAAACCGATCAGGCATATCCGCCCCGCCAGGCGCGGTAAGTGCAATGTCACGTCAGATCCCCCTCTTCTTACCCGAACACGCCCCTTCTCACCGCCTCTCCACCCGGGAGGCTGCGATGAGAATTAAAATGCGAATGATTCTTATTATTAGTTTCGGAAGCGATCTTTGCTGATTATGCGAATGCGAGTCAATCGCATTTACACAGCGAGAGTGACGCCATAGACTTGCCGCATGTTTTGGAACAGATCCCTCGTGCAGAGCGCTTGGCTGACCCTGGCGCTTGCGGCGATGGCCGCGCCGGTATCGTCGACGGCATCGCCACGCCACGCCTACGTCGCCGATGGTGGCCAACCGCGCTACGGACCCGACGCCGCCCATTACGCCTTCGCTAACGCCGACGCGCCGCGCGGCTGCACGCTTCGGATGTCGTTGCGGCGTGGCTTCGACTCGCTGAACCCCTGGATCCTCAAGGGACGATCGCCGCTCAGCGTCTACTACTGGCTCTACGACAGCTTGCTGACGGAATCGCCGTCCGAACCCATGACCGGTTATGGCCTGGTCGCCGCCAGCATCGACGCCGCGGAGGATCGCCAGTCCGCCACATTTGCGCTTCGCCGCGAGGCCCGGTTTCACGATGGGCGGCCGATCACATCGGCGGATGTGGTGTTCACCGCGGCGCTGTTCCGCGAACACGCGCGACCGTTCTGGCGTGCGTTGCTGCGACATGCCGAGGTCACCGCGCCCGATGACCGAACGGTAAGGATCGCCTTCCAGGAACCCGTCGACGGCGTCGCGCTGCTGGCGTTTGGCGGCATGCCGATCCTGCCGGAACACCATTGGCGCGAGCGTGACTTCGCCGCCACCACGCTCGACCCGCCTCTCGGCTCCGGCCCCTACCGCATCGTCGAGGTCGAACCGCAACGCCGGATGGTCTGGCAGCGGGTCGCCGACTACTGGGCCGACGATCTGCCGACACGACGCGGCGCGCACAATTTCGAGCGTGTCGCCTTCGAGGTCTATCTCGACACCACCACGGAACTCGTCGCCTTCCTGAAGGGCGACACCGATATCTATGAGATTGCCGATCTGCGGCGCTGGGCGACGGCCGCCGATCAGGTGTCGGACAGCAACGGCGGAATCGCGACGGTCGCCTACGATGCCTGGTGGCCGATGGGCATGAACGGATTCTTCTTCAACTTGCGCGACGACCGGTTCGCCGATGTCCGGGTGCGACAGGCGCTTTCAATGCTGATGCCGTTCGAATGGGTCAACCGGACCATGCTGATGGGCGGCTTCAAACGCACGGCGAGCTATTTCGAAAACAGCGTCTATGCCGCCAGCGAGCCGCCGGACGCGATCGAGCGGTCGGTCATGCGGCGTTTTCCGCAATCGTTCCCGCCGGAAGCCTACGACGACGCCTTCGCGCCGGCCGATGCGGATCTGCCCGACGGCGCCCGGCGGCAGCTCCGCGCCGCCGCCGCTCTGTTGAAACAGGCCGGCTGGGAAGCCGACCCGGCGACGACAAAGCTGCGGCGGTTGCGGGACGGGCGCCGCATGGACTTCTCCGCCTTGGCGTTTTCGGACAGTCAGGAGGTGCTGTTCGGCGCCTGGGCGGAACAATTACGACGGCTTGGCATCGAGGCCCGCCTGCGGATCGCCGACCCGGCCAGCTATCAGAGCCGGCTTGCCGACGGCGATTTCGAGGTCGTCTACCGCTTCTACATCCCGGCGCAGATTCCGGGTCGCGAGCAACTGAGGCTATGGGGCAGCGCCGACGTCCACCCCGACGGCGGCAACAAGCTGGGGATCGACAATCCGGCAGTCGACCACTTTCTCACCGCCCTGGTGACGGCGCCGGACCATGCTGCCCGCGTCCGCGCCGCGCGTCTGCTCGACCGCGCCCTGCAGTGGGGCCACTACGCCGTGCCCGGTTTCCAAAGCCGCCACCGCCGCTATGCCTACCGGACCGACAAAGTCGTACCGCTGCCCGAGGCGCCGGGATATGGCAGCGCGACCGATTTCTGGTGGTGTCGGACGCCATGATGCCGCCGACCCCGCCGAACGCACGAGACGCCGCATGCCAGACCGGATGTTAGACCGAGGCACCTGGATCGACCTGGCCAACGGCGAACCGCTCGACCAGCGGTTCGCGATCGCGCGGCTGGCCCGATCGCGCGTGGTCTGCCTTGGCGAAGCCCATGACCGGGCCGATATCCACCGCTGGCAGCTCCATGTCAGCGCCGGCTTGCTGGCGGCACACGGCAACATCGCGCTTGGCTTCGAAATGTTTCCCCGTCGGGTACAGCCGGTGCTGGACCAATGGGTCGACGGCAAGCTGTCGGTCGAAGATTTTCTCGAACAATCGGAATGGCATGAGGTCTGGCGCTTCGATCCGGCGCTATACCTGCCGCTGTTCCACTTCTGCCATGCCTACAAAGTCCCGATGCTGGCCCTGAACTGCGAGCGGCCGCTGGTCACCCGCATCGGCAAGGAAGGCTGGGACGCCGTGCCCGAGGCGGAACGCGATGGCCTGACCCCGGCCCGCCCGGCGACACCGGCCTATCGCCGCTACCTGTTCGACATCACCGGCGGCGGCTTTCGGGAGCGCCAGGCAAAGGGGCCGGACGATCCATCGTTCGACCGCTTCGTGCGCGCCCAGCAGGTCTGGGACCGCGCCTTCGCCTGCAACCTGCTGCCCGCGCTGCGGCAGCCGGTGGCGCCCCTGCTGGTCGGCATTATCGGCCGCGGGCACCTCGAACACCGCCACGGCACGCCCTATCAGCTTGCCGATCTCGGCATCGACGACGTCGCCGTCGCCCTGCCGCACGACCTGACCGCGCCGATGCCGTCGTTCCCGACGGATCTCGGCGACCTGGCTTGCGTTCTTTAGGGCACGGCCGACGGGCGACGGATGCAGAAACCCGGTTCCCGTCGGCTCCTGCCATCCGTCGTCCGTCGCGACCGCTAGAACTTGACGCGGGCGCCGGTCAGCGCCGCGAAGATATCGTCGAAGTCGGCGTCAGCGCGGTCGAGCTCGTGGTTGCGGACGCCGGCATAGAACTCGGTGCCGATCTTGTCGAAGTTCTGCACCAGGAACGCGCCGTAAGCCGCGAACTCATCGCCGTCTTGCGCCAGATCGTCGACCGCCGTGTAGTCAATGGCGACCGACGTCGCGCCGAATGACAACGGATTGAACGTGTAGCCGAGCTTGGCGTAGTAGAACACCGGATCGTCGCCACTGTTGCGGCCGTCGATCTCACGTTCGCCGATGGCGCCGGTCACGCTGATACCATTGGGGAACAACACCGAGGCCGAGCCGCTCACCTGCTCGAAGCCCTGCCGCGAGCTGGCGTTGGCATAGCTGGCCGCGGCGACGATCCGCGTCCCCTCGATCTCGCCGGCAAAGCGCCCGGCGACGTCCCACGAGCCGCCATCGACAGCCGAGGTCGAGGCGAAAAAACCGCCGAACTTCGGCGTGTCGTAGCGCAGCCGATCGTCGCGGCTGAGGCCGTCAAAGTTGCTGAAGGCCTGATTGATGCGCGGCCCCAGGCTTTGCGTCCGGTCGTCGAAGAAGGCGATGCCGCCGGCATAGTCCGCGACGCCGGAATAGGCGATCACGCCGGTACCGGAGATGTCCTGCTCCGACGTCCCGTTCGACGCGGTATCGCCCTGCCCGACCCAGAGCCGGCCGAAGGTCTTGCTGTCGGCGTAGAGCTCCAGCTTGCGCTCGGTGAAGCTGTTGGGACCGGCCGGGCTGTCCTGATCGATCCGGATGGCCGCCGTCGAGTTGGACTCGAACTGCACCTCGATCTGGGTGCCGACCTTGAATTCATCGTCGAGCGGCGCCTCGCCGATGAAGCGCACCCGGGTCGACGAGTTGTCGTTGTCGACATGGAAGAACTCTTCTGAATCCCCGTTGTCGACATACAGCACGCCGCGGTTTACCTGGCCCGACAGCGTCAGCTTGACCTTATCGTTGCCTGAGCTCACGGCCCGCCTGTTCGAACTATCCGCGGCCGTCTTCGCGGCCAGCTCCTGTTGCTTGCTTTCGAGCTGTTCGATCTTTCCAATCGTCGCCTGCTGCTGCGCCTGCTGGGCCTCCAGCCGATTCAAGCGGTCGGCATTCTGCTGGATCATGTTGATGAGCTGTTGGTTTTGCCGCATCAACTGCTCGTTCTGCTGCCGGAGCGCGTCGTTCTGGCGGATCACGTCTTCCAGGCTCTGAGCGGCGGCCGGCGATACGGCGAACACCGACGTCAACAGAACAATGCCGCATGCGGCCAAGAGCCGAAAACGACCGTCGCCGTCGACACCGCGTAGGCAGGTGCGCTGCGGTCGCCTCTGTCGTCGCACTGTTATCGTCATGATGATCTATCCCCAATTCATCAGTGAAGTCGATGTATTGTCGTCATGGATCGTGACGCTATTCAGGCAGTATTAGGTTTGCCTTAGAAGCGCAGACTATCGCCGACGGCATACCGACGTCACGCGTAGCAACCGTCACTTCGTTCAGTAGCCGACAGGCGGTCTTGCGTCAGGTATCGGTCGGCGCCAGGCCAAACACCGGCTTGCCGCCGGCGATGTCGAGCCGCACGGTTCCGCCGCCGACAAGTTTTCCGAACAGCAGCTCCTCGGCCAGCGGCTTCTTTATCGCGTCCTGGATCAGGCGCGCCAGTGGCCGCGCGCCATAAGTCGGATCGTAGCCGCGTTCCGCCAGCCAGCGGCGCACATCCTGGGTAGCCTCGATCTTGACGTCCCGGTCGGCGAGCTGGGCGGCCAGCGCCAGTAGAGATTTATCCACTACCTGCCGCATGACATCAGGCGACAGGGCGTTGAACGAGACGATGGCGTCGAGGCGGTTGCGAAACTCCGGCGCAAACAGGCGGGACAACGCCACGTCGTCCTCACCCTCGCGCCGGTCGCGGCCGAAGCCCATGGCCGGCCTGGCCATATCGGCGGCGCCGGCATTGGTGGTCATGATCAAGATCACGTTCCGGAAGTCGACCGTCCGGCCGTTGTGATCGGTCAGCTTGCCCGCGTCCATCACCTGCAGCAGCAGGCTGAACAGATCTGGATGCGCCTTCTCGATCTCGTCCAGCAGCAGCACGCTGTGCGGCTTCTGGTCGACCGCGTCGGTCAGCAGGCCGCCCTGTTCGAAGCCCACATAGCCCGGCGGCGCGCCAATCAGTCGGCTGACGGCGTGCGGCTCCATATATTCCGACATGTCGAATCGGATCAGCTCGATGCCGATCGCGTGCGAGAGCTGGCGCGCCAGCTCGGTCTTGCCGACGCCGGTCGGACCGGAAAACACATAGCTGCCGATCGGCTTGTCGGGTTCGCGCAGACCAGCCCGCGACAGCTTGATCGCCGACGCCAGCGCGTCGATCGCCGGGTTCTGTCCGAAGACCACCGATTTCAGGTCGGCCTCGAGACCGCGCAGTGTTTGGCGATCGTCCCGCGACACGGACTTTGGCGGGATCCGGGCCATCTGCGCCACAACCGCCTCGATGTCGGCGACGCCGATGGTTCTGCGCCGCTTCGATTTCGGCTTCAGCATCTGCTGCGCAGCCGCCTCGTCGATCGCGTCGAAGGCCTTGTCCGGCAGCTTGCGGTCGCCCAGATGCCGCGTCGTCAACGCGACCGCCGCATGCAACGCCCCAGTGGTGTAGCGCACACCGTGGTGCCGTTCGTAACGAGACTTGGCGCCGGCCAGAATTCGCACCGCGTCATCCTCGTTCGGCTCCGCGACATCGATCTTCTGAAAGCGGCGAACCAGCGCCCGGTCCTTGTCGAAATGGGCGCGGTATTCCTGATACGTGGTCGCGCCGATGCAACGCACGCTGCCGTCCTGCAGCGCTGGCTTCAGGAGATTGGCGGCGTCCATGGCGCCGCCCGAAATGGCGCCGGCGCCGACAATCGTGTGAATCTCGTCGATGAACAATACCGCCCGGTCCCGCTGCCCGAGCTCGGCGATCACGGCTTTCAGGCGCGCCTCGAAATCGCCGCGGTAACGCGTGCCCGCCAACAGCGCGCCCATGTCGAGCGCATAGATCGTGGTGCCAAACAGAACCTCCGGCACCGTGCCGTCAACGATCCTTTGTGCCAGGCCTTCGACGATGGCGGTCTTGCCGACGCCGGGATCGCCGACGAAGATCGGGTTGTTCTTGGTGCGCCGGCAGAGAACGCCGATGGTTCGCCGGATCTCGTCATCGCGGCCGATCACGGGATCGACGCGTCCGGCAAGCGCCTTCCGACGCAAGTCGACGCAATAGGCGTCGAGCGCATCGGCAGCGTCATCCGGCATCTCGGATGCCTGATCCTCGTCGACGTTTTCCGGCAGGATACGGGCTCCACCGATCTCGTCGGCATCGGACGGCGGCGGTAGCTCCAGGCCGTACATCTGCCACTTGTTCATCAGCTTCGCCGCACGCCCCTGATGCTCGCACAGCATTGCGGCCACCACGTGCTCGCCGGTCACGCTGCCGCCTTCGCGCTTGACCAGCGCCGCCGCCCGACTGATCACGCGGCGGATTTCCGCCGTGAGGTAAAGCGCATGCGCACCGTCGGACAGATCGCGCGGCAGTTCTTCTTCCGGATCGTCGTCGAAATTCTCGATCAGATCCGCGCGTAGCGCGTCGATGTCAATGCCGCGACAGGCGAAGACCGGCAGGGCGTCCGGATCGTCGGTTAAAGCCAGGAGCAGATGCTCCGATGTGATGAAATCCAGACCATGCGAAACCACGAGCGACCGTGCGCGGTTCAAGGTGCGTTTGAAGGTCTCGGAAAGCATGTCTCGACGTGTACCCGTGCCTCGCGGATCGGCTGCATTCCTCGGCCGACAGGTGCTGCCGCCGTCCCGCGTTGCATCGGTCTTAAGCCAGATTCGGCGACGCAAACGCCGTCTCAGGCCTCAACCGGTGGGACGGCCGCAACGAGTCCCATTCGTTGAGAATGTGTAAATGGGCTTGGTAAACAAACGATTAACCGTCGGCGACGCCGTACCGGCGCCGGGTAAAATGCGCCGATCAGGGAGTTGACGTGGACGCCAATGCGAATTGCGGACGGTCAGCCGTCCAGCACGGCAGCGATCGCGACACCGCGCCGGGCCGCCATCCGCCGAGCCAGGTTGGCGATATCGGCTTCGACCAGGCGCGTCCGCGCAATGGGCAGAACGATATTGTTCTCGACCATCAGATGGCGCCGCTGGCTGCGCGCGAAAGCCAGCATCATTTCCCGGACCTTCGGACGTATTCTCGGCGCCGTGCCGTTGGCGATCAGCGCGCCGATCGCGACAACGAGATCGCGGCCCAGCCGCTCATCCGCCGTATGCTCCAGGGCAAGCTTATCCAGAATCGCCTCGATCTCGTCCTCAGGCGCACAGCGGCGACGCAGCAACGGGAACAGGTCCTCCTCCTCGTCGAGGACGTGGCGGACCATATCGTTGGCCAGGAAGTCGACGACCTCCTCGGCCTTGGCGGCATCGAGCGTCGCGGCGTCGGCCAGCTCTTCAAGCAGCGTGCAAACCACGCGCTGCCGGTAATGGTCGGCGAAGATAAAGTTAAGCGGTTCCTGCAGGAGCGTGTCGGGGATCGTCTCGATGTAACGCCGCTGCGCCAACGCCGTCATCATGTCGCACCTCCCTTCCCGCCCGTCCGTTCATTGCACGAGAGCGCTCGTCGCGGCCTCGAGTTCAATGCCTTCAATGCGTGACCGGCCGGCCAGCAGCTTGATGTACTGCGCGACCGCGCGGCGCCAACTCGCCTCCTGCAGATAGTCGGCGATACGGTCCCGCACTGCCTCGAACGGCAGCCGCCGGCCGTCGATCTTGCGGTCGAGCCGCAGCACATGTGCGCCGTACCGGCTCTTGACCGGCACCGGACAGAGCTGCCCCTGTTCCAGCGCGACGAGAAAGGTCTCGACCTCCGGC
The DNA here is from genome assembly GCA_965232515.1 of Alphaproteobacteria bacterium. Classification (GTDB taxonomy): domain Bacteria; phylum Pseudomonadota; class Alphaproteobacteria; genus JANQKO01. Next base: position 7,215,601 of record CBDDPY010000002.1, on the reverse strand, counting down.
ACCGTGTCGCCCCGCCCGACCTGGCCCAACCGGCCGCCCTGCCGGCCCGACACACAGTCCGAGCGCGAACCGGCGATCGCCGCGAAACTGCCGGGATCCTGTTGCAGGACGGCGATGGTCTGCTCGGCCGATGCAACGGCCTCATCATAGGCCTCGCCGTCGTTCGGATCGGCAGCAAACAGGATATGCGCCGCCTCATAAAGGTCGGGGCTGCGGAAACGACCGGGGTTGTTGTCGTAGTAGCGGCGACAGGTCTCGACGTCCGCCGCCGGCACGGCGATCTCGGCCGCCAGCAACTGCCGGATCAGCGCCTCGTCTTCCGTTTCGCGCCGGCCCTCGTCATCGACATCAGGTTCCGGCGTCAGCGACTGTCGCGCGGCCTCCTGCAGCAGCAACTCGCGCACCACAAGCGCTTCCGTCGCCGCGGCTACGGCTTCGCTTGGGGATGCCGCCGGATGGTGCTGCGCCTCGGCCAGGATCGCCGCGTCGACAATCCGGGTGCCGTTGACCTGGACGTCCGTCATGGCGGCTACCTTGCTGACGCGCGACCGGCCCGCGACCGCACGATCTGATAGCCCGGCCGCCAGAGGTAGCGGACCGGCGCGCTCCAGATATGCACCAGGCGGCTGAACGGGAACAGCAGGAAGATCGTCAGCCCCAGGATCAGGTGGATCTGATAGGGCCAGGCCAGACCGGCCACCAACTCTGCGGCATCGCCGCGGAAGGTGAGGATGCGCTGGGCCCATTCCGACAGGCGCAGCATCACGCTGCCGTCGGCATGCGACAGTGAATACGGGATCGTCACCAGACCCAGCACGAGCTGAACCCAGAGAATGATCAGGATGGCGAGATCGCTGAACGTGGTGGTGACGCGGATCCGCGGATCGAACAGCCGCCGGTGCAACAGCATGGTCAGGCCGATAAAGCAGATCACGCCGGCGATGCCGCCGGCGACGACCGCCAGCAGCTGCTTCGCTTCCGCACTGATGATCGGTGCGTAGAGCCAGTGCGGCGTCAGCAGGCCGACGAAGTGGCCGAGGAACAGGAACAGGATGCCGACATGGAACAGGTTCGAGCCGATCATGAGCTGCCGGCGGCGCAACAGCTGGCTGGAGCCGGAGCGCCAGGTATAAGGCTCGCGCTCGTAGCGGAAGATCGAGCCCAGGATCATGATCGCCAGGCAGATGTACGGATAGATGCCGAAGAAGAAGGCGTTGAGAAACTCGGCCATCGGTCAGCCTCCCTGAGATGGGGTTTGGGGCGGGTCCATGCGGGCCAGCAGGTCGCGCGCCGCGGGGCAGCCGCCGTCGGGCGCGGCCGCGCCGGGGCCGAAGGTGACGGCTTCTGCCTCCCAGACGCGGTCCAGCGCCGCGAGGTCGTCAGGATCGTCCTCCGGTTCGGTCAGCAGACTGGCCGTCGCTTCCGCGCTCGCCTTTCCCCGTGCCAATGCCTCCAGAACCCGGAAGACGATGGCGTAGGCGCTCTTGCGCTTGCGATGCCGCGCTGCCAGCGCCGACAGGATATGTACTGGCTCGGCCAGCAGCGCGCGGGCCTCGTCCACCGGCCGGGTCGACAGGAACTCCAGGAACAGCGGCAGGTAGTCCGGCAGTTCCTTCGCTTCGATCCGCAGACCATGCCGTTCGTAATGCCGCATCAGATCGACCATGGCCTGGCCGCGGTCGCGGCTCTCGCCATGCAGATGCTCGAACAGGTGCAGCGATAGCGACCGGCTGCGGTCGAACAGCAGCACGTAACGCTCCTGCAGATCGAACAGATCGCGCGTGCCCAACTCATCGATCAGCTTGTAGAGCCGCGCCCGAAAGCGGCCCGGCACCAGCCCCTCGGTGTCGAGCACGCCTTTCAGCTCCGACGCGCCGGCGGCGAGCTCCTCGCTCGGATAGCTGAGCAGCAGCGACAGGACTTTGAAGGTATCGGCCATCAGAACACCTCCGTCGGGGTTTCGACCGTCTTCTTGCGGGTCGGGCCGCCGAACAGGCTCGTTTCGCTCATGCCTTCCGAGCAGCCGTTGCCGAAGGAAAACCCGCAACCGCCGCGCAGATCGTAGGCGTCCTCGCCGACCTCGCGGTGCGACGTTGGAATGACAAACCGATCCTCGTAATTGGCGATCGCCATCACGTGGTACATGTCCTCGATCTGTTGCGGGGTCAGGCCAACGCGCGCGGCGATCGCCTCGTCGATAACGCCGTCGATGGTCTTCGACCGCATATAGCCGCGCATGGCCAGCATGCGCTCCAGCCCTTGCACCACCGGCTCCTCCTTGCCGGCCGTCAGCAGGTTGGCGAGATAGCGCACCGGAATGCGTAGCGAACGCACGTCCGGCAGTTCGTTCTCGACGCCGATCTGACCGGCCTCGGCCGCCGACTGGATCGGCGACAACGGCGGCACGTACCAGACCATGGGCAGCGTGCGGTACTCCGGATGCAGCGGGAACGCCACCTTCCAATCCATCGCCATCTTGTAGACGGGCGACGCTTTCGCGGCCGCGAGCCAGGCCTCCGGCACGCCGTCGGCCTGGGCCTGGGCGATGACCTCAGGATCGTTCGGATCGAGGAAGATGCCTAGCTGCGCGTCGTAGAGGTCGCACGCATCCGGCGCGGACGCCGCCTGCTCGATGCGGTCGGCGTCATAGAGCAGCACGCCGAGATAGCGGATGCGGCCGACGCAGGTCTCCGAGCAGACCGTCGGCTGCCCGGCCTCGATACGCGGATAGCAGAAGATGCACTTCTCCGACTTACCGCTCGACCAGTTGTAGTAGATCTTCTTGTAGGGACAGCCCGAGACGCACATGCGCCAGCCTCGGCATTTCTCCTGATCGATCAGGACGATGCCGTCTTCCTCGCGCTTGTAGATGGCGCCCGAGGGACAGGCCGCGACGCAGGTCGGGTTCAGGCAATGCTCGCAGAGCCGCGGCAGGTACATCATGAAGGTGTTCTCGAACTGGCCGTAGATCTCCTTCTCGACGCCCTCGAAGTTGTAATCCTTCGAGCGCTTGGCGAACTCGCCGCCCAGAATTTCCTCCCAGTTCGGTCCCCACTCGATCTTCTCCATGCGCTCGCCGGTGATCAGCGAGCGCGGCCGGGCCGTCGGCGTGGCCTCGAGCTCGGGCGCGTTCTGCAAGTGCGCGTAGTCGAAGGTGAAGGGCTCGTAATAGTCGTCGATCTCGGGCAGATCAGGGTTGGCGAAGATCTTCGCCAGGATGCGCCACTTGGCGCCCATCTTCGGCTGCAGCTTGCCGCCCGATGTCCGTTCCCAGCCGCCGTTCCAGCGTTTCTGGTTCTCCCACTCCTTGGGATAGCCGATGCCGGGCTTGGTCTCGACGTTGTTGAACCAGGCGTATTCCATGCCTTCCCGGTTGGTCCAGACGTTCTTGCAGGTGACCGAGCAGGTGTGACAGCCAATGCACTTGTCGAGATTCAGCACCATGCCGATTTGCGCGCGGACTTTCATTCTGCCGCCTCCATGCTGGCCGGCGCCGGGCGGTCGAGCCAGTCGACCTTGTCCATCTTGCGGACAATGACGAACTCGTCGCGGTTCGAGCCCACCGTGCCGTAATAGTTGAAGCCGTAGGATTGCTGCGCGTAGCCGCCGATCATGTGGGTCGGCTTGACGATGGCGCGGGTCACCGAGTTGTGGATGCCGCCGCGCTGCCGGGTCGTCTCCGAGCCCGGCGTGTTCACGATCTTCTCCTGCGCGTGGTACATGAAGATCGTGCCCTCGCGCATGCGCTGGGACACCACCGCGCGGGCGGTCAGCGCGCCGTTGACGTTGTAGGCCTCGACCCAGTCGTTGTCTTCGATGCCGGCCTTCCTGGCGTCGACCTCGGAGATCCAGACCACCGGCCCGCCGCGGTTCAGCGTCAGCATCATCAGGTTGTCGGTATAGGTCGAGTGGATGCCCCACTTCTGGTGCGGGGTGATGAAGTTCAGCACCACTTGCCCCTGGCCGTTCGGCTTCTGATCGATGATCGGCTTTACCGTCTTCAGGTCGACCGGCGGGCGGTAGACGCAGAAACCCTCGCCGAAGGCCCGCATCCAGAGATGGTCCTGATAGAGCTGCTGCCGGCCGCTCAGCGTGCGCCAGGGAATGCGCTCGTGCACGTTGGTGTAGCCGGCGTTGTAGCAGACCTTCTCGGATTCCAGACCGGACCAGGTCGGCGACGAGATGATCTTGCGCGGCTGCGCGACGACGTCGCGGAAGCGGATCTTTTCGTCCTCCTTGGGCACGGCGAGATGGCTGTGGTCGCGGCCGGTATTCTTCGACAGCGATTCCCAGGCCTTCACCGCGACCTCGCCATTGGTCTCCGGCGCCAGCATCAGGATCACCTCGGTGGCATCGATGTCGGTCTCGATGCGCGGCATGCCTTTCGTCGGCCCGTCCTCGGTGACGACGCCGTTCAGCGCGCCCAGGTTCTCGACCTCGTGCGCGGTGTTCCAGGTGATGCCCTTGCCGCCGTTGCCAAGCTTTTCCATCAACGGGCCGAGCGCCGTGAAGCGTTTGTAGAGGTTCGGATAGTCGCGCTCGACCACGGCGATCTGCGGCATAGTCTTGCCCGGCTGCGGCTCGATCTCGCCGCGCTTCCAGTCCTTGACGTCGAGCGCCTGCGCGATCTCCGCCGGCGTGTCGTGCAGGATCGGCACCAGCACGACGTCCTGCTCGACGCCCAGCACCTCCGGCGCGACCTCGGAGAAGGTCTTGGCAATGCCTTTGTAGATGTCCCAGTCCGACCGGCATTCCCAGACCGGGTCCACCGCGCCGGTCAGCGGGTGGATGAACGGATGCATATCCGACGTGTTAAGGTCGTTCTTCTCGTACCAGGTCGCGGTCGGCAGCACGATGTCGGAATAGACGCAGGTCGTGGACATGCGGAAGTCGAGCGTGACCAGCAGGTCGAGCTTGCCCTCCGGCGCGTCGTCATGCCAGGCGACTTCCTTCGGCTTGGCCTCGCCCTGCGCGCCCAGGTCCTGGTTCATGACGCCGTGCGACGTGCCGAGCAGGTGCTTCAGGAAGTATTCGTGGCCCTTGCCGGACGAGCCCAGCAGGTTCGAGCGCCAGACGAACAGGTTGCGCGGCCAGTTGGCCGGATCGTCCGGGTCCTCGCAGGACATCTGCAGGTCGCCTGACGTCAGCGCATCCACGACATAGTCCTTCGGCGCCTTGCCGGCCTGCTCGGCCGCCTTGGCGATGGTCAGCGGATTGGCCTTGAGCTGCGGCGCCGACGGCAGCCAGCCCATGCGCTCGGCGCGCACGTTGTAGTCGATCAGCGCGCCGTCCCACGGGCCTTCCGGCGCGGTCGGCGACAGGATCTCGTCCACGCCCAGCGCCTCGTAGCGCCATTGATCCGTATGCGCGTACCAGAACGAGGTCGAGTTCATGTGCCGCGGCGGCCGGCCCCAGTCGAGCCCGAAGGCGAGCGGCAACCAACCCGTCTGCGGGCGCAGTTTTTCCTGACCCACATAGTGCGACCAGCCGCCGCCGGACTGGCCGACGCAGCCGCACATCACCAGGAGATTGATGATCCCCCGGTAGTTCATGTCCATGTGGTACCAGTGGTTCAGACCGGCGCCGAGAATGACCATGGACTTGCCGTTGGTCTTCTCGGCGTTGCGGGCGAACTCGCGCGCGACGGCGGTGATCTGATCAGCCGGCACGCCGGTGATCTTCTCGGCCCAGGCCGGCGTATAAGGCACGTTCTCGGCATAATCCTTGGCGACGTATTGGCCGCCGAGATCGCGGTCGAGACCGTAGTTGGCGACAAAGAGGTCGAAGACCGTCGCCACCATCGCCTCGCCGTCCTTCAACGTCATCGCCTTCACCGGCACCTTGCGCACCAGCACGTCCGGATGGTCCGTGCCCTCGAAGTAGTCGTGCTCGCGGTTGCCGAAATAGGGGAAGCCGACGTCGGCCGCGTCGTCCCGGTCCGTATCGCCGATCAGCGTCAGCAGCAGGTCGGTGTCGTTGCCGCCGGCCTCCTTCTGCTCGAGGTTCCACTTGCCTTCCTCGCCCCAGCGGAAACCGACGGAGCCGTTGGGCACCACGGTCGCGCCGCTGCTGCGGTCGATGGCGACGGTCTTCCAGTCCGGGTTGTTGGCCTGGTCGAGATCGCCCGCGAAATCGGACGCGCGCAGCAAGCGGTCGGGCACGTAGTGGCCGTCCTTCTTGACCAGCCGCACCAGCATCGGCATGTCGGTGTATTGCCGCGCATAGCTTTCGAAGTATTCCGCCTGGCGGTCGATATGGAATTCGCGCAGGATTACATGGCCCATGGCCATGGCCAGCGCCGCGTCGGTGCCCTGCTTCGGATGCAGCCAGACGTCGGAAAACTTGGCGGCCTCGGAATAGTCCGGGCTGACGACGACCGACTTCGTGCCCTTGTAGCGGGCTTCGGTATAGAAGTGCGCGTCCGGCGTCCGGGTCTGCGGCACGTTCGAGCCCCAGAGCATCAGGAAGCCGGAGTTGTACCAGTCGGCGCTCTCGGGCACGTCGGTCTGCTCGCCCCAGGTCTGCGGCGAGGCCGGCGGCAGGTCGCAGTACCAGTCGTAGAACGACATGCAGACGCCGCCCATCAGCGACAGATAGCGCGAGCCGGCGGCGTACGAGACCATCGACATGGCCGGAATCGGCGAGAAGCCGATCACCCGATCCGGCCCGTAGGTCTTGGCCGTGTAGGCGTTCGCCGCAGCGATGATCTCGTTGACCTCGTCCCAGTGCGAGCGCACGAAACCGCCGAGCCCGCGCTTGCGGGTGTAGGACGCCCGCTTCGCCGGGTTCTCGACGATCGAGGCCCAGGCGGCGACGGGGCTCAAGGTCTTGCGCGCCTCGCGCCAGAGCTTGACCAGCCGCGAACGCACCAGCGGGTACTTCACCCGGTTCGCCGAATAGAGGTACCAGCTGTAGCTGGCGCCCCGCGAGCAGCCGCGCGGCTCGTGGTTCGGCAGGTCAGGCCGCGTGCGCGGATAGTCGGTCTGCTGCGTCTCCCAGGTGACGATCCCGCCTTTGACGTAGATCTTCCAGGAGCAGGAGCCGGTGCAGTTGGCCCCGTGCGTCGAGCGCACGACCTTGTCATGCGCCCAGCGCTGGCGGTAGCCGTCTTCCCAGCTCCGGTCCTCGCGCGTGGTGACGCCGTGGCCGTCGGCGAAGTCGCCGATGTTGCGGTTGGAGAAGAAGTTCAGCCGGTCGAGGAGTTGGCTCATATCGATATTCCTTTAGCCCAGCGTCAGCACGGCACCGGGGCCTTGGCCCGGGTGTAGAAAAACCAGGTCGTGACGACGCACAGTCCGTAAAACGCCATGAAGGCATAGAGCGCCAACTCCGGCCCGCCCGACAGCTCGATCGAGGTGCCGTAGGCTTCGGGGATGAAGAAGGCGCCATAGGCCGCGATCGCCGAGGTAAAGGCGATGATGGCGGCCGACTCGCGCTCGGCCTGGCGCAGGAATTCGCTTTCGTCCAGTTCCGGCATCAGGCGCTTGACCTCCTGCCGCATGATCGTGGGGATCATCTGGAACGTGGACGCATTGCCGACGCCCGTGCAGAAGAACAACAGCATGAACATGGCGAAGAAGCCCCAGAAGGCGCCCGGCGTATCCTTGATGCCGAGGAAGAACAGCACCCCGCCGACCGCGGCGATCATCAGCAGGAAGACCCAGAAGGTGACCCGGCCGCCGCCATACTTGTCCGACACCCAGCCTGTGGCGGCACGGCTGAGCGCGCCGACGAGCGGTCCGAGGAAGACGAACTGCAGTGAGTTAACGTCGGGAAACTGGGTCTTCGCCAGCAGGGGGAAGCCCGCCGAATAGCCGATGAACGAGCCGAAAGTCCCGGTGTAGAGCACGCACATGATCCAGTTGTGCGCCCGCTTGAAAATGATCGACTGTTCCTTGAACGAGGCCTTGGCGCTGGCGATGTCGTCCATGCCGAACCAGGCGGCGAGCGACGTGACGATGAGAAACGGCACCCAGATGAAGCCCGCATTCTGCAGCCACAGCCGATCGCCCGCGCCGGTCACCTGCGGCTCGCCGCCGATGGCGCCGAACACGCCCGCCGTGATGACGAGCGGCACGACGAATTGCATCACGCTGACGCCGGCGTTGCCGAGCCCGGCGTTGAGCGCCAGCGCGTGGCCCTTCTCGGTTTTGGGGTAGAAGAAGCTGATGTTGGCCATGGACGAGGCGAAATTGCCGCCGCCGAATCCGCAAAGCAGCGCCAGAGCGAGGAACAGCACGTAGGGCGTGTCAGGGTTCTGCACGGCGAAGCCGATGCCGACAGCCGGCACCAGCAGCGAGGCCGTCGACAAACTGGTCCACAGGCGCCCGCCGAAGATCGGCACCATGAAGGAATAGAAGATCCTGAGCGTTGCGCCCGACAGGCCCGGCAGCGCCGCCAGCAGGAACAATTGCTCGGTCGTGTAGTCGAAACCGATCGCCGGCAGCTTGGCGACGACCACGCTCCAGACCAGCCAGACTGAGAAGGCCAGCAGCAGGCAGGGGATCGAGATCCACAAGTTCTTGGACGCGATCCTGCGGCCGTTCGCCTGCCAGAAGCCGGGGTCGTCGGGTTGCCATTCGATCAGCGTGTGTCCCTTGCGGAACGTGGTTTCGTCGATGCTTGCCATTTCGCTTTCTCCTGCGGGCATGGCGCCCCGGTGGCTGTTATTGCGCCGGCTTCATTTCGCCGGATTGCATGGCGCGGTCCGTCGCTTCCGCTTGGCCGCCGCCCGGACCGAGCGCGCCCTCGTGCTCGGGCCCGTGCACATGCGCCAGTTCGGGCAGTTGCGGCAGGCTCGCCAGTTGCTCGGCGGCGGCGCGCTTCTCCATGCGCAGGATGGCGAAGTGCATCCAGACCACGGCCACGGCGACCAGCAGGAACAGCAGCATGAAGCAACTGGTCCAGACGCCGGTCAGGTCGTTCATGGCGCCGAAGGCGATCGGCAGGACGAAGCCGCCCAGGCCGCCGATCATGCCGACCAGACCGCCGACCGAGCCGACGTGATCGGGGTAGTAGACCGGGATGTGCTTGTAGACCGCGGCCTTGCCCAGGCTCATGAAGAAGCCGAGGATGAAGACCAGCGCCACGAACGGTATCAGGCCCATGCCGATCTCGAAGCTGATCGGCCCCGAGATACCTTTCACGACATACTGCGTGTCCGGATAGGAAAGCAGGAAGCAGCACAGCGCCGAGACCCCGAAGGTCCAATACATGATCGTCCGGGCGCCGTACTTGTCGGAGAGATAACCGCCATAGGCGCGGAAGATCGAGGCCGGCACCGAATAGAACGCCGCCAGCACGCCGGCCGTCTTGATGTCGAGATCGTAGACGCCGACCAGATACCGCGGCAGCCACAGCGCCAGCGCGACGAAGGCGCCGAAGACGAAGAAGTAGTAGATCGCGAACCGCCAGACCTGCTGGTACTTCAATGGCTCGATCTGCAGGAAGGCGCCGCGGGCCCGCTCGCCGCGCTGCTTGCGCGAGGCGAGCTCCGGATCGTCCTCGGTGGTGAACCAGAAGACGACGGCCATGATCACCAGCCCAACGGCCCAGACCTGGGCCACCATCTGCCAGCCGAAGGCGACCAGCACGAACGGCGCGGTGAACTTGGTCACCGCCGCGCCGACGTTGCCGGCGCCGAAGATGCCGAGCGCGGTGCCCTGCTTCTCCTTCGGATACCACTTCGAAACGTAGGCGATGCCGACCGCGAACGAGCCGCCCGCCAGGCCGACGCCAAGCGCCGCGACCAGCATCATCTCGTAGGTCGTGGCGTAGGACAGCAGGAACGTGGCCGCCGCCGCCAGCACCATGGTCAGGAAATAGACGATGCGCCCGCCATACTGGTCGGTCCAGATGCCGAGGAAGATGCGGCTGAGCGACCCCGTCAGGATCGGCGTTCCCACCAGCAGCCCGAACTCCGTGTCGCTCAGGCCCAGATCCTGTTTGATGCGCACGCCGATGATCGAGAAGATCGTCCAGACGGCGAAGCAGACCGTGAAGGCCAGCGTGCTCATGCCGAGCACTTTGTTCTGTTGCGCCCGCGTGACCTCGTGCAGGTGTTGCATATCTCCCACCCCCGTTCGCAGCTGGCGGCTTGTCGAAAACCGCGTATCTCGACCGAGAGCATTGGGGCCGAACGCACGGATTCGCTTGACTGAAGTCAATTCCCGCCGCGGGAACGCGCGAAATAAACCGCGATCCCAAGCACTTGCCGGGGCCGCTTGACTGCCGCAGCACGCCGCGCAACGGTTTGCCCATCTCGACTTGATAATTATCAAGCCGCGGGTTCAAATGCCGTCGAGTCGGGACAAGGATCGGCGATGCGCCAGGAGGACCAGCAGGACGTCAGGACCCTGCCGTTGTTTGCCGGCATGGACGCGGCGAATTTCGCCGACCTGATGCGCGTCGCCTACCTGCAGACCTTCCCGCCGCAGGTGCAGCTGATCACCGAGGGCGAAACGGCGGATTTCCTGCATGTCGTCGTCGAAGGCATCGTCGAGCTGTTCGCTCAATCGAATGGCCGCGAGACGACGATGGCTGTCGTCAAGCCGGTGTCGACCTTCATCCTGGCCGCCGTCCTGAAGGACGCCCCCTATCTGATGTCGGCGCGGACGCTGGAGAAATCGCGCATCCTGCTGATTCCCGCCGAGGACATCCGGGGCGTGATGGAGCGCGACGCGGACTTCGACCGCGCGATCATTCTCGAGCTCGCGTCCTGTTATCGAGCGGTCGTCAAGGCGCAGAAGGACCTGAAGCTGCGCTCGGGCGCCGAGCGTCTGGCGAACTACCTGATTCGTCTGCACGCAAACCAGGGCAGCGGCGGCCGCCTGACCCTGGAGACCGACAAGCGGACGCTGGCCGGCCGCCTGGGCATGACTCCGGAGAATCTGTCCCGCGCCTTCGGCACGCTGAGGCCCTACGGCGTGGTCGTGAACGGCGCCGAGATCGAGTTATCGAACCTGACCGACCTCGAAGTTCTGGCGAAGCCCAATCCCCTCATCGACGATCCCGCAATCTGACGCCGGCCGCTTGACGCTAGGCCGCGGACCGCGCCGGGCGGCGAAACAGCAGCATCGGTCCGTAAACGATGACGAACAGGGCGAAGCCCACACTCCAAAGGGCGCCCGCGAACCCGACCGTCGTCAGATAGTCGACCGGCAGATAGGACGCGGCCACGCGCAGGATCGCGCCACCGGTCACCAGACCGTAGATGGAGACGGTCGCGGGCCCGGCGGTCAGCGCCCGGCCGGAATGGCCGAGGGTGGCACGCGTCATCACCGCCAGCGTCATCGTCCCGATCAGGCCCGCCGTGACGGCATGCAGGGCCGAAGATGCATCGATTCCGGTGCCCGGCAACGCCGATAGCCCCAGAAGGATCATCGACGCCGGCAGCCAGAGATAGCCGACATGGAGCACCAGCACCAAGGGCTCTGCCGCGGTCGCCCAGCCTCGCCAACGCGCCAGGCGCAGAATGTGCAGGATGCCGATGGCCAAGAGACCGATGCCGACGGAGATCGCCGCCGGCGCGACGATCCAGGCCACGAGCCCGGCGCCCAACGCCGCCAGACAAAGGCCATCGAAACGGCTGACCGGCGCCGGCAGGCGGCTTGGCTGCCGCTTCGCCATCCAGTTCCGTGTGAAGCTCGGCGTGATACGGCCGCCGATCAGGCCGATCAGCATGACGATCGTCGCCAGCGCCGCTCTGACCGCCACGCCGTCGTCCCATCCCGCTGCGACCCCAGCGTGAAAACCGGCATTGGCGACGGCGATCAGCGTGATCAGCAGGCAGACCGGCAGGTTCCGCCAGTTGCCGCCGGCGGCGATTTCGCGCCAGGCGACACCGGCCAGCACGAACAGAAACGCCGCGTCGACGGCGGCGGCGAACGGATGGCCAAGCCACGGCGCGGCCAGCGCGGCGCGGCCGGCAAGCCAAAGGCCGAACAGCGCCGCCAACGGCGGACCCGCGACAGGTAGCCGGCCGGTCCAGTTCGGGATCGCCGTCAGCGCGAAACCGGCGATTACGGCGCTGGTATAGCCGAAGATCATTTCGTGGACATGCCAAGCGAGCGGCGCCAGCGGGCCGCCCGGATCGTGTCCGGCACTCAACATCCAAAGCCAGGCAGGCACGCCCAACGCCGCCCAAAGGCCAGCGCCGAGAAAGAAGGGCCGGAAGCCAAGGGCAAAAAGCGTCATGCCGCGAGTGCTGCGTCGGGCCCGCGTCGCCGTCACCATCGTGTCAGCACCAGATCAGAACCGCCCCGGAAGTCCCTTAACCGAAGTCAAGAGCCTTCCCTTCCGGAGAGCCGTAAGCGGAAAACAACCCGCACGCGAATCCAGCGACACGCCGGAGCAATCGCCCGTGATCTGGGTCAATGACGCACTGGCATGCCCATCGCCAGTATGGGCATCAAAATTGAATGCCGATCAACGCGCGCGACATCGTACAATTTGGGGACGACGCCATGAGCCTGGACGCTGACATCCCGGAGTCCGTTCGCCGGAAAGCGACCGACAAGCCCGTACAGATCCCGCCGCACGGGCTCCCGGGGATCCTCACCGTGCCCGACGACGCTGATACCGTCATCGTGTTCGCGCACGGCAGCGGCAGCAACCGCTTGAGCCCGCGCAACACCTATGTCGCAAGAGGATTGCAGCGCGCGGGAATGGCAACGCTGCTGCTCGACCTCCTGTCCGTGTCAGAAACCGAAATCCGCGCCAACCTGTCCGACATCCCGCTGCTCGCTCAACGCCTGTTGTCCGCCTCTAACTGGGCCGCCGAATACCAGCGCACAAGTGGGCTTCGTCTTGGCTACTTCGGCGCCGGCACCGGTGCCGCCGCGGCGCTTACCGCCGCTACGCTCGGCAAGCACGACATCCGCGCCGTGGTCTCCCGCAGCGGTCGGCCAGCCATGGCTATCGATGCGCTGTCGGACGTCACCGCACCGACGCTGCTGATCGTCGGCGAGTGGGACGAGGCCGTGCTCGATCGCAACCGCGACGCCTTTGCGCGACTGAATTGCGAGAAAGAGCTGCGCATCGTTCCGGGCGCCACGCACCTGTTCGAGGAACCCGGCGCGCTCGACACCGTCATCCATTTGACGTGCCGCTGGTTCCACAACCATTTTCGTCAGTGAGCAGCGGCATGGTTTCTTCGCTGTTCGCGGATCGTCGTGACGCTGGCCGCCGACTGGCCGAACGCCTCGCTCGTTTCAGGGACCAAAGGCCGGTCGTGCTCGCGCTGCCCCGCGGCGGCGTTCCCGTTGGATTCGAAATCGCGAAATCTCTAGACGCCCCGTTCGACCTCGCCTTGGTGCGAAAAATCGGCGCGCCGAACCAGCCCGAGCTGGCGGTTGCCGCCGTGGTTGACGGCGATGAGCCCGAAACCGTGGTCAACGAGGTGATCGCCGCCAGCCTGCACGTAACCGAAGACTATCTGCAAGACGAAGCGACACGGCAGTCCCGCGAGATCGACCGTCGCCGGCAGCTCTATCTCGGCGACCGGCCGCGCGCCGACATCACGGGCCATGTGGCCATCGTGGTCGATGATGGCATCGCCACCGGCGCCACCGTTCGCGCCGCCCTGCGCGCCATTCGGCGGCGTAAGCCGGCGCGGCTGGTGCTCGCGACCGCCGTCGCGCCGCGCGATACGCTGGACCGTCTGCGCGCCGAGGTCGATGACATCGTCTGCTTGGCGACGCCCGCGCCGTTCCATGCGATCGGCCGCCACTATGCCGACTTCACGCAAACCGACGACGACGAGGTCATCGCGCTCCTGAAGCAGGCGCCGCTTCAGACGACGACCGATACCGAAACGTGCTGACGGCTTGAAACGACTGCGGCGTTAGTCCGCGCGCAATTCGTCGGCAAGCACGGCGAACGTGCGAAACAGGCCGTCCGTCGCCCGCGCCAGCTCGACATAGGACAACTTGTCGGGCGTGTCCCGGGACGTGTGATAGTCGGGATTGCGATAGAACGCCGTGTCGGTGGCCATGAAAGCCGGATAACCGTGCCGCCAAAACGAGCGATGGTCGCTCCAGCTGACGCCCGGTATCAGGGCCAGGGTCGCCAGGTGCTCAAGCGGCAGATCCGACTCCCGCTGGAAGATCCGTGCCGCCCGGCGCATGGCTGCGCGGGAGCGAAAATTGCTGACGAAGCCCAGGAAGTTGCCGCGGTTCGGGTAGAACCAGCGGAAAAACGGGGGATACTTCTGGCTGCCGAGATCGTCGCTGAAATAGCCCAGCATCTCCAGCGACACCATCAGACGGATATCCTCGCCGCCGTCGCGGGCACGGGCGGCATAGACCATGCTGCCCTGTCGCCGCGTCATGAAGAACGGCGGCTCCTCGTTCACGAACGCGACGAACCGCACCGTCAGCGCCGGCGTCAGATCTGCGAAGCCGCGCGCGATCTCCAGCAGCGCGGCAACGCCGCTGGCGTTGTCGTCGGCGCCGGGACTGCCCGACACGGTGTCGTAGTGCGCGCCGACCACCAGCATGGCGTCAGGACGACGGCGGCCGACACGCTCGACGAACAGGTTGGCGCATGTGACGCCTTCGACGTCGTAGCGCTGGCGCTGAACCTGATAGCCCTGATCCCGCCAGGTTGTTTCAATGTAGTCCGCGGCGGCAGTCAGCGCTGTCGGGCGCCAGACATTGCGCTCGCCGATCTCCGCCGCCAGCACATGTACGTGCCGCCGTACGATATCGGGCGTTGTTACGAAATCGGACACTGAGCTTTGCTGCGTTTCGCCACCCATCCGGCGCTTTGTTCTCGCACAGGCTCCGGGGCTGGGAGGTTGACCCCTGTCAATGCCGCTTCGCGATCCAGCGGCGACGGTCAGCATCCTCGTAAAAAGCCAGCCGGTAGCGTCCGCATAGGTTCACCCATGTCGAACAGCAGGCCAGCACCGAATGACGGCGTTGTTCCGCCCCAACATCACCGGTTCACGGCATGGCAACTGGTCACGGCCATCGCCGTTGCAACGATCCTGTCGCTTTGTCCCGGCGCAACTCGCGCGACGACACAAATGTTGGCGGAAGACCGCATCGTCTGGGTCGAGGATGCGGAATCCGACGATCGCCGCATCGTGCTTTACATGTTTCACGCCGTGAACTGCACCTATTGCAGACGCGCGCTGCCGTTCATTCATCGGCTGGACCAGGAGAATGACTGGCTGCGGGCCGAAGTGCTGGAGATCACGCGCAGTCCCGAAAACGCGCGCCTGTTCGAGCGGTTCCTGCACACGGTCGATCTCGACAGCGTCGGCGTGCCCGCCTTCTTCTTCTGCGGCCAGGGCTTCATCGGCTTCAGCAGTGCCGCGACAACAGGCGAACGTCTGCGGCAGCACTTGCTCGACTGTCGGCAGCGGATTGCCGCCGAGGGCGCGCTGCCGGCCGCGCCGGCTGTGGACCTGTCGTTGCCGTTCTTTCCCGATATCGATCCGGCCGACTTGTCGTTGCCGGTTCTAACCGTTCTGCTGGCCGGCCTGGACGCCTTCAACCCTTGCGCCTTCTTCGTGCTGCTGTTTCTGCTCAGCCTGATGGTGCACGCCCGCAGCCGCGGCCGCATGTTGCTGGTCGGCGGCGTCTTCGTGCTGTTCTCGGGCCTGATCTATTTCGCCTTCATGGCCGCCTGGCTCAACCTGTTCCAGGTAATCGGTGGCATGCGTCTGGTGACGGTGGCGGCCGGTCTTATCGCGCTGGTCCTTGC
This sequence comes from Alphaproteobacteria bacterium, assembly GCA_965232515.1. Lineage (GTDB taxonomy): Bacteria > Pseudomonadota > Alphaproteobacteria > JANQKO01. Next base: position 7,199,890 of record CBDDPY010000002.1, on the reverse strand, counting down.
GAGCCTCAACATCAAGGACTTCTTCTGGTTCTCCACCGGTCCTTCGCTGTCGATCCCAAGCGCGGCGAAGCCGGGGCTCTTCCGCCGGATGCGCGGCCTGGTCGGCGCGTCGACGCTGCCGGCGATGCTTCTCGGCACGGTTACGCTGGCGATCGCCGCGAACAGCTACGAGCTCCTGTGCACGGCCGGCTTCCCCTTGGTGTTCACGCGCATTGTCACGCTGCGCGATTTGTCGACAGGCGGCTACTACGGCTATCTCGGCCTCTACAACCTGATCTACGTCTTGCCGATGCTGATGATCGTGATCGCCTTTGTCGTCACCCTGGGCGCGCGCAAGCTGAGCGAACGCGAGGGCCGCATCCTGAAGCTGTTGTCGGGCCTGATGATGGCGGGTCTGGGGCTGGTCCTGCTGCTGGCGCCGTCACTGCTGGACGACCTATCGACGGTCGTGCTGCTGGTCCTCGGCGCCATCGTCGCCACTGTCGTGGTCGCCTTCCTGACACCGAAACCCGCGCGCTCCTAGGAACTACCGACCCCCGTCAGTCATCGCCGGCCGCCGCGACGGGCCGGAACGATCCGAAGGCCTGCATCAGCTCCATCGGGAACGGAAAGACGACGGTCGAGCTTCGGTCGCCGGCAATGGCGTGCAGCGTCGTCAAGTAGCGCAGCTGCAGCGCCTGCGGCCGAGCCGACAGAATTTCCGCCGCTTCCAGGAACTTCTCGGCCGCCTGCGCCTCGCCCGCGGCGTCGATCACCTTGGCGCGGCGGACCCGCTCGGCCTCGGCCTGCTTGGCGATGGCCCGGATCATGCTCTCGTCCAGGTCGACATGCTTCAGCTCGACGTTCGAGACCTTAATGCCCCAGGCGTCCGTCTGTTCGTCGAGGATGCGTTGGATATCCTTGTTCAACCGCTCGCGCTCGGCCAGCATTTCGTCGAGATCGTGCTGCCCCAACACCGACCTCAGCGTGGTCTGGGCAAGCTGACTGGTCGCGGCCATGAAGTCCTCGACCTGCAGGATCGATTTCTGCGCATCCAGCACCCGGAAATAGACCACCGCATTGACCTTCACCGAGACGTTGTCGCGCGAGATCACATCCTGCTCCGGCACGTCGTGCACGCGCGTGCGCAGATCGACGCGGACCATCTGCTGGATCACCGGCACGATGATCACCAGGCCCGGGCCCTTCACCTTCCAGAACCGGCCGAGCAGGAACACAACGCCGCGCTCGTACTCGCGCAAAATTTTGAGCGAATAGAGCAACAACAGAAGCGGCAGCAGAACGACAATCACGATCAGCAAATCGTTGATAACCCAGGCCATGGCTTCGTGTCCTTCCGTTAGGCGGCAGGCCGGACGACCAGCGTCAGGCCGTCGATCCGCTCGACCCGCACCGGCGCGCCCGGCGCCAGGGTTTCGTCCGCCGACGCGCGCCAGACTTCGCCGTGCACCCGCACGTGTCCCATGTCGCCGGTCCAGTCGATCACTTCGCCGCCGCTGCCGATCATCTCCTCCATGCCCGTCACCGGCACGCGGCGTCGCGATCGCATCAGGAACATCAGCAACAGCAGGAACCCGCCGGCGCTGATGCCGGCGATGCTGCCGATCAGCAGCCGGGACACGCCGAAGCCCGGCACGTCGGTCTCCAGCAGCATAATCGAGCCGATGACGAAGGCGGCGACGCCCCCCAGCCCGAGCGCGCCGAAGCCCGGATAGAAGACTTCGGCCAGCATCAGCCCGAGGCCGAGCAGCATCAGCGCCAGGCCCACGTAGTTGACGGGCAGGACCTGCAGCGCATAGAGCGCCAGCAGCAGACTGATGGCGCCGATCACGCCCGGAAAGATCATGCCGGGGTTGTAGAATTCGAGCACGATGCCGTAGAAGCCGAGCAACATCAGCAGCAGCGCGACGTTCGGATTGGTGATGACGGCCAGCAGCTCGGTGCGCCAGTCCGGCTCGATGGCGTGAATCGTGATCGGCACCGTCTCGAGTGTCCGGTCGCCGTCGGCGAGCGCCACGGTCCGACCATTCAAACGCTCGAACAGCACGCCGAGGCTTTCCGCCACCAGGTCGATCACGCCCATCTCCAGCGCGTCCGCCGCCGACAGGCTGGCGGCCTCGCGTACGGCGCGCTCTGCCCACTCGACATTGCGGCCCCGAAGTTGAGCCAGACTGCGGATGTAGGCGATGGCGTCGCTGATCGCCTTCTCTTCCATGGCAGGCGGCTTTTCCGCATCGTCGCGCTCGGTTTCCTCGTCGCCGCCGCGCGGCAATGGAAACGGGCTGCGCGGCGCCCCGATCTGGACCGGCGTCGCCGCGCCCAGATTGGTGCCCGGCGCCATGGCGGCGATATGCGTGGCGTAGAGGATGTAGGTACCGGCGCTGGCGGCACGCGCGCCGCTCGGCGTCACGTAGCCCACGATCGGTATCGGCGATGCCAGAATGTCCTGGACGATCTCGCGCATCGAGGCGTCGAGCCCGCCGGGCGTATCGATACGCAGCACCACGACGGTCGCGTTGCGGTCCTGCGCCTTCGCCAAGCCACGCCGGACATAATCGCTCAGTGCCGGTCCGATTGGTCCCTTCAGATCGAGCAGTACGGCCGTCCGGTCATTCTGCGCGCCGAGCGGTGCGCCCAGCCCCAAGATCAACAGGCCGGTCAGCAACAGAGCACCGGGCAGCCAGCCGACGGACGTCGCGAAGCGCCGAGCGCGTCCGAATGGGCGCTCGGTTGGCGGTCGTTGACGACAGCAAATAGGCACATGCGATCTTCTGCGCGGCCGACGGCATCGCGCGTTGACCCACGTCAACGGGGTTTCGCTGTTTCAGTCGGGCCAAAGCCCCCGCAGCGTCTCCGGCAGAACGACCTTTACGCCCTGAATTTCGACATCGCTGATCCGCTCGGACAGCAGGGCGAAGACACCGCGCACGACCTGTTCCGCATCGATGCCCGGATCGCGGTGCATGCCGGCATGGACCCGCTCGAGGAACGTCTGCCGGTCCGGCAACGCCAGCGGTTTGGTCGCCGGATGCCAGCCGTCGTAGTAGAGACCGCGCAAAACCAGCGGCAGTTCACCGCCAAGATTCACGGCCTCGTCGACGGGCAAGTGGTCGCGCAACGTCTGCAAGGTCGCGCGCAGCGCCAGCAAGGCCGTTTCCCTGTGCCGCCAGTCCAACCGGTCCAGCAGATCGTCGACCCAGTCCGCCGCGTCTGTCATGGCGGCGCCAAAGATCTCCCGCTCTCCGCTGTTGCCTGGTTGTCGCAAGCGTTCCCGTCCTGTCGGCTTCGCGGCGTTGTCGTTCGTCCAGCATAGTCACCCCGACGCCGACGAACTTGACCTCCATCAACAAACCGGCGTTTCGTGGCCGGCATACAAAGCCTCGATATCGGCGGCATGCCGCGCCTCGACCTGTGCGCGCTTCACTTTCATGGTCGGAGTCAGCAGTCCGTCGCCGATCGTCCACGGGTCGCGCAAAAGCCTGATCGCACGGATTTGCGCGTGAGACGGAAACGATGTCAGCACGGCCGCCATGCGCGCCACGGCGACATTGACCACCGCCGGTTTCGACAGCGCCGCCGGGTCGTCCGGCGTCAACCCGTGGTCGGCGGCAAGTCTGCGCCACTGCGTCCGGTTCAACACGGCAATCGCGGCGAGATACGGCCGCCCTTCACCGACGACGATGACCTGGTCGAACAGCGGATCGAGCTGGATCGCCGCTTCCAGGTCGCCGGGCGCCGCCTTCTCCCCGGTCGACATCACCAAAATGTCCTTCCGGCGGCCGCGAATGTAGACCCGCCCCTCCCGGATCTCGGCCGTATCGCCTGTATGCAGCCAACCGTCCCGATCAATCGCGGCGCGGGTATCCTCCGGCCGTCGCCAATAGCCCAGCATGACGCTCGGCGCCTTTACCAGCAATTCGTCATCCGGCCCCAGCCGCACCTCGATGCCCGGCAGCGGCGGGCCCACCGAGCCGGGGACGTTATCGTCCAGACTGTTGCCGGTAACGGACGGCGCCGCCTCGGTCAGGCCATAGCCCTCGACGACCGGCAGGCCCAGGGCCAGGAAGAACCGCGCCACCCGTTCGGGCAAGGGTGCGCCGCCGCTGACGGCGACGCGAAGCCGGCCACCGAACCGGTTCAGAATCCGATCGGCGACCAGACGACGCAGCAACCACCATTCCAGACGCTGTCGCCACGATGCCGGGTCGGCGCGACCGCGACTCACTTCGAACCGCCGCCATCCGGCCGCAATCGCCCGGTCCAGCAACATGCGCTGCCACCGGCTGCTGGCGATGCGCTCTTGGATCGCCGCGAACGCACGTTCATAGACGCGAGGGACGGACAGCATCACCGTCGGTCGGACCGCGCCCAGATCCTCAACCAACGTCTCGATCGACCGGGCATAGGCGACGGACGATCCCGCCATCATCGGCAGGTAGTAGCCGAGCGTGCGCTCGAAGCAATGGGTGAGCGGCAGAAAGGAGAGGAAGATGTCGTCAGGCGACGGCGTAACGTTTCGGGCCACGGCCTCGGCGTCCCACAGCAGATTGCGATGCGACAGCATCACCCCCTTGGGCCGGCCGGTTGTGCCCGACGTGTAGACAATTGTCGCGAGGTCGTCAGCGCCGATCTCGGGCCCGTTGCTTGCCGCACCTTCGTCCGGCAGCCAGTCGGCCAGGCTTCGCAGCAATCCCGCCTCCGCGGTGGGTGTGACCGGCCCGGCGGCGCACAGCACGCGCCCGAGATCGGGAAACCCATCGCGATGCGGGGTCAGCGCACACCATGTCGCCTGCGAATCCATCAGCAACAGCGTGGCGCCGGAATCGGCGAGGATATAGGCCATGTTGCCGGGCGAGTCCGACAGGTAGAGCGGCACGACGACCAGGCCAAGCGATAACGCCGCCAGATCGAAGCAGACCCAGTCGATGCCGTTCGGCAACGCTACGGCAACCCGATCCCCCGGCTGCAGTCCTTCCCGCAGAAACCCCTGACGCCACCGCGCCACCCGCGCCGACATTGACCGCCAGCTATGCCGGCGCCAGCCACCGGCGGCGGCATCGTAGTCGATGTAAGCCACAGCATCCGGCGTTCGCGCGACACGCAACGCGAAGAGCGTCGGCAACGTCTCGGCTTGCGCGCAGCCGATGACATGGGGCGCGAGCGACGCCTTCTGCGGCTCGCCAGACCTGCCGTCAAGATCGGGGGCGCGGTCGTTTCGGACTGCGAGACTGGCGACCGTGCGCACGCCGGCACCCCATCGATGCATTATGGGTCATGCCAGGATGATGTGCGCATCGACACGCACGGCATTGATGAATGTCAACAATCAGGATCAGGCGGCGTCCTGCGCCAGCAATGTCTTGCTCAACTTCTGAACGGCGTTGGTCTCGATCTGGCGGATGCGCTCTCGCGAGACGCCGTAACGCTCGCTCAATATCTGCAGGGTCGGCCGATCCTCTTTCAGACGACGCTCGGTGACGATCTCCCGCTCCCGCGGCTTCAAGGTTTGCAGGGCGTCATGCAACCGCCGGCGCCGTCTGGCCGTCTCGTCCTCGGCCAGCAACACGGCCTCCGGATCCTCCGTCTCGTCGACCAGGAAGTCGAGGCCTTCGCCATCACCTTCGCCGACGGGCGCATTCAGCGAACGGTCGACGGCGCTCAGGCGCCGGTTCATCTCGACGACCTCGTCCTCGGACACATCCAATTCCTGGGCGATGGCCGACACGGTCTCCGGCGGCAGGTCGCCGTAGCCGAACTCGTCATTGGCGGCCTTCAATCGCCGCAGGTTGAAGAACAGCTTCTTCTGCGCCGCCGTCGTGCCGAGACGCACCAGCGACGAGGCGCGCATCACGTGTTCCAGCAGCGCCGCCCGGATCCACCACATGGCGTAGGTCGAGAAGCGGAACTGGCGCGCCGGCTCGAACTTGTGCGCCGCCTGCATGAGACCGACCTTGCCCTCGGCGATCAGATCTTCCAACGGCACGCCATAGCCCTGAAAACCCTTGGCGATCTTGATCACCAGACGCAGATGGCTGCCGATCAGACGCTCGAGCGCTGCTTCATCGGCGCCCTCCTGCCAGCGCCGCGCCAGTTCCTGCTCTTCCTCGGCGCTCAGCAGCGCGTATCGACGCGCGTCGTTCAGATGATGGGTCAACGTCGAAGTCATGCCTGCACCTCGCAACCTGTCTGCACGGCTCGATGTCCGCGCATCAACGCCTAACGGCTTGTATTTTCTCGGAAAAAGCCGCCCGGCCGTCCGTCGATTCACTGTCATTGGAATGCGGTCGCAGGCGGGCAGCCTGTCAACGTAGATACCGAAAACGGCATCCTGGTTGGTATACTATTTAGAACGAAATCCGAACATTTCAAGGCCAGCCAAACGATCCGAAGTCGTTGGTTTTGCGACGACAAGATCGTCTCGTTCATCGATTGCGGCCGTGCATCGATCTGACCGACGCCCGTCGTCAGTCGCGGTTGACCTAGGTCATTTCAGCAAACCTTGATCTACGCGACATCTGACGGCCATGACGTGCGTCGACCGGCATCGCAGCGCTGTCAGACGCACGCACTTATCGAATTCGCTAATCGAGGAGGGCGTGATGCAGAAATCAGGACGACGGTTGCTTCTGCCGATGCTGGCGGGCGCGGCGTTGCTATTGGCGGGCTGTGCGACGCAGGAAGAAATCAATGAACTCCGCGCCGCCGTGTCCGGCGCGCAATCCAGCGCGGCAGCGGCGGAACAACGCGCGGCATCGGCCGCCGGCACGGCCAGCGAAGCCGAGCGACGGGCGGACGCCGCCGAGTTGGCGGCAAAACAGGCCGCCGCAGATGCGGCCGCCGCGGCGGAAAAAGCCGATCGCGTCTACCAACAATCGCTTCGCAAGTAGCCACCGACCCCGAAGCCCTCACGAGGTGACGGCGGCCGGCAAACCGCTCAGTCCGGCCGCGGCCTCGTGATCCGCGTGGGCAGGCCGCGGCGTTCGGCGGCCACCGCGTTTATCAACGTCCAGTCGAGACGCGCCGCTTCGGCGCCGGCCGTTGCCCGAATCCATCCCGACAAGGGCGGCGGGGCACGGTCCGTGAGCCGCCCGGTCGCCTCCAGTTCGTCAATTTGCCATTGGCTGGGGTGCACCTCGAGATAAAGGTCGCCGGCGTACCAGCCCAGCTTGACCGTCTGGTCGACGATCCGCACCGGTGTGCCGACGGCGACCTGCGGAAACAAACGCCCGACGTCTTCCGGATACATACGGATGCAGCCATGGCTGACCCGCCGCCCGATGCCAAACGGCCTGTTGGTGCCGTGAATGACGTAGCCGGACCAGCCCAGGTCAAGGGCGAACTTGCCCAGCGGGTTGTCCGGTCCGGGCGGCACGACCGCCGGCAGCTCCGGCCGCTCCCGCCGGATCGACTCCGGCGGGGTCCAGGACGGATCGGACCGTTTGCGGGCGATGTGGGTCAGCCCAAGCGGCGTTTCGCAGCCTCGCCCGCCGCTGCTGATCGGGTATGTCTGGACGGCCGCCGTCGTCGGCGGAAAGAAATAGAGGCGCTGCTCGGCGAGGTTAATCACCAGGCCCTCGCGCGGCGCCGATGGCAACACGTGGCGTGTCGGCAGCTCGAGGCGGGTCCCCTCGCCGGGCAGCCAGGGATCGACGCCCGGGTTCGCCGCCACCAGCTCGACGAAGCCGACGCCAAAGCGCCGTGCGAGATCGATCAGCGTATCGTCTTCGCTGGTGACGTGCTGCGCCGCCTCGCCGATCAGATCCGGTACGTCCCACCGCGGCTCGGCGACGCCGGCCGCCACGCAGGCCGACGCCGCCCAGCACAGCAACAAGCCGAAACCCCGGCGCCATCCGGCCGGCGTCGGTACCGGAAAGATGCGGCGGCGCGGCCGGCCTATTTGGCCTTCACGGCGATCTTGCGGCTGCGTTTCTGAGCCTCCTTCGTCTTTGGCAGAGTCAGCGTCAGAATGCCCTTATCGAACTGCGCATCGATCTTGTCCCGGTCGACGCCATCGGGCATTCGGAAGGCGCGCTCGAACGAACCGTAGCGCCGCTCTGACAGATAGCGGCCTTCCTCCTTCTCCTCGTGTTCTTCCTTCTTCTCGCCCTTGATCGTCAGCATGTCGTTCGAGAGCGTCACGTCGATGTCCCCCTCGTCCATGCCCGGCAGCTCGGCCGACAGTTGGAACGCCTTTTCCTTCTCGACCAGGTCGACGGCCGGCGTCGTCGCGCCGAAGAAACGGCCCAGCGGCGTAAACGGCTCGAGCCCGGCGCCCGGCCGTGCAAACGGCGAGGCTGGAAATCCGCCCAGGAAATTGTCGAACAGCCGGTCCATCTCCCGGCGCAGGCCAACGATCCGGTCGCCGGCGGATTCCGAAGTTGCCGGCGGTGCGGCCTTAGCGGACATTGACTCTGATCTGGTTGCTGTCTTTACGGGCTGCTTCGCCATAGATCCCTCCATCGGCGTCGTGCTTTGCTCGGTCACTCTTTGTCGCCCAAGTCCTCACCGTAATAACGCCAATCGCGCGGCTGCTTTTTGACGTAACTCAACGTTGAACACCGAAAGCCGACCGTGCGCGCCGGCAAGCGCCAATCGTGATCAGGCCGAAAGGTCGGCTTCGGCCGCCGCGACATGCTGCTTCACGGCCATGAAGCTGTCGGGCGTGACCGAAATCGAGTCGATCCCCGCCGACACCAGGAACGCCGCGAATGCGGGCCGGTTGCTGGGCGCCTGACCGCAGAGGCCGACCTTGCAGTCGTGCCGGTGCGCCGCCGCGATCACGTTTTCGATCAGTGTGGTCACCGCCGCGTTCGACTCGTCGAACAGGTCGGACAACGCCTCCGAGTCCCGGTCGACGCCCAAGGTCAGCTGCGTCAGGTCGTTGCTGCCGATGGAGAAGCCGTCGAAACGTTCGGCGAAGGCGTCGGCCAGGATTACGTTCGACGGAATCTCGCACATGACATAGACCTCGAGGCCGTTGTCGCCGCGGCGCAGGCCCTGGTCCGCCATCACCTCAAGCACGCGGTCGGCCTCGCCCAGCGTGCGGCAGAATGGGATCATGACGACCACGTTTGTCAGGCCCATGACCTCGCGCACCTTGCGGATCGCCTGGCATTCGAGCGCGAAACCGTCGCGATAGCCCGGGCTGTAGTATCGGCTGGCGCCGCGCCATCCGAGCATGGGGTTTTCCTCCCGCGGCTCGAAACCGGCGCCGCCGATCAACTTGGCGTACTCGTTGGTCTTGAAATCGCTCATCCGCACGATCACCGGGTTCGGACAATGCGGCGCCGCGATCTGGGCGATGCCGCTCGCCAGCCGGTCGACGAAATAGGCTGCCTTGTCGTCAAAGCCGTCGGTGAGTTTGGCGATCTGGGCCCTCGCCGCCCGGTCGCGCAGCGCATCCCAGTGCGCCAGCGCCATGGGATGGATCTTGATGTGGTTGTTGATGATGAATTCCATGCGGGCGAGGCCGACGCCGTCGGCCGGCAGTCGCCACCAACGCGCGGCCGCGGCCGGGTTGGCCATATTCAGCATGACCTTGGTGCGGGTCGCCGGAATATCGGCGATGGCGGTCTCCGAGACACGTATCTCGGCGACGCCGTCATAGACGAAACCCTGCTCGCCCTCGGCGCACGACACGGTCACCGCCTGGCCGTTACGCAGTACCCGCGTGGCGTCGCCGGCGCCGACAATGCCCGGCAGGCCAAGCTCGCGGCAGACAATGGCGGCATGCGAGGTTCGGCCACCATGGTCGGTCACGATCGCTGCGGCCCGCTTCATGATCGGCACCCAGTCCGGATCGGTCGTCCCGGTCACCAGGATCGCATGGTCCTGGAACTTCCCGATCTCGGCGGGACTGCGCAGCTTGCACACGGGACCCGTGGCGACGGCGTCGCCGATGCTGAGGCCGATCAGCAACCGCTTCCCCTTTCGGCGCAGCGCATAGCTCTTCAGGTGGCCCGCCTCGCGGCGCGCCTGCACGGTCTCCGGGCGCGCCTGCACGATGAACAACGCGCCGGTCTCGCCGTCCTTCGCCCATTCGATATCCATCGGCCGGCCGTAATGCGCCTCGATGGCGACGGCCCAGCGCGCCAGCTGCAGGATCTCACCATCGTCGAGCACAAAGGATCGGCGTTCACCCTTCGACGTCGCCGTCAGCCGCGTCGCCTGCTGTTTCCCGCGCCCGTAGACCAGCTTGGCGTCCTTGGCGCCGAGGCTCTTCTCGATGATCGGCGCCAGACGTTCGTCGGTCAGCAGCGGTTTGAAGACCATGTATTCGTCGGGATCGACCGCGCCCTGAACGACCGTCTCGCCCAGGCCCCAGGCCGCGTTGATCAGCACCGCGGATGGAAAGCCGGTCTCGGTATCGATCGAGAACATGACGCCGGCGCCCGCCTTGTCGGACCGCACCATCTTCTGCACGCCGATCGACAGCGCGACCGACATATGGTCGAAGCCGTGCGTCTCGCGATAGGCGATCGCCCGGTCGGTGAACAGCGAGGCGAAACAGCGCCGACAGGCGTCGATCAGCGCCGCCTCGCCGCGAATGTTGAGGAACGACTCCTGCTGTCCCGCGAAGCTTGCTTCCGGCAGGTCTTCCGCCGTTGCGCTGCTGCGAACCGCAACGTCCAGCGTCTTTCGACCATAACCTGCAGCGAGATCCCGATAGGCCTGCACGATGGCTTGCGCGATCGGCATTGGGATCTCGGCGCGCAGGATCATCCCACGAACCGCCCGCCCAACCGTTTCCAGCCGGGCCTGCCGCTGCTTGAGATCCGCCAGCTTTGCGGCGATCCGGTCCGTTAGGTCGTTCGCCTGGAGAAACGCCCAATAGGTCGCGGCGGTGGTGGCAAATCCTGCCGGCACCGAAACGCCGGTCCCGGCAAGCGCGGAGATCATCTCTCCAAGCGACGCATTCTTGCCGCCGACCTGGGCGACCATATCGGCGCCGACGTCGGACAACGGCACGACAAACTGTTGGTTCGACGAAGTGAACATGGGGCGGCGGGAAACGTCTCGGTGATGCATTGCGGTGCGTGGCAACACAACGCGCGACCCGCCCCGTTGTCGTTGACGCGCATCAAGCTTTGTCGAGACATCGACAACGTTCCGCTTCCGCGTTGACGTACCTCAAGATCTTTCGTCGCGGCTAAGCCGAAAATGCGTAGAGCTGTGACGTCAGGCAATGTCTCGACCGGGAATGCAGCTGCGGCCACGTCGGGAGCGCCAGTCTGAGTCCGGCTATCCACAAATGTCATGCAAGGAGGAGGGATCGCGTATGGCAGACGAACGGCCTGTCGTGCGCGGTCAAACCGGGGTGGCGCATTCCACGATCTGTCACACCTGCCCGGTTCGCGGCAGGACCATCTGCGCGGCGCACAGAATTGAAGATTTGTATCGGCTCGACGCGATTGTTCAACGCATCGAGATCAATGCGCCAAGACACATCTTCCTCGAAGCGGACAAGGCCGAATTCGTCTATGTGATCACCGACGGCGTCGTCATCTTGTCGAAACTGCTGCGGGACGGGCGACGGCAGATAACCGGTCTGCTGTTCGCCGGGGATTTTCTCGGCCTGGCCACCGACGGTACATACAACTATTCGGCCGAGCCCGTGGGAAAGGTTGCACTGTGCCGGTTCTCGCGGCTTGAGCTCCGGGACCATTGCGCCGACTTTCCCGAAATCGAGCATCGGCTCCTGCAATTTGCATCCCACGAACTCGCCGCGGCACGCGACCATGTCCTGCTGCTCGGGCGTTTGAGCGCGACGCAACGGGTCGCATCGCTTCTGCTGATGCTTCAGTTCCGACAACAGCAAGCCGGCGACCGGTCCACGTCCATCGTTCTGCCGCTTGGCCGCGCCGAAATCGCCGACTATCTCGGTTTGCGGCTCGAAACCGTCGGTCGCGCCCTCGCCCAGCTTGTCGACGAGGGCATTGTCGAAGTTCCGAAGCCACGGCTGATCACCGTTCTGGATCAAGACGCCCTGAACGACGCCGCCGAGGGTGCACAGAACGACTAGTTGGTTCTCCCTCGAGCGCCTTCTTGTGACGTCGAAGCAGTTCCATCCCAACGGTTTCCGGAAAAGGACACCATGATGCGCCATCCACCGCCGTGAGCCCGGTCGCCAAAACGTAATTCGCGGGGCGGCATCGCGTCCGATTGACTTGCGTCAACGATGCTGTGCTTCGGGCTGGCGAAGCTGATTGGCCGAGAGGATCGGGCGGAATCCGGTTGACGTCGCTAATGTGACCTCAACGGCACGATCTCAAACATGATCGGGAGGTAGGCTGTTATTTGGTGGAAATGGTTGCCCTGGCGTTTCGTTGTCCGCCGGACCGCGCGCACGCACGGGTTCCTGGATCCGATCGCGCTGCTCGCCCGGCTCAATCGGTTCGCCCAGCCGTCGGAGGTGACCGAGCCGGTTGAGCTGCTGCGGGCCGGCGCCGTGCTGCATGCGCGCGGCCTGATCAACGCCCGCGTGATTCAGCACAATCTCGACTGGGTCTGGCCCTACTGGGTCGAGCGCCAGTTCGATCCGGGGGACCCGGCCTTTGTCCCGCGCTCCTTCTCGATCACGCACATCAACCTGACGCATCGCAACTGGACGGCGATCGGCTGGCCGGACTGTCCCGAGCTGCCGATTGTCGATCCGCGCGGCCTGGTCACGCCGCACTACGACCAGTGGTCGCTCGATGCCTGGCTGATGACCGACGATGGCCGGCTCGTGTTGCCTTCCCGGGTCGAGGAGGCCTACCAGCAACTGGACTTCGATGACGGGCTGGCGGTGCAGACCGACGTCGCCGGCGATGCCGGCAGCTTGCGCACCCGCGCCGACGTTCAACTCGAAAACGGCGTACCGACATGCCGGCTGCAGCTCCACGCGAAGGTTGCCGGCCCAGGCTGGCTGGTCGTCAGCCTGCGTCCCTACAACCCCGAAGGCATCGGCCTGGTTCATCGCGTCTCACTGTCGGACGACCGGCAGATCTGGCAGATCGAGGACGGCGGCACCGTGGCGTTTGACCGGCCGGTCGACAGTCATCACGTCTCGGACTATCGCGCGGGCGACGTTTATATCCACCTGCGGGACCTGGACGAGCAGCAGGACGGGGTTTGCGATATCGGCATGGTTACCGCCGCGGCCTTATTCCGGGTCGACGACGAGCATCCGCACCAGATCACCGCCAAGGTGCCGCTGACGATGGACCGAACGGCGACGACGGCGAAGACGAACGGCTGGCCGGCCGTTCTGGCGCCAACCTGCCGCCTCTCGATCGGCGACCGCCGTGTGCAGTACCTTTATGATGCGGCCGTGCGAACGCTCGTTCTGCACGCGCCCGGCGACGTCTATCCCGGGCCCTACACCTACAAACGGTTCTGGTTCCGCGACGCGGCCTTCCTTGTCCACGCTCTGCTCGCGGTTGGCCTGAACGATCGGGCCGAGCGCGCCATCGACCGCTTCCCGGGCCGGCAGACCGCGGGCGGCTATTTTCATTCGCAGGACGGAGAATGGGATTCGAACGGCGAAGCGCTCTGGACGATGCAGCGCTTCTGCGCGCTAACGGGCCGGGCCCCGAAAACGGATTGGCGGAAACCCATCCGAAGGGGTGCGCGATGGATCTGCCGCAAGCGCCTGAGCCGCGAGGTTGACGCCCCGCACGCGGGGTTGCTGCCGGCCGGCTTCAGCGCCGAGCATCTCGGACCGAACGACTACTATTACTGGGATGATTTCTGGGGCATCGCCGGCCTCAACGCCGCGGCAGACCTCCTCCGAAAAATCGGCGACGATGACGAGGCGGCTCGACTGCTCGATCAGGCAGAGGCGTTCCGTCGTGACGTCGACGCCAGCCTTGACCGGGCCGCCAAGCGCCTCGGCACGGCGGCGATGCCGGCTTCGCCCTACCGCCGTCTCGATTCCGGCGCCATCGGATCGCTGGTGATGGGGTATCCATTGCAGCTCTGCGACCCCGACGATCCGCGCCTGCTGACCACGGCCGAGTTCCTGCTCGAAAACTGCCTTGTCGACGGCGGTCTCTTCCAGGACATGGTGCATTCCGGCATCAATCCCTATCTCACGCTGCATCTGGCGCAGGTGCTGCTGCGGGCCGGCGATCCGCGCTTCGTCGACATGCTGGCGACAGTCATCAACCTGGCATCGCCGACCGGGCAATGGCCCGAAGCCATCCATCCGGCCACCGGCGGCGGCTGCATGGGCGACGGCCAGCATGTCTGGGCGGCCGCCGAATGGCTGCTGATGGTGCGCAACTGCTTCGTCCGGGAGGAAGGGGACCGACTGGTGCTGGCGGCAGGCGTTGCGCCCGATTGGCTCGTCGACGGGCAGACGATAAGCTTCGGGCCGGCGCCGACCGCCTTCGGACCGGTCACAATCGAGATCGGGATGGTCCAGGGTAAGGCTGTCGTTTCCTGGCAGGCGGACTGGCATGACGCGCCGCCGCCGATCGAGGTGCGACTGCCGGGTCAGGAATCCGTCGTCGCGGCCTGCGATCGGAACTCGGTCGAGCTGGTGTCGGCGGCGGCGTCATGAATATCCTGATGATGACGAATACGTTCACGCCGCATCGCGGCGGCGTCGCGCGATCCGTCGAGGCATTTACCGCCGAGTACCGCGCGCGCGGCCATCGCGTTCTGGTGGTCGCGCCGGAATTCGAGGACATGCCGGCGGACGAGATCGACGTGGTCCGCATCCCGGCCATTCAGAATTTCAATGGCAGCGACTTCTCCGTCGTGCTGCCGATCTCCGCCCTGCTGCACACGGCGCTCGACGAATTCGATCCCGATATCGTGCATTCGCATCATCCATTCCTGCTCGGGACGATGGCGATCCGCGTCGCCGCCACCCACGCGCGGCCGCTGGTCTTCACCCACCACACGATGTACGAGCACTACACGCACTATGTGCCGGGCGACTCCCCGATCCTGAAGCGGTTCGTTATCGATCTGGCAACGAACTACGCTAACCTGTGCGCGCAGGTCATCGCGCCCAGCGAGAGCACCGAGGCCGTTCTGCGCGAGCGTGGCGTGACGGCGCCGATCGACGTGGTGTCGACCGGCGTCTCGACCGAACGCCTCAGCAACGGCGATGGTAAGACCTGCCGCAAGACAAATCGCATCCCCCAAGACGCCTTCGTTGTCGGGCATGTGGGGCGTTTGGCGGCCGAGAAGAACCTGCTCTTTCTGGCAGAAGCCGTCGCCCGCTTTCTCGACCAATGCCCAAACGCGCACTTCCTCGTCGTCGGCAGCGGTGACGCCGAACCCGATATCCGCCGCGCCCTCGACGGCGCTGGACACGGCGCGCGTCTCCATTGCCTTGGGTCGCTCGGCTATCCGGCCCTGGCGGACGCCTACAACGCCATCGACGTCTTTGCCTTTGCCTCCACTTCCGAAACGCAGGGCATGGTGCTGACCGAGGCCATGGCGGCCGGCGTGCCGGTGGTGGCGCTTGAGGCGCCGGGTGCGCGCGAGGTGGTGGACGACGGCGTCAATGGACGCCTGCTGCCCGACGCCGATGCCGCGGATTTCGCTTCGGCGATCGCCGAGATCGAACGCGCCGCACCGGCACGGCGATGTCGTCTGACGGCAGCAGCCCGGACGACCGCGGACAATTTTTCGATCGGTCGCTCGGCGGAGAAAATCCTGTCGATCTATCGGCGTCTGCTCGGCACGCAGCCGGCCCGAGATGACGAACCCTATGACACCTGGAAGGCGGCGCTGCGTCTGATCGAGGCCGAATGGAACGTCCTGGCCGGGCTGGCGGACGCGGCCGGCACCGCCCTGGTGCAGAGCGCGCAGGGCGACGACGGCGCAGAATGATCGTCCGCGCCGCGGCGATCGTGCACGCCGTGCGCCGGCTGCTGAACCGCAGCGAGTGGCTGGTCCGCCTGTTCCGGTTGCCGCGGACCAGCGACGCTCCGACGGCGCAGGGATTGATCATGGTGCAGGTCGACGGCCTCTCGCGCGCGCAGCTCGAACGCGCGCTCGCGGCCGGCAAGATGCCGTTCCTCAAGCGCCTGCTCGGGCGTGAAGATTACCGGCTGCACACGCTCTATTCCGGCCTGCCGTCGACCACGCCCGCCGTTCAGGCCGAGCTGTTCTACGGGGTCGAGACTGCCGTGCCCGCGTTCAGTTTCCGCGACGGCGCGTCCGGCGAGGTCGTCCGCATGTTCGAACCACAACCGGCGGCGCGCATCGAGCACGAACTCCAGAAACGCGGCACGCCGCTCCTTCAGGCGGGCAGTGCCTATCTCAATGTCTATACCGGCGGCGCCGACGAACCGCACTTCTGTCCGGCGGCGCTTGGATGGGGCGCCATTCTTCGCGGCGCAAACCCCGCGGCACTCGCGTTTCTGCTGATCACCAACGCTTACAGCCTGCTGCGCACGAGTATCCTTTTGGCGCTTGAACTGATTCTGGCCATCGTCGACTTCTTCCGCGGTCTGATCGAGGGGCGCGACATTCTCAAGGAACTGACGTTCGTGCCGACCCGGGTCGCGATCTGCATCCTGCTGCGCGAGCTGGTCACGATCGGCGCCAAGCTGGACATCGCCCGCGGCCTGCCGGTCATCCATCTCAACTTCCTTGGCTATGACGAACAGGCCCATCGTCGCGGCCCCGGATCGTTCTTCGCGCATTGGTCGCTGAAGGGCATCGACGACGCGGTCGCCCGCATCTGGCGGGCGTCCGCCAGGTCTCACGAGCGTGACTATGAGCTGTGGATCTATGCCGATCACGGTCAGGCGGACACTGAGTCCTATGCCAGACGGCACGGGCGCAGCGTCGGCGCCGCGATCGCCGACCTGATCGCCGATCTGCCAGCGAGCTCACCACCGACGGACATGCTTGGCATCGAAACCCAACGCGTGCGCCACCTCGGTGGCCGGCGCATTCAGCGTGTCTTGCCGGTCTATGGTGCGGATCAAGCGCAAGCCCCGCCAACCGAGCTCACGGTAACCGCGCTCGGCCCGCTCGGTCTGGTCTACCTGCCGCATCAGCTTGAAGCGAAAGAACGCGACCGTCTGGCGGCCGCCATGGTCTCGACGGCCGACATTCCGCTGGTGCTCGCCGCGAATACCGACGGCGCCGCGCTGGCCTGGACACCGGCCGGACGGTTTCACCTGCCGCGCGATGCCGGCGCCGTCTTCGGGGACGACCACCCGTTCCTCGAGGACGTCGCCATCGACATGGTGAAGCTGTGCCACCACGCGGATGCCGGCGATTTTGTGATCTCTGGCTGGCGACCCAATGGCCGAAGCCTGACCTTTCCACTCGAGAACGGGGCGCATGGCGGACCGGGCGTTGACGAGACGCGCGCTTTCGCGCTGCTACCCGCCGACGTGATCTCGGCAAACCACCGCAAGCCATATCTGCGCCCTGGGGACTTGCGGGCGGCGGCGCTGGAACGCCTCGGCCGTACGCCGGTCAAGTCGCTCATGCGCCGGCCGGTACGAGACGGCCTGCGGATCATGACCTATAACGTCCATAGCTGCATCGGGATGGACGGCAGGTCGTCGACGGATCGGATTGCGCGCGTTATCGCCCGGTACGAACCAGATATCGTGGCGTTGCAGGAGCTGGACGTCGGCCGGCCGCGCACCGGCGGCGTTGACCAGGCGCGCCTGATCGCCCGGCATCTCGAAATGGCCTATCACTTTCACCCGACCATCCACCTCGAGGAGGAGCGGTACGGCAACGCTATCCTCAGCCGACTGCCGATGCGGCAGATCAAGTCTGGACCGTTGCCCGGACGCGGACATTGGCCGCGGCACGAACCGCGCGGCGCAATCTGGGCCGGCATCGACCTCGGCGACGTGGAGTTGCAGGTGATTAACACGCATCTCGGCCTCCGCCGCCGCGAACGGCTGGCCCAGGCGCGGGCACTGCTCGGCGTCGACTGGCTCGGACATCCGGACTGCCGCGGCCCGACGGTTCTGCTGGGCGATCTGAACGCCGGTCCGCGTTCGCCGGTCCTGCGCCGGCTCACGACCGAGCTGAGGGATGCGCAACAATCGCTGCCCGGACAGCGGCCGGCCAAGACCTGGTTCGGCCCCTACCCCACGGCACGGATCGATCATGTCCTGACCGGCCCTGGAATCACGGTGCGGAACGTTCAGGTCCCGAGGACCGGCCTCGCCCGCCTCGCCTCCGATCACTTGCCGCTGATTGTCGATCTCGATCTCAACCCGGAAAGCCGTTCGCGGTGCCGACAGTAGGACATCCCGAAACGCCTATGCCGTCGATGGTCGCCTGCACGGCCTTTCTGCAATGGGCGCTGCCGCGCCTGGGCCTGCGCTGGGCGGGCTATCGCAAGGTGCGCGGACAAGTCTGCAAGCGGCTGCGCCGACGCATCGCGGCGCTCGGCGTCGGCGATCTCGACGCTTATCGGACGCGTCTCGAGCAAGACAGCGGCGAGTGGCGGGTGCTGGACGGCCTCTGCCGCGTCACCATCAGCCGGTTCTATCGCGACCGGGGTGTCTTCGATCATCTGAAAGACCAACTTCTGCCGGCGATGTGCACGCGGCTGACGCAGACCGGCGAGATGCGCCTCCGATGCCTGAGCCTGGGTTGCTGCGGCGGCGAGGAGCCCTATTCGCTCGCGCTCGCCTGGCGCTTCGACCTGGCGCCCTGTTTTCCGGGGCTAACACCCGACATCCTGGCGATCGACGCGGACGAGGCGAGCCTGGCTCGGGCCGCGCGCGGCTGCTACGACGCCGGCAGCCTGAAGGATATGCCCCCGGCGTGGCGCGCCGCCTTCGACGTCAGCGACGGGCTTTTCTGCCTTCGGTCCGAAATCCGGAAGCATGTCGCGTTCAGGCTACAGGACGTCTGCCAGGAGCTACCGGCCGGTCCCTTTGACCTCGTGCTCTGCCGCAACCTGGCCTTCACCTACTTCGACGCCAACCGGCAACGACGGTTCGCCGCCAACCTCGCCGCGCGAACGGCGGCAGACGGTCTTCTCGTGCTTGGCAAGCACGAACGCCTGCCGGCGGATTGCTCCGGCTTCGATACCGTCTCGGCCCATCTGGCGATTTACCGACGCACAGGCGAGCCGGCTGTCGCGCTCCGTCCTGACATCACGGCGTCCGAGTACCCACATCGCCTGAGACCAAAGACGGGATGACGCGCGACGGCTGGCGCCGGAAACCTGCTCAGGCCGGGATCTTGTCCGTGCCGATGGCCTTCAGGTCGATGTCGAACTCGTCCAACAGAATGCGGCAGATGTCGTCGTAGACGCAGCCGATGCGGAAGGTCTTGTAGCTGACCAGGTCGACGATGGTGCTGCCCAGCCCCCGATCGTTGTGATAGGTGCTGAGGCCGTAGTCGATGCACAGATCGGCCGCTTCGCGGACCTGCGCCTCGACGTCCTCCAGCCGGTATTTGCTGCCGGTCAGCGAGCGGTTGGCGGACGAGCCGACGACCGGCATGCCGCGCTCCTGCGCGCCTTTCGCCACCGCATCGTGCAGCGCGCCGGCGTTCAACAGCATGTCCATGGTGCCCTGCAGGCTGGCGCTCTTCAGCACGAACTCGGGCACGGCGTTGACGAAGGCATGGTCGGCGCGGAACGGCGCCACGATGGAAAACGGCAGGTTATGCTTTTGCGTGATCGACGCCACCACGTCGCGGGCCCGCTGGTCGACCTCGATGATGTCGTTGAACAGCGTCCAATCGCTGAACCAGCCGCAGGGCTTGGCGAAGCTGCGCTCCTTCGCCGCGTAGATCCGCGCCACCGCATCGGCGCTGTGGCCGACGACGGCATAACCGACGGTGACCGGAAAGACGGCGACGCCGCCTCCCGCCAACGTGTCGAGGATAGCCTTCGCGTCGCCCTCGATATCGCGCCCTTCGAACATGGGTCCCCCCTCCAATCCGGTGTGTTGGGTGATGATGGGCAGCCGCCGGTCAGAGCCGGTGGCCAATCAGATTCAGCAGATGCCCTTCCGGCGGCGGCGGCAGCTGCACATCGAAACGGCGCGCCAGCACATCGGCGATCAGCTCGAAGCAGGCGCCATAGCGCACGACCTCGAAGGTCTCCAGGTTCAGCAGCGTCGACGAGCCCTGGTAGAGATGATAGGTGCGCAGTCCGTGGTCGATCACGATATCGGCGATGGCCAGGATTTCCGGCTCGATGTCCTCAACCCGGAACTTGGTGCCCGACAGTGACAGATTGGCCGACGATCCGAACAACGGATGCTGCGCCTCGCGGCTCAGCCGGCAGATCTCGCCGTGAAACGGCCCGGCGTTCAGCAGCATCAGCACCGTGCCGCCGTGGCTCGAGCGATGCAACGCCTCGGATTCCATGTTGCGCAGAATAGGATGATCCATGCGCGCTGGCGCGATGGCGCCGAGCGGCAGGTCGTAGTCTTCGACAATGGCGCGGGCGACATCCCAGCCCTTCGGCTCCAGCACATGCAGCTCGCGATGCAACTCCATATCGCCCAGCATGGCATTGAGCTTGGAGTCGGCCCGCTGCTTGGTATCGAAGATCCGCTTCAACGCCGCCGCCGAGCCGCCGATGGCGGAATAACCGACGCTCATCGGCAGAATGGCGACGCCACCGTCCCGCAGAACGGCAAAGGCGCGTGCGGCATCGCCGCGGATGTCGGGCCGGGTCATCTTCCACCACCTCATTTTTGCGGCAATTTACTTCATTTTTCCGGCCCATGCGCTCGAAGATGGCCCCGCCGGCACACATCTCTCGACAGACCCGCATTCTGGCGCGGCGACAGGGGTCGCGGCGTCGCGATGCCGGCCAGCCCGCAACAACGTCTTCGGCATTGCGGCGTCGGCTTGCCGGTCGAGCCATGACATTTCGACATACCCATTTTGGCCGCCGCGGCATCACATGGTATGGCTATCGCGGTGGCGTCCATCTTCGCGCCATGGGCAGTGTACCGATCTCGCTTCTTGCCGTCGGGAACACGCACGGACGATGACCGCGGATTTTCGTTCTGCAACATTGAGCCTGCCGCCGCTCTACCGGCTCGTGCGCGCTGCCGGCGACATATCCGCCTTGGACGAGGCCCGCAGGCTGGCGCTGACGGGTGAACATGCCGGCGCCTTTGTCTGGTCACCGGATCCAATGACCGCCGAGTGCGCCGTGATCCTGGCGCCGGAGCAGCCTCTGGAAACAGCCTATCTCAGCCTCTACCTGGCGGCGCTGGGCGTGGGCGACGCTCTCGGCGCGCTGGTCCCACCCGGCGTGGCGGTCACATTCGGTTGGCCCGACCGGATCGACGTCAACGGCGCGGCCGCCGGCGCGATCCGGCTGGCGACAGATCAATCCAACGATCTCAAAGCGGTGCCGGACTGGCTGGCGGTCGGCGTCAGCATGCAGGTTGGCAACGACCCGAGCGATGGATCACCGGGACGAAATCCGATGCGCACGACATTGCATGACGAAGGCTGCGGCGACGTTGGCGTTCCGGCGTTCTTGGAAAGCTTCAGCCGACACTTCCTGCATTGGATCAACCGGTGGCAGGACGAAGGACTGGCGCCGGTGCGGCGCGCCTGGCTGTCCCGCGCCAGCGGCTTCGGCGAAGACGAAGACGATGTCGAAATCGCCGCCGACAGCGGTCCATATGTCGGAAAGCCGACCGATATCGACAACGACGGCAACCTTGTCCTGCAGACAGCCGCCGGCCCCCTGACCGTGAATCTGCCCGCCGCCTTGCAGGCGGCGGATCGGGCGCGGCGGCGGGACGTAATCTGCTAATCTCACCTCTGCCGACCGAACCGCCGGCGCCGGAGAAGAAAATGCGGTTTCCGCGGACGATACGTTTCGATGCCTCGGACTCCCATGCGTTCGAACACGCAGCGGCACCCGACGAGTGGGCAGTGTCGGGCGCTTTCGTCTTCGCGGATGCCGATCCGGCCGGGCTCGCCGGCAAAGCGCGTCAGGCATTCGCCAACGGCTTTCTCGGCACCGCGAGCTTCGGCTGGTCCACATTCGTCGCGGTGGCCGAAATCGGCGACTGGGTTTATGACCAGGTCGTCGTCGCACTGACGCAACACTTGATGTCGCACTACGGCGCACCCGACCTGGCCGCTGCGGAGACCGCCGCCCGCGCGGAGGCGGAATTCGCCAGCAGTCTCTGCGAACACGCCGTCAATACGGTGCTATGCGTCAACCGCCGCTTCGAAGGGCAGGGAATCGTCGAGCAGTTTCGGGCCATCGAACAACGACCGGAGCCGGTGCACGCGAAGATCTGGGAGATCGTCGACGATGACGGATAGGCCGGATTTCTGGCGTTCGTCGGGCTTTCATCTGTTGACGTCGGACGATGCCGGCCGCTTGCGCGTGACGCCGGAGTTTCTGCGCGCCTTTTTCGTCCGGCCGGAGCTGCAGCCGGTCGCGGAGTCCTGCGACAACGAACGGCGGCTGCACGAAACGCTGTTGGACGATCCGTTGTGGCCCGTGCCCGAACAGATGCTGACGGATATCGCCGATCCCGACGCGCGCGAGAACTATCGCCATGTGCTGCGGTTTCGCGATCGGTTGGCCGAGCACGGCTGTGTCGAGGACTGCTATCTCAGCCTGTTTGCCGACGGACCGGTCGATGTGCCGCCGCTGTTTGTCGACCAGCTGACGCATGTCGTGCTGCGCCACGTGCTGGACGATTGCGCGGACCCGCTGCGGCTGCGGGCGGCCGAGCTGTTGTTCCGGACGCAAAAAGTCAGCCTCCAGGACGGCGCCATCCTGCTCGCCGACGAGGAAACGGTCGAGTTCTACGCGACAACCGGCGGCCTGGGCGGGCTCGGCAAACTTCTGGTGCAGACACAGACGCCAACCCGCAGCGTCGAACTGGACGTCCTCAGCGACGAGAACAGCGCGATCTACTGGCAGCGCAGCGACAAGTTCGACACCCTGCTCGACCTGTCCTTCGCACGTCGGGGCCTCGATGCGCTGTGCCGGGTGCTGGAGGCTTGGATCGGGCATTTCCTCGATCTCGAGGTGCGCGTTCAGCCGCTGGCCTCGATTCGGGACGAGCATTGGGTCTGGCATGTCGGACTTGACGCCGAAGCGAGCGCGATCCTCAACAGCCTTTATCAGGGCCGGGATGTGGACGAGGACGAACTGGCGCGCCTGTTGGCGCTGTTCCGGCTCGAATTCCGCGACATCAGCGTAATGTTGCCCTCGATTGCCGGACGACCGGTCTATCTGGGACTTGCCATGTCGGCCCACGACACGGTCCGACTGAAACCGCAAAACCTGTTGCTCAATTTGCCGCTCGTTCGTGCGGCATGAATTCTTGCAAGGGAAACCAGACGATGAACGAAGACACCTTCAATATGAGCGTCAGAAAGTTTCTGAAGAAAGTCGGCGTGACCTCGCAGCGCGAGATCGAGATGGCGATCCGCAAAGCCGTCGCGGACGGTCAGCTTTCCGGCTCGGAGAGCCTCAAGGCGACGGTCACGCTGAATATCGAGCCGGTGGGTCTTTCCGTCACGATCGACGGCGAGGTCGCGCTGGAATAACGGTCACTGAACGCCGGTATCCGGCGCGGGAACGCAATGGAGAACCGGCTCACTCATCAGGTTCGTCTTCTTCGGTCGATGCGCGACCGGTTCGATGTTGCGCCCGCGCCGCCTCGATCTCGGCGCGTTCGCGCAGGTAGTCGTCGGTGGTCCGCGGCGGCGGACGGTCGCCGCCGGCGAACGGGTCGTCCTGCTGCTCGAACTGGGCGATGACACGGCAGTCCTGACACATCTTCAGCCGGTCCACCGCGGCCGGATCCCGAAACATCGCGTGCTTGTTGGCCAGTTGCTCGACAATCCGCTCGATCGACCCGCGAGTGCCAAAGGGTTTGCCGCAGCGGACGCAGTTGAAGGGCTCTTCCTCTTTGACGATCAGGGCCTGGCGTACCTCGGCCGTGAAGTTCAGGCGCGGCTCGAGCGAGATCACTTTCTCCGGGCACGTGTTCTTGCACAGACCGCACTGAATGCAGGCGTCCTCTTGGAAGCGGAGCTGCGGTTGTTCCGGGTTGTCACGCAACGCGCCAGTCGGACAGGCGCCGACGCAGGCCAGGCAAAGCGTGCAGCCGTCGACATCGACCTTCACTCCGCCGAACGGGGCCTCCGGTGGTAGAAAGACGAAGTTGGTCGGCTGAGGCGCCGTGTGGTGAAGATGATCCAGCGCCAGACGGATCAGCGTCCGCTTGCCGCCGAGCGGTAGAAAGCCGCTGGCTTCGTGGCTGTCGAATTCGGGCAGCGCATACAATTGTCGTTCAACCGCTTCGGGATCGGATTCGATCACCAGGTTGATGCGACCGTCACCATAGCCGAGACCGGTCATCGTGATGTCGGCCATCGTCACCTGACCGGCCAGGCCCGACAACTCCTCCCGCCGCGTCGGCGGCGCCAGGATCACAACCTGGGTCGCGCCCTTCGCCAGCGCGCCGACCAGAAAATCGAAACCGACCTGCGTCACCTCGTTAACGGCGAACGGCAACACGTCGGCCGGCAGCCCACGTCCATGCCGCGCCATCAGATCGATCATCTCCTGACCCCAACCGCTGTCGTGCAACAGCAATGCCGGTGACCCGCCGCCTGCCGCCAAAAATGTCGAGAGCAGCATGCCCACGCGTTCCAGCAGGGTGGCGTTCGGCGGCATTCGGTAATCCGCCGCCCCGGTCGGACAGACGCTGTTGCAGCCGCCGCAGCCACCGCAGAGGTGGGGATCGATGGCGACCGTATCGCCATCGGGTGCGATCGCCGACGCCGGGCAGACATCGAGGCAACGCGTGCAGCCGACGATGCGGCTGCGGGAATGCGCGCAAAGATCGGCCTGAAAGTCGACATAGCGCGGCTTCTCGAACTCGCCGACCAGATCGCTGAGATCGAACAACGCGCGTTGTACGGCCGCCGGATTGCCGGGATCGGGTCGGATGTAGCCATCGCGCTTGTGGTGGGCCGGAAACAGCGGCGGATCTCCGGTCAAATCCAGGATCAAGTCGCAACGCGATCCGGCCCCGTCGCGCGGCGCTTCGAACCTCAGCGCATCGCGCGAGGAAACGCTGCTCGGCGCATAGTCGTTGACGACGATCTCGAAGGCGCCGAAATGCCCCCGTGCCGAAACGATGGTGCCACGAAAGACCGGCACCTCTGTGACAGCAGGCGGCGAGATCTCGGCCGCTCCGGTCAACAGCAGCGTGACATCCAGCCGGCCGGCAAGCTGGCGCGCCGCGTCAACCGCCATCTCGTCTCGGCCATAGACCAGGCAAACACCATCGGATTTGAGCGTAACGGTCGGCGCCGGCGGCACGTCAAGCGTCGCCTCGGCCAGCAGCGCCGCGATCTTTGCCGTTGTCGCCGCGGCCTCGGCCGACCATCCGGCGCGTTCGCGGATGTTGACGAATGTCGCCGGCGACGCAACGCCGTCCTCTTCGAGGATCTGCCGGAACAACGGCGCTTCCTGCGTGCAGGCGACAACCAGTTCCTCACCGGTCCGCGCGGCCGTGCGAAATTTCTCCAATTCCGCCCGACATAGTTGGCTATTTGCATTCGCCGACGCCGTCGCGCCACAGGCATCCGCGACGGCTTTCGCATCCAATGGCATCGTCCGCTCGCAATTGCAGAGCAGAACGTTCTTTCCCTTCAGTCGCATAGCCATCGTCCTTCGCGAGCGTCCTGAGCGAGTGACGCTACTCGAGGCGGCGTAACCGACGATGTTGACATATTTGCATTCTTTCTCACAGGCTCGAGGGAAATTCGCGAGCGCAAGCACCTGGAAGGGGCAGATGTGACGGACCGCGTGCAGACGATGCCGCTTGGCGTGGTCGTCGAATGGCGCGAGATCGACAATCCGTGGCAGCAGGGCGTCTGGACTCCGGTCGCCGTCATCCCCGGCGCCGGCGCGACCGACGAATGGAAGCTGCTGGCGCAAGAGGCGAACTGGCGCCGGTTCCATGCCGCGACGCTGCCGCTCGCGTTGCATCGCAAGGAGACCGAGGCCTACCGCACCAATCTTTCGAACGCCGTGCCGGTCGTCTACGTCGTTCTGCGGAGCATCGAAGACGCCGCCAGTCCCCGGGAGGTCGAGCCGTTTCTGGTCACGGCGTCACCCTATGAAGCACAGGACTACCTCGACAGCGGCGAGGATGTGGTGGAAGGCGTGCCAATGCCCGAGGGGGTCGTTGCCTGGGTCCAGGATTTCATCGACCGGCACCATGTGGATGAACCCTTCCACAAGCGAAAGCGGAAGCGGTATGATCCCGACGAAGTCGCTTTCGGACGGTCGCCCGATGACCGGGGGCGCGGACGGAAAGGCTAGGACCTTGGACCAAGCGGACGACTTTCTGCGTCGCTGGTCGACACGCAAAGCCGCGGAGCGCGACGGTCGGACGGCACGGCGCGAACCGCTCCGCGAAAATGGCGGTCGTGCCGTCGACGGCGCATCCACCGGCAAATCCGAAGCATACGCGGCGGCCGACCAGCGAAACTCGGACCGGCCGGCGACCGTCGATTCCGGGCGCGCCGAGGCGCCGGACACCGTCCCGGACCTGCCGGACATCGATAGTTTGACAGCGGATTCGGATTTCTCCGCCTTCCTCCAACACGGCGTGCCGGAAGATCTTCGGCAAAAGGCGCTGCGGAAGCTCTGGCGGCTCGATCCGACGTTGGCCAACCTCGACGGCTTGAACGACTACGACGACGACTTCACCGATCTGGCGCTGGCCGTCGACGGCATCAAGACGGCGTATCGTGTCGGCAAAGGTCTGTTGGCGGATGCCGAGGAGTCGGAAACGGACGCGCAAACCGATGGCGAGGCCGCCGGGCCGGCAAAAACCGTCGTTGCCGAGCAGACGCCAACGGACCCGGCAGACGACGCAACGCCCGGTGCCGAGCGACCGGCTCGGGCGACAGACCGGGCGAAGACGGACGGCCGACGCGGGTCGCCGGACGAAACGGCGTGACAGATCGGTGGCGCAGTTCGTTCTTCACGGTGATGTGCACCGGCTAGTGCAAGATTGCATGGACGCAACACACAGTTCCGTAATACGGTTTCGTTAACATGGCAGCAAATGCCGGAACAGGCTGACGATACACATAGCCGATGCCTTTGATTCGGGAGGGTGCAAGGTGGCGGCCTCGATGGACAGCCATCGATTGGACCGGGGCATCGCGGAGGAAGACGTCCTTCGCGCCCATTACTATCGCTTCCTGTCACGTCTACTGAAGTCACCGCCATCGGCGGCGGTGTTGGAGTTGACGGCCGCACTCGACGGAGACGATACCGCGTTCGGCCAGGCGCTGACCGAACTGGCCCGGGCCGCGGCGGCGACGGCGCCCGAACCGGCGGCGAATGAATATCAGGACCTGTTCATCGGTCTTGGCCGGGGCGAGCTGGTTCCCTTCGGCTCGTTCTATCTGACCGGATTCCTGCACGAAAAGCCGCTGGCGCGGCTGCGCGAAGACATGGCCGGCCTTGGGATAGAACGAACCGACGACGTCAAGGAGCCCGAGGATCACATCGCTTGCCTGTGCGAGATCATGGGCGGACTAATTCTTGGCGCTTTCGGCGAACCCGCCGATTTGGCGACCCAGCGCCTTTTCTTCGGCCGACATATCGAGCCCTGGGCCGAACAGTTCTTCAGCGATCTGGAAGCCGCGCAAAGCGCCGCCTTCTACCGCCCCGTGGGCACGATGGGCCGGTTGCTGATGGCTATCGAAGGGACCGCCTTTCGTATGACGGACTGAATTGAAGGCATACCCGGTGCCTGTAGCCGGTACGCGTCACGGTAATCGAAAGACGAGGAAGGTAGGCACGATGACTGAGAAAAAGCGAGCAACACCGGCGGCCCGCCGTGACTTCCTGAAGCTGGCCGGCGCCGGCAGCGTGGCGGGTGTCGCGGCCGCGGTCTCGCCCAGGCCGGCCGAAACGGCCGAATCCGGAGAGAAGCGTCCGGGCAGCGCCGGCTACCGCGAAACACCGCATGTAAAGAAGGTCTATGCCCTGTCGAAGTTCTGACCGGCGTACCTGTTCGGGCGAAGCTGACGGAATATCGCACCAAGGAGCAGTGACATGCTGAGGAAGAGGACCAACGGGGTTGCGCGAGGCCCCCGATTGGCGTCGACAGTTGTCGGACTCACCGGCGGCGCGATCGATCGACGGACATTTCTCCGGCGCTCCGGCCTGGCGGCCGGCGGCATCGCGGCGGCGTCAACGCTGACGTCCGGCATGGTCAAGCCGGCCGAGGCGCAGACGGAGACCGGCGATGTAAAGGAGATCATGTCGATCTGCACGCACTGTTCGGTCGGCTGCTCGGTGATTGCCGAAGTCCGGGATGGCGTCTGGATCGGGCAGGAGCCCGGCTTCGACAGCCCCTTCAATCTGGGCGCGCACTGCGCCAAGGGCGCGGCCGTGCGCGAGCACGCGCATGGCGAACGGCGCTTGAAGTATCCGATGAAACTCGAAGGCGGCAAATGGAAGCGGCTGAGCTGGGACCAAGCCATCGACGAGATCGGCGACAAGATGCTGCAGATCCGCGAGCAGTCCGGGTCGGATTCGGTCTACTGGCTCGGCTCGGCGAAACATTCCAACGAGCAGGCCTATCTGTTCCGCAAGTTCTACGCCTTCTGGGGCAGCAATAACGGCGACCATCAGGCGCGGATTTGCCACTCCACCACGGTCGCGGGTGTCGCGAACACCTGGGGCTACGGTGCGATGACGAACAGCTACAACGACATCCACAACAGCCGGGCGATCTTCCTGATCGGCGGCAATCCGGCCGAGGCGCACCCGGTGTCGCTGCTGCATCTGCTGCGGGCGAAGGAACAGAACAACGCGCCGTTGATCGTGTTGGACCCGCGCTTCACACGCACCGCGGCGCATGCCGATGAATTCGTGCGTTTCCGGCCGGGCACCGACGTCGCGCTGATCTGGGGCCTGCTCTGGCACATCTTCGAGAACGGCTGGGAGGACAAGGAGTTCATCCGGCAGCGCGTCTGGGGCATGGAGCAGATCAAGCAGGAAGTGAAGAAGTGGGCCCCCGAGGAGGTCGAGCGCGTCACCGGCGTACCGGGATCGCAGCTCAAGCGCGTCGCCCGTCTGATGGTGAACAATCGGCCCGGCACGGTGATCTGGTGCATGGGCGGCACCCAGCACACGAACGGCAACAACAACACCCGGGCCTACTGCATTCTGCAGCTGGCTCTCGGCAACATGGGCAAGGCCGGGGGCGGCACCAACATCTTCCGCGGCCATGACAACGTGCAGGGCGCCACGGACCTGGGCGTGCTGTCGCACACCCTGCCCGGCTACTACGGCCTGAAGACGGGTTCGTGGAAGCATTGGGCCCGTGTCTGGGATGTCGACTACGACTACCTGCTGGGCCGCTTCCAGTCGAAGAAGCTGATGGAGAGCAGCGGCATTCCGGTCTCGCGCTGGGTCGACGGCGTGCTCGAGGCCAAGGAGAACATGGATCAGCCGGACAATCTCCGGGCCATGGTGTTCTGGGGCCACGCGCCGAACTCGCAGACGCGCGGGCCGGAAATGAAGCAAGCCATGGAGAAGCTGGACCTGCTGGTCGTGGTCGATCCGTATCCAACGGTGACAGCGGTTCTGCACGACCGCCAGGACGGCTGCTACCTGTTGCCGGCGGCGACGCAGTTCGAGACCTATGGTTCGGTGACGGCGTCGAACCGGTCGCTGCAGTGGCGCGAGAAGGTGATCGAGCCGGTGTTCGAGTCGCTGACCGATCACGAAATCATGTACCGGCTGGCCGTGAAGTTTGGCTTTGCCGACGAGATGTTCAAGCACATCGAGGTAAACGGGAACGAGCCGCTGGTCGAGGACATCACGCGCGAGTTCAATCGCGGTATGTGGACGATCGGCTATACCGGCCAGTCGCCCGAGCGGCTGCGCCTGCATATGGCCAACCAGCACACGTTCAACAAGACAACCTTGCAGGCCGTCGGCGGGCCTGCCGACGGCGAGTATTACGGCATGCCGTGGCCTTCCTGGGGCACGCCGGAGATGAAGCATCCGGGCACGCCGATCCTCTACGACCCGTCGAAACCGGTTGCCGAAGGCGGACTAACGTTCCGGGCCCGGTTCGGCGTCGAGCGCGACGGCGACAATCTTCTGGCGGAGGGCTCGTATTCCGTCGACTCGGAGCTGAAGGACGGCTATCCGGAATTCACCATGGCGATGCTGAAGAAGCTCGGCTGGGATGCGGATCTGACGCCGCAGGAGCGCGAGACGATCGAAGCGATCGCCGGCGAGAAGACCAACTGGAAGACCGACCTTTCCGGCGGCATCCAGCGCGTCGCGATCAAGCACGGCTGTGCGCCGTTCGGCAACGCCAAGGCGCGCTGCGTGGTCTGGAATTTCCCCGATCCGGTCCCGCTGCATCGCGAGCCGCTATACACTCCACGCCGCGATCTGGTGGCCGACTATCCGACCTATGCGGACCGCAAGATGTACCGCCTGCCGACGCTCTACGAGTCGATTCAGCGGCAGGATTTCTCGCAGGACTTCCCCATCATTCTGACCTCGGGGCGGCTTGTCGAGTACGAAGGCGGCGGCGAGGAATCCCGGTCGAATCCATGGCTGGCCGAACTGCAACAGGACATGTTCGTCGAGATCAATCCGTTCGACGCCAACAGCCTGAACATCCGGGATGGCCAGATGGTCTGGCTGACCGGTCCGGAGGGCGGCAAGGTCAAGGTCATGGCGATGGTCACCGAACGCGTCGGTCGTGGCGTCGCCTTCATGCCGTTTCACTTCGGCGGCCATTTCCAGGGCGAGGATCTGCGGGCCAAATATCCGTCAGGCGCGGATCCGTTCGTCCTCGGTGAATCGTCAAACACGGCACAGACCTACGGCTACGACTCGGTCACCAACATGCAGGAGACCAAGACGACGCTGTGCCGGATCGAGAGAGCATAAGGAGCCGCAGTCATGGCGCGAATGAAATTCCTCTGCGACGCCGAGCGTTGCATCGAGTGCAATGCCTGCGTCACGGCGTGCAAGAACGAGCACGAAGTGCCCTGGGGCATCAACCGCCGCCGCGTCGTCACCATCCGTGACGGCGTTCCCGGCGAACGTTCGATCTCGGTCGCCTGCATGCATTGCTCGGATGCCCCCTGCATGGCTGTCTGCCCGGTCGATTGCTTCTACCAGACCGATGAAGGCGTGGTGCTGCACTCCAAGGACCTGTGTATCGGCTGCGGCTATTGCTTCTACGCCTGCCCGTTCGGCGCGCCGCAATATCCCCAGGCCGGCAACTTCGGCAGTCGCGGCAAGATGGACAAATGCACGTTCTGCGCCGGCGGTCCGGAGGACGACAACAGCAGCGCAGAGTTCCAGAAGTACGGTCGCAATCGATTGGCCGAGGGCAAGCTGCCGCTATGCGCCGAGATGTGCGCGACCAAGGCCCTGCTTGGCGGTGACGGCGACGCAATATCGGACATCTATCGCGAGCGGGTGGTGGCAAGGGGATTCGGCTCCGGCGCCTGGGGCTGGGGAACGGCCTACCAGCTGAAAAAGGGCACCTGAACCGCGCAGGCGATACCGTAGCGGAGGGGGAGATATGGCCGCCCCCTCCCGCCGCATATCCGAAGGGATAGATGTCAGCATTTGCACCGACGACGCTTCCCCGGCATAGGCCGTCGCATGCCGCTTAAACGTCGATCGGGCGCGGCCCTTGCGTTGAGCGGTCTCGGGCTGCTGGTTCTGTTACTACCCGGCTGTCGAGAGGAAGAACAGGACCGACCGCTACGCTACGAAAAGGGCATCTACCAGGGCGCGCCGGATCAGGGTCTGACGCAGCAACAGGTCGAGACCTTGCGACATCGCGCCAACAAACAACGGGCTGAATAAGTTCATTGAGGGCGCCATGCAATTCTTCAGGGGTCGATGCGGCAGGCCGATAGCCTATGCACTGTTTATCGTTCTGATCGGGTTCGCGATTACAACGCTATTGCCGATCTCGCCGCCCATTGGGCCTGCACATGCCCAGGTCGGCGGTGTCGGTCCCCCAAATACGCTGGGCGATACAAGCGATTCTGAAATGTGGCGGGCGATCCGCCGGGGTGAACGCGGCAACGTGTCGATTCCCGACAAGCAGTCGGGCGTGATGATTCAATCCGAGGGCGACAACTGGCGGTCGGTGCGGAACGGTCCGCTGACGCTTTATGGCGGCTGGTCGATGCTGGCGACGCTCGTGCTGCTTGGCCTGTTCTTCGCCCTGCGCGGCCGGATCAAGATCGACGCCGGCGCCAGCGGTCGGACGATAGAGCGCTTCAATGCATTCGAGCGGTTCGCCCATTGGCTGGTTGCCGGTTCGTTCATTGTCCTGGGACTGACGGGTCTGAATCTGTTGTACGGCCGCTATGTCCTGATGCCGATACTGGGCGCGGAGTTCTTTTCCGCCGTAACGCTGGCCGGGAAATATGCCCACAACTACGTCGCCTTTGCGTTCATGCTTGGCCTCGTGCTGATCCTGGTGCTGTGGATTCGCGACAACATGCCCAACAGAACCGACCTGACCTGGCTCGCAAAGGGGGGCGGCATGTTCGGCAAGAACAATCATCCGCCGGCGAAGCGCTTCAACGCCGGCCAGAAGATCGTGTTCTGGCTGGTCCTGCTGGGCGGCGCGTCGATCAGTCTGTCCGGACTGGCGCTCATGTTTCCGTTCCAGTTCGCGCTCTTTGGCGGCACGTTCGAACTGCTCAATCTGATCGGTTTCGATCTGCCGACCCAATTGACGGCGCTGCAGGAGATGCAGCTTTCGCAGATCTGGCACGCCGTCATGGGCCTGGCGCTGATCGTGCTGATCTTGGCCCACATCTACATCGCCACCATCGGTATGGAGGGCGCGTTCGGCGCCATGGGTTCCGGGCAGGTCGATGTGAACTGGGCGAAAGAACACCACAGCCTGTGGGCCACGACGGCTCGGCGCGACGCCGCCGGCGCGGACGACTAAGGAGGCGAGGTCGTTGGCCCGCATGCGCGTCGACTGAGTCTCATGAAACCCCGGCGACAGCCTGCGATGGCAACCATGGCCGGCCGCGCCGGAATCGTCATCGCCGCGTTCCTGGTCTGGGCGGCCTCGTCACCGGCACGGGCTGAATTGGCGGGACATGGCGGCGCCGTCAAGGCCGTCACCGTGTCGCCGGACGGTCGTCAAGCGGTCTCCGCCAGCTTCGACTACAGCCTTATCGTCTGGGACCTGGACGAACAGCGTTCGCTGGCCCGGCTGGTCGGACACGACGCCGCCGTCAATGCCGTCGCCATCACGCCGGACGGGACCCGCGTCGTCTCGGCGAGCGACGACGGCACCGTCGGTCTCTGGGATCTGTCCCAGCGACGTCTGGTAGCCAGGCTCAATGGACATGCCGGTAAGGTCGCCAGCGTCGCCATATCACCGGATGGGCGCCTTGCCGCGTCGGGCGGATGGGACGGGACCGCACGCGTCTGGGATTTGGCGACGCGTCGGCAGACGATAGTGTTGCGCGCGCCGGACACCAACATCAATTGCGTGGCCTTTCTGAACGGCGGCGCGCAGCTGCTCACGGGCGGCTATGACGGCGTCATTCAGGTTTGGCGGATCAGCGACGGCAATCGACTGGATGTCTTGCGCGGCCATGACTACGCCGTCAACGCGATTGCGCTGGACCCCGGCGGCGATTGGCTGGCATCCGCCTCCAGCGACGAGACCGTACGTCTGTGGAACCTCGCCGATGGCCGCGAAAACAGCTTGCTGCTCGGCCATGACAGTCCGGTGCTGGCCATCGCCGTCTCCGCCGATGGGACCCGGATGGCGTCCGGCGACGTGAACGGCACGATACTGCTTTGGCGCATCGACGGCCGGCAGATCCTGCGCGCGCTCTTCGGCCATGAGGGCCCGGTCTGGTCGTTGTCGTTCTCGCCCGATGGAACCCGTCTGCTGTCCGCCGGAGCGGATGGCGTGGTCAGGATATGGGCCGTCGAAACGGGTCGGGAACTCGGCGCCTCGACCGGCAATACCGACCGTCGCCGCGCCGCGCTTGACGTTGCCGGCGATCCCGGCGCCCGGTTGTTTCGGAAGTGCGCTGCCTGTCACAGCGTTTCGGCCGATGACGAGAACAAGGCCGGCCCGACGCTCTATCGTCTGTTTGGACGGCGCGCCGGGAGCGCCGTCGGCTACCCCTACTCCGCAGCTCTCAAGCGGAGCCGCATCGTGTGGAACGCGCAAACGATAAGCCGGCTGTTCGAGATCGGGCCTGACGCACTGACGCCCGGATCCAAAATGCCGCTGCAGAAGATTCCGAATGCGCAGGATCGGGCCGATCTGATCCGCTACCTCGAACGCGTCACGCAACCGCCGAACTAGTGTCGGTTCACCTGTTGCCGCAGATGGCATAACCTTGGCGGTCTCATCTGGAGGGGACGAACGTGAAAGCTTTCCTGGTAAGCATCGTCGCCATCGTCGTGATCAGCCTCGCTGCCTGGATGACGCTGGATCAGTTTCGCCAGTCGACCGCCGGCGCCAACCAATCGCCGAACCAGTCCGTCCGCCTCGACTAACGCGCCTTTCTCAAACCCATCAAGGTCGGCCTCGCACACGGGCGCCCGATCCGACAGGCGTGGGACCGAGCGAGCGTAACGGACGCGCACCTGCGCGAGATCAACATTTGCATTGACGTTTAAATTCGTATTTAAGTACTGTAATACGATTATTACTGAAAACAGGCCCTGGGACGGTGTGCCTGTCATGTTTGTCCGGGGCTGCTTCGACGAATGGGAGGGTCCCGCCATGAAGTCCTCGTTGCAGCCCGGCATCGGCACCACCCGGTCGATCACCATCGACAAGCCGCGGACCATCGACTTTCTCGGTGATGACTTGCGCGTCTACGCGACGCCGGAGCTGGTCCGCGATATCGAGGAAACCTGCCTGAATTTTCTGCTCGAGCATGCGGAGCCGGGCGAGAACTCGGTCGGCGTCGGCATCGAGATCAGCCATTCCGGCGCGACGCCGCTGGGCATGCCGGTCGAGATCACCGCGACCGTCGCCAAGGTCGACGGCCGGCAGATCGTCTTCGACGTGGTTGCCCGCGACGCCATGGAGGAGATCTGCAAGGGACGGCATGGCCGCTTCATGGTCATGGTCGACAAGCTGAAGGAACGCGTCGCGGCCAAGGTGGCGAAGGCGAACTCGACGTAGGCCGGATCATGGCGAACCCCGGTCACAAGGTTCCTGTCTACTGCTACCAGTGTGTGGCCGGGCCCGATTTGCTGAACGTCAACGTGGTTGACGGCGTCGCGACGGGCATCGAGCCGAACTTCGCCGCCGCCGATGTGCATCCGGGCGCTGGCAAGGTCTGCGTCAAGGCCTACGGCCTGATCGAGAAGACCTACAATCCGAACCGCCTCCGCCAGCCCATGAAGCGGACCAATCCGAACAAGGGCAAGGAGCACGACCCCGGTTTCGTTCCGGTCAGTTGGGACGAGGCCCTGGACATGATCGCGGCGAAGCTGAACGACATCCGCGCCCGCGGCCTGCGCGACGACAACGGCTATCCGCGGGTCGCGGCGAGCTTCGGCGGCGGCGGGACGCCGACCTATTACATGGGCACCTTCCCGGCGTTTCTCGCCGCCTGGGGTCCGATCGACTTCAGCTTTGGCAGCGGCCAGGGCGTGAAGTGCTATCACTCCGAACATCTCTACGGCGAGTTCTGGCACCGGGCCTTCACCGTCTGTCCCGATACGCCGAACTGCGATTATGTCCTGTCGTTCGGCGCCAACACCGAGGCGTCCGGCGGCGTCGCCGGTGTCTGGCGGCATGCCGAATCCCGGGCCCGCGGGATGAAACGCGTACAGATCGAGCCGCACCTGTCGATCACCGGCGCCTGCTCGGCCGAATGGATCCCGATCAAGCCGAAGACGGACCCGGCGTTCCTGTTCGCGATCATCCATGTACTGCTGCACGAGAAGCCGCGCGACGCCCTCGACCTGACCTTCCTCCGGGATCATACCGGCGCGCCCTACCTGGTCGGCCCAAACGGCTACTTCATGCGCGACGCCGAAAGCCGCAAACCGTTGATCTGGGACCAGAAGCGACAAACGGCCGTGCCGTTCGATACCGCCGACACCGATCCGGCGCTGGAAGGCACGTTCGCCGTCTCCGGCATCGAGGTTGGCGCCGACGATGAAATCTGGCGACATGACGCGGGCACGGCCGAGACGAGCTTCAGCAAGCTGGTTGCGCATGTGGCGCCGAACACCCCGGAATGGGCCGAGGAGATCTGCGACATTGAGCGGGGCACCCTGCGCCGTATTGCGGGAGACTATCTCGAACATGCGCAGGTCGGCGCCACCGTCGACGTCGACGGCGAGACGCTGCCCTTCCGGCCGGTGGCCATCAGCCTGGGCAAGACCGTGACCAACGGCTGGGGCGGCTACGAATGCTGCTGGGCGCGAACCCTGCTTGCCTGCCTGATCGGCGGCCTGGAAGTGCCGGGCGGCACGCTGGGCACGACGGTGCGTCTCAACCGGCCCGCGAGCTCGCGCCAAGCCAGCGTCAACGCCGGCCCCGACGGCTTCATGGCCTATCCGATGAACCCGACCGACCGCGACCAGTGGCAGGCGCGGCCGAACGTCCGCAACGCGCATGACCGGCTGGTGCCGCTCTCGGCGCACTCGCCGTGGAGCACGGCGCTCGGACCGACGCATCTCGCCTGGATGTTCGCCAAGGAGACGCCCGAGAACTGGCCGCCCGTGACGCTGCCCGAGATCTGGTTCGTCTACCGCACCAATCCGGCCATTTCGTTCTGGGATACGCCCGAGGTGGTGCGGCGCGTCGCCGAGTTCCCCTTCGTCGTGGCCTTCGCCTACACCGCCGACGAGACCAACTACATGGCGGATCTGCTGCTGCCCGAACGCACGGACCTGGAAAGC
The DNA here is from genome assembly GCA_965232515.1 of Alphaproteobacteria bacterium. GTDB lineage: Bacteria > Pseudomonadota > Alphaproteobacteria > JANQKO01. The sequence continues at coordinate 7,162,995 of CBDDPY010000002.1, read as the reverse complement.
GATCAACTGATCCGCATCGGCAACACCAAGTTCGTCGAGCAGTTCTGGGATCACGAGGGCTTCGCGTTGCGGCAGGCCGTGGTCGAACCGGCCGGCGATACCCGCGACTTCACCGACATCGCAACCGAACTGGCCAGGCGCACCGGCCTATTGGAGAAATACAACAAGGCGATCAATCGCGGCGCCGCCGGCGTCCCGCTCAGCGGCGAGGGCTATGACGTCTCCCTCGACGTCGCGGAGGCCCCGACCGCGCCGGAGATCTGGGACGCCGTCTGCCGGGCGGCGAGCGCCGAGCTGACCGCCGGCCAGGCGCAGGACGGGCTCGACTGGTTCAGACGGCACGGCCATCGGACCAAGCCGATCTCGCGGCTCAGCTGGTATCTGTTTCCGGAGATCCGGCGCAAGGGCATCCGCTTCGAGATGCCGTATCAGGAACAACTGTTCCGGATCGGCCGCGAGCTCGGCAACCGGCTGCACGAGCATGGCATCGCCTGGTGGGCGCAGCAGCTGACGGAATACCAGGCCCTGCCGGTGGCGAAGGACTTCGGCGGCCTTTGGGAACAGGCGTTGGTCGACACCGGCGCCGATCCCGGCCACTTCCCGTTCTGGCTGCTGACGTCACGCAGCATGCAATATGCCTGGGGCGCCAATGCCGGGCTGCCGATCATGGACGAGGTCGCGCGCAACGTGAAAGGCCACCGCGGCGTGGTCATGAACGCCGCACGCGCGGCCGTGCTCGGCATCGACGAGGGCGATCTGATCGAAGTGCGGTCCAGCCTGCGCGCCACAAAAGGCCGGGCGATCCTGCGCCAGGGCATCCGACCGGACACGCTGTTGATGATCGGACAGTTCGATCACTGGGCGACGCCATTCGCCAAGGATCTGGAAACGCCCAGCATGAACACCATCACGCCGATGTCGCTGGCGCTCACCGATGCCACCGGTTCGTCGGCCGACCTCGTCCGGGTCGACGTCCGCTGGCTGGCGGCGGCGGCATGACCCGCTACGTCATGGTCGTCGACCTGCGCCGCTGTGTCGGCTGCCAGACCTGCACGGCCGCCTGCCGGCACGCCAACGCCACGCCGCCGGGCGTGCAATGGCGGCAGGTTCTGGACATGGAGATCGGTGACTATCCGGATGTGGCGCGCGCCTTCGTGCCCGTCGGCTGCATGCATTGCGGCGATCCGCCCTGCAAGCATGTCTGCCCGACAACCGCGACGGGCCAGCGCGACGACGGCATGGTGACGATCGACTACGACCTCTGCATCGGCTGCGGCTATTGCGCCGTCGCCTGCCCCTACCAAGCGCGGCACATTACGCACAAACCGACCTTTGCGTATGGCGATGAACCAAGTCCGGCGGAGGCCGCGCGGTTCGACGAGAGGCGTCTCAAGGTGGCGACGAAATGCACGTTCTGCGTCGATCGGGTGGACGCGGGCGAAGCGCAGGGCCTGACCCCGGGCGTCGATCCGGAGGCGACGCCGGCTTGCGTGAATTCCTGCATCGCCAACGCGCTCCACTTCGGCGACCGGGACGATCCGGAGAGCAACGTCTCCCGATTGCTGGCGGAGACACGGCATTTCCGCATGCACGAAGAGCTTGGTACCGAGCCCGGCATTCACTACATCTGGGAAACGACATGACCGGCGTGACGCCGCGGCATCAGACCAACTGGGACGCCCGCGCGGCCGCCAACTTCATCGGCGGCGGCAGCGGCGCCGGCCTTCTGATCGCGACGGCGATCGCGCTGCGGGAACCTCTCTGGATCTGGCAAAGCCAGACGATTGCGATCGGCCTGATCGGACTCGGGTTGCTTGCCGTCTGGTTCGAGATCGGCCGGCCGTGGCGGGCCTTCAACGTGTTCTTCCATCCGCAAACCTCGTGGATGACGCGCGAGGCCGATATCGGCGTGGTGCTGACCGCGGCGGCCGCCGCGGCGATCCTGTTGAACGCCTTGCCATCGCTGCTGCCGTGGGCTGTCGCGCCCGCGACCTGGCTGGCCGCACTCCTGGGGCTGGCCTATCTGCTGTGCCAGATGAACATCTTTACGGCGGCGAAGGGCATCCCGGCCTGGCGGCATCGCGCGCTGCGGCCGGTGATTGTTGCCACGGGGCTCGCCGAAGGCGCCGGACTGTCGCTGGCCCTGCTTGCAATGTCGGGAGCCCCTGGTATCCGGTGGATCATCGTCCTTGTGATCCTCTGCGCTCTCCGGGAGGTGCTGTGGCGGCGCTACATCGCGCAACTGGCCACGGACGGCGCGCCGGCCTTGGCGCAGACCGTGTTGCGGCAGGCACGCGTGCCGATGTTGCTGCTTGGCCTGATCCTGCCGTTGGCCTTGTCGGTCGGCGCTTTCCTTGCCGCCGAGTTTGCCGAGCCATTGTTGGTCGCCGCCGGTCTTGCCGCGGCGCTCGGCGGCTGGTGGCTGAAGTTCGTGCTGGTCGCGCGCGCCGCCTTCAACCAGGGTTTCGCGTTGCCGGCGCTGCCGGTCCGTGGCGCCGGCGCGTCCGGGCGGCCGGCCCGCCCGGGTTGGAGCTGAAGCCGCCATGGCGACGTCGATCCTGCGGCTCACGCTGAACGGCCGGTCCCGGGAAGACGCCGTCGCCGACAACCTGCTGCTGATCGACTATCTCCGGGAGACGATGGGCCTCACCGGCACCAAGAGCGGCTGCGACGGCGGTGAATGCGGCGCCTGCACCGTGCTGGTGGACGGCGCGCCGCGGCTGGCCTGTATCACGCTCGCCCGCACCGTTGCCGGCGCCGAGGTCGAGACCATCGAAGGCCAGGCCGAACGCGGGCGGCTGTCGCGGCTGCAGCGGGCCTTTCACGAACACCTCGGCACCCAATGCGGCTATTGCACGCCCGGCATGATCATGGCGGCGGAAGCCTTGTTGCGGCGCGATCCGAAACCGGACGAAGCGACCGTACGACAGGCGTTGAGCGGCAACCTCTGTCGCTGCACGGGCTATGTGAAGATCATCGAGTCGGTGCTGGCCGCGGCGGAGGCGGACGCATGACGGCGACGGCGCGCGACAACCGGCCGGTCGGCGCCAGGGCGCCGCTGATCGACGGCGTCGACAAGGTGACCGGCAACGCCCGCTTCACCGCCGACCTCGATGCCCGGTCGGCGCTGGTCGGACGCGTGTTGCGCAGCCCCGTCGCGCACGCCGAGATCGTCGGCCTCGACACGTCGGCGGCCGCGGCGCTGCCGGGCGTTTACGCGATCGTCACCGGCAACGATTGCGACCAGACCTTCGGCGTGCTGCCGATCGCCATGAACGAGTACCCGCTGGCGCGCGGCCGGGTGCGCTATGTCGGCGAACCGATCGCGGCGGTGGCGGCGGTGGACGAAGCCACGGCGCAGGCGGCGCTTGATCTGATCGCGCCCGAATTGCGCGAGCTGCCGGCCTACGTCGACGCCGCCGACGCCCGGGCGGCCGACGCGGTATCGCTGCACGCCGACCGGCCCGGCAATATCGAGCGCGACGTGCACCATCACTTCGGCGATGTCGAGAGCGGCTTCGATACGGCCGACCTCGTGCGCGAGAAGCACTATCACTGCGCCGAGGTCTGTCAGGCCCAGATCGAGCCCCACGCCGCGCTGGCCGTCTTCGATCCGACGCAGAACCGCCTCACGCTGCAGTCGGTCAGCCAGGTCCCCTACTACGTACACCGCACGCTGGCGCGCTGTCTGAAGCTGGACAGCGCCCGGATCCGGGTGATCAAACCCTTCGTCGGCGGCGGCTTCGGCTCGCGCACCGAATGTCTGAACATCGAGATCATCGCCGGCCTGCTGGCGCAAAAGGCCGGCGGCGCGGTGCGCCTGATCGCGACCCGCGAAGAAACCTTCATCACCCACCGCGGCCGGCCGGAAACCGATATCCACCTGAAGCTGGGCCTGACCCGCGACGGCCGCATGACCGCCGTGGCCTGCGAGGTGACGCAGCGGGGCGGCGCCTACGGCGGCTACGGCATCGTGACGATCCTCTATGCCGGCGCCCTACTGCACGCGCTTTACGACATCGCCAACGTCAAATTCGACGGCTATCGGGTGATCACCAATACGCCGCCATGCGGGGCCATGCGCGGCCATGGCACGGTCGACGTCCGGTTCGCCTTCGAAAGCCTGCTGGACGAGATGGCCGACGAACTCGACCTCGATCCGGTCGCCGTCAGGCGCGCCAACCTGCTGCAGGCGCCGCTGTTCACGCCGAACGACTTGATGGTCAACAGCTATGGCCTGCCGGAATGCCTGGACTGGGTCGAGGCGGCAAGCGGCTGGCGCGACAAGCGCGGCGGCCTGCCGGACGGCCGCGGCATCGGGCTCGCCTGCTCGCACTATGTCAGCGGCGCCGCCCGGCCGGTACACTGGACCGGCGAGCCGCATGCCGTGATCAATCTGAAGCTCGACTTCGATGGCGGCATCACGGTGCTGACGGGGGCGGCCGATATCGGGCAGGGCTCGTCCACGGTGCTGGCGCAGTGCGCCGCCGAGGTGCTGGACGTCGATCTCGACCGCATCCGCGTCGTCGCCAACGACAGCGCGGTTACGCCCAAGGACAACGGCTCCTATTCGTCGCGCGTTACCTTCATGGTCTGCAACGCGGCGATCGATGCCGCGCGCCACCTGCGCCAGACCCTGCACGCGGCGGCGGCCCGCAAGCTGGAATGCGCGATCGACGATATCGCCCGCGACGGCGAAACCTTCCGCGTCTCCGGCAGCCAGGACACGGGCCTTGATTTCGCGCAGGTCGTGGCCGCGGCCCTGGAAGACAGCGGCACCATCACCGTCAAAGGCATCTATTCCACGCCGCCCGAGAGCCATGGCGGCAAGCGGTTCCGCGGCGCCGGCGTCGGCGCGACGATGGGTTTCAGCTATGCGGCCGTCGCCGTCGAGGTCAGCATCGATCCGGACACGGCGGCGGTGACGGTCGAGCATGTCTGGGCCGCGCACGACTGTGGCCGCGCCCTGAACCCGCTCTCCGTCGAAGGCCAGATCCAGGGATCGGTATGGATGGGCCTGGCGCAGGCGCTGTCCGAGGAGACGCGTTATCACGACGGCCGGCCGCTGCATGCCAGCCTGCTCAATTACCGGATCCCGACATCGGTCGATTCACCGCCGGTCGACGTACGGATCGTCGAGAGCGTGGACCCGAACGGCCCGTTCGGCGCCAAGGAAGCGGGCGAAGGCTCGCTCGCGGCGCTGATGCCGGCCATCGCCAACGCCATCGCCGATGCCGTCGGTCTACGGATGACGCAGACGCCGATCAGTGCCGACCGTCTGATGGAGGAGCGGACGCGCCAGCAGCGCAAGGACCGTCTCGACCGCAAGCGCCGTCAGATGGCTGGCTGAACGGGAAACCACCAATGGAACAGCTTCCCGATTTCGCCGTGCTGCAACCGACGTCGATCGATGAGGCCGTCCTCATGTTGCGCGAACGGCGGAACGCCAGACCGTTCGGCGGCGGCACGGGACTGATGCCAGCTATTCGCCGCGGTCTGACGACGCCGGAGACATTGGTCGACCTTTCGGCGATCGGGCCGCTGCGCTGCATCAGGCACGATGACGATGGACTGCACATCGGCAGCGCCGTGACGCTTACCGACGTCGCGGCCGACCAGACCATCGCCCAGGACCACCCGATCCTGGTCCAGGCGGTCATGACAATTGCCGCGCCGGCGCATCGGTCGGCGGCGACGGTTGGCGGCAATCTCTGTCTCGATACGCGCTGTATCTTCTATGACCAAAGCGAATGGTGGCGGCGAAGCGCCGGTTACTGTCTCAAGCATCGCGGCGAGACCTGCCATGTCGCGCCGACCGGACAGCGCTGTCATGCCGCCTTCAGCGCCGACATGCCGCCGGCGTTGATGGCGCTCGGCGCGGCGGTGGAGATTGCCGGCGGCGATCTCGCACGGCGGATACCGCTGGCGGACCTCTATGTCGACGATGGCGCTGCGCATCTCGATTTGGCCGCCGACGAAATCGTCGTCGCCGTGCGCATACCGCCACCCATACCCGGCGCCATCGGCGCCTACCGAAAGATCGGCGGGCGCGGCGCGATCGACTTTCCGCTGGCGGGCGTCGCGGTTCTGCTCCGCATGAAGGACGAGGCGCTGGCCAGCCTGCGGGTCGCGCTGACGGGAACCGGTTGCCGCCCGATCGTCCTGTCGGGCACCGAAGACCTCGTCGGCGGCCCGGTCGACGACGACCTGCTACGGCGCCTCGGTAAGCTGGTGCAAAAACAGGTGAGCCCGATGCGCACGACCTTGATCGCCTCGAACTACCGTCGACAAGCCGCGGCAGCGCTGGCGCAACGGATGGTGCGCGACCTGGCGACCGCGCGTGGGTAATTGTGGCGCCGCCTCAATGCGGGGCCGAAGCTTGAACGACAACATAATTATGGTATTATCGTACTAAATTACGTATTTATTCATGACGAGTCGGAACAAGGCATGGATGCCACATCGGCTACGGCGCGAATTCTGCACGACGAGCACATGGCGGCTCGGACACTGCTGGGCCGCGCCGAGAAACTGCTGCTGTCCCACGCAGCCGACGCACCCCCGGCGCTAAACGACGTCGAGATCCGCGCGCTGCTGGGCGAAATGATTTCCGTTCTCGGCGGCGAGATCCCCAGGCACTTCCGATTCGAGGAAGCCGAACTGTTCCCGCTGCTCGAGCAGAATGGCCAGGGCGACATGCTGGCCATGCTGCAGGACGAGCACGACGTCATTCTGCCGTTGGCGCGCGACATGGTGGCCCTGGCGAAAAAGCACCGCTCGGACGGGTTCGATGCGGCCGCCTGGGCGCGTTTCCGCCGGACCGGTCTCGATCTGGCGGCCCAGCTCACCGACCACATCGAGAAAGAGGAAATGGGGCTGGTGCCGCTGATCGACGAGCTTTTGGACGAGGACATCGACCGCGCGCTCGCGGTCGATTACGCCCAGGCCTGACAGGCATGGCGGGGAAAGGAATGGAACGGCGAGGCGACATATGACAGATGCGCAAGCGGAACCCGGCGGCGTCGAGTCCGTTCGCCGGCTGAGGCCTGACGATCTCGAACCGGCGATCGCGATCGACAAGGCGATCACCGGCCAGTCGCGCCGCGGCTATTTCGAGCGGCGGCTGGCCGCGGCAAAGCGCGAGCCGTCGACGCATATCCAGCTGGCCGTCGATGGTGCCGACGGTCTCGCGGGCTTCATCCTCGCCCGCGTGCTGTCCGGCGAGTATGGCGCCGCCGACGACGCCGTTGTCCTCGAGGTCATCGACGTGGATCCGGCGCGACGACGCCATGGCGCCGGGCAAATGCTGCTGACGGCCCTCGAAGCCGAGATGCAGCAGCGTGGGCTTCGGCGCCTGCAAACCGAGGTCGACTGGCGCGCCCACGATCTGCTGCGCCTGCTCGACCGCGACGGCTTTTCCCTGGCGCGGCGGACGGTCCTGCGGTGTGCCGTCGGCCCGTCGCCGGATTTCTGATTTCGGAGGTCGATCATGACCGAACGGTCACGCCTGCACATTCCGGCAAATCTGGACGCACCGCCGGAGGTCGACTATGGCCGGACCGTCACGGACGACACCGATAGCCTTTCGCGCGACCGGATCGACGTGCGCTCCATGACCGCGGACGACGTGCCGGCGCTGGCCCGCATCGACCGGAACATCACCGGCCGCGACAGCCGGGACTACATGGCACGAAAGGTCGCCGAATCCTTGCACGATTCCGGTATCCGGGTGTCGCTGGTCGCACAGGTCGACGGCCTGCCGGCCGGCTATGTCATGGCGCGGATCGATTTCGGCGATTATGGCCACACGGCGCCGGTCGCCGTGATCGATACGATCGGCATCGACCCGGGCCACCGGCGTCACGGCATCGGCAAGGCCCTGCTGTCACAGCTGTTCGTCAACCTGGCGGCCCTGCAGGTCGAGCGGGTCGAAACCAACGTCGCCGAGGACGATCTCGACCTCCTCGGTTTTCTCTACCGCTGCGGCTTTCGTGGCGCACAACGCCTGGTGTTTGAGAAGACAGTCGCCTAAGGCGGTTTAACCGTGGATCTGCTCGTATTTCGCCAACAGCTCGTCCTCGGTTTCTTCGAACTCCGGATTCTCGCTGATACAGGCCTCCGGCTCGGGGCAGACGACGCGGCATTGCGGTTCGTCCTCGGCGCCGACGCATTCGGTGCATAGAAACGGATCGATGACGTAGATCGGACTGCCGACGCTGATCGCCTCGTTCGGACAAACCGGCTTGCAGGCGTCACAAGCGGTGCATTCCTGGGTAATCATCAATGCCATGCCCGGCTTCTCCTTTCGTTCATCGAGGCATCGCGCCCGAGCGGATCAGGACGCCTCGGCCAGTTGCCCCAGTTGCGCGAGCTTCTCATGGCGGAACGCGCCCCATAGCGCCGCGCCGATGGCGCCGGCAAAGATCGAATCCGGATTGTTGTCGACGCCGATCCCCAGCTTCTGCTCCACTATCTCGTCCCGCATGGCCGCCAGCAGCCCCTCGTCATGGGCGAGACCGCCGGTCATCAGCGCGATGCCGTCGCCGACCTTGATCGACTTCAGCAGCTTGACCAGCCGACCGGCCATGGATTCGTGGATGCCGCGCAGGATGTTGGCCGTCGAGATGCCACGCGAGACCATGTTGATGACATCGGTCTCGGCCAGCACGGCGCAGATGCCGCTGACCTTTTCCGGATCGTCGGCCTGCTGCGACAGGGTGCCGATCTCGTCGAATGCGACACCGAGGTAACGGGCGATGTTCTCCAGGAACTGGCCGGAGCCGGAAGCGCACTGACTGGTCATCTTGTAGGACAGCACTTTGCCGCGCTCGTCGATGCGGATCGCCCGGCCGTGCAGCGCACCGACATCGAGCACGGCGCGCGCGTCCGGATTGAGATAGACCGCGCCCCGCGCATGGGTGGTCATGGAATAGAAATGGCCGGTCCGGTAGGGCACGTTCTCGCCTTCGCCCGTTGTCGCCACATAGGCGACGTCGTCATGCGTCAGACCGTGGTTCTCGAGCATCCGGTGGTAGGCCGCCTCGGCCAGTGCCATCGGATCGCGGCGGCGGATGCGCTCGGACTGTCGGTCGAGCCATTCCACCTGATCGCCGTCGATGCGGAATAGAGCGGTCTTGACGCCGCCGGTGCCGATGTCGATGCCTGCCGTGATCACCATCTCAGTGCTCCATCGCCCGATGGGCGAACGTTGCGGCGCCAAGCGCGCCGGTGAAGATCGACGCCGGATCGATATTGATCGTGACGTCGCCGTAGTTTTCCCGCACCAGCAGGTCGAGAGCTTTCACGGCGGCCTCGTTGTTGGCGACGCCGCCGGTGAAGGTGAACTGGTCGCGGATGCCGCCGGAGCGCGACAGGATCGACATGGCGCGAAGAATGATGGCGCGGTGCAGGCCGGCCAGGACGTCCTCGCGCTTTTCGCCCAGCGCCAGCCGGTCGCGCAATTCGGCGCCGGCGAACACGGTGCAGGTGGAATTGATCCGGACCGTGCGCGTCGCCCCCATCGCCATCGGCCCGAGCTCGTGCAGGCCGACATTCATCTCGTCGGCGATGTAGCCGAGATAGCGCCCGCAGCCGGCGGCGCAGCGGTCGTTCATCTGGAAGTTCTCGACGATGCCGTCGGGATCGACCTGGATCGCCTTGGTGTCCTGGCCGCCGATATCGAGCACGGTCCGGGTGTCCGGATACATCACATGGGCACCGAGTCCGTGACAGAGAATTTCCGAACGGATGTGTTCCTTGGAGAACGGCAGGCGGGCGCGGCCGTAGCCGGTGCCGACCACGTAGGCTTCCTCCAGCTCCAGCATCAGCACATCTTCGACGGCCGCGCGCACGGCAGTGCCGGCGGCGCTGAGGTCGGGCAGGACGACAAGGGTGCGGTCCAGCGCCTTCAGCAGTTTGGCGCTGACGCCGTCGGTATAGACGCGGTTCTCGACGTCGATGATCGAGCGGTCGTAGACGTTGAGCACCGTGTCGAACGGCAGCTTCGCCGTCTTGGCGATCTCCTCGCCGACGGCGAGATAGCGCGAGCCGGCGATGTCTCGAAAGAAATCCGACTTCCGCTTGACGCCCGGTCGGAACAGCTCCGGCGCCTCTTCTATCAGCCGGCCGAATATCTCGCGCAGCACGTCCTGCAGGGGCGCGGCCAGTGTCTTGAACCGCTCCGCCGACGCGTTGGCGAGACAGGTCTCCCGCAGGTCGGCGAGCTGCTCCAGAAACTGCTCCAGGCGGAAATCGAGCTCGAGCTGCAGCAGGAACTCGTCGAGCCGCTGCGACAGGGCCGGGATCCCGTCCAGCGAACGGCGGAACAGGTGGAAGCGCGCGTTCACCAGCGCTTCCTGCTTCGCCACTTCCGCCGCGATGTCGTAGTTCGAGCGTGAATTGGTAATGCCCTGGCCCAGCACCTCCAGTTGCTCGTCGAGGACGACGGCCTTGGTGGTGGTGGAACCGAGGTCGATGCCGATGAAGCAGCGCATGATCGCCCCTCCCCTCACGCCGCCGGTCGCGTGCGTTTCTGCTGGATCATCTGGAAATAGCTCTCCAGCCGGTTTTTCACGTTGGCGGCGGAGAAGTATCTCGGGTCGACCAGGTCGGTCTCGATGAAGGCGGCGGGCTTGCCCGTGCGCGCCTCGACCTCGCGCAGCATCAGCAGCTGGCCGGCCGAAAAGCTGTTGCAGCTCTTGATCGAGTTCACCAGCAGGCCGTCGGCCTGATAGTCCTCGATGTAGCGGCACAGCATGTCGACCCGGGTGGGCAGGTTGAGATTGGTGTAGCAACCGAGGCAGTAATCGGCCAGCGACTCCAGCGGCCGCGCCGGATCGTGCCGGAAGCCGAAGTCGTAGACGCCGCCGACCTTGGTGTAGGTGCTGGCCACCACCACCGCGCCCTCGTCGTAGAACATCTTCCAGAAGTCGCGGAAGCTCGTCCAGTTGGGCGGCCCCTCGACGACGAGACGATATCGCTCCTCGTCGAGCTCGCCTTCGGGCGTGATCGGCCCCTTGCCCTGGGCGATACGCTCCTCGATCTCCTGCCAGAGGACCTTGTAGTAGGCGGTGGCGTCCTCGGTGCCGCGGAAGGCGGTAAAGATCGGCCCGATATAATAGACGCCGCCGAAATAGGCATCGATCGGCGATGGCGTGCGCTTGGCCGACTGCAGCACCTGGACCAGATACTGCTCAGCCTTCGCCGACTCGGCGAGGTATTGCCGCAGACGGTCGATGTCGAACTTGACCCCGCTGACGCGCTCCAGCGTCGGGATCACGTCGTCTTTGAGCTGCTTGACCACATAGTCCCGCATGTTGTCGGTGATCGCGCCGTCGCCCTGATACGGCACATGCAGCATGGCGGTCTCGCAGTCGTACTGGTCGCGGACCAGCTCGAACCACTTCATGAAGGTGAAGCAGCCGGTATAGGACAGCAGCAGCAGGTCGGGCGTCGGCAGCGGCTCGCCGGTCGGCCCCACATTGCCCTGCATCATCATGCCGATATCGGCCTTCACATAGGTGCAGACGTCTTCGGAATGGCCGCCGCGCTCGGCCTCCATGATCATGCGGCCGCTCTTCTTGCGCAGGCCGTTCTGCAGGGCGTTGGTCTCGGGCAGGTTACGCACGAGATCGAAACACATCAGCAGCTCATTGAGATTGCCCGGCACGAAGGTCGAGACGACTTTCTTGCCGTCCTCATGGGCGCTCGCCAGGGCCGCGTAGTTGGCGTTGATCATGCGCTTCTGCCGCAGCATCGAATCTTCCTTCTGCACGGCAGGCTGGTCTTTGCTGGGGCTGGGCATCAGGCGCTCCAAAGCTTGATGGAATCGGCGAAGGTTCCGGCCTGCTCTCGGATCGGCTGCATCTGGCCGGAGTTTTCGGCGTATTTGAACGCCGTGTAGGGCACGTCTTCGTTCAGCAACGCACGCTGCTGCATCGGGCGCTCCAACAGCGCCGGGTCGCAGAAGCTCGGCGCGGCGAAGATCACGCCCTCCGCCGCGCTCTTGCGCACGGAATCGAGCAGGAAGCGCCCCTTGTCCTCGCGTCGGGCTTCGTATTTCGCGGCGGTGGACGCGGAGTGATGCAGGAACCCGTCCGACAGGTTCCGCAGCGGATCGCCGTCGGTGGGCACCTCGTCCAGCAACCACCGGGTCACCAGCATGAAATCGTCGTCGACGATGTAGCACCCGGCCATCTCGATCGACTTGATCAGACCCAGCGGCGGCTGCTCGCAGAACACACCGTTCAGCACGATCCGGCAATTATCGCGCATCGGCCGGTCTTCTTCCGCGGCGGCGACCAGATAGTCGTCGATCAGTTGCGTATGCTCCTCGACGGGCAGCACCATGCCGGCGCGCACCAGCAGGTAGACCTCCGCGGTCGGCGCCAGCCAGGGCTTCGCCGCGCGGAAGTCGTAGAGCTTCCGGATCGCCGCGCGGTTGGCGTTGTAGACCGCGATGGAGCGGCGCAGATCGTCATCCGTGATCTCGCGGCCGGCAAGCCCGGCCAGGTCGTCGCGCAGGATCTCCAGCTCGTGCACGTAGAAACGCCCGCCGACGGTGTCCTCGTAATTCTGGGGCACGTCGAAATAGCGGACATACTTGTCCTTGAACATCATCTGCCACATGCCCGACAGGTTGCGGATCACGTCGCAGATGCTGGGGAACAACACGCCGTCGAGCACATCCAGCCGACCGGTGACGCCGAGCTCGATGGTCGAGCGCGGGATGCGGCAGATGTAGCTCTGATAGTACGCGTCGCCGTGGATCACTTCGAGCTGGTCGCCGCCGCCGAGGATGCCGACGGGCAGCATGCCGGCGGCATGGATCAACTCGCGCGGCACGTAGACCGGCATGTAACCGACCACCTTGCGGTCTGGCGCCGCGGCCTTCCAGTCCTTCACCGCGGTGAAGTCGAGGTCGTCATAGAGCGCCTGACAGCGCGCGACGATGTCCGCTGTCGACATGTCAGCAGTTCTCCCAGCGTGCGGGACGTTTGGCCAGGAACGCGTCCAGGCCTTCCACGGCGTCCCGGGTTTGCATCAGTTCATCGAGGTAGAGCGCCTCGACCGCTTGCAGGCGCGTGCGGACCTCCGCAGCGAAGGCTTCTCGCGCCGCGCGCACGGCAAAGCGCAGGGAACTGGCGCTCTTGCCGGCAAGGTCGCGGTCGAAGAATTCCAGCGCCGCGGCCGCCGGATCGTCCGAGACGCCGATGGCCAGGCCGTATCGCTCGGCCGTGTCCGCATCGATACTGCCGCCGGACAACAACAGCGCTTCCGCCCGCATGCGGCCGATACGCTCGGGCAGCAGCACGGAAGCGGCCGGCGCGAAAACGCCGATCCTGATCTCCGGTTGTCCGAACATGGCATCGCGCCCGGCGAAAATCAGATGGCCCGCGGCGGCGAGTTCCAGACCGCCGCCAAGGCATTGCCCCGTCACCGCCACAAGCAACGGCACCGGCGATGCGACCATCCGGCCGATCAAGCCATGCAATGCCGCCAGCATCTCGGCGCATTGCGCCGGCAGATGCTCCTCGACACTGGCGCCGAAACTGAAATGCGGCCCCTCCGCGTCGATCAGCACGGCGCGCAGATCGCCGTTGTCGAGATACGTCGCCAGTGCCTGGTCGATGGCCGCGATCATGGCCGCATCGATGATGTTTGCCTTGGGCCGCGCCAGCCGCAGCCGCAAAAGCGCGCCGTCGCGCTCGACCCAGACCGTCAGCGGCGGCCGGCTCATGCGCTCGCGCCTTGACGAGGCGCCGCCGCCGACAATGAGCGGTCTGCTGTTGTTGGCCCTACCGTTGCTATTCGCGTCATCTCGTCCCCGGCTTCCGGCCTCGGTTCGGCATGTTCGCAGGCTTGACGAAAGTGCCTTTTTCATTTAATTTCGTATTAGAGTACCAAATTACGATTTTAGATGCAAGCGGGGATGATCTCCCGAAACGAGCCGGCGGAACGTCGGTTCACCGAACGACGGTGAGTGGGCCCGAATTCGATGCCAGCGACACGCGCCAAATCCCAGGAGCCGCTACAGAGTATCGCCGTGGCCCTGCTCGGCAGCGGCGGTTCCGGCGTGATGACGGCGGCGGAACTGCTGCTGCGGGGCGCGGCGAAGGCGGGCTACTACGCCCTCCTGACGAAATCGTTCGGCCCGCAGATCCGCGGCGGCGAAGCGGCCGCGTTCATTGTGATCTCCAATGCGCCGGTCGACGCGCAGGCCGACCGCTTCGACCTGGTCGTCGCCATCGACTGGCTCAACGCCGATCGTTTCGCCGGCGAGATCCCGCTCGACGCCGACAGCCTCGTCGTCTCGCCCGCGCCGACGGCGGACGTCCCCGCGGCACTGGCGGCCGCCGGATGCCGGACGGCGGCGATCGATCTCGCCGCGATCGCCAAGCAGAAAAAGGGCGTGCGCGCAAATGTGATCGCGCTCGGCGCCGTCGCCGCCGCGATCGGCCTGCCGACCGCGGTCGTCGAGACGGCGGCGGAACAGCGGTTGGCGGGAAAAGATGCCGATGCCGTCGCCAATGGCCTGCGTGCGCTTGCGCTTGGCGCCGAGGCGGCCAAGGACCTGCCGGCGACGCCGAAACTCGGCCGTCCGCCCGCGCGCCAGGGCGACCCCTGGGTGATCAGCGGCAATCAGGGGATCGGGCTAGGTGCCCTGCGCGGCGGGGTGCGGTTCGTCGCCGCCTATCCGATCACGCCGGCGACCGAGATTCTCGAGTGGATGGCGCCCCGCATCCAGAAGCTTGGCGGGTCGCTGGCGCAGGCCGAGGACGAATTGGCCTCGATCAACATGATCATTGGCGCGTCCTATGCCGGGACGCCGGCCCTGACCGCGACGTCGGGGCCGGGACTGGCCCTGATGACCGAGTCGATCGGTCTGGCGGTGGCCGCCGAGGTGCCGCTGGTGGTGGTTGACGTGATGCGCTGCGGTCCGTCGACCGGCATTCCGACGCGGTCCGAGCAGACCGACCTCAACCTTGCGGTTTACGGTCTGCACGGCGACGCGCCGCACATCGTGACCGCGCCGGTCTCGATCCGCGACTGCGTCTTCACCGCGCAATGGTCGGTGCATCTTGCCGAGACCATGCAGGTGCCGGCAATCGTGTTGTCGGACCAGTCCCTGGGCCAGGCGCTGACGGCGGTCGATGCGCCGTCCGGCACGTCGTTTCCGACCGACAGAGAGATCGCCGACAAGTTGAACGGCGGCTACCAGCGCTATGCCGTGACGGAGTCCGGCATCTCGCCGATGGCGCTGCCGGGGACGGCCGGCGGTCAATACACGGCCGACGGACTGGAACACGCCGTCGACGGCCTGCCGTCAAGTGCGGCCGCGGACCATGCCCAGCAACTCGATAAACGCCTGCGCAAGGTCGTCGGCTTCGACTACGGCGAGCATTGGGCGGAAACCACCGGCAACGGCGATGCGGCGGTGATCACCTGGGGCTCCTCCGTCGGTCCGGTCCGGGCCGCCGTGCGCCGGCTCGATCCCCAGGCGACGCGCCTGCGCGTCATTGCGCTGCGGCTGCTGGCGCCCGCCCAACCCGACCTGCTGGCCGCCGCGCTCGATGGCGTCGAACGTACGATCGTCGTCGAGCAGAGCCACGGCGCCCAGCTCCATGCTTATCTCAGAGCGCATTACGGGCTCACGCCGGACGCCGATTCGCTTGCGTCGCCGGGCCCGGTGCCGATCCGCCCCGACATGCTTCATCGCGACCTGGAGGCCTGGCTGCAATGAGCGTCGCGACCGCCTGCGAATGGACGCCCGCCGAATTCAAGTCCGACGTCAAGCCCGTCTGGTGTCCGGGCTGCGGCGACTTCACCGTCTTGAGCGCGGTCACCAAGGGCCTGGCGACCCTCGGCCGTCCGCCGGAGGAGATCGTCGTCGTTTCCGGCATCGGCTGCTCGTCGCGCATTCCGGCCTATCTCGCCTGCTACGGCTTTCACGGCGTCCACGGCCGCGCGCTGCCGCTGGCCACCGGCGTAAAGCTGGCCCGGCCGGAACTTACGGTGATCGTCGCCGGCGGCGACGGCGACGGCTATTCCATCGGCGGCAATCATTTCCTGCATGCCTGCAGGCGCAACGTCGACCTCACCTACATCGTCATGGACAACCAGGTCTACGGCATGACCAAGGGCCAGCCCTCGCCGACCACCGATCCCGAGTGGGACAGCGCCATGATGCCGGGCGGCACGGGCGTGCGCCCGTTCCACCCGCTGGTGATCGCGCTCGCCGCGGGCGCCAACTTCGTCGCCCGTGGTTTCTCGGGCGACAGCAACGGCACGGCACGGCTGATCGTCGAAGCCATCAATCATCCCGGGTTCTCGTTGATCGAGGTGCTGAGCCCCTGCGTTACCTTCCGGCCGGAGGAGCGCGACTGGCGCAATCGGGTTCACCCAGCGCCGGTGCAGGAAACCGCGGACCGGGCCCGCGCCGCCCGGCGCGTGCTGACCGATGACGGTTTCAATATCGGCATCCTGTTCCGCGGCGACCGGTCGCCATACGGCGCGGCGCGCGTCGAGCCGGTATGCGAGCCCGACGGCTTCGATGCGGACTTTCTGCCATGACCACACAACAGTCGCCTGATATCGGCAATGTCGACGATCTGATCGCCCACGCCTACGAAATGGAACGCGAGGCCGCGGAGAGGTACCGCGAACTGGCCGACCAGATGCGCGAACACAACAATCCGACGGTCGCCGACCTGTTCGCCAAGATGGCCGATATCGAGGCGAACCATGCGAACCAAATCGTCGACCGGTCCGGCGACACCTCGATCCCGCATCGGGCGCCGTGGAGCTACAGCTGGCTGGACCCCGAAGGCCCCGAAACCACGATGCTCGAGGACATCGACTACCTCCTGACGCCGCGTCAGGCCTTACGCCTCGCCCGCCACAACGAGGAGCGGGCGCTCAAGTTCTACGAAACGATCGCCGCGGAGGCAGATAGCGGGCCGCTGAAGCAATTGGCGTTCGACTTCGCCGAAGAAGAACGCGCGCACGTTCGCCTGATGGACGCATGGCTCGACAAGTACCCGGCCACAACGGAGGTGCCACGCGACGATTGGGACGCATCCGTGCCGCAGTGACGGCCAGACGAGGAGGAATGCGCGCATGACGATCCTGATGCCCGAGGGCTGGAAAGCACCCGTCGGCTACAGCAATGGGATCGCGGTGCCGGCGGGACGTATCGTCTTTATCGCCGGACAGGTCGGCTGGAACGCGGCGCAGGAATTCGAGAGCGCGGAACTGGCGCCGCAGTTCGAGCAGGCGCTGAAGAACGTGCTGGCGGTGCTGGCCGAGGCGGGCGGCTCGCCGGAACAGATCTGCCGGATGACGGCCTATTGTATCGACAAGCCGGCCTATCTCGCCGCCCGGCCCGAGCTGGGACGGATCTGGCGCCGCCTCCTGGGTCAGCATTTCCCGGCCATGAGCATGATCTTCGTCGCCGACCTGCTGGACGAACCGGGCAAGATCGAATTGGAAGCGACGGCGGTCATCCCGGTTTGACGGCAACGAATGCCGATGGATTTGGATGAAGCGGCGGTAAGATGGGACGGGACCAATGCTGCTGGCCAACCTTGATCTCTCATGCCGCCTGACCTTGCCACAATGATAATCCGCGATGCGACGGCTTCCGATCTCGCGGCGGTCGTGGCGCTCGACGAGCGCGCGACCGATCTGGCCAAGCCCGCCTATTGGGCCGATATCTTCCAGCGCTATGTCGAAGCGCACCGCGAGAACCGGTTCGTGCTGATCGCCGAGCACGATCGTGCCGTCGTCGGCTTCATCGTCGGAGAGGTCCGCGCCTGGGAATTCGGTTCGCCGCCGTGCGGCTGGGTCTTCGCCGTCAATGTCTCGCCGGACGCCCGGGAGCGGCGGATCGGCAGCCTACTGTTCGACGAGATCTGCGGTCGCTTCAAGGCGGCTGGCGTCGACACCGTCCGGACGATGATTTCTCGCCGGGACACGCTCAACCTGTCGTTTTTCCGCAGCCAGGGGCTGACGGCCGGCGCCTTCATCGAGCTGGAACGGCCGCTCGACTGACCGCAACGGCGGTTGCCTCGTGGATGGCAAAGCGGTTGCGCGCTTGACGAACGCATGGCGAGAACGACTTAAATATCGTATTCAGGTACCAGATTTCCGCGCTGTGAAGGATTCGGCACGCCAGATGAAGCTTCAGAAATCCAGCCTGTTTGCGCTTTATGCCGTCCTGGAGTTGGCGAGCGATCCGGAACGACAGCTATCGACCGCGGATATCGCCGACAAATACGGCATCTCATCGCATCATCTCGCCAAGGTCATGCGTGCCCTGGTACGTGCCGGGCTCGCCCAGTCGGTGCGCGGCGCGGGCGGGGGCTATCGTTTCTCCGGCAATGTCAGGCGGACCACCCTCTGGGACATCATCGAGCTGTTCGAGCCGCTGGAAACGGAACTGGTCTTTCCAGACATCGAAGAGCGGGATTCGACGCCCATTGCCGGCGCCTTGCGCAGCGTACGGGACGAAATCGACGAGATGGCCAAGGCAACCCTGAAGTCGATCACCATAAAATCGCTCCTCAAACACGCCGAACGCGCCGCGCCGGACGACATCCCGGTCCTTGCCGCCGAGTGACCTGTCGGTCACGCGGCGCGATCTTGAAGGGCGAGATCCCCTTCGGGTCGAGGGACGTGAAAATCGCGATCGGCGAAGGCCGTCAATGAGCCATCAGCAAAGCTGGAGCCGTCAAGCGGAGCTTCCCATGCTGCCGTTGGAGCCGGCAGGCGCATCGTCTTCCAACAAACCGTGAGCCGTCTGTTCGTCGGTGATGATCACCGTCGGTCTCAGGCATTTGATCGACGCCTGCATGATCTGCTTCTTCTCGGGTCCGCCCGAGACGAGAATACGTTTCGACACGCGCTGCAGGCGGTCGAGGCCCATCGAGACGCAGCGCCGATTGATCGGATGGTCGATCACCACACCATTCTCGTCGACGAAGTTATAGAGCACATCGCCAACAGCGCCGGCATCCTCCAGCGCCTGCCGCTCGGCCTCCGTCAAGTGACCGAGGCGGTACGACGTCGTCAGGTCGCCAATGCCGCCGCAGCTGATAATGGCGATATCGCTGGCCTCGGCGATCTGAAACACCTGGTCCAAACCGCAACGCTCCAATAAGGCGTGTTTGGTCTCGGGGCTGTCGACAATCGCCGGCGCCGGCACCAGGAAGCCTTCGGCATCAAACAGTTCGGCGAACTGCCAGGCGCATTCGGCCGGATTGAACCGCTTCGCCTCCGTGATGCCGCCGAGCAACGACACCACGCGCAGGTTCTTGACGCGGCGTCCTTCCAGGAAACCCAATGTCGCATGCAGCGTTCTGCCCCAGCCCACGCCGATCGTCATGTTCGGCTCAATGACTCGCGAGATATAGGGGCCGGCGGCGGCCGCGATTGCGCGAATGGGATCGGCTTCGGCATCCATGAACGGGGAAACGACCGCGCGCTTCAGGCCGAATTTCCGCTCAAGACGCCGTTCCAACGAGATCACCGGCTCGAGCTCGGATCTCACCCGGATGGAAACTTCACCGCGACTGCGCGCTTCGGACAGCAGCCGGGTAACGGTTACCCGGTTTACGCCAAGCGCATTCGCGACCTCGTTTTGCGTGTGACCTTCGATGTAGTAAATCCACGCGGCCCGAATTCGAAGCTCCTTGTTGAGATCCGAAGCCATCCGAACGGGCCGTGCCGGTGAAGCGTTCGCCTCATTGGGGTCTGCCGGCTGATCGTCCAAACTGAACTGGTCTCCATGTTTCAAATCGCGGGCAACGCCGCCGGCAACCAAGTTATCACAACGCACGCACGCTGCCAGCGACGCTAGACAAGCATCGTGCAGGGTGCCTCCAACCCTTCGACGATGGCGTCCAGAAACCTTGCGCCCAACGCGCCGTCAATCGCGCGATGATCCACGCTCAGCGTCACCGACATGACGGTGGCGACATCCAATCGGCCCTCTTTCGACACGACCGGCCGCTGCGTGGCAATGCCCGCGGCCAATATCGACGACTGCGGTGGATTGATGATCGCGTCGAAGCTCTCGACCCCAAACATGCCAAGGTTCGATATCGCGAATGCGCCGCCCTGGTATTCATGGGGCTGAAGCTTTCGGTCGCGGGCACGGCCGGCGAGCGCCTTCATTTCCGTCGAGATGGCGGAAAGCGTCTTCTTCTCGGCATCGCGCACGATCGGCGTGAACAGTCCGTCCTCCAAGGCCACGGCCACCGAAATATCGGACGATATGAAGCGCAGCATGCGATCGTCGGCCCAGCTGACATTCGCTTCCGGGACCTTCTGCAGCGCTCGGGCGCAGGCCTTGATAAGGAAATCATTGACGGAGATCTTAAGGCCGTCGTCGGCTCGCCGACGGTTCAAGCTCGCGCGCAGATCCAACAGCGTGTCGAGCCGGATGTCCCGCCGCAGGTAGAAATGCGGGACGGTCTGCGTCGATCGGGTCAGGCGCGCGGCGATCGTGCGGCGCATATTGTCGAGTTCGATGACCTCGTGCGGCCGATCCGTTGCGGTCCGCGGCGCGGCCGCCGCCGCGGGCTCTGGCGCCGACAAGGATCGATTGGCCGGCAGGGTTTCCGTCCGGGCTTCGATGGCCGCGATGACATCCGATTTGACAACTCGACCGCGCGGTCCCGTCCCTTCGACGGTGCTCAGGTCGATGCCAGCCTCCTTAGCGATCCGTCGCGCCAGCGGCGTCGCCCTCGGTTTCCGGAGCGGCCGGCACGGGGCCTCGGCGTGCCGCGGCGAGACTGGCGCCTCGCCAACGGTTTCGGCGACCGGGTCGGCCGCCTTGTGCGCGTCGTCCGACGCTTTTGGCGGTCGGTCTCCAATCGTTTCGCCGTCGGCGTATATCCAGGCGACGACGACGCCGATGGCCACTTCGGCGCCCGCCTGCGCGCGCACATGGCCCAATATCCCCGTCGCCGGGCTTTCGACCTCCATCGCCGCCTTATCGGTCTCGATGTCAAAAAGCGGCGCGGACTTCTCGACCCGCTCGCCTTCCGAGACATGCCAGGCGGCGATCACGCCGGTCGCCATATCCATGTCGACCTTTGGGAGGATAACCTCGGTCGGCATCTCAGATCTTTCCGGAGACCAAGCCCCGTGCCGCCTCGACAATGCCGGCGACCTGGGGCACCGCGGCTTTCTCCAGGTCGGGATTGTAGGGGATCGGGCATTCCGCGCCGCCCAAGCGGACGATCGGCGCGTCCAGGAAATCGAAGGCGTCGCTTTCGGCAACCATGGCGCTGATCTCTGCACCCACCCCCAATGTCTTCACCGCCTCGTAGACACAGAGCAGCCGCCCGGTCTTGCGTACGCTTTCGAGAACGGTCTCACGATCCATCGGGCGGATCGATCTGAGGTCGATCACCTCGGCCGAGATTCCTTCGGCGAAGATCGCGTCGGCGGCCTCCAGCGACTTCTGCACCATGATCGACGTGGCAACGATGGTCAGATCGTCGCCCTGGCGACGAACCGCGGCCTTTCCGATCGGCGTCGTGTAATGCCCTTCCGGTACTTGGCCTTTCGTTTTGTAGAGCAGCTTGTGCTCGAAGATCATGACCGGATCCGGATCTTCGAGCGCCGCCAGCAGCAGGCCCTTGGCATCCTTGGGCGTCGATGGTTGAACCACCTTCAGGCCGGGCACATGCGCAAACCAGGCCTCGAGACTTTGGCTGTGCTGGGCCGCCGCGCCGGTGCCGGATCCGGCCGGAAAGCGCATGACGACGGGCACCGAGACGGCGCCACCAAGCATGTAGCGCATCTTCGCCGCCTGGTTGACGATCTGCTCCATGGCGAGCGTGGCGAAGTCCGAGAACTGAAACTCGAAAATCGGCCGGAGCCCGGTCATGGCCGCGCCCACGGCGACGCCGGCGCCACCAAGCTCGGAGATCGGCGTGTCGATGACACGTTCCTCGCCGTATTTGTCCACCAGGTTCCCGGTCACCTGAAACGCGCCGCCGTAAACGCCGATGTCCTCACCCATCACGATGACACGCTCATCGGCGCCAAGCGCGACGTCCATCGCGTCCCGGAGCGCCTCGGCATAGGAGATCTCGCGGGCGACGTGACCGACATCCGCCATGTGATTCATGCGCTCAGCTCGGTGTAAACGCCCTCCGTCACGGCCGCCGCATCCGGACTGGGTTCGTTTTTGGCGAACTCAATGGCAGCGGCGATCTCGCTATCCGCGTCGGCCTCAAGCCGGGCGACCTCCTCGGGCGTCAGGGCGCCGTGATCCGTCAGCATCCTGGCAAACCGTGCGATCGGGTCCTTTTCCATCCAAGCCGCGATTTCTTCTTTTGTCCGGTACCGGTTGCGGTCCGACTTCGAATGACCGCGCCACCGGTAGGTCACGGACTCGATCAGGCTCGGTCCTTCTCCGGCTCGCGCCCGCAGGACGGCTACGGTGACGGCCTCGGCGACCTGCGAGAAATCGTTGCCGTCGACGGACGTCCCCGGAATGGCGTAGGCGCTGGCGCGATCGGCGATCGATCCGACCGCGGTGGACCGTTCGGTCGATGTCGACATGCCGTATTTGTTGTTTTCGCAGACGAAGACGACCGGCAGCTTCCAAACGGACGCCATGTTCAGGGCTTCGTGGAACGCACCCTCGTTGTTGGCGCCGTCCCCGAAAAAACAGACCGTGACGGCGCCGGTGCGCAGGCGTTTGGCGGAAAGGGCGGCACCGACTGCGATCGGAATGCCGCCGCCGACGATCCCGTTCGCCCCAAGGTTTCCCTTTTCGACATCGGCAATGTGCATGGAGCCGCCGCGGCCCCGGCAATAGCCGCTTTCCTTGCCGAAGAATTCGGCGAACATCCTTGCCAGCTCAGCGCCTTTCGCCACGCAATGACCGTGGCCGCGATGCGTCGAGGTGATCATGTCGTCGTCGCTCAGCGGCATGCAGGACGCGACCGCGCTTGCTTCTTGCCCGATCGACAAGTGCATGGTGCCGTGAATCAGACCACGCATGTAGCAGTCCTCGGCGCCTTCCTCGAACTTCCGGATCAGGTACATCTTGCGCAGGGCCGATTTAAGGTCCTGCGAGGAATACTCACGGATCGCGAAGGGGACGTTTTCCTGCGCGGTATCAGGCATCCACCAACTCATCCGCGGCTTTATCGAACAGCAGTTCATCCTGCCGGGCCCGCAGGGCCGCGATCCTCGAATCGGCCGGCACCTTGGCGTTGCCGTAGGTGATCAGCTCGCCTCTCTTGACGGCCGCGGTGACCGTGCAGCCGGCCAATAGCCCGCAGGGGATGGCTTGCGCATCCCGGGCCTCGCCGGCCTCCATGATCCAGGCCCGATAGCAATACTCACCGATCTGATCGAGCGTATCGCCCGGCGTCAGATCCCGCTTCGCGACCGCGCAAACCTCGGCGGTAGGCCTGTCCAGCGGCGTCATGTCCGCCTTGCCGTACAGCACCGCACGGGCACAGGTGAGCGGCACTTCCAGCGACGTCAGGTGATAGGGCCGGATGAAGGCGAAATAGGGCCCGTCGCCCATTTTCAGATCCGTCATCCGTTCATGAACCCGCGGGTGTTCGGCCTTGGCCACGACGAAAACGCCGGGCGCCAGACCGCTGCCGACGGAAAAATCCACGCGGCCCGGGGCGCTCAGAACGCCGCCATCGGCGGTTGGCACGAGAACGCTGGCTAGTTCCTTCGGACCGGCCGCCGGCCCGTGCATGCCCGGTTTGTCGGGAATCAGTCCGGTCGCGTTGGCGATCGCGGCCATCTCGACCATCGTCTTCGACCCGTCGACGAACTCAACCAGCATGCGCGCGCTCATGTTGCGCGCGGTGGCTTCTTCGACATAGGCGTCCGGCGTGGCGTCGATGTTGAGCGGGTTGTTCTTCCCCTTGCCGGCCGCGACGATACTGTGCCCCATCGCCGAAACGAACTCGATCAGCTCCATGCAAGACGATGGCTCGTCGCCGGCGCCGAGCGTGTACACGACCCCCAGCCGATCCGCCTGTCGCCTGAGATACGAGCCGATGGTGACATCGGCCTCGACGTTCATCATCACGAGGTGCTTGCCGTGCTCCATGGCGCTCAGGCCAAGCTCGGCGCCGACGGCGGGCATCCCGGTGGCATCGATCACCACATCGATCAGTCCGCTTTCCAGGATGTGATGGGCGTCGGCGGCGACCGCTGTCCGACCGCTTTCGATCACGGCATTGAGCGCTGACGCCGTCTCGGCGTCGGACGAATGCCCCTTCTCCTGCCTGGCGATCTCGACCGCGCCATGCGCCGCGGCGGCGTTGAGATCGGCAATCGCCGCGACCTCGATCCCATCCATCATCGTGGTGCGGGCGACGATGTCCGTCCCCATTTCGCCGGAGCCGATGAGGCCGATCCTGATGGGACGCCCCGTGTCGGCGCGGCGTTTCAGATCTCGGGCCAGCCCTGTGGGCGCTACATTGCTGGTCATATCGCAGGCTCCAACCGGAAAGTTCGCAAGCACCAAATTTCGCAGCACTATTTAGAACTTTTGTTCAATAGTCAATTCTTGTGTTCAATACCCAATATCAACGGTCGCGAATGCTGCATTGCAACACAAAATACAGGCTTTTGTGCTTACTCCTTTGGGTTGACAGCTCAGATCTATTGAACATACGTTATCACTATCCACTAAATGTTCTAAATTTCGATGGTGGCTAACAGGGGAATGTCATTGGCGGCTTGCTCCGGCGCTTTCTGCGGGGAACGCCTCCAAGACCAACGCACTACGGGAGGTAACCCAAGATGATCCAGCGCAACTCGATAACTCGCCGGTCGTTCATTAAAACGGGCGTCGCCGCCGGCACCGTCGGGGCCGTCGGAACCAAGCTGTCATTGCCCGCGTTTGCCGACGGCCACCTTCCCGATCCCGCCGGCGTTCTGGAGAACATTTCCGTTTCCGGCTACGTCCGCGAGGATTATCGCAAGCTCTACAACATGAGCGACGCCCCGCTTTGGGATCCCAACAAAGACTGGATCCGCACCGTGGATTGGGAGCGGGTTCGCTCCGAACTGTCCGGAACGACCGTCCGCTTCGCCATCGGCGCGGCCGATCAGGAGTCGGCCGCCGAAGGTCTCGTGCCCTTCGAGCAGCTCTCGGGCATCAAGGTCGAGCTGGTGCCGATCCCGGACGACAGTTTCTATGACAAGGCGCTGGCGGAATTCATTTCCGGCAACGCCTCGTTCGATGCGCTGCAGTTCTTCTCGCCGTGGCTGGGCGATTTCGCGGCGCCGGGCTTTCTCGCCCCGCTCGAAGATTTCGCCGCGAAATGGGGCCTGCCGCTCGACGACTTCTATGACACCTATCGCCTGAACTACGGCTTCTTCAACGGAACCATGTACGGTATCCCATTCGACTGCGACATCCAGATGGTCCATGTCCGCAAGGGTTACATGGAAAAGATCCTGGGCGGGGCCGTCGACAAGGTGAACTCGATCCCGAGTTACGACGAGCTGATCCGCGTCTCGAAGGAACTCAACAAAGTCGAGCCCGGCGTCGCCGGCGTGGGCCTGATGGCCGCGCGCGGCTTTTGGTCGACCTACACGTGGGAACACATCGCCGCGCAGGCCGGCATGATGCTGTTCGACGAGAACTGGCAGCCGATCTTCAACAACGACGCCGGCATGCAGGGCCTCGAGATCATCCTCAAGCTGGTCGAGAACGCCAATGAAGGGCATGCGGGCGCCGGGTGGCCGGAAAACCGCGCGGCCTGGCTCGGCGGGCAGCTGGCGACCAATATCAGCTGGCAGGACTCGGGCACCCAGGCAATGCGCCCCGACCAGTCGCAGATCGTCGACGACTTCGTCACCGTCTACGAGCCCCGGATCGCGGGCGGACGCTTCGCGCCGCCGAACATCGCCGGATCGACGTCATGCGTCTCGGCATCGGCGCAGAACGCCGAGGGCGCATTCCTGATGCTGGCATTCCTGACCACCGCTTCGATCATGGCGATGAACGAGGCCAACGCGAACGGTGTCGCGCCGGGCTACCGCTCGGTTCTCAACAATACCGACCTGCAAAAGGTCAGCCAGCCCGCCAAGGTCTGGGGCGACAGCCTGGACCACGCCTGGTGCGCGCCGCGCCTGCCCGGCATGTTCAACATGGAGCAGGCCATCGGCAACGAGATCAATCGCGCCGTGGTCGGCCAGATCTCGGCCAAGGAAGCGCTGGACAACGGCGTGGCGGCCGTGCGCAAAATCATGGAGGACAACGGGTTCTACGGCAGCAAACCGCCGGTGGAATACGCCGCCGCGGCGACGGGCCTGTATGTTGGCGAAGGCAAGCCGCTGCCGTTCTGATCCGTCGGGACAACACGTCCGTCAGGGGCCTCCTTGATGAGCGAATCCTCCCTGGCGAATGCCGGGGCGACCGCGGTCGCCCCGGCGGCGCCGGCAGCGAGACCGTTGGTGCGACGCAGCAGACGCATGCGCGCGCTTTTCCCCTATCTGCTGGTGGCGCCGGCGGTTCTCTATCTCTTGATGATCACCCTCTATCCGGGCGCCTATGCGGTCATCCAGAGTTTTTATCACGTCAAGTTCGGGCCCTGGCGCCCGGTCGGGTTTGAGAACTACATCGACCTGTTCAACGACCGCGAATTCTGGGCGGCGCTCTGGAACACACTGGTCATCGGCGCGATTGCGCTGGCGTTGCAATGCGCCATCGCGCTGACCCTGGCGTTTCACGCCTATCGCGATCCCTGGGTGCAGGGCTGGCGCATCGTCTTCCTGATCCCCATGCTGTTCATGCCCTCGGCGGTGGCTTTCATCTTCAAGCTTGCCTTTCTCGATGCCCGGGTCGTCTCGGATTTGCTGATGCAGGTCGGGTTGATCGATGCGAACCTCGCGATCCCCTCGTCGATCTGGATGTCGCGGCTGCTGCTTATCCTCGCGGATGTCTGGCAATGGACGCCTTTCCTGTTCATCATCTTCGTCGCCGCCCTGCAGAGCCAGGACGAGGAAGTGGAAGAGGCCGCGCGCCTCGACGGGGCCAAATGGAGCCAGATCTTCTGGAACATCTCCCTGCCGATGATGCGTCCGGTGATCGCCGTCGCGCTGATCCTGCGAGGCATCGATATCACCACCATGTTCGCCAACGTCTTCATCATCACCAAGGGCGGACCGGGCGGCACGACCGAGACCATCAGCTACTTCATCTACCGCATCGGCTTTAAGACCTTTAACTTCGGCTACGCCTCGGCCGCGTCGGTCATCATGCTGATCCTTACGATCATCGTTGCGCAACTCGTCGTTAAGCGCGCGTTCAAGTCGGGGAGGGCCTGAACCGTGGCATCCGTACGACGCAATCCCGGCGAGAGCGTCTTCGTCAGATACCTGATCCTTGGCGCCTGGGCGCTGTTGTGCCTGGCGCCGGTGCTGTGGTTCCTGTCCATCGGTCTGCGTCCAAGGACGGAAATCATCACCCCACAGCCGATCTACTGGCCGACCTTCTCTTTGGACGCCTGGTATATGATTTGGGAAGATTGGCCAATGGCGAAGTATCTGCGGAACTCGGTCGCCGCCATTATCGGCTCCGTCATTATCGACCTGGTCCTGGCCATTCCGGCGGCCTACTCGCTGGCGCGCTTCGAGTATCGCGGACGCGAAGACATCGGGTTCTACATTCTCTCAACCCGAATGATGGCCCCGGCCATCGTGGCCATCCCCATCTTCTTCCTTTTCAGGAATATGGGGCTGCTCGACACGATTTGGGCGCTGATGCTCATTTACGCGGCCATCAACCTGTCCGTCGTGACCTGGATCATCCGCTCCTACATGCTGGACATTCCGAAGGAGCTTGAAGACGCGGCCCGCACGGACGGGGCATCCGACCTGCGGATCCTGTGGGAGATCATCATTCCCGCGATCCTGCCCGGCATCATCACCGCCGGGGTCATCGCGGCCATATTTGCGATCAACGAGTTCTTGTTCACCTTGCTGATCGCATCGACGCCAAACGCCTACACGATGTCGGTGGCGCTCGCGAATTTCACCGGCGGATCCGACGGCGTGATCTACAACGCAATCGCACTGGTGGCCTTCCTGGCCTTCGTTCCGGTGTTCCTGGTGGTTCTCGCCATACAGAAACACCTGTCGCGCGGCCTCACCATGGGCGCGGTCAAGGGATAGCGGACCGTGGCACGGATCGAGCTTACAGGAGTTCAAAAGCGCTGGGGCGCGGTGTGGGGCGTGCGTGACGTCAATCTCGACATCGCGGACGAAGAGCTGGTCGTCTTTCTAGGACCGTCGGGTTGCGGAAAGACGACGACGATGCGGATGATCGCCGGCCTCGAGGTTCCCTCGGAGGGCGAGATCCGCCTGGACGGTCAGGTCATGAACGAGGTCGACGCCCGCGACCGCGACGTCGCGATGGTGTTTCAGAGCTATGCGCTCTATCCGAACATGACGATCTACGAAAACATCCGCTTCCCGCTCCGCATGCGCAAGGTGCCGAAACCGCAGCACGACCGATTGGTCCGCGAGGCGGCGGACATGGTCGAGCTGGGCGACTATCTCGACCGCAAGCCCGGCGCATTGTCCGGCGGACAAAGACAGCGGGCCGCGCTCGCCCGCGCGATCGTGCGCCAGCCTCAGGTGTTTCTGATGGACGAGCCGCTGTCCAACCTGGACGCAAAGCTGCGCCAGGCGATGCGGGTGCAGATCAAGCATCTGCAACGCCAGCTCAAGATCACGACCGTATACGTCACCCACGACCAGATCGAGGCCATGACGCTGGCGGATCGCATTGTCATCATGGAGGGCGGCGAGATTCAACAGATCGGCACGCCGGACGACATCTATTCGGAGCCCGCGAACACCTTCGTGGCCGGTTTCATCGGTTCACCGCCGATGAACCTGATCGAGGGACAGGTGTCGGGCGGAACATTCACGGCCCCAGGAATTACCATCGAAAACGTTCCCGACACCGGCGATCGGAAGGTCATTCTGGGCGTGCGGCCCGAGGACTGCCATGTTCAGGGCGCGGACGCCCATCTGTCGGGGCAGGTATTCGGGATCGAGCCGACGGGCGATCTGACATACTTGACCGTGAAAGCCGGCGACAAACTTATCGAGGTCAAGGCCGACCGCGATTACCGCGCGGGCCTGGATCAGCCGGTGGACGTCGCCTTCGACCAGAGCCGGCTCTACTTCTTCGATCGGGAGTCTGGCGCGCGGATTCGGTGACGCATGAGTTTCGACTACACCTCCATCGGGTTTTACACCTTCGACTGCCTGGGCCGTCCGGTCGAGAATATCCCGCCCAACGGCGACACCTATTTCATTGAAGAACTGACGCTTGCCGTTTCGGGCGCGGCCGGTTCGGCGGCGATCGTCGCGGCCAAGCACGGGCTTAAGGTGCAGGCGGTGGGCGGCATCGGTCCCGATGACATGGGCAAGTGGGTGATCGAAAAGCTGAAGAGCTTCGGCGTCGACACCGGGAACATGGAGCTGTGCCCCGACTTCGCGACATCGTCCTCGATCGTGACGACCCGTCCCGACGGCGCCCGTCCCGCCCTGCACAAACGTGGGGCGACCGCCGGCTTCACCGTCTCGGACAGCGCGCTGGAGCGTGTGATCGACACGAAGATCCTGCATGTGGGCGGCGTTGGCCTGATGGACAGAATGGACGGCTCCGGCCGCACCGCCGAGGTCATGGCCGCGGCCAAGAACCGGGGCGCCACGACCACGCTCGACGTGTTTGCCGCGACACGGGACGACATGAAACTCGTCGCCCCCCTCTTGCCCCATACGGACTATTTCATGCCCTCCGAGGAAGAGGCGATGGCGCTCTCCGGCCTGACCGATCTGGAAGACGTCTCGAAATTCCTGCTCGACCAGGGCGCCGGCGCGGTCATCCTGACATTGGGCGTCGACGGCGCCATGTATCGGGATCAGAAGAACGTTGCATTCGATCTGCCGTCTTACGACATAGATGTCATCTGCACATGCGGATGCGGCGATTGCTTCAACGCGGGCTTTGCGACGGGGCTTCATTTCGGAAAATCGATCGAGGACTGCGTACGTCTGGGCCAGGCGAGCTCGGCGCAGAACGCTATGGGCCTCGGATCACAGGCTGTTCTGACGTCGTTGGAGGGAACGCTGCGGTTCATGGAAACCACGCCAACGAGGTGATATGTTGGCACGACGCTTGAAAAATCAGTCCATGAACCGACCGTTCGCACGTCTGCCCAGGTCACTGCGCCCGCCGATACGGGATATCTTGCGCGGCGTTTCCACCGCGGCCGAGGTGACTGAGGAATTGCTCAAGCCCGCTGCCCCGCTGATTCCCGAACCCGTTCGGTCGCTTTTTGCCGCGACCCTGAAGGCGGTCGAGACCGCAGGACAGGCCGAGCTGCACCAGCCGCTCGATCGCGACGATATCGAGCGGGCCGTGGGTTTCATCGATGGCAGCGGCACGGACAAGACGTATTCTCGCGCCTTCCGACGCGTCCTGATCGGCGCATGGGCCAGATCGCGCGCCATGAATTCGCCGTCGCCCGTTCATCTGAGCGCGACGGTGGCGGCGATGGTCATCAACTCGATCGACGATGCGTCCGCCGGATCGGGCAGTCACCGCCGGGCGGCGGAGGTGCTCGCCCAGCTTCGCAAAAGACATGCCGTTGGCAATGTGCCCGGCACGCCAATCTCCCGAAGCGTCGAGGATCAGAACCAGGCCGATCTGGATCTCGTCGGCATTTTCGTATGGCTCCTCGCCGAACGTGCGCACAGCGCTGACGAGGAAGAGCGTTTGCTGCAATTGGCGACGACTCTTGTCCATACCTTGCAAGGGGAAGTTCTGCAGCGGCTTGATGACGCGGCCGCGCTTGCGGACGAGTTGCAGCGCCTGGCGGACTACCTTTGACCGACGAGAGCCATAGCCGCACGTCCAGGATCGTTAACGCGGAGCAACCCGTCCGAAAATCGGCGCAGCGGTTGCGCTGGTTTGTCGGTGCCTTTGAGGAACAGGTGAAACGCACCTCCGAGGAAACCGGCGTTCGTTTTCTGATCGACTATTCCAGACTCTCCGAAGTATTCGTGGCATGGCTCAAGGACTTCAATGCCCAGAAACCCGACGATCCCTATGATCGCCCGGCCTATGTGGGATTTGCCGCCGGCCTGATGCTGCGGACGCTGGTGACGATTCAGCCGCTGTCGGTTGAATCCATACCGGACGCGGCCGACGAGACGAATCCAGCCTACTTTTGGCCGGAGGGCTACCTCTACGTGGCTTTCTGCCTCAATGTCCGCGGCCTTGTGCTCGAGAAAGATTTCCGGGCGAAGCAACTGTTGTCGGCCGACCTTGACGATCTTCGTACCTGGTGGAGCTTCAAGGAGAATGTCGAGGAAGACCCGTCTCTGGCAATCGCCTTCCTGGACTTGTTTGCGGGCGACGAACCTAAATGGACGACGCCGGGCATCTTTTCCGTGCAAGGACTGACCGAAATCGCGCGGCGATTTTACGCCGAAGTCGAAAAGAAGAAGGACGAGCGCGGGTAGGCGGAAGCGGTTGCGCGACAGGCGCAGCGGCGTTTTCGCGTGTTTCGCCAGGAACGATCTTTGCCCCACCCCCACCGGTTTGCATGACGGCTTCCTCGAACGGTCATTGAGCGGCGAGACCGTCTATGCAGCAGGCAAGTTGCGCTCGCGCGCTATCGCTCGTTTGAAGCGCCGTCACGCCCGACCTCCTGGTCTCGCAGGCTCGCCGCAGGCGTCGAATTGGACATACGTTGCCGGCGGTTTCCCATGGCCGGTCTTGGATCGATGGACGGTCGCCGTCCGATGATCGGTTGATGGCTGACAGAACTCATCCCGGAAACATGCTTTGCGCCTACGTACCGTTCCCAAGCCAGGCTTTGGCGGCTTAGAGTAGCGTCGCCGTGTTGCCGAGGGAGGCGGCGTCGCGGCATGTTGTTGTGGAGCCGTTGCCAAACAGGAGGGGCGTTTGAAGATGCTTCGGGGCGCGTTTTGGACCATTGCGATTGCATTGCTGACGGCGGCGGCACAGGCCGCCGAGACCGAGGTCAGCGTCGAACTCAATAAGCTCGAGCCGAATGGCGGCGCCTGCAGGGCCTACCTGGTGCTCGAGAACGGCACGGCGCGGAGCTTCGAGGCGCTCAAGCTCGACCTCGTCATGTTTGACACCGAAGGGATAGTGGCCAAGCGTCTGGCCGTGCAGACGGCGCCGCTTGCCGCCGGCAAGACCAGCCTGAAGGTGTTCGACATGGCCGGCCTGCCCTGCGAACGGGTCGGCCGGTTGTTGTTGAACAACGTCATGGACTGCACGGACGCGGACGGCGCGCGCGACGATTGCCTCGATCTGCTGTCGGCGTCGCAGCGCGGGGCGGTGCCGTTCATCAAATAGCTCCGGGGACAGGATGGGGGCGTTCGTATTCTCGTATTGCGAATGATTTTCATTTACATCAACGAGCATTGAGCCGATCGGAGACATGCTGGACAGCCGGCGGGCCGGGACGGTGCCGGGACGCCATGCCTTGAGCACGGGCGGGCGCCGCGGTGCCACCTGGCCCGCGCCGACACCGCCGGCGAGCTGACACGGGAAAACTTCGGCCGCCTGCTCCGTCGACAGTGCGCCCGGGCCGGTCGGCATGTTCGCCGGCGAAGCCGGTGTTTGGCCTATGGGCGCCAGCTGCGTCAATCCGGCCGGAGAGATCGCCCCCTCCTTTCAAACGCGCGTCGATGGCAAGCGCAGGCATCGCGCGACGAGGGCGCGAAATTCGCGGTACCGCCCGACGCCAGGGCCGTTTTCGGCAGATCGCGGTCTCGGGCGGCGCCGACCCGCTCGACCGGAGGCGTGCGGCTTATTGTCACCCCGGGGGCGTGTCACGGAAAATCCGGCAAAATCCCCGTCGTCGTGAGCGAGATACCGGACAGGGACGGCCTCGTCGGCAGGCGTGAAAGCCGGCCAAAAAAAGCCAACGAATACGGCCGCCTAACTGGCATCGGGACGGTTGGGATAGTGGCGTTCGCCAAGCCCAGTGGACACAACCGACATGCCCGAGAATGCCGGGACAATCGCGCTTGCAAGCAAGGTCAATTCGTGTTGAAAATGCCTCGCAATTGCAGAAAGCTATCGGTTACTGGTTCGCGGGCAGCGGTTTGCGCCGGCCGTCAACATGTCGGGGGTCGAACATAGATGAACGAGGAATTGCAGTCGGCGGACGGCCAGATCGCCGGCCCTGGCGCAGAGTTGAGTATGTTGGAGCGCGCGCTAGAGTTGCTGCAGGCCGGCGGCCCGGTGGTCCTGATCCTGCTCGCCACGTCGGTGGTGGCGACAGCGATCGTCTTCCTGAAGCTCTGGCAGTTCCGCGCCGTTCGGATCGGCGACAGCCGGGTGGCCCGCGAGGCGCTGCGCCACTATCGGGCGGGTCGGCCGGCCGAGGCGATGACGCTGGCCGAGAAATCGCCCAATCCTGTCGCACAGACGCTGGCGCGAGCGCTTCGCGGCCAGCATCGCCGCGTCGCCGAACCGAAGATCCGTGAGGAAGTGCTGCGTTACGGCGGAGACGTGCTCGAGGTGCTGCGCGGCTGGTTCCGGCCGCTGGAGGTCATCGCCTCGCTTGCACCGCTGATGGGCCTGTTCGGCACGGTGCTGGGCATGATCGAGGCCTTCCGCCAACTCGAAGCCGCCGGCAACCAGGTCAATCCGGCGATCCTGTCGGGCGGCATCTGGGAAGCGTTGCTGACAACCGCCGTCGGCCTCGCGGTCGCCATACCCGTGGTTGTGGTGCTGAACTGGCTGGAGCGCAAGGTCGACCGTCTGGCCCACGAAATGGACAACGTCGTGACTCAGGTTTTCACCGAGGACCTGTCCGTCGCCGCTGACGCGGCCATCGAGGAAGACGAAAACCGTGCGCACGCCGGTCTTCAGCCAGCCGCCGCACCTGGCGATTAGCCGGCGCCCGAAACGGGCCGGTCGACGTGCGCTGATCAGTCTGACGCCGCTGATCGACGTGGTGTTCATCCTGCTTGTCTTCTTCATGCTGGCCTCGAGCTTCCTCGATTGGCGGGCCATCGACCTCAACGCGCCGGCAGATGCCAAGGCGCGGGGCGCGATGACGGGCGCCCTGTTGATCGAGGTCCGCACCGACGGGCTGCGGCTCGCCGGCGAAACGGTCTCGCTCGATACGCTGGCGGCCCGCGTCGCTGCCCGCATGGCGCAAAAGCCGGACCAGCGCGTGCTGATCAAGCCGGCCGCCGGCGTCGTGCTGCAAGATGCCGTGCAGGTGCTCGACCGGCTCGCCGCGGCCGGCGTCGCCGATCTCTCTCTTATTCGCGATCCGCGCAGATAGGGCAGCGCCGATGCGTTTCGCGCCGCCTCGCCCAAAGAACGACGATGAGCGGATTCTGCCGCTCGTCAACGTGGTGTTTTTGCTGTTGATCTTCTTCATGCTGGCGGGCCGACTCGCAGCTTCGGATCCATTCCAAATCGCGCCGCCGCGCTCGGCGAGCGAGGGGCCCTCGGCGGCCCAGGATGTGGTCGTCCTGGTCGGCGCCGACGGACGGCTGGCGCTCGATGGCGCGATCATGGACGAGACCGCGCTGACATCGGCCGTCGCCGACCGTCTGTCGGACGCCAAAGCCACGAAACTGCATCTGAAGGCGGACGGCCGTGTCGAGGCGACGCGAGTCGTTGCCGTGATGGAGCTGTTGCGCGAAGCCGGTGTCGAGAAGCTCAAACTTCTGACCGTGCCTGGAGACGGTTGATGCGGATCGGCCGCGCACACTGGATGCTGGCGCTATCGGGCGCCTTGCTGGTGCATGCCGGCGCCGCCGTCGCCATTCTGTGGCAGCCGGCGGAGTCGGGCGCGGTCAGCGCCGGTATCGGCGGTATCGAGATTTCGCTCGGACCGGCCGGCGGCGCACCCGGCAGCGTCGCCGCGACAGCCGCCGATACGCCGGAGACAGAGACGGAGACGCTCGCACCGCGGCAGTCGCCCGATGCGCCGCCGCCCGAGGAGACACCGCCCGCCGCGGAGCCCGACGCGGTCGATGTCGTTGAGACGGCGACAGCGGTATCGCCTCGCGCCCCCACGGACGCGGAACCGGTCGATTCGACCGAGACCGCGGCGACGCCGCCCGCCGAGACGCCCGTCGAGATCGAACCCATCGAGACGGTACGGGCGGTCCCTGTCGCGGCCGCGGAGATCCCGGTCACCGATGTGCCGGTCGAACTGGCCGAGATCGCCTTTCAGCCGGAGACCGCGCCGCCGGTCGAGACGGCCGCCGTCGCCGCGACCGAGGTCACCGCTGTCGACGACGTGGTCGAAGCGGCCGGTCGGCCGCTGCCGGTCGAGGACGCACCGATGCCAAAGCCGACGCCGGCAACCGAAGCCGCGCCCAAGCAGGAACTTGTCGCCGAAATCGTCGAGACGCCGCCGGCGCCGCAATCGAAGCCGCGACCGCCGGAGCCGCCGCGCGCGGAACCGACCCCTGCCCCGGCGCCCGAAACGCCCGAGCCCGAGACCGTACGGGCCGTCGATGCGCCCGCGGCGCAGGTCGCGGCGACTGCCCCGTCGGCGCCCGGCGCCGGCGGCAAGGCCGGAACCAAGGCAAGCCCGAACGCCGGCAGCGCCAACGATACGACCGGCGGCGGCATGCCGGGCCACACGGCGGACTTCATGGCGCAGCTTCAGGCCTGGCTCGAGAAGCATAAGGAATATCCACGCCGCGCCCGCATGCGCCGTCAGCAAGGCACGGCGCTGCTGTACTTCGTGATGGACCGGGACGGTCAGGTCCTGCAGCACCGGTTGGAGCAGAGCTCCGGCCACGACCTGCTGGACCGCGAAGTGATCGCCATGATCGAACGTGCGCAGCCGCTGCCGAAACTACCCGAAACGATGGGCGAGCCGCGGCTCGAGCTGGTCGTACCCGTGCAGTTCTTCTTGCGCTGAGCCGAGAGACGAGGATGGACCCAACCAGACGAACAGACCTGGACGAAAGGAGCAAACACATGAGATCCGGGATTTCCTCACTCGCGGCGGCCGGCGTGCTGTTCGCGGCTACCGCCGCGGCGCAGGCCGCGGCCGACAAACGGGCCGTTCTCGAGACCTATGCGGACATCGCCCATGCCGGCTACGAAGACTCCCTGGTCCTGGCCCGTGATCTGCAAACCGCCATCAAAACGCTGATCGTCACGCCGTCGGCCGTGAGCATGGCGGCGGCGCGCAACGCCTGGCTGGCCTCGCGCGTGCCGTACATGCAGACGGAGGTCTACCGCTTCGGCAACGCGGTGGTCGATGACTGGGAAGGCAAGGTCAACGCCTGGCCGCTGGACGAAGGCCTGATCGACTATGTCGCCAAGTCCTATGGCACGACATCGGAGGAAAACCCGGTCTACGCCGCCAACGTCATCGCCAACGCCTCGCTGAAGCTGGGCGGCAAGGTGATCGACGCCAAGCGGATCACCAAGTCACTGCTGCAGGAAGAACTGCACGAGTTCGGCGAGGTCGAAGCCAACGTCGCGACCGGCTATCACGCCGTCGAGTTCCTGCTCTGGGGCCAAGACCTGAACGGCACCGACCCCGGAGCGGGCACACGCCCCTGGACCGACTATGCCAAGGGGGGCGACTGCACGAACGGCAACTGCGACCGGCGCGCCGAGTATCTGAGCACGGTCACGGATCTGCTGGTCGACGATCTCGCTTGGATGACGGCGCAATGGGTGCCGGACGGACCGGCCCGGCAGGAACTGGTTACCGGCGATCCGGACAAGGGCATCGCCGTGATCCTGACCGGTCTTGGCAGCCTGTCGTACGGCGAGCTGGCCGGCGAGCGCATGAAACTCGGCCTCCTGCTGCACGATCCCGAAGAAGAGCATGACTGCTTTGCCGACAACACCCACAACAGCCATTACTTCGACGTCGTCGGCATGTTGAATGTCTATACCGGCAGCTATACGCGTATCGACGACCGCAAGGTGGTCGGCATGTCGCTGGCGCATCTTGTCGCCAAGGCATCGCCTGCGTTGAATGCGGACATGCTCTCCCGGCTTCGGGACTCCGAGGCGACCATGGCGGCGCTCAAGCTGCGCGCCGAGACCGTCGAGGCCTATGACCAGATGATCGGCGCCGACAATCCCGAGGGCAACGCCGTGGTCCAGGCCGCGATCGATGCGCTGACGACCCAGACGAAGACCATCGAGGCGATCGTCGCCGAGCTGGGCTTGCAGCCGATCGCGTTCGAGGGCTCGGACAGCCTCGACAATCCAGAGGCCGTGTTCGAATAGAACCCGGCCTTGCGGGGAGCGGCCTGTTGCCACCGCTCCCCGCCCTTACAAAAGAGCATGACATGGCCCGTTCCCCGTTTCCGCCTCTCGCATTCGCCGCCTCTGTCGCCGCCCTCCTGGTCACCGGGGTCGGCGCCTCGGCCGAGGATCGCGCGGGAGAGCGCGCCCGGATCGATGCCGTAACGCGGCCGGCGACGGACTTCTCGGCGCCCGAGCCGTTCGAACGGCGCCCCGGCGGCGCGACCACCGTATTCGAAGCGCTGAACCGCAATGCCTTCTCGCATGCGTCGGCCAACATGGCGTTCGAGCGCGAGCTCGATTTCAAGGTCGGCAACGGCATCTTCCGCAAAGTCTGGGTGTCGTCGCCAAGCTCGACCAAGGCGTCGGACGGCCTCGGCCCTTACTACAACGCCCGCGCCTGCCAGCGCTGCCATCTGAAGGATGGCCGCGGCCGTCCGCCGGCACCCGGCGAGACGCCGGTCTCGATGTTCCTGCGACTGTCGATCCCGCCACAGAACGACGCCGACCGGGAGGCGTTACGGACCTATCGCCAGGCGGTCATCCCCGAACCGACCTATGGCGGTCAGTTGCAGAACTTCTCGGTGCAAGGACTGCTGGCCGAGGGCGCGATGACGATCGCCTACGAGGAGGTCGCGGTGACGCTCGCCGATGGTAAGGTCGTCAAGCTGCGCAAGCCAACCTACGGCCTCGCCAACCTGAACCACGGCCCGACCCATCCCGACATCATGATCTCGCCACGCGTGGCGCCGCCGATGATCGGCTTGGGCCTGCTGGAGGCCGTTCCCGAAGCCGATATCGTCGCCGGCGCCGATCCCGATGATGCCGACGGCGATGGCATTTCGGGACGTACCAGCCGGACCTGGAGCGACGAGCACGACAAGGTGATGCTCGGACGGTTCGGCTGGAAGGCCGGCCAGCCAACCGTGGCCCAGCAGGCGGCGGGCGCCTTCCGGGGCGATGTCGGCATCTCGACGCCGCTCTACCCCGCGCCTTATGGCGATTGCACGCCGACGCAGGCGAGCTGCCGCGCCGCGCCGCATGGCGGCGCCTCGGATGAGAATACCGTCGAGGCGACGGCCGAGATGTTCGACGCCATGGTCTTCTACAGCCGCAATCTGGGCGTGCCGGCCCGGCGTGACATCGACAACCCGCAGGTGCTGACGGGCAAGCGCCTGTTCTACGAGTCCGGTTGCGTCGCCTGCCACACGCCGAAGTTCGTGACGCGCCGGGACTCGATCGGGAAGGAACAGTCGTTCCAGTTGATCTGGCCCTACACCAACCTGCTGCTGCACGATATGGGCGAGGGCCTGGCGGACGGCCGGCCGGAAGGCACGGCCTCGGGGCGGGAGTGGCGGACGCCGCCGCTCTGGGGCATCGGCCTGACCGAGACGGTGAGCGGCCACACCTTCTTCCTGCACGACGGCCGCGCGCGCAACCTGCTGGAAGCCATCCTCTGGCATGGCGGCGAAGCCGAGGAATCGCAGCAGAAGGTCGTCGACATGTCGAAGTCCGAGCGCGAGGCCCTGCTCGCGTTCCTGAATTCGCTCTGACCTTGGATCGAATCGCAACACCCATGCCGCTTCGCCGCATCGTCCCGCTGGTCTGTCTGGCCGTCATGGCCGGCCTCACGCCCAGCTTCGGTCAGGACAACGTCCCGCCCAACGCTTACGCCCGCGCCAATGCCGCCCTGATCGAGAACCACGTGCTGCCGCGATATCGCCTGCTCGCCGAAGCGACCGGTGCATTTGACGATGCGGCGATGGCCTTCTGCGCCGGTCCCGACCCGACCGGCCTCGAGACGGCGCGACAGCGCTACCACGACGCGATGGATGCCTGGACGCGCATCCAGCATCTGAGCTTTGGACCGGTCGAGCTGTACCTGCGTGGCTACCGCTTCTATTTCTGGCCCGAGGCGCGGGGCAGGATCGGCCGCGCCGTGGCGGAATTGCTCTCAGCCGACGATGCCGAGGCACTGACGCCCGACAGGTTTGTCCGCGCCAGTGTCGCGGCCCAGGGCCTGCCGGCGGCTGAATACCTGCTCTACGGCGGTGCGGCGGAAACCTGGGACGGTGCTTCCCGCCGATGCGCGATGCTGATCGCCGTCTCCGGCAACATGCGACGGATGGCCGACGGTATTGTCGCCGACTGGCAGGAAGGCGACGACGCCTTCCTGCGGACGGCGACGAAGCCCGGCCCCACCAACCTGCAATTCCGCACGCATCAGGATGCGACGCTGGCGTTCTTTAGGGATTTTCACAACGGCCTGCAGCTGATTGCCGACGTGAAGCTGACACCCGTCGTCGGCGAGACGATCGATGCGGCGCGGCCGCGCGCCGCCGAATCCCGATTGAGCAACCGCGCGCTGCGCAATATCGTCGCCAACCTCGAGGCCCTGCAGGCGCTCTATCTGGGCGACGGCGGGACTGGCTTCAGCGACCTGATCGAGGCGCACGGCGGCGATGCAAAGCTCGATCCACTGATGCGCAGGGCCTTCGACCTAACCATCGCCAATGCGCGGTCGATCGAACTTTCGCTCGCCGAAGCCGTCAAGGATCCGGTGGAGCGACCCAAGACCGAAAAGCTCAAAACGCAGGTCGTTGCGCTGAAGCAGATCGTGAAAACACGCGTGGCGGCGTCGCTCGGCCTCGCGGTGGGCTTCAATGCGCTGGATGGCGATTGATCGGCGGACGTCGCTGGGGCTGCTCGCCGGCGCTCTTGCCGGATCGCTACTGCCAAGACCGTCACGCGCCGAGACCGGCCGGCGGCTGTATCTGAGCGCGCGCGGCGACTCCGACGGAGGCTTCCACATCAGCGGCTTCGGCGCTGCCGGCGATGCGGTGTTCGATCTGCCGCTGCCGGCGCGCGGCCACGCGTTCGCCGTCCGGCCGGACGGCCGGATCGCCGTCGTTTTTGCTCGCCGGCCCGGCGCCTTCGCACTCGTCGTCGATATCGTCAACGGTAGGGCGATGGGCATGTTCACGACGCCTGACGACCGACATTTCTATGGTCACGGCGTCTTCAGCCTGGACGGCCGGCTGCTCTACGCGACGGAGAACGATTTCGAGGCCGAACGCGGCGTCGTCGGCGTCTACGACGCCGACCACGGGTATCGGCGTCTGGGCGAGCTATCGACGCACGGAATCGGCCCGCACGAGGTTCGTCTGCTCGGCGACGGCGAGACGCTGGTTGTCGCCAACGGCGGAATCCTGACACATCCCGACCTGCCGCGGGTCAAGCTGAATTTGCCCGACATGGCGCCGTCGCTCGCTTACCTCGACCGTCGCGACGGCCGCATGCTGGCCACGTTCCGACTGCCATCGGATCTGCACCAGCTCAGCATTCGCCACCTCGCGGTCGGCCGCGACGACCGCGTCGCCCTGGCTATGCAATACGAGGGGCCGGCTGGCGACCAGGTGCCACTCATTGCAATACATCACGGTGCGGCGGCGCTGCGCCCCTTCAAAGCATCGCCGGCGATCCTGCGCGCCATGAACCAATATTGCGGCAGCATCGCGTTCGACAGCGGCGGCGAAGTAATCGCGGTCTCGGCGCCGCGCGGCAACGTCGTCACGTTCTGGGAAGCGAATAGCGGCCGGCACCTATCGGCCGTGCCCGTTGCCGATGGCAGCGGCATCGCCCCGGCTGCGCGCACGGGCACCTTCCTGGCCAGCAGCGACCGGGGCGGCATGACGCTGATCGACGCGCAGTCAGGGTCATCGCAGACCATTTCTGGGGCGTTTCTGGAGGATGGGCGCTGGGACAATCACATGACGGCAGCCACCCCCGGATGACGGCCGGTCGCCACACAAAGCGTTAACGATTTTGACCTACGCTGAAATTGACAATCATTCGCACACTTGCCACATTAGAGTGCGATAGGAGATGTGAATGTACGTCTGTATCTGTAATGGCTACCGTGACGCCGAGATCCGGGAAGTGGCGCGATCGGGCGTTCGCTGCGCTAAAAAGGCCTATCATGCGCTCGGCGACGGCCCCAACTGCGGCCGATGCCTCGCGGTCGCCCAGGATCTGATCGACGGCGTGCACGGCGACGGCGAGGCCGACGCGCCGATGGCGTTATGCGCCGCGCAAGCGGCCGGCTGAGGCCAGCCGTCGATGTACTGCTGGCCCGCGCTTAAGCCGCTCGACGTGCTGTCGGTGGCCCGACGCATTCAGCAGCTCCTGGGACAGAAACCCGCGGCGCCGACCGCGGCGCATTTGCATCAGCGGCCCCGGCTCGCGATCCGGACCGCTGTCGAGAAGGAACGCCCGCTCAGGGCCGACAGGCGGTCGCTCGCGCGTTAAGTCGCGCTCACCACACGCGAGCAAATTTCCAACGCGGGGCCGGCAGTCAATCCTCGGCCGGTTTGCTCTGTAGCTGGATGTAGTTCTCCAGGCCCATCCGCTCGATCATGGCAAACTGGGTTTCCAGAAAATCGACATGTTCTTCCTCATTGCTGAGGATCTCGTCCAGCAAC
The DNA here is from genome assembly GCA_965232515.1 of Alphaproteobacteria bacterium. GTDB lineage: Bacteria > Pseudomonadota > Alphaproteobacteria > JANQKO01. The sequence goes on along the minus strand of CBDDPY010000002.1, from coordinate 7,121,199 downwards.
TGTCGGGACACATAGTCGCTGACCTTCTCACAGTGCGCTATGCCTTCACGCAGCGCCGGTATGGCCAGATGCTCAAGCTTGAGATCGCATTCCAGGATCTCCTTCACGTTCTCGCCGATCATCAGCTTGCCGAGGTCCTGCAGGTTCGGCAGGCCGTCCAGGAACAGGATCCGCTCGATCAGCTTATCGGCGTGCTTCATCTCGTCGACCGACTCCTCGTATTCATAGTCGGCCAGCTTGGAAATGCCCCAATCCTTGAGCATGCGGGAATGAAGGAAGTATTGGTTGACGGCGGTGAGCTCGTTCTTGAGAACCGCGTTGAGTATCTGAATAACCTTCTTGTCGCCCTTCACTCCGGCCTCCTCATTGACAACGCCTCATGCCCAATCGATCGGGCGGAAATCAGGTTGTCCGCCTTGGCTAGCGTGGCGGCACGGCAAATTCACCCGACCCGCGTTTATAAGTAGTGCGCCGAGCGATTGCATCGAGTTTTCGTCTCGACACGGAAACGGTCGCGAAAGAAGCATGCATCCTGGAGAGCGCCGTCTCGTCGGCAATCCGCCGAGAGGATCCACCTGCGCAGCATCGGCCTCCTGCCCTGGCTGACGTTTCCGACATACCTCATTTGGGTCACGGAAGCCGGGTCGGCTCGCGGTATCATCTGCAAGAGTTCGGGCGGGCCAAAAGCAAACCTCCGCGCACATTGATAGCGGCACACGGGACGCCCGAGCCGACAAGCGATACGTGCCATTGGCGCGATCGCATGGGGTCTGAGGACGGAAAGGCCGTTGGTCGCCTCATACCGACGGATCAAAAAGATAAATACAATGACAACAAGACGCCGGAACCGCTCACCGCATCCCCTGCAGAGACAGTTGAAGAGAGCGCGCTTGGAATGCGGATTGAGTCAGGCGGAGGTCGGGCGACGCGCCGGGCTGCCGCAAATGCATATCTCCAGTATCGAGACCGGAAAGGTGACGCCGCGGATCGATACGTTGCTCGATGTCATTCATGTGCTGGACCAGGATCTGGTCATCTTTCCCCGCATCCTGGCGCCCGCCGTAAAGGCATTCATTCGCGATCATCTCGAGGATGACGACGGCGATGGCAACGGGGCGATGCGGCAGCCGGACGGCAACGACCGCCAGGGGACCGTCTTGGCCAGCATCGGGCGCGTGCTCAACCGCCACCCATCGAGCAGCGAAACGACAGCGCCGGTCGAGGAGGTCGATGCCGAAGCACTGTTGGCCCGGTTAACCGAACGCGAACGCGACGTGTTCGCCCATCTCGTGGTCGGCCGCTCCAACAAGGAGATCGCGTTGGAGCTGGAGATCAGTCCCCGGACGGTCGAGGTGCATCGATCGCGCGTGATGGAGAAGATGGGCGCGCGCAGCCTGCCCCAATTGCTGTTGATCGCGCTGGGACTGCACGGCCAGGCGTTCGGCGACGGCTGGAAGCAGCACCCGACGGACTAACCGGACTTCCGCCCGCGCGGAACCGGTACCGGTCAGATTGCCGCGTCCGAACGGGGACGCCGTCTAGAAGGTGTAGGGGAACGACACCCGGATCTCGACGTCGGCCGCATCCTCGGTCAGGCCGGCGCCCACATTCGAGACGAAGGTCAGGTTGTCGGTGATCGCGTAGGTAATGCCGGTGTTCAAAATGCCGACGTTGGCATCGCTGCCGACGACCTCGGTGAAGCGGTCGGCCAGGTCCGATTTGGTCCGGCTCTCCTCGACGATGCGGTGCGTATAGCTCAGGCTCAGGCTGAGCCGCTCGTTCAAGGCGAAGGCCATGCCGACGCCGGCTTGAATGGAATCGCCGAGATCCACGTCGCCCGGCTGGTCGCCGTCGGCGGCATCGATATCGTCGAAGCCTTTCTGGAAATTGTGAAAGTAGTTGATGCTGGCGAACAGGATGGCCGGGTCGATGGTCTTCAGAAACGACAGGCCGGCCGACGCCTGCCAGACACCATTGCCCGTGGGAAGTTGTTCCGGCACCTGCAGATTGCCCTGGGTGCCTTCGACGGTGCGAAGCTCGATCCCGAACGGGTCCCGCCCTGTCGGCGCCCGCCCGCGGGCATTGACGACGATGTCGGGCCAGACCTCGGTTTCGCGGAACAGCCGATAATTCACGCCGAAACCGATATCGCCCAGATTGCTGGCGTCGACCTCCCTCTCGGCCCGGCCCGATGCCGAGCCGCCGACACCGCCGCTGACGAAGTTCGACTGGCGATAGACGAACGGTACGTTGACGTCGACCTGCAGATCGTTGGTGATGCCGACGCGGAAGGTCGCGTCCGTGGTCACGATATCCGATTCGACCTCGTCGACGCTGATCGTGCCGAGAAAGATCGCGTCCAGCGCCAGGAACCCGCTCAACCCGATTTCGGAGCGGTCGAAGCGCGAATAGGTGATGCTGGGCTCGAAAGTATAGCGCTCGCCGAAAAAGCCCTGCGCCTCGCCGGCGACCGTCTCCAGCGCCCGCGAGGGTTCGGCCTCGCGTTTAACGGGCTCCTCCTCACCCTCCTCGGCGGCCCGATCGGCGAGTTCGGGTTGCGGCGGTTGCGCCGGTGCGGCAGGCGGCTGCTCCGGCGCCGGGGGCTGCGCTTGCGGCTGCGGCGGCGCGGCTGGCGGCGGCGTCTCAGGCGCGGGCTGCCGTTGCTCGAGCGCCCGCAGCCGCTGCTCAAGCTGAAGCAGCGCCCGTTGTTGAACCTGAATAACGCGGGTTAAACGTTCGACCTGCTCTTGCAGCGCCTGCTCTCGCTGCGCGTCCTGAGCAATACTGGTCGCTGGGACGGCGAAAGCAATGGTGCAGACAAACGCAAATGATCGTTTGTTCAAGCGCCCTCTTCCTCAGACTTCTTCGCTTGATCTGCAAGTCAGTCGCGTCACTCCTATAGCAATTGCTAATCAATTTGTCCAAGCATGCGTTTAAGTGCCGCCGCCGATGATCGCCAACCGCCTCCCGGACGACAACGGTATCGGGGACGACCCGCATCGGACGAGATGGCGCCGGCCAACGATCCTGTTAGGGCTTCACCAGCTTCCAAACCGTCAGCGGATCGGGCAGTCCGGTGCCTTCCAGACCCTCGCTGATCTGATAGAGGGCGATGGCCTGCTGCGTCATCGGGCCGAATTCACCGTCGGCATTGCCCAGATAAAGCCCCCGCTCGGCCAGCCGCTCCTGAACGCGCTGCAGCAGGGCTTCGTAGAGCAGCACCCGCTTGCCGTCCACGGCCACCGTCAGCAACGGCGAGCTCGTCGTCAGCTTGTCCGCCTGCAATGTGGCGACCAGCTTCTGTACGGCAATGACGAAACGCTCGTCCGGATTGTCGCGGCAATGATTGTCGACGATGGTGGCGATGATCTCGGGCGTTCCCCACGGCGTCGCATCGTAGGTCGTCGGCTCGTAGCGATTGACCGCGGTCAGATAGCCATCGATCCAGCTGCGGAAGCGGATATCCAGGCCGGACTTTGCCTCGCGCGCGGCGACGCTGTCCTGACAGGTGAGCAATCCGACACCTTTGATGGCGAACTGACCGCTGTCGTCCGCCGCCTGGGTCAATGTCGACCAGCCGGCGATGACCCCGACGAACAGCACCATCGCCTGCCGCGCAAACATTCGTGCTGGACCCATATCAGCCTCCCTTCTCGACCCGATATCCCCCCGATATCGTACATCTGCCGGTGGCGCCGGGATTGCTTGCGCGCATGCGCCCATTCAGCGCCTCGGCCGCCACCTGTCCTGCCTTACGGCACGCAAACTCCGTGCCAGCGCCATCATCTCAGGCTGGGCAGCAGCTGCAGCGCAGATCTGACATTGGTGCCAAGCGGCTGATTGGCCGCGTCGACACCGAACGTGATCTGCATCGTGTTGCGCACGAAATTTAGATTGCTGGAGATGTTCGCGTGCTGCGCGGCGCGGCCCTGCCCGCCGCGGAGCTCTTGCAGTACGACGCCGGCGCCTGGGATCGACACGACCATGCCGATCGCGTTGTCCTCAACGAACGCCGTCGCCTTGGTGCCGGCCGCGAACTCGACCGTCGTCGTTTCGGTCAGATCGTGCGGCGCGCCGAAGGTCGTTTGCGGAAATGCCAGCGACGGCGCCGCGTCGCCGTCGACCACGGCCAAACCGATGTCGTTGCCGATATCGTTGCCGTCGCCGGCGGCCTGGACGCTCTGAACAATGCCGGTCGCGGTTTCCAGCCCGCCGGCGCCTGCGGTGGACGTCAGTGGGACCGGTTCGTTCACGATCAGCATCGCTTCCTGCAGCAACTGCCGCTCCAGCAACGGATCGATGCTCGACGAAACGTCATCGGGCGACAGTTGAAAGAAGCTGACCGTCGGATCCGCCGAACCGCCGCCCAAATCGACGCCCCACTCAACGCCCGTGTTCATGATCACGCCGTCCGACGTCTGCCAGGTCGTGACCATCTGCACGCCGAAATAGGTCACATCGCCGCTCTGCAAGAAACGGCCGCGCATATCCGCGAGTTCGACGTCGGAGACGATCTCGGCCTCGTCGACCCAGCTCATGTCGGGCATGGCGGCGCGTAGCGGCGACGCCAGCAGCAGGACGCCGAGAAACAGGCAACGCACGGATCCGCTTCGTACCCAACCAACCCAACGCGGTCGACGATTGGGCCGGCAATGGATGGCGACTGAACAGCCACGAGGGAACACGTCCAATTCCTCGATTCCGGGCTCGGCGTCGGCTCGCCAGATCCACTGCGGCCGGGCCGAGACAGGTCAAGAACCAACGTTGGCACCCCCCGGTCACCAGCGGTCCTCTTTACCTCCTAAGCGTTGTGGAAATTGTCGCCCCGACGCGGATGTCGGTAAATGCGTGCCAGTACGTACGGACGGACCCTTACGCCCACTGGCGGCCGGTCGCTAGTTAGAAGCGGAAGAGATCGGCGTGGCGAAATCCGAAATCGAGCAGGTTGGCGTTGGTGACGGGCGCGCGCATGCCGTAGAGCCGCTTGGCGCTCAATGGCTCCTTGGCCTTCAGGAGCACGTTGTCCTTGTCGTAGTCGTCGGCGACGACGGCGAACACCACGCCGTTCCAGACTTCGGCGAACTTGTCGAGCTTCATCACCGAATTGCCGAGCGCCGGGTCGGCGACATAGGCTTTCTGGTTCCTGACCTTCTTCAAAACCACGAAGTGCTTGTAGCCCTTGATGTCGATCAGGGCGATCGTCGGAACCTTGATCTTGTCCATGTTTTCGGGCGCGATCCGGAAGCCGACGCCCTGCATGCCGAGCGATTCCACGTAGCGCTTGATCTCCAGCAGCGAAAAGCCCTTCTTCAGAACGAGCTCCCTGTCGCTGATCTCGAGCATGCCCTCCAGCACCTCGACTTCCGTCGTCTCCCTGCCATAGGCGTATTTCAGGATCGTCGCGACCGAGGCGGCGCCGCAACTGAAGTCTGTTTTTTGCGGCACCATGTCGGTATAGCGCCGCTCGCGCATGCTCTTGAAGCTCTTGCGAACGACGCCAGCGCCGGGCACGACGCTGCCCAGCCGGATCTCGCCGGCATGGCTCTGGGATACCGGCCCGGCCGTGAACAAAAGGCAAGACATGACGCCGATCGCTGCGATCGCGGCTATCGTTGAATTCGGCATGCTGTCCTCCGCCCCAGATCGTCATGACAGGCCGGCCGCCGGCGCGCGTCGGATTCAGCCCACCAAGCGAGCGGGTCACTCCCGTTGAACTCGTCCGCAAAATCCATGCCACTGGCCAAAGATCGGGGGCGGCACCGTCTATCGGCGTCGCGCGGCTTGCCGATGGTCGTCCAACTGTCCGCTGGCGTTACACATCCGGCCACGCGGGCATGACCGCCAACGCCGCGGGGCAGAGCATTGCCGCCCTGTAGGGATGAAAGAAAAAGGGTTCCGGCCGAAGCGGCCGGAACCCTTGCGGTTGGGTCAACCAGCAGTCACTGCACGGAGGAAATCGCGAGTGTGTTTTGCTGCAGGTTATTGGTGCCAGCGATCAGATTGAGACCGATATTGCCGGTCGCCGTGTTCGCGACGTTGCCCTGCAGCTTGACCTCATTGGCGGTGTCATTGTGAAAGGTGTCGTTGAAGGTGCTCTCCTGCAGCACCGCCGCTGTCGCTTCCGACAGAGTCGCCGAGCCGGTCACCGCGGCGATGGCCAGAGCGTTCTTCTGGCCGTTGAAGGCGCCTGTTGCGGCGTTCAACCCGATGTTGCCGGTCGCGGCCGCGAGCACGTCGCCCAGCAGCTGCGTGTTGTTGAACACCTCCTCGACCTCGGTCGAGTCATCGAACTCATTATTGATGCTCTTCTGAACGCTGAACACCTCGGCGTCGGCCGAACCGGCCGTTGCCGTGCCAATCGCCGACAGCACCGCCACATTCTCTTGCAGCAGGTTGTCGCCGACCGCCACGTTGACGCCGATATTGCCACCGGCGCCGCCGAGCACGGTACCGTCGATCAGCGCGATGTTGCTGAGCGTCGACTCCGTACCCAACACGTCGACGAAGCCGTCATCGATGATCTGCTTGTTGTCGACGGTGGACATCGCGGCTTCCGACACGTTGATGTTGCCGGTGATGTTCACCACGCCGTTGTAGTCCATGTCCTTGGAGACATCGATGTCCTTGGCGATGTCGATATCGACTGTGTTGTCGTAATCGACGTCGACGTCTTCGTCATAGGTCTTCGCCAAGCTCACGGACGAGCTAATGGTTTGGGATTGCGCGAAGGCCGATCCCGCGATCAATGTCGCCATCGCGGCGCCCAACAGCGCCACCCCACTTTGTCCTAGTCTCATGATCTGGGCCTCCCTCCGTCTCTGGAGACGGAATCGCTCCGACGGGCATCCGGTTCGAACGTACGCCCGCCATCATTTCCAATGACGCCCCAACGTAGTGAAATCAAAGCAACTCCCATGCCAAGCGGGAGTGCCCCGCATCCGTGGGACTTTGCGGACGACGCGGCCAAGCGAAAGGCAATCCGGTTGTCCGCTGGCGTTACACCGGGCGAACAAAAAAAGGGCCCCGACACAGCGGCCGGGACCCTGGAAGATGGATGCAGCTCGGCTAGTTGACGGACGAAATCGCCAACGTGTTCTGCTGCAGATTGTTGGTGCCGGCCGTCAGGTTGAGGCCGATGTTGCCGGTCGCCGTATTCGCGACGTTGCCCTGCAGCTTGACCTCGTTGGCCGTGTCGTTGTGGAGCGTGTCGTTGAACGTGCTCTCCTGCAGGATCGCCGCCGTGGCCTCGGACAGGGTTGCCGAGCCGGTCACCGCCGCGATGGCCAACGCGTTCTTCTGGCCGTTGTAGGCGCCGGTCGCCGCGTTCAGGCCGACATTGCCGGTCGCGGCCGCGAGCACGTCACCCAGCAGCTGGGTATTGTTGAACACCTCGCCTTCTTCGCCGTCGAACTCGTTGTTGATGCTCTTCTGGACGCTGAAGGCTTCCGCGTCGGCCGAGCCGGCCGCCGCCGTGCCGCCGATCGCCGACAGAACAGCCACATTCTCCTGCAGCTGGCTGTCGCCGACCGCGACGTTGACGCCGATGTTGCCGCCGGCGCCACCGAGCACGGTGCCGTCGATCAGCGCGACATTGTTCAAGGTCGCGTCGCTTCCCGTCACGTCAACGAAGTTGTCGTCGACGATCTGCTTGTTGTCGACGACCGACATCGCGGCTTCGGATACGTTGATGTTGCCGGTGATGTTGACCACGCCGTTGTAATCCATGTCCTTGGAGACATCGATGTCCTTGGCGATGTCGACATCAACGGTGTTGTCGTACTCGACGTTGACGTCCTCGTCGTAGGTCTTGGTCAAGCTGACGGCGGTCGATTGCGCGAAGGCCGGACCCGCGATCAGGGCGGCTACGGCAGCGCCCGCCAGCGCCATCACACCGTGTTTGAGCTTCATTATTGGAACCTCCCGTAGTTGCCGAAATTACGTGACACGGAGGGACAGGGGCAAAGCGCCCGACGCAGGAGGCGCCGTCACTTCGGGGTCCTGCCTCAACCTCAACGAAGCAATTCCCGTGCCAGCGGTTTAAGTGGCTGCCGACAATGGCAGTTTCGCGATTTGGAGCCGCACGCTTCGACGGACATTCTGTCCGGTCGCGTTACAGCGGACGACACGTTCAAAACCAAAAAAAAGGGTCCCGGCCCAATGGCCGAGACCCTTGGGGGTAAGGGCAGAGGGGTTAGTTAACGGACGAAATCGCCAGCGTGTTCTGCTGCAGATTGTTAGTGCCGGCGGTCAGGTTGATACCGATGTTGCCGGTCGCCAGGTTCGCGACGCTGTCCTGCAACTTGACCTCGTTCGCCGTGTCGGTGTGTGAGGTGTCGTTGAAGGTGCTCTCCTGCAGGATCGCTGCCGTGGCCTCGGACAGGGTGGCCGAGCCGGTCACCGCGGCGATAGCCAACGCATTCTTCTGACCGTTGTAGGCACCGGTCGCCGCGTTCAGGCCGACGTTACCCGTCGCGCCCGCCAGCACCGCGCCGATCAGCTGCGTGTTGTTGAAGACTTCCGCGTCCTCAACGCCGTCATCAAACTCGTTGTTGATGCTCTTCTGGACGCTGAAGGCCTCGGCGTCGGCCGAGCCGGCCGCTGCCGTTCCACCAATCGCCGACAACACGGCCACATTTTCCTGCAGCAGGTTGTCGCCGACCGCGACGTTGACGCCAATGTTGCCGCCGGCGCCACCGAGCACGGTGCCGTCGATCAGCGCGACGTTGCTGAGCGTCGCATCGCTGCCAAGCACATCAACGATGTTGTCGTCGACGATTTGCTTGTTGTCGACGGTGGACATCGCGGCTTCCGACACGTTGATGTTGCCGGTGATGTTCACCACGCCGTTGTAGTCCATGTCCTTGGAGACATCGATATCCTTGGCGATGTCGACATCGACGGTGTTGTCGTAGTTGACGTCGACGTCTTCGTCATACGTCTTCGACAGGCTGACGCTCGTCGTGACCGTTTGCGCGAATACCGGACCCGCGATCAATGCGGCTACGGCGACGCCTGCCAGCGCCAATGTACTCAGTCCTAGTTTCATGGTGTGAACCTCCCACGGTTACAGGAACGGTTTGTGGTACCGACAGGAGTGACGGTCATCGACGCGTTTGATCCTGCCTCAACTACGTCAAAGCAATTCCCATGCCAGCAACCTAGTCTTCTGTTTTGAATGGAAAATTCCGCTTCGCGCGCGCCGGTTGGCCCAAGCGTTTCTGTCCGGTCGCGTTACAGCGGACGCCTTGTTTCTCGCTTGCTGCCTGGCGGATGCGGCGTGCGAAAAGATTGCCTTTGGGCGACCGGTCGACAAAAAGAAAAGGGCCCCGGCCGTGAAGCCGGAGCCCTTCGATCAGGCTTGCAGAACGATTAGTTGACGGACGAAATCGCCAGCGTGTTCTGCTGCAGATTGTTGGCGCCTGCGGTCAGGTTGAGACCGATATTGCCCGTCGCGCCGTTGGCGACGTTGTCGCCCAGCGACACCGAGTTGGCGGTGTCGTTGTGCGAGGTCGAGTTGAAGGTGCTCTCCTGCAACACGGCCGCCGTGGCTTCCGACAGGGTCGCCGACCCGGTCACCGCCGCGATGGCCAGTGCATTCTTCTGGCCGTTGTAGGCGCCGGTTGCCGCGTTCAGGCCGACATTGCCGGTCGCGAGCGCGAGCACGTCACCAAGCAGTTGCGTGTTGTTGAAGACTTCGGCGTCCGAGCTGCCGGACACGCTGTTGTTGACGCCCTTCTGCACGCTGAAGGCCTCGGCATCGGCCGAGCCGGCCGCCGCCGTGCCGCCGATCGCCGACAGAACCGCCACGTTCTCCTGCAGCAGGTTGTCGCCGACCGCGACGTTGACGCCGATATTGCCGCCGGCGCCGCCGAGCACGGTGCCGTCGATCAGGGCGACATTGCTAATCGTCGCGTCGGTGCCCGTTACCGAGACAATGTTGTCATCGACGATCTGCTTGTTGTCGACAACGGACATCGCGGCTTCGGAGACGTCGATGTTGCCGGTAATGTTCACCACGCCGTTGTAGTCCATGTCCTTGGAGACATCGATGTCCTTGGCGATGTCGACATCAACGGTGTTGTCGTATTCGACGTCGACGTCCTCGTCATAGGTCTTGGTCAAGCTGACGCTGGTCGATTGCGCGAAAGCCGGACCCGCGATCAGGGCGGCGACGGCAATGCCCGCCAGCGTACTCAGTCCTAGTTTCATGCTCTGAACCTCCCACGGTTACGGATAAGACTGGGATGGACCGACAGGAACGGAGGTCTTCGACGCGCACGCCGCCGACGTCATGGCTTCCTGCCTCACGGATCTACAAAGCAAGCGTCATGCCAGTCGATCGAACGCCCGGCTGACCCACGGTTCTGGTGGAAGACGTGGCTATCGCGCGGCCGGCGTTCTGTCCGCTGCCGTTACAGTCGAACAGTCGATGTCGTTTACGCGATGACCGTTTGCGGCCAGACGACCGCCAATGCCCGCGGACAAAAAACGGCCCGGCGCGATTGCCGGGCCCGATGTCGTTTGGAGCGTTTGGGGGACGCTACTGCACGGACGAGATGGCCAGCGTGTTTTGTTGCAGATTATTGGTGCCGGCCGCCAGGTTGAGCCCGATATTGCCGGTCGCCGCGTTGGCGACGCTGTCCTGCAGGGTGACCTGATTGGCGGTGTTGTTGTGAACCGTGGAGTTGAAGGTGACCTCCTGCAGGATCGCCGCCGTCGCTTCGGACAGCGTCGCCGCCCCGCTCACCGCGGCGATCGCCAGCGCGTTCTTCTGGCCGTTATAGGCACCCGTCGCCGCGTTGAGCGCGACATTACCGGCCGCGCCGGCCAGAACCGAGCCGAGCATCTGGGTGTTGTTGAAGACCTCGGCGTCGGAGCTGGCGGAGAAGTCGTTGTTGATGCTCTTCTGCAGATTGAAGGATTCGGCGTCGGCCGCGCCTTCCGTCGTGGTGGCGCCGATCGCCGACAGGATGCCAACGTTTTCCTGCAGGTTGTTGTCGCCGACCGTCAGGTTGACGGCGATGTTACCGCCGGCGCCGCCGAGCACCGTGCCGTCGATGATGGCGACGTTGCTGAGCGTCGCGTCGCTGCCGGTCACGCTGACGAAGCCGTCGTCGATGATCTGCTTGTTGTCGATCACCGACACCGCCGATTCCGACACATTGATGTTGCCGGTGATGTTCACGACGCCGTTGTAGTCGATGTCCTTCGAGACATCGATGTCCTTGGCGATGTCCACATCGACCGTATTGTCGTATTCGACATTGATGTCTTCATCGTAGGTCTTCGTCAGGGTCACGCCTTGCGCGACGGCCGGACCCGCAATCCAGGCGGCGACGAAAATTCCCGCCACCACCGCCAGGCCGTATCTGACTGCCATCGTCTGGACCTCCTGTCGTTACAGGTCATGCCGTGTCGAGCACGGTCTTTCGATTTCGGCGCCGTTATGGTCCTCGGCGCACCGTTCAAGAGCATTGAAGCAATTCCTGTGCCAAACCAATTGCGCTTGTCGGACAGAAGGGTCGCGCCTGTCGTCGATGCCCCGGGAATCTGGACGATCGGGACTTCAGTCCAGCGTTTGGGCGGCTTTCGGTTTCCAGATGGCGATGGATCCGTTGGCGGACGGTTGGCGTTCGATAACTGTAACGCCTGCGGACAATATCCCTGTGCGAGCTAATTTGCCGACATCGTCAACGCGAAGCGGTTGAAGGTGTTGTTCGACACGCCGGCGACCTGGTTGACCTGAATAACGCCCGAGGCATCCAGGAACGCGCGATCGTCAATGTGGGTCAGCCGCGCGCCCTCGGGTTCCGCATCGGCCGGCGGCGGATCGCCGGTGCGGCTCTGGCTGAGCTCGGCTTCGGCCAGCACGCTGACGTCGACACCGACGGCGAGCGAGGCGAAGTTGATCTGCTGGTTGCCGATGCCGCTGGCCTGGCTGACCGAGACCAGACCCCGCGCGTTGGCAAAAGCGTCGTCATCGATCACGGCGAAAGCGTCGAGCTCCACGTCGGTCGGCGCCGGATCGGTATGCTGCGCGCCCGCCGTAAACGCGACCGCCAGGCCCGTGGCGTTTACCGCCAGCGCCGCGCTGTTGAGCTGCTGATTGCCGTCGCCGGCGCTTTGGTTGATCAGAGCGACGCCGGCGATGTCCCGCAGCGCATCGTCGTTGATCGTCGATTGCGTGACGACTTCCTGTGCCCGCGCCGGTAAGGCGGCCAGAACCGCCGAAAGCAACAGGCCCGCAAGGCACGTCTGTCGGCTTGTCATCATGATTATCGGCGTTCCTGACTATTGCTGCCCGAGGGCCCGGCGAACGGTGTTGCTCAGGCCGGATGTCGCGCGGCTGACCGACCGGCCGGCGGCGCCGACCTGTGTCGGAATTGTCCCAAGCGACTGCAGCGCGCCGAACTGCCCGCGGACATCGGTCCCGCCGGTCCGCCGCGCGCCCTCCCCGGCCGCGAGACCGGTCAGGCCGCCTGACGACGGCTGCGGCTGCAGCGGCGCGGCGCCGCCGGCAATGGCCGCGGCTTCACCATCGCTGATGATCTCGGCGTTCGGCACGGCGTCGAGCACGGTCGGACTGATCCGCCCTGTCGCCGAGAGATCGATGCGTGGGGTCGTGCTGACCTCGACCGCGGGACCCGGCGGCCCCTGCCGGTAGGCGGGCCGGGGCGGCACCTGGCGAATAACGACGATCTTTCCGTCCGCCGCCAGCACCATCGGCGCCGGCGCCGCGACCGAGATCACACATGCCGACAATCCGAGCCAGAACGTCGTCCAGGCGGCCGTCGGTTTGGCGCGAACCCGCACGGCTCAGTACCGCGTCGCCGACAGCGTGGACGCCTGCATGTTCTGATTGCCGGCGGAATGCGAATAGATGGAGCCGGACTGACCGTTGCGCGTCGGACGCTCGAGTTCATCCCACAGCACGACGGCGAGATCCGGTCCCGCCGACATAACGTCCGGCCCCTCGGCGCCGCGGCCGCGAATGCCGGACAGGACGTCCGCATCCGTAACGATCTGGCCATCCTGAAGCGCGGCCGCCGGCAGAACCATTTTCAGCGGATCGGCCGCGGCGGAAATCGGGATGGACAGCACCGCCGCGACGCAGATGAGGCCGAGCCCGACACGCCGCAGAACGCACCGCTGCGGTCGCTGGCGGTGCAAGCGCAACCAGTTCACGAGAAGTGTTGTCATCGGCCTATCGGTGCCGTCAATGCCACGCAGAAACTTCAGCAAGTAGCGTGCCAGTCCTGGCTCCGTCGGCGGCGGAACCGGAGGCGTCGCGATCGAGGCCGTTTATGCGCGGCGTTTCCTGGGCCGGTACGGCCCGTGACGGGCCAACCGCTCGGCAATGGACGTATCCGGCGACACCAAGCCGGCGGAATGTGTAACGCCAGCGAACAGATTTCGTTTGATCGGGTCGGCCAAGTGGCCGCGGCGGCTATTGGCCGGAAGAAATCACCAGCGTGTTGCGCTGCAGGTTATTGGTGCCGGCCGTGATGTTGAGGCCGATATTGCCGTTGGCGCCGGCCAGGACGCTGTCGCCGAGCGTGACGCTGTTGACGGTGTCGACATGGAATGTCCGGCCGAACGACACTTCCTGCACGGTATTCGCCAACGATTGCGCCAGCACGGTATTGCCGGTGGCCGAACCCAGAGCAAGCGAGTTGTCCTGCGCGTGGAATGCGCCGACGGCGATGTTCACGCCGATATTGCCGGTGGCATCCGCCAGCACGTTGCCCAGCAGCTGCGCCGAATTGACGACGTCGTTCGTGGTGCTGTCGGGGCTGAACGTGTTGTTCAGGCTCTGCTGCAGGCTGAACGACTCGGCGTCGGCCGAGGTGCTGGGCCCGCCGCTCAACGTCGACAGCGACACGCTGTTTTCCTGCAGGATGCTGGCGCCGGACGACAGGTTGACGCCGATGTTGCCGTTCGACGATTCCAGCACATCGGTGCCGAGCACGACGGTATTCGAGAAATCGGCGTCCGAGTCCGCGAGCGTAACCAGGCCGTCATTGATGACCTGGGTGTTGTTGATCAGCGACATGGCGGTTTCGGAGACGTTGACGCTGCCGTTCACCACGATGTCGCCGGTAATGTTGACGTCGACCGTTACGGATATCGACTTATTGATGTCGATCGACACGTCGGAATCGAAATCGATATCGACGTCTTCATCATCGTCATCGTCGGCACGAACGGCCGACGACGCGATGGCGAGCCCCGCAACCAACAAGCCGGTGATTGCCAGCCGACCTAATCCAAACTCAGCCATTTCACCACGTTTCGATTTGTTTTTGACCTCGGCTCAATTTCTTCTGCACACCAGAATCTAACCAAATTATTAACGCGTCGACATCAGAGCACGCGAACCCGTCTCGCCCCAAACCACGTTCGTCCCACGCGTCTGTCCCATACCTCCCTCGGCGACCGCAAACGGAGAGGTCGCTAACCTCACGTCAGCAAAAAGCATGCCACGCGATCAACCGCCATGCGGCGCCGATCCCGTACCCCGGCCGAACATGCAACGCTCTGCTCACGTCCGTCGCCATTACGCCTCGGGCGGTCGTACCCGTCGCCGACCGGAGAGCGCACCGCCAGCGGATTCGCGCGCCAAACTGTAACGCCAGCGGACACAACGCGCTGCAGATCCACCGCCATTCAAGGCTGGATGCCGTGCTTGGCCATCAAGCGGTAGAGCCGCGGCCGCGACGTGCCCAGGCTGCGCGCCGCCTGCGACAGGTTCTTGGTCCGGCCCAGCGCCCGTTCAATGGCGTCTTTCTCGGCCTGGCGCACGGCCTCCTCGATGGTGACGATCCGCACCGGCTGGGAGCGGGCGTGCAGACCGAGATCCGCCGGCTTGATCAGCCGCCCGTCGCACATCACCGTGGCGCGGCGCACGCGATTGATCAGTTCCCGCACGTTTCCGGGCCAATCGTATTCGGCCATGCTCTGCAGGGCGCCGGGGCTCAAGCCCCGGACCCGGTTGCTGGTTTCGTGCCGGAACATGTCGAAGCAATACTGCGCCAGCACGCCGATATCGTCGCCGCGGTCGCGTAGCGGCGGCATCTCCAGCCGGAGTACATTGAGGCGGAAATAGAGGTCCTCGCGGAAGCGGCTCTCGGCGACCGCGCGCTCCATATCCGTATGCGTCGCCGCCAGCACGCGGACGTCGACCGGCACCTCCTGCGGGCTGCCAACCCGCTGGATCATTCCTTCCTGCAGAAAACGCAGGAGGTTGACCTGAAGCTCGGGCGTGAGGTCGCCGATCTCGTCGAGGAACAGCGTGCCGCCGCTCGCCGCCTCGATGCTGCCGGTCTTTCGGCGGTGCGCGCCCGTGAACGCCCCCTTCTCGTGACCGAACAGTTCGGATTGGATCAGGTTTTCCGGCAGCGCCGCGCAGTTTACGGCGATGAACGGCCCGGCCGCGCGGCGCGAGCGTTCGTGAATGGCCTTGGCCGCGAGCTCCTTGCCGGTGCCGCTCTCGCCGGTGATTAGAACAGGCGCGTCGACGCCGGCGAGCTTGCGGATGTTGCGGAACACGGCCTGCATGGGCGGGCTGACGCCGACCATTTGCGGTTCCGTCGTTTCCGCCGGCGTCGCCTCCGACGCGGTGCGCGCGATCATCGCCATGCCATGGGCGTGGCCCAGCGTGGTCAGCAACCGCTCGATATCCGGCGGCAGGGTGTGGAAGTCGTAGAACGACTCCCAGAGCACCCGGCAGACCTCGGCGTCATGCCGGCCTTCGGGCGGCAGCAGGGCGATCCAGGGCAGGTTTTCGTCAGCGCGCCAAAGCGCCACCATGTCGGCGCGGATACGATCGACGGGGTCGTTGTTCAGATAGGCCAGCCCGACGTCAAAGGCGTGTTCGTCCAGCAAGCGTCGCGCGCCCTGCCGGTCCGCGGTGGCGTGCACCTGCCAGCCGGCGGACGCGAGCGATGGGGAATCCGCCGCCGAACCAAGTACATCCGTGTCGATCGCGCTGTCGCTCAGCTGAAAGTACAGCAGATTCCGCGGCGCCGATCCGGGTTCGAGCGCGCCCATGCCGATCATCCGCCCCGGCCCGTCGCCGCCAGTATCCTAGCGACGAACGGCGCGACGACCGACAGGCCATTCCTGCTCTTTCCGTCCGTCAGCACACAGCCGCTCCCATGGAATTTGAAGCACGTTCCGTGCCAAGCGATCTGCGGGCCGAATGGCGGAAGGGACGACTGTCGTTGTTCACCACGGCGTTCCGTTCTGGTTCGCCTCGACGGTACGCCCGCGGCTCGGCAAAGAGGATGCCGAGCGCGGCGGGCAGGAACCGCCGGGCTTTTTCTGGGCGCGGGGCGACAGGGTCTATGCTAGATGCCGCAAGCGGTGCGGCGAAATTGGCAGAACACCGTAGGTGAATGTCCTTAGCGGAACGGCAAGCAGTGGTCGTCGACGAACGCGCTCGCACCGGTCGGCCCGGCGCCGGCAGCCGATCCATATGTCATTCCATATAACCCGTGTGCACGCGACGTCGGCGACGTGATGCGTCCAAAGACCAGGTTCGAACCCGGCGCATAGAGAAACCGGTTCGACGCGCGTGCGAAAGATCATTTCATATGGCGTTTTATATAACGCCGTGCATCGCGACGAATACGCCACCTTCTGGTCTATGGCGATTGTCAGTTTGATGGCACGTTCCTGCTTGGACGCGTGTCACGTCGTGGCGGATACACAAACCGCGTCACCGATTAGCCGGACGCTGGTTCTCGTCCGCCGGCACGCCAGGTCGCGCGGATTACTGATCGGTCGGCGGCGCCGGCGTTCCGCTTGCCGGCGGTCCGGCGGCATGCCGCAGCTCGGTCATGAGCTCGAAGACGGCCTCCGCGTAGGACTCGCCCCGGTGCAAAAAACAGAAGTTTCGGATGAAGATCATCTGCCGGTTCGGATCGTAGGTCTCGGGCTGCAGGTCGATGACCTCGCCCTTGAGCTTGAGAGCGACGACATTCATGCCCGACATGAAGCCCTGCGCCCAGGCGAAAAACAGCAACTCACGGGTCTCCGGATCCTGCTCGTAGAAGTTCATGAACAGATCGCAGGAGTTGGCGCCCGGACCTGTTATGGCCGTCTGAGTTCCCGCCGGCCCACTCCAGACCAGCAGAAACAGCAGTGGAAGTAGTCGCTTGATCATGGCGGATACCCATGCGGGCTGTGATGTCGAACGTTTTCAGCTCATCATTCTGGCATTCGCCGCGCCGACCGTCTCGCCCGATGTCGCACCGCCGCCGCATCGGGCACCCTGCAGGCACGGCCATGTGCTGGCCGGACATGGCGCCGGGCCAGTGGTGTCGCGTGTTGTGGTTGCTGATGATTTGGTTGCGGGGGCAGGATTTGAACCTGCGAACTTCAGGTACTAAAGCCCACCTTTCTTGGGATTTCACGCTGGCATTTCAGCCACTTAGCGATCGAAAGCCATGCCGTATCGCGGTGGTGTTGCGCTCAACCGAGTAGTCGGGCTTCGACCTTGTCCATGCCGAGGTGATGATCCGCAGAAGGAAAAAAGGTGGCCGTAACGATCCATCGTCATCTGCACAGATGAATGGCCGGCAAATGTCATCGCTTCTTTAACGCGGGCCGGAAAGCGAGATCACGGAACGCTATCGACGACCCGGTAGCTAGGCATCGCTATGCCGCAGGTTCGCAGGCTGCCGCACGAGAGCCGCCACAGCCGCGGCATATGATCCGCCTTGCAGTTCAATCCCCTAGGATCGGATGCCGCGCTGTCACAGCACCAACGCCAAGATCCTAATACTGGATTTCGCACATATGCCTTTGATTCATTGCTGTGTTTTCACGAAATGTGTGGCATCTGCGGCAAAGCTCATGAATTCGTTGGCCCGTCTCAAGTTTTGCGTGCCGCAGCAGAGATCCGATCAACGGCAACCCGCTGCTGTGCTGCGGCAAGTCGCGCTGACAGCTGGCGATGCGAAACGGGTCCTTCCTCGAGCTTCGATGAATAACGGTCCCCGAGCGCAACGCATGCGCAGTTTTTCTGCTTGCGCTCGACGCAGTGGATTTGATGATTCTTGCCCTCTGTCGATCTCGATACCACCGGTGACCAACAGCAGGCGCGTGGCCGCGACATCAAGATCTCTTCTTCTCATCGGTCGATGATGTTCTCTGTCCGCTTGCTTTGCCCCTGGGATTGCGCCGCATTTCCGAGGATCCACACCGACGCTTTTCGGGCCCTCGAATGCCGGCGTAGAGCCCAAAGCCTCGAGCAATAATCGTGACAAGCGAATTGATGGTGTATATCGTCTGCACCAATGGGTTGCGGACCGAATCAATGATCTGCCAAATTGGCTAAGCCAATGAAGGGGGGCTCCGTGCGGCTGGTATTTGTTGGGGGAATTTGCGCAGTTCTAGCATTTGGTACGTGTCAAACAGTCGTCGGCCAGACATTGGAAGACGAACTGGCAACGCTGCTCGACGCCCATCCCGAAATCCAAGCGGCGCGAAACAGAGTGTTGAATGCCAAAGGCGCCGTCGATGAGGCGTTCTCCAGATTTCTGCCGCAAGTCGATCTTTCCGGTGATACCGGCTACGAGTACACCGACAGCCCGGCTCTGCGCACCGCGAATGACAGCCCGCTCAGCACCAATCGCGATCTGGCGACGCTCGACGTTACCCAGAACCTGTTCGACGGTTTCGATCGAACGGCAAGCCTCGATGCCGCGAACCTCAGCCAGCAGTCGGCGGAACAGGCATTGGAATCGACAACACAACGAATTCTGCTCGAGGGGGTGGTGGCGTATCACAATGTCCTGCGTCAAACCCGGTTGGTAGACCTGGCGCGGGCCAACGAAGCAACGATCGCGCGGCAGCTCAACCTTGAAGACGAGCGCGTCCGCCGCGGCGGTGGCATTACAGTCGATGTCCTCCTGGCAAAAACGCGGCTGCAGATATCGAAGGAGCAGCGCGTCGCGTTTCAGGGCCTACTGAGGGAAGCCCAGACCGACTACAACGAGGTATTCGATCGACCGCCGCAGATTGCCGACATGGTCGAGCCCATCCCGCCGGTTGAGCTGCTGCCAGGCGGTGTGAATGAAGCGGTCGACATCGCCCTTAAGGAAAATCCCGACGTGATCGGCAGCGAGCGTGACGTCGACGTCGCCGATCGTCAGCGAACGGTGGCGCGGAGCGGATACTTCCCTCGCGTAGACCTGGTCGGCAGGGCGAATTGGGAGGACGACGTCGAGGGCGTTCGCGACATCAGACGTGAAGCGTCCCTGCTGGTCAGGCTGACTTGGAATCTCTTTTCAGGCTGGGCCACACGGGCCCGGGTCGCGCAAGCATCTGCGCGGTACTCCGAGCAGATCGCGACGCTTTCGAATTCCCAGCGCCGTGTTGCGGAGAACGTCCGGATCACATGGACGCGTCTAGAAACTGCGCGCGAACGGGTCGAACTCCTGCAGAACGCGGTCAACATCGCCAGCGAGGTGTTCGAGGCGCGCAAACGGCTGCGCGAAGCAGCACAGGAATCTGCGATCAACGTGCTGGACGCAGAGACTGAATTGTACAACGCACAGATCAACTCCGTGAACGCAAGCTACGATGCGCGGATTGCCACTTACTCTTTGCTGAGCGCAATGGGTCGCCTTAAGCCGGAGATATTGCAACTACCCACGCGCGTTTCTCGCTGATCGCAGCCACTGATCGTGTCCAGTGCGAACCAGCCCGCAACCGCCTGACGATAATGTGAACGGTCAGGAAGTGCTGCAAAAATCACAACGGTTACAGCGATAAATCCTGGAACTCAAAGCAAATAATTAGAAGTACTAGTATTTTATCTTCGCCTAATAGTCCAAATCTAGGCAAGCGCTAATAACACATGGTTAATCAATCATGAATTGACACCACGATCGGTTGCGTCCGATAATTTTCCTGCCGTTGGCGTAAGTGTGTCGCGGCAGTCAAAGGGTCGGGCGTTGGGCAAACCCGCTTCGATGCTGCCGGGACGCATTCACATGAGAACCGGAGTTGCTGTGACATCCGGCAAACCGGCGGCTGACGAATGGGGGGCGTGTGTTGCGGGACGGCACACACCTGGGCGGACCGGCTGATGCGGTGGTTTTGGAAGTCAAATCCACAACCATTGCCGTGGATGTTCCCCTCGACGCGTCGCTTTTTTCGGCAACTTTCCTTCGGCTCGACGACAACCTGCTGATAAAGGTCGACGCTGGTCCAGACGTCATCGTCAGAAACTACTTCGCCTATGACAGCGCGCCCTCGCTGCAGACGGCGGACGGCGCGATTCTGGCCGCCGACATCGTCGAAATTCTGGTTGGCCCGCGGGCGCCGGCCCAGGTGGCGCAGGTAACGCCGCCGCCAGGCGCGCAGCCGATTGGTGAGGTCGTCGAACTCGACGGCCAGGTACAGGCCACGCACACCAATGGCGTCACCGACACGTTGACGGTCGGAGATCCGGTTTTTCTGAACGACACGATCACAACGACTGGCGACAGCGCGGTCGGCATCAAGTTCGTCGACGATACGCTGTTCACCCTCTCGGACAGCGCCCGCATGGTGCTTAACGAGCTCGTCTTCAATCCCGACGGCGGCGGCTCAATGGCTGTGTCGGTGCTGCAGGGAACATTCGCGTTTTTGACCGGCAGCATCGCCGCATCTGGCGCCGACGCGATGCGCGTGCAGACGCCTGTCGCGACGGTCGGCATTCGCGGCACGACGGTCAGTTGCAAGATCCAGGTCGACGGTCAGAACAGTACCTGCACCCTCTTGCCGGATCCTGATGGCAGCGTTGGACTGGTCAGCATCAGCAATGCGGCCGGCCAACGCATTCTCTCCGAAGCGTTCCAATCGACTGAAGTCGTCAGCTTCTTCGCGACACCGGGCGAGACGTTCGTGATTGCGCCGGATGAAATGCGGGCGTTGTTCGGCGGCGCCGTGCGCATTTTGGAATCGCAGTCGGGCACCCGTCAGCGACGCGGCGACATCCAGGAAGATGGCGAAACGCAGCGGGCCGAGGCCGAGGATGGCGATCTAACTCCGGAGCAATTGGCGGGGATCGCTCCCGCGGCCGGCGCATCGGAGACAACCATACCCGCGGTATCCGAGACGCTGATTGCGGCGCTCGAGGCCTTCGATCCGGTCGCGGATGCGACGGTCGGAGCAGCCGACGATGACCAGATCGCCGCCGGCGATCCGGCGGCGACGGCGTCGTCCGACGATGCAACGACGACGACGAACGGCAGCACTTCTGAAGATCAACTGGTCACGACACCGCCTACGGGACCGACCACGTTCAGCGGGTCGCCCGCGGCCGACGTGATCGTCGGCACGGACGGCGACGACCAGGTTGACGGCTTTGGCGGCAGCGATCTGTTGGATGGCGGAGCCGGAAACGATGTGATTGCCGGCGGCGACGACGACGATATCTTGATCGGCGGTCCTGGAAACGACACCCTCGACGGCGGCAGCGGCAACGACCGGCTGACTGGCGGCGCCGGTGACGATCAGGTCGTCGGCGGACCAGGAGACGATGTCATCGTCGCAGGCGAAGGCGAAGGCGACGACGTTTACGACGGCGGACCCGGCACCGACACGATTATCTATCCCAGCGCCGCATCCGGCGTCGAAATCGATCTGGCCGCCGGCACGGCAAGCGGCTTGGACGTCGACAGTGATGAACTGATCGCGATTGAGAACGCGACAGGCGGTCCGGGCAATGACACGATTGCCGGCGACGATGCCGCCAACGTGCTGGATGGCGCCGGCGGCGACGACATTCTGATTGGACGCGGCGGCGATGATCAACTGATCGGCGGCGCCGGCAATGATCAGCTGACCGGCGGTGCCGGCAACGACCAGTTGGACGGCGGTGACGGCGACGATATCGCGGTCATCGGCGGCAGCGTCGATGATTCCGACGTCACCATCACCGGTGTCGGCACGGCGACAATCGTCGGTCCAGACGGCACTGACACGTTGACCGGCATCGAGACCATCCGCTTCGACGACGTGGATATCACGCTCACCGGCATCAACAACGATCCGCTGGGGCGGGACGATTCCTTCACGACCAACGAAGCGACGCCGCTCGTCACCGGCAACGTGCTGCTCGACAATGGCGCTGGACCGGACATCGATCTCGATGGCGATGCGCTGACGGTCACGGAAGTCAACGGTCAGTCGGCCAATATCGGCAGTCAGATCATCTTGGCCTCGGGTGCGCTGCTGACCTTGAATGCGGACGGCACGTTTGCTTACGAGCCGAACGGACAGTTCGAGGACCTCGGCGTCGGCCAGAGCCGGGACGACAGCTTCGACTACACCGTTTCCGACGGCAACGGCGGCACCGCGACGGTGACCGCCACCGTCACGGTCACCGGCGTCAACGACGGCCCCGTTGCGCAAGCGGACGCGTTCACGACGGATGAAGACAGCGCGCTGATCGGCGGCAACGTGCTGGCCGACAACGGCAGCGGCGCGGACGCCGATATCGACGGTGACAGTTTGAGCATTGCCGAGGTCAACGGCGATCCGGCCGACGTCGGCAATCAGGTCGCGCTGTCGTCGGGCGCTCTCCTGACCCTGAACGCCGACGGCAGCTTCAGCTACGATCCGAATGGCCAGTTCGACGGCCTCGACGTCGGCCAGACCGGATCGGACAGCTTCGACTATACCGTCTCGGACGGCCAGGGCGGATTCGACAGCGCCACCGTCACGATCACGGTGACGGGGGCGAACGAAGTTCCCATCGCCCAGGATGACGCCTTCTCTACGGACGAGGATACGGCGCTCGCCGGCGGCAATGTGCTGGCCGATAACGGCAACGGCCCCGACAGCGATGCCGACGACCCGCTGACCGTCTCGGCTGTGAACGGCTCGCCGGCCGATATCGGCGCCCAGATCACGCTGGCCTCCGGCGCGCTCCTGACGCTGAACGCCGACGGCAGCTTCGCCTACGATCCGAACGGACAGTTCGACGATCTGGCCGTGGGCCAGAGCCGGGACGACAGCTTCGACTACACGATCTCCGACGGCCGGGGCGGCAGCGCGTCGGCGACGGCCACGGTTACCGTCACCGGCGTCAACGACGCACCGGTTGCGCAAGCAGACGGCTTCACGACGGACGAAGACACCGCGCTGACCAGCGGCAATGTGTTGGCCGACAACGGCAACGGGCCGGACAGCGATGTCGACAGCGCCGTCCTTACGGTGAGCGCGGTAAACGGCGAGACCGCCGATGTCGGCAATCAGATCACCTTGGGCTCGGGTGCGCTGCTGACGCTCAACGCCGACGGCACCTTTACCTACGACCCCAACGGTCAATTCGACAGCCTCACGACCGGCGAAACTGCCAACGACAGTTTCCAATACACGCTCTCGGACAACGATGGCGCCAGCGATACCGCGACCGTCGACATCACCATTACGGGCGCGTTCGACAACACGGCGCCGGTGGCGCAGCCCGACGCCTTCACGATCGATGAAGACACTGCGCTCACCGGCGGCAGCGTGCTGGCCGACAACGGCAGCGGGGCGGACAGCGATGTCGACGGCGATCCACTGACGGTGACGGAAGTCAACGGCCAGGCGGCGGCCGTCGGCAGCCAGATCGCACTGGCCTCCGGCGCCCTGTTGACGCTGAACGCCGACGGAACCTTCGCCTATGACCCGAACGGGCAGTTCGAAGACCTCGGTGATGGTCAGAGCCGGGACGACAGCTTCGACTACACGATTTCGGACGGCAACGGCGGCACCGCGACGGCGACGGCGACTGTTACCGTCACCGGCGTCAACGACGGTCCCGTGGCGCTGGACGACTTCTTCGTCACCGACGAGAACACGCCGCTGACGACGGAGAACGTGCTGGCCGGCGATGGCAGCGGTCCGGACAGCGATCCCGAAGGCGACCCGTTGACGGTGATCGCCGTCAACGGGCAGCCGGCCGACATCGGCAATCCAATCAGCCTGGCCTCGGGCGCGCTGCTGACCCTGAATGCCGATGGCACGTTCACCTACGATCCCAATGGCCAGTTCGACGATCTCGGTGTCGGCAGCGCCCGATCGGACAGCTTCGACTACACGATTTCGGATGGCAACGGCGGTACCGCCACGGCGACCGCCACGGTCACGGTCACCGGTGTCAATAACGACCCCGTGGCGCGGGCCGATGCCTTTGTCACCGACCAGAATACACTGACGGCGGGCAACGTGCTGGTCGACAACGGCAGCGGCTTGGACGACGACCCTGACGGTGACGCGCTCACCGTATCGGCGGTGAACGGTTCGGCGGCCAGCGTCGGTGTACAGATTGCGCTGGCCTCAGGGGCGCTGCTGACCCTCAACGCCGACGGCAGCTTCGCCTACGATCCGAACGGGCAGTTCGACGATCTGCCCGCCGGCGATACCGTAATCGACAGCTTCGATTACACGATCTCGGACGGCAATGGCGGCGAGGCGACGGCCACGGCAAGCATTGGCGTCACCGGCCTGAACGACCCGCCGAGCAGTATTCTGCTCAGCAACGCCAGCGTCGACGAGAACACGCCCGGCGCCGTGGTCGGCACCTTGACCGCGATCGATCCCGACACCGGCGACAGCCATACCTTCACCGTCGACGACCCGCGTTTCGAAGTGGTTGGCGATCAATTGAAGCTGCGGGACGGCGTCAGCCTGGACTTCGAGACCGAGCCGACCGTCACCGTGCAGGTGACGGCGCAGGACAGCGGCGGTCTGACCGTCACGGCCGGCCGGCTGTTCGACGCGACGCAGACCGGACAGGACCTGATCGGCAACCCCGACGTCACGTTCAACGAGACCGGCACGATCAGCGGCAGCGCGATCGACTTCACGTCCGGGGACGCCGGCGGTGATCAGTTTCTGTTCACCTATGACCTGCTGCCGGCTGCGGACCGCGACGACGTCACGGTGACGATCGACATCGACTACGAGCCGCTCACCGGCGACAACGACTTCATCTTCGGGTTGCTGGACGGCAGCAACATCACCGCCTGGGAACGCGCCGACAACAGCGCCGGGTCCTGGTTCGTGCGCGAGGGCGTGGTCAACGGCAACAGCGTGCCCACCTTCGCCTTCGTCCAGGGCGGCCTGGGCGCCGTCGAACCGTTCCGATTGGTCTATGCGATCCGTAACGGCGGCGATACGACCATGACCATCACCGAAGGTGGCGACAGCTTCACCTTCGACTTCTCAAACAACCCGTTGAATCCGGACGCGCCGCTGACCTTCTTCATCGCGCGGAACGATACAAACGAAGACTATCGTCTGAACTCCCTGTCGATCACGGCGACGACCCCCGGCTTCACGATCACCGTGAACGACATCAATGACCTGCCGGTCGCCGTCGACGACACGTCGGCCGATGGCGCCGCCACCAGCAATCTTGCCGCCGTCGATATCGATGTGCTGGCGAACGACACCGATCAGGACACAGGCGACGTGCTGGAGGTGATCGACATCGACACGGCCTTCTTCGACACCCAGGGCCAGGTGACGATCAATCCCGACGGCACGGTCAATTACGACCCGGCCGGCGCCTTCAATGCCCTGGCGCCGGGCGAAACCACGACCGACAGCTTCCGCTACACCGTGTCGGACGGAAGTGGCGGCGAGGACAGCGCTGACGTCACCGTGACGATCACCGGCGCGGGCACGTCGACGGTGACGTTCACCAACGGCAGCGGCGACGGCTCGTGGCACACGGATGCCAACTGGGACACCGGCCGGACGCCGATCGACGGCGACGACGTGGTCATCCCGTCCGGGACCGGACCGGTCGTCTACGACACCAGCACGACGAACCTGAACAGCCTGACCGCCGGCGATACGGTCGACGTCGCCGCGGGCACGCTGACCGTCGCAACGGTAGCCAATTTCGATGCAAGCGCCGGCTTGACGCTGTCCGGCGGCGCTTATGGCGGGCCAGGCGGCACCAGCATTGCGGGCAATTTCATATGGTCCGCGGGCACGCTGACCGGGACGGGCGGCGTTGCCGTGAGCGGCAGCACGACGGTGAGCGGCGCCGGCGTGAAGACGCTCGACGCCACGACGCTGGAAATCTCCGCCGGCGGCATCGCAAGCGTGCTGTCGACGACCATCGGCGGCGTCGGCACGATCGACAATCAAGGCGACTTGGCGCTGATCGGCGCCACGCTCGATGCGAACCTGACCAATCAGGCCGCACTCTCGGCGCAACGCAGCACCTCGCTGAACGGCAGCGTTGGCAATACCGCGACCGCGATACTGCGTATCGAGGGATCGTCCGTCGACAACGCCAGGCTGATCGTCGGTACCGGCTTCACCAATGACGGCATTATCGAGCTGTCGAACATTTTCACCGGCGCCAGTGGCGCGACGCTGCAGATCCTGAGCGGCACGCTGCTGAACAGTGTCGGTGGCGAAATCCGCAGCATCGCCGGCACCGGGGGCGGCGGCCGAACGATTATCGGCTCGGTCGACAATCAGGGCGCGCTCAATATCGTTACCGGCCTGCAAATCGACAATACGAGTGCCAGCTTCAACAACGGCGGCACGGTAACCGTCGACGGTTTCCTGATCGTGTCGAACGGCGGCGGCTCGGTCAGCAACAGCGGACTGTTCGACATCAACGCCAACCTGACGATTTCGAACGGCAGCGGCACGGTCAGCAATACCGGAACGATCGATATCGCCGCCGGTCAGACGCTGGCAGTCAACTTCGGCGCGACAACGCTGGCCGTCGGCACGGTCCTGTTGGGCACCGGTACCCTGAACTTCAACAGCGGCAGCGCCCTCATCCTCGACATCGACCTGACGCTGACCAACGGCAGCGTCATTCTTGACCTGGGCGGTGTGACGGTGGACGGCGCCGGCAGCCTGACCAATGCCCGCGACGACTTCCTGCTGTTCGGCGACACGCTGAACGTGCCGTTCGTCAATCAGGCCGGTCTTATTGCCCAAGGCGGAACCGCATTTGGTGCCGACTTCGCGAATACGACGACGGCGACGCTGCAGATACAGGGTCTGAACGCCCTCGACGCCCAATTGCAGGCCTTCTCTGGTTTCACGAACGACGGCGTCATCGAGTTGACCAATCAGAATGCCGGTGCCAGTGGGGCAACGCTGCAGATCGTCACCGGCACGCTCGTCAACAGTTCGACCGGCGTTATCCGCAGCCTGACGGGCAGCAGCGGCGGCACGCGCGAAATCATCGGCGCGATCGACAACCAGGGCCTTATCGTCGTCAGCCAGTTCCTGGTCGTCAGCAACAACGGCGCCGACTTTGCGAACGGCGGCACGCTGGACGTCGACGCCAATCTAACGATCACCAACAACGGCGGCACGGTCAGCAACAGCGGTCTGATCGATATCGCCGCCGGCCAGAGCGTCGTCGTCGCCGCCGGTACGGTAACGAACGCGATCGCCGGCGTCATTCAGGGCTTCGGCACGCTCGACGTGGCAGGCGCCGCCTTCACCAATGCCGGCGCGCTTAACCCCGGCACGTCGGCCGGCGGTTTTACGATCCTCGGCGACTATACGCAGACCGCCGACGGCGTGCTCAATATCGAGCTCGGCGGCACCGCCGGCGGCACTTTCGATCTGCTTACCATCAGCGGTACGGCGACGCTTGCCGGCACCCTGAACATCACGCTGATCGGCGGCTTCACGCCGATCGCGGGCGACAGTTTCCTGGTGTTCGACGCCGCCGGCACGGTCGGTACATTCGACACGATCAACGGGTTGAACCTCGGCGGCGGCCTGCTGCTTGACGCCGTACTCGATGCCCCGACCGGCGACCTGACGCTGACCGTGGTGACCACCGGCGTGGTCACCTTCACCAATGGCACCGGCGACGGCTCCTGGCACACGGCGGCCAACTGGAACGCCGGCGTGGTGCCGGCCGACGGCGACGACGTCATCATCCCGGCGGGCACCGGCCCGGTCACCTACGACACAGGCACGACGAATCTGGGCAGCCTGACCGTCGGTGACGAAGTGATCGTCGCAGCCGGCACGCTCACCGTCGCCGCGGTGTCGAACTTCGACGCCGGTGCCGGGCTGACGCTGTCCGGCGGCACGTTCGGCGGCGCCGACAACGTCAACATCGACGGCAGCTTCGATTGGACCGCCGGCACGCTATCCGGCGCCGGCGGCTTCACGGTCAGCGGCGCAACGACCGTCAGCGGCGCCGCCACCAAGGCGCTTGCCGGCAAGACCCTGACGCTCATCGGCACGTCCGATATCTCGAATGCGACGATCGGTGGCAGCGGCACAGTCGACAATCAAGGCACGGCGACGATCGTCTCCACAACGCTCGGCGCGGCGTTCGAGAACCGGGGCGCAGCGACGATCGCAGGGACGTCGGCGCTGTCCGGCGGCGGCAGCAATGACGCGCTGGCGACGCTGCGCCTCGACGCGGCGTTCAACAACGCGAGCCTGACACTCGGCGACGACTTTACGAATGCCGGCCTGATTGAGCTGACGAACACCCAATCCGGCGTGTTGCGGCCGGCCAGCCTGTCGGTGAACGCCGGCACGCTGACCAACACCGGAACGGTCAACATCCTGGCCGGCACCGGCGGCGGTCAACGCACCCTGACCGGAACGATCGACAACCAGGGCCTGATCGACGCCGACACCGACGCGACGATCAGCAATAACGGCGCGGCGTTCAGCAATAGCGGGACGCTGGACGTCGCGACGGGACAGACGCTGACGATCACCGGCGGCAGCGCGACGTTCGCTGCCGGCACGGCCTTCGCGGGCGACGGGCAGCTCGATTTCGCCAGCGTGACGCTGGCCCTGCCCGTCGATCTGACCGTCCCGGCCGCCAGCCTATCGGTCGAACTGCGCAGCAGCACGGTGAACGGCCCGGGCCGCCTGATCAATGCCAGCGACGGCCTCAGCCTGATCAACACGACCGTCAACCCGGATTTCGCCAATCAGGGCATCGCCACGGTCGCGGGGACGTCGGCGCTGTCCGGCGGCGGCAGCAATGATGCGCTGGCGACGCTGCGCCTCGACGCGGCGTTCAACAACGCGAGCCTGACACTCGGCCAAGACTTTACGAATGCCGGCCTGATTGAGCTGACGAACACCCAATCCGGCGTGTTGCGGCCGGCCAGCCTGTCGGTGAACGCCGGCACACTGACCAACACCGGAACGGTCAACATCCTGGCCGGCACCGGCGGCGGTCAACGCACCCTGACCGGAACGATCGACAACCAGGGCCTGATCGACGCCGACACCGACGCGACGATCAACAACAACGGCGCGGCGTTCAGCAACAGCGGGACGCTGGACGTCGCGACTGGGCAGACGATGACGATCACCGGCGGCAATGCGACGTTCGCCGCCGGCACGGCCTTCGCGGGCGCCGGGCAGCTCGATTTCGCCAGCGTGACGCTGGCCCTGCCCGTCGATCTGACCGTCCCGGCCGCCAGCCTATCGGTCGAACTGCGCAGCAGCACGGTGAACGGCCCGGGCCGCCTGATCAATGAGAGCGACGACCTCAGCCTGATCAACACGGACGTCGTTGCGGGGTTCGAGAACCAGGGCACAACGACGGTCGCGGGGACGTCGGCGCTGTCCGGCGGCGGCAGCAATGATGCGCTGGCGACGCTGCGGCTGGACGCAGCGTTCAACAACGCCAGCCTGACATTCGGCGACGACTTCGCCAACGCCGGCCTGATCGAGCTGACGAACACGCAGTCCGGCGTGTTGCGGCCGGTCAGCCTGACGGTCGATTCTGGCACGCTGACCAACACCGGGACGATCAACGTCCTGGCCGGCACCGGCGGCGGTCAACGCACCCTGACCGGAACGATCGACAATCAGGGCCTGATCGACGCCGACACCGACGCGACGATCAACAACAACGGCGCGGCGTTCAGCAACAGCGGGACGCTGGACGTCGCGACTGGACAGACAATGACGATCACCGGCGGCAGCGCGACGTTCGCCGCCGGCACGGACTTCGCGGGCGACGGGCAGCTCGACTTCGCCAGCGTGACCCTCACCCTGCCCGTGGATCTGACCGTCCCGGCCGCCAGCCTGTCGGTCGAGCTGCGCAGCAGCACGGTGAACGGCCCGGGCCGTTTGATTAATGCC
The DNA here is from genome assembly GCA_965232515.1 of Alphaproteobacteria bacterium. Taxonomy (GTDB): domain Bacteria; phylum Pseudomonadota; class Alphaproteobacteria; genus JANQKO01. Next base: position 7,091,088 of record CBDDPY010000002.1, on the reverse strand, counting down.
AGCGACGACCTCAGCCTGACCAACACGGATATCGCCGCGACGTTCGAGAACCAGGGCACGACGACGGTCGCGGGGACGTCGGCGCTGGCCAGCGGTGGCAGCAACGACGCGCTGGCGACGCTGCGGCTGGATGCGGCATTCAACAATTCGAGCCTGACATTCGGCGACGACTTCGCCAACGCCGGCCTGATCGAGCTGACCAACACGCAGTCCGGCGTGTTGCGGCCGGTCAGCCTGACGGTCGATTCTGGCACGCTGACCAACACCGGGACGATCAGCGTCCTGGCCGGCACCGGCGGCGGCCCACGCACCCTGACCGGAACGATCGACAATCAGGGCCTGATCGACGTCGACACTGATCTGGTCTTCTCGATCGCGGGCACGACGTTCGACAATGCCGGCACGGTCGACATCGCCGCCGGCCAGACGCTCGATGTCAACGGCGGCGCATTCACCAACCTGGATGGCGGCATCATCCAGGGCTTCGGCACCCTCGATGCCGCCAGCGCGACCTTCACCAATTCAGGCACGCTGAACCCCGGCACGTCCGCCGGCGCTTTCGCCATCGTCGGCGACTACACCCAGACCGCGACCGGCGTACTGAATATCGAACTCGGCGGCACGTTCGATGTGCTGACGATCAGCGGTACGGCGACGCTCGCCGGCACCCTGAACGTCAGCATCATCGGCGGCTTCACGCCGACGCTGGGCGACAGTTTCCTGGTCTTCGATGCAGCGAGCACGGTCGGCACGTTCGATGCGATCAACGGACTGGGGCTGGGCGGCGGCCTGCTGCTCGACGCCGTCCTGAACGCCGGCACCGGCGACCTGACGCTGACGGTTGTCGCGACGGGCGTCGTCACCTTCACCAATGGCAGCGGCGATGGCTCGTGGCATACGGCCGCTAACTGGGACACGGGCACGGTCCCGGTCGACGGCGACGACGTCATCATCCCGGCGGGGACCGGCCCGGTCACCTACGATACCGGCGTCACGAATCTTGGCGCGTTGTCGGCGAGCGACGGCGTGATCGTCGCGGCCGGAACGCTCAACGTCGACGGCACGGCCAGCTTCGATGCCGGCGCCAACCTGACACTATCGGGCGGCACATACGGCGGCGGCGGCAACGCCACCATCGATGGCAACTTCGATTGGACGACCGGCACGCTCACCGGCGCCGGCGATTTCGTCGTGGATGGCGCGGCGACAATCAGCGGTGCCGGCGCCAAGGACCTCGACGGCCGCGTTCTGACACTCGTCGGCACTGGCAGCGTGACCAACGCATCGATCGACGGCACCGGTACGCTCGCGGCTGCTGGTTCGGCCGTGCTTACCCTTACCAGTTCGACAATTTCGACAATTGTTTCCAATGCCGGCACGCTGACGGCGCTGGCGAGCAACACGTTTGCGGGTGCGTTCAGCAACGAGAGCGGCGCGGTGCTGCGGGTCGACGGGACCGACGGCACCGCGCTCAGCCGGCTGACGGTGGAGAACGGCTTCACCAATGATGGCCTGATCGAGCTGCTCAACACACATCCCAACAGCCGCACGGTCGAGCTCGACGTGACCACGGCGACGCTGGTGAATGCCGCGACCGGCGTGATCCGCGGCCTGGACGGCGGCGGTGGCGGCGGCCTGCTGAGCCTGGACGGGTCGGTCACAAACCAGGGTTTGATCGACGTCGATGCCGACCTGACCATCGACAACAACAACGCGACCTTCACCAATGTCGGCACGGTCGACGTCGCCGCCGGGCAGACGTTGACCGTGTCGCTCGGCAGCACGGTGCTGACGCCGACCTCGGTGCTGGCGGGCACCGGCACGCTCGACCTGGTCAACTACGACCTCACGCTGCAGAGCGACCTGACGCTGGTCAACGGCGGCATCGTGGTGGACCTGGGCAACGGCACGGTGAACGGTCCCGGCCGGCTGATCAACCAGACCGACGGTCTGACGCTGCGGAGCGACACGGTCAATGCCGAGCTGGTGAACCAGGGCACGCTGACGGCGCTGGCGAGCAACACGTTTGCGGGTGCGTTCAGCAACGAGAGCGGCGCGGTGCTGCGGGTCGACGGGACCGACGGCACCGCGCTCAGCCGGCTGACGGTGGAGAACGGCTTCACCAACGATGGCCTGATCGAGCTGCTCAACACACATCCCAACAGCCGCACGGTCGAGCTCGACGTGACGACGTCGACGCTGGTGAATGGTGCGACCGGCGTGATCCGCAGTCTGGACGGCGGCGGTGGCGGCGGCCTGCTGAGCCTGGACGGGTCGGTCACGAACCAGGGTCTGATCGACGTCGATGCCGACCTGACCATCGACAACAACAACGCGACCTTCACCAATGTCGGCACGGTCGACGTCGCCGCCGGAAAGACGTTGACCGTATCGCTCGGCAGCACGGTGCTGACGCCGACCTCGGTGCTGGCGGGCACCGGCACGCTCGACCTGGTCAACTACGACCTCACACTGCAGAGCGACCTGACGCTGGTCAACGGCGGCATCGTGCTGGACCTGGGCAACGGCACGGTGAACGGTTCCGGCCGGCTGATCAATCAGACCGACGGTCTGACGCTGCGGAGCGACACGGTCAATGCCGAGCTGGTGAACCAGGGCACGCTGACGGCGCTGGCGAACAACACGTTTGCGGGCGTGTTCAGCAACGAGAGCGGTGCGGTGCTGCGGGTCGACGGGACCGACGGCACCGCGCTCAGCCGGCTGACGGTGGAGAATGGCTTCACCAATGACGGCCTGATCGAGCTGCTCAACACGCATCCCAACAGCCGCACGGTCGAGCTCGACGTGACCACGGCGACGCTGGTGAATGCCGCGACCGGCGTGATCCGCGGCCTGGACGGCGGCGGTGGCGGCGGCCTGCTGAGCCTGGACGGCTCGGTCACGAACCAGGGTCTGATCGACGTCGATGCCGATCTGACCATCGACAACAACAACGCGACCTTCACCAATGTCGGCACGGTCGACGTCGCCGCCGGGCAGACGCTGACCGTGTCGCTGGGCAGCACGGTGCTGACGCCGACCTCGGTGCTGGCGGGCACCGGCACGCTCGACCTGGTCAACTACGATCTGACGCTGCAGAGCGACCTGACGTTGGTCAACGGCGGCATCGTGGTGGACCTGGGCAACGGCACGGTGAACGGTCCCGGCCGGCTGATCAACCAGACCGACGGTCTGACGCTACGGAGCGACACGGTCAATGCCGAGCTGGTGAACCAGGGCACGCTGACGGCGCTGGCGAACAACACGTTTGCGGGCGCGTTCAGCAACGAGAGCGGCGCGGTGCTGCGGGTCGACGGGACCGACGGTACCGCGCTCAGCCGGCTGACGGTGGAGAATGGCTTCACCAATGACGGCCTGATCGAGCTGCTCAACACGCATCCCAACAGCCGCACGGTCGAGCTCGACGTGACCACGGCGACGCTGGTGAATGCCGCGACCGGCGTGATCCGCGGCCTGGACGGCGGCGGTGGCGGCGGCCTGCTGAGCCTGGACGGCTCGGTCACGAACCAGGGCCTGATCGACGTCGATGCCGATCTGACCATCGATAACAACAACGCGACCTTCACCAATGTCGGCACGGTCGACATCGCCGCCAGCATCCTGCTCGACGTCAATGGCGGCACATTCGACAATCTCACCGCCGGCGTGATCCAGGGCTTCGGCACGCTCGATGTCGCCGGCACGACGTTTACCAGTTCGGGCACGCTGAATCCCGGCACCTCGGCGGGTGTCTTCGCCATCGTCGGGGACTACACCCAGACCGCGACAGGCGTGCTCAACATCGAGCTCGGCGGCACTGCCGGCGGCAGCTTTGATCTGCTCACCATTTCCGGCACCGCAACACTCGCCGGCACGCTCAACGTGACCCTGATCGGCGGCTTCACACCGACGCTCGGCGACAGCTTCCTCGTGTTCGACGCCGCCAACTCGGTCGGTACGTTCGACACGATCAACGGCCTGAACCTCGGGGGCGGCCTACTGCTCGACGCCGTGCTCGACGCCGGCACCGGCGACCTGACCCTGACGGTGGTCTCTTCCGGCGTCGTCACCTTCACCAACGGCAGCGGCGACGGCTCCTGGCACACGCCGGCGAACTGGAATAGCGGCGTTGTGCCAGTCGATGGCGAAGACGTGATCATCCCCACCGGCACCGGGCCGGTGACCTACGATACGGGCGCTACGAACCTCGCCAACCTGACGAATAGTGATCTGTTGGTTGTCGCGGGTGGAGACCTCTCTGTCAGTGGCGGTATCAATACGGCGCTGGCGACGGTTCGGATAGAGAGCGCTGATTCCGAGGCAACGCTGACGGTAGCCAGCGGCTTTACGAACGATGGTCTGATCGAACTGACGAAGTCGAGCAGTTTCTTCTCTCCGGCTGCATTGACGGGTCTGACGGTCAGCACGGGCACGCTAGTCAATGCGGGGACGATCCTGACAACATCGGGTCCGGGCGGTCCGGCGAGCGGCGGTGAGCGGGCGCTGACGGGCGCGATCGACAACCAGGGCCTGATCGACATCGATCATCGGCTGACGATCGATAATACCGGCACGACTTTCAGCAACAGCGGCACCATCGATGTCGACGCTGCGCTGACGATTACGAATGGCACCGGCACGATCAACAACAGCGGCACCATCGATATCGCCGCCGGACGGACATTGACCGTCGATGGCGGCACGGTGTCGATCGCGACTGGAACGGCGTTGCTGGGCGGCGGGACCTTGACGCTGGACAGCTATGTGCTGGACCTGACGGCCGATCTGACAAGCGACGTGTCGCTGGATCTGAGCAACGGCACGGTGAACGGTCCGGGCCGGTTGATCAATGCTGGCGCCGACAGCCGGCTGGCCGGCGACACAATCAATGCTGAATTTGTGAACCAGGGCTTTGTGACAGTTGAGCAGAGTTCGAACCTTGCAGGTTTGGTGACCAACGCAGCGCTGGCGACGGTTCGGATAGAGAGCGCTGATTCCGAGGTAACGCTGACGGTAGCCAGCGGCTTTACGAACGATGGTCTGATCGAACTGACGAAGTCGAGCAGTTTCTTCTCTCCGGCTGCATTGACGGGTCTGACGGTCAGCACGGGCACGCTAGTCAATGCGGGGACGATCCTGACAACATCGGGTCCGGGCGGTCCGGCGAGCGGCGGTGAGCGGGCGCTGACGGGCGCGATCGACAACCAGGGCCTGATCGACATCGATCATCGGCTGACGATCGATAATACCGGCACGACTTTCAGCAACAGCGGCACCATCGATGTCGACGCCGGGCAGACGCTTGACGTCAACGGCGGCGCGTTCGACAACCTCGCGGCCGGCACCATCCAGGGCTTCGGCACCTTGGATGTCGATGGCACGACCTTTGCCAACGCCGGCACGCTGAACCCCGGCACCTCGGCGGGCACCTTCGCCATCATCGGCGACTACACGCAGACAGCGACCGGCGTGCTCAACATCGAGCTCGGCGGGACCGCCGGCGGCAGCTTCGATCTGCTCACCATTTCCGGCACGGCGACGCTCGCCGGCACGCTCAACGTCACGCTGATCGGCGGCTTCACGCCATCGCTGGGCGACAGCTTCCTGGTGTTCGACGCCGCGAACACGGTCGGGACGTTCGATACCATCACCGGCCTCGATCTCGGCAATGGTCTCGAGCTCGCGGCGGTGCTCGACGCCGGCACCGGCGATTTGACGCTGACCGTGGTCAATGCCAGCGGCATTGTGCCAGGCGGCGCCTCGACGGCGGTGCAACCGATCGTGCCGACCGAGACCTATCTCCGGGTCAACGCCGATGCCGGCGCCCTGCCGGCAACCGCCATCGCGCTCGCGACGCTCGGCATCTCGCCCGGCGATATCATCGCCCTGCAACGGCTCGGCTTCTACGACCACGACAACGACGGCGTCGAGACGCCCCAAGGCATTCTCGGTGTGTTCAGCAGCAGCGATACGCTGCTGGCCGACAACCTGCTGAACCGGGTGCCGGACGCGCGCGATGCCGGACGCGATTTCGTCACCGACAACACCGCGAACGGCGACCTGCCGACGGACATCGCGGAAGACTTCTTCATCGAGACGATTGTCCTCACGGTACCGGCCGGCGCCACCCACCTGTTCCTGTCACCGGACGACGATTTCTTTAGCGACAACAGCGATCCGGACGGTGACCTGGCCCTGCGTATCGACCGGCCGCTGGTCGTCGGCAACAGCGCGGATGCCGATCTTGTCCTCGGCGCCGGCGAGACCCAGACCGAAACCACGGCCGTGCTCGGCTTCGAGGCGGGCACCGTCGGCACGCTGACGGTCAGCGGCGCCGGCGCCAACTTCACGTTGCAGGAGACCCTGATCGTCGGCCAGCGCGGCACCGGCCTGCTCGACATCGGTCCCGGCGGCACGGTGACGGCGCATCTCGTGCAGGTCGGCCTGGAGGCGAGCGGCAGCGGCGTGGTCGACGTCGCCGGCGCGGGCGCGCAACTGACGCTGACCGGCGCCAACAACCGTATGGACGTTGGCCGCGCCGGCGAAGGCACGCTCAACGTCACCAATGGTGGCGCGGTCTCGGCGGCGGCGATCGACCTCGGCGTCGAGGCCGGCGGCAGCGGCACTCTGCTGCTTGACGGCGCCGGCTCCAGCATTGCTCTATCGGGTCAGATACGGGGCGTCGACGGGCGGCTTTTCGACGGAAATCTGCGCATCGGCGTGGATGGCAGCGCCGACGCCACCGTCCAGAACGGCGCCGACCTGACGATTACCGGCCAGGACATCTCGCAATTCCCGGCGATCCAGCTTGCCCGCAACACCGGCAGCAGCGGCAGCTTCGTGATCGACGGCGTCGGATCGTCGGTCACGATCCAGGACAGCTTCGACGGCGATCCTCTGCTGTTCGTCGGCCGGGCCGGGGATGGCGCCATGGAAGTCCGCAATGGCGGCAGCTTCACGATGACCGGCTTCTCCGGCTTCGTCGCCGTCGGCCGCGGCGACGACGACCAGACCGCCAGCGTCACACCGAGCACGCTGTTGATCACCTCGGGCGGCACGTTCACGGTAACCGACGATGACAGCGTGATGCATGTCGGTAGCCTGCCGAACGGCACCGGCGCCGTGACCGTGGATGGGACCGGCGGCGGCGCCACGCTGACCGTCGAGGGCTTCGGCATCGATGTCGGTAACGAAGGCACCGGAACGCTGACCGTCAGCAATGGCGGCCAGGTCACGGCGGCATCCCTGGAAGCCGGCGACGACGCCGGCGGCAACGGCACGATCACGGTGACCGGCACCGGCAGCAGCGTCGTCACCCAGGGCGTCGACAATACGGTACGCATCGGTCAGTTCGGCACCGGTACGCTGACCGTGCAGGACGGCGCCACGATCCAAACGCTCTTCCTGGAGGTTGGGCGGGATACTGGCAGCGACGGCACGGCGACAATCACCGGTCCCACGACCGTGGTCAACGTGACGAACGACACCGGCCGCTTCAGCGGCGACTTCGACTTCGAGGCCGGTTTCGTCCGCGTCGGCCGCGAGGCCAACAGTTTCGGCACCCTTAATGTCGAAAACGGCGCACGGCTGTTCATCGGTCCGGGCCAGACGACCAACACCGACACCGTCGGCTCGGGCTTGCAGCTTGGCCGCAACCTGGATAGCGACGGAACCGTCATCATCGACGGCGCCGGATCGATCATCGAGATCGAGGACGTCAACGTACCGGACCGCGACATCGACGAGTTCGGCACCTTCATCCAGATCGGCCGCGTCGGCAACGGCACCATGGTCGTGCGCAACGGCGGCGAATTCCGCGGCAACACCGTCGATGGCTCAGTCACGGTGGCCGCCGGCAACTTTGATGGTTCCGTCGGCAGCACACTCGGCACGCTCCGGATCGAGTCCGGCGGCCAGTTCAACTTCACCACCGACAGCGGCGGCCTCACGGTCGCCGGCACCGAGAACAGCGGGCACGTTACCGATGGCGCGGTCGTCGTCACCGGCCTCAACTCTAGTCTGATGGTCACCGGCGGCAGCGGCTTCACATTCGCCAATATCGGCGTGTCCGGCGTCGGCACGCTCGATGTTTCACAGTCGGCCAGCGCAACATTCGTCACCGATCAGTTCACTCTTGGCCTGAGCAGCAATGGCGACGGTGCCGTCACGGTGACGGATGCCGGCTCCAGCCTCGACGTGACCGGCGGCAACGGTGTGGCGGACATCGGCTTTTCGGGTGACGGCACGCTGGAGGTGCTTAACGGCGCCACGGCCACATTCGCCAACACCGATATCCGCATCGGCGGCGATTTCAGCGGTGTCGGCGCCGTTACGGTTTCCGGCGGCGGATCGTCGCTGACGCATGGCAGTGGCTTTGAATTCACTGTCGCCGATGCCGGCGTCGGAAACGTGACCGTGTCGCAGGGCGCCACGGTGACGGTGATGTCCGACCAGTTCGCCATCGGTCAGAGCTTCAACGGTACCGGTTCGCTCACCGTCACCGGCGCCGGGTCCAGCTTCAACTACACTGGCGGCACGCTAACCTCGATCGGCGCTTCGGGCGACGGCCTGCTTTCCGTGCTGGCGGGCGGTTCCGCGACCTTCGCCAACACCGATGTCAGCATCGGGCGAAACGCGGGCGGCATCGGCACGGTGTTTGTGTCGGGCAGCGGCTCGAGCTTCACCGACACCGGCGGTTTCGATTCGGACACCACGCTGGTCGGCCAGCTCGGTGCCGGCACCTTGACCGTGCAGGACGGCGGCACAGCGAATGTCGAGTTCATGCAGATCGGCCGATTAGCCGGATCTAACGGCACGGTGACGGTTACCGGCGCCGGGTCGACCCTGAACGCCGCCGGCCTCGACAACCTCAATGCCTCGTCATTCCTACATATCGGCCTCGCCGGCACCGGCACGGTGAACGTACTGAACGGCGGCCAGGTCCTGCTCGCCGACAACGGCGGCAGCTTCGTCGGCTTCGCCGCAGGCGGCACGCTGTTCAGCGACAACTCGACGCTGACCGGCGGCACTGGCACCGTGAACATCGACGGCGCCGGTTCGCTGTTGCAGGCGGCCGGCAGTTCGGCCATCGCATCCGTCGGTCTGTTCGATACCGGCACGCTGAACATCACCAATGGCGGCGACCTGGTGCTCGATGGCCAGACAACCAAGGCCAACTTCCTGATCGGCCGGGCTGCCGGCAGCAACGGCCAGGCGAGCGTGAGCGGCGCCGGCTCGACGTTGTCGGTCCTCGGCAACGGCTCGGAACTGGCTGTCGGGCTGCAGGGCAGCGGCGCGCTGACCATCGACCAGGGCGGCTTGGTGACGGTCGCGTCCAACGGGGCCACCACGATCGGCCGCGAGGCCGGCGCGGACGGCACGGTGACGATCACCGGCGACCCCGGCGGCGGCAGCCCGGTCATCTCGCGTCTGATGGCGGGCACCGACCTCGTGGTTGGCCAGGACTTCAACGGCACGCCGCTCGGCCCCGGCACCGGCGGCACGGGCACGCTGATCGTCAACGATTTTGGCGTCGCCCAGGCCGAGAGCATCAGCATCGGCAGCGGCGGCCTGGTTTCCGGCACCGGGACGCTCGACGGGGACGTCGCGTTCGCGGGCGGCCGCATGTCGCCTGGCGCCTCGTTCGGCACGCTGACCGTCACCGGCGATTTCGACCTGGCTGGCGGCTTCCTCGACCTCGAGTTTGGCGCCAACGCGGCGACGGATCTCGACCAGGTCGCGGTCGGGAATGCCATCGCCGTCGCCGGCGGCACCCTCAACGTCAGCTTCACCGCGCAGCCGCTGGCGGCGGCGTCCTACAACTTCATCCTGGACAATGCCAGCCTCGGCACCAGCGCCGCAGACCTGTCCGTTTTGGTCAGCGGTGTCACGTCGGCTTTCGATTTCGAGATCCAGGACTCCTCGTCGGATGGCCTGTCTTTCGTCATTAACGGAGATCCTACGCTCGGCAACGCCATTAGGCTGGAAGGCGGCACGGCCGACGACGTCGCCATCGGCGGCGACGGTGACGACCGGTTGTTTGGCGGCGCCGGCAACGATTTCCTCGATGGTGGCCGGGGCACCACGAACATCCTCGACGGCGGCGCCGACGACGACCGCCTGGAGAGCTTCGGTTTCCAGGACATCCTGACCGGCGGCAGCGGCGCGGATCAGTTCGAATTCCGCGTCGCCAAGCTCAGCCCCTTCGCCATCGGCGGTCACACCATCACCGACTTCACGCCCGGCCAGGACATCATCGAGCTGGTCGGTTTCGAGACAAACGATCCGAACGACGTGCTCGCCGGAATCACCACGGACCTGAACGGCGACGCGGTGATCGACGGTGGCGCCGGCCAGTTCCCGATCACACTCCAGGGCGTGACACCCGCCGAGCTCAGCGCGGGCGACTTCCTGTTGCGCGTGACGGCCAGCGGCGGCGTGTCGACGAACGGCAGCTTGAACGTCTTTGTCGGGACCAGCACGACCGAAACCGGGGTCCTGAACGTCACCGGCGGCGCCGACTTCGCGACGGCGGCGCTCACGATCGGCACCGACCCGGGCAACATGACCGGCACCGTCAACGTGACCGGACCGAACACGAAAGTGAGTCTGGACGCCACGTTCAACCGGCTCGAGATCGGCCAAGCTGGCACCGGCAGCATGACCATTTCCGGCGGCGCCAATGTCGACGCCGCCGTTCCTGTCGCTGGCATCGAAGGCGGCACGTTCGTCGGCAACGCCGCCGGATCCAACGGCACGCTGACGATCACCGGCGCCGGGTCGCGCCTTGACACCACCAGCTTCTTCGCCGTCGGCAGTGCCGCGGTATTCACTAACGCCGGCAGCGGTTTCGATCTGGGGACGCCGGGCGGCCAGACCGTCGCCGTCGTAAACGTCCTTGACGGCGGATTTCTGAATACGATCGGCGGTGGCGTGTCGCAGGGTCCGGGCGGCAACGATTTCCTCGGCACCGAGTCCACGATCGCGACGGTCAACATTGACGGCCTTGATTCGCGCTGGGTCAATGGCGGGTTCCTTCAGGTTGGCGAAGGCGACAACGCGACCGGCACGATCAACGTGACCAATGGCGGCGTATTCCTCGGTACGGGCGCCGTGTTCGGCGAAGCCGCTGGTGCGTCAGGCAATCTCCTGGTCGATGGCGCCGGGTCGCTGTTTGATGCCGGTGGGTTCTTCGGCATGGCACGGGCGGACGTCTTCACCCCAGCCGGAAGCGGTTTCACGCAAGGCGCCGCCGGCGAGAACGCGACCGCGACCGTCGAAGTCCGCAACGGCGGAACGATCAACTCGTCCGGCGGCCGTTTGTCGCAAGGCCCCTTCGGCGACGGCTTCGACGGCACGGAACTGACCACGGCGACCGTGACCGTCACCGGCAACGGCTCGACATGGAGCGATACCGGCTTTTTCACCATTGGCGACGGCGCCAACGCGACGGCGACCGTCGATATCCTGTCCGGCGGCACGATGGACCTGCGATCGGGCCATATCGGCAGCGCCGCGGGCGCGACGACCAACGTCACCATTGACGGCGTCGGCTCCGCCCTTTCGTTCTCAGAGTTCGCAAATATCGGCATCGCCGAGGTTTTCACCCAGGCCGGCAGCGGCTTCGTGCAAGGCACGCCCGGCGGCGCCGTGACCGTCACGCTGCATGTATTGAACGGCGCGACGCTGGATCTCAACGACAGTACCGTCAGCCGCGCCCGCGGCTTCAGCGACGACAGCACCGGCAGCGAAACCAGCGATGTCACTATCAATGTCGACGGCACCGGCTCGCTTTGGGACAACGACGGATTCCTGCGGGTGTCGGAAACGACGAATTCGTCTGCCCAGATCAATGTCACGAACGGCGCATTGCTGGGGACGGCAGGTACCGACATCGCAATCGACACCGGGTCTTCGGCGACCATCCTGATCGACGGCGCGAGCTGGGCGAATACCGCCAACGCTCTCGACATCGGACTGTCCGGTACGGCTGACGTCACCCTCAGGAACGGCGCCAGCTTCGTCAACAATGGCGAGTTCAGGACCGCGTTTGCGACAGGCGAAAATAGCAATGCAACGCTGACGATCGAAAGCGGTAGCACCTGGACTAACAACAGCGGCTTCGTCGAATTTGCCGGTGACAATACCGCCAACGCCGGCAACGCCGTCGTGAACATCTCGGGCACCGGCTCCCAGTTCAACGCCGCCGGAACGGTCACAACTGGCGTTTCTTTCGTCCGGGTTGGCCGTGCCGGCGACGCCACGGTCAACATCACCAACGGCGGCACGTTCGCCATTCAGGACGCGACCAGCGATCCCTTCCCCGGCATGAATATCGCCGACTACCGCGATGGCGTACCCGGTGTCGGCGGGACATCGACCGTCAATGTCGACGGTCAGGGCTCCAGCCTGACCGTCAGCGGCAATTCCGGATCGATCAATGTCGGACGTTTCGGCGCGGACAGCATCGGCAGGCTCAACATCACTGACGGCGGTGTCGTTCAAGGCGTCGGCCAGGACGGGCTGGTTTTCATGTCGGTCGGCCGCGATGGCGCGACCGGCGACATCCTGGTTTCCGGTCGGGATGTCCTCGACAACCCCTCTACATTGCGGTTGTCCGGCGTCGACGCGGTGGACGACGATTCCGCATTTCTGACGGTCGGACGGTCGGGCGGCACCGGCACCCTAACCGTTTCGGACGGCGGCTTGGTCGAGATCCTGGCGCCGGCGGACGCGGTAAACAGCCCGGGGTTTCAGGCTGGCCTTGATGCCGGCAGCACCGGCACGATCAACGTCCAGGGTGCGGGCTCGCTGTTGCGATTGAGCAACGACGGCGTCAACCCCTTTGTGTCGATTGGCCGGCAGGGCGACGGTTTTCTTAATGTGACTGACGGTGGACGGATCGAGGTCAACCGAGAGGTCGACGCCGAATTCTTCGGCCAGTTCCATATCGGTGGCAGTTTCGAGACCGAAAACATGAATCCGGCGAACGGTGTCGCCGTTGTATCGGGCGCCGGCTCCGAAATCGCTATGACCGGTAGTGCCGACAGTCTCGTTGCCGTCGGCACCGGCAGCGGCTCAACCGGCTCTCTCACCGTCGAAAACGGCGGTTCGGTGAGTGCTAAGGTCATGCTGATTGGCAATCCCAACGGCACTGGCACCGTTGTCGTCGACGGCGCAACGGTCGCGCTGGGCGGAATCATCAACACGGGCGCGAGTGTCGGCTTCGGTGGCGGGCTCGCCGTCGGCCGCGGCGGTACAGGCACCCTGACGTTGACCAATGCCGCCCAACTCAACATCAATTCAACGGGCGACGCTGGCGGTTTCAGTTTGGGAGGAACGTCCTCGGAACCCGGTGGCGACGGCGCGATGACGGTCACCGGCGGATCGACCGTTCGCATCAACGGCACCGGTAATTCGGTCACGATCGGCCGCACCGGTAACGGCGACATGACCGTGAACGGCGGCAGCATTGTCGACGTGACCTTCGGCGAGGTCAGCCCGGGCGTGGCTTCGACCGGCGGCACCTTCGTCGGGACGTTCGCGGGTAGCAGCGGCACGCTGCTCATCTCGGGCGTCGGCACCCAATTCCTTGCTGGCGACGTGCTCGGCATCGGCGTCGATCCCGACCTGAACCCGGGCGGCACCGGCAGCGTCACGGTCAGCGACCAGGCCTTGCTGCAGGCCACCGACATCTTCATCGGCGCCGACGGCTCGCTGATCGGCAATACCGGCGGCGTCATCCAGGGCAACGTCACCAACGACCAGGGCGGCGTGTTCCAGCCCGGCGCCTCGCCCGGCACGGCGCTGATCGACGGTGACTTCACGCTCAGCGGCGGCACGTTGGAGATCGAGCTGGCCGGTACGGAAGCCGGCGCCTACGACCTGATCGAGGTCAGCGGCAGCGTAGACCTGACCAGCGGCCTGCTCGATATCGTCCTCCTCGACGGTTATCTGCCGCAGGCCGGCGACAGCATCCAGTTCCTGAGCGCGGCGCAGGGCCTCGATGCGATCGTCGACAGCCTGTCGGTCGCGATCACGGGCGCCGCCGACGGTTTCTCGTTCGATTTCGATTATCTCGACGGCGGCGTTGTCTTTACCGCGCTTAACGACGCCTTCGCCGCCGACCGCACGGCGCTTCACGGCGGCGACGCCGACGATGCCTACGACGGCGGAGACGGCGATGACAGCCTCGACGGCGGGGCCGGCAACGACATGCTGTTCGGATCGGCCGGCGACGACTGGCTGACGGGCGGCGCCGGCGCCGACATGCTGTCCGGCGGCGTCGGCGGCGACACCTTCTACTATCGGGTTACCGGCGACGGCGGCGATGTCATCGCCGACTTCAATGCCGTCGAGGGCGACACCATTGCGCTCGACGGCGCGAGCTTCGCGTTGACCGAGATCGACGACGGCAATTTCTCCGTCATCGGCGCCGAATACGACGGCACCAACGGCAACAGCGACGCCTACCTTGCCGGCGATCCCTCGTTGCTCGCCGACGCGGCCGGCAATCTGATCTACGATCCGAACGGCGAGGCCGACGGCTACACGATCGTCGCCCAGGTGCCCGGCGCCGACCTGAAAGCCAACGATCTGCAGGTCACCTGAGATACGGGCCGTCTGGTGCTGACATGACCGCGAACGACACCAGCCCCGAGCCGCCCGCACGCAAACGGTCCTGGCTGCAGCCGGTGCTGCGGCCCGTGCGCGTGATCCTTGTCGAAGTTCTGGCGCTGTCGTTCTTCGTCAACCTGCTGGCGCTGGCAGTGCCGCTGTTTGTCCTGCAGGTCTACGACCGTGTCGTGTTCCACGGCGGCCTGAGCACGTTGCAGGCGCTCGCCGTCGGCATGATGATCGCACTCGGGTTCGACTTCGTCCTGCGGCAGGCGCGCAGCCGGGTCCTGCAGAAATCGGCGCTCAGGATCGACCTGCAGCTCAGCGAGCAGCTCTATGACAAGCTCAACGCGCTGCCGCTGCGAACGCTCGAATCCCGGCCGGCGCCATTCTGGCAGGCGTTGTTCCGCGACGTCGAGACCGTACGCAACACCTTCTCCGGCGCCTCGGCCATGCTGCTGGCCGACCTGCCGTTCATGGTTCTGTTCTTCGGCCTGGTGGCGATCATCGCGGCGCCGGTGGCCTGGGTGCTGCTGGCCATGCTGGGCGTCTTCCTGGTGTTGGCAGGCCTGAGTTCGATTACCGTCGGGCGGGCGGCCGCGGCCGAGCGCCAGGTGGCGCTGCAGCGCGACAACCTGATCGGCGAGCTGATGGCCGGCCGGTTGACGATCAAGGCGCTCGACCTGGGCGGCGCCGTGCGGCCGGCCTGGCAGCAGCGGCGCAACCAGACCATCGCCGCCGCTCTGTCGCGCGGTCAGCGCAGCGACAGCTATACCAACCTGGGCGCCGTTCTGGGCATGATGACCACCGTCGCCGTCACCGGCGTCGGCGCGCTGGCCATTCTCGACCAGCAGATGACCATCGGCGCGCTGGTCGCGGCCAACATCCTCGGCGGCCGGTTCATTGCGCCTTTGGTCCAGCTTGTCGGCACGTGGCGCAATTTCGCCGGCTTCAAGACCGCCGCCAACCGGCTGGGGGCGCTGTTCGACGCCGCCGAGGACCGCATCGAGACGGCGATCGACATGCCGCGGCCGAACGGCCTGATCTTCCTGGAAGACGTTAGCTTCCGCTATGCCGACGACACGCCGCCCGTGTTGAGCGACCTGACCATGCGTGTCGGGCCGTGCGGCATGCACGGTATCGTCGGCCGCAATGGCAGCGGCAAGACAACCTTGCTGAAGCTGATGCAGGGCCTCTACGCCCCCAGCCAGGGCCGCGTCCTGATCGACCTGGCCGATATCGGACAGTTT
Organism: Alphaproteobacteria bacterium; assembly: GCA_965232515.1. Lineage (GTDB taxonomy): Bacteria > Pseudomonadota > Alphaproteobacteria > JANQKO01. The sequence goes on along the minus strand of CBDDPY010000002.1, from coordinate 7,075,222 downwards.
TCGCGCAGCCAGATCGCGAACTGGATCGGCTATGTGCCGCAGGAATGCTTCCTGTTCGCCGGCAGCATTCGCGACAATATCGCCGTCGGCGAACCGTCGGCTGGCGATGCCGAAATTCTCGCCGCTGCCAAGTCCGCCGGCGTCTATCGTTACGTCGTCGATCTGCCGGACGGGTTTGCGACCGATGTCGGCGAGGCCGGATCGCGCCTGTCCGGCGGGCAGCGCCAACGCATCGCCGTCGCCCGGGCGCTGCTCAAGGATCCGGCGATCCTGCTGCTCGACGAACCCACCGGCAATCTTGACAAACAGGCAGAGCAGGCCCTGCGCGACGAACTGGTAAACCTGGCGCTGGACCGCACGATCGTCGTCGTCACGCACAGCTCGACCCTGCTGTCAGCCTGCGACAGCGTGATGGTGCTACAGGGCGGGCGTATCGCCATGGCCGGCGCGTCGGGCGAGATTTTGCCGAAGCTGTTCGGCGTGCCGCCGTCGGCAAAGACCGGCGTCGCGGAGTGACGGCGATGATGCAGCCGATCGATCAGCCCGATCTCAGGATCAACGAAGGTTGGCACAGGGCCGCCTGGGCCATTGCCGTGCTGATCACCGCCGGCATCATTTGGGCCAACCTTGCCGAGCTCGATGAGGTCGCTGTCGCCGACGGCGAAGTCGTGCCGGTGGACAAGGTCAAGATCGTGCAGCACCTGGAAGGCGGCATCATCGAGCAGATCTTCGTCAGCGACGGGCAATCGGTCGAGGCCGGCGACAAGCTGGTCCAGATCGACCTGCCGGTGACGGCCGTGAACGCCCAGGAGATCGAGGCGCGACGGGACGGCCTCGTGCTGGCCCGCGCCCGTCTCACGGCGGAGATCGCCGGCGAGCCGTTGTCGTTCCCGGCGGTGGTGGCGGCACGCCGGCCTGAGCTTGCGACGGCGCAGCGGCAAACCTATGACGCTCACCGCGAGGAATTGACGACCAAGCTCGCGGCCCTGCGTCAGCAGATCCGTCAGCGCGAGCTCGCCGTCAAGGAACTGACCGCCGCGCGCGCCGCCCTGCAGACCGATCTGCGACTGGCGCGGGAAAACTTCGCGATATCGGAAGACCTCGCGCGCGACGGCCTGACGTCGAAAATCGATCATCTCGAACGCAAGCGCGAGGTCCGGCGCCTGGAAGGCGAGCTGCAAACGCTCACACCCGCGATCCCGCGGGCTCAGGCGGCCATCGGCGAGGTCAAAGAACGACTGCGCGAGGAGCAATTGCGGTTCGAACGCGAACTGCTCGAACAGTTAAGCCGTACCGAAGCCGAGATCGTGCGCACCGATCAGCAGCTAGCTGAAGCGACCGGCCAGGCCCGCCGCACGGTGATACGCAGCCCGATCGCCGGGATCGTCAAGCACCTCCGGTTCCACACCATCGGCGGCGTGGTCGGACCGGGCGATCCAATCCTGGAGCTGGTGCCCTCGCATGAACGGCTGGTCATACAGGCACGCCTGCGGCCGATGGATCGCGGTTACGTCGTGGTCGGCCAAAGCGCGCGGGCAAAGATCTCGGCTTACGACTTCGTCAGGTACGGCGCGCTCGAAGGCCGGATCACCCATATCGGCGCCGACTCGACCATCGCCGCCGACGGCACATCGTATTTCGAGGTCGTCATGGCGCCCGAGCAAACCTATCTCGGCGACCGGCCCGGCGTGCTCGTCATCAAGCCGGGCATGACGGCCGTGCTCGACATTCAGACGGGAACTAAATCGGTCATGCAGTACCTGCTGAAGCCGGTCATCAAGGCCGGACAGGAAGCCTTCCGCGAGCGTTAGACGCCGCATCACGGAGCTGGCGGAGCAAAAAACATGGCAATAGAAGCCATCGGCTCGGAGATCGGCAAATTCGGGCGTCGGCGCGTGCTGGCGCTGCTGATGCTGGTCGCGCTGTTGGCCGTACGCGCCTGGGATCCCTGGCCGGTCGAGGCCCTGCGCCTCAAGGTCTTCGATCAGTATCAGCAACTCGTGCCGGGCGACGAGCTCAACTCGCCGGTCACGCTGGTCGCGATCGATGAGGCCAGCTTGGCCAGTCTCGGGCAGTGGCCCTGGCCGCGGAATGTGCTGGCCGATATTTTTCGTCGTATCGGCGACAGCGGCGCGGCGGCGATCGGCGTCGACATTGTTTTCCCGGAACCCGACAGAACGTCGCCGTCGAAGCTGGCCCAGCACCTGCCGACCTTCTCCGCCGATCTTAAACGCCAACTGGCATTGCTGCCATCAAACGACGAGATACTGGCCGGGGTCCTGAAAACCAGTCGCGTCGTACTGGGCCGCGCCGTGGCAAGCGGCATGGGCGCGGCGAACACCCTGGCACACCTGACTCCGGTCGCCGAAATCGGCGGCAGCCCGCTGCCCTATCTGCCGCAGTTCGACGACATCATCGCCAACCTCAACGAGCTGTCGGCCGCAGCCGCCGGCCGCGGCGTGATCACGGTCGTGCCGGAGCTCGACGGCGTCGTCCGCCGGCTGCCGGCGGTAGTCGGACTGAACGACAAGATCTTGCCGTCGCTGACCATCGAGATGCTGCGCGTCGCCACCGGTAGTTCGGCCATCGCCGTGCGCAGCGATCAATCGGGCGTGACCGGCGTCGTCGTCGGCAACGTCTTGGTGCCGACCGACCGGGACGGCCGCATCTGGGTCCGGTTCGCGGCGCGGCACAACCGCGATCTGGTCTCCGCCGTGGATGTTTTCGAAGGGCGCTTCGACCCCGCCGTGTTCACCGGGCGGCTGGTGTTGTTGGGGGCCTATGCCTCAGCACTGGGGGATATCAAGGCGACGCCGCTCAACATCGCCATGTTCGGCGTCGATATCCATGCCCAGATGCTGGAAACCATTCTCACGCAGACCGGGCTGAAGCGCCCGCCGTACGCCCTGGGCGCCGAGCTAAGTCTGATTCTGGTGACGGGTCTGATCCTGGTCATTGTCATCCCGTTCCTGAGGGGCAAATGGACGGTCATCCTCGGCCTGGCCGTAGGCGCCCTGGTCGCCGCGACATCCTGGTGGCTGTTCCTCGATGAACGCACGCTGATCGACTGGTCGTATCCGGCCGGTTCTCTGATCGTCGTCTATACGATGCTGGTCTATACCGGCTATATCGAGGAAGAGCGCAGCAAGCAGCAGGTGCGCGGCGCCTTCAGCCAGTATCTGTCGCCGGCGCTGGTCGAGCAGTTGGCGCACGAGCCGGATTTGCTGAAGCTCGGCGGCGAAGTGCGCCAAATGACCTTCCTGTTCTGCGACGTACGCGGCTTCACCTCGATCTCGGAGGGCTTCAAGGGCGACCCGCAAGGCCTGACGACGCTGATCAATCGCTTCCTGACGCCGATGACGGACGCCATCCTGGCCCGCGGCGGCACCATCGACAAATACATGGGCGACTGCATCATGGCGTTCTGGAATGCGCCGCTAGACGACCCCCTTCACGCCGAGCATGCCTGCCAATCGGCGCTCGCCATGTTCGAGGAGCTGCGCAAACTGAACGAACAACTTGTCACCGAAGCGGCAGCCGAGGATAGGAAGCCCCTGCCGCTCGCCATCGGCATCGGCCTGAATTCGGGCGAATGCGTCGTTGGCAACATGGGGTCGCAGCAACGATTCGATTATTCCGTGCTGGGCGATGCGGTGAACCTGGCCGCGCGTCTTGAAGGTCAATCAAAGAACTACGGAGTCGGTATCGTGATCGGCGAGGAAACGCAACGAGAGGCGAAAGGCTACGCGACCGTCGAGCTCGATCTGATTGCCGTGAAAGGCAAGCGTGAGGCGGTTCGAATCTTCGCTCTGCTTGGCGATGAAAGTGTCAGCAACGACGGCCGGTTCGCCGAACTAATCGACAGACATACCCGGATGCTGGCGGCATTCCGTCGACAGGATTGGGATCGGGCGGCGGCACTGATCAAGCAGTGTCGTGAATGGGGCGACGATCTGGAACCGCTGTATGATCTCTACGACGTGCGGGTCGATTACTATCGCGAGAATCCGCCCGATCCCGATTGGGACGGTGTGTTCGTCGCTTCAACCAAATAGTCACGAATGATTCTGTCTTAGGTGCTGTAAGCAGCAGATCTTGAAAGAAGTCATATTGTGGAATTGGCAGTCTCAATGTTGATGCGTACAGACGCTCTTGGATCGGCTTCTGCCTCCCAGGTGTCTCGCGGATTTTCGGACACCCTGCGGATGCAGATATGCGCAGGACTAATATTGTGTGGGACCGGTTGTGCAGCGTGTTGAATTTGTCGGAAGTTTGGTTTCGGGGTCAGAATTTGAAGCTGCGCTGTTTGCGGGCCGGCTGTTCGCCGGTGCTCGACCTTCGGGCTAAAAGAGCGCCACTGGCGCTTTTTCTACACGCCCTCAGCCTTCAAGTTATGCGCGCGCCCGTTGGTCGCGGCCATAACCTTCATGGGCACATGTTCAGACTCTGACCGCGCAAGCCAAACCACAAGAAAGCCACCCGTTGGGTGGCTTTCTTGCGATTGGTTGTGGGGGCAGAATTTGAACCTGCGACCTTCAGGTTATGAGTCAGTTTCTGATATTTCTTGCAAGTCATTGAAGTTATTGGTGCCGACCGTTTAAGACGTATTTCTACAACATTTTCAAGGTATTACATAGGCACAAAGCTGGATATGCGGCGACAAAGTGCGACACTCGAGCGCAAAATTGATGCGGACACAATGCGGACATGATAGGTTTGCCGCATGGCTATCAAGCTTACAAACAAAGTCGTCCGCGCCCTTCCCAGCCCCGCGCGCGGGAACAAGATCACGTATGACAGCGAGATCAAAGGTTTCGGCGCACGCGTGACCGCCGCCGGCGCCAAGGCCTTCATCCTGAACTACCGTGTCAACGGCAGGGAACGCCGCATCACGATCGGGTCCTATCCCGACTGGTTCGTTGCGGCGGCACGCGAAGAGGCCAAGCGCCAGAAACAGAGTGTCGATCGCGGAGAAGATCCGATGGGCGTGCGCCACGCCGAACGTGCAGCCCCGACCGTAAAGGATCTGGCTGAGCGCTATCTGCGCGAACACGCGGTGCACAAGGTGGCACGAGCCCGGCAGGACGACAGCGCCATGCTGGAAAAGCTGGTGCTGCCCGAAATCGGCAATCTGAAGGTCTTCGAAGTTCGGCACGACGACATCGACCGCATCCACGCCCAGGTGAGCCGGACACGGCCGATCCGCGCCAACCGGTTGGCCCAGTTGCTGTCGAAGATGTTCAACCTGGCGATCCGCTGGAACTATCGGACCGATAATCCGGTCAACGGCCTGCGTCGCAATCCCGAACCCAAACGAACACGATATCTGTCGACCGAGGAACTGAAGCGTCTGTTAGCCGTGCTTGACGAATATGCTGACCAGCCCAGTGCCAACGCGATCCGCCTGCTGCTGCTGACCGGCGCACGTCGAGGTGAAGTTCTGACTGCGACGTGGGATCAGTTCGATCTGGCCAAGGGCATCTGGGTCAAGTCCAGCTCTCACACCAAACAGAAGAAGGAACACCGCATACCGTTGTCGGCCCCCGCCTTGGAGCTGTTGACGGGGCTCCGCAAAGACAACGTCGATTCGCGGTATGTCTTTCCCGGCAAGACTACCGACCAGCCTTTGCAAGACATAAAGAAGTTCTGGGCCAGCGTCTGCCGAAACGCCGATCTCGCCGACTTCCGTATCCACGACCTCCGACATACCTACGCCAGCATTCTGGCGAGCGAAGGGCTCTCGTTGCCCGTCATCGGCGCACTCCTCGGCCACACCCAGCCGAACACCACGGCGCGTTACTCGCACCTATTCGACGATCCGCTGCGGGAAGCAACCGATCGCGTCGGATCGGTCGTCAGCAAGTTCGGCAATGGATCTCCCGCCTCGCCGAGAGGCGGCTGCTAGCCGCTTGCGAACCAACCCGCCGCATGGGCCGCGATGCGGCCCATTTTTTTGCGCTCGCTCTCGGATGCTACCATTAGGTGATTCTGCAATGAGCAATCTTGGACCGCCGGCAACAGAGGTGTAACCGACGGTAGTTCAGAGTCTGTTCGAATGACCGAAATTCCAGATTGGACAGGTTGTCTGACCCTTGGCTGTCCGCTGAATGTCGTCTACGAAAAACACGTCCTTGCGAATGCGGATATCGCTGTCCAGAAGCAGCGCGCGAAGGAGGATCTTGAGGAATCCGGATTATCGCCAGTTTGGAGAAGTTTCCCTAAATTGGTTCCAGTGCGATTTGAAGGAAGAAATTTTCGCGGTCGTCGCTGGATATTGTGGAACGTCAAATCGATCAGCTATTCGCGGGCCAAGGGCCTGTACAGGACTATCTCGGAGCAAATTGCCAATCCGCTCAACGAAAGCGGTCAACAACTCGTCGTCGATCTGATCGAGCAGCTACGAAACGGCAACTGGATTGCACGTGGCACGAAAGAGCCACCGACCCACGAGCTCGATAGGACCGAAATACCAGCCGAATGGTGGTCGCGGCCAGACAGCTTCATATCCTTTCAACAAAATTCTTTGTACCGTCGAGAGCGACGAGGCCGGGAGCGGGAATGGATCAAGACATTCTCGGATATCGTCGTTAATGCTGCACAACCAGAAAACGCAATCCGACCGAACAGTAGCTTGTTAGACGCCGTCGATGCGCTGGCAGATCCAGCAGATCGAGAGTTCATTTTTCTGGCAAGGCACGGAACACGGTACGACTTCGGCGGCGGCCTCCTCATTTTGGGCGCCCCTGAAGATCCAGATGAGAAACGAGGAAGCGAACGCCATTGGTATTTCATCGATCTCGACGAAAGACTCCGTTCGGAGCTAGTACGGCTCGCAAAATCGGGCCACGTCATCCTGAGCGGCCTCACTAATCCGTTTGAAGAGCCCAAACCGGTCCCCGCAGACCGGGTTGAATTCTTGGAATTCAACTTCGAGGAGTCGACGGTGGCGCTGCAGGGAAGCGCGCCGCTGCCCGTAAGGGTCAGCGTCAATAGCGAACGCAGTAAGGGCGGCGCCTTACAAGCCAACTCGGTAGCGATCGAAAATGGCTCCGAGGGCCTCCGCCAGACTGAGAGCCGGAAGCCAGGTCGACCGTCTCGGAAACCAGAGATTGTGGCTGCCTACAATACCCTCCTCGAGCGGAGGGAGATCAGCCGATCCAACCCGATGAAAGAGCTGGTCTATCGGGTCCGAGATCAGGTGTTGCTGACGTCGGCAGACGATGACGTCAGAGCGTTGAGCGAGGAGACCATTCGCCGGACTTTGCGGCCGCTCGTAAAGGCCGAGACGAGCGGCGCTTAACGAGCCTCAAAACCACAAAACATATTGAGGAATATTGTTCTTTATTGGGCCTGCCATCGCGACGAAACCGGAGGGACACGTCACTCAGCGACAGGAGTTCGCCGTTATGTCCCCTCGCCGGCTGCCCAAGGACCATCCGGTCACAGACGCCAATGTAGATTCGGGCAACTGCATTCAAAAGCCAGAGCACGTTGATCCGTCTTCGACGCCAGCTAACGATGCGATCCTGTCTGAGTATGCACGCAAGGAACAGATCGCCCAGCTATTCGGCGTGTCTCAGCGGACTATCGAACGCTGGGTCCGCCTGCGCGGGTTGCCGAAGCCAATCCGGCTCGGGCGCACTCTGCTGTTTCACATCCCCACGCTCAAGGAGCACTTGGCGGCGCAAGCCCAACAACAAACATCGGCCCATCGTCGGCGCCGATAGCGAGCGGCTTCGATGGACGCCGGGAAAATCGCCAGGCAACTCGGTCTTGCAAGTCGAAGTGGCAGTGAATGGATCTGCCGCTGCCCTGCCCACGACGACAAGAAGCCGAGCCTGACACTTCGGAACGCCGACAACGGTGAAGTCCTTTGGCACTGCCATGCCGGCTGTAGTCAGGAAGACGTCTACGAGGCCCTGCACAAGCTGGGCTTACTGAAGCGAAAGGAGCGGCAAACCAATAACCATTCTCGGGGGGTCATCGAAGCCACGTATGACTACGTTGACGCCGACGGAACGTTGCTCTTTCAGGTCGTCCGGCTGCGGCCCAAGTCATTCAGACAACGACGGCCTGACGGCCGCGGCGGCTGGATCTGGAAACTCGGCCGCACTAAGCAGGTCCCGTATCGTCTGCCCGAGCTTGTTTCCTCCAAGGAAAGATATGTCTTCATCGTCGAGGGCGAAAAGGCAGTCGAGGCCTTGCGATCGCTTGGCCTGACAGCGACCTGCAGTCCGGGCGGTGCCATGAAATGGCGCGAAGAGTATGCGGCCTACTTTGTGGATCGTGATGTCGTCATCCTCCCCGACAACGGTCAAGCCGGTCAAAGACATGGAATGTCAGTCGCGGAATGGCTGCAGCCGGTTGCGGCAAGCGTCCGCTTACTGCAACTTCCAGACCTGCCGCCGAAGGGAGATCCGTTCGATTGGATCGAAATCGGTGGAACCGCAGAGCAGCTGCACGCCCTCACCAACGCCGTTGATACGTTTGACGGCACGATCGATCAGAACTGGCGTGACAGGTGCCAGACAGGTGTCCGCGGCCAGATCAGATCGAACCACGCCAACGTGATGCTGGCGGTGCGCTGTGATCCGGCATGGCGAGGCGTGATCGGCTTTGACGAGATGCGTAACCAGGTCATGCGGTTGCGACCGGTTCCCTCGCATTCGAAGAATGCGCCATCCGAGCGCACCAAACCGCAGCACTGGAGCGATGTCGACGATGTGGCATCCCAGGAATGGCTGCAGCTCGCCGGTTTGGAGACCGTCGCGATTAATGCGGTGACAAACGCGATCACGTCGCGGGCCAGTGAGCTGCCATATCATCCCGTCCGTGACTGGTTGCGGAGACTCGAATGGGACGGTGTCCCGCGGGTCCGCGGCGGCACAACCGTTGACGGTGAAATCCTTCGACCGTGGCTTGTCCGCTATCTCGGCGCGGACGAAAGCGACTACGTGCGCGCTGTCGGAACGATGTGGCTGATATCGGCTGTAGCGGGGGTATTCGATCCCGGGTGTAAGGCTGACCACATCCTCATCTTCGAAGGCCGGCAAGGCATCGGCAAATCGACGGCCTGTCGGATACTTTGCGGCGACGATCACTTCAGCGATGCCCTGCCCGAGATCGGTACCAAAGACGCTTCCGACCATCTGCGCGGAAAATGGATCGTCGAGCTGTCCGAGCTGGACGCAATGAGCAAGGCCGATGCAACCGCCGCCAAGGCGTTTTTGAGCAGAGATGTCGATCGGTTCAGGCCAGCTTACGGTCGCCGTGAGCAGGAGTATCCACGCCAATGTGTCTTTGTCGGCACGACGAATAAATCAAGCTACCTCAAGGACGAGACTGGCGGACGGCGATATTGGCCGGTTCAAATCCATGAAGTTGATCTGGCGTCTTTGCGGACAGACGGAGAGCAGCTTTGGACGGAAGCAGTGCACCTCTACCGCGAAGGCCATGCCTGGCACATCACAGACGACGGGATCTTGGCCGCAACGCTAGGGAAACAACAGAGTCGCTACGATGCCGATGTTTGGGAAGAACCGATCGAACGATTTTTGTCAGACAGGTCGTCCGTAACCGTAGGTCAAGTCATGAGCTCGCTTGGCATTGATACGCCGCGTCAAGATCGAACGGGCCAGAACCGGGTCACGAGAATACTCACACGGCTGGGCTGGAAACCCGGCCCCCGAACGGCGACGCACCGCTTCTGGGTGCGATCAGGATCAGCCGAACCAATGACGCAATGACCGACATGACGGACAAATTCAGGAGTTGCTGAGGAGTGATCTCGTTATCGGCGTTCACCGAAGGTGCGTCACTGTGCGTCATTCCGTCATTGATGGGGCCAACTCAACGGCGCCGCTAACACGGTCGCACTGAGATGTTGTTATGGCGGGAAGACTTCGTACGACGCCATTCGAAATCATCTTGGTCGGCAGGTTCAAATCGAGCCCGATCCAAACCGAGCAGCGCGGAATCCTATGGGCGCCGCTGAAACGACTCCGCTGCATGCCGTCGGGAAAATCGAGGAGGTCAACGCATCGACGCCGCGCCACGACTCGATCAAACGTACGGGTCCTTCCTCGGCGAGCGATCGATAACGGTCGTCGAGCGCAACGCGTGCGCGATTCTTCCGGGTTCGTGGAAGGTGGTGGATTTGATGGTTCTTACCGTCCATTAACCAGTACAAGGAGGAGGAGGCGTCATATTCAGTGGGTAGGGGGTATCTGATCTCTACAGCCTCGTCAAATGTAGACCGGGCTCCAGCGACACTCGAATTCCCGCCAAATTGAGGGAGGGGGGTCAAAATCTCTGAGACCTGAGATCTTGACGACCGATGGCCAAGACCACACGCGTGGTCGCGAAATGAAAGACATTTTTCGTCAGCCGCCATCTTTGCTGGGCATGGAGAGCTTAGGGCCTTTGAGAAAATAGCTTGGCCGTGACGAAGGACGCCGAATCAATACTGCCGCCGTCGGTCAGTGTTCTCGACAAAAATGACCTGCAATCCCCTTTCAGGTGTTTGCCCCGCATCGTGTTCTCGTGTGTCGCGATGGCAGCTCACCCAGCCTTACGGCTAGCAGCGACGGCTTGGGTGAGTGCAGCGGCGATGGCAGTGAAGACGGGCGTCCACTGGCCCGGCGCTGGTTGCCGGAAGAGGCGCATGGTCGGATACCAGTGCGTGGCGGTTCCCTGTGTCAGCCAGCGCCATTCCGGCGGCTCGTAGGTCGGCACCCAAACAGGATAGCCGAGCGCGCCGGCGAGGTGGGCAGGTGCGCTGTCGGCAGAGATCAATAGATCGAGGTTGGCGAGCACGGCCGCGGTTTCGGCGAAGTCGGTGAGTTCGGCTCCGAGATCGCTCACGCCCGCCGCCGCCAGAGACGCGGCGCGATCCGATTGAGTTGGCACCTGCAGGCTGAACCAGCTTGGTCCCGCTGCGGCGAGCACCTCGGACAGCGCGTCAAATCCGAACGAGCGTTGCGCATCGATGCGGTTGCGGGGATTGCCGGCCCAGACCAGGCCGACGCGGGGCCGAGGGTGGGCCGCCAGATGCTCGGCCCAGGCGTTCACGCGATGTCCATCGGCGTGGAGATACGGGCCGGGTCCGGTGAGCTCGCGACGCTCGAGACCCAGCACGAACGGTAGGCTCATCAACGGGCAATGCAGATCATAGGGCGGCAGCTTGTCGTCGGCCGGCCAGAGCGGCGCGCGCTCCACGATCTGATCGGCACCACTGAAACCCGCCAGCAACCGACCGAGGCCACGCTGCACCTCCAGCAGCACACGGCCGCCCCGCGCCTTCGCCAGCGGCAGATAGCGTAGGAACTGCAGTGTATCGCCGATGCCCTGCTCGGCGTGCACCAGCAAGGTCCGACCCGCGAACACCGAGCCGTCCCAGCGCGGAACCCGGAACGGCCGCAGCCAGCCTTGAAAGTCCTCGCACTGCCAGCGGTACTCGTGTCGCCGCCAGCCCTCGTCAAAATCGCCGGCGAGAAGACGCAAGCGCGAGAGATTGTAGTTCGCGGCCGGATCGTCAGGCGATAGCGTCAAGGCACGGCGCAGCAAGGTCTCCGCTTCCGCCGCCGCGCCGGCGGCCTGCCGCAGGCTGGCGAGATTGACCAGCGCATTCAGATCGTCGGCATTACGGTCGAGCACGGCACGGAACGCGGCTTCGGATTCATCACGCCGGTCCAGCTTCAACAGCACGTTCGCCAGGTTGGCGTGATGGATCGTCTCGTCCGGCGCGGCGGCGACCAGCGCCCGCAGCACCGGCAGCAGGCCGTCGTCGTCCTCGCGCCCCTGCAGCAGGTTGTGCAGGCCCTTAAGCGCCGGAACATGGTGCGGCGAACGCGTCAACGCGCGCCGCAGCACGGCGATCGCCTCGTCGTCACGGTCAGCCTGCTTCAGGGCCAAACCTAGATTGCTCAGAAGGTCGGCGTTCTCCGGCGCCAGCCGGAGCGCCGCCTCGAAGGCGGCGACCGCGCCCTCAAGGTCGCCGGCCGCCAGCATCGCCGCGGCCTCGGCGCTCAACCGTTGCGCTTTGGCCGGCGGCGCGCCGGCGCTGCGCCGGGCGCGACGGCGTTGCTGACGATTGCCCGCTTGCGTCACCACATCCCCCCTCTCAATCACAGTCTTAGCAAGGGCTTCGTCGCCCCTCGACACGCACACACCCAACAACATTTGCTGATGCATGCTGGCTTGCGCGGCGCGATGTCGCAGATCGGCGCCGGTGCAATTGATAACTTTATCCGCCGCCGAATTCCATCTACCGTAGTGGTCGAGTTGTGGGGGGCCGCTTAGGTGGGGGTCAAACGGCGCGGGTAAGACGCCGTTCGTCCGCCGGCAGCTCTGTGAAGAGATGGATGGCGAGACGACACAGCCAACACCGGCTGCGCCGACGGAATCCGTTGAGCGTGGCGTAGACACCAGCACGGACGGCGACGGAAAGGCCGGCGCAGAGCCGCGAGTCGACACCGGCTTGGCCTGTTTGATGCTGATGGCGCGGTTCTTCCGCATCGCGGTGGAGCCGGCCCAGGTGCAGCATGACCTCGGCCTGCAGGGCGCTCTGTTCGGCGCCGACGATCTGCTGCGCGCGGCGAAGCGCGTCGGCCTGAAAGCAAAGCGCGTGAAGTCGTCCGTCGACCGCCTCGGCCGCGTCGAGCTGCCGGCGATCGCCGAGCTCGCCGACGGCGCCTTCTGCGTGCTCGCAAAGGCCGCCGACGACAAGGTGCTGATCCAGGACCCGCGCGACCGGGGCCCGCGCGAGCTCGGCCTCGAAGAATTTCAAGCCACCTGGACCGGCGCGCTGATCCTGCTGACGACGCGGGCGAGCCTCGCCGGCGCCTTGCGCAAGTTCGACTTCACCTGGTTCATCCCCTCGATTGTGCGCTACCGGCGCCTCTTCGGCGAGGTGCTGGTCGCCTCGTTCTTCCTGCAGCTCTTCGCGCTGATCACGCCGCTGTTCTTCCAGGTGGTGATCGACAAGGTGCTGGTGCACCGCGGCCTGACCACGCTCGACGTGCTGGTCGCCGGCCTGATCGCGGTCTCGCTGTTCGAGGTCGTGCTCGGCGCGCTGCGCCACTACGTCTTCGCGCACACCACCAGCCGCGTCGACGTTGAGCTGGGCGCCCGCATCTTCCGGCATCTGGTGTCGCTGCCGATCGCTTATTTCGAAGCGCGCCAGGCCGGCCATTCAGTGGCTCGCGTGCGCGAGCTCGAAACCATCCGCTCGTTCCTCACCGGCTCGGCGCTGACGCTCGTCATCGACCTGTTCTTCACCTTCGTCTTCTTCGCCGTGATGTGGGTGTTCAGCCCGACGCTGACGCTGATCGTGCTGGCCTCGATCCCGTTCTATGTCGCGCTCGCCGTGTTCGTGACGCCCATCCTGCGACATCGCCTGGAGGAGAAGTTCAACCGCGGCGCCGAGAACCAGGCCTTCCTGGTCGAGGCCGTCACCGGCGTCGAGACGCTCAAGGCCATGGCGGTCGAGCCGCAGATGCAGCGCCGCTGGGAAGACCAGCTCGCGGCTTACGTGAGCGCCAGCTTCAAGGCCACCAACCTCGGCAACGTCGCCGGTCAGATCACCCAGCTCATCAACAAGGTCGTCATCGCGCTGACGCTCTGGTTCGGCGCCAAGCTGGTGATGTCGGGCGACCTCACGGTCGGCCAGTTCGTCGCCTTCAACATGCTGGCCGGCCGGGTCAGCGCGCCGATCCTGCGCCTGGCCCAGCTCTGGCAGGAATTCCAGCAGGTGCGGATCTCGCTTGCCCGCCTCGGCGACATCCTGAACGCGCCCACCGAACTCGAGGGCGGCGGCGCCCGCAGCGCCCTGCCGCAGATCCGCGGCCGCATCGCCTTCGACCACATCACCTTCCGCTACCGTCCGGGCGGGCCGGAGATCCTGAAGGACATCACGCTCGACTTCTCGCCCGGCGAGGTCGTCGGCATCGTCGGCCCCTCGGGCTCGGGCAAGAGCACGCTGACCAAGCTGCTGCAGCGCCTCTACGTGCCGGAAAGCGGCCGCGTGCTGATCGACGGCGTTGACCTGGCCATGGTCGACCCGGCCTGGCTGCGCCGGCAGATCGGCGTCGTGCTGCAGGAGAACGTGCTGTTCAACAGATCCGTGCGCGAGAACATCGCGCTCGCCGACCCCGGCATGCCCATGGACCGCGTGGTCCGCGCCGCCCAGCTCGCCGGCGCGCACGACTTCATTCTCGAGCTCGAGCAGGGCTACGACACCGCCATCGGCGAGCGCGGCAGCAATCTGTCCGGCGGCCAGCGTCAGCGTATCGCCATCGCCCGGGCGCTGGTCACCGACCCGCGCATCCTGATCTTCGACGAGGCGACCTCGGCGCTGGATTACGAATCCGAATACGCCATCCAACAGAACATGCGCCAAATCACGAAGGGCCGCACCGTCTTCATCATCGCCCACCGTCTCGCCGCCGTGCGTCAATGCCACCGCATCATCACCATCGAGGCCGGCCGCGTCGTCGAGATGGGTACGCATGACGAGCTGCTGCGCCAGGGCGGCCGCTACGCGACGCTCTACCGCCACCAGGTCGGCGACGTCGGCGGGCAACCGGATGCCGGAGCCGCCGACTGATGGGCCGCGTGATGCAGGTACTGAAGGCGTCGATCGCTGCCGAGAAGGCGGAGCCGAAGAAGCCCGACCGCAACGCCGCCGAGCGCGCCTTCCTGCCGGCGGCGATCGAGATCATGGACAGCCCCGCCTCGCCCGCCGGCCGCCTGACGCTGTGGTTGATCATCGCCTTCTTCACGGCGGCGCTCGCCTGGGCCACCTTCGGCAAGATCGACATCCACGCTACCGCCCAGGGCAAGATCGTGCCGTCTGGCCGAGTCAAGGTCATCGAGCCGCTGGAGACCGGCACCGTCGCCGCCATCCACGTGCGCGACGGCAGCCACGTGCGCGCCGGCGACATCCTGTTCGAGATGGATCCGACCGATGCCGCCGCCGACCGCCAGCGCCTGACGCAGGAACTGATGACCGCGCGCGTCGAGGCTGCCCGGCTCGACGCGCTGATCACCGTCACGCGGTTCAAACTCGACCCGCCCGACGCCGCCTTCGAGCCGCCGGCCGACGGCGATCCCGTGCTGGTCGAGGGCCAGCGGCAACTGTTCCTGACCGCCGTCGCCGCGCACCGGGCCGAGCTCGCGGCCATCGACGGCCAGATCAGCCAGCGCCACGCCGAGCTCGCCAGCGCCGACGACACCCGCATCCGCCAACGCCAGATGGTCGCCGTGATCCGCGAGCGCGTCGATCAGCGCGTGCGTCTCGCCGAGAAAGGCTTCGGCAGCCGGGCCGCCTATCTCGAGGTCGCGCAGCAGTTGCATGAGGAGGAGGCCAACCTGGCCCGCGCAGAGGGCAGCTACCGCGCCGCCGAGGCCGCGATCGAGGCGTTGCGCCGGCAGGCGGCCGAGACCCAGGCCGAATTCCTCGCCAACGCCGTAGCCGAACGCGAGGACCTGCGGAAAGAAATCGCGGGGCTGGCCGAGGAGCTGAAGAAGGCCGTGCGCCGCGACGAGCGCAACCAGCTCGTCGCGCCGGTCGACGGCATGGTGCACCAGCTCGCCGTGCATACCGTCGGCAGCGTCGTCACCACCGACGAGCAGCTGATGATCATCGTGCCGGACGACGAGCGGCTCGAGGTCGAAGCGATGATGCTCAACAAGGATAAGGGTTTCGTCGCCGCGGGCGAGGCCGTCGAGATCAAGGTCGAGTCGTTTCCGTTCACCAAGTACGGCACCATTTCGGGCGACGTTCTGCACGTTTCCGACGACGCGATCGAGCGCGAAGGTATGGGCCTCGTGTTCCCGATCCGCGTCGCCATGTCGCGCGAGACCATCCGCGCCGACGGCAACGACATGCGCCTGACGCCGGGCATGGCGGTGACGGTCGACATCAAGACCGGCCAGCGCCGGGTCATCGAATACGTGCTGACGCCGCTGTTGCGCTACCGCGACGAGGCCATTCGCGAGCGCTGAGCAACTTTTTTCGCCCAGTCCGCGACTCAACCCTTGCGTTCAGAACCGATTCCGGTCGAAGATTGTGTTCGGGTCGTAGCCGCAATCGATGGTCGATCTGTCGAGTCATTTGCGGTTGTGAAGTTGGGGGTCGATGTGACGTATCCGAGTCTCGCTGAGTCTCCGTATCTGACGTACCGCGACCAAACCGTCACCGCAATTCGGACGACGGCAACTCACCCGCACAATCTCATCGCAACACCGTCATGCCGCCGCCGGCCGGCATCCGGGCTTGCCGTTTCCGACACACGTCACGGCCACGCGTCATTGCCGCCCGCGACGCATGCCAACCGCCGACAGGTCATCGCGCCGACGCCAATCGGCGCCGATGATCCGTACCTCTCTGAACCGTTCAGCGGTGAACGCAAGCCCCGGACGCCGGCCGCCGCCGGCATGACGATGAAGCCGACGTCACGACGGTCTCCAACCGCCGCCCACCCCTCGTCCATGCTTCACCCATGGTCATCCACGAGTCGCTTTTGGTCACTCCCGAGTCACTTTTGGTCATCCCCAGACTTGATCCAGGGATCCAGACAAACGGTTGCGACAGGCAGGAAGCTGGACGAGCCGCGACAACGCGCGAATGCCGCTCTGGATGCCCGGGTCAAGCCCGGGCATGACAATGTGAGGCTGTCGCGGTTACGCAGACGTGCGTTCGCCCCCTCCCCCGTCATAACGGCGCAGGCCGGCATCCATGCGCCGTCGCCACCGGTACCGGTCGCGCAAGTCCCGGCACACCGACACGACCGCCACCGCCCCACTGGCACGACCGCAGATCAAATCCTGACCCGCCCCGATCCGTGCCACACTTCGACAGGCGCGCGACAGACCGCGCGCCGTTGGCGCCACGCCTGCATCGCGGCACGGCGCACCAGCAACGGAGCACGGACATGACCGACATCACCGCCGGCAACGAGACCGACCCCACCACCGCCTCGAACAGCGACGACGACAGCAGCGGCGCGGAGGCCGGCAACGGCGCCGCCGCCACGCCGCCCCCGGCCACGGCGCCGCAAGCAGGCGAACCGCCGGCCGCCGAGCCGCAAGCCGCCGCCGAGGCTGGCCCGGCGGACCAGGCCGGCGCCGCCCCCCAGCGCCCGAACATCACGCCTGACCTCTCGAGCATCCTCGGCCAGGCGGCCTGGGTGATGATGCATTCGCCGCTGCACAAGCACATGTTCGTGCAGGACCTGGAATGGCTGCTGATGCCGCCGATCGGCCTGAAGCAGTTCCGGCTCTGGCGCCGCGACAACCTGCCCGTCGCCTTCGCCTCCTGGGCGTTCCTCAACGACGAGGCCGCCGCCCGTCTCGCTTCCGGAGTCCGTCGCCTCGCGCCCGCCGAATGGCGCTCCGGCGACCAGCTCTGGCTCATCGACCTCGTCTGTCCCTTCGGCGGCACCGAAGAAGCCATGCGCCAACTAAAAGAAGAAACCTTCAAGGGCCGCAAGGTGAAGTCCCTGCAGCCCGCACCCGGTGGGCAGGGCGTGAGTGTCGTGGAGTGGTGAAACCTCGGTGAAGTTCCTGTCAGCCTGTTTGGTATTGCGGATCGACTGAGCAGTTTTCAGACACGGACAGATGGTGGATATGGAAAACAAGGTAACAGGATCTGCAAGTGAAAATAATGAATTTCAATACAGGAACATTGGCTTTCCGACGATGATGTTGTTAAACAGAATATTACATTAGGTAGGTTCTTGGAAAATGATGAACTATAAAATATCGTGGGTTATTTTTATTATCATCGCAACGACTACAGCGGGGTGTTCCTTACGGTTTGAAGGAACATCACCTTCGACTGCAAAATTCGATCAAATCTGCGAACGCGATGCTGGTTTACAGATCTATAGACCGACTAGAGACGTGGAAGGATTTTTCCACGCAGGCATTGTTGAAATTCACATCATCGCCGAGCGGACTTCGCAGTATCGCTTTGGTGGTTGCAGCAATATTTGCAGGCATCAAATGTCTGAGTTTCTTCGAGTTGCCGGATACGCCTTCGTTGAAGCAGAGGTCACTAGTTCCCGCCGAAATAGCATAAGCAAGTTGCGCCCGGGCATGTATCGCTTTGAACTCGCTAGTGCTGATCATCCACTATGCGCGATGCCACTGGACTCTGGACAGGTCTGCATCACAGCCAAACCAATAAAGCAGATAACTGCTGAGTATGAGTTTGTAGAAAAACGAAGTGCCTTAAGGAACAATGGTGAAATATTAAACAAGACCTCTCATATTGTTATGAATAGAAGAATAAATCAAAATATATATTTGCACAATGAATACACGTATTCACTAGATATAAATAGATATATTTTAACAAAATGCAAAAATATTGACAAAATAAACATGAATCGAAAAAAACTCACAAATATACTCATTCCCAGATTAGCAGATTAATTTGGAGGGAAAGCTCGTGAGAAATGAATTATCACTACGCGAAATCGTTGAAACATCTATATTGAGTTATATTGCCTATGAAACCGAAAATCTTCCGAGTTTTAATGCGAGGAATTTTGAGAACGTTAGAGATACCATATTTGATCGTTTGCAAACTAGTCTTGAAAAAGACGGCGCAAACGATGTGATTATTCAAAATTTTAAGAACATACGTTTGGATATAGAAGATAAGTACGAATTCTTCGCCGGAGAAAAGGCATCCACGGGAGGTAATTATCTAGCAGTAAAAAATAATAAAAATGACTCTTTTGTCTTTGCATCTGATGGAACGCTAAGAAATCAAGCAGATGCTTTTAACACAGCATTATTAGCAATTGTAGGTGGTGGAATTCAATCGGATGGGTTTA
Source organism: Alphaproteobacteria bacterium (assembly GCA_965232515.1). Lineage (GTDB taxonomy): Bacteria > Pseudomonadota > Alphaproteobacteria > JANQKO01. The sequence goes on along the minus strand of CBDDPY010000002.1, from coordinate 7,056,377 downwards.
TTTTATGGGCCGAAAAAACTCGCGATCTAATTATTCAACAAGGAAATGTTGATCCAGTTATTGATCTTCATGGTGATTCATCTGGCGGAATCAACACGATTGCATTATATGAGAAATTTCCTGATAAATATAACAAAGTCACAAACACGGCAACACCAGGGCAGGGTGGAGCGTTTTGGGCAGGTGTAGGCTTCGTTGGTGATGTCGCTTCACGTATTTTATCTGTTTTTGGAGTTAAAACACCAAAAATCTCTAGAGATCCGAATATTAGAAATATTTTTAGCGGTCCAGATATCGTAACTGACTATGCTGTTCAGATAGGGGAGCAGTACAAGGTAATACAAACAGACTCATACGGTCCATTTTCAGAACATGTTTATTGGAGAAATTTTGAAAAATATATAACAGACCTTACCCACTTTGAATCCGCTTTTGGGAATAATCTCAACGATGTGCTAATTCCCGAAGACAATGGTAGTCTTTCGGTTGGTCGGGCGGGACAGGCGTATGTATTAGATTTAGAAATCGATGGACAACGTTACTTTGTTTCGGACTTGGACCCGGTGTACGACGGCCTGTCTGCGGGAGAATCTCCTGTAACAACGCTTACACTGCAGGAGGCAATCGATCGTAGCAATCTGTCCCAAGACTACATTGCCGATCAGATGCGAAGGAAGGCGAGTATATTTCCTTCAGACCGTCAGTTTGCAAGCGACACTACTGACGCGCCTGTTCAAAGCTTCTTAAATGGCTTAATTCAACAATCCTACGTCGCAACTTCTGATCCAGTCGCAACAGATCGACCGAATGGATCCGGGGGTTATCTACGAACCACGATTGTTTCTTATGAAGCTGATAATGGATCCAACCTCCAAGAAACATTGACCGCCGAGTTTAGCTCAGAAGGTATTTCAGCCGGAGGCGCTTGGGCCACATATCAGTTTTTTGATGAAAGCGGCAATCCCGAAGGTCAACAGCTTGCCGTACTCTTTGGCGATGGCACGCCTCAAGTAATATTCAGTCAGGACGACTCAGAGTTGGGTTTAGGACTGAGTAGACATGAGCTTTACAATTTTGAAAGTACTGAATCAGACGCCTGGGAGCCGGTTCAAACTCGGTTTTCATTTGGACAAATTGATCAAGCTCGAGATTTTTCCGATTTTGCGGATGGATTCACTGACAGCTCCGGATTCGATCGAGTCGATCCAAATGACTCCGTAGGTCTTGCCGGAGCAGGGACGATCTATGCGGCCTACCAAGAGAAGATCAACGCAACCCTGGGCCGTGCAGAGACATCGATCGTCGATCCGACAAGCACTGGCGGTGCGACTGCTGGATCCGAAGGCAGCAGCAATAGTGGTAGCATTGATTTCGACTTTAATGCGAACGAGTTCGGTCAGCAGTTGGTATCCGGCGCCGCGTCCTTCATCGGATCGCAGCTCGCGGAAGCATTTATCGACGATAATGAAGCCCTACAAATTGCCAGTGAGGTGCTTATCAGCACAACGCTGAGCACGCTCGCCCAAGCCGCATATGGCGAGGATTTCTCAGGTATCACCGCTGACGGCCTCGCGACAGGTGTCGTGCAGGCCGGCATCAACGCAGTCGGCAATCTTGTCGGCACGGAAATCGGTGCCGAGCTGGCAGACGCCATTGGTGTCAATGCTGAGTATGGCGAACTTATCGGGGGCATTTTCGGCCGTACGGCCGCCCAGCAGATCGGTGTCCGAGTCGCTGAGAAACTCGGAGCTACTTCGCAGTCGTGGATTGCCACCGCGTCTTTTCAGCAGGCACTCCAGGTGTCGGCCGCCACGGCCGTCGGTTCCTATTTCGGCTCCAAACTCGCGACCACCATCTTCGATGGCGGCAACCCCAAGGGGCAAGCCATCGGCGGCGCTATTGGCAGCCTTGCTGCAACCGCAGTAGCATCCTCGACTGCTTTTGGCATTGGCAGTGCTAAAAGTCTCTTCGCCGCTGCACTCGGCTCTAATCCGGCAACTGCCATCGTCGCCCTCGCCGCCGTGTTCTTCGCAGGCTCGTTCTTCGGCACCTCGATCGGCGGGCTGTTCGGGGGTGGCAAGAGCGTGGGGCCGATCGGGCATTCGAACGTGCGCTTCCGGGACGAGCATTTCCTGATCGACGGCTATGGCTCGGACAACGGGCTGGGGGCCGGTGTCGTCGTCGAGATGGGCCAGGCGGCGGCCGACTTCCTGAACATCTTCACGGCCAAGGCCGGCGGCCGCGTCGCCAACGTGCACGAGGCCAAGTACAAGTATGGCAAGGACGTGACCGGCTATTTCTGGGGCCGCAGCGACGCCGAGACCGACAATTTCGGCTTTCCGCACTACAGCACGGCCCAGGCGGCGATAGAGGCCGGCGCGCTGGACCAGCTCAAGTCCGTGCAGCTCGAGGGCGGCGACATCTACGTGAAGCGCGCGCTCTACCGCTCGACCGCGCAGACACTGGCCGAGATGGACGACGACCTGACCGCGGCCTGGGACTGGAGCTTCTATCGCACTGACGAGGCGACGTTCCTGGCCATGGTCGACGCCGGCGGCGCCGAAGCGCAGGCGCGCTGGGCCGAGAGCCAGCGCCGGGCGGCGGCGCTGCAGCTCGACACGGCGCTGGTCGGCGGCGAGACGCAGGCGCTCTACGATCTGACGCGGGCGCAATCGATCGCCCAGTACGAGGCGGCGCTGCTGGCCGAGAAGCAGGCGCGCCAAGCCGCGGCCAACGATCCGAAGAACTGGCACTGGACCTACGGCCACGACAACGAGCCGGTGCTGGCCGGCTATTTCTATAACGGCAAGCTGCTGAACTTCGACACGCCGCCCGAGACCAACAAGATCCCGCAATACTACAATCCCCCGGCCGACGGTGACGGTGGCCCGGGCGGCGACGGCGGCGGCGCCCTGCCGCTGGTGCTGGATCTCGACGGCGACGGATTGGAGCTGGTGCATTTCAACGACTCGCCGGCGCAGTTCGCGCTGGACGCCTCCGGCTTCCTCCACCGCGTCGGCTGGGTGGCGCCGGACGACGGCTTCCTGGCCTATGACAAGAACAGCGACGGCCTGATCGCCGACTTCGACGAGATCGCCTTCCGCGCCTACGTGCTGGGCGCCGAGACCGACCTCGACGGCCTCAAATTCTTCGACAGGAACGACGACGGCGTGCTCAGCTCGGCCGATGCCGAATGGTCGAAGTTCGGCGTCTGGCAGGACCTGGACCAGGACGGCATCACGGACCCCGGCGAGTTTGTCGGCCTGGACGCCGCAGGAATCACCGAGGTGACGCTCACGAGCGACGGCCAGCACCGGGAGAACAACGGCAACGTCGTGCTCGGCACAGGCCGCTACCGCAAGTCCGACGGCAGCACCGGCACGTTCGGCGACGTCGGCCTGGGCTACGGCACCACCGGCCTGCGTCAGAATGCCGACGGCAGCGTCACCATCCGCAAAGACGACGGCAGCCAGATCCGCGCCGCCGGCGACGGTGCGGCCGGCATCAGCGTCGACCTGACGGCCGACGGCCTGACCGCGGCCTACGGCGGCGACGGCGCCGACGTGCTGACCGGCGGCGAGGGCGACGACAAGCTGGTCGGCGGCGCCGGCAGCGACACGCTGCACGGCGGCGGCGGCCAGGACATCATCGTCATCGACGACGCCGACAACATGGCCAATATCTCCGGCGGCGACGGCCGCGATACGCTGGTCATCGAGGGCAGCGTCGGCCGCACCATCGACATCGCCGCCCACGGCTTCGAGGCGGTGGTCGGCGGCGACGGCAACGACATCCTGTCGTCGAGCGCCACCGCGCCGGCGGCCATGGTCGGCGGTGGCGGCGACGACACGCTGACGGGCAACATCGGCGACGACCGGATCGACGGCGGCTCTGGCGATGATGTGCTCATCGGCGGCGCCGGCGACGACATCCTGATCGGCGGCACCGGCGAGGACGACTTCTCGGCCGGCGCCGGCGACGACATCCTGATGATCGATTCCGACGACCGGGTGGTCGACGATCAGGGCGGGCTGTTGATCGACGCCGGCGACGGCTTCGACCTGGTGATCGCCGACGGCCCGCTCGGCCTCGCCATCGATCTCGGCCAGATCAACGCCGAGATGGCGATCGGCGGCATCGCCTCCGACGTGTTCTGGACCACCGGAACGGACGCGGTGAACATCTCCGGCCAGGGCGCCGATGATGCGCTGTTCGGCGGCGCCGGCGACGACCAGCTCGACGGCGGCACCGGCGACGACGCGCTCGCCGGCGGCGCCGGCGCCGACCTGCTGACCGGCGGCGCCGGCCGCGACACCGCCGCCTATGGCGCGTCGGCCACGGGCGTCGACGTCAACCTCGCCACCCGACGCGGCCGCGGCGGCGACGCCGAGGGCGACGTGCTGCAGGGCATCGAGAACCTGTCGGGCTCCGATTTTGACGACGTCCTGACCGGCGACACGCAAGACAACCTGCTCCAGGGCGGCGCCGGTGCCGACATCCTGACCGGTGGCCGCGGCGACGACGCGCTCGAAGGCGGGCTCGGTGACGACATCTACGAATACGGCCGCGGCGACGGCATCGACCACATGCTGGACGGCCACTGGTACGACGAGGTCACCACCACCGAGGTGCCTGTCGAGACCGTGCAGCCGGTCAATTTCGACTATCAGGTCCTGACGCCCATCACCTATACGGCGCGCGAGCTCTACACCTACGAAGTCAACGTGCCCAAGCAAGTTACGCGACAGGTCGGCGTCCGCCCGGTCTATACCTATCAGGGCGAAGACCAGACCTTGGTCGGCTGGCGATATATCAGCGGCGGATCCGGCGAAGACATTACCTGGAGCGCCTATACCGGCCAGGTTTACACGGCATATGACGGTCCTGGCGGTGGGGATGCCTTCACCTATGGCTTGATCACCGAGACCTACTACGTCAAGGAAATCCGACAGGAATGGCGTGACGTCCAGCGCACGAAGTACGAATACGTTACGCATACCGGCACGCGTGACGCCGTCGTGGTGGAGTATCAGACCGTGCCGGAATCCGAGCGCAAACAGTCGGACGGCGGCGTCGATACGCTGAAATTCGGGGCCGGTATCACGCTCGCCGATCTGGTCTTCGGCTTCGACCGCATCGGCGCCAACCCGGACGATCCGCACGACCTGCTGTTCGGCCTGCGCAGCCCGTTGAGCCCGGACATGCCCGTGCTCGCATTGAGCGACCGCGTGCGCCTGGTCGACTGGGCCAACGCCGACAGCCGCATCGAGAAGCTGCAGTTCAGCGACGGCAGCGTCGTCACACTCTCCGAGGCCTCGGTCATCGAGGGCGACGCGAGGGACGAGGTGTTGACCGGCACGGCCGGCACCGACTTCCTGGCCGGCGCCGGCGGGGACGACCATATCTCCGGCGAGGCCGGCGACGACTACCTCTCCGGCGGCACGGGCGATGACCGCGTACGCGGCAAGGCCGGCGCCGACCTCCTCTACGGCGAGGCCGGCGACGACCGGCTGCTGGGCGGCGACGACGACGACGCGCTGCACGGCGGCAGCGGCGCCGACTGGCTCGATGGCGGCGCCGGCATCGACACCGCCTCCTACGCCCACTCCGGCGACGAGGTCGCGGTCCATCTCGGCCGCGATGCGTCGGAAGGTGGCGAGGCTGAGGGCGACCGGCTGCGCAGCGTCGAGAACGTCGTCGCCTCGGCCTGGGCCGACACCGTGTTCGGCAGCGCTGACGCCAACGTGATCGACGGCGGCGGCGGCAGCGACCGCCTGACCGGCGGCAGCGGCGACGATACGCTGATCGGCGGCAGCGGTTTCGACACCGCGGTCTATCGTGGCAACCGCGCCGACTACGAGATCATCGGCACAGCCGGCGGCCTCACCGTCCGCGACCTCAACGGCACCACCAACGGCGACGACGGCACCGATACGCTGACCGGCATCGAACGCCTCCAGTTCGCGGATCAGGCCGTCCTCGTCTCCACCCTGCCCTTCGCCACCGACGGCCTTGCGTCGGTCGGCAAGGACGGCAACGTCACCGGCCAGCTCAGCGTGGCCGACGACGCCACCGCGCCGGAGCTGCTGACCTACGCAAAAGCGCAGGACACAGCGCACGGCACGCTGACGCTGAATGCCGACGGCTCCTGGACCTACACCCCCAACGCCGGCTACACCGGCGCCGACAGCTTCGACTACCGCGTCACTGACGCAGACGGTAATGTCTCGGTCGCCACGATCACCGTCGAGGTCGTGCCGCCGACGACCGCCGTCACCGCCGGCACCGAAATCCAGGTCAATACCCACACCGCGCTCGCCCAATCAATTCCATCGGTGGCGGTGCTCGCCGACGGCAGCTTTGTCACGGTCTGGTATTCGGATGGCCAGGATGGCGGCGGTATGGGCGCCTACGGCCAGCGTTTCGATGCCGCGGGCTCCGCGCTCGGCACTGAATTCCTCATCAACACCCACACCACCAACGATCAACGCCATCCTCGTGTTTCGGCGCTGTCCGGCGGCGGCTTTGTCGTCGTTTGGGAATCTGACAGCCAGGACGGCAGCGGGTTTGGTGTTTACGGGCAACGCCATGACGCCGCCGGCAACAAGGTCGGCGGCGAGTTCCGGGCCAACGCCTCGACCACCAACCATCAGCGCCGGCCATCTGTATCGGCGTTTTCGGGCGGCGGGTTTGTCGTGGTCTGGTACTCGGACAACATCGACGGCTCCCAGACGGCGATCGTCGGCCAGCGCTACACGGCCGCCGGCGTTGCGACCGGGCCCGAATTCCAGATCAACACCCATACGGCGGACAAGCAGTATTTCCCGCGCGTTCGTGTCCTGTCCGACGACAGCTTCGTCATCACCTGGGGCTCGGAAGGCCAGGACGGCGACGGCTTTGGCGTCTACGGCCAACGCTACGACGTGAACGGGACGGCGCTGGGCGGCGAATTCCGCGTCAACAGCTACACCGCGGGCGCACAGGACGAGCCCATGATCGCCGAGCTCGCCGACGGCGGCTTCGTCGTTGCCTGGCACTCGCGATATCAGGACGGAAGCGAATGGGGTGTTTACGGCCAGCGCTACGATGCCAGCGGCAATACGGTCGGCGGCGAGTTTCGGGTCAACACGCATGTCACCGACATTCAGTTCCACCCGGTGCTGGCCGGACTGACGGACGGCGGCTTCGTCGTGGTCTGGTACTCGAACCTTCAGGACGGTTCGGCGGATGGGGTTTACGGCCAGCGCTATGACGCGCTGAGCCGGCCAGTCGGCAGTGAGTTCCGGATCAACGACACGACGCTCGACCGGCAGATCCGCCCGAGCGTGGCGGCGCGAGCCGACGGTGGCTTTGTTGTGAGCTGGGCGTCGGTCGGCCAGGACGGCAGCGAGGAAGGCATCGTCACGAAGATCTATGCCGGAGCTGGCGGCAACAATGGTCAGACAGCGGTCGGCAGCGGCGGCGATGACGGCCTTGCCGGCAGCGCCGGCTCCGACATGCTGAGCGGTGGGTCAGGTGATGACGTCCTGCAGGGTAATGGCGGTGATGACGTTCTGGATGGCGGCGCCGGGAGCGATGTCGCGGTCTACGGCGGCAATGCTTCGGACTACTGGATCCGGCGCAATGGCTCGGAGACGGTCGTGGAAGACCGTCGGGCGACGCCGGCGGACGGCACCGACACGCTGACCGGCGTCGAGACCCTGCGCTTTGCCGATGGCGATGTCGATGTCGCGGCATCGCCTGAGGCGGCTGACGGTCTTGCGTCCGTCGGCAAGGACGGCAGCGTCACCGGTCAGCTCAGCATGACCGACGACACCACTGCGCCGGAGCTACTGAGCTATGCGGTGGCGCAGAGCCCGGCACACGGCGCGCTGACGCTCAATGCCGCCGGTTCCTGGTCCTATACCCCGACGGCGGGCTATGTCGGCGCCGACCGCTTCGATTACAAGGTCACCGATGCCGACGGCAATGTCTCGGTGGCGACGATCAACGTCGACGTGGTGCCCGCGACGACGGCGGTGACGGCCGGCAGCGAGCTTCAGGTTAATGCGCACACGGCGCTGGGCCAGAACTATCCGTCGGTCGCAGTGCTATCAGACGGCAGTCTTGTCACGGTTTGGCATTCGACCGGCCAGGACGGCGGCGGTCTGGGGGTTTACGGCCAGCGCTTCAACGCCGCCGGCACGGCGCTGGGCGGTGAGTTCCGGGTCAACAGCCACACCACCGGCGACCAGTTCACGCCGCAGGTGGCGGCGCTGTCCGGCGGCGGCTTTGTGGTGAGCTGGCAGTCGGACGGCCAAGACGGCAGCGGTCGGGGCATCTACGCGCAGCGCTACGATGGCGCGGGCGCCGCAGTCGGCAGCGAGTTCCGTGTCAACACGTCCACCACCAATCACCAATACACGCCATCGGTGTCGGCATTTTCCGGCGGCGGGTTTGTCGTGGTCTGGTACTCGGACAACATCGACGGCTCCCAGACGGCAATCGTCGGCCAGCGCTACACCGCGGCTGGCGTCGCCACCGGGCCCGAATTCCAGATCAATACTTTCACGACGGGCAATCAACACGCTGCCTCGGTGGCGGTCCTGTCGAACGACAGCTTTGTGGTTACCTGGAGCTCGGACGGCCAGGACGGCGACGGCTTTGGCGTCTACGGCCAACGCTACGACGTGAACGGAACGGCGCTGGGCGGCGAATTCCGCGTCAACAGCTATACCGCGGGCGCACAGGACGAGTCCGTGATAGCCGAGCTCGCCGACGGCGGCTTCGTCGTTGCCTGGCACTCGCGCTATCAGGACGGCAGCGAATGGGGTGTTTACGGCCAGCGCTATGATGCCAGTGGCAATACGGTCGGCGACGAATTCCAGATCAACACGCATGTCACCGACATTCAGTTCCACCCGGTGCTGGCCGGACTGACGGACGGCGGCTTCGTCGTGGTCTGGTACTCGAACCTTCAGGACGGTTCGGCGGATGGGGTTTACGGCCAGCGCTATGACGCGCTGAGCCGGCCAGTCGGCAGTGAGTTCCGGATCAACGACACGACGCTCGACCGGCAGATCCGCCCGAGCGTGGCGGCGCGAGCCGACGGTGGCTTTGTTGTGAGCTGGGCGTCGGTCGGCCAGGACGGCAGCGAGGAAGGCATCGTCACGAAGATCTATGCCGGAGCTGGCGGCAACAATGGTCAGACAGCGGTCGGCAGCGGCGGCGATGACGGCCTTGCCGGCAGCGCCGGCTCCGACATGCTGAGCGGTGGGTTGGGTGACGACGTCCTGCAGGGTAATGGCGGTGATGACGTTCTGGATGGCGGCGCCGGGAGCGATGTCGCGGTCTACGGCGGCAATGCTTCGGACTACTGGATCCGGCGCAATGGCTCGGAGACGGTCGTCGAGGACCGCCGGGCGACGCCGGCGGACGGCACCGACACGCTGACCGGCGTCGAGACGCTGCGCTTCGCCGATGGCGATGTCGATGTCGCGGCATCGCCGGATGTGACGGCGGGCGTGGTCTCGGTGACGTCAGGCGGTCTGGCATCGGGTTCGGTCGGCGCGACGGACGACGGCGGGGTGGAGAACCTGACCTTCGGCATCCCCGGCACACCGGACGCGAATGGCTGGGTTACGTTGTCCTCAGGTAGCCGGGTACGGATAACGAATGCCGCGACGGGCGACTATGAGTATGAGGCGGCGGCCGACTTTACCGGGGCCGACAGTTTTGAGATCACGGCGACGGACGCCGGCGGTTTGCGCGATGTGACGACCGTCGGGGTCGATGTGTCCGCCGAGCCATCTGCCTGGTCCGTGCTGGGCGACAAGTTCGTTGTCAGCGACCAGTCGCCGCACACCGAGCATCACCCGGTGGGCGCGCTGTTGTCTGGCGGCGGTTATGTATTGGTGTGGATGTCGCATGCCGCCGATGGCGACAGTTGGGGCGTCTTTGGCCGCCGATTCAACGACGACGGTACGCCAATTGGCTCCGCATTCCAGGTCAACTCCCATACGACCGGCATTCAGGAAGGCGCGAATGTCACCGCGCTGATCGACGGCGGCTTTGTCGTCACCTGGTATTCCTATCACGACGGATCGCAGTCGGGCGCCTACGGGCAACGCTACGACGCCTCAGGCACGGCCGTTGGCGCGGAGTTCCGGATCAACACGACGACGGCGGACTATCAACTCAATCCGCGTGTCGAGGCCCTTGCCGATGGTGGCTTTGTCGCCGTCTGGATCTCGAACCTCCAGGACGGGAGCGAATGGGGCGTCTATGGCCAGCGCTATGATGCGAACGGTGCGGCCGTTGGCACGGCGGAGTTCCGGGTCAACACGGCCACTGCCGGCACGCAGTCGGACGTCAATATAAGCCGTCTGTCCGGTGGCGGCTTTGTCGTCACCTGGCGTTCGGACGGCCAGGACGGCGACGGCGGCGGGGTTTTCGGCCAGCGTTATGATGCCACCGGCACAACCGTCGGCAGTGAGTTCCAGATCAACAGCACGACGGCGGGCTATCAAGGAGCCGCGACGGTAGCCGGCCTTGCCGACGGCGGTTTTGTTGTGATCTGGCAGACCGACGGCCAGGATGGTGATTCCGGCGGGGTTTACGGTCAACGCTTTGATGCCGACGGCAACAGCGTTGGCGACGAGTTCCGGGTCAACGAGACGACATCGGGCAATCAATCCGGCTCGAACGTGGCGGCGTTGCCGGACGGCGGCTTTGTCGTCACCTGGTATCACTCGGCGATCACCTCGGGGCTCCACTACGACAGCGGCCTGGGCGCCTATGCACGGCGCTACGACAGTGCCGGGCAGGCCATCGGGGGCGAGTTTCTGGTTTCGGAGACCGCCGCTCAGGAGGGGCCGCGCAACTCGTCCGTCGCAACGGCGTCGGATGGACGGGTGTTGTTCAGCTGGTGGTCGGACACGCAAGTCGGCGTGATTCAGGGCACCGCCTATGCCCGGATGTACCGGCTCGACCTTTCCGGCAGCATGTCGACCTCTACCGACGGTCCCGATGCGTTGGCCGGCGGGCTTGGCGGTGATGTTCTGAGCGGTGGGTTGGGTGACGACGTCCTGCAGGGTAATGGCGGTGATGACGTTCTGGATGGCGGCGCCGGGAGCGATGTCGCGGTCTACGGCGGCAATGCTTCGGACTACTGGATCCGGCGCAATGGCTCGGAGACGGTCGTCGAGGACCGCCGGGCGACGCCGGCGGACGGCACCGACACGCTGACCGGCGTCGAGACGCTGCGCTTCGCCGATGGCGATGTCGATGTCGCGGCATCGCCGGATGTGACGGCGGGCGTGGTCTCGGTGACGTCAGGCGGTCTGGCATCGGGTTCGGTCGGCGCGACGGACGACGGCGGGGTGGAGAACCTGACCTTCGGCATCCCCGGCACACCGGACGCGAATGGCTGGGTTACGTTGTCCTCAGGTAGCCGGGTACGGATAACGAATGCCGCGACGGGCGACTATGAGTATGAGGCGGCGGCCGACTTTACCGGGGCCGACAGTTTTGAGATCACGGCGACGGACGCCGGCGGTTTGCGCGATGTGACGACCGTCGGGGTCGATGTGTCCGCCGAGCCATCTGCCTGGTCCGTGCTGGGCGACAAGTTCGTTGTCAGCGACCAGTCGCCGCACACCGAGCATCACCCGGTGGGCGCGCTGTTGTCTGGCGGCGGTTATGTATTGGTGTGGATGTCGCATGCCGCCGATGGCGACAGTTGGGGCGTCTTTGGCCGCCGATTCAACGACGACGGTACGCCAATTGGCTCCGCATTCCAGGTCAACTCCCATACGACCGGCATTCAGGAAGGCGCGAATGTCACCGCGCTGATCGACGGCGGCTTTGTCGTCACCTGGTATTCCTATCACGACGGATCGCAGTCGGGCGCCTACGGGCAACGCTACGACGCCTCAGGCACGGCCGTTGGCGCGGAGTTCCGGATCAACACGACGACGGCGGACTATCAACTCAATCCGCGTGTCGAGGCCCTTGCCGATGGTGGCTTTGTCGCCGTCTGGATCTCGAACCTCCAGGACGGGAGCGAATGGGGCGTCTATGGCCAGCGCTATGATGCGAACGGTGCGGCCGTTGGCACGGCGGAGTTCCGGGTCAACACGGCCACTGCCGGCACGCAGTCGGACGTCAATATAAGCCGTCTGTCCGGTGGCGGCTTTGTCGTCACCTGGCGTTCGGACGGCCAGGACGGCGACGGCGGCGGGGTTTTCGGCCAGCGTTATGATGCCACCGGCACAACCGTCGGCAGTGAGTTCCAGATCAACAGCACGACGGCGGGCTATCAAGGAGCCGCGACGGTAGCCGGCCTTGCCGACGGCGGTTTTGTTGTGATCTGGCAGACCGACGGCCAGGATGGTGATTCCGGCGGGGTTTACGGTCAACGCTTTGATGCCGACGGCAACAGCGTTGGCGACGAGTTCCGGGTCAACGAGACGACATCGGGCAATCAATCCGGCTCGAACGTGGCGGCGTTGCCGGACGGCGGCTTTGTCGTCACCTGGTATCACTCGGCGATCACCTCGGGGCTCCACTACGACAGCGGCCTGGGCGCCTATGCACGGCGCTACGACAGTGCCGGGCAGGCCATCGGGGGCGAGTTTCTGGTTTCGGAGACCGCCGCTCAGGAGGGGCCGCGCAACTCGTCCGTCGCAACGGCGTCGGATGGACGGGTGTTGTTCAGCTGGTGGTCGGACACGCAAGTCGGCGTGATTCAGGGCACCGCCTATGCCCGGATGTACCGGCTCGACCTTTCCGGCAGCATGTCGACCTCTACCGACGGTCCCGATGCGTTGGCCGGCGGGCTTGGCGGTGATGTTCTGAGCGGTGGGTTGGGTGACGACGTCCTGCAGGGTAATGGCGGTGATGACGTTCTGGATGGCGGCGCCGGGAGCGATGTCGCGGTCTACGGCGGCAATGCTTCGGACTACTGGATCCGGCGCAATGGCTCGGAGACGGTCGTCGAGGACCGCCGGGCGACGCCGGCGGACGGCACCGACACGCTGACCGGCGTCGAGACGCTGCGCTTCGCCGATGGCGATGTCGATGTCGCGGCATCGCCGGAGACCGTCGACAGTTCAGCGTCAGTCGAGAAGGACGGTTCGGTCGCAGGGCAGCTGAGCGCGGTCGACGACGTCACGGCATCAAATTTGCTGACCTATGCCATTGCCCAAGACGTGGCCAACGGGACGCTAACGCTAGCCGCCGACGGTTCTTGGTCCTATTCCCCGGACCCGGGCTATGCCGGCGTCGACAGCTTTGACTATCGAGTTACCGACACCGACGGCAATGTTTCGATTGGTCAGGTCGTGATTGACGTCCATGACGACCCGGCCGGATTGGTCATTAGCGGCGGCATCGGCCACGATACGTTGTTGGGCGATGGCGGCAGCGACCTGATTTCCGGCGCCTCTGGCGATGATGTATTGCGTGGCGATGGCGGTGATGACGTTCTGGACGGCGGCGCCGGGAGCGATGTCGCGATCTACGGCGGCAACATCGCGGACTATTGGATCCGTCGCAATGGCGTTGAGACGGTCGTCGAGGACCGCCGGGCGACGCCGGCGGACGGCACCGACACGCTGACCGGCATCGAGACCCTGCGCTTTGCCGACGGCGATGTCGACCTCGCGACGCTACCGACCCCGGTGGGCGGCATTGCCTCGGTCGGCAGGAACGGCACCATCAACGGCCAATTGGGCGCGACGGACGACGCGACGGCGCCGGAGCTGTTGACCTACGCCTTGGCACAGGATGCGACCCACGGACAGCTGACGCTGAATGCCAGCGGTTCCTGGACCTACACCGCGTCGTCCGGCTACACCGGCGCCGACAGCTTCGACTACAAGGTCACCGATGCCGGCGGCAATGTCGCCGTCGGGCAGATCACCATCGACGTCGCCGACCAATTGGCCAACGTCGCGACGAGCGAGGAGCGCCGGGCCAACACCTTTACGACGGGCTTTCAAGCTAAGGGTCATATGGCCACCCTCCCCGACGGCGGCTTCGTGGTCGCCTGGCGGTCAGACAATCAGGAAGGCGCCACCAGCAACGTCTACGCGCAGCGCTTCGACGCGACCGGCGACGCCGTCGGGCCGGAGTTCCGGGTCAACAGCTATACCACCAGCCATCAGGAAAACCCCCGGGTCGCCAGCTTCTCGAACGGCGCGTTCATCGTCGTCTGGTGGTCCGATGGCCAGGACGGCAGTAGCACCGGTATCTTCGGCCAGCGCTACAACGCCAGCGGCACGCCGGTCGGCGGTGAGTTCCAGGTAAACACCACCACCGCCGGCGCCCAACGCGGCTCGGATATCGCCGTGCTGCCAGATGATGGCTTCGTCGTGACCTGGTCGGCGGAGGGCCAGGATGGCAGCGAGCGCGGCATCTATGGCCAACGCTACGATGCCGAAGGCAAGGTCGTCGGCGGTGAGTTCCAGATCAACACCCACACGGCAGGCATGCAATCTGCAGCCGTCGTCACGGCACTGCTAGACGGTGGGTTTGTCGTGACCTGGCGGTCGGACGGCCAGGACGGTAACGGCTACGGCGTCCACGGTCAGCGGTTTGCCGCCAACGGCAGCCGGATGGGTGTGGAGTTCCAGGTCAACAGCCACACCACCGGCGACCAGCTGTCGTCGGCAATCGGTGCGTTGCATGACGGCGGCTTCATCGTCGTCTGGGTGTCGAACGGGCAGGATGGCTCCGGCTATGGCGTCTACGCCCAACGTTACGACGCCACCGGCGGTGTTGTCGGTCCGGAGTTTCAGGTCAATACGCAAACAGCGAACAACCAGGCATATGCCCGCGTGACGGCCCTGGCTGACGGCGGCTTTGTCATCGCCTGGATGTCACATGACAGTGTCAACGCGCCCGAGAACAAGGTCTTTGCGCGGCGCTATGATACCGGCGGCAATCCGCTCGGCGACGAGTTCCAGGTCAGCGACTACACGCCCGGTACGCCGGCCGAACAGCGCCTTCAGGCCATCGACGCCCGTCCAGACGGCGGCTTTGTCATCAGCTGGCAGTCCTTCGGCCAGGACGGCAGCGACTATGGTGTGTTCGCCAAGGTCTATGGGGACACCGAGTTCCAGGTGAACAGCTACACCACGGGCGAGCAGTCGACGCCGTCGGTTGCGGTGTTGTCGGACGGCGGGCATGTGGTTGTGTGGCGTTCGAGCCTGCAGGACGGTTCTGGCTATGGCGCCTATGGCCAACGCTATGACGCTTCCGGTACAGCGGTTGGCGGTGAGTTCCGGGTGAACAGCCATACGGTCGGCGATCAATACGAACCGCGGGTGGCGGCGTTGTCGGACGGCGGTTTTGTTGTTGTCTGGCCGTCGGACGGTCAGGACGGCGGCGGTCTCGGCATCTACGGGCAACGGTATGACGCGGCCGGCACAGCGGTTGGCGGCGAGTTTCGGGCGAACAGTTACACGACGGATCACCAATGGGTGCCGTCGGTGGCCGGACTATTGGACGGCGGCTATGTGATCGCCTGGCGATCGAGCGGCCAGGACGGTGACACGCTAGGCGTCTATGGCCAGCGTTACGACGCGACCGGGACGGCTGTCGGCGGCGAGTTCCGGATTAACACGACAACGGTTGGCGACCAGCGCGATCCTTGGGTCATCGGGCTGTCGGGGGGCGGCTTCGCGGTGGTCTGGACGTCGTCGCAGGACGGCAGCATTCAGGGCATTACCGGTCAGCGTTACGACGCGGCGGGCGTGGCGTTGGGCGGCGAGTTCGAGGTCAACACGCACACCAGTGACATCCAGGCCTATCCGGTGGCGGCGGCGCTGTTGGATGGCGGGTTCGTGGTGGTGTGGCAGTCGCTTGGTCAGGACGGTTCGGGCTACGGCATTTATGGGCAGCGGTATGACGCTTCCGGCGTAACCGTCGGCGGCGAGTTCCAGGTCAACAGCCATGTGACGGGGGCGCAGTCGGTCGCCGCGGTGACGGCGCTGGCCGATGGCGGCTTCCTGGTCAGTTGGTCGTCGGAATTGCAGGACGGCGGCGCGACCGGTATGGGCGCCTACGCGCAACGTTACGACGCGACGGGGAACGCGGTTGGCGGCGAGTTCCGGCTGAACGACTACACGGCGGGGGACCAGAGCTTCGCGGTCGTGGCAGGCCGGGCCGACGGCGGCTTTGTCACGGCCTGGAAATCGCAAGACCAGGACGGCAGTGGCTACGGCGTTTATGCGAAGGTCTATGAGGGCGACGGCCAGAGCCTGAGCGGCGGCGACGGCAACGATGCGTTGGCCGGCAGTGCCGTCAGCGACAGCTTGAGCGGTGCTTCGGGCGACGACGTCCTTCGTGGCAACGGCGGCGATGATGTTCTCGACGGCGGCGCCGGCATCGATGTCGCGGTCTATGGCGGCAACATCGCGGATTATTGGGTACGGCGGAATGGCCTTGAGACGGTCGTCGAGGACCGGCGGGTATCGCCGGCGGACGGCACGGATCGTTTGACCGCTATTGAAACGCTGCGCTTTGCTAACGGCGACGTCGATGTGGCATTGCTGCCGGAAGCGGTGGATGGCGTTGCAGCGGTCGGCAAGGACGCCACGGTCAACGGCCAGCTGGGTGCGATCGACGAGGCGACGTCTCCGGAACTGCTGACCTACGCCCAGGCAAAGGGCCCGGCAAACGGCACACTGACCCTCAATGCCGATGGCTCGTGGTCCTACACCCCGAATCCTGGCTACACCGGCGCCGACAGCTTCGACTACAAGGTCACCGACGGCGACGGCAACGTCTCGGTTGCCCGCGTCGCCATCGACGTGAGGCCGACGGAAAGCGGCATTGCGTTGGGCGAAGAAGTCGAGGTCAACAGCTATACGGCGGGCATACAGTCGACGCCATCGATTGCGGTCCTGCCCGACGGCGGCCATGTGGTGGTTTGGCGCTCGGACGGCCAGGATGGATCGGGATACGGCGTCTACGGCCAGCGGTTCGATGCCATTGGCAACGCGATCGATGCCGAGTTCCGCGTCAATACATACAACGTCGATGGTCAATATGATCCGCGAATAACCGCACTCTCGGGTGGCGGCTTCGTCGTTGTCTGGCACTCGTCCGAACAGGACGGCAGCAATCTCGGTATCTACGGGCGGCGCTACGACGCCAGCGGCATGGCCGTCGGCAATGAGTTCCGCGTCAATACCCATACTGCCGACGTTCAGAACGTTTCGGCGGTCGGCGCGTTGGCGGACGGCGGTTTCGTCGTCGCCTGGCGGTCAAACCTTCAGGACGGCGATAGCTATGGCGTCTATGGGCAGCGTTACGATGCCAGCGGTGCCACCGTCGGCGGCGAGTTCCGGATCAACACCACGACGGTTGGCGATCAGCGCGACCCGGCGGTTGTCGGTCTGGCGGGCGGCGGCTTTGCCGTGATCTGGGCGTCGTCGCAGGACGGCAGCATTCAGGGCATTACCGGCCAACGCTTTGATGTGACGGGAGTCGCTGTCGGCGGCGAGTTCGAGATCAACACGTATTCGAACGACATCCAGTCCTATCCTGCCGCCGCGGCGCTGGCGGACGGCGGTTTCGTTGCCATCTGGCAGTCGCTGGGCCAGGACGGCAGCAGCTACGGCATTTATGGCCAGCGCTACGATGGCATCGGCGCGACGGTAGGTGGCGAGTTCCAGGTCAATACCTATACGACGGGCGCGCAGTCCGTACCAACGATTACCGCCATGGCAGACGGCGGCTTCCTCGTCAGTTGGTCGTCCGACCTCCAGGACGGCGGCGTTAGCGGCAGCGGCGCCTATGCCCAGCGTTACGACGCGGCCGGCAACCGGGTCGGCAAAGAGTTCCGGTTGAACGATTACACGGCCGGCGACCAGAGCTTTTCGGTTGTCGCCGGCCGCCCGGACGGCGGCTTTGTTGCGGCCTGGCATTCGTTCGGCCAGGACGGCAGCGACTATGGCATCTACACCAAGGTCTTCGGCGACACCGAATTCCAGGTCAACAGCTATACGAGCGGCATTCAGCGCGAGCCGTCGATCGCAACCCTATCGGACGGCAGCATTGTGGTTATCTGGCGCTCAGACGTGCAGGATGGCAGTTCCAGTAGCGTTTTCGGTCAGCGGTTCGATGCGAATGGCGCGAAGCTTGGTCAAGAGTTTCAGATAAACTCGTACGCAACGAGCGATCAGTCGCGCCCATTTGTCGCCGCCCTGGCGGATGGCGGATTCGTGTCGGCCTGGCGCTCCTACGGCCAGGACGGAAGTGCACTCGGCGTCTTTGGCCAGCGTTTCGACGCGGCCGGCAACAAAACCGGTAATGAGTTTCAGATCAACACCTACACGACAGGCGACCAAACCGAACCTTGGATTGCATCCTTGTCCAACGGAGGCTTTGTCGTGGCTTGGAGCAGTCGGGGCCAAGACGGCGATCTGGCAGGAGTATATGGGCAACGCTATGACGCAACCGGCATGAAGGTCGGTGGTGAATTCGGCATCAATAGCCATACGATCGGAGAGCAAGCCAACCCGTCCGCTGCCGAACTATCGGACGGCAGTCTTGTTGTGGTCTGGCAGTCGGAAGGCCAGGATGGGAGCGCCAGCAGCATCTATGGCCAGCGTTTCGATGCCAACGGTACGGCGCTGAGCACCGAGTTCCGTGTCAACAATGTCTACACCACAGGCGTGCAGAACGTCCCGTCCGTAGCAGCAATGTCGGGTGGTGGCTTCGTGGTTGTCTGGCCCTCGGACGGCCAAGATGGTTCGAGCTTTGGCATCTTCGGGCAGCGATATGACAATGCCGGCAACACGATCGGCGGTGAGTTCCAGGTCAACAGCTACACGACGGATAGTCAGCACGTGCCGGTCGCAGCCGGACTTGCGGATGGCGGTTTTATCGTCAGCTGGCGTTCCTTTGGCCAAGATGGGTCGGACAACGGCGTTTATGGCCGACGCTATAACTCGGCAGGCAACAGTATCGGCGACGAGTTCCGAATTAGCGACTACAGCGCCGGTGCCCAATCCAATCCAGCGGTTTGGTCCCGGCCTGACGGTGGGTTTTCCGTTGCCTGGTCGTCACTAGGCCAGGACGGCAGCGACTATGGCGTGTTCGCCAAGGTCTACGAAGGGCAAGGTCAAGATCTTTCCGGCAGTGACGGCAACGATGGGCTGGCTGGCGGCGCTGTCGGCGACACGCTGATCGGCGGCGCGGGCGACGATGTCCTTCGCGGCAATGGCGGCGATGATGTTCTCGATGGCGGTGCGGGCACCGACGTCGCAGCCTATGGCGGCAACATCGCCGACTATTGGGTGCGACGGAATGGCGTCGAGACGATCGTCGAAGACCGACGGGCGGCACCGGCCGACGGCACGGATCGTCTGACCGGTATCGAAAAGCTACGCTTTGCCGACGGCGATGTCGTTGTTGCGGCACTGCCCGAGGCGATGGACGGCGTTGCATCGGTCAGCATGGATGGCACGGTCGCCGGCCAGCTCTGGGCGATCGATGACGCAACGTCGCCGGAGCTGCTGACCTATGCCCAGGCCAGGGGCCCGGCGCACGGCACGCTGACGCTGAATGCCAACGGCTCCTGGTCCTATACGCCGGCGGCGGGCTACGCCGGCGCCGACAGCTTCGACTACAAGGTCACCGACGCCGACGGCAACGTCTCCGTCGCCACGATCACAATCGATGTGGTGGGTCCGTCGGAACCGGAGTTTGCGGTCAACAGCCATACGCCCAATGCGCAGAACGAGCCATCTGCCGCCGTGTTCAGCGACGGCGGGTTTGTCATCGTCTGGGTCTCGGATGGCCAGGATGGCTCGAGCGACGGTATCTATGGCCAGCGCTACGACGCCGATGGCCATACCGTCGGGTCAGAATTCCTGGTCAACACAACCACAGCCAACCAGCAGACGGCGCCGACCGTCACCGTGCTGGCCGATCACGGCTTCGTGGTTGCCTGGGAGTCCTTGAACCAGGACGGCGACGGCGCCGGGGTCTATGGCCAGCGCTACGACGCCACTGGCGCCGCAGCCGGCAACGAATTCCAGATCCATACCAGTACGACGCGGGGACAATCCCGTCCATCGCTCGCGGCCTTGGACGGCGGCGGATTCGTTGCGATCTGGGACACGGCGCATCTGGACGTCAACAACTACTTCGACATCTTCGGTCAGCGCTACGACGCCAGCGGTACGGCGGTCGACGGCGAATTCCAGGTCAACACTCACACCACAAGCACGCAGGCTTATCCCTGGGTCGTGCCGTTGTCGGGCGACGGCTTCCTGGTCGTCTGGGAGTCGGTGGACCAGGACGGCAGCGGCCGCGGTATTTACGGACAGCGCTACGATGCGAATGGCACGGAAGTCGGATCCGAGTTCCCCGTTAACACCACAACAATCGGCGATCAACGCGAGGCGTCAGCGGCCGTGCAGTCAGACAACAGCCTTGTCATCGTCTGGCAGTCCGACGGCCAGGACGGCGACCGCTTGGGCATCTACGGCCAACGCTACGATAGCGCCGGGAATGCGGCTGGCGCCGAGTTCCCGGTCAACACGACGACGGCCGACTGGCAGGACAACGCCTCGGTAACGGCGCTGACTGACGGCGGGTTCGTCGTTGTCTGGCAATCGAAGAACCAGGACGGCAACGGCTATGGCATCTACGGCCAACGCTATGACGCCACTGGCGCGACCGTCGGCGGCGAGTTTCAGATCAACGACGAGACCTATAGCCATCAATCGATGCCGGTTGTCGCTGCCCGTCCCGATGGTGGCTTCGTCGTCACCTGGTCGTCGCACGCCCAGGACGCCTCGCTCGAGGGTATCTATGCGAAAATCTTCGCCGGACCCGATCGTATCGCGACCGGAGGTGCCGGCCACGACAGCCTCGCCGGCGGCGCGGGCGATGACATCCTGGCCGGCGATGCCGGCAACGACATCCTGCGCGGCAATGACGGAGACGACATTCTCAAGGGCGACGCCGGCGACGACCGTCTGATCGGCGACGCCGGCAGCGACCACCTGAGCGGCGGCGACGGCATCGACACGGCCTGGTACGCCGAGTCGGCCTTGGGCGTCACGGTCAATCTCGCCAACAGCACGGGCGCCGGTGGCGATGCCGAGGGCGACACGTTCCTGAACGTCGAGAACGTTGTCGGATCGAATACCGCGGACAACCTGGTCGGCGGCGAATTCGACAACACGCTTTCAGGCGCCGGCGGGAACGATTCACTGTCCGGTCGAGAAGGAAACGATACACTCGAAGGTGGCGCCGGGAACGACACGCTGTCTGGCGATGAAGGCGCCGACATTCTTCGCGGCGGCGCCGGAGCAGACGCAATCGATGGCGGTGCCGATGTCGACGTCATCGACTATGCCGCCTCCAGCGCTGCGGTAGACATAGATCTTGCGGCCGGTACGGGTCATGGCGGTGATGCTGAAGGAGATACGCTGACAAACGTCGAGGATGTTGTCGGTACGGATCACAACGATCAGATAATCGGCGACACCGGCGAAAATAGGCTTTCTGGCGGTCTCGGAGACGACGATTTGGCCGGCGGCGCTGGCAATGACACGTTGATCGGTAACGATGGTGCCGATCGGTTATTTGGCGACGAAGGCGATGACCGACTAGTTGGTGGCGCAGGTGCCGATTTGTTGCATGGCGGCAGCCGCTATACAGACCGGACGCTTGTTCTGAACACCGGTGGCCAGACAAATCAGCGCGCCCAAGCCAATAACGTAACGGAATTGCCGACCTCAGCCTTCACCATCGAGATGCGGTTCACGTCAAACGGAATTTCCACCAGCGGCAGCCCACTGGTCTCTTACGCCGTGGCCGGATCTGACAATGAACTCCTGCTGTTCGTTGCCGCCACCGGTGATCTGCGTGTTTTCATCAAGTCTCAGTCGGCAACCTTCGCCGTTAACGCCGCGACAACGCTCTTTGATGGAACGTCCCACGACCTGGCCGTCACGTGGGACAGTACAAGTGGTCTAGTCGAGGTCTTCATTGACGGCGCTTCTCAAGGCACATCGACGCTCCAGCAAGGCGCGAGTCTGTCAACCAACGGAGTCCTGATACTCGGTCAAGAGCAGGATAGCCTTGGCGGCGGCTTCGATCCCAATCAGGTCTTTTCGGGCGAGATTGATGAGCTTCGGTTCTTCGACGCGGTCAGAACGGCGATGGAGATCCAGGGCGACCTTGACGTGCCCTTGCAGCTCAATCGGCTACCCGCCGGCTTGACCAACTATTATCGGTTTGATGCCGCTGCGGGTGGTGTTGTCGAAGACTTGGTCGGAAACACGCCATTGGCATTGTTCAACGTTACTGACTACGGCGATAGCGAACAGGCTGGCACTGACACCGCCGACTATACGAACGCGAGTGCAGGCGTGACTGTCGACTTATTGAACGGATCCGGCACCGGTGGTGACGCAGAAGGTGATCTGTTGTTCGAGATCGAGAATGTCGATGGTTCGGCCTACGCCGATGTGCTTCATGGCGATCTCAGCGCGAACACACTGAGAGGCTATTCGGGCGACGACGTGTTATCCGGCAATGGCGGGGATGATGTGCTGTCGGGTGGTTTGGGAGTCGACAGCCTGGATGGCGGCGTCGGCGCAGATACGCTGGACGGCGGTGCCGGCAACGACACGCTGACCGGTGGTAACGACGGCGATATCTATTTGTTCGGTCGTGGCGACGGCCATGATTCGATCATCGAATCTGCGGCTTCGTCCGGCAGTGATAGTGTTCTGTTCGATGCCGCGATTACAAATGATCAGATCTGGTTTGCACAGGACGGTCTCGATCTTTCTGTCAGCGTGATTGGCACCGACGATCGGATAACAATCCAGAATTGGTTCGACAACGCGGCTCACCAGATCGAAGTGTTCGAAACCAGCGATGGTGACACGCTGCTGAATAGCCAAGTGCAGAATCTTGTCAATGCCATGGCTGCATTCTCACCGCCATCGGCAGGGCAAACAGCATTGCCGCAAAGTTACGAGGATGATCTGATCCCGGTCATTTCAGCGAACTGGCAGCCATCGCAGTAGCAATGTCGCCACCCAATCACGTTCATGACCATGACGACGCGGCCATTCGCCGCCGGGTGGATTTCGGACACTATGCGGACACGGCCGTGCGTTGGCCTGACATGGCATCGGGCCAGTGGTGTCGCGTGTTGCGATTGTTGATGATTTGGTTGCGGGGGCAGGATTTGAACCTGCGACCTTCAGGTTATGAGCCTGATTTTTGAATTTCACGCTGGTTCTCAAGTTCTCACGATCTTTCACCAAGGTACTGATTATATTTACAAAAATACTTAAGATGATACCCTTAAGCACATTTTAGTGCACTGCGAATCTCCAAAATCTGCTATAAATATGCTATAAGTTTTGGATCTCAGGTTCTGCTAGCCTCAAGAGATTTTGTCTAAAGATGCCCAAACTCACACAACGCACAGTCGACGCCATTGCCCCCACTGGCAAACAGTTCACCGTCTGGGATTCTGAACTGGCAGGCTTTGGCATCCGGGTTAACGCCGGCGGCTCGAAAGCCTTCATCGCCTACTATCGGGTCAGCGGCAGACAGCGGCTCGTCACGCTAGGCAAGCACGGTAAAATGAAAACCGAGCAAGCCCGGCGCCTCGCATTCAGGCACATCTCAAACGCCGTGGAAGGGATAGACACGGCCAGCGAGGAGAAGAAAGCCCGAAAGGGACAGACTGTCGCCCAACTTGGCGATCGATTTCTAAAGGAATACGTCCCGGTTCATCTAAAGCCGTCGACGCAGGCCGAGTACGGCCGGGCGGTCAAACTGTTCATCAAACCGAAAATCGGAAGCCGAAAAGTCGCCGACCTAGACCGGTCGACCGTTGCCGACTTTCATCACAAGCTGCAGGACATTCCCTATCAGGCCAACAGAGCGCTCGGTGTTCTTTCCAAAATGATGAGCCAAGCCGAAGTCTGGGGTTTGCGCGAGGAAGGAAGCAACCCTTGCCTGCGCGTCAAGAAGTACAAAGAGGAAAAACGAGAGCGCTTTCTCTCGGCTGACGAATTGACTGCTCTGAGTGACGCGTTGGACGCTGAGGAAGCGGACTCCCCCTCCGCCGTGGCGGCATATCGGCTCTTGATTCTAACCGGCTGTCGGCTCGGAGAAATTCAAACACTGAAATGGGACTTCGTTGACCTCAAGGACAAGGTGCTCCGTCTGCCTGACTCCAAAACAGGCGAAAAGACTGTCTATCTGAGCGAAGACACGATTGCTGTCCTGAAAGCGATCAAGCGGATTGAGGGCAATCCGTATGTGATTACGGGCAAGAAGGACGGCGAGTATCTCACCGATCTGCAAAAGCCGTGGCGCCGTATTCGCAAGCGCGCCGGCCTCGAGGACATCCGTATCCATGATCTGCGCCATACCTTCGCATCTTATGGTGTCGGACTTGGCCAAAGTCTGCCGATCCTCGGAAAACTCCTTGGCCACACGCAGGCTCAAACCACGGCCCGATATGCTCACTTGGCTGACGATCCCGTACGGGCGGCCAATGCGATGGTTTCAACGGCAATCGGCGATGTTCTGTTTGGGCGAAAGCCACAAACTAAGACTGCCGGTTACGATGAGAGCGTGGCTGAGTTGGATCATTAAGAGCTCACTGAATGAAACAGCGCGCCGCTCTTATCCCGAGAATGAAAGCAGATCGGTCTTTTGCTCTGCAGCTTTCATTACATATGTTCAGTACAGTGAAGCGGCCCCTTGAACTTGCCAACATGATGTATCCGGACGCCAGATGACCGTTCACTTCACGCTGCACCAAGATTGATAAAATGATCGCAACAAAGGTGTGGAAAGAGCGGACACTACCGAGTGAGACGGGAGCTTCTCGTCTATACGTATTGAATAGAAGCGCAACAATTAATGGTCGATCCGATTAACAGACGGCTGCTGCTCGACCAGACTGTACAAGGCATCGACGTGGTCTAGGTCCATGAGAAGGCGTTGTTCGACAAACTGCTCAGCGATCAGAAATTGATCAGCGCTGAATTTCTTCGTCTAATAGGACACAAGGGAGCAGACTAGAGTCCCTCTTCCGGCTAGGAGGCTGTTTCGACAATAGTGTCCTTGCTAGCAGTGGCTCCGAAGCGGTCGTTCAGGTTCGCACAAAATGTCGAGATCCGGACCGTCACTAACCACTTCTGCGGCGCGGTTCGTCGAACTGGACATCGGCCGGAACGAACCGAGAACACCTATGAGAGCTCAAATCTGCACGGCGGCTTCTCTGATCACTACTTTGAAATCTTGCAGATACACTCTAGAGCAGCAAAAATACGAATAGTGATCGTACATCTAATTGAATATATGACTAGGAAGACAGTGTGAGCATCGGATCTGGTGATAAGTTTTCCGCAGGGCCGCAAGGCCTAGGATACATCTACCAGCCGAGGCTGGCACTGTTCAAGCTAGTCGAACAACCGGAGCGAACAGGCGTCTTAATCGAAGGCCAAGATGACCTGGAATTTGTTGGCGAAGGTGGAACTCGTTCACTTGCGTCCCTCAAGCATAGAGCGCCCGGCAGCACACTAACCGACTTGAGCACGGACTTTTGGAAATCCATTAGGATATGGCTCGATCGTTACAAGTCGGCCGGCAGGTCTACGAGTCAGCTGCAGTTCTTCATGTTCACGACCGCAACAGTTGCAGACACGTCCTTCCTGAGTGCGTTTTTGATGGACACTTCCGCTTCCACAGACGCTCTTCCTGAAGAATTTGGCGCTGCGATGGAAAGAAGTGAGGCCCAGCTTATCGGCGAGATCAGGGCCTCCTACTCAGACCTGAGTGAAGAGGAACGTCGTGACTTCCTCGGCAGAGTTTCAATTTTCGACGCGAGCCCTCGCATCACGGATATCGCTGATCTCTTATCGGATCGGCTGTTGCGGACAGTAAGACGGGAATACCGCCAAGCCGTTCTGGAGCGCCTCGAGGGATGGTGGAACGACATCGCAGTACGGCAGATTGCTGGAGGCAAAACGGAGCCAATTTACGGGGCAGAGGTCTCAGACAAATTATCATCAATTGCCGAGGAATATCGATCTGACAATTTGCCAATCACTTTTCGGGGCAAGCAACCGGATGGGATTAATCCGGATGCCGATGAGCGGCTGTTTGTACGGCAGTTGCGGATCCTGGGTACATCTACCGACCGGATCCAATCTGCGATCATTGATTACTATCGAGCATTCGAACAGCGATCAAGTTGGGCGCGAGAAGATCTTTTGGTACCTGGAGAGATGGAGGAATATGAAGATCGTCTGGTTGAGGAATGGAGGCGGTATAAGAATTTAGTTGTCGAAGCTTTGGGGACGGATGAGTCGGAAGAGAAATTGGTGGCCGCCGGCAAGGAGCTTTTCAGATGGGCTGAGTTTGAAACCGAAAACCTCCGTATTCGGGAGCGTGTGACCGAACCATATGTTGTACGCGGGGCGTTTCATATTCTGGCAAACGGTCGACCTCTACCCAGAGTGCACTGGCACCCGAAATTCTTGGAGAGAATTGAGGGGATTTTGGAGGGCACGACTTGAAGGCCTGGAATAAGCGCCCTTTCGAGATCAGAAATCTCTTCAATCCAGCATTTTGCGGGCTGTTGTTAGCGAGGGCAATTGACGAGCATCAGCTTACATCTGAAAGAGCGATGCCGTACTCGCTTTCGTTGCTCGTACTCCCTCTGTGTTTGCACAAGGACACGCGATCGATCTTAGCCAAATCCAACAAAAGCTACTTCCTCAAGGTTGTCGAGGATTACCCTCAACTGCTCATCGATTTTCCTGATCGTGCCACCAGCATGTTTCCGTTCTGTCAGGAAGGTCTGTCGCTCCTCGCAGACATGGGCTGCTTAGACGTGAGCGACAAAGGTGCCCTTTCTATACGTCCAAAGACCGTAAAAAAGGCAATAAGTGGCACGGATGAAAACCGCGAATGCCAGCTAGTTGCCAAATATCTCGGCCGTCAATTTGCACGGATTTCTGACCGGGTCACAGTCTACGCTTCTTTGGGAGTGCGGCCTTGAAAATTGCTTCCATCCATATCTTCAGCCTAGCTGGTGAAAGGCGGGATCTAATTTTCAATGCGCACGGTCTCAACATTATCACGGGCCGATCCTCAACGGGCAAATCAGCACTTTCCGAGATTATTGAATACTGCATGGGTCGCTCGACCTTCAACGTTCCGGATGGCGTTATTGAAGAGAACGTCTCATGGTATGCGGTGATCTATCAGTTTGTCGGTGAGCAAGTGTTGATCGCAAAACCTGCACCTAAATCAGGGGCGACCGAGTGCAGTACTGCCATGGTTAAACGTGGCAAGAGCATCGAGCCTCCCCAATTCGAAGAGCTGCAGATCAATGATAATGACGCCGGCGTTGAAGCTCTCCTGTCACGGTTGCTGGGTATTCCTGAAAACACGACTGACGTTGCAATGGAGCACTCTCGCGAAAGCTTCGACGCGAATGTGAAACATACTTACTATTATCTGTTCCAAAAGCAGGGATTTGTCGCGAGCAAAGACCAATTGCTCTACCGGCAGAATGAGGATCATCAGCCGCAAGCGATCAGAGACACATTCCCAATCCTGTTCGGTGCTGCGTCGGCAGAAAAGTTCAAGCTGACGGCCGAGCTGCGGTCTCTCCAAAGACAGCTCAGGATAAATCAGAAAAGCTTGGATCAGGCCAGATTGGATGTGGAGCAATCAACCGACCGGAGCCTCAGCCTTTTATCGGAAGCGAGAACCGTCGGTGTATTGCGAGACGAGGCGGTCGATGAATCGACGGTTATTAACGTTCTACAACGTGCTTCAGAATGGCGACCGACTCCTGTACCGGAGGAAGATGGCAGTCGTATTACCGCCCTAGAGCAGGAGTTGGTTCGACTTCGTGAAGAAAGGCAGAGTGTCCGCAGGCAGATCGATAGCGCGAAGAAGTTTTCCTTACGCGCTTCGGATTTCGAGTTCGAAGCCAACGAACAAAGAGACCGGCTGGCTTCTATCAATTCGCTGCCTCGCAACGGTGATGGGGGCTGGCAATGGCCATTTACCAGTGGAGACCTGGGATTGGACACGCCAATTGCGCAGGCCTTAATCGAAGAGTTGGCGTCTCTTGATGAAGAAATGAAGATTATCGAGACCGAGAAGCCGCAGCTCGAGGCCTATGTGATTGAAAAAGAGGCTGAGATTGATCAATTAAGTCAGGCGATCCGGACAAGGGAGGAAGAACTTGCGGCCGCGATTTCGGCCAACGAACAAATTGCCGAATTGGGCAACCGTAACACTGCAGCCGCTCGGGTCGTCGGGCGTATTAGCCTATTTCTAGAGAACTTCGTAACCGATGAAGAATTACTTCGCCTTGAGCGCACGCAAACGCGCTTGGATAACAGGATTGCGGCTCTAGAAAAACAAGTTGGGCGCGACGATGCTCAAGACCGGTTGCTCTCCGTGCTCAATGGAATTTCGTCGATGATTTCCGGATATGTCAGCGAGCTTGGAGGCGAGTTCGGACAGTTCCCCGCAAGACTTGATCTCCGCAGTCTAACCATCGTGTTCGACCGTCCCGACCGTCCGACGTACATGGAACGGACCGGTGGTGGTGAAAACCATCTTGCCTATCATCTTGGCGCTCTCCTCGCACTGCATCGCTACGCGGCGAAGGGTAATCATCCTATTCCGCGCTTCCTGATGATCGACCAACCTTCACAGGTCTATTTTCCGAGCGAAGAGGTCTACAAATCCGTCGGTGGTTCGATTGAAAAGACGGAGAGCGATGCTGATATGGAGACCGTCCGAAAGCTCTTCCGGTTGTTATACGAATATACGCAGGAGCATGTTCCGGGCTTTCAAATCATTGTCACCGAACACGCAAACCTCCGAGATGATTGGTTTCAATCCGCGCTAGTGGAAGCACCTTGGACCAAGCCACCAGCCTTGGTTCCCGAGGAGTGGATTGAGTTATGATCGGTCATGGGTGTTTTAATTGCGTAAGTCTTGTTGTGCTTGCGCGGCGCATACCTCTCATACTGGCTGTCACCGTCATGTTCATCGTTGTCAGCGTTCCGTCACGTGCGGCGGACACAAACGTTCTCGATGTAATCAGCATAGAGCTCGGCATGTCGATCGAGGAAGTGGCCGCCATCGCTTCAACGCGGTTGCTCGCCGAAACAGCACGCAATGCCGCACCGTCTTTCGATCAGGCCGTTGCCATCGCGCGCGGGAAGGCCATTCAGTTCACGGACTTCGAAAGCGTGCAACGCCTCTCTTTTTCCAATGAACAGGAGACCGTCGAGGTCATTTACGCTCAGTCTCCTGATGGCGCAAAGGTCGCCACGGTTACCTATAGACTTCTTGCCGGCAAGACTGCCGCGGACTTCCAAGCAGAGGTTCTCGACAAATACGGTGCGCCGGATGAAGAACAAGGCAGCCTTTTGGTTTGGGGCGATACACGCGCCAGATACCTCCGGACCGAACCTTATCTCGAATTCGATACTGAGCCTCCGGCCGGTTTCGGCCCGGCCGCCCTTGGCATGCTCACTCTGAAGCATCCAACGGCGGTGAAAGACTCCCGGGCCGCCATTGCGGAAGCCGCTCGAAACTGAACCTCCAGACGGTGACAGGCCCTCACCGACCGTCGTCAAGCGGCGCCGTTTTTCTTACGGTTCCAGACCAGATCGGCGGACCCATCCTTCTCGAACAGCGCCGCATAAACAGGTTCAACAAAGCTCGGATCGTCCAGCGTGACGCGCAGATAATCGATTGCGTCATCACCGTTCGAGCGTGCTTTCCAGGCCGCTCCCAGTTCGGCATCTCCCCCGAAGACTCGAAAGTCCGGCGCGTTGTCATTGGGCTTCTCGTCGACCGCGACAATGCGGGCCTTCGTGTTCATGGTCAGTGTCCGGATGGCTCCTTCATAGCCATCCTTGGCGGGCTTGAACTTTCCTATACGAGCCATGGCTCTCTCCTATGCATTTGCGTCCGCTGATGATCGGGAACGGCTCGCGGGCGGGGACGCCTCGCCATTGAGCCATTTTTTCTGAAGGCGCTTGAAACCGGCGTCCGCGCCCATGAAGGCTTCGAGCATGTATGGAATCAATGCGGGTATGCTCTCATCCTCGCCGTGGGTGTGGGCGTAGGCGCGTGCGTAATCTTGCAGATCCCGATGCAGCTCCGGGGAGACCGTGACATTGAGTTTCACAGGCGTGCGGTCGGGCAGCCGGTCCAGCTTTACATTGTGTGAGCTCATAGACGTCATCCTTGATAGGGTCGAAGGACCAGATCCTTGTTGACGATGATCCGGAGCGGCCAGCCGGGCCTTACGGTGATCGTGGGCTGGATGTTGAGCGCGCGGTTGACGATGCGCTGGCCGGCTTGGTTTGCCGAGCTTTGCGCCGACTCTCGGAGCGCCGCGACGATCTCGCTCTCGGCTTCATCGAAGGTCAGTTCCGTGCTGACGCCCAGCAGGGTCGATAAGACGATTCCTTTCAGCAGGCGCCAAGTATGGAAGTCGACCTCGTCCTCGAGGCCGGCATAGCCGCGTGTATCCGTAGCCGGAAGGTTCTCGATCACGATCGATGAGCCGTCCGGCATGATGATCCGGTCCCAAACGACAAGCGCCCGGGATTGGCCGAACGCGACGACGCTGTCATATCTGCCGATGACGCGGGAGCCCTGCGGGATCAACATATGCTGCCCCGTCACCGTGTCGTAGACCGGCTGGGTTACCTGCGCGATCACCTGGCCCGGCAAATCGGAGTTGATGCCGGTCATAAGGCTCGCCGGAATGATCGTTCCCGCGAGAACTTGATAAGGCGACACCGGGTCTTGAAGGGCGTGCGGATTGTAGATGTCCGCGTCTACGGTTTCGTCAAGGAAAGAAAGCTTGCGCGCTTGCCGATTGGGATCCTCAGCGAGCGTGGGTCCGAGTGCGGTTTCATCGCGCGTGACGAGATCGATCGTCGCTGGACCGGCCGCCGTCGGCATCGTTCCTTCCGCTGCGGTGCGCGCTCCCGTAGCAGGCCGATTGTTCAATTTGAAGAACACCTGACTTTCGCGAGCTTCAACGGCCATCTTCGCCTGGCGCAGCGCTTCATTTCGGGCGGCTTCGTCCTCAGCGCTGGGGCGGAACGGCGTCTCCGACGGCAAGGCCGGCGGCGCCGGTTGAACGCCCAACTCGTTCTGGGCGCGCAAGATCGCGGCGCCCAAATCGCCCGGCATGGGTGGGCCGAGGGTGGACTGCATGCCTTCATAACTTTGAGGCAGAGCGGCGAGCCCCTCCGCATGGGGCTTGTTGCGCGTGTTGTAGAGTTCGGTCCGCTCGCCGTCTCCCGTGATCGACGGTGGTTGAAGCGCGATCAGCAAAGCGCCGAAGATGACGATCATAACCCCGCCCAGGATGACTATGAGCGCGGTGCGGTTCAGGCGTGTGACGGGCCTCGGCCGGGCTCGCAGCGAGATCGCCTCCGGGGCATCGGCTTGTGCGGCCGGGCTCGTCATCGCCTACGACCCTCTCAACACATTGAGATCGATCCGTGAGATACGGACGATCTGTTGTGGCTCCTCGCCCAACCGTAGTTCGGCGATCGCAAAGAGGCGGTCGACGATGTAATAGGACCCCCGGACCCGATAATTGACGAGCTCGGTTTCGCCGTCTGCGCCGAGGATAAAGAGCGGCGGCGCCTCGCCCTGAGCGATGCGCGACGGAAACTGAATGTAAACCTTGCGTCCATCGTCAAAGGCGCGAAGCGGGCGCCAATGGGGCCTATCACCCGAAACCTCGTAGCGGAACTTAAGCCGGTCTACGGACAACCCGCTTTCGACAGTTCTCTCTCGGGTGCGTCTAGCTTGCTCGTTTTCCGCGCGGCGTGTGGTGAGTTCGTCGTGGGGATAGCGCCAGGAAATCGCCGCCATGTAGGTCTCGTTGAAGCTGCGCATCTCCAGATGGTAGGCGCGTCGATCCGTCGTAATGACGAGATTGGTGGTGAGGTTGGGCGCGATCGGCTTGACGAGGATGTGCGCCCGCTCATTGCCACCGGCGCCGCTTTGCGTGTCCCCAACCACCCAACGGACCGTGTCTCCGGCGGAGACGGACAAGAGCTCTTCACCCGGCTGCAAAGCAACGTCGGTTACCTGTTCGGGCGCGGCGTAAAGCTGGTAGAGCGCACCGGGCATGTAGGGGTAAATCTGGATCGCGTTCACATAGTTCTCGAGGTCGGGCTCAATGGCGGCGGCGTCATTCGCCCGGTCGATGTGCTCATGTGGCTTCAGGGGAGTCACCGTCTCCCCAGAGGCGGCTGGGTTCACCTTGAGCTGTCCCGGCAAAGGATAGGGCCGGAAGTTCTCGACGATCTCCACCGGATCGGGCGTTTCCGCCTGAAGCACGGCGGGCCCGAATTCCTCACCGTCGAGCACGATGTCCGGTGTCCTGTTGTGCGAACAGGCGGCAAGAGCCAAAACAATAAAGGGGTATACATACGGTTTCATTACTGGCCTCCTGCCGTGAGGTCCTTCGACCAATTGATGCCATGTACGTAGACGCCCAATGGGTTTTTGTGGATGAGTTCAGCCGTGTCGGGCGTTTCGAGTACGATGCTCAATACGGCGGTGTAGGTTTCCGCACCGGCGGGCTGACCGTTCCGATAGGTGTTTTCCCGCCAGCGAACATCGAACGAGTCATCGGAAGAGCGCACGACGCTGGTGATCTCAACGGCGACGCTGCGTCGACCGATCTGCGCGAAAGGGTCGTTCTCGCGTGCGTAGTCATTAAGGGTAAGCGCCGCCCGGTCAG
This sequence comes from Alphaproteobacteria bacterium, assembly GCA_965232515.1. Classification (GTDB taxonomy): domain Bacteria; phylum Pseudomonadota; class Alphaproteobacteria; genus JANQKO01. Next base: position 7,023,568 of record CBDDPY010000002.1, on the reverse strand, counting down.
TCGTGTAGTCGTAAGCCTCAAGCCAATTCTGGCGCACGATGATCGGATCTATCGAAATGGATCGGACGTTGCGGATGAAGTTCGCCAAGTGAAAAGCGATCTGCGCATCAGTCGGCTCATAGTTCTGCAGGGCCGGGCCGACGGCACGCACGGCGCCCTGACTATCCACCTCGACGACGTAGGGCGTGATAATGCTCCGCGCCGATTGCCAAATCAGACCGCCGGCCAGGACAAGAGCCAGCGCCAGCGATCCAAAGGCGGCAAGGCGCCAATTGTGCGCCTGGACCCGCGCCGATCCCATGCGGTCGTCCCATGCCTGCGCTGCCCGCTGGTACGGCGTCGTCGGCGCGTCCGTAGCTCCATATTTATCTGTTTGGCGTTTGAACATCAGCCTCACTCATCGTCTCTCGTAAGCCGCGGACTCTCCCCCGCAACGGGGCGGTCCCCTTCGCGAACGGCTTGGGCTCCCGCGAGTCCGGCGTCGCGCACGAATTGCTCTCTACGCAGACGTTGCGCCCATTGCGGCGCGCCGCCCGCAGCGGCCGTTGTGGCTGGGCCACCGGCCGCCGATGCCGGTGCCCGGCCACCAGTCGCTGTAAATGCGCTTTGCGCGCCGCTCGCATACGCTTCCCCGGGGCGTCCGAGGGCACGATCCGCAAACTGACGAACTCCTTGTCCGACGGAGGCTGCGCCGGCCCGCGCGACACCGGCGACGCCAGCGGCCGCGCCGCGCACGCCGCTGGCGCCAGAGGCGGCTTGGCCGAGTGCGTATGACGTTTGCGCGCCACCCGTAAGAGCCGCGCCGGCCCGCACCGCACCCTGGCCGCCGGAGATAAGCGCGCGTCCTCCGGCGCCTGCGAGCGCGCCTCCGGCAACGACGCCCGCGCCAACGCCGGCGGCTGTTCCAATGGCGGCGCCGGCGCCAAGCTGCGGCGCACCGGAGACGAGGCCGGCCGCGATACCGGGACCGAAGACGCCGAGCCCTAGTAGAGCAAGCGATGCCAGGATGACCGCGGCGGCCTGTTCCAGGGTCACGGCTCCGGGCGTAAAAGTCGCCGTGATGGTTCCGAAAATGGTCGACCCAATGCCGACGATGACGGCGAGCACCATGAGCTTGATGCCCGAAGAGATGACATTGCCGAGAACCCGTTCGGCGAGGAACGATGTTTTTGCCCAGAGCGCGAAAGGTACAAGCACGAAGCCCGCCAACGTGGTGAGCTTGAACTCTATGATCGTAATGAAGAGCTGGATCGCGAGAATGAAAAACGCCAGCAGCGTAATGAGCCACGCGAGCAACAGGACCGCAATGGTCAGGAAGTTGTGAAAGAAGGCGATCGGCCCCAGAAGGCTCTGAATCTCGGTGAGCAAAGGATAAGAAGCTGTCCAGCCCGTGTCGGCGACGAAGCCGGGGCGCAGCAAGTCGGCGGCGGTGATAGTGCTGCCCGTGGCGTTGAGGCCCAATTGGGCGAAGCTGTTGAAGATGATGTTGGCGAGCAGCGAGAAGTTGTTCAGGATGAAGGCGAAGGCGCCCACATAGAGCACCTTCTTGAGGAACTGGCCGAGGACGTTGTCTTCGCGGTTGAGCGCCCAGAACAAACCGGCCAGCGTGATATCGATCCCGATGAGTATGGCGGTCAGGAACGCGACATCGGGTCCCAGCAGGCCGAAGCCGCTGTCGATGTAGGACGTGAACGTCGCAACAAAACTATCGATGACGTTCAGGTCGTTCACGGGTTCTTCCTCCTATCTTCCTGCTGCGTTCATCGCGAATAGGCGTTGCCGTCTCCCAGAAAACGCGCTGTGTAGACTCGCGCCTGTTCCTCGATCGCGACGGTGCGGGCGCGGTCGATCGCTTCGGCCCGGTACTGGGCAGCCAAGAGCTGCTGGGTCTGAAGACCCTGCTTGACATTGAGGGCGACGAGCTGGTTGCCCGCCTGGGTCACTTGGAGATTGCCGACCGCGCTCTGGCTTTCGCTCATCAGGGTGCCTAGCGTCGCGGTGTCCGCCTCGACCACGTTCGCGATCTGGGCATGCATGACCAGCGCGTCATGAAGAGCATGACGGGTTTGCTCCCAGCGCACCCGCGCATGCGTGACCATCTCAAGATTGCTGAACGTCTCGTAGTTCTCCGGGTAGTAGGCGGCGAACGCCGCTTCGGTCTGGGCGATCGTGAAGGCTATGCCCTCGGCGCTTCGGATCAGTGTTTGGATTTGGTAAAGCCGTGCCTGAATCTGCGCCGACGCCGAATAAGGGAGATTGGCGAGATTGTTCGCCTGGTTGATCAGCATCTGGGCTTCATTCTGAAGCTGGCGGATCTGGTTGTTGATCTGCTGCAAGGTCCGCGCCGCCGTCAGCAGGTTCTGCGCGTAGTTCGACGGGTCGAACACGATGTCGCCGAAGCCGAAGATGGCGTAGGCTGGGCGCAGCGGCGCGAGGGCGACAAATAGCGATAGCGTTAAAGCGTAGATCTTGCGACGCATGACGTTTCTCCTTCTTTGGTGTAGCCGTCTGCATTGGCGGCTATTAGTTCGGCCGCCCAATCGATCCCCCGCTCGCGCAGATGCGCACGCGCAAACTCCAGCGGGCCGTGTTCCTTGAGAAGCTGGCTGATGCGCGTCTGATCCTGCTTTGAGGAGGCGCCGCAGAAGGCCAGCCCGACGGGGCCTAGACCCAGATCGAACAGCCGGTTGCCTTGGCGAGACTGGAAGTAGTAGTCGCGCTTGGGCGTGGCGTGCGCGATGATTTCGATTTGGCGCGCGTTTAGTCCGAACGCTTCGTAGATCGTTCGAGATTGCGGTTCGATGGCGGCTGCGTTGGGCAGGAAGATACGGCTTGGGCAGCTTTCGATAATGGCGGCGGCAATGTCGCTGGTCGCGATATCGGCCAGAGACTGGGTGGAGAAGACCACCGATACGTTCCGCTTACGGAGTGTCTTCAGCCATTCCCGGATGCGGCCGGAGAACAACGGATTGTCGAGGAACACCCATGCCTCGTCCAAGACGAGCACGCTCGGCCGTCCGTCGAACCGCGCCTCCAGCCGGTGAAACAGATAGGTGAGGACAGGAAGAACGAGGCCTTCTTCGTGCATCAGTTCTTCCATTTCGAAGCACTGGACGTCGGCGAGCTTGAGCCGGTCTTCCGCGGCGTCCAACAGCCGTCCGTACGGGCCATCTAGGGTGTAAGGCTGGAGGGCCTGTCGAAGAGAGTTCGACTGGATGAGCACCGAGAGCCCGGTGAGCGTCCGCTCCTGGAGCGGGGCCGCCGCCAAATTGTTGAGGGCGGACCAGACCGCATCCTTCACTTCCGGCGTGATCGTGACCTGTTCATGAGCAATGAGCGCTGTGATCCATTCCAGCGCCCATGACCGTTGGGGCGCCTGATCGATCGTCTTTAGAGGCTGGAACCCGAGGCTTGCATCCGCGCCGAGGTCATAGAAATCTCCTCCAAGTCCTGCGACGGCGCAGCGCGCCGAGCCGCCCTTGTCGAAAATGTAAACTTGTGCCTCCGGGTAACGGCGGAATTGCAGCGCCATTAACGACAGAAGCACTGACTTGCCAGCGCCCGTCGGTCCGACAATGAGGGTGTGGCCGACGTCGCCCATGTGAGGCACAAGACGGAACGGCGTGTAGCCTTGCGTCGTCGCGTAGAGCAACGGCGGTCCGTCCAAATGTTCGTTGCGTTCCGGCCCCGCCCACACCGACGACATCGGGATCATATGCGCTAGGTTCAGCGTATGGACTAAGGGCTGGCGAACGTTCGCGTAGCAATGGCCCGGCAAGCTTCCAAGCCAGGCGTCAACCGCGTTGATCGACTCGCGGATTGTCGCGAAGCCGCGGCCATTGATGACCCGTTCGACGGCGCGGGCTCTTTCGTCCGCGATGCGTGGGTCGCGGTCCATGACCGTGACGGTAGTCGTCACGTAGCCGTAGGAGACGTCGTCCGAACCCAGCTCTTGCAACGCCTCGTCGGCGTCCGCCGTCTTATTGTCGGCGTCGGTGTCGACAAGGACGCTTTCCTGATTGAACAGAATCTCCTTGAGAATGGCTCCGATCGACTTGCGCTTGGCGAACCATTGGCGGCGGTATCGGGAAAGAACGCGGTTGGCTTCGGGTTTGTCGAGCGGCAGAAAGCGCGTGGTCCAGCGATATTCGAAGCCGAGATGATTGAGATCATCGAGCAGTCCCGGCTCGGTCATGTTCGGATAGCCTTGGATCGTCAGAGTGCGTAGTGCGTTCTCCCCAAGCGTGGGGTCGAGGCCTCCGACAAGACTTGAATCCGTCAGGACCGCGTCGAGATAGACAGGTGTTTCGGGTGGGCGAACGGGATGCCGTTTGGGTGAGATGGTCGCGTGCAGGTAAGTCAGCGTTTCGCCGTCGTCGAGGGCGCGCACCTCGGGCATGACGGCCGTTAGAAGGTCGATGGCGCGGTCTGTCTCGACGATGAAACTATCGAGATAGTCCTTGTAGGATAGACTTCGGTTTTCCGGCGGGGTTTCGAGAAGCAGCTTTTCGGCGCGTGCCGTCGTATCGGCCGGCGGCAGATAGACCAGCGTCAGGTAATAGGCGCTCTCGAAATGCGAGCCGATTTCTTCGAACGCGCCTCGGCGTTCCTCGTCCACGAGCCAGGCCACCGGGTCGCGCCATTCGGTTTTTGGATAATCGAGCGCAGGTTTGCGTTCGGCTTCAAAGAACAGCGCCCAGTAGGAGCCAAACCGCCGCAGGACATTGTTAAGGCGGGCGCAAATGGCGACCAGCTCCTCGGGCGTCGAGGATTCCAGGTCCGGCCCCCGATACATGATGGTGCGCTGGAAACTGCCATCCTTGTTCAGAACCACACCTGGCGCCGCCAACGCTGCCCAGGGCAAGTAGTCGGCGAGCATGGCGGGTTTTGTGCGGTACTCGGACAGATTCAGCATGGGCTTCCCTCCCGTTCGCTGAACCGAGTTCTGTCCGTTTGCGGCCGACTGATCGCCTGAGCCATGCCGTAGGCTTCGAGCGTCTCTTGCATGATCTGGTTTGCTTCGCGCAGCCGCTCGATTTCGCGGGCTGCCTCCCAGGCAATATCGGAAGCTTCGTTGCCGTCGAATGCGCCTTTGCGTTGGGCTGAGAAAGTACGAAGTCGGAGTATCAGATCCATGGCGCGCCTCATGACGCCAGGAATGGCTTGTGGCGGATGTGCCGGATAAGGACCTCCATGAACTTGGGGTCCTTCTTGGCCGCATAGACACAGGCTGAGTGCGCCACAAACCAAAAGACGATGCCGGCGAGCCAGAGCTGGAGACCGAGGCCGAGTGCCGCGGCGATCGTGCCGTTGAGGATCGTGACTGCGCGCGGCGCGCCCGCCATCAGGATGGGCTCGGTCAGCGAGCGGTGAAGCGGTATGGCGTAGCCTTCTGGAGCCTGTGGGATCATATCGCCGTCACCCTCAAATCACCGCGCCGCCGCCGAACGAGAAGAACGCCAGAAAGAACGACGTCGCGGCGAAGGCGATGGAGAGCCCGAACACGATCTGCACGAGACGGCGAAAGCCGCCATCGGTCCCTCCGAATGCGAGGGTCAGACCGGTGATGATGATGATGATCACGGCAACGATCCGCGCCACCGGCCCTTCGATGGAGTCGAGGATCTGCTGTAGCGGCGCCTCCCAGGGCATGCCCGAGCCCGCCGCATGTGCCGTGCCGGCATAGAAGATCAGGATCAAGACGAGGTTCAGTCGAAGAAAGTGTTTGGTCATGGTGGTCTCCTCCAATAATCACGCGGCGTCGAGTTTGGCGGCCGCCTCTTCACGCAAGGCGTAGTCACCGCTTTCCAATCCTTCGACTGAGGCAATGGCCTCGACACGGCGTCCTGCATTTCGGCCTTGAATGAACACGACCACGTCGATCGCCTCGGCGATCAGGTCGCGCGGCACCGTGACGACGGCCTCTTGAATGAGCTGCTCCAGGCGATAAAGGCCCGCGCGCGCCGAATTGGCGTGGAGCGTGGCGATGCCGCCCGGATGACCGGTGTTCCAGCTTTTCAGCATCTCAAGGGCTTCGGCGCCGCGCACTTCACCAACGATGATGCGGTCGGGCCGAAGACGCATGGTGGAGCGAACCAGGTCGGCGAGCGTGACGACGCCCGGCTTGGTTCTCAGCGCGACGGCGTCATCGCCATGGCAGACAAGCTCGCGTGTATCTTCGATGATGATGATGCGGTCACCACTCTCGGCGATCTCTCCGAGCAGCGTATTTGCGAGCGTGGTCTTTCCCGATGAGGTGCCGCCGACGATGAGCAGGTTCTTCCGTTCCCGGACGGCCTTGCGGAGGATCGCGGCCTGATGCGCCGTCATCACCCGCGCGTCCACATAGTCCTGCAGGGAGAAAACGCGGCCGGCCGATTTACGGATGGAGAAGCATGGAGCCGTCGCGACCGGCGGCAAGACGCCTTCGAAGCGTTCGCCCGTTTCGGGCAGCTCTGCGCTGACGATCGGCCGCTGGGCGTCGCATTCCTGGCGGATGTGACTGGCGACGAGCCGGATTACCCGTTCCGTTTCCTGGGGTGCAATCACATCGCCCGTGGCGACCCGGCCGTCGCCGTGCCGGTCGAGCCACAGACACCCGTCGGGATTGACCATCACTTCAATGACGGCGGGATCTTCCAAGGCCGCGCCGATCACCGGCCCCATGGCCGTTTTCAGCATGGCCCGCTGGCGGGACCGGGTTTCGGGGCTCAAGCGGTCAAGCATGGCCGTTCTCCCGCTTTTCTTCGAGATCCCGCAGCGAGAAGAAGTCGTCGGTCTCGGCGGTGAATTCCTCAAGCGCTTCTTCGAGAACCCGGCGTCCACTGGCGAACTGGCGACCGAGTTGATCGATGAAGTAATCGAAACGCTCCTTGCCCGTGGCCCGAGCCGCGTCCTTGTCCGCTTCCGGCACCGGCGGCGTCAGTGTCAGGAACAGGCGGATGAACAGCGCCATGGTCTCGGCCAGGATCAATTGGTCCCGCTCCATGCGCCCGAACTGTCGGGTCATACGGTCCAGACGGCGAATGATCGCGGCGTCGCGCTGGTCGTCGCGTTCGGGGGACAGAAACGCCGCCAGCGCCGCCTCGACGATCTCCGTCTGGGTGAGACCGGGGCGTTTTGACGCCGCCATCAAGCGGGCATGGAGCTCGTGCGAAACATGCGTGTTGATCCTGGGTTTGCGTGACGCAGCCATGTCAGAAGCCTTTCAGGATGTCTTGGTCGTCGCCCGGATTGGCGCCGAGGTTGATTCCGTGAGCACGGCGCAAGACGTCCGACCGACGGCCCATCTCCGCCATGCGCCTGGCGGCGATATCGGGCGCATCGTCGTCTCGAGGCCGTTCCTCCGTATCCGGTGTTTTTTGAGGCTGGTCCTCGCCTTGAGGATCGAGTTCCAGCTGCTTGCGCAAGCCTCCCTCGTCCTCGCCGCCCGAGACGAGTTCGAACCACGGACGCGCGAGTTCCTCATGGACGTCGCGCACATGGCCGCCCCAATCGTCTCCCCGCGCCGGTGGGCAGTCCTCGTAGGCGTTCTCGGAGAGAGCCGGCGCGTCGCCAAGGCGCTCGGTGAAATTCCGGTCCTCGAAGTAACGCAACTTGGTGGCGCGGATCGGCGCCATGCCGGAGACCAGCACCAGCTCATCGTCGGGCGGAAGCTGCATCACCTCGCCGGGGGTGAGAAGCTGACGCTGGGTTTCCTGCCGCGACACCATCACATGCGCAAGCCACGGCGCGAGACGGTGGCCCGCATAGTTGCGCATGGCGCGCAGCTCGGTCGTCGCGCCCAGCATGTCGCTGATGCGCTTTGCCGTGCGTTCGTCGTTTGACGCAAACGCGATCCGCACATGGCAGTTGTCGAGGATCGAGTTGTTGGCGCCGTAGGCCTTTTCGATCTGATTGAGGGACTGCGCGATCAAATAGGAGCGCACACCGTAGCCCGCCATGAAGGCGAGCGCGCTTTCGAAGAAATCGAGCCGTCCGAGCGCGGGAAACTCGTCCAGCATGAACAACAGCCGCCGGCGGCCCGCGAGCGTATGATCGCCTTCGAGTTTCTCGGTCAGTCGCCGGCCGATCTGGTTGAGGATCAGGCGCACCAGCGGCTTGGTGCGCGATATGTCCGAAGGCGGAATAACGAGATAGAGCGATACCGGACGGGCCGCGTCCACAAGATCGGCGATGCGCCAGTCACAAGCCGATGTAACGCGCGCCACGGTCGGATCGCGGTAAAGCCCGAGGAACGACATGGCGGTGGACAGGACGCCCGACCGTTCGTTCTCCGATTTGTTCAGAAGCTCGCGTGCGGCGCTCGCGACGACGGGATGGACGCTTGGGGTGGCCTCGTCGCCCAGATGGTTGGTGGTCATCATGATCCAGAGCGTGCGCTCGAAGGATCGGCCCGGATCGGAAAGGAACGTGGCGACGCGCGCCAACGTCTTTTCTTCCTCCGCATAGAGAACATGGAGGATCACGCCGACGAGAAGCGCGTGGCTGGTTTTTTCCCAGTGATTTCGGCGTTCGAGCGCGCCCTCCGGATCGACCAGGATGTCGGCGATGTTCTGAACGTCGCGGACCTCGTGCGGTCCTTTGCGCACTTCGAGCAGCGGATTGTATTTGGCGCTTAGAGGATTGGTCGGATCGAACAACAAGCAGTGTGAGAAACTTGAACGCCAGTTCGCTGTAAGCGTCCAGTTCTCGCCCTTGATGTCGTGGATCACTGCCGAGTGCGGCCACGACAGCAAGGTCGGAATGACGAGGCCGACGCCTTTACCTGAGCGCGTCGGTGCGAAGGCGATCACATGCTCTGGGCCGTCATGGCGCAGGTAGCGGTCTTTGAGACGCCCTAGGAAAACACCGGCTGGCTCGAACAGCTTGGCGCTAGCGATCTCTTTCGGCTTCGCCCAGCGGGAGGAGCCATAGGTCGTTACGTTCCGGGACTGCCGCGCGCGCCACACCGAACCGGCGATGGCGACGGCGGCGCCGAGAAAGCCGCCGCCGGCTGCGATGGCGCCGGCCCGGTTGAAGACGCCGGGGGCGTAAGCTTCATACGCATACCACCATTCGAAGAGCCGCCAGGGGTAATAGACATTCAGACCTGCGATGCGGAACCACGGCGCGCCCAGGGCCGGATCGTGCCCGAACTGACCGGCCGCCCACTGCGTCGCCAGCCACACCGCCGCAATGACGACAGCGAAGACGATGCAAATTTGGCCGATCAGAATCTTGGTGGGCGTCATCGCAACCTATCCGGTTAACAAGAGATTAAATCTGCCGGCGAGGATGCGGTCGGAATTGCAAAACCGTCAAGACGGAAAAGAGAGTGTTATCAATGACTTAAAGTGACGTTGGAGGGGTTTCCGCTGTACTTGCGAGCGTCTTCGGTGATATTCGATGAATTGTTTTTTGTTTCGATTTCTATCGGGCTATGCCGCTTGAAAGGCGTTTCGTGGCATGAACGTTGGCAAACCAAGACCCAGACTGGCACGACACCTTCGTGTCGCGGCCTGGCGATTGCGCCGACAGCTCAGGAATGTCGTCAGGTTTGGCGGAAGAATGATCGACGGTTGTCGGACGGTTTGCGCAAATCTCGTCCGCTGGCTGTGGGGGCACGCTGGGATCATCGGCGGCGTGATGCTGATGGTCCTCCCGCTGTTCGGGGTTATCTGGATCGCGGGGCTGCCGGGCGACAAAACGCCCGAGTTCGCCAATTTTTCCATACGGGCGAGTTGCCGGGATGGAATTGACCCGGTTGTCCATATCCAGATCCCTGACGATCAGCACAGGTCGCGAGACCTCGTTTCCGGCCGCAGCGACATGCGGCTCGCGTTTCAATTGCTCGATACGCTGGGCGACGGCAGCGTTCCGGCCTGCTCCGAGGTCGAGCTGTTTTCGAACATCGAGATGCTCAGCCCTCAAATCATCATTGGGGGTGGCGATCCGGCAACCTTGCCGCCGCTCTGGTTTTATGTCGATCCCATGCGCGGCTTTGATGCCAAGCCGGTGAAAGCCATCGAAGACCCCAACCGCTGGGGATGGCGCATTCACCTAGCTGGCGATCAACTGGATGGTTTTGCGGGCGTGCTGATCTTCGAACTCGGCAACATCCTGGAGCAGAAGGATGTATCGATCTCGACCTTTTCGATGAGCGTTTTGCTGCCGTCGCCTTCACCGGGCGAGAACGCACCCGTCTCCATCGGGGCTTCGCTGGCCATTCCGGCCGATTACCGGCTCGTTCAGAATTTATCCATTCCGGGACCGACCAACGTGCTCGCGACGAACCGCGGCCCGAGGTACGAATTTCTTCTTTTTGAAAGCCTGCTCGGCAACGACGCGAATCTCGGTCACTGGGTGAGCCTCCATGCGGTATTGCAGGATACGGTCTGGGCGAAGTGGCAGGAGTATCTCCTGTTTGTTTTCTCCGGCCTGTTCGGATTCGCCGTCGGTTTCTTTTTCGAGTCGGCGCTCGCGCGCCGCCGGCAAAGCTAGCTCAGTTTCATCGATGATGATTCAGCCGAGGTTCCGCCCGCGCGGCCGCGTCAACATCCAAGTGATCGTCTCGCCGCGGATAACTCCGGAAACGAACTTGCCGCGGTTGCGTTCGAGCACGTCGCGCCAGGGTGCCAGCGTAAAATCCTTCGAACGCTCAATGAGGGCGTAGCGCCCACTCACGCGATCAACCGGCCTCAGATAGGTTCCATCGACGGTTCCGCGTTCGGCGATCTCGCTGTAGGGCTTGCCGAGTTCCTTCGACAAGGTGCGCGCCGCGTCGGCCAGATCCTTGCGTTCCAGCTCCCGCAGGACTTTCTGCGCGAGCCGTTTATGCGCCTGATCCTTGGTGATCCGGCCGGTTCGCATCAGGAACCGCTTGCGCGCTTGAGCGGCGCCGCGCGCTTCGGCGCCGAATCCCGTGCCGGCCAAATCGGCTTCAAGATCGCTCGCCAGTCTCCGGTCGAGCCAGGTCGCGCCCTCGGCGGTCACCTGCGCATCGATCGTCAGCGTCGAAAGGACATGCGCCTTGACGGGCGCATCCTTCGCGCGTTCCCGTTCGTACTGAACGGCGCGGTCGAGATAATCCTGCGGCACCGCCCAGGATCCGTCTTCGAAACGCTCCGCGTGACCTGCGCGGCGGACCGCCTCCAGCCGGCGCACATGGGCTTCGACAAATTCCGGCCGCGCCTTGTCATCGTGGATCATATGCAGCGCCGGGCTGTACCGGCCGCCATTGGCTTGGGCGATCTCGTCGATGGTGACATCGGAAGGTTTGGGGCGAATGTCGGGCGGTTCAATGCGCACCAACATGCCGGGCTTCAAATCCTCCGACTTGGAAACCGCGCCGATCTCCACATAGACCGCGCGCCCGTCTGTTGCATCGATGATCGCATAGGCGCGGCTGTTGAGTTCGTCCGAAAGACCCTTGGCGATGATCTGGCCTTCGACGGGCTTGGCGCGGGGGTCGCCCGGATCGTAGATCGCATCGGCGCCGATCGTCCTTTCAGTTCCGTTTGCCGCCAGCTCGCGGTGCATGGTCTTGATGATGTCGCCGCGCTCGCCCATACGCCGTAAGGTTGGTTCCAGCTCGGACGACAGACGCCACCGCCGCGCGCCGGCCTTCTCGGCGAGCCCCAACTCCTCCAGTTTTTTAAGCCGCATCATGCGCAGCCGCTCGCGCCAACGGGTGGGGCCGTCCGTCGAAAGATCGATGGTCTCGTCCGTCGCGGTCGCGACCAGATCCCGATCGAGCCTCGTGAAGCGTTCGTGCCGGACCTCCGCCGCCAGCCTGGTGCGCATCTCCAATTCGGTCTGGGGGCCGAGCTCGATGGTCAGGAGTTCGGCGGCCCGTGTGCGAAAGCCATGGCGGATATAGTCGCGGGGGATTACCAGGTCGCGTCCATCGTCGCGCTTGCTCGACAGCACGATATGGGTGTGGGGGTGCTCCGTGTTGAAATGATCGGCGGCGACCCAATCGAGCTTAGTGCCGAGGTCGCGTTCCGCGGCGTCCATGAGATCGCGGATGAACGGCTTCAGGTCATTGAGCTGCTCGCCGTCCTCCGGCGATACGATGAAACGAAATTGATGGCGGTCGGTCTCATTGCGCTTGAGAAACGCATCACCGTCCACGTCGTCGCTGGTGGCGTTGTAGAGCCGACCTTTCTCACCTTCGCGGGTCACGCCGTCCCGTTGAATGTAGCGCAGATGCAGCGCCTGGGCCTTGGCGCCACTCCCGGCGAGCTTGACGAAACGCGCCTTGATGACGACGCGCCGAGAGAAGGTGCGCGCCGCTCCCGCCGATCGTCTGGGCCGCGCCGTCCGGGAGATCCCGCCGCCGGCCCGCGACGCCGACCTGACAACGCGGGAGAGATAGCTCTTCGCCTTTTTGGCGGAACCCTGCGAGCGAATGCGGCCGAGCTTGGGGCGAAACGGGTTTTCCTCCTTTGTCGTCATGTCACGATCTTCGCCTCCGCTAAGGCGTTGTGTTTCCGGGATTTTTCAGAGCATGCGCATTGAAAACCGCAAGGTGATCAAGGCGTTGCCGTCAAAGGCATGCGCATGGACGTTTCGTCCGTGCGCATGCAAAAGTGATGTGCAGGCTGGCCTCGCAGCGCACTGTGCGCAGGTCCCTTTTATCTTGCCCTACCTCCGACTCTCCCCGCACACCGTCTCTCATCCGCTCCATATGATCAGTCCGTGCTTTAGTGCCGCCACACCAGGCGGGCGCGGCCAAGGATTTCCTCATCCGTCACCGGCCCGAAATAGCGGCCGTCGAACGAGCCCTGCACATCGTTGGAAATGAGCAGGTATTCCCCTTGCTGAAGGGTTCGGCAGCCTGTCCAGACCGGCATTTCACGGCCTAAACTATCGCTGTCTCTTGCATGAATCGGAGGCTGACTGGGCGCAAAAAGCAGTCTGTTTTCGGCGCAGATTTCATCTCCGGCCATCGCCCAAACTTGCTTGATCACCGGCAAATCGCCAGGCAGATAGCCGCGTTCATCGGCCAGTTCGCGCGCCCATTCCGGCGCGAATGCGGCCACGCGGTCGCCGGTTTTGAAGGGCGTTTTTCGGTCGATCAGATAGAAACCCAGCGGCGCGCTGGGGCTCGGATTGTAAATGAGACGCGGGCTGAACGCATTGAAGCTCGCTGCCAAAATCGCGGCGATGGCGGCCGAACCGCAAGCGAATGTCGCCGCCCCGCGCCTCACGAAGCAATTCCCGCCAGCATTGCCGCGCCGACCGATTGTTCGGCGGCATAGGCGTGCGGCTCCAGCTTCAAGGGAACGCGAAGCTGTGCCTGACGCCAATAAGCAGGCGACACGTCACTCAGGTCATTGACGATGATTTCAAGGTCATCGAACATGGATAGAAGCCGCTTTGAATAGGTGACACCCGACACATTGACGAGCACATGGGCGCCGGGATAAACGCCCGGCACGCGCGTTGCGATCTCCCCGGGCGCTGCCGCTCGCAACACGAAGCATCGCCAAGACTGCGTGCCGTATTCGTTTGCGCGCCAGCGTATATAGCTAAAGGTAGAGTGCGGCCGGAACCAAGCTCGGCTTCGTCGGCGGTCTAGATGATCGAGGCGCAAGGGCGCGCCAAACCGCAGCCAGTCATTGACCGTGTCCGGATAAAACGCGAGATCGACGCGGGTTAGATGGTCATCTTTCTGCGGCATGAGTGCTCTCATGCGCATTCGACCATGCCGTCAGGTCTTCAACGTGGTAACAGATGCGACCGCCATGTTTGCGGTACTTGGGACCGACGCCACGCCAACGCATATTATCGAGCGTCCGCTTCTTCAGACGCAGGAATCGCGCGGCTTCTACGGTCGTTTTGAACGGGCTTTCATTGATGTCATCATCATTCGCCATCTCTAGATACCCCACAATACACAGACAGTACGTCACGGAGCCTTTTGGGGGGCTCTAAAGGAATAGTGTGACCTGTTCGAGGGTTTCGGTAGTGTCGTTTTCAAACTACTTCAGAAACGACACCCCTTGGGCGCGACCGTGGCGTTCTGTGTGCGCCTGACTATTCTTCTAATAGATTCAGATAGGCGCCGTCGATGGTTTTCTTGGCGCGTTCGAGCGCACGACGCGCTCTTTCTTTCAGGTAACGGCTTTCGCCGCTCCAATCGCGCTCTACAATCTGTGCGCCATATAGGCCCGTTGCGATGTCGCGCAGGCTGCCGCCCACCGACTTTATGTCGTGCGCCAGCAGCGCATCCCCAAGCCTCTTGCCGTTGCGGCGAACCCCGATTGAGCTCAAAGGGCGGTCCGTTTCCCGGTAGAGCGCGAGCAATTGCGCAGCCGATTTGATATGCCGATGGCCATGTTCAACGCCATCGATCTGTACCCTGACGGCCCCTCGGTCGCCGACCGGCGCCTCGCCCTGATATGCGAGTTGAACCCAATACCGGTCGCAATCCAGCACGGCGAATTGACCCCAGCCCGGCACCTCGGCGATGGTGCGCCGGCTGTGAATCCGGTCCAGCGTTATGACATCGCCGTTCGTTCTTTCGTCGACCGGATCGACGCGCACGCCCAGCGTCGCAGGAAAAAGATCGGGCCGCCAGAACACGTCGGCCTCTCCGGCGCTTAGGGCCGGATCAGCGAAAAAAGAGCAACCCCCAGTTCTCTGCCTCCGGGAACCGCTTGCGCAAACGGATCAGGCGCGTCCGCGACTTGAGTGTGATCGGCTTCATCATCCCTGGACGATTGGCACGGTAGGCCCGCTGATAATCCGGGTTGCGCCGCAGGAATTCCCATGCCCATGCGGCATTTGAAAGCCTGCCGATGCGCGGCGCCGCCAATACGTCTTCAACTGCCAAAACTCTGCCGACCATGCCCTCCACCTTCCGTTCAGTTGGCGGTGTCAGCACCTCAAATACAGGTTCAAGCGTTCTTTGAGGAAGTGCGCCGCAACTTATCATTCTCGTCTATATACATTTATGATTTGTAAACTCTGGATTGTACAGAAGAGCACATACTCTCAGTTTGCGCCGAGGCGCCGAAGCAAAAAAGGGGGCTTAAGCGCCCCCCAGCTCCTGTTGCCGCGCCGCGATCAGCGCATCCAGCAGGTCCGCCATTTCTTTCAGATGCGGCGTCCCTTCCACCCCGTAGTCGTCGAAGTCGGCTTCTGCTCCTCTGACGTGTGCGATCTCGCGGTCGAGTTCCTTGCGACGGATGGCGATTTCTTCATCGATATCGAACGGAAAGGCAGTGTCGGTTTGACGAGTCATTTCGGTGTCTCCTTTGATCAACGTTTCGACACCGCCTGGCGGTCGGAAACGGTCGGCCGGGTCAACGACGCGCGGCACGCGCGCCCGGAGGGTCGGCGGGGGTGCCGATTTTTTCTGGAGCGCTAGCGGAGGGAAAAATTGGGGGGACCGCCGATCGTTGAGGCGGACGGGCGTTTCCGGCATCCTCGGTTAATGGCGAACGGGATCCAATCTCCACGCTCTGATTTCTGAAAGAAAACACCGGGCTTCGCAAAGCCATCCCCGCGGAGCCGCCGTCGCTCGCTCGCCCCCGCTTGGCGGGCGACGCGCGGCGCAGCGGGAGGGCGGCCATCCCTGTGGTGGGCCGGAGGGCGAAAGCCGGCTGGAATGAGGAAGGCCCCGCGCGGGCCGGGAGGGTTTCCCGCGCGGGGCCGATGCGCCAACCGGGGCTAGTTGGCGATGATGGCGAAGACGTCTCCGTCGTCCTGGTCGTTCGCGGGACCGAGGTTGGCGAAGATCGGGCCGCCGCGGGCGATCTGGGGATGCTTGATCGCCAGGTTGACGTAAGGATTGCCGGACTTTCTGCTCATCCGGACCCGGGCCGTGCCGATCGGAGCGCCGTTTTCCGCGACGACTTCCATCTCGGGAGCGTTGGGCGAGACGGCGTTCGTCAGGGGTTGCAGACGGATCTTGCCACGCCAGTTCAGGAGGCCGGAGAGTTCACCTTCATAGTGGTGTTCGCCAGTTTGCTTCACATAGCCAATGTTCGACATCGTTCGATTTCCTTCTTCAAGATGAATGCCGAAGGGCCGATCCCTTCGACGGGTCGGCCAATGAGGGGCGCAAAGATCGGGGTTTCATCCGCGCAAAAGAAAATGCCGGGCCGCGCAAGCGGTCCGTCTCCTGATTAAGAAGAGCGGACCGGAGCGTTAGCGGAGGACCCGGACCGGCCCCCTGGCGCGGGCCGTGAGCGGGTGGACGCGCAAGGGTTCCGCGCCGGCGTCAGTCCGGCGCGGGTTCCTATGCGTCGGCCCCGCGAACAACACGGGGGGAGCCGGGCCGGGTTGAGACCGCGTATCGCGGCCCTCATAAGACCCGTCCGAACGAAGGGATCAGGTTCTTCGGTGGGGATCGATCCATGAAGAAGGAAGCGGAACGGAGCGAAATCAATTGGCGCCGGTGTGATGGAAACGGTCGCAATCACCAATGAAAGAAGGGGTGAACAGCGGCCTTTGACCGTGTGCCGGCAAAGCTTGGAAGGCAGCCCGTTGATCGCCGGTAGACCGACTGAAAACGTGATGGATTGACGAACGCGTCGATGCGGACTTAAGCGGCACGCCCAGTCCAATGCGGTTAGAAGAGAGGGAGCTTTTGCGAACAGCCGCGTTGAGAGCACTCCCGCCGCGATGCCGGCCCGGACCTTCACCAACGGAACCTGCCGATACGACAAGACGACGATGTCCTAAAGCTCAGCGCCAAGTCTCGGTTGAAAGATCGGGTACGCAAGAACGCTTCCAGATCTGCATTGGCAACGGTCAGGTAAAGTCTGCGTTCGGTCTTCAGCGTGGCGGGGACTTTCAAGAGGGCTTGGGATGTTTGCGCTTGCGACGAGAACTACGTGAGTTCTTTCTGCGCCGCAGATCGAGTGTGAGCCCGATCCCAGCCATGAACACAAGACTGAATGCCACCGCGATGGAGACAATGACGTTTTGAGCCTCGCGACCGAGTGGAAAGAGAAAATTCCATTTATGGAGATAGGAAAAGCTCCACTGTTCGGCTTTCGCATGGTCGGGCGTGCGGTCGGCGAGAACACCGCTCGTGGTGTCAACGAAGATCGTTGCGTTGACCGGCGCGCCATAGTCGAGCCGCCAGACGGGTAGACGCTTGTTGCGGAAATCGTATTGCGGCCCGAACCGCGTGACGAGTTCGGTGTTGTGGATCGCCTGTCGCGAGACGCCGGTAAACCGCTCGCCCAATTGCAAGGCGATTTCCCGGTCGCCGTCCTTAAGCGGCGCGCCGGTCGATGCGTCGATATAGAGCGCAGGCCCCGTGCGTTCGACGCCGTCAAAGCGGGCGTTGCGGATTTCCGACGGGGTCTCAGGGCCGCCACGACGGGGCGCCGCAAGTCCCAGGCGATACAAAAGGCGACCGTTTGCATCTTCGATAATGGAGACCGTTGATACGTTGAGTCCGGCGCTCAGGTCAGCCCATTGCTCATGAATCGGAAAGGACGCGCTGGCGAGGGAGACGGAGGGCGACAGGGTGAGGTTCTTGGTCGGTGGCGTCGCCGCATACTGAATAAGGTGAAAAAGCCCGCTCGAGGTGAACATCAAGAGCGGCAGCGCCGCCGCGTAGCCGGCGATGCGATGCCATCCGCGGATGCCGGGTGCGCGTGCCTTGCGGCGGATGAGCACGATCATCGTGACGCCGCTGAGCGCCAGCGCCAGAAGCGATCCGACGAAGAGCGCCATCAGGATGACACGGGCCCAATCAGCCTCGACCGAGAACCAGCTCCAGGTGTGGAACCAGCGAAAGCCGGTTTGCAGAAAGGATTTGAATCTGTTGTCGACACCCGCGGCGGCGTTGGTTTCCGTGTAGACATAGATGGTGAGATTGTCCGGCCGGTCGAACGTGACCTTGTAGACCGGCAAGAGACGATTGACCCACGGATAGCTGGGCGTGAAGTCGTCGATCCATTCGACGGAGCGCACCGGCGCTTCTTCCCGCGTGTAGTGGCGCGCCAGAAATACGGCGTGCGTCTTGTCATGGTCTGGCAACTCCGCGCCGTCACCGAGGCGGAAATATCGCCGAGGCGCTTGCGGGTCTTCGGTAACCTGTAGGAGGCTTTCATTATTACCGGGGACGATGCGAATGGCGGCGGCTTGCGCGATACCTGCATCCGCCAGCGTTTCGTGAATCGGCCGGATGCCAGCGAGATCGACAGGATGCGATGGCGGGTAGAACACTGCCTGCTGGGGGCCCCAGGTGGTGATGATTGGATGTAGGAGACCAGAGCCGCCCCACAGCAAGAGCCCGATCCCGCCAAGGATTGCGAGGAAACGGTGAAGCTTAATCGATTGGACACGCATGGTTCTCTCCGTTCACAGAAGGTCTTGATTAAAAAGAGACGGAGAGACCGCCGAAGACGGCGCGCCCTTGCCCCGGCGTGAACACCCGGGCGTTCTCGACGGATTGATCGGCAACGGTCGAAACGTTGGAGATGTATCGCTTGTCGGTCAGGTTTTCCGCGGAGACGAAGAGGCGTACAATGTCGGTGACGTCGTAGCCTGCCGTCACGCCGACGAGCTCATATCCCGGAACTTGAACCGTATTGGCGAAATCGACAAAATGCCCGTCCGGCACCCAGCGGAAGTTGACCGCGGCGTACCATCGGTCTTTTTCCAGGCGGAGTTCCGACACATAGACGTGTTTCGGCACGCCGGCGAGACGGTTGCCGTCGAACGAAAATGCCTGCCCATTCAAGTCCCGAGGATCGCTCGCGAAGAAAAAGTCGTTATAGGTATAGATATTCCGCCAGATGAGTTTGCCGCCCTTTTCCTCGAGGGCCGACGGCGTCAAAAACAGGTCGACGCCGAGCTCGACGCCTTGATGGACCGTCTTGTCGGCATTGAACGTGGCCGAGACGAAGCCGCCAAAGCCCGGCTGGGCGAGATCGATAAACTCGTTCCTGATCCAACTGCGGTAGACGGAGAGGTCCCAGGCGATCCAGTCGCGTTGGCCGCGCGTACCGACCTCGACCGTCCAGGCTTCTTGCGCATCAAGCGGAGTGAAGTCGAGAACGCCGCCGGCTGTGAGGTCGGAAATACCGGCAGGCTCGAAGCCGCGATTGACGTTGAAGAAAAGTTGCGCACTGTCGTCGATGTCCCAGAGCAAGCCCAAACGCGGATTGATCTGGGATTCGCTGACATCACCGTCGACGGCGTTGAACACGTCTTCGCTCTTGCGAAGGGTGTTGAGATATTGGATGCCGACAATGGCGGTCAGGTCATCCGTCAATGGAATATCTGCTTGGCCGTAGACCAGCACATTGCGCGCATCCTGGTCGCTCCGGCTCGCTAAGGCGCCACGTGCGCCGAAATCGTTTTCGAAGCGGCGCGCGTCATTGTCCGACGCAGCGATCTCTGCGCCGACTAACCAGTCAACCGTGCGCCCGCCCAATTCGTTGTAGCCAGCGAGGCGAAGGAAGCCGCCGACCTCATGTTCTTCCTGCACGATAATGCCGGCGAAGCGGGTAATCGCATGGTCAAGATCGCGCAGCGCGTACCACGCGCCTACCTCCAGCGTGACGTCATCCAATGGAATGGCAGTCTTGTTGGCGATACGGAACACATCCAGGTTGCGGTCCCAGTCGTCCGCTTCCGGACCCGGATCCAGCACCGTCACCGGCCCTCCGGGAAAGAAGGGACCGATCGTCACCGGACGGCCGGCCGCCGTCGGATTGGCCAGCGCGTCGTCAAGCGCCAGACTGCCCGCCAACTCGAAATTGTCGCTAAGCGCGGTCAGATACACGCGCGTCTCGACGCCGTTCTCGAACGTGCGGCCAATATTGGAGTGTCCGTAGACGCTGCGCACATCGCTGTGGTCGCGATAGCCGTCCGAGCGCAAGCCCGTTACGCCGCCATAGAAGTCCCATTCGTCATCGGCGTGCGCGACGCTGGCGCTCGTGCGCGCCGTGCCGAAACTGCCGCCTTCGGCGCGGAACGTGTACGTTTCCTCTCGTGTCCGGCCCGTGGGCGAAACGATATTGATGGCGCCGCCGAGGGATGCCGCGCCGTAGCGCAGACCGTTCGCGCCTTTGAAGACTTCGATGTAATCGATCGTCAGCGGATCGACTTCCTGAAACTCGGTGCTGCCGCTCGCCCGCGAGATCGGCACGCCGTCCCGGCGGACAGTGATTCCCCGCCGCTCGAAGGTGGAATTGAGGCCTGACCCTCTAATGGAGATTCGGGTTTCCCGTTGCGCCGAGGTGTCGGCGTAAACGCCGGGCGTGAAGACCAGCGTATCGCCGATGCTCTGAGCGAAATCGTCTAGAAAGACATCGGATTCGACAAAGCCGATGCCTCCCGGGACACGTTCCAAGGCGTCACGGGCTTCGTCCGCGTTCGGCGCGGTTAACGACGACCGTTCTCCAAAAACGGTGATTTCATCGAGGATGATCTGTTGCCCTACGCCTTGGGCAAGAGCGCCGACAGGCAGGTGGAATGTCGCGACGCCCGCAAAGGCGCGGGCCGCGAACCAAGCAGCTTTCGTATTCACGGAACAGGCTTCTCTCTTTCGGTCGCGCGCGATGGAACGTCGCGGTTCGACGCGCGATACAAACGGCAAAGGCGATGGAGCGGTTTAGAGAGAGATCGAGGGAGGTGCGCGTAAGCCCAGCGGCGGTCCGTGCGGGCGGTAGACGACGGGCGCTTCGAATGAGCGCGTCTTTACTTCCCGGTGTCCGACAAAGATGAGAGGCGCCGCATAGTGTTCCGGCAACGGAACACCATGGACGAGAACACAGAATGGACAGTGTGAGGTGTTGCGGTTGTCGTTTTGCTCGTGGCCGAGAAGGTCCGACAATAGAGCTTCGGCTTCGGCACGCGCCTCTTCGGACAGCGTTCCCAACGGCATACAAAGGAAGCCGGCGACGTCGAGGCCTGGACGCGATGCGAATGCGACCGGCGCCACTAATTGCGCGAACAACGCTATGATCGCCAGATGGCAACCTAAGGATCGCAAAAGATGTCCGCGTCTGTTCAATCACGCCTCCAGCCGCGATATCTGAACATGATAGCCGCGGCGAGTGTCAACCGAACTATATAGCGCCTATTGTCGCATTCAGCGTAGGAGAAAGGACCCTCATCGCTGTTTTCTATTGGAAGCGGCATGTAATTGTTGGGATCGCGTCCAGTGCAAAGTTGTCTTATGCATCTCAGACTGTTTGATGGTCGTGATGGGATCCGACAATGCGTGTATGGTGAATGGACACGGTTCATTCGTGGACAGACGGCATGAGACGCTTTAGGGGCCAACAGACAATTGCGCTCGCAGGACCAGCTCTTGGATCGATGTGAGAACGGAGCGATGGAGACGGCCTAACGGCCGACTCCGCAGCGCATGACGCGGATACTCGCGTGATCGGCTTTCTGGCCGAGATTGAGCGTGATGCCGTTTCCGGGGAAGAGCACGACCCCCGTGAGACCGGCCGCGACCATCATGTCGTTGCGCTTGAAAGGCGCGGCCTTGCCGTGCTTCGCGAAGTCGGGCTTGAACACGATCTGGGCGACGCCGCGTGCCTCGGCCCAGGCGGCGGCCGCGACTTCGGCGCCGCGGGTCTGCCCGCCGTGGCAGAGGACCATGTCGGGATAGCGGCCATGCACTTTGTCGAGCACGCGGTATATGGCGTCGATGTCGAGCCAGTCGGCGCCGCCGCCGAAGGCGATCTTCGGCCCTTCGGGAAGATGATCGGCCAGATCGCGCTTCGCGAGCGCGCGCGAGAAATCTCGTGCATCGATGATGGCTGACGTGAGTCCCGGCGCTGCCTTGCGGGAGCCTGACCGAGGCTTCCAGGTGGATCCCGTGACCGTGTGGAACGCATCCGCCATGGCGGTGCGCATGTCCTCGAAGGCGCGGATGTGCTCCAGCAGCGCCTGGCCCTTGGCGGTTTCGCGTTCGAGTTCGACGGATTTGATCTCAGAGCCGTCCTGTTCATCGATGAGGGTCCGCTGACGGGCTTCGTTGTCGGCCAAGTAGCGCTCCAGGCGGTCGATCTTGCGGTGGAAGACGTTGACGAGACCCCAGGCGACGTCTTCCGTATGGGTCTCCAGCGCCGTGCCGTCGAATGCTTCGTGCAGGGCGATGATGAGCGCGGCGGCGGATCGTTCCGATGCGTGATCGTCCGGTAATGGATCGTTTTCGATCGGGATGGGGCCGGTTCCGTAGAGGGCGAGATCGTCTAAGACACGGGCGGTCGGTGAGTCCATGGCTTGTCTCCTTGTTCGAGGCCGCCCGGCGCTCCCGAGCGGCGGGACCCCTTTGCGGTCGGGACCGGAGCCCGGCTGTCACCCTTTGGGCGGACCGCTTTAGCGAGTCCGAGCGCGTGAGCGCTTGACAGGCGGGCGCCCGGCCGCACGGTTCCCGCCCCTTCGCTCGGGGCGCGGGCGTGCTTTCGAATTGAAAGAAGACAAGGGCTGGACCGAGGGCGCGGCGTTGGGCGTCACGGAGCCTCGGGGCCGCTCTTCGATTGATGGCGATCCGAGCGACGGTCGCGTTGAGGCAGCCTCGGAACTTATGCTCAGCACAAGGATCAGCGGCGCGTGGGGAATCCAAGGGAGGCGGCCGCCGGGCGAGGAGAAGAACACCCAGCGACCGCCTTGCGCGACCGGGGCCGCCAACAGCCAGCGTGCTATGGATGAAACGGGTTGCAAATCAGGCCGCTTCGGAAGCGAGACCTGGTCCAAAGCGGTCGATCACGCGATCAAGGACATGCGTATCGCCGATCGGCGCGAAGACACGGGTCCGCCATTGGATGATCTCGGTGAAGCATCCGCAGGCTTTAAGGCCGGGCAGCCAAGAGGCCGGGGCGTCGCGAATCTCGATGCGTTTCTGGTCCATCACCCGGCAAGGGGCGATGAAGGCGCTCTCGCTGAGCGGAACGCGTTCGGCGCGATCAAGGGCCGCCAGCGCGTCGGTAACCGTCAGGCGGACGGGACCGCCGTCAACGCCGCAAGCTTCAAGCAGCGGTGCGATCATGGCAGGCGCGATATAGCGCCCGAGATGAGATGCGCCGTCATCATCGGTCAGCCGATAGACAATCGGACGCTTGGCCGCGAGCAGCGACCAAAGGGGCATGATCAGGCCGACGACGAGGCCGAACTCATCGCTGCTGAACTCAGGCGTGGCCGCAACCTCCTTGCGCCAGATGCGTTCGAAATCTGGACAGCGGGCTGACGTCCAGGCTGTTTCCTCGAACTCTTGCGTGAGCATCTTCTGGCGTTCGTTGGGGCGGATCAGCTCGACACGCGACAGGACGGCGCCGGTATTCTCGTCGGTGAGCGCTGTTGTCGGACGAACGAAGGCGGCGCGACCGGAGCGCTCGTTTACGACGTATTCGCCTTCGCTTGCGTTGTGCACCTCGTGAAGCGTTTCCAGAGTGAGCGGCCGGCTTCGCGTGCGCCGAGCAATCCGTAGCAGGCGTGTTTCGGCCTTGGTCTTGGGATCGATGCGCAAGACATGGGCATCGATCAGTTTCAGGGAGTCAGCCGTGATCGTTTCCGCACCGACATCGAGCGTACCGGCCAAACGCGCCGCCTCGAGCCGCGTCTCGACGATCTCTTCGAAAACGCTGAACAGCGTATTCTGTACGCTGATCGGTAATGCCAGGAGACGATTCAGGAAACGGCGGATGGGCGGCAGATTCTCTTTCAACGTGCCGTCCCTGTCGAGAAGAATGAGCCCGGTCATATCCTCGAACTGGGCAAGGCTGATGCCGCCCTGGGGTTCATGGGCGATGCGCCGGAAGAAGATGCGCAAGGCATCGCGTGCTTCGTTACTTTCCAAGTTGTCTTCGGCGCGAAAGAGTCCTTGGCCGCCGGTCTGTCGTTCGCCCTTGGTCAAGGCGCCAAGGGCATCGAGGCGCCGGGCGATGGTCGACAAGAAGCGCTTCTCGCCTTTCACGTTCGCGGCGACCGGACGGAACAAGGGCGCCAAGGCTTGACGGGTCCGGTGCGAGCGTCCCAGCCCCTGGATGGCGGCGTCCGCCTTCCAGCCGGCCTCAAGAAGATAGTGGCAGCGCCGTCGCCGGTTCCGCCGATCGAGATCGGCGTGATAGGACCGCCCCGTACCGCCCGCCTCACTAAAGATCAGGATGCGCTTGGCGCCGTCCATGAAAGCGTTGGTCTCGGCGATATTGACAGAAGCCGGACGGTTCTCGATCTCGACCCGTTCGCTGCCCAGGTCCTTGTGACGGACGACCCGCCGGCGGCGTCCGGTGATCTCGGCGACAGCTTCCGGACCGAACGTCCAGATAATCTGGTCGAGCGCCGATGTCACCGGAGGCAAGACGCCGAGCCGTTCGATCATCGCCTCGCGGCGTTCCAAAGCTTCTTGGCTCTGAACCGGCGCGCCAGTCTCGTCGAAAACGGGCTCGGCGACTTCCGAACCGTCCTCCTTACGCACGATGCGGAAAAGCTGCGTCGGGAACGAATTGACGAGATAGTCCATCACCGCTTCGCGCGGTGTCAGATCAAAATTGCCTTCGCGCAGGTCGGTCCCCGAAATCTCCGCCAGGCGGCGGTCCATCACGGCTTCGCCGGTGGATACGATTTGGATGACAGAGGCGCGATCTTCCTCCATATCCGTCCTGATCGCCTTGATCAGCGTCGGGACCTTCATCGCCGTGAGAAGATGGTTGAAGAAGCGCTGCTTGGTGGACTCGAACGCCGAGCGGGCCGCTGACACGGCATTGCGGTTCCTGGTGCCGTCTTCATCGACGACGTTCATCGCCTCAAGAGCGGCTTCGAGATTGTGATGGATGATTTTGAACGCGTCCGCATAAGAATCGTAGATTTCGATTTGCTGCGGCGTAAGCGTGTGATCGAGAAAAGCGTATTCGACCCCGTCGAAAGAAAGGTTGCGGGCGCAGTAGAGGCCCATGGCCTTAAGATCGCGGCAGACCATCTCCATGGCGGCGACACCACCCTTATTCATCTCACTGATGAAATGCTCGCGCGACTTGAACGGGGCGTCCGCGCCGCGCCAAAGCCCGAGCCGTTCCGCATAGGCTAGGTTCTCCACGGCCGACGCGCCCGTGGCGCTGGCATAGACGATACGGGCGCCGGGAGCGCGCAGTTGCAGATCGACCCCTGCGCGGCCCTGTTGCGACGCGGCCTTTAAGCCCCGGTCGCTCTTTACGGCGGCGGCGTTCTGCATCGCGTGCGCCTCGTCGAAGGCAACCACGCCGTCGAAATCTTCCCCGAGCCATTCAAGAAGCTGATCGAGACGCGATGCCTTACCGTCGCGCCCCGATCCGCGCAGGGTGGCGAAGGTGGTGAAAAGGACGCCCTCATAGGCGCTGATGCGCCGTCCAAGCTTGTAGCGTGATTGCGGAATAATCTCGTTCGCGCCGCCGCAAAGCGCCGTCCAGTCGCGAATAGCATCTTCTTTCAGCTTGTCAGACTTGGATATCCAAACCGCCTTGCGGCGGCCCTTGATCCAATTGTCCATGATTATCCCAGCGACCTGGCGGCCCTTGCCGCAACCGGTGCCGTCGCCGATGAAATAGCCCATCCGCAGGCGGAAGGCGTTTGGTTCATCTGCGTGGATTTCAACGACGTCGCCGGTTTCCGGATCGCGGAGAAATGCGGCGTCCATGAACCGGCTATGGGCGTCGCCGGCATAGATGATGCTCTCGAGCTGGGCGTTCGACAGAACGCCGTCTGTCACAAGCAGCTTGGGCAAATGTGGGCGGTAGGACGGCGCGGGCGGCGCGATCGATGCAAGCGCCGTCGATTGGGTCAGCGGCGTGGGGTGGCCTTTGGCGTCAGGGATGCGAATTCGCGCAACGCGATAAGACTCATAGATGCCCGAAGCGTCGGTTTGAGCTTGGACGGTTTCTGAGCTGTCGATGATCTCGTAGACGATCTCTTCGCCCTGGCGGGAGACACTGCGAATGATGGGCGCCACCGTTGAACCCTTGATCGCCCTTGGCGGCTTGCGATCGATACGACGCGGTGCGGCCTTGACAGCGCCTGAGCGTGGGGGCAGCGAAGCGATCTTTTGGAGAAGGCCATCAAGCGTTCCCGCCTCGCAGACCGCATTTGGATCGGCGCCGCCGGTGTCATCATTGGCGAGCTTGTCGATCACCAGTAGACGGGTGGAAACGTTGGCGCCTTTGCGGGCATAGACCGCGCCATCAAGACCAGCCGCGAGCCGCAGGCGTCCGGCTTCGAAGAGACGCTGCCAGAAACGTGCGTGAGTCGATGCGTCGGGGACCAATCCGTGTTGGGTGATCGCAACGAGTCGTCCTCCAGCCGCGAGACGCTTATAGGCGCTCCAGACATGGGCCGCGGCCTCGCCAGCATGATCACCGCGGGTGACGTTTTTCGAAAATGGCGGATTCATCAGGACGATGCTGGGGCGTGTAGGATCACGTAAGCGATCGTCGATCTCGGCGGCGTCTTCGCTGTGGACGTCCTGCCTGAACAAAGCCGTAAGCGCGCGGGCGCGATCCGTGTCGAGCTCGTTTAGGATAAGACGCGCGGCGCCGATGCGGCCGAATATCGCGAGCGCGCCGTGGCCGGCCGAGGGCTCCAGAAGAACGTCGTTCTCGCGCACCTCGGCGGCGAGAAAGGCGGCATAGGCGTAGGGCGCCGGCGTGGAGAACTGTTGGAGGGCGAGGCTCTCTTCCGTACGGTGACGATTGGGCGGCTGTAGTGCGGCCAGGCTCTCAAGACGTTCCAGGACCGTAGCCGGATCGGCCGCGATGAGCGCTTTGCCGACTTTCAGCAGATGGCGACCTTCAGCGACCTCGGCGGCGTCGTACGCGTCTTTCCATGTCCAGACGCCTTCGGCGTCCGATCCGCCATAGGAGGCGGTCATGGCCTCGCGCAGTTTGGCGCGGGAAATGCGTTGGCCGTTGGCAATACGGTAGGCGATGAGGCGCGCCGCTTCCATTCGAGGCTCGGGAGGCGGTGGTGTTTGTTCCGAGCCCGATGGCGTCGCGGCGCCGGACTCAGTGAGCGGGTTTTCGGAAGGCGAGAAAAGATCCATTGGGTGTCTCCTTGTTTTGGACGAACGAAAACACCGCCTGCGGAGCCTTCCGGAGGCGGTGTATTCGCGGGGTGAGTTGAGATGGGCGGCTTAGGCGTCTGGCGGCGAGCGCAGAGCGAAAGCTCTGGAACGCCGATTAGCGTTCGACGATTTGACGCGACCGTGGTGGCAAGCCGGCGGCCTGTTCGGCTTGTACAAGCTTGCGGCGCAACCGGCGTGCGAGTGCGAAGGCAGCTCTACGGCTCGGCTGATCAGCGAGTATGTCACCGCGTCCGCCGTGACGGCGTGCGATCACGGTCCACAGATCTGGCATCTCACCGGGTCTGACTGGACGTATCGTGACGATCTCTTTGTTCAGATCGCCGACGTGTTGCGAGAGATCGCGCATGGGCGCAACTTCAAGAGCATCAATGTCCGATCCGCCCGACTCGAACTTGGGCGACGGGTCAGCCTTCGGATCAACGATGTTCATGACAGGTCTCCGTTTGCGGCGGATGTGTCGATGACAACAATTCGAAATCCTTGGCTTCGCCGTCGTGACAACAATCGGCGCAGGACGTGAAAGTGTCGCGATCCCAATAGGGTTCGCTTCCCTGCAATACTTCGAGGGCGTCATAAACATTGCCGTTTGGTGATGTCTTCTGGACGACGGTGCAGGTGATTTCCGCACTGACACGCAAGTCGTGCGAGCCGCAATGAGGACAACGCATCATGATGAGTTCTCCTCGGACGTAACAAAGAGCCGCGGGGAACGTGCGGCCTGGGATCGAAGTTCGTTCATGGGTCTTTCTCCTGTCGAAAGGACGTGATGACCCGCTTTCTTTTCCAGCGGCGGGCCTACGCCCGCCCGGAAAGCTGGCTTTCTCTTTTGTGATGCAGGAGCACGGTGCGGGTTCAAGGACCACGCGGAGGTTGGGCTTGGCGCGGCTGCCGGCCGTTATGCGACGTGTTCCGCGGTGCCGTCCGCGAACAGCGTGACGACGGCGTAAACGCCGCCTTCGAGTTCCTCCGCGAAGTCTTCGTTCAGCGCGAGCGCCTCCTGGCGCGCGGCTTCGAGGCAGCCGATCCCGTATTCCGGCGTGCTCGGATAGTGACCGTCGGCATCGATGATCGAATAGCCGACAATAATCCGTGAGTCTGACATGGCAGAGCTCCTTTCCTGATTAGAAGGGTAGATGTTGACAACGGGCGCCCGGTTGGAGGCCGTTTCAGAAAAGCGACCCTTGCGTCTTCGGGTCGTTCGCCGGGGACGACTGAGCACCCGGCGCATTCTCGATGACGAAGTCCACAGTTTCGATTTTCGAAATCCAGTAGAGTCCGCCCGTTGTGAGGCCACGATAGGCGACGCCTCGTTTGCGGTATCGTTCAGCCCGGAAACGGCTCTCGACAGATCCGTCCGTAAACGTCATCGGCGTCGCCAAACGAATGACGTCGCCGACCTTGGGTCGCGCACGGCGGTTGGCGTGATAGGCGCCAACGTCTTCGCGCCATTTACGGGCATGGTCGTTTGGAGGCGGGTCGAGTTGTTCGAGGATGCGCAACGGGCAATCCGTGGCAACCGGCCCCATGTCTTCGGACATGTCTTTCCAGCCCAGCGTGTAGCCGTCTCGTGCACGAGGCACATAGTTGACGAGACAGACAATCGCGAGCGTGCGAACTTCGTTGCGCTTCTTATTCGTCCATCGCATGGCGGCGTAGTACCGGCGCATCTGAACCAGGGCGCTGTCGAGGATCTCCCACTTGCCGGCGTCATTCTCGCTCGCGAACTGGCGATCCAAATAGGCGCGGATGCCACCGCCCCGATAATCGGAGGTGTAAGTCCAACCCATAATGGCCTCCCTACGCAGCAGAGCAGACGCCGCTCTCGCTGGCGTCGGCTTGATCGTTGTTGGAGGCCCCGCGTCCGGCGCGGGCTAGAACGAAATCGGCGGCCTTCTGCGCGTCTGCCGCCGCTTTCAGAATGAAGCGCTTGTCGTTCTTGAGCGCCTTGAGCCAGGAGCCCACATAAGCCGCGTGATCATCGATATGATCGGGCCGCAGGCCGATTGCAGCGCCAAGAATGGCCGAGCCGATTTCGGCGACCAATTCCTCGAAGGCGTATTGCGGATCGCCGAAGGTTTTTCCCTTGGTTCGATCAAGGCGATGGGACGCGCCGGACCAGTGAATCGTCTCGTGCGCTCGGGTCGCGAAATAGCATTCCGGATCGTCGAACGCACCGTAGGGCGGCATCTGGATGAAGTCTTCCGACCGGCGATAGAAAGCGCGGTCGCCGCCATGGCGCACGTCGGCGCCGATACGGACAAAGAAAGCCTCGCGTTCCGATGGCGGCGGCGTCTTTTCGATATCTGATCGCTGATGCTGATAGAAATGCGCCGGCAGTTCGTCGATCTGTTCGACATTGAAAACCGGGTAGCACTTGAGGAAGCGGATTGTCTCGTCGACCTCTTCACCCTTGTCGTCTTCGAGCGTTTTCGTCGTCTTGCCGTAATAAATAACGGATACGGACTTTTCACCCTTGCGTACATGTCCGCCCAGCTCCAGGGCCTGGCGAAACGTCATCCAACGAGGGTTCTCGAAGCCCATTTGGCTTGCACGGTCCCAGAGGATAAGAACGTTCATGCCGGTGTAGGGAGCGCCGGTGTTGCGCAGCGGCTGAAGGCCGCCAAGGCCGTTCGCCCACGGCTTCTTCCAGGGTGGCGTCCCGGCTTCGAGAGCCTTGACGATACGGTCGGTGATCTCTTGCGCCACGTCCCGGCGTGGTTTCTTGTTGCGTGTCATGTTCAGTCTCCGGAAAAGAAAAGCGCCCGCGGAAACCGCGGGCGCTGTTGGGTTGATGAAGGGATCAGTCGTTGCCGTCAGGCGGCGGCTTCGCCGACATCGATGTCGTTGGCCGGTGCGCCATCGCCTTCCGGTTCGTCGGCTTCATCGCGGTCATCCGGGTCCGGCGCAGAGAAGCCCATGTCCTGCGGCGCCCAACCATCCAGGGCTTGGCGGTGCTTGTCATCGACCGGCGTCGTCTCGTGGATGAGACCGTCGCAGAGATCGACCAATTCCGGTTTCTTGGCCTTGAAGTCCTTGGAGAGTTTGGCTGCGAGGTCGCCGCCTACCGTTTCCTTCAGAAACGCGACGAGCTGGTCCTTCTTGATGCGTGCGAAGAAGTTCTCCCCCGTGGGCTTCCAATAATCGCGAATATCGAGATCCATCTCGTGAGCGACGAGGGCCGTCAGTGTCGCCCCGCTGCTCATGGTTTCGACCGTCATGGCCACGGCGAAGGCGACGAGACTGTCCCGTTCCTTCGCGTCGAGCGCCTTGAAGGCATTCCAGCTTCCGACGAGGCCTGCATTGTCGAAGATGTCGGCGCGCAACGCCCGCTCGGCCCGGTCGAGGATTGCGGCCGCGGCTGTCTCGCCAAGCTCGCCGCGTTCAACGGTCAGATGCGCTTTGTTCGCCTTCTGCGTCGTCCCGTCCGCCGCTGCGAAGACAGGTCCGAAGATTTGCCGCACCAGGATGAACTGATGCACGAGGGTCGCTGTCTCCGGCGTCTCCGCAAGGGCCGCCTGAACGGCCTGGGCCTTATAGACGGAAAGATCGCTTCGTAGGCCGAGGCCATAGCCGGCTGACGTGGACGGCGTTTCTTCGTCGCCATCGTCCGTTGCACCATCTCCAGCCCCTCCATCATCCGCCGCAAGCGCACGAACTTTCTTTCGGTCTTCCTTACGGACGAGACCTTCGTGGACGGAAATGCCGTCATTAGACGGATAGATGATGCAACCCGCGACGGCTTTCTGTTCGGCCGTGAAAGCACGTTGAACATCGCGCAATTCATCGAGCCTTTCTTCGATCGCATCGTAGCGCTCGGAATCCTCATCGCTCCAATCTTCGGCGGCGGCGTTTTTCTCAAGGAGGTCATCGAGCTCTTCATGAAGCTTGACGGCTTCGGACAGTTCCTCGGGGGTCTTCTCGGCCACCTTGCCGTAGATACGGTCGAAGCCGTGCATGAGATCGTAGGCATAGCCTTCATGGGCTTCGACCCAGGACCAGCCATCGGCGGTCAGACGTTCGACTTCTTCGGCAAGCTTGGCGTCCCGCAGGGTCGAGAGCAGCTCCAGGTCCGTAAGATGAACTTCGTCGCTGAAAAGATCGCGTTCGACCGTCCCGCCGGCCGCTTCATAGGCTTCCAATGTGACGAACTTGACGATGGAGTCGTTGCTCGACGCCGCATTTTCGTAAAGCATTCTGCGAACGTAGTGGTCCGAGAAATGGCCTCCTTCGTCGATCGCCTTGAAGACCCGCTCTTGCCGGGCGAGATCGGGACAGCCGGCGAACAGTTTGGCGACCTCCAGATTGATATCGCCTTCCCGAAGGGCCTTGCGGACGCAGGGGGCCGCCTGGCCAAGGGACAGGCGTTGACGCACGACCCGCTCGGTTATGCCGAAACGTCGTGCGATTTCCTCAACGCTGAGGCCGAGACCTTCCAGCTTGGCGAAGGCTTCGAAGTCGTCGATCGGACTAAGCGCCTCTCGAACGATGTTTTCGGCCAAGGCCTCCTCGGATGCATCGGCGTCATCGTCCGGCACGATACGGCAGGGGAACTCTTGGGTTTTGGCGAAGTGTCCATCCTTTGTCAGTTGACGGAGGGCTGCAAGGCGCCGGCCGCCATAGCGGACCTCATATTTCCCGGCATTGGTCTCGGATAGACGGACCCCGAGGTTCTGCAAGAGGCCGCGGGAGCGGATCGACGCGACCATGAAGTCGTCAGGCGTCTTTGCCCGGCTCTTGCGCGGGTTGTCACGGGACATGATGAGTTTGGACAGGGGAAGATGCACGATCTCCCCGGTTTGGGGCTGGGTGGTCATGAGCCAGTCTCCTTGGGTTCGAGTGGATAAGGAGAAGCTCCGGCCTCTTTGCTTTCCGGGAAGCCGGGCTTCGCCCGGCTGGAACAGGACTTTCACTTTTTGGGGGAACGTTTCGGGGAATGGCGCGGGAGAGCGAGGCCGGTTTGCCGGTCTCGTCCGTGGCGCCCCAATAATGCCGCTTCGACGAGGGGCTAAAGGCAATCGCCGCCATTGGCGGCACACAACAGATCTACGCCGTCGTCGAAGATCCAGTCCGACTGACGCTCGATGAAATCGCGCATTTCAGATCTTGAGTAGTTTTTCGAGAACCGCGCGCCGGACGGCTTGTTGGCGATCTCCGTCGTCTCGCGCTCCATGCGCTCCCACCAATCGGCGCGTTCGGGAAAATCCCGTATGAGCGAGGCGATCAAGCGCTCCGACTTCAGAAAACAGCCGTCGCAATTGCCGAGCGGCGTACGTCCATTTACGGATGGAAGTCGGAGGTCGAACGGCTGTTGCTTCCAAAACGCCTCGACGCACCTGCGTGTGACGCCAGCCACTGAGAGCGGATAGGCGCAGGTCCAACGCTCGCGCGGCGGCGGTCCGCTTAGCCGTTTCGGTTCGTCGGCGCGGATGCCCAACACGGTCGTCCAATGCTCCCAACCCTTTGAGCGAAGATATCGTGAGGCCGTACGCACCTTGAGTTCCGCCGTGCAAAAGCGCGCATGCTGATTTGGAAGGTAGCGTCGCTTTTTAATGAGTGCCTCGAACGGCTCCCCATTTCGCGAAGCGGTGTTATGGCTGACCGTCTCGAAATAAGGCGGGTCCGGACGGTATTCCAACCAGGTGATCGGCACTTGCCAACGGGACGCGCATTCCTGAACGAAGTTGAGGGATTCGTTGAACTCGCGGCCGGTGTTAGTGAACAGCACTTGCACACTGTTGGGGAGCGAGCCATTCGCCTGCAAAATATGATGCAACATGTAAGCAGACGATCTGCCTCCGGAAAATGCGATTTGCACGTTGCCTTCAGGCAGCGAAAACGGCGTATCTATTGAAGAATGGGGATTCTCCTTTGTGGCGGCGGGCATGGGCCGGTCTCCTTCAGGTCAGGTGGCGACAAGAAGCTCCGGCTGCTTTGCTTTTCAGGACGCCGGGCTTCGCCCGGCGGGAGGGAGACTTTCACTTTCTGGGCAGGAGGGATTCCCCGGAGGAACACGGGGCCAGCCTTACTGAAGACGGCACGGATGGTTCATGTGGGAAAGCGATGGAGACGGCGTAGGAGAGAGCCGTTTAGCCCTTTTTCGGTGGTGAGAAGAACTCGACCGGATCGACCTTAAGGGCTTCGGCGAACCGTTCCAGCGTATCGACCGTAGCCGCGTTCTCGCAGCGCTCGATCATGCCAACATAATTGCGATTCATATCCGCCTGGTCAGCCAATTCTTCCTGACTAACACCCTTTTCGGCCCTGATTCGGCGCAAATTTCTTGCTACTGTCTCTCGCAACGTCATTGCGAAAGACAGCCGCCGTACCTAGTATATTGCCACCTAGTATACTAGGGATTCGGATCGCCCTTGCAAAATAGGGGCGTTAGGGGCCATTCAACTAAGAAAAAGCGGGGCGACGTTCGAACGTGCCATCCCAGGGACAGCCTTTTGTCGAAATCGATTGGAGCGACTCGGCCGAGAGTTCGACCCTGACGGTGGGGTATAAGGCCGCGGGCGCAAGCCAGCTCGCTACGCTCAAATTCCCGCTTGCGCCGATTTTGGTCGAACTGGCCCGCGTTCTCGAACTCGAGAACGCGCTGACACCGGACGGAACCGTCTGTCTTCAGAGCGATGCGTTGCCGGAACCAGTGCTCCTGGCGCTTGCCGGCCACAATGGCCCGCTGCCGCAATGCGCAATCGACGATCTCCTGAAATCCATGCTGGCTCGGGTGCAGTGCGGCCCGGAAGCCTCCGACCGGCGGGAACTGGCCGCACTTGCTGAGAAACTCGACAGAGCCGCCTCGGACGTCCGTTCGGCGTTGACGGACCTTGCAGTCGAAGTCCGAAACGACCGAGACAAAAAAGCCGGATGAACTGACAGATCGCGTTTCTGATCAACCCATAGGCGGTATGCCGAATCTTCATCCCAGCATGCTTGTCCTATGATTGTCATTGAAGCCTCGACAGCCTGCGGATTCCAAACTCCTTTGAATAAGGAATGCGGTGCGCAAATAGCTGCGCTACTTGTTCAAACCGTCCAATAAGCGCCAAAACGCTATCTGAAGATTTGGTTTTTGGTCGCTGTCGGCAAGAACGGCGCGGCATACGGACTTTGGATCGTCTCGCGCCCATTCGGCGAGAACCTGATTGAGCGTCGTCGGCACAGCACCCGCCAGAGCCAGACGTAGGGGGAAGATCTCGGCATCGAGGCTTCGTGATGCATCTACACAAATGTCGGTGGGGAAATGGACGTCATAGCCCTCCTGCAACGCACCAAGGATGGTCAGCGCGATGGAGGGGGTCCCTGCTACACCGGCGATTACCAATGCGGGGCGGCTATAGCATTCAAGCTGTGACAGCAACTCACCCCCATCCCAAGGACTGACCGTTTCGCGCCATATGACCTGGCAGCCATCGCTTTCGATCCTCGTGCCTTCGATCAACTCAGCGGTGTCACCGTCAACCCCGAGCGCCGAGACAATGACGGCGATGTTCAAGTTGGTCGCCGCCCTGAGAAGTGCGGTCGTTTTCGCCCCCAGCTCTTTCTTTATCGATGGATTAAAGCCAGAGACGATGGACTTTAGAGGGTCGATAACAATCAGGACCGAATTTTGCGGCGATAAAAACATGCTGCACGAAGAGCACGCCGATTTCCTTACACTTCGCGGCCCACCCAGAGGACGGACTTTTTCGTTTGCTTCCTCTTCATTAGCCATGAAATCGCCCTGCCGGCTCCCATTTCCGCAACAAATGACCTGATCCACAGTTTGATCTCACCGCCGCACTCGAAGCGTAATGCAAGCGATGCGCTTACAGGTATGACTGGTGCGGCGGCCGGTTTCCCCCAAGCGTCAGGGCGTTCGTTGACGGGATTCCTCCTATTGAGAATGACTCGCATCTATCATAGGGTAGGTTTTTCACCGCTTTGAACGAACACGGACGGGTCGACGTTGCAGGTGACGTCGGCGCATTCGGTGTGGGTTGAACACGGCCAATGGAATGACGCAGATCCGGTTCAAAACTTTGGCGCAGGCTGTCGAAGCCTATTATGAGGATTTGCGCCGTTTCGTCCGACGCCGAACCGGCTCGGAGAGCTTGGCTGACGACGTTGTCCAGGACACTTGGGTTCGCGCAAGCACCAGCGCCGCCGCGATGCCGGAGAACGCCAAGGCCTATGTCTTCCGCATGGCGGGCAATCTGGCGATCGATCACCTGAAGCGTGAAACCGTGCGGTCCGACCGGGAAGCGGGAATTGCAGCCGATCAGACGGTGTGCGATGTCCTGTCGCCGGAGACGGAAGTGGCGGCGCGGCAGGAACTCGCGACCCTGGCCGCGGCGGTTCAGGAGTTACCCGCCAAACGCCGGCATATCTTCATTCTCTATCGGGGCCAGGGGTTGACGATGCGCCAGATCGCGCAGCGGCTAAGTATCTCGGAAAAGACCGTGGAAAACCAGATTGCCCGGGCCATGGTTCATTGCCGGAAGAGGCTGAGGGACGCGGGGCGCGAGTTTTGATGCGCCGCCGTATGTGGGTTTTTCAGTACGTGTACTTTTTGGCTTGGGGGGATTTGCATGCGCGGAACCGTCATAGAAGCATCAGTTCGATGTGTTTGAGAAAAACGCCGCCAAGCTACGGCGACACTTTTACATCGCTCTTCGCGAGAACGGCATGGCATGACGTCTGAAAGTCGAAGAGGCAAACCGGAAGAGCTTCCGGATACCATTCTGGAAGCTGCGGCCATCTGGCACGCGCGCCTGCGAGAACCCGACAGCGATCCTGCCGCGGCGGCGTCCCAACGGGCTCAATTCGATCAGTGGATGGCCGCCGACCCGCGTCACGCGCGCGCCTTCGAGGAGACCAAGAGTCTCTGGAATGCGCTTGAAGCGCCCGTCAAACAGGTGATCAATCAGAAACCTGCGCTTACCAGGCGGGAGCCGTCTGGCTTCGGAGCATTTCCACGTGGACCGGCGGTCCTGGCCGCGTGTCTGGCCATCGTGATGATGACGGGCGTGATTTACCGCAATGACGTCATGATCCGACTGAATAGCGATCATATGACATCGGTCGGCGAGCGAACACAGATCACTCTGGTGGATGGCAGCCGGGTTATGCTGAACACGGACAGTGCGATTTCAGTCAACCTGGAGACAGACGAGCGGCGGGTTCGCCTGCTGCGCGGCGAAGCCTGGTTTGACGTAAGCCCGGACGGAGACCATCCCTTCCTGGTAGAGATGACGGAAGGCGATATTCGCGTCACGGGCACAAGTTTCGGCGTGCGTCTGGAAGACGATGGAGCAATCGTGACGCTGACCGAGGGACAGCTTGAACTCTCCGCCAAGCCGGACCGTGGCGCCCCCTCTTATCTTGCTTTGAATGCGGGGCAACAAGCACATCTGTCCGATGGCGCAATCTCCGACCCGATCACCCTGGACAAGACCGCCGCCACGGCGTGGTTGCGCGGTCAGCTCGTTTTCTTCAACACCCCCCTGCGCGAGGTCATCGCCGAACTGAACCGGTATCGCGGCGGGCATATCGTCATCGTAGACGGCGGCCTTGAAGATCTGAAGGTTAGCGGTGTGTTCGCAACCGACGATCCGGACGCAGCACTTGGAGTCATCGCCGACACACTACCCGTGCGCGTGACCCGCATGACGGATTTTCTGGTGCTGCTGCGCTAAGCGCCGTCGCTTTCCACCGCCCCCAAAAAAGGACTCTCGCAGTTAGGGGGATTTGCCCTGTCTCACCGGTCATATCAATGATGCGAATGCTTCTCATTCGTAATTTGTGTGGAAGGAGACAAGGACGTGGTTTCAGTTGCGGGGGGCGTAAGGGGTATTTGGTGTGTTTGGTTGCTGGCGGGCGCATCAGCGCTGGCATTAACGGCGGTATCGCCGGCTGTGGCGCGGAGTCAGGTTGATGAGGTGGGCGCTGGCGCCGTCCGCTTGGCCCAGGCCGAGCAGACTTACGAGTTCGATATCCCGTCCAAACCATTGCCGCGGGCCATCGCCGACTTCTCCGCCGTAACCGGCCTGCAGGTGCTCTATACCGAAACATCGACATATGATCATACGGCGCCGGCGCTGCGCGGGGCTTTTACGGCCAGACAGGCGCTCGAACGGCTCGTGGCAGGGAGCGGCCTGAGTTACCGCTATACCAGCGCCAATGCCGTCACGCTGGAGCGCGACGTGGCGCAAGAAGGCGATGGGCCGATGCGGCTCAGGCCTATCACGGTGGAGGCTGCCTCCCCGGCCGATCCCGGCCGAACCGAAGGCACCGGTTCATATACAGGTTCGAGAGTTTCCGTTGGTTCGAAGATACCGACCAGTATCCGTGAAACGCCCCAATCCGTCAGTGTCGTGACCCGGCAACGGATGGACGATCAGAATTTCACGACGCTTCAGGATGCCATGAAGCAGACCACAGGTATGACGGTCCAGAGGTTCGATGGCGCCGGGCATTTCAACAGGATCACGGCCCGTGGATATGAGGCTAACTCGGTGCTCCTTGACGGCGTATCAACGTCGGCGGATGGCAACATCGCAACGAGCCTCGACCTGGCGATCTACGACAGAATCGAAGTGTTGCGAGGGCCGGCCGGTCTGTTCCAAGGGCCCGGTGAGCCCGGCGCCACGATCAATCTCGTGCGCAAACGTCCGAGTACTGAGTTTGCTGCGGCGGCGGGAGCTCTGGTCGGATCGTGGAATACGTACCGCGGTGAGTTGGATGTTGCGGGGCCCTTAGTCGACTCTGGACGTTTGCGCGCTCGGATCGTCGGGCTTTATGACGATCGGGACTCGTTTGTCGATATCGTCGGGTCGGAAAAGTGGCTCACCTATGGCACCGTCGAGCTTGATGTCACGGACATGACGACATTGTCGGTGGGAGCGACTTATCAGGATATCGACTCGGTGATGGATCAGGGTCTCCCAGCTTTCGCTGACGGAACATTGGCCGACGTTGATCGTTCGACCTTCACGGGCGCTGATTGGAACCGGCAGGAAATTACGACCGGCGACTACTTCATAGAGTTGAACCATCGATTGGAAAACGGTGGCCATTTGCAAGCGTCGGGTAGAAAAGTGGATCGGACGATGTACTACCGTGCCGCCCGGGCTAATAGCGCGATCGATCCGGTCACCGGCGACTTCGCCATCCAAAGGGTTGAATGGGGCCGCGACCGCGAGACGATAACCGTGGATGCTCATGGCGCCACACCTTTCGAACTCGGCGGACAGACACACAACATCCTCATAGGCGCTGACTATCGCGAGTATGAGGAGAAGAGAACGCATTTCGCCGTAGGCCCTGCCTTTTCGTCAAACATCTTCAACCCCGTCCACGACATTCCGGAGCCGGATTTCGCCCCATTCGACCCTACTGAGTCCGAACAGGAACAGTATGGCGTCTACGGCCAGCTCCGAATGAAACCGATCAACTGGGGCACGATCGTCGTCGGCGGGCGGGCAAGCTGGTGGCGGCAGGTCTCTTTTTCAGGAGATCGGCAGAGCGTTGACGGGGAGGTCACGCCTTATGTTGCGCTGGTTGCCGACTTGAACACCAATATCTCTGTCTACGGATCTTATGCATCGATTTTCGAACCGCAGTCTGCGAGCACGGCGTCTGGAGACTTGCTCGAGCCGAGAACCGGAGATCAGTACGAGATCGGCCTAAAGGCCGAGTTCCTGGACGGCGCGGTTTTGGGCCATCTTGCCGCCTACCGTATCGAAGATCAAAACCGGGCCTTACAAGACCCCAGCAATCCGATGTTCTCCATCGCGGCGGGCGAAGTGCGCAGCGAAGGTTTCGAGGCGGAGGTGAGCGGCAGTCCACTTCCTGGGTGGGACATACTGGTCGGCTATGCCTATACGACGACCGAGTATGTGACCGCGGCGGCCACGCAAGAGGGGCAGACCTTCGCGACTTTCACGCCCAAACACAAATTCAATTTGTGGACCAAATACGAGTTCTCCAAAGACCCGCTTGATGGCTTAAGTGTTGGCGGAGGCGTGAAATGGGTTAGCCAGTTCTACTCAGAGAGTGGCAGCGTTCGTTTCGTTGAGGACGGTTATGCGACGGTATCCGCTCAGATTGGCTATCGCCTGTCGGAGCATTTAGAGGGTGCCTTTACGGTCACGAATCTCTTTGACGAGAAGTACTACGAAAAAGTGAGCGATGCTCGTCGCCAGAACTTCTATGGCGAGCCCCGCGCATTCTTGCTGAGCGTCCGTGCGACCTGGTGATAGGAAACGGATGCAACGTGATCGCGCCTTTAGAGTTCCGATGGTGACGTTGCAGGGAACGCCGACTACGCGACAACCCGGTGTTCTCAACGTGCCTACCAGCCCTATCAAGAACCGCGGCGTGTGGATACAGATCATATCCCGCGTCGTCGCTGCTGCGGTCGGCGGCTACGCACTGTCGTCGCTGGCGGCCGTATGCTTCTCGATCGTTCTGCCAATGGCGCGCGCCGAGGCCGTGCTTGTCGGGACGATGGCGAGTTTCGTCATCTATGTTTCCGTGATCTTGTGGGTTTTCTCCGCCCCAAGCGCCGCTCGTGCCTGGGCCGGCCTGGTTTTATGCGCTGCACTGCTTGGTATGCTCATCGCCGTTCATAAGGTCGGGACCATGTTATGAAGGCAGGTTTCCGACAATCGATGGCGTGGCTCCACACCTGGTCCGGTCTTGTCGTGGGGTGGCTCCTTTTCGCCATCTTCCTCACGGGAACCGCAAGCGTCTATCGACAAGAGATTTCCCAGTGGATGCAGCCTGAGCTCAGTCAGATGGCTCCGTCTCGGGACGCGACATCCGTTGCTTTAAGCAGACTGCGGACGATCGCTCCGGACGCACGTCGATGGCTTATCGACTTGCCGGACGATCGAGATCCGGTAGCGCACCTGTTTGTCTGGCGAGATCCAGGAGAGAAGCCGACCTTTCATCGCGAGGCACTGGACACGTCGACCGGAGCGCCCATCGTAGCCCGCCCCACTCATGGCGGCGACTTTCTGTATTACTTCCACTTCGACCTGCATATGCCGTCCGTTTGGGGGCGGCTAATCGTTGGGGCGGCTACCATCATCATGCTCGTTGCGCTCGTTAGCGGCGTGATCACGCACCGGCGTATCTTCAAGGATTTCTTCACGTTCAGGCCCGGCAAAAACGCCCAGCGCTCCTGGCTCGATGCGCACAACATCGTTGGCGTGATGGCGCTGCCATTTCACCTGATGATCACGTACACCGGGCTGATCACTTTGATGTTTCTCTACATGCCGTGGGGCAAAGACATTGTCTATCAAGGCGATGATCGCGCGTTCCGTTCAGAGATGGCGCTCAGCACGATCAATGTCGAACCTTCCAACATCTCTGCGCCTCTCGTGGCGCTTGGTCCAATCCTCGATGAAGCATCGCGGCGATGGGACGGCGTAACGGTTGGCCGCATCGATATCCATCGACCGGGAGACGCCAACGCGCTCATAGAATTGACGGCCTCGGATTCGGCGCAGATCGCCTACCAACGCAGAAAGATCACTTTCGATGGCGTCTCGGGCGATGTCGTCGCTGCAATGGACAACACGATGTGGGCCGCCGAAACAAAGGGCGTCATGTACGGACTGCATATGGGACGCTTCGCCGATCCGTTGTTGCGGCTCCTATATTTCCTTTCGGGCATGGCCGGGACCGCCATGATTGGGACCGGCCTTTTGCTTTGGGCCGTCAAGCGTTGCCCGAAAACTGATAAATCGCGGATAGGCTTTGGCCGGCGGCTCGTGGAAAACCTCAATGTCGGAACGATCGTTGGGTTGCCGATCGCCATCGCCGCTTTCTTCTGGGCCAATCGACTTCTGCCAGTGAGCATTGCTCAGCGTCCTGATTGGGAAGTCACCGTCTTTTTTGCGGCATGGCTGTTAGCTGGCGCCCACGCCATTGTACGTCCCATTGAAAGGGCATGGTCAGAGCAACTCGCTTTCGCCGCACTTCTCTTTTTCGCCTTGCCAATTCTGAACGCGGTGACGACCAGCGCTCATCTCGGCGTCACCTTGGCGAATAGGAATTGGGTTCTAGCGGGTTTCGACCTGGCCGCATTGGCCATTGGTCTGCTCCTCGCCTACTTGGCCTTGCACGTCCATCGCTCGATAAGTCGCCGTTCGAGCCCAAGACATTCGGCTCGGTTCGCAGTCGCGTCATCTCAAGTGCGGGCGGAGCGCCGCTCATGAACGCAGCGCTTGCCCTGTTACTAGCCTATTCGGGCTTCGTCGGACTTTGGCTCGCGATGCAATGGCGGCAGCGGCTGGTTTGGACAGGCCACCAGACTCCGTTGGCGCGTACCGCCCTTCGCATTATCGGCTGGCTCTGTCTCGGATTGTCTCTTGCCTTTTCTATCCGCGCTTGGGGAGTAGCAACCGGCGTCGTGGGATGGTTCGGCACGCTGACCGCCGCAGGTCTGACATTGGCGTTCCTCTTACCTTATGTGCTGCGCGCCGCAACCGCGGCATCCGACGGCATCTCCCGCAACTCTCGTTGAGGCACGTTGGATTTAATGGTAATGCGTCTCATTCTCAGATTTAGCACAGGAGGGGCACGGCGAATGCGAAACGCCCCGGTGGCCGGACCAAGGGGCAACTTGTATGGATGAACAGACAACAACAGAAATCGTGACAGACGAGGATGCCGCCGATGCGGTGTCGCCGGTCGAGGGCCTAGAGGAACAAGCAGTTCCTGCCGACGGTTTTCAACAGGCTTTCGACATGATCCAGGCCGGCGGTCCGGTGGTCATGATCCTGATCGCCATGTCGGTGCTGGCGACGGCAGTTATCCTTCTGAAACTTTGGCAATTCAGCCGGACCAATGTGGGCCGGAGCCGCAACGGCCGTAAGGCGCTTCATCTGTACAAAGAAGGTAAGACGAAGGAAGCCCTCGCCGCGGCCAAACGCGCCCGCAGCCCGGTCGGCGAGGTTCTGGCGCGCGCGATCCGTGGTTTGCAGCGCGGCGTACCCGAGGTGAAAATCCGCGAGGAACTCCTCCGCTACGGCGGCGACGTGCTCGAGAACCTCCGTGGTGGGTTTCGGATTCTGGAGGTGATCGCCTCCTTGGCGCCGCTACTCGGCCTGTTTGGCACGGTGCTCGGCATGATAGAGGCCTTTCAGGAGCTCGAAGCTGCGGGCAACCAGGTCAATCCAGCCATCTTGTCCGGCGGCATCTGGCAGGCGCTCCTGACAACCGCCGTGGGCCTCGCCGTCGCCATTCCGGTGGTCGCGGTCCTCAACTGGCTGGAACGCCGGGTCGACGGGCTCGCGCACGAAATGGACAACCTCGTCACCCAGGTCTTCACGGAGGATCTGTCGGAGGAGGTCCACAATCAAGAAGATAAAAAGCAGAAAGACACGCACCGTGACCGGAGCAACCTCGCCACCGCTGCTGAGTAAGCCGGCACGCAAGCGCCCGCTCATCAGCCTTACACCGCTGATAGACGTGGTCTTCATCTTGCTGATCTTCTTCATGCTGGCGTCGAGCTTCCTCGACTGGCGGGCGATCGATCTCGACGCACCGGTTCAGGCGTCTGGCGCCGCCGCATCCACCGAGGGCGCGCTTCTCATAGAGATCAAGCCCGACGGCTTGCGGCTGGCGGCCGAGCCGGTGACGCTCGATGCCCTGGCCGGCCGCGTCGGCGAACGCCTCGTCGTCAAGCCCGATCAACGCGTGCTGATCAAACCGTCCGAAGGTGTTCCGTTGCAGCGCACGGTCGATGTGCTCGACCGGCTGAAAGCGATCGGCGTTGCGGATATGTCGCTGATCCGCGACGGCGGCGGGTGAGATATGCGCTTTCAACCGCCCCGGCCGAAGAGTGACGACGAACGGATCCTGCCCTTGATCAACGTGGTGTTCTTGCTGCTGATCTTTTTTATGCTGACAGGCAAGCTGGCCTCAGTCGACCCGATCGAAGTCACGCCGCCGCGGTCAGCCAGCGAGGGGACGATTGATGCGCGCGAACTGGTAATCGTGATCGGCGCCAATGGAGACCTTGCCGTCGACGGCGAACGGATCGATCAAGCCTCCCTTGAGGAATCTGTTGCGAAAAGGCTGATCGGCGACGCCAGCCTACAAGTATGGCTGAAAGCCGACAGCGGGACGGATTCGGTGCAAGTCATCACAATCATGGAAATTCTGCGCGAAGCTGGCGTGGAGCGTCTGAAGTTGCTGACAATACCGGCCGTGATCGACGGGGCCGACTGATGCGGATGGGAAGCCGGCATTGGATGATTGCAGTCATCACGGCCATCGTGTTTCATGCTGGCGTCGCCGCCGCCATGCTCTGGCAACGAGCGGATGCGGGGGCAAAGGCGCCCGGGATAGGCGGCATAGAGATCGCCCTTGGTCCCGCCGGCGGCGCGCCGGGCGGTGTCGCTGCTCAACCACGTCCGACAGACGCGGATGAGGTCGCGCCAACTGAACCAGCAACCGAGCCGCCGCCACCGGAAACAGCGCAACCGATGCCCGAACCGCAATCCGAGCCAGCGGAGCCGGAGATTCCCGAGGTTATCGAGACGCCGGCCGAAATCGCGGAACTGGCGCCGCCACCGCCGATGCGCAAGCCCGAAGCACCTGTGCGGCCGACACTTATCGAGCCAATACCGGAGATCGATCTTGCGGATGTCGAACCGTTCACGCCAGGCGCGGGCGGTAAGGCCGGCACCCAAGATAGTCGGGACGCTGGAAACAGCGCGGCTGACGCAAGCGCTGGCGGAATGGCAGGAGCCGAGGCCGACTATGCCTCCGTGCTGCTCGCTTGGCTTGAGCGCCATAAAGAGTATCCTCGGGCCGCCCAACAACGGCGCCAACAGGGTGTCGTTCTGCTCTACATCGTTGTCGACCGGGAAGGTCGCGTAATCGACTCACGCATTCGAGAAAGCTCCGGACATCGTCTGCTCGATGACGCGGCCCTTGACATGTTGGAGAGCGCACAGCCGCTCCCTCCCATACCCGACGATATGCGTAAGGAACGTCTGGAGTTCATTGTGCCCGTGCAGTTCTTCATCACCTGACGGCCAGCGTTCTTTCGTCAGTCTACGAAGAAAGGTCGGCAACCGTCGCGAGGTCTTCCTCCTATTCCGGTGCGCTCTTTCCGGCCGAATTGAAGACGCAGATGATAACAGGCACGTCAGTCCTGCCTGAAAGACAGTGCAAGTGCTCTAAACCGCCACTGGCCTTCGTTGAATGTCGGCGGACACGCAAGTCGTTGAAGGCAAATGAAATTGCGAACGGTTCTCAATTGCGATAGGGGTTAAGTGCGTATTAGTTCTCGAAAGTTGAATTTCGGTGCGGCATAGCGATGTCAGACGGTTTTACTCGGAGCATGGCGAGGAGCTTCGCCGCTACCTGACCCGGCGACTGAACTGCGCTCAGACGGCCGCGGACCTGACGCAGGAGGTCTTCGTCCGGCTG
Organism: Alphaproteobacteria bacterium; assembly: GCA_965232515.1. Taxonomy (GTDB): domain Bacteria; phylum Pseudomonadota; class Alphaproteobacteria; genus JANQKO01. The sequence goes on along the minus strand of CBDDPY010000002.1, from coordinate 6,979,104 downwards.
CTGCGCAGCGAGCCCCCTGGCACGGTGGAGAACCCACGCGCCTACCTCTATCGGATTGCGTCGAACTTGCTGGCCGACCATTTCCGCGGCATGAAGCGGCGGGCCGATTTAGCCGACACATCCCTTTGGGATGCGATCCCGGACGAGGCGCCGAGCCCGGAATGGGCGCTTCTGACACGGGACGAGTTGCGCCGCCTGGAACGGGCCATAGAAGAGCTGCCGCCGCGCCAGCGGGACGTCATGCTGCTTCATAAGTTCGACGGCCTTAGCTATGGAGCGATCGCCGAGCGACTCGGCATCTCCAAAAACACAGTGATGGTGCACATGATGCGGGCACTCGCACACTGCCGCGATCGGCTTTCCAAGGACTGACATATGAAGATGGAATTTTTGAGTAATGGCGATGCTGGCGGACAACGTCTTATGCGATGGGAGGCGACATAGGCAGTGCAAGGATTTGGAGGTGCGCACGACCAACCACCTTCTGGCAGGCAAGATCTCCTGATGCACGAATCCAACGGACTATCGGTAGAGGACGCGGCCACGGCATGGTTCGTGCGTTTGCGTGACGAGGAGATCTCCGATAGCGACCGGGGGGAATTCGAGGCTTGGCGGGAAGCCGACCCGGCCCATGCCGAGGCCTATCGGGAGATCGAGCGCCTCTGGGCGGGCCTCGATCGAATCGCCCGGTGTCCGGATGACCGAAACGGCGCGAAAAGCACCCGGACCAATACAGCGGGCCCGGCCTCTCCTGGCCGCCGGCACGCCTTGCGTCGGATGGCGATTGCCGCCTCGGTAACCGTTGCGGTCTGCGTTAGTGCCTACGGTCTTACCAGACCGGGCCTCTTCGCCGACCACCGCACCTGGCCGGGCGAGCAACGCATGATCGGACTGGTAGATGGTTCTACGGTACACCTCAACACGGACACCGCTCTCTCCGTTGACATCAACGCCGACAGTCGCGAGGTCACGCTGCACGCTGGCGAAGCGTACTTCGAGGTTGCGAGGGACGCGGCCCGCTCCTTCATCGTGGACGCCTCCATTGGGCGCATCGAAGTCCTTGGCACCGCTTTTTCGGCGCGACACATAGAGGGTGGGGTCGAGGTGATCGTGACGGAGAGCAACGTCGCGGTATCGGATCACGGCCAGGGTTCGGCGGTCGTCGCCGTGGGGCAGAGCATTCGCGTCACCAATGCCGGACTTGGTACGATTACCAAGGCCGATGCAGCGACGGCCCTCGCGTGGCGCCGGGGAAGACTGGTCTTCGACAACCGGCCGCTGGGCGAAGTTCTCGGCGAGTTAGAACGCTACCGTAGGGGGCGGATCGTCATTCTGGACAGTGCGGTTGAGGCCCTCCGCGTCACCGGATCGTTCGCCATCACGGACACCGACGCCACGCTCGAGACAATCGAGCGATCACTGCCGGTGCGGCTGCGCCGCCTGAGCGATCTGCTTATCCTGGTCGACGCCGATCCCACGTCGTAGACCGAGGCCGTAGCCCATCGGCCGACTCGGGACTACGGCCCAAAACTTTTTTCATTCCGCTTGTAATGGTCCCCCGGACCTTTCCCGTCTTCCATCATAGTTACTGCAAATGAGACGCATTCGCGCCCAATGAATGCACGACCATCGGCGATAGCGGCGGGAGTTAGGGACAGGTCATGATGACCAGGGTATGCGTATGGGCCTTTAGTATCGTCTTGGGTCTTGGCGCCGCGGGAATGGCCGCAGCACAGCAAGCCGAAACACACGCCTTTGAGATCGTGCCCCAGCCGCTATCCTCGGCGCTTCTGGCCTTCGCCGAGCAGAGCGGACTGGAAGTCCTGTTCGACGCTCGGATCGCCAAAGGCAAAACCTCGGCCGGTGTGCGCGGCAGCTATACCTCGGCGGTGGCGTTGCGCCAGCTCCTCGCGGGCAGCGATCTTACTTACCGCTACACGAGCGTCGACGCGGTAACACTAGAGATCAAAGGCGGACAGGCGGACGGCGGGCCGATGAAGCTGTCCCCGATCACGATTACCGCCAGCGACGATCGTACCGCCGCCTCGGGTTCGGGCTATCAAGGCACGCCGGACTGGGTTTACGAGACGCCGGCCAGTGTCAGCGTGATTTCGCGCGAAGCCATCGAGCGCGCCCCGTCGCGAAACGCGCGCGATTTGCTCGACAATGTCGCGGGTGTCTATGCCAATCGGTCCGAGGGGCAGAATCCCGGCATAAGCGTGAATGTCCGCGGTCTTCAGGACCAAAACCGCGTCGTCACAATGATCGACGGCGCGCGGCAGAATTTTCAGCGAAACGCGCATGGCTCGACCCAGCGGACCTATGTCGATACCAGCTTCATCCGACAGGTGGAGATCGAGAAGAGCGCAACATCCGCCGTTGGCGGCGCCGGCGCGCTCGGCGGCACGGTGAATTTCCGTACGCTCATCGCGGATGATCTCATCGAACCTGGCCGGCGTTGGGGTACCGAACTGAACGCGGCGACTGGCACGAACGAATACAATTTCCACGGTTCCGCCGCGGTGGCCACCCGCATTGGCGACAGGCTCTCCCTTCTCGGCGGCGTCAGCCACAGGGACATCGGCGCGTACGACATCGGGGGGAACGGCGATATCGACATCTGGGAGGGGACCTACAGAGACGAGGGACTCCTTTTCAGCGGATCGGAGACCTGGTCGGGCTTGCTCAAGGCAGAGGCGGACATCACCGACAACGCCAGGCTGATCGTGGGATGGTTCCACAACCAAACAGACTCGAGCCAGGGCATCTACCGGGGAGATACCATTGAAGAGACTTTCAAGCGGGAAGATGAGCAGGATGTTACCAACAATACTCTGACGGCATCCTTTGAATGGGATCCGGAGAGCGATCTTTTTCATATCGATACTCAGATTTGGTACACGCAAACCAAGAACAAAGAAAAGCGCGGCGCCCGCACCGCGGATCGTTTGGGGGAATTCAGGCATATCGATTACGAGCTGGCCACATTTGGCGGCAGCCTCCAAAACACCAGCCGATTTGCACTTGGCTTCGGAGATCTTTCTCTCAACTTTGGAGTCGAGGCCTTTCGCGATGACGGCGAAACGACCACGCCGGAGATGTTCGACGAGAGCCTGGGTGTGGACCTGAGCTACGGTTATCGCGGGCTGAACCCCAGCGGCCGTCGCGATGTCGTCAGCGGCTTCACCAATTCGACATGGGAGTACGGCGACTGGCTGACCGTCTCGGGCGGTCTGCGCTACGATTATTACGAACTTGGCGGGACCACACGGATATTCGGAGACCGGACACGGACGTCGGAAGTGGTGGAAGTCGTTGTGCCGGGGGGACCATGCTTCTCTGTCAACCACCCGGTGTTAGGACCAATTGAAGTTTGTCCCCCCGATATTACAGTGGAAAGAAGAGCCTATGGACCGTGGGAGCAGGACACCGCCTCCGTCGACGTCGATCTCTCCGGCGGCGCGCTCTTGCCGACCGCCTTGGTCGCGGTAAAGCCCTTCGACTGGCTGCAACCCTTCGTCAAATATTCCCAGGGGTATCGTCCGCCCACGATCATGGAGGCCTTTGCCACCGGCGGACATCCCGGCGCCACCAACAACGAGTTCGCGCCGAATCCCTTGCTTGAACCGGAGCGGAGCTGGACATTGGAAGTTGGCGCCAACCTTTCCCACGACGACGTGCTCCTGGCAGGGGATAAATTCCGTATGAAGTTCGTCGGTTTTTATCGCGAAATCGAGGACTACATAACGATCGGCCAAATCTATCGCTCTGAAACCGACTTCGAATACTACGCCCATGTGAATCTTGACGACACAACTCGAATGAGGGGTCTCGAGTTTGAGGCAAGTTACGATGCCGGCCTGTTCTACATAGGTGGAGCAGTCACCTTTCTCGAAACAGAATGGGCCGATACCTACACATATAACGATGAGTCACACGAGGCGGAGCCAGGCGTTCTGTTTGTACCGCCCGAGACGCAGTTCACCATCGATGCCGGCGTGAGGTTGTTCGACCAAAGGCTAATCGCGGGCGGTCGCGCAAAGCATGCGACGCGAGGATTGCCAGCTTACGGCAGCCTCGCCGGCACCTATGTGACCGATGGGTACACCGTCTACGACATCTACGGCTCCTACGCACTTGGCAGCCATGTAAATCTGCGGTTCGCGGTCAACAATGTGACCGATGTGGCTTACGTACCGGCACTTGGCCAATGGATACTCCCGGCGCCAGGCCGCACCTTCATTGGATCACTTGGTATCAGGTTCTAGCGCAGAACCACGACTATCAGCCGTGTTTCGCCAGCTCACGAAGAAAGCTGGTTAGTCTGCCTGGATGTCAGGGCGTGGATGTGTCAAGCACCCGCCTTTATCTCATAGCTAACCGGCGCGATCGCTTTGTCGACCTTGGATCGAAGAAAGCTCTGCATACGCCGTACCGTCACATTGGCCGCGACGGTTTTCTACGCTGATCCGCCAATACCCGATAACATGCATAAGGAATATCTCGAGTTTGTCGTGCCGATGTAGCTCTACATGATTCCATCGGCTGGCTACTGCTCAGCCTGTCCTTCGTAGCTTGCGTCTTGGATTCCCGCTGGGCAATAGGCCGGGGCCCTGGATATTCCGCCGCCATCCGGCCGTGCTGAACGGATGGGCAAGCAGATTAGGGGCGCGCCGATCACACGGCCGCCTTGGCTTTTCAGGGGGTTAGCGGTCCCCATCCGACGATTTTGCGCCGGGCGGAATCATCTACGCTGATCGGACCGTGAAATGCAAGAAAAGGTGGGCCTGCCAAAGCACTGTGCTAGCGGCTCAGCACCGGAACCCCATGACTTATAGGGGATTGGCAGGGACAGATGCGAAATCGTCATGAAAGGCATCGATAAAAAGTATCACGCACCGGGGAGAGATCGATTGACGTTTCAAACTTGCTGACCAGATGAAGGTCTTGGACAAAAAGTGGAAAGTGCCACGCAACTCGTTGGTTGACCGATCATTGTCTTTGGGCGTTTTTGTGCAGGGTGTTTGTATGAGCCGCAAGTATCGGGATAAGGAAAATAAGTGAGTCTTCGAGACAATGGGAGCCAAGAGCCGTCCCACGATACTGATGACGTTTTGATACTGCGCGAGCCGGACGATTGGCACGTGCATTTCCGTGATGGCGCCATGTTGGCCTTCGCCGCCAACTACACCGCCCGGCAGTTTGCCCGCGCCATCGTGATGCCGAACCTGGTTCCGCCGGTGACGACGGCCGCCGCGGCCGAGGCTTATCGAACGCGCATTCTGGATGCGCTGCCCGCAGGATGCCGCTTCACGCCGCTGATGACGGCTTACCTCACCGATGAGATCGATCCAGAAGAGATCGCGACAGGCTTCAAGGACGGCGTCTTTACGGCATGTAAACTCTATCCGGCGGGGGCCACGACCAATTCCGCGGATGGCGTCACGGATGTGCGCAAGATCTGGCCGGTGCTGGAGCGCATGGAGGCCATTGGCATGCCGCTCTTGGTGCATGGCGAAGTGGTGTCGCCGGATATCGACATCTTCGACCGGGAGGCCGTGTTCCTTGACAAGGTTCTGACACCGGTCCTGGCGGCCTTCCCCGGCCTCAAGGTGGTGCTGGAGCATATCACCACCGAAGACTCGGTTCGCTTCGCCGAGGCGGCGGGACCGAACCTGGCGGCAACGATTACGGCGCATCACCTGCGGATCGACCGCAACGCCATGTTCGAAGGTGGGCTGCGCCCGCACGCCTACTGCCTGCCCGTTGCCAAGCGCCGCCATCACAAAGAGATGCTACGCAAAGCGGCGACATCGGGCAGCCCCAAGTTTTTCCTCGGGACCGACTCAGCACCCCACCAGAAGCATGAAAAGGAAAGCGCCTGCGGCTGCGCCGGTATTTTCAGTGCGCCGACGGCACTCGAGAGTTACGCCCAGACGTTCGAAGAGGAAGGCGCCCTCGACCGGCTGGAGGCTTTCGCATCGGAGTTCGGCCCAGGCTTTTACGGCCTCCCGCTCAACGAGGGAACGGTCACGCTGCGGCGAGAGGCGCAGGACGTGCCCGAGCTGATGGGCGATGACAACGTTCACGTCGTTCCGTTCCACGCGAGCGAAACCCTGGCGTGGCGGTTTGCCGGCCGAACCAATCAGACGACGTGACGGTCTATTGTGAACGAATAGCCTGCTTGGCAACCAAGCATGCGAAGGAACAGGCGATCGTACGGCCCTTCCGTTTCGCGCTCGGCTTGGAGGTGCTGGCACCGTCCGGTCTCGACACGGATACCCTGGGGACCTTTACGGGCGAGGTTCCGCGCGAGGGCACACCCTTGGAGGTCTGCGAACGGAAGGCGCGGTTGGGCATGGAGATTACTGGGCTGTCCTTTGGGATCGCCAGCGAAGGTAGTTTCGGTCCGCATCCGTTCATACCCTTCATTCCGGCCGGCGTCGAACTCCTAACTTTCGTCGATGACGAACGAGGCTTCGTCCTGACTGAGAGCTTCATCTGCGAGAACACTAACTACGGCCATTACGAGGCTCGCAATATTGACGAACTCGCCGAATGGCTCCCCCGCGTGGGCTTTCCCACTCATGGGCTGATCGTGCGAACAAACGAGAACGGTCCCGGCAAGCCGATCGCGAAAGGCGTGACCAGTGCTGACGACTTGAAGACAGCGATGGCCGAGGCAACTGCTCGTTCCGATGACGGCGTTGCGTGGGTCGAGCCCGATATGCGCGCCCATCTTAATCCCACGCGCATGCGCGCCATCCGCCGGTTGGCTTTCAAGCTTGCGCGGCGGCTGGCGACGCAATGTCCGTCCTGCTCGGCGCCAGGGTGGGGTCGGACGGGTACGGTCAAAGGACTGCCCTGCGAACTCTGTGGCGCGCCGACGGAGATGGTGCGGTACGAGGTCTTCGGATGCGCTGTGTGCGATCATCTCGAGGAGAGAGCACGTCGCGATGGTCTAGAAAAAACCTCTCCGCAGAACTGTCTCTTCTGTAATCCGTGAGCAACCGACGTGGCGGGTTTGTCCTCAGCCAGCAATCAGATATCAAAACATAAGGATATCTTTATATTTCTGTTGACATGGTCAGTGTTCGATCTCTAAATTACTCTTGTCACGGTTCTTTCGGCCGCTAACCGGCCGAAAGCTAAGAGGGAATCCGGTGCGCCGCTATGGGCGGCAAAGCCGGAGCTGCCCCCGCAACTGTAAGCGGCGAGCTGCTGTCGATATGGGTCACTGACGTGCGAACGCGTCGGGAAGGCCGGACAGCCACACCGACCCGCGAGCCAGGAGACCTGCCGCGACAGATGTGAACGTCCTCGGGCGGGGTGTCCCGGTGGGTCGCATGCACCGGAAGGTTCCGCCTTCCGGTTCTCCGCAAGCGTCCGCTCGGCTCTACCCCAATCGACTATGGGGTATGCTGATGATGTTGCCTTTCCAGCGTTGTGATGTCCGCCGGGTGTCCGCCCGGGAACCGCCGTGGCCACGCACGGTACATCCGCAGGCGTCCCATTTCTCGAACATTAACGAACGCGTCGCCTAGGTTGCGCGCGACTGTGAAAGGTTTCCCTTATGTCTATAACGACCAGCTCCCTCGGCTTTCCTCGTATCGGCCCACGCCGGGAACTGAAGAAGGCTTTGGAGAGCCATTGGGCCGGCAAGACTGGCACGCAAGACTTGCTTGACGACGCGGCCGCATTGCGAGCCGCGGCCTGGGCGCGTCAGCACGCCGCCGGCATCGCCCATATCCCGAGTAATGACTTCTCGCTTTACGATCACGTCCTGGACACTAGCGTCATGGTCGGCGCAATCCCCGATTTGTACGGCTGGTCCGGCGGCGCGCCCTCGCTGGACACCTATTTCGCCATGGCGCGCGGCACCCGCGGCCGGGCCGGTGGGGACCTTCCCGCCCTGGAGATGACCAAATGGTTCGACACCAACTATCACTACATGGTGCCGGAATTCTCCCGCGGTCAGACCTTCACGCTCGCGGCGACCAAGCCGGTCGACGAGTTCCGTGAGGCGAAAGCGCTCGGCTTTAACACCAGGCCGGTCTTGCTGGGCCCGGTCAGCTACCTGCTGCTGGGCAAGAGCAAGGACGAGGCGCTGGATCCGCTGTCGCTGCTGCCCGGACTGCTTCCGGTCTATACCGATCTTCTGCGGCGGCTGGCTGCCGAGGGCGCTGACTGGGTGCAGATCGACGAGCCCTGTCTGGTGCTCGACCTGGACGACGCGGCACGCGGCGCCTTCAAGCGCGCCTATGAGACGCTGGCCGGGACCGCCGGCGTCAGGCTGCTGCTGACGACCTATTTCGGCGGGCTGGACGACGCTCTGGATACGGCGCTGGCCCTGCCCGTCGCCGGCCTGCATGTGGATCTGGCGCGAGCACCCGACCAGGTCGCCGACCTGCTGGCCAAGGCGCCGGCCGAACTTGTGCTGTCGCTGGGCGCCATCGACGGCCGCAATATCTGGCGTGCCGATCTACCGGCCCTGCTGGACCGGATCGAACCCGTCATGGAAGAACGCGGCGCCGAACGGGTCATGATCGGACCGTCCTGCTCCTTGCTCCACGTGCCGATCGACCTGGAGCTGGAGCCCGATCTGGACGCCGATCTGAAAAGCTGGCTCGCCTTCGCCGTCCAGAAGCTGGACGAGATCGTCGCCCTTGGCCGGGCGCTCGACCAGGGCCGGGACGCGGTCAAGGACCAACTTGCGGCGTCCGCCGCCGCCGTGGCCTCGCGCGCGACATCGAGGAAGATCCATGACGAGGCCATCCAGGCCCGGCTGCAAGCGGTGACGCCTGGCATGACCCGCAGGCACGGCGACTTCACAGCGCGCCGACAGGCGCAGCGAGCACGTTTGTCGTTGCCGGCCTTCCCCACCACGACGATCGGATCGTTTCCTCAAACTGAGGACGTGCGCAAGGCCCGTGCGGGCCATGCCAAGGGCCGTCTTGGCGATGCGGACTATCGGGACTTTCTGCGCGACCAGACCGAAGCGGCGGTGCGCTGGCAGGAAGAGATCGGCATCGATGTGCTGGTGCATGGCGAGTTCGAGCGCAACGACATGGTGCAGTATTTCGGCGAGCAACTCGCCGGCTACGCCTTCACCAAGCATGCCTGGGTGCAGAGCTACGGATCGCGCTACGTGCGCCCGCCGATCATCTTCGGCGACGTGTCACGGCCCGCGCCGATGACCGTCGAGTGGTCCGCCTACGCCCAATCGCTGACGGACAAGCCGATGAAAGGCATGCTGACCGGGCCCGTGACCATGCTCCAATGGTCCTTCGTGCGCGACGACCAGCCGCGCGAGGACACCTGCCGCCAGATCGCCCTTGCGCTGCGCGATGAAGTGGCCGATCTGGAGCGCGCCGGCATCGGTATTATCCAGATCGACGAGCCCGCGCTGCGTGAAGGTTTGCCGCTGCGGCGCGGCGATTGGGCGCGCTATCTGGACTGGGCGGTCGCATCCTTCCGGCTCGCCTCGTCTGGAGTGGATGACGCGACCCAGATCCACACCCATATGTGCTATTCGGAGTTCAACGACATCATCGAAGCGATCGGCGCGCTCGACGCCGATGTCATCTCCATCGAGACGGCACGCTCGAAAATGGAGCTGCTGGATGCCTTCACCGACTACCGTTACCCGAACGAGATCGGTCCGGGCGTCTACGACATCCACGCGCCACGCTGCCCGCCGGTCGACGAGATGGCGGCGCTGCTCGCCAAAGCCGAAGAGCGCCTGGCGCCGGATCAGATCTGGGTCAATCCGGATTGCGGCCTCAAGACCCGCAAATGGGACGAGGTACGCCCCGCCCTCGTCAACATGGTCGAAGCGGCGCGCAAGCTGAGAGCGCGGTCCGCCTGATGTCTCCTAGACCGTCCCCCTAACCGGGGACGGTCTAGCAAAAAAACGTCAAATCCGGTGCGTTTACAGCATCGGCGCTTAGGTGAGGCAGCGTAACAATAGGAACATCGGGAAGAAAACGGATCATGGCATCCACGGTTGCCGATAGTTCTACCGTACTGTCTAAAGTCTCGCTCACGATGACGGCAACAAGCGGCACGCCGCGTTCAGCCAAGACGGCGGCTGCGGTGAACGTGTGACTTAGCGTGCCAAGATAAGAGCCGACCACGAGAACGGGACGCACGTTTGTTCGTTGCGCAAGAGCCGCGATCCAATCGATCACCAAGTTGTTTTGATCCAGCGGCACCATGACACCACCCACGCCTTCGATAAGCAGTACATCTTCGGCAATTGCTCGCGCGGCCGTGCAGTATTCGACAAGGGCGCCGAACGATACTTCACGACCTTCCTTGGCGGCTGCCATATCCGGCGACAGGGCCGCCTTGAAACGCCAGGGTGACATCTGCTCGATGGTTTTAGTGGTGACCGGTCTCTCAAGCGCATTAAGCAAGAGAGCTGTGTCGCTGTTGGTGAAATCGTCAGCGGTCAACCCGCTAATCACCGGCTTGAGCGCCTCGACAGCATATCCTTGTCTGCGCAATTGCCGAATAATCAGGGAACTCACGAATGTCTTGCCGATCTCCGTACCCGAGGATGTAATGAACAAAGTCGTCTTCAAATGATTGCTCTTTTCTTATGTGACAATTTTGCAAGTAAATAGAGGGTTCAATAATGGCCGGCTTGTGCGCCGACCCCCGCTTTTTCGAATTCAGGAAATATTCCGCCCCCATTCGAGGAGAAGCTGACGGCATGTAACGGGAACCGCACCTGCTTGCCGCATTCGGGCGACGGCGGTTTCGTGATCTGAGGTGGTCGCGCCGATAGACGCATCATGGGCGACGTAGGTGTCGTATCCTTCGTGAAGAGCGCTTAGCGCGGCAAACGTGACCGCTCCTTCCGTAAAACTGCCTGCGAGAACAAGCCGACGTCTTGATGTCGCGGCAATCGCCTCCGCAAAGGGTTCATGGTCCCATGGGTTTACGCCTATGCGTTCAATCGCTTCGATACTGGGGATCTGATCCACTAGCGTGCTCGCGCCGTTAAGTTCGGCGTGCTGCATCATCGTTGCGATGATGGGAACGCGCCATTCAAGGGCCGATGTGGCGAGCTCAACCCAGTTGTCCGCAATAGCGCGCATATCAAAGGGCGCGCCGTTAGCGATTGCTTTGTCGCGGCAATCGATGAAGACGAGAACGGTGTCTTCCGTGGAAATGAGATTGTGATGCCTCATTTCTTGCCAGACCTATTTCTGTGACTCCTATCAGTTTGCTCGCACTGTTCACCTAGCCGGGGTTGGAACTGAAATGCTCTTCGAACTTGTTCGGCATTCCGTCATACTTCTCTGCGTCCGGCGGGGATTCGCCTTTCTGAGTTATGTTCGGCCATTTGTCGGAATAGTCACGATTGAGTTGGAGCCATGCGTCAGCGCCTTGATCCGTATCCGGCAGAATGGCTTCCGCCGGGCATTCCGGTTCGCAGACACCGCAATCGATGCACTCGTCGGGGTGGATGACGAGCATGTTCTCGCCTTCGTAGAAGCAATCGACGGGGCAGACCTCGACACAGTCCATGTACTTGCACTTGATGCACGCTTCGGTGACGACGAAGGTCATGGACGGCCTCTCGGTCGCGCATGAAGCGCCCCTGAATGAATGCGCTGTGAGGTCATCGAGTTCATCATCGGCAAGGTGTCCTTTCGAGGTTTACGTCAAACGATCAGCAACAAGACCGAGAGAGCCAGAGCTGCGATCCAGAACGTCTCGGCAATCAACAGGATGAGCGCCTTGGGTCCGACCGCGGCGAGGTCCTTGAGCGAGGTCTTGATGCCGAGGGCGGCGATCGCCGCGACGAGCGCCCAGCGAGACGCGGCTTCCATTCCGGCGCGCAGCGGCTCCGGAATGAAGCCCAGACTGTTCAAGATGACGAAGACAACGAAAGCAAAAAGGAACAGTGGAAAGGATGGACATTTGCCATGGCCAGTGTGCCGGCCGCGAGACAGGATCAAAGTTATGGCGATTACGACGGGAACCAGAAGCGCGACGCGCAGGAGCTTCGTGACCGTGGCGGCTTCGCCCGCCGGTTCGGAAATCGTGTAGCCGGCGCCAACCACCTGGGCCACGTCGTGTATCGTCGCCCCAAGGAACATCCCGGCCTTCAGGTCGTCGAAATCCAGCGACACAACGATGATCGGATAGACGATCATCGCGACCGTGCTGAGTGCGGTCACGCCAAGAACGGCAAAGATCGTATCGCGTTCCTGCAGCCCGTGTTTGTGACGCGGCAGCACTGACGCAACAGCAAGCGCGGCCGATGCGCCGCAAATGCCCACGGCTGCGCCTGTCAGTATCCCGAAGTCCCGCGTCAGACCCATGCGGCGGGCCAGAAACATGCCGAACGCAATGGTCAGCAGGACTCCGCAAACGGTGAGCAGCAGCGGGCCATAGCCGAGTTTCAACACCTCGTCGGCCGTGATCCTGGCGCCCAGGAGTGCGACGCCAAGCCGTAGCACGGCGCTGGATGTGAAGGTGACGCCCGCACTGCATTGCGGTTCGTCGGCCAGGAAGTTGAAGGCCATCCCGAGCAGGAGCGCGAACAGCATTACCGGCGCGCCATAATGCTCCGAAAGAAACGTCGCGGTAATCGCGACGGTGGCGCTCACCAGAAGCCCGGGCAGGAGCGCTCGGAACCGGACCAAATGCTGGCTTAGAATCAAAGGCTGCAATCCTGGCTGCTTGCTTGGTCGGATCGGCGGTCGTGTTCCACGAGCTGCGAGATGAGCGTGATGCGAAAGGGTTTGGCCGGACGCTCAGGTGTGAGTGCGAGGAAACGATCAGTGATCTGACGAATAGGTTTGTCATCGGCATGGTTTTCCGTTCAGCTTCACATCCGGCGTTCCACCATGAGTTTCTTGATCTCCGCGATCGCCTTTGCGGGGTTGAGGCCCTTGGGGCAGGTCTGCGCGCAGTTCATGATCGTGTGGCAGCGATAGAGCCGGAACGGGTCTTCGAGCTGATCGAGACGTTCGCCGGTCGCTTCATCGCGGCTGTCGCTGAGCCAGCGGTAGGCTTGCAAGAGCACGGCTGGGCCGAGGTAGCGGTCGCCATTCCACCAGTAGCTCGGACAGCTTGTGGTGCAGCAAAAGCAGAGGATGCAATCTTCCAACCCGTTCAGTTTCGCCCGGTCCTCCGGACTTTGAAGACGTTCGCGCTCCGGCTCGGGCGTCACCGTCTTGAGCCACGGCTCGATTGACGCGTATTGCGCATAGGCGTGTGTCAGATCTGGCACCAGATCCTTGATGACGCCCATATGCGGCAGCGGATAGACCTTCACGTCGCCTTTGATGTCGGTGATTGGCTGCGTGCAGGCAAGCGTATTGGTGCCGTCGATATTCATCGCACAGGAACCGCAGATACCTTCGCGGCAAGAGCGGCGAAACGTCAGTGTCGGGTCAATCTCGTTTTTGATCTTGATGAGCGCGTCCAGAACCATCGGACCGCAGGTGTCGAGATCAATCTCGTATGTGTCCAGGCGAGGGTTTTGCTCGTCGTCCGGGTTCCAACGGTACACCTTGAGAGATTTCGGGCGGATACAATCATGAGGCCCCGGCCAGACATGTCCGGCGGTGATCCTTGAATTGACGGGTAAGCGAAGTTGCACCATCTCAGATAATCTCGACATCCGGATCGCGCGCGATCGCTGTTAGTTCCAGGACCGACAGAGCGACACGGGCGCCGTTGTCCAGATTCGCCAACATCACCTTTTCCGGTGTCGTGCCCGGAGATCCGTTTTGAGGAGAGACGGTAAGTTCGTATCTACCGAACGGAATGACGCGCCCGTCTTCACCGGGAACAACCACCGGGAAGCAAACGTGGACGACGTGACCTTGGATCGCTGAGATGTGTTTTTCTGGCTTTGGCAAAAGGCGCAAGTCAGAGCGCCGCTCCGTTACGCCATCGTCATGAGCGTCTTGTGTGTTGATCCTTGTCGCCAGGGCCGCCGTCTGCATATGGACTTCCTCTAACCCTGCGTAAGCAGGCCCTTGTCTTTCAGAAGGTATTCAAGCTCGCCGTCCTCGTAGGATTCCCGAACGATGTCGTAGCCGCCGACAAACTCACCCTTGACGTAGAGCTGAGGGATCGTCGGCCAGTCGGTGAATTCCTTGATCCCTTCGCGGAGGTCCGGGCTGTCAAGCACGTTGACGGCCAGATAGGGCAGTTGGAGTTCCGTGAGCAGCTTCGATACCGCCGATGAAAACCCGCACTGCGGCATCTCCTTCGTGCCTTTCATGTAAAGAACGACATCGTTTTCGGTGACTTGCGACTTGATCGTCTCGAGAACTGTATTCTGACCCATGGAGTCCTCCTTCACTTTGCTGCTGTTTTGATCGAGAGCGCGTGAATGTCGTGTTCGACCACCGCCTCTTGGACCATCTTGTGTTGCAGAATGCGCGACCGCCCTTCAAAGACGGGATCGACGATGCTGACCTCCCAATGGTCCTGATCGCCGGCAAGGTCACGACATGCGATTTGCGCGTCGGGGAATTTTTCCTTCAGGGCGTTTTCGAGGTCGGTTTCCGATATCGGCATAAGATCTCCTGATGATGTTGCTGCGCGTTGTTCGCAGCAGCTTCGGAATGGCGATCGAAGGCGTTCAGTGCTGCATTGTCGAATCCATATCCACGGGATAAACCGGGACGTTGTCGTTGGTGCCGTCGCCGACCAGACTGTCTGTCTCCGGAGTGAGGTCGGCGAGCGAAACACCGTTCAGGAACAACAGGACGTAGCTCTTCAGCGCCACCCAGAGGAGGTCCGTGCCATGAAGATCGCGAACGTCCTCTTCTTCGAGCGTGTCGGCGTTGAGCGGACGGTTGGCAAAGTCCGATGGCGCGTCGACGGCCTCGAAGATTTCCGCAACCGTGATCCGGTGTGCCGGCCTGGCAAGAACGTAGCCGCCGCCTGGCCCCTGTCGGGAGACGACAAGGCCCGCCTTGCGCAACTGCGCCATGAGGGTTTCCGTATATGACACGGACCGATTGATCCACTCGGCGAGCCCTCTCGTCGAGCAAGGCTTGTCCGCGCTCTGCACCGCCAAGCGCACCAGTGTCTCGACACCCATGTAGGCGCTGCTGCTGATCCGCATCTTCCTTTACCTCCGCCATCTATTGGCTAGATAGTTTTGAAACCATACTATTTTAGTATGGAACCGAAATCATAATCTTGTCAATATAGTTTGAAATCGCTATTATCTAATGACCTGAGCGACCCCATGGACAAGGAGTGCGACATGGACAGCCGCGTTATCGCCGAATTGATTCTTCATCTCGGACGGATCGCGTCGGGCGACGGACTCGTGGGTGGCTTGACGCCGGTCCAGTGGGCCGGATTGAGGTATTTCGCGCGGGCCAATCGCTTTTCGCGCACACCATCGGCGTTTGCGGCGTTTCACGGCACAACGCGGGGCACCGCCTCTCAAACCATCAAAGGCTTGGTCGCCGACGGCTATCTGAAACAGACCCGATCGAAGACCGATGGCCGAAGCGTGAGACTGGACCTCACAAAGAAAGCCAGGGCTCTTCTGAACGATGACCCCATCGAAGCTCTGGTTCGGGCCGCGGACGCTTTACCCCCGGGCGTCCGCGGCAGTTTTTCCGTCGTGCTTCAGCGTTTGCTTGGCAGTGTTGCGTTGCAGACGGGTAAACCGCTTTTCGGCACGTGCGAGACGTGCGTGCATTTCGCAGGAGACGGCTGCTGCCAGGAGGGCATGAACGCGTATGAATGCGGCTTCGTGAAGGAGGCTCTTACGGCCGACGAGCTGGAGCAGCTCTGCATCAATTTCGAATCCGGCAAAGCCGGGCCGCCACGCGTTGGGACGGCCTAGCGATGACCCCACTTTCATCAACAGCCATCCGTGTCAATGACGGCGAGATTACCGTCGAGGCCGAGGCACTGGCGCCCAAGCTGGGCCTCAGCACTGAGGCTCTGAGGGAGAACATGGCCAAGGGCTTGGTTATGAGCGTCACTGAAACTGGTGAAAACGAAGACGCCGGTCGGACCCGTCTCACATTCCGCTATCGGGCGCGGGTTTGGCGCGTCGTGATCGAATCCGACGGCAGGCTGTTCGAGGACCCATTACCGGTTCTCGAAACCAAGCCCGCGAATGACCCCTTCAGCCTCTTCGATCTCGCAAAGGGCGTGTCATGACGGTCATGCTGGAAAACAATGTGCCAACAACGCAAGCACTGGCCGGACGTGTCCGGACTTACCTTCGACGGATCGCGGTGCATGGTGAACCGATCAACTACTAGGCGCTTGCCGAAGCCTTGGAGCTCGAGCCGCCGAACACGATCATCAGGTCACGGAAGCCCTCGAATGGCTGATGCGGGAAGATGCGGCCAACGACCATCCCTTCATTGCCGCGCTCGTCATCAGTCGCGCGCGGGGCGGGCTGCCGGCGTCCGGCTTTTTCGACATCGCCAAAGAACTCGGGCGCTTCGACGACGACCCGTCGAGCCCGGACGCGACGGCATCTCACGGCGCCATGTTCGCCGCCGCTACCGCCTTCTGGAGCGTGACCGACCTTTCGGGAATGGGGAACGTCGCATGACGCCCAAGCGAACCAACCGATCGAACGAGAAGCGTTGAACCATGTTCATCCAAACCGAAGAGACGCCGAACCCAGCAACCCTCAAGTTCCTGCCGGGCCAGTCCGTGATGGAAAATGGCACCGCCAACTTTCCGACACGCGAGGATGCTGCGGCTTCGCCATTGGCGGGCCGTTTGTACGAGGTTGCCGGCGTCAACGGCGTCTTCTTCGGCGCCGACTTCATTACCGTGACGAAGACGGACGATCAGTCGTGGCAGGTTCTCAAGCCGTCAGTGCTCGGTTTGATCATGGAGCATTTTACGTCCGGCGCGCCACTCTTCACCGATGACGGCGCGGTTTCGGCGCACGCGGCATCGGATGAGGACGACGAACTCGTCGCTCAGATCAAAGAGCTCCTCGATACGCGCGTCCGGCCGGCGGTGGCCCAAGATGGCGGCGACATACTGTTTCACGGCTTCGAGGAAGGCGTGGTCTACCTGCACATGCAGGGGTCCTGTTCTGGATGCCCGAGTTCGACCGCGACGCTGAAGGCCGGCATCGAGAACATGCTTCGTCACTACGTCCCGGAAGTCATCGAAGTGCGGCCGGTATGACGCAGCGGTCGTGCGTGCGCCCGGAAACGAGCCTATCGCCAAAGGAAGCGAATCCTTGGGCGAAGTTCAGCAAGGCTGAACTTGAGACGAAGCTCGGCGAGCTTCGCAAGCTGATCGACAGCGGCATGCTGACCGACCGGTCGCTGGAACATCAGTTTACGGAAGTTGGCATCATCGAGAACGAGTTGGCTGGGCGAAATGGCCCATGAAAACTATGCAAAGTTCAAGAACGATCACGGAGTTTCGGAGATTCGCATCGGCACGAAGGAGTTTAAGTGCGCCGGCGCTTCTGCGCCCCAGGACCACCCGCACATCTATCTCGACATGGGGAAGGACGACACGATCCTCTGTCCTTACTGCGCGACTTTGTTCCGATACGACGAACGCCTTGGTCCGCGCGAGGCCGATCCGCCGGATTGTGTGTTCCTGGATGCGATCAATTACTAGACGAACGACCCCGGCAACGCTTGGTGTCTATACATGAGCGGGGCGGACGAGATGCAGGAAACAAGTCACGATATCGGCGTTCATCAACTCGCCGAAATGCGAAACGACGGGGCTCCCCACCTGGTGCTCGATATTCGGGAACCGGAGGAACTGGCCGTGTGCATCATTGATGGCAGCGCCACCATTTCGATGCAGCAAGTTCCAAACGAACTCGAGGGGCTGCCCCGCAAGAACCCGCTCATCGTTGTCTGCCATCACGGCATACGCAGCGCCATGGTGACGGAGTTTCTTCGCAAGAACGGATTTGACAACGCTTGGAACCTTGTCGGCGGGATCGACGCATGGTCGCGCCATATAGAACCGGACATGCCCCGCTATTGAGGAAGATTGATATGGATGCGGTCACATCGCCCCAATACTTCAAAATATTCGCCCAAGCGCGTCATACCGTGACGACGCCTAAACAAGGGCTGTACGAGATCACCGGGGACATTCAGGATTGGGCTGAAGCAAACTCTCTGTCGTCCGGGCTGCTGACGCTCTTTATACGGCATACATCGGCGTCGCTTCTCATCCAGGAAAACGAAGACTTCGACGTTCTGCGCGATCTGGAAGATTTCTTCGCGGCGCAAGTGCCTGAAGACATCGAGCTCTACCGTCATGACGCGGAAGGGCCTGACGACATGCCCGCCCACATCAAGGGTGCGCTCACGCAGACCAATTTAGCGGTCCCCATCTTCGAAGGAGAACTGTTGCTCGGACGCTACCAGGGCATCTTTCTCTTCGAGCATCGCCGAAAGCCTCGGCCACGCGAGATCGTGCTCCATTTCGAAGGCCAGTGAACGAACAGCTTGTGCACCGGCGGCAAAGGCAAACTTGAGAGACAAGATACCGTGTCCCTTTCGAAAATCCCGAACTTGCTGACGATCGCCGGCACCGATCCCACCGGCAGTGCAGGGATACAGGCGGACTTGAAGGCTTTCTCAGCCCTTGGCGCCTACGGCATGTCAGTCATAACAGCGCTTGTTGCGCAGAACACGCGCGGCGTCGATTTCGTCCATGCCGTGCCTGTGGATTTCGTCGCCGCGCAGATCGATAGCGTTTTCTCTGACGTGCGAGTCGATGCCTTGAAAATTGGAATGGTGCATACGGCGGAGGTCGCCGCGATAATCGTTGATCGCCTTCAACGATATGAAGCCACGAACATCGTCCTCGATCCAGTGATGGTGGCGAAGAGCGGCGACCGGCTGCTGGACGATACGGCGATCGAAACGGTCCGCGATCAACTTTTGCCGATCGCCAGGGTCGTTACACCGAACCTTCCGGAAGCGGGCGTCCTGCTCGGACGAGACACACCAAAGACCTTTGACGCCATGCACGATACCGTGCGCGCCCTTCACGACCTCGGCCCCTCGCACGTTCTGCTCAAGGGCGGGCATCTGGAGGGGACCACCAGTTCCGACTTGCTGTTTGACGGGAAAGACGTCATCGAACTAAAAGCCAATCGTATCGCAACGAAAAACACGCACGGGACAGGCTGTACGCTATCGGCCGCCATCGCGGCCCTTCTGCCACGACATTCTTCCGTTGAAGATGCCGTTAAAGAGGCCAAGCGCTACACTACCGACGCCATCCGCGAGAGTGGCCATCTCGATGTGGGTCACGGCCACGGTCCGGTGCATCACTTCCATGCTTTGTGGCCCGACCATTTGCCGGAGCGCCAAACCGCATGAGCAAGTTCACCGAATACGCGTGGGCGGAAACCAGAGCGCTGCGAGACACCATCCTGGGCCTTCCGTTCAACCGGGAACTTGCGGAAGGAGCCCTGTCTCAGGAACGCTATCGACCGGTCTTTTTTCCCCACCATTACAAGGCGATGGAGAAAGGCCTATATTGGTATCTCTATCTTTTCGTTGGTCGGACCGAACCCGGCACAAGGCACGAAGCGGAGAAACCGCGGCAGCAAGCGAGCAAACGGCAGATGCCGCGGGAAGCAGGCACATCCCTGCGCGGCACCAGTGCCTACTGGCGGAAGGCCTTTTTCCGGACCTTGGCGACGGGCTTGAGAAAATAGTCCAGAATGATTCTTTGTCCGGCCAGCGCGTCGACCTCGGCCATCATGCTGGGGATCTCCGAACGTGCTACGCAAGCGCACGCAGATGACAGCGCCGAAATCCGCCGTCCCTTCCACGCATGCGCTCGTTGAGATGTTTGCGATCGACTTCACGCGCATCCGGCCGGAGTCGCCGTTGAGCGCCAGTCTGCCAGCTGTTGCGTGGCTGTCGATTCCCTGATTGCGACGAGCATAGGCATCCGAAGGGGCCGCCAAGACAACCAACTGGTCCACGCCGGCCCCCCACCGCTCACCTCAAACCACGACAATTCGCAATCAGGGGAGAATTTCATTACTTTGCTGATTCAGTTTCGAGCTTTGTAATGCGTTCTGCGTTTTAAGATAGCAAATCAATCAGGGCGCACGAAAAAGGTGAGCTCTGTCGATCCTGAGTTCAGCTCCGACGATAGCCTCGAGAACGCCTAGCGTGATCTCGAGCGAATACACTTAGGGTAAGTTTGCAGCCCGTCGCACAGGGCTGTGTCGGTGACTGCGATCTCCTCCTTCAGCCGCTGGAAAGGTGACATCACGTCTCCTTGTTCTCGTCTTCATCGACAAGTCCAGCGGGCGCATTTCGGCCAAGAACGAAGTAGCCGGTGGTTAAAATTATTCTCCGGAATAGCGCCTCGGCTTCGGCTGGATCATCCCCCAGCAACGCCTTTGCAAGACGTCTGTGGTTTTCCATGGCTTGCGCTCTTTGCTCGTCGTAGAGCCGGTTCATCTGCATCATGTAGACGCGCAAGAGCGTGCCGATTGTTGCCCAGGCCCGTCTGAGGAAAGGATTGCCAGAGCCTACAAGAACCGTTTCGTGAAACCTCCAGTCGACCTCGCGCCATGCGCTCGTGTCGGCGCTCTCGGCCTCGACCTCCATCGCTGCCAGTAACTCCTCAAGGCGAGTTCGCATCTGCGGATCGGCGCGAAGAACGAAGAGACGTGCGGCGGTTCCCTCGATCATCGCGCGCGCAATGATCATTTGCTCGACCTCGACGTCGGAATGTCTGGGTACGAATACCCCCCGTTCCTGCCGGATCTCGAGGAGTCCCTCGGCCGCGAGCAGCTTGAACGCCTCCCTGAGCGGCCCCCGGCTGATCCCGAGCTTCTCCGCCATGTCAGTTTCAACCAGATGCTGCCCCTGATGGAGCTCGCCTTCCACGATGGCCTTCCGCAGACGGTTGGCCGCGGCGCGTGTCAACGAGGGGCGGCGTTCAAGGCGGAGCGGCGTGGTTTTCTCTGTGTTCATGATTTCTCGGAGAGTTATGGATGATCGATCCAGAGCGCCGGTCGGTTCTTGTGAAACTCCGTCACCTCCTGCACGGCGTCTGCGACCGCGAAGAGCAGTGCTTCTTCGAAGTGCCGCCCAACAAGCTGTCCGCCGATCGGAAGTCCTTCACCGGTAAAGCCGCAAGGCAGGCTAAGCGCCGGCACCTGCGCAAAGGACCATGGGAATGTCAGACGCGTCAGTCCCCGGGTTGCCTCGATCATACGGGCGCTTTCGGAAATTCTCGGTGCCGCGAAGCCTACGGTGGGGGTGACAACCAGATCAACCGCCTGGAACAGCTCTTCAATCTGACGCCGCCATTGCCTCTGAGCGAAGAGTCCATCGGCGTAATCCAGCCCGGTGGTTTTGTAGCCGATCATCATGCGCTCTCTGACATCCTCGCCAAAACGGCCCGGCGCCTCCTCCAATCGCCTTCTGTGGTACGCGGCTGCATCGCAGAGGAGAACGTTGCTCAACTGTGCGTGGATGTGCTCTGCCCCCGGCAGATCGATCTCATGCACGAAGAGACCGAGGTCCGAGAGGGTTCCTATCAGCGCACGGACAGCGGATTCCACTTCCGGATCGATGCTCTCGAAGAAGAACGTCCGGGGGATTCCGACCTTCAGCCCCCCTAGGCCACGCGCGCGGATCGATGTCCAGCTCTCCACCGGGTGGTTGACGCTCATCTCGCACTTGGGATCATATCCCGCGATCGCCTCGAACACCGCTGCGGCGTCCCGAGCCGAGTAGGCGAGCGGACCGATCGTGTCGAACTGTTCCGAGACAGGGACCGATCCGGTGTTCGGCACACGTCCGACAGTGGGGCGCAGACCCACTACGCCGTTCAATGCCGCCGGAATCCGGATCGACCCGCCGGTGTCCGTACCAAGCGACACGTCGCACATCCCAGCGGCCACGGAAGCTCCGGATCCCCCCGACGACCCGCCTGGGATCCGCTCCGTATCCCATGGATTTCGGCATCGCCCGTGGTGGGGGTTCTGCGTGGTCCCGCCAAAAGCGAACTCGTGCAGGTTCGCCTTCCCGATCATGACCCCCCCAGCCGAACGAAGCCTGGCCGACACTGTGGCATCGGCGTTGGCGACGCGGTCCGCGAAGAATGTAGAACCGGCAGTGCTACGCACGCCCGCGACATCGATGTTGTCCTTGACCGACACGGTAAGTCCCGAGAGGGGACCGGCGGCCGTAGTCCGGGCCGCGTCGTGACGCGCTTCGGCATCCATAGTGGTAATCAGCGCCCGGAGTTCAGGATTCAATCTCGCCTGGCGGGCAAGTTGCAGTTCGACTGTTTCAGCGAGCGTCATCGGCATGTTGTCCTTTTGCTGTCGGGTCATGAAGAGCACCAGCGGACCACGACACGGCCTGCCAGCGTGAGCTCGGCGATGCGCGCCGCGAAAGCTTCGAGGCTGCGTCTGACGGCCGCTACGTCGAATTCAACCGATCTGTCCGGTAGCCGCGGCCGATTGTCTGGTCTGGCGGTGCTTCGGACCTGATCATGCGCTGCCGCAAAGGTCGTGCTGCCGAGGACCGTCGAGAGCTCGGGAGCGAGGCGCGGCAACAGTCCGTGGTGCACCGTAAGATGGCGCCAGAGACTGGGACTCACGCCACAACCCGCCGCGGGCCCCGCTTCTGCAAGGCGTTCCGCGGCCGACCGATCCGTCTCGGACAGGTCGGCCGGTTCCGGGAGCGGCGGCAGGCCGGAATCCCGAGCGGGACTGCACGGCGGAGCCTCCTCTTGCGGCTCTTCCTGCGTTCGCCGGATGTGACGGTCGGTTGGCGCATCTAGTGCCGCTAGCAGCAATGAGACACGCGCCAGATTTGCCGCGTTGTTTCGGTTGTATGCTTCGAGAAGGCGCACCACGACAGGATCAGCGAACGCGAAGCTCGGTCGAGGTCCAGCCAGGCCCGCGGCTTCCCGATCCGCAACGGTTGCGATCGCTGCCTGCGCGCGCGACGTATCGTTTGCCATCGCGACATCCCAGCACCACAGCGCCGCCCCTCCGGGGATCGTCGCCAAATGTCGCCAGACGTAGTTTACGAGCGCCGATCCGCTCTCGGCTCGTATGCGATCGAAGAGAGCGGCCGTCTCGCCTTTCGCCTCGGCCTCGGACAGATCGGGGAGAGAAGGCTCAACCAATCTCTATCTCAAGCAATGGCACATGCTGCTGAGCGCCGTAGACGTCGGTGTCGCGTGGAGCGCCAGAGGGCACCGGACGGCGGAGCGAGAACTTGACGGCGTTTGCAAAGGGGTAGTAGTCGAATTCGAGGATCTCGTTGGGCGAGACCCTGTACGCCCGCGCCACGGTCTCGCGTGTTAGGGTTGCGCTCGCACGTAGCCGCTCGAAAGCCTCTGCGTCTGCCAAAATGACGTCGAACGTCAAGATGAACGGACCGGCATTCTTGCTGCGGACGACCTTCGCGATTTCTCCCAGCTTCATCGAGGCATCTCCAGGATCTCGAACGGAAAGAGGGTGATCGGATCGTCCACTTCCATCAAGTGATAGATGTTGAACTCGTAGACCCTGCCGGCCGGAAGATCGGCCGGCGAGAACGGGAAAGCCATGTTGCCGGCCGTGGCGATGCGGCCGGGGAAGCCCCAATGCAAAAGCAACGACCGTGCCATCGCACAGACGGTTTCAGCGATTTCAGGCGTATCGCCGACCGCGTCCACCAAAAGCCCCAGTTCGTGCCCCGGCTTCCGAATTGGCTCGAGAGGCCCCATCACGCCGTCGAGGCCATAACGATGGATCGTCAGCGTATAGGCGTCGGGCTCGACCCGTCCTTCCAGGTTTTGCGCGAGCCGGGATCGCATCTCGGCTTCGATCTGCTCGATTTGAGAAATCATGCGCGGATCTCTTATCCCGCCAATGGCGACGTGTCGAAAACCCACCTGGCGCGCGCCCTCCAGTTTCAAGGTGTAATCCGGAGAAGGTTCGAAGCCGCTTCCGGTGACGCGGACTCGCGCATCGTCGATCTGTTCGAAATGCGCTCTGGTCAGATCCACGATGCCGCCCGGACCGGGCAACCGCATGGGATTGATTTTTTCGTAAAGGGTATGCGCGGAGACCGATTCGACCGTACAGACCTTCCGGGCGTGTGGGCTCTCGACGATGAAGCTATCGGACGCGAGCCGCCCGACCAGCAGGTCCGAACCCTCGACAGGCAACGCCGCCTGTCCGCCACACTCAAGGATTTTGCCCAGATGATAGGCGAGGCCTTTCGGGTAGCCGAGCGAAACCGGAAGCGCCGCCACGTTGGCGACATCCCAGGCCCGGCCGGATATGACGATGTCTGGCTTTTTCCGGAGCGCCGCCATTATGGGTTCGGGGCCGATCTGTGCGACGATGTGGCGGGACGCGTCGATGTCGCCGTGCGTCAAGGCTTCTTCGGTCTCAAATGTCCGGACACGGCCTTCGTCGAGCGATCCGTGAACCATGGACTTGTCCAGCTCGCTGCGGATTACCGCCACTTTCTTGGAAAGCCCACGCTCGATAAGCACCTCGGACAGCGCCTCGAGCAGGACGTCGACCTGGCGGTTCGTCCCGGCGCCGCCGGCTGAACCTATGATGATCGGCGCGCCGGTATTCTCCTGCGCTTCGACCAGCATATGAAGGTCCCGCACGACCATCTCACGCGCGCCGAAAAGCGCGCCGCTCCCAAGATAGAAGGGACCGGCATCCGTGCTCCCCGCATCCACGGCGATCAAATCAAGGCCGATTTCGATAGCGCGCTCGAGCGAGGCAACTGGAAACCCGTAGCCCAGCATGCCGTGGGAAAGGATGCGAAGCTCGCTGTCTGGTAAACTTGGTGTCATCGGGGCCTCTTTTCACATCAGACCGGGTAGCCAGGTCGTCATGGCCGGGACGGCGACGATGCCTGCCAGGACAAGCAGAATTGGGAGGATCAGCGGCAAGGCGGCTCGGATCACGCGAGTCACGGGGATCTCGGCGATCGAGGCCGTCACAAAAAGACAGAACCCCACGGGCGGCGTGATGAGACCGATGAGAAGCGCGACAATGACCAGAATGCCGAACTGTACCGGAGCAAGACCCGCGTCGATTGCGATTTGCGAAAAGACGGGCACGAAGACAAGCATGGCCGCCGTGGAATCCATGAACATCCCGACGACAAGCATGGCTACGACGATAGTCAGGACGACCAGCACCAGGCTTGCGTCCCGCCCACCGAGTAGTGCGCTGACGTCGCGGGCAATACCTTCGAGTGTGATGATCCAGCCGAGTACCGCGGCGATCGCCAGCAGCGCCATGACGGCCGCCGTCAGCACCATCGCGCGGCCTGATCCTTCGAGAAGATCTCTCCACGAGACGGTTCTGTAGACGAGAGCGCCGAGAAGAGCCGCGTAGAGTGCCGCGACCGCTCCGGCTTCGGTCGGGGTCATGTAGCCCCAGAATATTCCCGAAAGGATGATGACCGGCGTTGCCAACGGCAGCGCCGCCTCCCCGAGGGTGCGCAGGATGGCGGATGCGGAAGGCGCCACGCCCTCGCTGTCGGTCAGCGCCATCTTCCGTGCCGCGAACCATACCCACACCATCAGGGCGAAAGTGAGAGCCAAGCCTGGAAGAACACCTCCAAGGAACAAGGCGCCAACGGATGTGCCCGTAATCGATCCAAAGACGATCATGGGAATGCTTGGCGGGAAAACAGGGCCGATTATTGAAGAAGACGCGGTCACCGCGGCGGCGAATCCGGGGTCGTAGCCGCGCGCCTTCATCGCAGGAATCATGATCTTCCCGATGCCGGCCGAGTCGGCCAGTGCGGAGCCCGACATTCCCGCGAAAACGAGCGACGAGAGGATGTTTGCCTGGGCTAGTCCGCCTCGCATCCAGCTCAGACACGCTTCGGCCGACTTGACGAGCCTCGCGGTCGCTCCGGACCGGTTCATGAACTCACCGGCCATGAGGTAGAGCGGGATTGCCATGAGCACGCTGGCGTCCAGCGCCGATCCCATACGCACGGCGATGTTGGCGGGCGGCAGCCTCTGATCGACGAAATAGAGGCAAACCGCGACGCCGATGGCGAAGACGACCGGCATGCGCAGCATGATCAGAACGACAAGCGTCCCGAGAACAAGCAAAGGGGGGGCGATCTCGAACAACGCTCAGCCCGTTCTTCCAGAGCTTTGGTCTGGTATTGAATGCCTTGTCGAAAGGAAGATGATCACTTCGAGCGCGCGCCAGAGATGAGCTGTCAGCATGCCTGCGAGAGCCATGACAAGCGCCGAGCGCAAGGCGCCGTAGGTCAGGGGTATCGAGGCCATGGGCTGGCTCGCCGCTCGTTGTATCGTCGGGAACGCGAACCAGGCGATGTAGGCAAGAACGGCGCAGACCGAGAGCTGGAGAACGAGTTCCCACGGACCAGCCCCGGCTTCCTCCTCTGCCGGACCCTTGTTCATCAGGTCTACGCGAAAATGCTGCCCGGACAGGGAAACCGAAATCATTCCCAGCGCGGTTCCCCAAACGAAGAGAACGCGAGCCGTTTCGCTCACCCAGACCGGGTTACCCCCGATCGCACGCGCGCCCACATTGCCCACAAGCAATGCAAGCAGAGCGCCGCCCATGAGCGCCGCCACCCCCATGAAGAGGGTGGCGAGCCAGCGACGGCCGCCTGTCATGCGGTCCAGGAGCATCGCCAGATCTAGTCGGCGAGATCGACGATGACGCGGTAGGTCTCTTCGCCGAGGTGTTGCGGCCCGATGCGGTCGAGGATCGGACGAGCCGCGGTCGTGAAGGCCTCGACGTTGGACTCGACGATCTCGGTTCCACCCGCCGCACGGATATCGGCGGCGATCTTTTCTTCGGCTTCGGCCGTTGCGGCGGCCGCGATCTCTTGACCCTCGACAAGGAGCTCCGTCATCAGCGTGCGAAGGTGCTCGGGAAGGCCTTCCCACCACTCGGAATGCACGTAGATATACTCCGGTGCGAGCACATGCCGCGTAAGGCTGATGTAGCCTTGGACTTCCTGGATTGAAAAGCCGGCGATGGTGGGCAGCGGATTCTCCTGCCCCTCGATCAGACCGGCCTGCAGACTGGAATAGACCTCGCCAAAACTCATGGCGACCGCGTTGGTGCCCAGTTCGGCGAAAGTCTCGAACAGGATCGGGATTTGGGGCACGCGCATCCGCAGGCCCTTGAGGTCCTCGGGCGTCACAATCGGCCGCCCGTTGCTGGTGATGTGACGTGCTGCACGCGGATAAGCCATCAGGACGGTGACGCCGCGCTCCGCCCTGAGATCATCGTTCCAGCGCTGAGCCATGTTGCTCTCCAACACGCGTTGAACGTGATCAAAGCTGCTGAAAAGCCACGGGGCATAGAACGAATTGTAGTTCGCATTGATACCAAAGCCCGAGGCGTGCATCTGCACCGTCCCATCGGAGAGTTGCTCGAAAACCTCGAGATCCTGTCCCAGCTGCCCGGACGGGAAGAAATCGACCGTTACGTTCCCATCCGTTTCCTCTTCGAGCCGCCTTATGAAGTGCGACACCCCTTGGCCCAACGGCTCATCGGAGGAGACCGTCATGGTCACGCGGAACGAAAGTTCGGGCCATTCCTGAGCGGCGGCGTCGCTGGCGGGGAAGAACAGGGCCCAAATTGAGAGAAGCAAAGCGCCCAGCAGGAGCCCGCGACGGCGGTCAGGCTCGCACGTGCGGGAATTGTGATGATTTGGCATGGTATTTCCTCTCTGTTGAAGCGCCGCGTTTCTTTTTTCGCTCAGCGCGCGCAGCAGCAAATACCGTCTTCTGTATATTGTCAAACAATTTACAATCTGAGAGCGCGGTCCACGGCGACCGGAGACGGGCGTTCCGCGTCTGTTCGCCGATGACGCCAACGACGCCAACCACGTCAACGGGATCGAGAATTTCTGGA
Source organism: Alphaproteobacteria bacterium (assembly GCA_965232515.1). Taxonomy (GTDB): domain Bacteria; phylum Pseudomonadota; class Alphaproteobacteria; genus JANQKO01. The sequence goes on along the minus strand of CBDDPY010000002.1, from coordinate 6,951,221 downwards.
GCCAGGCGGAACGGCATCTGAGAAGCCACAATGGCATCCCGCAACAGCACTTCCACCCGTGCATCAAAGCGTACGAACTGCCGGACTTCGACGTGTTCTGGGAAATGGGCGCGCTCGAGCTGCCCGCCGGCGATCGGGACTTTGTTTTCCTCGGCGATTTCCGGCAGGCTCCGGACGGGTTCCCGCTCAGAACGCCCTCCGGCAGGATCGAGCTTTTCTCCGAGACCATTGCCGGCTTCGGCTACAGCGATTGTCCGGGCCATCCTGTCTGGTTAGAGCCGCGGGAATGGCTGGGCGCCGCGTCGGTCGAAACGCCGCTGCATCTGGTCTCCAGCCACCCGAGATGGCGCCTGCACAGCCAGATGGACAACGCGCCGCTTGCCAAGGCCGCGAAGATCGCCGGGCGCGAGCCGATCATGATCAACCCCGACGATGCGGCGTCCCGGGGCATCCGCTCCGGCGACATCGTCGAGGTCTTCAACGCGCGTGGCCGGATGTTGGCGGGCGCCAATGTTACCGACCAGATCCGCCCCGGCGTCGTCGTGGTTTATGAAGGGGCTTGGCTCGACCGCGATCCCGAGACCGGCCTCGACCGCCACGGCAATGCGAACATGCTGATCGAGGATCGCGGTACCTCCCGCCTCGGCCAGGGATGCGCCGCCCAGACCTGTCTCGTCGACCTGCGCCGGTACGAGGGGTCGCCGCCGCCGGTGACTGTCTACCACCCACCGATCACTGCCTGATGCGAGGACGACCCACCGTGAGCCATGCTAGCCCGCGCGCCATGTCGCGCCGCCGGTTCATCCGCGCGGCGGGCAACGTCGGGCCGGTCCTGCTCACTGGCGAACGCGGTTTTTTTTGAAGCTGAGCCCGGCGTCACGCACGAACTTCTGGACCGCGCCATAGCTCACCTGGACCCCGCGCGCCGCCAACTCCGCTCGGAGACCCTGCAAGCTCAACTCGGGCCTCTCCCCAAAGCGGGCTTCGATCCAAGCCCGATGCGGCTCCAGCAGAGGCTGTCGATGGCCGCCGAACTTCTCCGGCGCCACGCTGCCCGTTCGGCGCCGCCGCTGCGCCCACTTCGAGACCGTCGACGGCGCCACGCCAAACAGCGCCGCTACAGCCCGGATGCTCTCGCCCGCCTCATGCCGGGCCACAACACGTTCGCGAAGATCGTTCGATAGAGGTCGCGCCATGTCTGCTGGCCTCCTTCTACAGCAGACATCTTCAATCACATCTCAGCCCGCGTCGGGAATCCCCTATCGATTCCAGCTAGCCCGATCTTGCTCTAGGTGAAGCCCCGAGTTCACTTCAGAACTAACCGGACGAGCTTCCTTCGACCTGCGAAATTCAGGGTTATTCATAGCAAATTCATCAGGCGGCCCCTCATAGCCAACGAAAATCACGGTTTCCAGAAGCCGCCGCAATTGGCTGCGGGGTCAGTGAAAAACAGACTCCCACAAGCCCTTGAAATTATTGCTTGATTTGGTCTGGTTTGGTTGCGGGGGCCCGCAACCAACGAGAGTTCAGATTCTTGAAGATTGCCGTATAGGTCCAACGTTGAACGCGAAAACTAGTGATGCGAAGCACGATTCAAGTCTATCCAGAAGGATGCCAGGATTACATCGGCATTGACACGTTAACTACTGCGGTTGGCCGTAATGGTCCGCACCATGCATCAGACTGCGGCACAGCTGTGCCGCCAGACAGCAAACGTCTCGGCCCGGAACGCCTTGAAGATACGGCGTGGCAGGAGGTGGCGTTAGATGTAGAAGGCGTTCTGGATGGCGGCGTGGATCGACAGGAATCGTTGGGCTGAACCCGGCGACTTGAAACGCTGCTGTTTTCGCTCACGTCGACGAACCGGTTGGTGTGAGTTTTCCGCTCGATTGTTTGCACGCAAGCCCCGATCATGGACTGCGGAAAGCCGCTCTTTGCGGATGGCGGCGAGGTACGATTTGAGCTTGTCCGTGGTGATGCGCTTCGGCGCAAAGCCCTGTTTCTTCAGCAGTTTTCTAAGCAATCTCCTCGCCGATCGAGCGCAGCGCCGGCGCTGGACCAGGAAGTCGAGCACCTCACCCTCGTCATCGACTGCCCGCCACAGCCAGTACTTTCGATTGCGTATCCGAATGGCCATCTCGTCAAGATGCCAGCGAGCGCTGGCACGCGGACGGCTGTGGCGAAGATTGCGGGCGATCAGCCGCCCAAACTTCAGAAACCAGCGCCGGACCGTCTCATTCGAAACATCGATGCCACGCTCAGCCAGTATCTCTTCAACGTCGCGAAACGATAGCGTGAACCGGGCATAGAGCCAGATCGCATGTCGGATAATTTCCGCCGGAAAGCGATGTCGCTTGAAGGATATCGGTGTCATCCGGCGACGGTAGCGACGCCTGATCGCTCCGCCTAGGCACTTAACGTATCAATGCCGGCCCATGGGCTATTTCATATCCAAGCGTTCGATGCGCAATCTGCCGTTGAATGTTTTGGAGAACGCGTTGCTCGTAGATTCTCCCAGAGTGCGAGAAACTCAGGGAGATGCCGTTATCGATAAGGAGACGGTGAGCAAAGCGCCCTTCCTAAATCCGGCATGCGCTCAGAAGCGTCATAGCCGATCGGCTGAGGTACGAACGAATCCAAACCCGCCCTTGGCCTTTATCGCTGATCCAGATCGATTCCGATCCCGGATTGGTCGCCAAGTTGTATCCTGCCATCTCGGACGGTGAACACCCCGCAAAGCTGTGCATCCCTGATTTCGTTGGGATTGACGTCAACCTCTAGAAATCCGGCGCCGCCGACCGCAGCCAGCAAGTGCGCCGACGTCATTAGGCCAACGGCACCGCCGAGAAAGTGCGGGCAGTACACCAAGCCTTTCGCTTCCGCTTGCCTGGCAACCGCGAAACAGCCTGACACGCCGCCCCATTTTGCGACGTCCGGCTGGAGATAGCCCAGGTAGGCAGGCGTCATAGCCGCGTTGAAGTCCGATGGCCCCGCCAAGTTTTCTCCTCCTGCGAGCGGCATCGGCGCAACCGCCGCCAAACGCTTCCATTCGTCAATCGGCCGGTCGGCGCGCAACGGCTCCTCCAGCCATGTAAGCTCGTAGGCCGAGAACGTCGGCGCGAGCGCCAGGGCGCGGTCTATCTTCCATGCCTGATTGGCGTCGGCCATGAGACACCTGCCCGGGCCGATCGTTGCGCGCGTGTTCGCCAGCGTACGGGCATCGGTTTCATCTCCAAAGCCCAACTTGACCTTGAACGCTACGTGGCCCTGTTTCATGGCTCCTGCCGCCGCTGTGTCGGGTGTTTCCGGTCCGATGCCACTGGCGTAGCATTGGATGCATCCCACCGCTTGCTCGTTGAGATAACGCCACAGGGGCAGGCCGGACCGACGCGCCGCCAGATCGTGGCACGCGGCATCCAATCCTGCGGACACTTGGCGGAGCGGTCCCCATTCACCGGATTGGATCCCCAGGACGTGAAGCCGGTCCATCAGTGTCTCGCAGACCTCCCCGGGCCTGATCTCTCCGATATCGACGAGCAACGGCCCGACGACCGTTTCGGCAAGATGCTTGCGATGCTCAGCGCCGACAGAGGGGAAATTGCACCAGACCTCGCCTAATCCTGTGGCGCCCTCATGATCCTCGACCTGCAGGTACAACATAGGCCGATCGATCATGACACCGAATGACGTGCGCACGGGGACCTCTATCGGCGCGCGGAATAGAAAGGCCGTAACGCGGCGGATAGTGACCTTTGGACAGTGTCGCATTCCGGCTTGCCTGTCGTCTCAACTGGTGATACCGAATATTATCAAGTCACAAGATATGAAACGGATCCGAGTTACTTTGCAATGGTGTCCGATGTGAACGGTCCAAGTGTGGTCGCCGAGCACGGCCAGGATTCCAGGCGCAACGCGTCGAACGCGTTTCGTGTCATCGATCGGACGATGCACATCCTCCGCTGCCTGTCCGTTCATTCCGCCGGTCTGACACTCACCGAGTTGAGCGGGAAGGCCGAATTGCACAAGGCCACGGTGGCACGCTTTCTCAAGGCGTTGGAACGCGGCGGATTTGTCGCCGTCGCCGCCGATAAGAAATGGAGTATCGGACCCGCACTGCTGGACATCGCCACTCGTGCGCAGCGGCAGCTTGATGTGCGCGACGTGGCGCGGCCGATCATGGAGGAGGCGTGCAGGACAACGAACGAAACGGTGCAGATGGCCATCCTGGCCGATGAAAGCATCGCCTACATCGAGAAGGTCGAGCCGCCGGAGCAACCGTTGCGGATCAACACGCAGATCGGCTCCAGGCGACCGATACATTGCAATGGCCTGGGAAAGGTGCTGGCCGCGTTCCACCAGCAGCCAGCAGAAATCGAGCGGATTCTCCGTTCGGCCGGCATGCGACGGGCGACGCCCCAGACCATTACCTCCATGTCGGCCTTTCAGGAAGAGTTGGCCCGCATCAGGCAGAATGACTATGCCATCGATGACCGCGAGTACAACGAGCTGGTCACGTGCGCGGCCGCGCCGGTCCGAGATTCCGCCGGCCGCACGATTGCCGGCCTCAGCATCTCGACAATCGGCGTTTCGGTCGAGAGTGCCCGCTTCAGAGAGTTGATCGATGTCGTGAAGGAGTCGGCGTTCCAGGTTTCTCTCGCCCTTGGATGGAACGGGGGCACGGATGGCGGCGAGCCATGAAGCCAGGGCGGCAAGCGCCGAACAACGGCTCGCTCGGCTCGGTCTGATGCTTCCTGCCCCACCTGCGCGCGCGGGGCTGTATGAGCACGCGGCGCGCGGCGGGGCGCAATTGCATTTATCGGGGAAAGGTCCGCGCCGTCCCGACGGAACGCGCCCGGCGGGGAAGATCGGGATTGATTTTTCCCTCGCTGAAGGTCGCGAACATGCGCTGGTCACGGGCCCGAATCTACTGGCTGTCGTGAAGCAGGAGCTTGGCACGCTTGAGCGTGTCGCGCGGGTCGTCAGGATTCTGGGTTTGGTGAATGCCGCGCCGCACTTTGAGCATCATTCCGAGGTCATCGACGGCTGCTCCGAACTGATGCGGGCGGTGTTCGGCGAGCGGGGCCGGCATGCGCGATCGGCTGTTGGCGTGCCCAGCCTGCCCGGGAACATGACCGTGGAGATCGAGATGATCCTCGAAATCGCGCCGGCGGATTGAGCATCAGCAATAAAGTATCATCCAGTGATATAAAATCTCTACTGATGATATAATTGTTGCGACGATATGAACCCTCTGCTACCGTTCGGGGGATCGGGGAGGGTGTTTCAGGTCGTGGACAATCATGCAACGTCTAAAGAGACCTTGGACGGCAATCCGTTTCGGAATGCTTTGGCCTGCAAGCGACCGCTTGTGGGAATTTGGTCGATGCTCAATTCGGTGCACGCGATTGAGGGGTTGGCCTATTCCGGGTTTGACTGGGTTCTGATCGACGGAGAGCATGCGCCGCTAACGCTCGCCGACGCGATGTCGCATTTGAGGACGTTAGAGGGCAAATCTCTTGTCCCGATCGTTCGCCTCGCGTGGAACGACTCCGTTCTCCTCAAGAAGTATCTGGATGCCGGTGTACGCACCGTGATGCTGCCGTTCGTCCAAAGCGGTGAGGAAGCTTCGCAAGCTGTGGCCGCGATGCGTTATCCGCCGCACGGCCATCGCGGGGTTGCGCTGATGCATCGGGCCAGCCGCTACGGCCGAATGAAAAATTATCTGCAGCATGCGCATCAAGATCTGTTTTTGATCGTGCAGATAGAGACGCGCGGCGCGCTGGATCGGCTAGAAGAAATTGCTGCGGTCGATGGTGTGGACGCCTTGTTTTTCGGACCAAGTGACCTAGCCGCGAGCCTTGGTCACATCGGTCGGCCGGATCACCCTCGGGTGATGGAGGCCATTCGAGACGCGCGTGAGCGCGTGCGGACCATGGGCAAATCTTCAGGTGTGCTTGCGCCCAATGGTGATGTCGCGGAGCAGCATCTTCGCGCCGGCTTTGATTTCGTGTCCGTTACCAGCGATTGCGCGCTGCTTTTCAACGGCGCCGACGCAACGGCCGCACGTTTCAGGGTGGTGGCGGAACAAGGCGCCGGCGCAGCGCAAGAGGGCGGGCGTGGTCATGACGGGCCCGCCGGCGCTGGCGGTGCGTGAAGACGTTTCGGCCACGGTGTTGCCCGGCACGTTGGGGGTGCATGGTCTGACGACCTGTTTCCGGGGCAGCACGCACACCGTCCATGCCGTTGACGACCTTTCCTTCCGGGTCACCCCTGGAGAGACGCTTGCCATCGTCGGCGAGTCCGGGTCGGGCAAGTCTGTCTCGATGCTGTCGGTCATGCGGCTGCTTGACGGGAGAAATGTCCGGATGTCCGGATCGGTTTCGTTTTTTGACCGGACGGGCGCCGAATGCGATCTGATGACGGCCGACGAGCGCACGCTCGGCCGGATTCGTGGCGGCGATCTGGCGATGATCTTCCAGGATGCGAGCGCCAGCCTGAACCCATTGTTCCGTGTCGGGGACCAGATCGCGGAAACCGTCCAGTTGCATCGCGGCTATGATCGCAAGGCGGCCTGGGCCGAGGCGGTCGAATTGCTGCGCCAGGTTGGCATCGCGGCGCCCGAGCACAGGGCATGCGACTACCCGCATCAATTGTCCGGCGGCATGCGCCAGCGTGTGATGATCGCGATCGCCCTTGCCGGTGAGCCGCTGCTGCTGATCGCCGATGAACCGACCACCGCGCTCGATGTCACCATTCAGGCGCAGATCCTTGATCTGCTCAAGGAACTGCAGCGAGAGCGCGGGCTTGCCATCATACTCGTGACCCACGACTTGGGCGTAGTCGCCGATTTCGCCGATCGGGTGCTGGTCATGTACGCCGGCCAACTCGTCGAACAGGGCGAGGCGAGCGCCGTGCTGGTCGCGCCGCGGCACCCCTATACGGCTTCTCTGCTCGCGAGTCTCCCCGACCCGGCGGGCCAGGCGCCCGTGGCGCATCGGCGCGCGAGGTCGGGAATCGTGCCGGTGATTGATGATGCGTTCGAGGGATGCCGTTTTCGCGCACGCTGTCCGTTGGCGGAGCCGCGCTGCGAAGACCATCTGCCGCTTGTCGAGACGAACCCCGACTGGCAGTCGCGGTGCTTGCGCTGGCAGGACGCGTCGCCATGACGGCGCAGCCGCTCCTCAAGGTCGACGCGGTCAGCAAGTCGTTCGGCCGCAGCGCGAGCTGGTTGGGCCGCGCCAGCGGCGTCGTGCACGCCGTTTCGGAGGCCAGCTTCGACCTCCACGAAGGCGAGGTCTTGGGGCTTGTCGGGGAATCCGGGTCGGGCAAGTCGACGCTCGGCCGGCTGGCAATCCGGCTTCTGCAGCCGTCGTCCGGTGAGGTTTCGTTCGATGGGCGTCCGATAACCGGGCTCACCGTACGGCAGCTTCGTCCCCTGAGGCGGCAGATGCAGCCGGTCTTCCAGGACCCCTATGCCAGCCTGAACCCCAAGATGCGTATCGGATCGACGATCGCCGAGGGAATGCGCCTGCACGGGCTGGCATCGCGATCCGAGCTGCCGGACCGAGTCGCCGCGTCGCTGAAACGCGTGGGGCTCGATCCCGCGTTCGGCCGCCGTTATCCCAAGGCGCTTTCAGGTGGACAACGACAGCGCGTTGCCATTGCGCGCGCGCTCTCCGTCGAACCGCGCATCATCGTCGCCGACGAACCGGTTTCGGCGCTGGACGTGTCCATCCAGGCCGAGATCGTCGATCTGCTGAAGGCGCTTCAGGAAAAGACCGATCTGGCGATGCTGTTCATCAGCCATGATCTACGCGTCGTTCATCAACTCGCGGGACGGATCGCCGTCCTCTATCTGGGGCATCTGGTCGAGACCGGCGCGAGCGACGAGGTCTTTGGCGCGCCGGCCCACCCCTATACCGAGGCCCTTCTGGACGCGATGCCCAGCCATCCCGGGACCAGGAAGCGCCGCAGGATCGTTCTGCAGGGGGAGCCGCCTAATCCGATCGCGCCGCCGTCGGGATGTGTTTTCCATCCGCGCTGTCCCTACGCGATCGCCGACTGCCGGCATGCGCCGATGAAACTGAGACCGAAGGGCGGCGGACGGGCGACGGCCTGCATCCGCGACGACCTTCCGCTTCGGTCGGCGGGATAGGGACGGCCGATGGTTCAGCGGGTTCTTGTCGTCGGTGCGTGCGGGTTTCTCGGACAGGCTGTCGTCGCCGCCCTCCGGCGTAAGGGTATCGCCGTTGCCGGTTTTGATCTCGCGGGCGGTGGCGATGCGCTGCATGACGGCATTGAGCTCATAACCGGATCGGTTGCCGATCGGGTTGCGCTGTCCGAGGCGGTCGGGCGCGTCGGCCCCTGTGCGATCGTCTCTCTTGCCGCGTTCAGCCGGCCTGCGACCGGTCTGGCGATATCGGCCGAGGCGGACCGGGACGCAGCATTCGCGGTCAATGTGGACGGCCTCAGAAACGTCGTCGAAGCCGCACTGGAACATGACGTGCGGCGGATCGTCTGGTCGAGCTCGACGGTCGCGCTCGGCCGGACGGCGGGAAACGCCAAGGTGACCGTCGACGAGGACGCGACGGTACGGCCGTGCAACATCTATGGGCTGACGAAAGCGCTGGCCGAGCGGGTTTCCATCTATGCCCATGACGTGATGGGCGTGGATATCGCCGCTGTGCGCCCGACCCTGGTCTTGGGGCCGCGGCATCCCTATTCGGGAGTTCTGGACCCGCTCAAGCGGTTGTTCGCGCATCGGCCGGCGGACGGGCCCGTGAAATTGAGCTGGGGCTCTCGGTCCTTCGACATCGTCCATGTCGAGGACGTCGCCACGGCGTTTCTCGGCCTGTGCCTCAGGCCGGAGCCGTTGTCAGCGCTTTACCACGTCAACGGTGGCGCGACGGATATCGGCGAGATCGTTGATGTCGTGACGCATCTGCGCCCGGACCTGGACGTGCGCCTTTCGAAGGTGGAAGCGGACGAGGCCTACCCTTTGGTCTCGTCCAAGCGTCTTGCGGCCGAGACGGGTTTCGCGCCGCGTTTTTCGCCACGCGAAATCGTCGCCGACTGTGTTCGACAAGCCAATGGGCTGAACGGAGGAGCCAATGCCTGACATCTATAGAAGAACACTGCTCAAGGGTGTTGCGCTTGCACCTCTTGCAGGATTGCTGGGCGCGCCATTGTCTTCCCGGCAGGCATTCGCCGGCGATGCCGTGCTCTACGGTGCGGCCGACCGGGCGGCGAAGAGCGGCGGTCGGCTTACGGTCGGCTCGTTGATCGAACCGCCCTCGATGGACATCTATCACCAGGCGGGTGAGGCCGTGAATTTCGTTGCGGTTCTGATGTACCAGACACTCGTATATGCCGACCCGGCGGGCAATCCTCACCCGCTTCTCGCCGAAGGCTGGGAGATTTCGACGGACGCCACGACCTACACGTTCAATCTGCGTAAAGGGGTGACCTTTCACACCGGCGAGCCGTTCGAAGCCGAGGACGTCAAGTACAGCCTGGACTATATGCGCAATCCGGAAAACGGCACGATCGGCGCACGCGATTTCGCCGACGTGGCGCAGGTCGAGGTTCTGGACACGCATGTCGTCAGAGTGACCCTGAAAGGGCCGAATTCGGCATTTCTCATTACCCTGACCCACCGCAATGCGTCACCGATTCCGCGCGGTTGGTACGATCGGCCGAACGCCCGGGCTCTGCTGAACAGCTCCAGCGTCGGCACCGGCCCCTTCCGCATGGCGGAGTTCCGGCAGAACAGCTTCATCCGGATGGAGCGCAACCCCGACTACTGGCAGCCTGGGTTGCCGTATCTCGACGAGATCATCGTGAATTTCATCCCGAACAGCGCTGGCATGCTGGTCGCGGTGAAGAACGGTCGTGTCGACATGGCCGTACTGGTCCGGCCTCAGGACGCACGGCAGTTGGAGGGCGCCGAGGGGCTCTCCGTGCAGCGTTCGATCTCCCTCAACCAGAAGACGCTCGATCTCGACTGCGCCCACGGCCCGTTAACGGACGAGCGCGTCCGACGGGCCATCGCCCTTCTCATCGACCGCAATGCCGTCATGCAGGCTGGGATCGCGGGCTACGGCCGGCGGCTTGGCACCATGGTTCCGGGTATGCAGGAGCGTTGGGGCGTTCCCATCGAGCAATTGCCGAACCAGGCCGTGGACGTGGCGGGCGCGAAAGCGCTGCTTGCCCAGGCCGGTCACCCCGAGGGCTTCGACATCGACCTGACGACGATCATTGGCTATGAATGGATGGAGCCGGCGGCGTTGACCCTGGTCCAGCAACTGGCCGCCGGCGGCATAAGGGCAAACATCAATCGCGTCGATCTCGGCACCTGGCTGACCAACTTCCGATCGCGCCAGATGGGCTTTACGCTCAACGATTGGGGGACGCCACCCGACCCCAACATCCTTTACTACCGCCATTTCCGCAAGCAGCCGGAGGGCGCTGACTTTCGGAACTGGAACGACGATGTCGCCAGTGCGCTGCTCGATCGGGGCCGCGCGGCGCTGACTTATGAACAGCGCAAGTCGATCTATGATCAGTTTCAGATGCGACTCGCGGAGAGCGTGCCGACAATCATGCTGTTCGGTGCCGATCATCTGATCGTGGTCTCCGACAAGGTCAGGAACCACCGCATGCATCCGATCGGCTGGCATTTCGGCCTCGTGAAGACCTGGCTGGACGTCTGACGCATTTGTCATGGCGCCGTTCGTCCTTCGCCGATTGGCGGCATCGATTGTCACGCTGTTCCTTGCGAGCGTCGTGGTGTTCGCAATGGTCCGCGCCGTGCCCGGCGATATCGTCGAGCAGATGATGGGACAGTTGGGCGGCAGCGAAGGCGAGGCGGTTCTCAGGCGGTTCTTCGGCCTGGATGAACCGATCCATGTCCAGTATCTCGATTGGCTGGGACGTGTGTTGCAGGGTGACCTGGGTGTTTCCTGGCGGTTGGGCGCGCCGGTCACCGGCCTGGTAGCATCGGCGTTCCTGGTTTCCCTGCAACTTGCCTTTCTGGTTCTGGCGTTCTCAGCGTTGGCCGGAATACCGCTGGGCCTCATCGTGGGCCGCTGGCCGGGCAGCGCACTCGATACGGCAGTTCAGTCTTTCAACGTCGTTGCGCTTGCGACGCCGGTCTTCTGGATCGGGCTGATGCTGCTGTTCGGTGTATCCGAGCTCCTCGGCTGGTCCCCCCCGACAATCTATGTCTCGCCGCTACATTCGATCACGGAGAACCTGATCATCCTGATGCTGCCCATACTAAGTTTGGCTTTCCTGCAGATCGCGGCCTACGCGCAATTTGTCCGCCAACACGTGGTCGCAGCGCTGGGACAGGAGTATGTGCGTGCAGCCCGCGCCCGCGGCATGCCGATGCGCCGGGTCCTCCTGCGTCATGTCCTGCGCAACATCCTGGTGCCGCTGTCGACCTTCATGGGGTTGATCTTCATCCAGATTCTGGGTGGCGTCGTCGTCATCGAATCCATCTTCGGACTGCCGGGGCTCGGCCGCCTTCTGGTCAGCGCCTTGAATGCAAGGGATTTTCCGGTTGTCCAAGGTGCACTGCTGGCGGTTCTCGTCTCGGCCACCCTCGTAAATCTCGTTGTCGACCTGCTCTATCGGGCAATCGACCCGAGGTTGAGAACATGAGCCCGACCGCTCTTGTTCGCCTCCGGTCCCGACCGGGGCTCGCGACCGGAATGACGATGATTACGGCACTGCTGGTCGTGGTCGCCGCGCCGGGCATGTTTGCGATCCACCCGCCCGAGGCGATCGATGTGGCGAACGCGCTGCAAGCGCCGTCCGGCGACCACTTGTTCGGTACGGACCATGTCGGGCGCGACGTCTTTGCGCGCGTGGTGCACGGCGCAAGGACCACGTTGGGTATCGTGTCGGGCTCGTTGCTTCTTTCCGCGATTGTCGGCGGTCTGGCTGGTTCCCTGGCCGGCTATGCCAGGGGCTGGACCGACATCTCCTCAGGCCAGTCGATCGAGGTGATCCTCAGTTTTCCGCCGATCTTTCTCGGTGTCATGGTCACCGGCATCCTGGGCTCGAACGTGGCTTATCTGGTCTTAGCGCTATCGGTCGTCTACCTGCCGCTTTTCTTTCGAGCCGCACGGTCGACGACGATGGTCGAAAGCGCCACGCCCTATATCGAGGCTGCGCAGGCGCTCGGCGCAGGACACGATCGCGTCCTGTTGCGCCACATACTGCCCAACATCCTGCCCAGCATCGCCACCCAATACATCATCCTGTTTCCTCTCGCGCTCCAGGTGCAGGCGGCTCTCGGCTTCCTGGGTCTCGGCGTCCAGCCGCCGACCCCGGATTGGGGCGCCAGCCTGCAGGAAAGCAAGGACTACCTGCTGATCGCGCCGTGGATGGCGCTGTATCCAGGCCTGGCGCTCATCATCGCCTCGCTGGCCGTCATCCTCGTCGGTCGGGGCCTCCAGGATACCGACGACAACTAGGGATCAGAGAATGGACATCACGTGCGTGGCGCAAACCAAGGACATACTGGGCGAGGGCGTCATCTGGAATCCGGCCGAGCGTCGCCTGTACTGGGTTGATGCGTATGGTCCAATGATCCGCCGGTACGATCCGAACACCGGCGGCGTGCAGTCGTGGAAGATGCCGGAGATCATCGGCTCCCTGGTCTTTGACCGCAGAGGGGGGATCGTCGCCGGTCTGCAATCAGGTTTCTGCCGGGTGTCGCTTGATCCGGTCGCGGTGGAACAGGTCGTCAATCCTCAACCCGGTCCCGATATCATATTCAACGATGGAAAATGCGATCGGCGTGGCCGTTATCTCGTGGGCACCATGGATCGGAACTTCGCGCCCGGCGCCGGGGTCCTATGGCGTCTTGATCCGGATTGGTCGACGCACCGCCTGGACGACGGCATCACGGTTTCGAACGGCTTGGCATGGAGCCCTGACGACGAAACGATGTACTTCGCCGATACACGGGCCTTGGTAGTCTACGCCTACGACTATGACATCGAGACAGGCAATGTCGACAACAAGCGCATTTTCTTCCGGACCGACGACATGGTGGGCAGGGTCGACGGCGCGACCGTGGACCGCGACGGCAACTATTGGTGCGCGATGATCCACGACGGCTCGGTTTGTTGCTTCGATCCCAGGGGACGGTTGGAAAGGCGCATCGAACTGCCGGTCAAGCATCCGACCATGTGCACGTTTGGAGGGGCGGACCTTGATGTTCTCTATGTCGCTACAAGCCGCCGTTTCCTGGACGGAACGGGGCTTCGCGAACAGCCGCTCGCCGGCAGCCTGTTCGCCGTCACCGACACCGGCGTGATCGGCTTCCCGGAACCCTGCTTTTCGGGCGAATGACATGTCGATATGGCAAAGCATGAGCGCCGAAGAGTGCGAATACCACTACAACCCGCAAAAATCGGTCGTCGACTTCGCCAGCTTCCAGACCTATCGCAACCAGGTGAGCCAAGTCTGCCGGCAAACCATGGCCGCGCATCTGGACGTGAAGTATGGCGACGGCGAGCTGCACGGTCTCGATATATTCCCTGCTGCGGCCGGATCGCCAGTGCACATCTTCTTTCACGGCGGCTATTGGCGTGCGCAAGACAAGGCCAACTTTGCCTTCATAGCACGTGATCTCGTCCAGCGCGGGGTAACCGTAGTGACCGCCAACTATCATCTGTGCCCCGAGGCAACGCTCGACGGAGTCACTGCTTCGGCGCTGGATGCGATCTCATGGTGCTACGGCAACATAAGCGAATATGGCGGTCGTCCCGATGCAATCAGTGTTTCCGGAAATTCGGCCGGTGCGCATCTTTGCGCAATGGCGCTGGCAACGGATTGGCAGGAGCGCGGAAGGCCGCGGGACTTGATAAAGGGCGCGGTCGTCATCAGCGGAATCTACAACCCGGAGCCGGCTCGCCAAACAAGTGTGGCGCCCGACCTTAAACTCGACGATGCCATCGTGGCGCGAAACAATGCATTGGTGCTGCCGCTGCGATCGACGTGCCCGGTCTGGATCTTTGCCGGCGGTCAAGAACCATGGGCATGGGTCGACCAGAGCTTCGACTATGCACGTCATCTGCGCCAGCACGGCCACGATCCGGAAGTCCATATCCTGCCCGGATATCATCATTTCAACATCATGGACCAATACCTTGATCCGTCGAGTCCGATCGCGACCGCGGTTAGGCTTGCTTGCTGCGGTGGTTCGGTGTCTGAGCGTTGTCTCGATGACCCCTGATCATGCGAAAGCCGCCGACGATCCGTGATCGGCGGCGAGGTGATCTGCGAGCCGATAGCTCATACCGCGGTCATGATCGCTAAACATGTGCACGATTGTCGGCATTGATACGTTAAGTGCCTAGGCGGAGCGATCAGGCGTCGCTACCGTCGCCGGATGACACCGATATCCTTCAAGCGACATCGCTTTCCGGCGGAAATTATCCGACATGCGATCTGGCTCTATGCCCGGTTCACGCTATCGTTTCGCGACGTTGAAGAGATACTGGCTGAGCGTGGCATCGATGTTTCGAATGAGACGGTCCGGCGCTGGTTTCTGAAGTTTGGGCGGCTGATCGCCCGCAATCTTCGCCACAGCCGTCCGCGTGCCAGCGCTCGCTGGCATCTTGACGAGATGGCCATTCGGATACGCAATCGAAAGTACTGGCTGTGGCGGGCAGTCGATGACGAGGGTGAGGTGCTCGACTTCCTGGTCCAGCGCCGGCGCTGCGCTCGATCGGCGAGGAGATTGCTTAGAAAACTGCTGAAGAAACAGGGCTTTGCGCCGAAGCGCATCACCACGGACAAGCTCAAATCGTACCTCGCCGCCATCCGCAAAGAGCGGCTTTCCGCAGTCCATGATCGGGGCTTGCGTGCAAACAATCGAGCGGAAAACTCACACCAACCGGTTCGTCGACGTGAGCGAAAACAGCAGCGTTTCAAGTCGCCGGGTTCAGCCCAACGATTCCTGTCGATCCACGCCGCCATCCAGAACGCCTTCTACATCTAACGCCACCTCCTGCCACGCCGTATCTTCAAGGCGTTCCGGGCCGAGACGTTTGCTGTCTGGCGGCACAGCTGTGCCGCAGTCTGATGCATGGTGCGGACCATTACGGCCAACCGCAGTAGTTAACGTGTCAATGCCCTCAAACCGCCTGAAGTTCAAGAATAGGCAGAGTAGGATGACATTCTGCTCGCGTACATCGAAGTTATTCGCGACTGACCGCCATTCGCGTCCCTGCAGCGACGCTAACGCGTCCATGGCGGCTGAAAGTCGCCCAACTCCACCGATTGCTCGAGCGCATGGCCGATGCGCAGCAGCTTCGCCTCGTCAAAGCACTTGCCGACAAGCTGCACCGACAAGGGCAGCCCGTTGGCGGCGATGCCGGCGGGTACCGCAAGCGCCGGGTGTCCGGTCAGATTGAAAGGCGCGGTGATGGGGTGCTTCCCACGCCATGGGCCATCATCGACCTGATCGAGCCTCGGCGGCGCGCTGACCGCCCCGGCGCACAGCAAGGCGTCGAATCCCATCAGCGCGTTGTCGGTCTCCGCAATTAGGAGCGCGCGCAGGCGTTGGGCTTGAACATAGTCGGCGGCCGTTACGAACGCGCCGATGCTCAACCGCTCGCGCGCGGTGCGCCCATATTGGTCCGCCCGCTGCCGCAAGTCGTGCTGGTGAACCGAGAATCCCTCCGCCAGGATGATCGTCCATGCCGCCGCATCATAGAGATCGCGGCGCGGCAACGCTACATCGCTGACCTCTGCGCCGAGCTGCGAAAGTGCAGCAACGGCCCGCTCAACCGCCTCGTGCTGCTCGTCGTCGACGGCCGATTCGGCGTCGTAGGCACGCGCGACGCCGATCCGCATGCCCGCAACCGGGGCGCCAACGACCGACAGGCCCTCGACGGACCCAGCCGCCGTCGAGCCGGCATCGCGGCCATCATGCTCCGCCATCACCGCAAGCGCCAATGCGCAATCGGCCACGGTGCGCGTCAGCGGGCCGACATGATCGAGGCTGAAGCTCAGCGGTATGACGCCACGCCGGCTGACGTAGCCATATGTGGGCTTGAGGCCGACAATGCCTGTACAGGCGGCCGGAAAACGCACCGAACCGCCCGTATCGGTGCCGATCGCAAGGCCGACCATGCCGGAGGCAACCGCCACCGCCGAACCGGAGCTCGATCCGCCACACGAATGATCCGCATTCCATGGGTTCTGTGCATTGGGCCAGGGCAAGTGGTCGCCTGGTCCTCCGCGCGCGAATTCGTGCAGCGACGTCTTGCCGAGCAGCACCATGCCGGCCGCTTCCAGTCGTGTGGTCACACCGGCATCCGCGCCGGCGACGTTGTCACGCAGCAACCGCGAGTGCGCGGTGGTCGCAATGCCAGCGACATCGATAATGTCCTTGAGCGCGTAGGGGATTCCGTGCAGCGGACCGCGGCGTTCTCCTCTGGCCAGTTCCGCCTCGGCAGTGCGCGCGGCCGCCAGGGCGCGCTCGGGCAAAATGGTGATGAAGGCGTGAAGCAGGGGATCGAGCGCCTCGACCCGCGCGAGCGCAGCCTGCGTGAGTTCGACCGGCGACAGCGCGCCGGCCGCGATCAAGCGTGACGCTTCGGCCAGCGTCGGAACGGCGTCGGCCACGCTAACGGGCTTCGTCGGTGTCGCGACCGCTGACCGGCCGATATAGTCCCGCCGGCTCGTCGTCATAGCGCATCGGCGCCTCAAGATGTGCGGCGAGCTCGCGATAGCCTGCAAACGCCCGCACCATCAGGTCGAAACGTTCGGTCGGCAAGCTCAGTCCCGCCCGCCGAAACCCTTCCACAAAGCTGCGTTCGAGCTCGCTATCCATTTTGGTGCCTCTTCTCCTTCAAGCCGATGCGATAGCGGCGCCGGCCGGCGCCAGGAGATGCCAGTCCGTGTCGCGCTGATAGGCGTCGGCCGCCCGCAGCAGGCGCGCTTCGGCGAACGGCCGCCCGACGAGCTGTAGGCCAACCGGCAGGCCATTGGCGTCGAACCCACACGGGGCGCTGATCGCCGGCAGGCCCAGATAGCTGAACGGCCGCGTATTGGCCGACAGCGACAGAAACCTCGCCACCGCGCCGGGCCGCCCGCTTTCGACATCGGTTTCCGCGCGCGTCGGAACGGTATTGGCTATGGTGGGCGCGGCGATCAGATCGACATCGCTGAACACGTCGCTGGCGAAGGCGCGCAACACCGCGCCGCGGCGGCGCAGCGCCTCGACGTAATGGACCCCGGGAATCGCATAAGCCGGATACATGCGCGCACTGACGCTAGTGCCGTAGTCGGCCGGCCGGCCGCGCATCCAGGGTTTGTGAAAGCTCGCAAGCTCAACCCGGCTGACAACCGCCGAATAGGCAGCGACCGCGTCCATCACCGGCAGATCGATCGCGCGCAGTTGCGCGCCACGGCCCGAAAGAACATCCACTGCCCGCTCGAACCCGTCCATAACCGATGTGTCGACATGTTCGAAGAAGCCGTTGCGTGGCACGCCGATACGGCAATCGGACAAATCACCGCCGCGTGCGCCGTCAAGCACGGCGATGTAGTCGTCCACCGGCGCGGTGCTGCTCGTCCTGTCGAGCGGATCAGGGCCGGCAATTGCCGCCATCACCAGCGCACAGTCGCGCGCGCTGCGCGCCAGCGGCCCGATACAGTCCACGGAAAAGGCCAGCGGCATCACACCGAACCGGCTGACGCGGCCATAGGTGGGCTTGAGGCCGGTCACCCCGCAGCAGGATGCCGGAATGCGGACCGACCCCCCTGAATCGGAGCCAAGCGAGGCCAGCACCATGCCCGAAGCGACGGCCGCGCCCGACCCGGACGACGAGCCGCCACTGACGAAGGCCGGATTCCACGGATTACGACAATCGCCGAAATGGCGGTTATGTCCGGTCGTGCCTTGTGCGAATTCGGACATGTTCAGCCCGCCCAGCGTAACAGCGCCGGCCTCCTCGAGCCGGCCGACCGCCGTCGCCAAGCCGGTGGGTCTTTCGTCGCGCCGGATCGCCGCGCCGCATGTAGACCGCCGGCCGGCAAGATCAAACATGTCTTTATGGGCCATCGGAATGCCGAGCAGCGCCGGCAGGGCGGTTCGCTGCCGCCGTTGCGTGTCGGCCCATCCGGCGCGCGCCAGCGCCGCTTCCCGGTCATGCCAGATGAAGGCGTTGATCGCGCCTTCGTCGCGCGCGATTTGGTCCAGACATCGGGTCGCCAGGCCGACCGCGTCGATCGCTCCCGCCGCAAGCAGGCGGGCGGCATCAGTGAGCGTGATCGCTTCGCGTTCACTTGGTGGAGGCTGATGGGTCACGTCCCGCCCTCCACTCGCCGAACGCCTCGAGAACGTCGGAAAAATCAGATGGCTCGCCCTCGAACGGCGCCGGCTCGAGGGCTTCGAATGCGGCGATTATCCTGGCGATGTCTTCTGCGAAAGCGAGCGCGACGGGGTCGGGCGGCGTGATGCCATGCCAATCGCGGATGAAATTGACCATTGCTTGCCGATCCATCGCCAGTCCTCCGGCCGCTCGCCGTCACATGCCCGTCAGAGAGGCGCCGGGATGTGTCTCCAGCTGCGGTGGCCGCGCCGCCTCATTGGCCGTGCCGCTTGCCTCGATTGCCTCGGCGAAATGGCAGGCGACAGACAGTCCGCCGCCACGATCCTGCAACTGCGGTACTTCTTCGGCGCATCTGGCGCGCGCGAATGGACAGCGCGTTCTAAACGTGCAGCCTGACGGCGGGTTGACCGGGCTCGGCACGTCACCTTCCAGCAGTTCGGTGTTTTCGCGCCGCACCTGCTCGTCGGGGATGGCGTTGATAAGCGCGCGGGTATAGGGATGGACGCGCCGCTTCCAGACCGCGTCCACCAGCCCGGTCTCCACGATGCGGCCCAGATACATCACCGCGATACGGTGTGCGATATAGCGCACCACTGAAAGATCGTGTGAGATGAACAGGAACGCAACATTGAGCCGCTTTTGCAGGTCGAGCAGCAGATTGAGCACCTGGGCCTGAACCGACACATCGAGCGCCGATACCGCTTCGTCGCAGACGAGCAGCCCCGGCTCCAGCGCCAGGGCCCGGGCGATGCTCACCCGTTGCCGCTGTCCACCCGACAGTTCGTGCGGAAAACGTTCCAGGTGGTGCGGTGTCAGTCCGACCTGCGCGGCGATTTCCTCGACACGGGTCCGTCGCTGCGCCGTCGTGCCAAGACGATGGACCAGCAGTGGTTCAGCGATGATCCGTCCGACCTTCAGCCTGGGATTAAGCGAACCACTTGGATCCTGAAACACCATCTGGACCGCTCGAGCTCTTGCCAGTCGGTTCGCCCGACCGCCACCAAGACCCTGCCCGCCGAGCATGGTTGTGCCTTGGCTGGGCCGGTTTATGCCCACGATGCAGCGTGCAAGCGTCGATTTCCCGCAGCCCGATTCACCCACCAGACCCAGCGTCTCGCCGCTATCGACATGCAGCGTGACCCCGTCCACGGCGCGCAGGGGTCCATGCGGGGTGCGATGATAGACTTTGAGATCGGTTATCTCGACGACACGGCTCATCGATCAGTTCCGACTCCCTGCTGGGTGATAACATCGCAGCGCGCGGTGATCGTTGAATGCCGTGCGCGGCGGGGGGCTTTGCCGGCAGTCGGGTTGGGCATTGACACAGCGCGGCTCAAACAAACAACCCGTCGGCCGTTCGTGTGGCGCCGGCACCGTGCCCTTTATGTCGGCCAACCGATGCCCGCACTCCGAATAGCTGCCGTGGGGCCTGGCGGAGAGAAGGCCGGTTGTATAGGGGTGACGGGGATTGTCGAGCACGGCATCGACCGGTCCTTCCTCGACCACCGAGCCGGCATACATGACGACGATACGATCGGCGATTTGACGCACCACGCCGAGATCATGGGTGATGAACAACAAGCCGAGATTGGCGTCTTGTTGCAGCCGCTTTAGCAATTGCAGGATCTGCGCCTGCACGGTGACGTCGAGCGCGGTCGTCGGTTCGTCCGCAATCAGCAGCGCCGGATTGCAGGCGATGGCGATGGCGATGACCACGCGCTGGCGCATGCCGCCCGAAAGCCGGTGCGGGTAGTCGCCGAAGCGAGCGGCCGCGTCGGGAATCCGCACGAGCTCCAAGAGTTCGACAGCCCGGCGGGCAGCCTCGGCCCGGGTCATCCGACGATGCGCCCTCAGCACCTCGACGACCTGCGCACCGACGGTCATCACCGGGTTGAGCGCGGTCAGCGGCTCCTGAAAAATCATCGCCATGCGCTCGCCGCGCAGCCTGCGCAGACTGGCGTCGGGCATTTGCACGAGATCAACACCGTCAAGTTCGATACTGCCCTGGCAGATGCGCAGATTCTGCGCCATCAGCCCCATCACCGCGAGCGCGGTCAACGACTTGCCGCATCCCGATTCGCCGACCAGGCCCACGGTCTCGCCGCGCTCGACGAAGAAGCCGACCTGTTCCATCAGCGCCACGCCGTCCCCATACTGAATGGAAAGATCGCGCACCGTAAGCAGCGGAACATCCGTCGCGGTATCGACCATCAGCGCTCCTTGAGACGTGGATTGAGCACGTCGTTTAGCGCGTCGCCAATCAGGTTGAGCGCCAGCACAGTCGCCACCAGCGCCACGGCCGGAATGGCCGTCATATACCAGGCCGTGCGCAGGGAGGACCGCCCATTGCCCAGGATGGTGCCCCAGCTCATGACGTTAGGATCGCCCAACCCCAGAAAGGACAGGCTGGCCTCGACGATGATCGCGGTGGCGACAAGTACCGAAGACGCGACAATGATCGGCGCCAGGCAGTTGGGCAGGATCTGGCCGAAGATTATGCGTATGTCGGACATGCCGATGATCTTGCATGACTGCACGAAATCGTAGGTGCGCAGCCGCAAGAACTCCGCTCTGACCAGCCTGGCAATCATCGGCCAGGACACGATGGCGATGGCGACGATGATCGTCGACAGCGACGGTCCGAGAATGCCGACGATGGCGATCGCCGACAGAAAGGAAGGAACTGTCTGCATCGCATCGGTCAGCCGCATCAAGATATCGTCCAGCCAACCGCCATAGTACCCGCTCAGGCCGCCAACGATGGTACCGATGACAACCGATACCGCCGCCGCGGCGATGCCGACCGCGAGGGACACGCGGGCGCCGTGGAAGAGCCCGGCGGCCAGGTCGCGTCCGAGCGAATCCGTGCCGAGCGGAAAGGCCGGGTCTTGACCGGGCCAAAGCCTCGGTTGCCCGGCCAGGGTCCACGGGCCGGAAGCGTAAAACCAATCGGCGAGGACCGCCATGGCAACGGCCAGCACGATCAGTGTCAGCCCGACCAGACCGCTGGGGTGACTGACAAGACGCCACAGCAGGGATTGGCGGCCGGACATCACGCAAGCTCCACGCGCGGATCCAGCGCCATGTAGAGCATGTCGATAACGAAATTCACAACGACGACACTGAGCGAACTGATAAAGACGACACCGAGCAGCAGATTGGTATCGCGTTCAAACACGGCATCGAACGCGGTGCGGCCCATCCCGGGCAAGCCGAAGATGGTCTCGATCAGCACGGCCCCGCCGACCAAGGAACTGACCTGAAGGCCGGCCATGGTGACTAGCGGCAGCATGGCATTCCGCAGCGCATGAACGTAGATGACCCGCCGTTCGCTCAAGCCCTTGGCGCGGGCGGTGCGCACATAGTCGAGCGTGAGCACTTCGAGCATGGCGGCGCGCCCGATGCGCCCGTAAATGGCGATAAAAAAGGTGCACAGCGCCAGCACCGGCATCGTCAAATGGCTGACGACATCCCAGACATAGCGAAGTCCCGTGTAGTCGGCGCCGACGGTCGAGAAACCGGCGATCGGCATCACCCCCAGAAAAACCGAAAAGACGAGGATGAGCCCGATAGCGATGATGAATGTCGGCGTCGCATAGAAGAACAGCATGAGCAGCGAGATCGATAGATCCACCGGGTTTCCCGCATTTCGCGCTGCAACGACGCCCATGACGGTTCCCACGGTCATGGAAATGAGCACCGACGAGATCACCAGCAACGCGGTGACGGGCCAGCGGGCGAGAATGATGTCCAGCACCGGCGCGGCGTTCAATGGCGAGTAGCCGAAATCCAGCGTCGCAAGGCTGTACATGTACCGCAACAACTGGACCCATGCGGGCTGGTCGAGACCATAGCGCTCGCGCAGGGCGGTCATCTGCTCGGCGGTCATGTCGGCATTGCCGGCAAGCACGTCCACCAGGTCGCCAGGCGCCATCTTGACCAGAACGAAGCTGCCGACAACGACCAGCAGCATCACCAAAAACGCCTGACTCAGACGCCGCAACACGTACCGAGGCAAGGGACCCAGCAAGAAACGCAAGCCCGGCAGGGCGTTGCGGTCCGGTGTTGCGGCGCCTGACGTCAATTCACTCACGCGCTCTCATCGATCCAGCAATGGGCGAGGTTCCCCAGCGAACCCAGTGCATCGACCGTGTGGTCCTTGACCTTGCGATGCGCGATCGTGGCGCGGGTTGTCGAGACGATGGGCAGCGTCGGCAGCTCCGTCATGGCGATCTTCTGGAACTCATGGAACTGCTGCTGGCGGGTGGCCAGATCGAGTTCGACCTGCGAGGCCTCCAGCAACGCGTCGACTTCCGGATTCGAATAGCTCGAACCGTTGGAGAACGCCACACCCGGCTTGAAGTTCTTCGACCAGTAGAAGCGCTGAACACCGATCGTCGGATCGGCTCCCATGGCGGCCGTATATAGGGACAGATCGAAATCACGATCGGTCCAGACCCGCTTGATGAACACGGCAAAGTCCTGGGTGCGGATCTTCAGATCGATCCCGATCTGGCGCATTTGCTCGCGCATATACTCGGCGGCAATCACCGACTCGTTGCCATAGGGCGTCGGGTCGATCGTCAATTCGAAACGCCTGCCGTTGGAGCCGCGCGGATATCCCGCCTCGTCGAGCAAAGCTTCCGACCTGCTCGGATTGAATTCATAGTCCGGAACACCATCGGTATTGTAGAACGACACTTGTTCGTGATGCAGCGGCGTGGCGCCCGGCTCTCCGAAACCATGCCAGACGTTCTTGACGATCCAGGCCCGATCGATGGCGTGTGCGATCGCGTGGCGCACGCGCGCGTCCTTGAGGATCGGATGCTCGAGATTGAAGTCCATCTGCTGCTGGCTGACCGACGTTTCATAGCCCTTCAGGTCGATCGAGAATTCGGGCTTCTCGGCGAGACGCAGCGTGTCAAGCGCCGGAAGGAAGTTAAGGAAGACGACGTCGGCCTGTTCCGCTTCCAGCATGGCGGTGCGCGTCGACGGATCGGAGATGTATTGGACGATGATACGGTCGAGATAGGGCAGATCGCCGTCCCAATAGTCCGGATTGCGCTCCATGACGACACTGACGCCGCGCTCGTGGCTGACAAGCTTGAATGCACCGGTGCCGACCGGATCGATATTGTGCGGATTTTCCCGAATGTCGGTGCCCGCATAGAGATGACTCGGCAAGATCGGCGATTCACGCCCGTCGAGCGCCTTCATCATGGCCGGCGCCGGCCGCCTCAACACAAAGATCGCCGTCAGGTCATCGGGCGTCTCCACCTCGAGCAGATCGGCGAACAGCGTACGCCCGCGCCCATGGTGCACCTTGATGACCTCCATGAACGTGAATGCCACATCACGCGAGGTGAACGGATGCCCGTCATGCCATTTGACGTTGGGTCGCAGATTGAAGGTGACACGCAATCCGTCCTCGGAGATGCTCCAGTCCGTCGCCAGAGCGGGCTTGCCCTTCATCCCGAAATCGTAGCCGAGCAGGCCGTCGAACATCTTCGGCGACAGGAATGCCTCGGGTCCCGAGGTCGTGATCGCCGAGTTCATATAGGTCGTGCCCGGCCAGGCCACGGTGGTCAGCGTACCGCCATGTTTGGCGCTGCTGCCAAGCGCATGGCTCGACGGCGACAGAACAAACGGCATGGCCGCGCCTGCCGTCATGCCCTTGATCATCGTCCTGCGGTTCAATCGAAAACGAGATTTGCTCATTGTTCTGCCTCCGTTAAGGGTTGTTTCCCAACCATCTGTTGTTCACGACCGAGCCCCTCCATCGAGCGGAGCTCGGAGGGGTGCCAAGTCGACGGTGCCCGGTTTACGTGCCAGCCCCAGGTGCCGAGCGAGGACGTGACTCACCAGCACTCTTCGCGTCCGACAGGAACCCTGCCCGGCATCGGACTCCGATCTCACGGCGTAACTGGCGGTTTTGGTGGATTTGCAGATCTCTCAACGAAACCGCATCCTGATCTCCGTGATATCTCTGTCCGGTAAAAACGGATCGCTGTGACGGCATATGCAGAGATCGGTCGCCACGGGGACCGAAGCGCTTGCGATGTTTCCCGATCATGGCGGCCCCGCTATCTCCCTTTGTCGCGGCATCAGACCGGCCACCAGTTTGGCGGTGGCGACAAGGCCACGATCCGAGAAGCGCGGCCCGGTCAGCGTCAACCCTACCGGCAATTTGCTTGGGCCAACGAAGCCGGGCAGATTGATGCAAGGCGTATGAAGCAGCGTCCAAATCCGATTGAACGTCGCGGCTCCGGTATCGTCGAGCCCTTGCGGGGCGACGCCGGCTGTACTCGGCGTGAGGACGGCCGCAAAGCGCGATGCCAGTGCGTCGAAGCGGGCTCGACATTGAGCGACGAGATCATACGCCCGCAGCTGAACGGCACGAGTGAGGCCCGCGTCGTTGCGCAAGATCTGCTGCAATTCCGGATAAAGCCTGTCGCCGAAGCGCGCCTTCTCGGCGAGAAAAGCGCTGCGCATCTCGCTTTGCATGATCGTCTTGTGGGCAGCGGCCAACCGATCGAACCGCTCGTCGAGCTCCAGATCGAAAATCCTGGCGCCCGCCGCGCGCAGCAACTCAACGCATCGCGTCAGTGCGCCTCGGGTCTCGGGAAGCGCCTGATCCCAAACCGGCGAGTGGCAGACGGCGATCGAGGCGCCGTCGAGCGTGTCGAGAGACGGACATTCGTCATCGTGCAGTTCGAAGACATCGCAAAGCAATTCGAGATCGTCGACGGAGCGACCATACCAGCCCAACGTGTCCATGCTCGCCGCGCAGACCTTGAAGCCTTCATGGGGAACGGCGTTCCATGTCGGCTTCATGGCATAGACACCGCAATAGGATGCCGGACGGATGACCGAACCACCGGTCTGGGTGCCGATGGCAAGCGGCACATGAAAGTCGGCGACCGCCGCGGCCGAACCACTCGACGACCCGCCCGGCGTACGATTTGTGTCATGCGGATTGCGGGTCTGGGCGCGGCGACCGTTGACGGCGAATTCAACCGTATCGTTTTTGCCGATGATGATCGCGCCGGCGGCGCGCAGGACAGAGACGCTCGCCGCGTCGAGCTTTGGAAAGAAGCCGTCGAAATGCGGCGAGTTATAGGTCGTGGGCATGTCCCGCGTGAAGATCACGTCCTTGACGCCGATCGGCACGCCATGTAGCGGGCCGCGTTCTGCCTGCGCGTCTCGCGCGCGCGCCTGGCCAAGGACGAGGTCGCGGTCTACATGGGTCCAGGCGCGTATCTCGGGGTCTCGCCGCTCGATCCTGTCGAGACATGCCTTTGCCAGCGTCTCAGCCGTTAGCTGCCCGTCCTTGATCGCCTGCACCGCCTTGCACGCGGTCAATCGTTCCGGACGCGCCTCTGCACCATGCGCCCGGGAGCCGATCAGGCTGGTGCCGAACGCGCAGCTTGCGGATACGCTCACCCTACCCTCTCCTGTCGAGATTCCATCACCGGCCCTCCGCGCCGGCCTGTCCGTCGCGGCTTTCCCAGGCGGCACAGATCGCCGCGCCGGTTGCGCCGGCGACGCCGTCACGGGAAAGAAACAATTCAAGCAGCCGGTCGAACGCGCTGATGCGACTGGGCTGGCCGATCACCCAGGGTGACACGGACAGCGACAGGATCCGTCCACCCCTTTGGCGCGCTTCGGCATCAAGACAGCCAAAGGCTGAGGTGATCTGTGCGGCGTAATCGTCGACGCTTTGGTTGTGCAAAAAGAGGATCTTGCGGTCCGAAAGCTCATACGACAGCGGCAATTGGAGCAACGCACCCTTCCCGGTGTCGAACCGATAAGGCATGTCGTCATTGATCCAGTCGGCGATATACCGGGCGCCGGCATTGGCGACGAGTTCGGGTGTGTGCGAGGACTGGGAATGCGCGGGCGAATGCCAACCGATGACCGGCTGGCCGCTCAACTGCCGCAGCGTCGTGAAAGCCTCGTCGACTTGAGCGCGCTCTTCGTCCTCTGATAGCAGGCCGTGGTGCAGCCTGCTCATATCGACGCCACCGGCGGCAATCTCCCAGTCGCGTTTGAGCATCTCGTCAAGCAGATAGGGGTAGCGCTCCGCAACTTTGCTGTTCATTGCCACAGTTGCGCGGAGACCATGCCGGTCGAGCACACGCATCAGCCGGAAGATCCCCACCCGGTTGCCGTAGTCGCGCGTCGAATAGTCCCAAACGCTCGGATAGAAGCGGTCCATGCCGCCGAGCGGGACAAACGGCTCCCGGGGCATGTCCATCGGAAAATGCTCGCAATGGATGGTGATCCAGATCAGCAAGCGCTTGCCGTCCGGCCAAGCGACGGTGGGCGCCGTCGCCAGATAGCGATGTGCATAGCGATCGTGATCGGGGCCCGGACGCCGCTTTGGATAGATGAGATAGTCGGCGGGAACGCTCATGCGGGCGGCCTTTCGGCGGCCGCGCGATTGAACGGCTCCATCCACTCAACAAACGCGTCGTAACAATGCCGCTCATACCAGGCGGCGATTTCGCGCGCGGTCGCAAACCATACGCCGTCATGGCTTTTGATGTAGTCGAGCGCCTCTTCAAGCAGGCCGATGCGGTGCGGCTGGCCGATCAGATAGGGGTGCAACGGAACGCACATGACGGTGCCGCTCTCCGCGCCTTCCTCGTAGAGTTGGTCGAAATGCGCCTTGATGATGTTGAGATAGGCCGCCGGCGACGTGTGCTTGAAAGACAGGACCGGCACATCGTTGACCTCCATCATGTAGGGCACGCTGACCAGCCGTTTACCGGACCGCACCTTGACCGGCATGGGTTGATCGTCGTGAAAAAGATCAAGCGTGTATTTGATGCCCTCCTCGGCCAGGATGTCCTGCGTGGTCTCGCCGTTTGAAATCGCAGGCGAAAGCCAGCCGTCAAGGTCCTGGCCGCTATGGCGCTTGATCGTCTCGCGACTGTCGCGAATGACCTCGCGCTGCTGATCCTCGCTCATATTGTAGAAGTATCGCGTGTTGTAGATGCCGTGGCTGAACAGCTCCCAGCCCAGTTGGCAGCAGCGCTCGATGATGTCTGGAAAGTGGTCGCATACCGCGACATTCAACGAAACGCTGGCGCGTATCCCATGGCGCGCTATCACGTCGGCCATGCGGTGAAAGCCGACCCGGTTGCCGTAATCGCGCATGGAGTAGTTGATGATGTCGGGCTCGGGGCGATACCAGACCGAGCGGGCGGAGTTCTCGGGCGGTGCGTATTCGTAGAACTCGATATTGGGCGCAACCCACAACGCGATGCGAGCACCGTTCGGCCACACGATCTTTGGACGGTGGTGATAGGGCGCATAGTCGTAGCTGAACGGTTCATTGAGCATTGGCTGCTTTCGGTTCGCTGACTTTCATGGAGGTGAGAATGTCGAGAACTTTGCCGGCCGGCAGCACGTCGCCATATTTGACGGCGATGTCGTAAAGCGCCGCGTAGTGCGGGCTCTCTTCGCGATCGGCCACGCATTCTTCCGGCACGATCACGCGATAACCATGTGACATCGCGTCAACTATGGTCGCCCGTACGCATCCCGATGTGGCGCCACCCGTCACGATCACCGTATCGATGCGGCTGAAGACGAGATAAGAGGGCAGGTGCGTCTCGAAAAACGCCGACGCCATGCGTTTGTGCAGCATGAGATCGTGATCGCGCTCGACCTCAAGGCGGGCATCGATCTCGGCCTGCGGGGATTGATGGCCAACGTTTTGAAGCGCCATCGGCGCATTGCTTCGGGTGCCCCAGCGGCCACAATCCCTGCCATCCGGCAAATAGGCCACATAGGTCCAGACCACGGGCATGGCCAGGTCGCGCACGGCCCGGGCAATCGCGTTGATAAGCCGAAACTGGTCGCTGTCGCCTTCATAGGCGGTCGAGAAGGTCTCGGTGTCGGTGTAGCGACGCTGCAGATCGACATTCAGCAGACATATGCGCGATCCGCATCCGAACGCCGGCAGAGACGGCTTCTCCTTCCAGGCCTCGTAGACGGCCCTCGCGGTCAAATCCGTGCCCTTCATGTTACCGGCCTCCCGCGTCTTTCGGCGATGCCGGACCCCATACCTGAGGGAATCAGTCGCGCGGCCGCGCCGTGCATCAGATTGACGTCGAGCAATTCACCTTCCGGCGGGAGATCGGGCCGATCGCAGGAAAGGTGCACCTCGAAGAGGCCGCCTTCGGGCCTCGAAGGCGATGCATCGCCGGCAACGACATCCACCCAGCCGTTCGATACGCCGACACGGACGCCGTGCCGATCGGCCGCCTCTCCGACCATTCTGCTTCCGCCCATGGCGAGCAATCCGTCGACGACCCCGGCAGGCTCCGTGCTCGCCACCTTGACCCCGGCAATGCCGCTGGCCCCATTGGCGTGTGCGGAAGGTCCCGGAATGCGATGTCGGGCGCCTTGGCGATTGGACACCAGGAAAGGAAGCGCGACATCACCCTCCGCGCCGCGGCCGGTCATCAATAGATCAAGCGCCCATCTGTGTCCGCCAACCACCGTGTTGGCCACTTCGACCGGACCGGCGACGGGCATTCCCGCGGTCTTGAGCATCTGGCCAACCGCGCCCACATCGTCGACCAGAAAAGAGTAGTCCGCCCAGCCCTCGCCGGCAGCAAGGGCCGACCCCAGCCGGTGCGCAGCCATGGCCGCATCGCTGGAAAAGGCCGTCAGCAGGACGTACGCGCCGTCGTTGAACGAGACGAAGCGGAACCTGGTCGAACCGTGACTGGCGTCGTTCCGTTCCAGCACGACAAAACCGAGCTTTTCGAAATCGGCGGCGGCCTTGTCCAGATCCCGGACCAGCAGAACCAAGTGATCGAATCTCATGCGCGCGCCCTTGCAAATTCGTACGGCAGGTCGTCCGGCGAACGCACTATCGGAGGACGCTCAATCCGCAGTTCGGGAAGACTGCCCTCGAACCGCTCAATCTCCACCAGGCAGGATTGCGCCGCGCACCCTTGGCCGAGTTCGGACGTGCCGATGTCACGGGTGAGCACGTTTGGATTGCTGTTGCGGTCGGCATTGCCTTCGGGATCGTAGGTCGCTCCGGTCGGCAATAGCGCGACGCCGCGCATCATCGCCGTTTCAAGCTCTGCGACCGCCAGGCATGCTCCGCGGTCGTTGAACAGGCGGACGATGTCGCCATCTTCAATACCGCGCGCCCGTGCATCGTCACGGTGCATTTTGACAATTTCGCGCCCGTGACGCTTGCCGGACCGGCTATGGGCGCTCCAGTCCATTTGCGCGTGCAAACGGCGTTCCGGCTGTGGGGTCAGCAAATGGATCGGATGGATATCAGCGGCTTTCGCGCCCAGCCATTCCTCCGGGTCCAGCCAGACTGGGTGCCCTGGCTGCGCGCCATTGGTGAATTCGACGACTTGCTGGCTGAACAGCTCAATCTTGCCGGAGGGCGTGCCGAGCCGATGCCGATCCGGATCGGCTCGGAAATCGGCGAACATGACATAATCGTCCTCAGGGTCGGGAACGCGGACATAGCCACGTTCCCAGAATTGCTCCAGTTGAGGCGCGACGATCCCACGCGCCGCCAGTTGGGCCGAGATCTCCCGCCACGCCTTCTCCAGCCATTGATCCTCGGTCCGCCCTTCGGTGAACGCCTGATGCGCGCCAAGGCGCGCGGCAAGCGCTGCGAATATCTGATAGTCGTTACGCGCCTGACCTACCGGCTCCACCAGCTTGTGCATGGCCAGAATGAACGGATCGCGCGATGCCCCGCCGATATCGTTGCGCTCAAGGGCGGTCGTAGCGGGGAAAACGATGTCGGCATGCCGAGCTGTGGCCGTCCAATAACATTCATTGACGATGACAGCTTCCGGCTTGCGGAAAGCTTCACGCAGCCGGTTCAGATCCTGGTGATGATGAAACGGATTGCCGCCGGCCCAATAGACAAGGCGTATGTCGGGATATGTGATTGCATGTCCATCGAACTGAAGCGTGCCGCCGGGCGTGAGAAGCATATCGGCGACCCGGGCGACCGGAATCACGGAGCCGGTCGGATTGTCGCCGACGGGCAAACTGTAGAGCGGCGTGTCAAAGCGCGGATTGCCCATACCGTTCGAGGAGCCATAGCCAAAGGCAAAGCCGCCGCCAGGCAGGCCGATCTGACCGAGCATCGCGGCCAGCGCGACCGCCGCCCAATATGGTTGCTCGCCATGACGCGCGCGCTGAAGGCTCCAATTGGCGGTCAACAGAACCCGCTTACCGATCAAGCCAAACGCCAGATCCTCGATTGTCCCGGGCGAAACGGCTGTTATTCGACTGGCCCACTGCGGCGTTTTTTCCACCCCATCGGTTTTTCCCGCCAGGTAGTCGCACAGCATGTCAGCGCCCACGCAATAGCGCGCCAAGAACGCCCGATCCACCGCCCCTTCCCGGTCAAGCACTCGCATCACCGCTAGCATCAACGCGGTATCGGTGTTGGGCCGTATGGGAATCCAGCGGCTCGGATAGTCGTTGCCGATGTCCGCCTTCACGGGCGAGACATTGAAGAGTTCCGTGCCGCCGGCCAGTCCCGTCATGAACAGGCCATAGCGATGTTCGCCCGATCCGCCTGACTGGACCTCCCAGTTCTTTGCCGGGAGGCCACCGAACGCGAGCATCACATCACAATGATCGCGGATCGAGCGCGCCGATGTCAGATGAGAGCCGACCGCGCTTCGCGCGCCGACAATGCGCGGGAGAAAGGCCATCGCCGCGCCGTAGCTATAATTCGTTACCTGATCCGTGAACCCGCCGATCGAATTGAAGAAGCGGCGCACCAAAGTACGCGCATGGTGCAGACGTCCCGCGCTGGACCAGCCATATGAACCAGCGAAAAGCGCCTCATTGCCGAACGTTTCCCGGACACGCCCAATCTCATCGGCGGCGATATCCAGCGCGCGGTCCCATGCAATCTCGAAAAAGTCGTCCTCGCCGCGCCCGGCGCCGCCATCGCCCTCGAGCCAACCGCGGCGCACCGCGGGAGCGGCCACCCGCATCGGCGAGGTCACCATCTCCGGCCAGACCGAATTTAGAGGGCTTGGCCGCGGATCATGCTCGAACGGCATGACGGCTTTGATCTGCCCGTCCGCAACTTCGGCACGGAACGCGCCCCAATGCGAAGCCGAGCGTTGCATGGTCATCGCGGTTGGGACCGCGCCGACAAGAGGGTACCGATGTCGCGCAATTTTCAAGGTCCAGCTTGTTTGTCAGACATTATGATATAATATTTATGTCGTCAACTAGTCAGAAAAAAATATAAATGCTATAACTTAAATTCATGTCCCGTTGCCCGCGCCACGCGGACGGGACGCATCCATCCTCCCGGCGCGTCGGAGCCGACATGCAGCTCAATATCAGGCAAGTTGAGGCGTTCAGAGCGGTCATCACACTTGGCAGCATGACAAAGGCTGCCGAATTGCTCGGCATTTCCCAGCCAGCCGTCAGTCGGTTGATGCTGGATTTTCAGCAGGCCGTCGGCTTCAAGCTGTTTCGTCGCCTGCGTAACGGCATCGAGCCCACAGACGACGCCAGACATTTGTGTGAACAGGTCGACAGGCTGTTTGTCGGGCTTGAAGAACTCGGCCAACAGGTTCAGGCAATCAAGAACCTCACCACCGGATCGGTTTCGATTGCGGCAATGGGCCTTTACGCCAACGGATTATTGCCCGACATAATCGGCCGATTTCGCCTCCAGCATCCCGGCATCGCCGTCAGGCTCGACAGCCTGCCGCAGGATCGCGTCGCGGAATGGGTCGCCTCGCGGCGCAGTGACATCGGTTTCGCGACATTGCCGGTCGCCAACGCATCGGTATCGGTCCAGGAGCTGATCCGTCGCCCGGTTCTGTGTGTGTTTCCCGCGGGGCACGAACTTGAAAGCCGGGACGTTGTTCGTGCCGACGACCTTGCCGGCCATTCCTTCATCAGCTTTCCGCGCGGCACGCCATTTCGTTTTGAAATCGATACGCTATTCGGGCAACGAAACGTCAGCCGCGTTATGATGATCGAGGCTACGACCCACGAAGCCGTGTGCAATCTGGTTGCCGCCGGCCTTGGCCTCTCGATCGTTAGCCCTTTTTCACCGCATCTGTGGCGCAATCCGCTGCTGGAGTATCGGCCGTTCATGCCAGCGATACCGGTTTCCCTCGGCTTGATCGCTGACAGGGAGAGCCTCTCGAACGCGGCGCTTACGTTCCACGATTTTGTTGTCGATCATTTCGCCCATTCGCTCACGCCCGACGGCAAGCACGCGAAAACGCCGGCGATCGACTCCAAGCTCCAGTCGTCATGACGCCGGCGCGTCAATCAGCGGGAAACGAGCGATGAACATTCAAACCGTCCACGATCACGGCTTCGATGTGGTTCCGGCAGAGACCCAAGTCGTTATCGTCGGTGGCGGCATCGTCGGCGCGTGCACCGCGCTGTCTCTATCCCAGAGAAATATCCCGGTCGTCCTCTGCGAGAAGGGCAGCATCGGCGAGGAGCAATCGAGCCGCAATTGGGGCTGGGTACGCAAGATGGGTCGCGATCCTCGCGAAATTCCGCTGATGATCCGCGCCCAGCAGATCTGGGCCGAATATGCCTCGACCATCGGCGTCGATGTCGGCTTTCGCGTCTGCGGCATCACCTATTTCTGCGACGAAGAAAAGGACTTGGCGAAATATGACGGATGGATGAAGGCGGTAGAAGGCTTCGATCTCGATACCCGGTACGTCGCCGCGAATGAGATCGGCAGGTTCGCACCGGGCGCGACCCGAGGCTGGGCGGGCGGCCTGCACACGGCGAGCGACGGCTTCGCCGAGCCGCACATCGCAAGCCGGGCGATTGCGCGCGCCGCCGCGCGACTAGGCGCGCGGGTTGTCGAGGGATGCGCCGTTCGCGGCTTTGAGACGCAAGGGGGCCGGGTAAGCGAGGTCGCCACCGAAAAGGGCCGCATCCGCTGCGACAACCTGGTCCTGGCCGGCGGCGTATGGTCAACCCTTTTCGGGCGGAATCAGGGTGTCAAGCTTCCCCAGCTCAAGCTGTTGTCGCAGGTAATGCGGACCAGGCCGATCACGGGCGGCCCGGCCGGCTGCGGCTCGGGCAAGGGGTTCGGATTTCGCAAGCGGCTGGATGATGGTTACAACATCTCCATGCGCTCGGCGCATCCGGTCGATATCGTTCCCGACAGCCTTCGTTACCTGTGCGACTATGTTCCGGCCCTGAAGAACGAGTGGCGCGCCATGAAGTTTCGGATCGGCAAGCGTTCCCTGCAGGAAACCTTCGCCAGAACACGCTGGCAGTTGGATCGTCCCAGTCCGTTCGAAAAGATCCGCGTCCTGCGTCCCGAACCGGCGCACGCCATTCTCGATCAGGCGATCATCAACATCAAAGCACTGTTTCCGGCGTTCAAGGATCTTGTCGTCAACGAGCGCATGAGCGCCTGGATCGACGTGACGCCCGATGCCATCCCCATCATCTCGGCGGTGGACACGATCCCGGGCTTTTACATATCCACCGGCTATTCCGGCCACGGCTTCGGCATCGCGCCCGCAGCCGGCCAACTGATAAGTGAACTGATAACGGGTGAAGACCCGATAGTCGATCCGACGCCCTTCCGTCACAGCCGGTTCATCGACGGTTCGAAGATCAATCACTGGCCGATAGGCTTTTGACCGCTTTTCCGCCGGCCGATACGGTCTGCGGCCGTCTCGCACAGACTATGTGCGCAGTCTCGCAAGCCCAAGACTCAGATCCGCCTTGAGATCGTCGATCGTCTCCAGCCCGATATGCAAACGCAGAATTGGGCCGGCGCCGGGGTGCTTGGCGACGATGCGTGCCTTCCCTGGATTGACAGGCAGGACCAGGCTTTCATAGCCCCCCCAACTGAATCCGATCTTGAACAACGCCAACCCGTCGACCATGGCGCGCACGGCCTGCTGGTCTCCATCGAGTTCGATGGCGAACAGGCCAGATGATCCTTCAAAGTCGCGCTGCCACACCTCATGACCGGGAAATGACGGCAAAGCCGGATGCAGCACCCTCTTGATCTGTGGCTGCGTTTCGAGCCATTGCGCCAGTTCGAGCGCCGACGCTTCCTGGTGTCGAAGCCGAACCTCCAGCGTACGCAGGCCGCGCAGGCCCAGATTGCCTTCCTCCGAGCCCGCGCAGGCGCCAAGGTCCTGCGTCGCCCGGCGCACTGCCTCATAGCTTTCTGCCGTGGTCGTGGCGGCGCCCAGCATGGCGTCGGAATGGCCGACAATGTACTTGGTGGCCGATTGCAGCGAGACATCCACGCCGTGCGCAATCGGCTTGAAAAACAGTGGCGTGGCCCAGCTGTTGTCGAGCGCTGTCCTGATGCCCTTTGCCCGCGCCACGGCGACGATCTGCGGCACGTCCTGCACCTCGAAGGTGCCGGAGCCCGGCGATTCCATATAGATCAGCTTCGTCCGTGGCTGGATCAACTGTTCGATGCCGGCGCCTATCTCAGGGTGATAGTAGGTGATCGTGACGCCCAGCCGCGCCAGCAACCGGGCGCAAAACCGCCGAACCGGCTCATAGACCGTGTCGACCACGAGCACATGATCGCCCTGCTCGATAAAGGCGAGAAGCGTCGCCGATATGGCGGCCAGGCCGGAGGCGGTCGCGATCGTCCGATGCCCCCCTTCCAGTTCGGCCATCGCCTCTTCGAAGGCGAAAATGGATGGCGTTCCAACGCGTCCGTAAAAGGGTCCGTCAAACGGTGTTCGGCCCGCTGCCTCGAACTTGTCGAGCGTGTTGAACAAAAAGGTGGACGCGCGATGAATAGGCGGATTGACCGCGGTGGCGCTGCTGTCGTGCTGCCGGCCCGCCGACACCAGAAGGCTGCCGGCCGACTTCGGTATTCGCGATCCGGAGCTCAAAGCGACTGCTTCGGCAAGTCGTCGCGCTGCCCCCATTCATGCCAGGAACCGTCGTAGAGCGTCCAATCGGTTTTTCCAAGCCGGGCGAGCTGTAGCACGAGAATGGCGGCCGTTACGCCCGAGCCGCAGGTCGAGACGATCGGTTTCTCGATATCGACACCGGCGTCCCGAAAAACCGTCTCTGCGACAGCCGGCTCGACGAAAGTGAAGTCGCCGCTCTGCGGCAGCATTGTGCTCCAGGGTATGTTGACCGCGCCAGGCATGTGTCCGCCGGCCACGCCCGGATAGCCCGACGGCAGCTCTCCGGTAAATCGTTCCCGCGTGCGCGCATCGACAACGACGGCTTCACCGGTGTCGATTGCCGCGACGACATCACGCCATGTTGCGACACCGCCGGTCGGTGCCGTCGCCTTGAACGGCGCGCGCGGCGCCGGCGCCGGATCACCACGTTCGACCGGGCGGCCTTCCGCGAGCCATCGTTTCCAGCCGCCATTCAGAATACGCACGCGATCATGGCCAAACATGCGGAACATCCACCAGACCCGTGCCGACACATAGCTCGAGTCATAGACGACGACCATTTGCTGATTGTCGATGCCCAGCGCCGAGACCGTTTCAGCGAAACGTTCGGGCGACGGCAGCATGTTGACATAGGTGGATGCCGGATCGGAGGCCCTATCGAGATCGAAGAAGCGCGCTCCGGGGATATGAGCGTCGATGAACTCCTCATATCCGCTCTTTCCCGCTTCCGGAATGTACCAGGAACAATCGATGACAGCCGTTTCGCCATCGCCGATCCGTTCCTCAAGCCATTGCGGTTCAACCAGAAAGGAATCCATGCCGCCTCATGACCCCGATATGTGTGCAGGAATATGGATCACCCAACTCATCGCCGTTCATTTTTATCCGACAGTTTTTCTGTATGGGCGCCTGATCTGAAACTCTATCGTGACAAGTGGCGGATATCAAGGCGCAAATCTCCCGGGTTTTTGGGGCTGCGTGCGAAGGTAGCGCAAATCGTTTGACTCAGCCGGCCACTTCAGCAAGAAATTTTGTCTGACAAACATTGAGAGTGCTGGATGCCGCATAACGACACAGCGACACGAAATCCGCCAGGTGCGGCAGGCCGTCCGTGATGACCGGGACGGCTGACATGTTCGATCTCTCTGGTCGCGTCTGCGTGGTAACCGGTGGCGGGCGCGGCATCGGAAAGAGGATCGCCGCCGATCTGGCGGCATGTGGCGCAATGGTGGTGGTGGCCGGGCGCTCCCTCGACACGCTTAGCGCCGCGAGCCAGGAGATCATCGCCAAAGGCGGTAAAGCATCGGCCGTCGTTACCGACATGTCGATCGAGAGCGATGTCATACATCTCGCCACGCAAGTCGGCGAACGGTTCGGCCCGGCCCACGTGCTTGTCAACAATGCGGGGATCAATCCGATCCACAAGACGCCCGAAACCACATCGACGGCCGAGTGGAACGAGATCATTGCCGTCAACCTGTCCGGCGTCTTTCTCGCCAGCCGTGAATTTGGCCGGCAGATGCTGCGCACCGGCCGCGGCAGCATCGTCAACATATCATCCATCGCCGGCAACGTCGGCCTTGCCAAGACGGCGGCCTACTGCGCCTCGAAGGGTGGAGTCGAACTCTTGACGCGCGCGATGGCGGTTGACTGGGCACCGAAAGGCGTACGCGTAAATGCCGTCGCGCCCGGCTTTGTAGAGACCGACCTCACCAATGGTGTGATCGAGCACTCCATGCTCAGCGAGCGACTGCTGCAACGCACGCCGATGCGGCGTTTTGCGCAGGTCGACGAGATCACTGGCGCGGTGATCTATCTCGCCAGCGATGCCTCGCGATATGTCACCGGTCAAACCATAGGAATCGATGGAGGATGGATGGCCGGATGACCCGCACACCCGGTAGGAGCCATATGACGGACGATATACAGCCGGCGTCGGACCTGGCGCGTGAGGGATATGAACGTTTCCATGCCGGCTTCGACTGGGCCGTGCCTGATCACTTCAATTTCGGTGTTGACGTGGTCGATCACTTGGCCAGCGAGCGAGACGGTCCTGCACTGATCGCAGAAAGCGCGGTCGGCGGGATACGGCGATACATGTTTTCCGACATCGCCCGGATCACCGACAGGCTCGGCGCGGCGCTACGCAGACAGGGTCTCGGCAAAGGTGACTTTGTCGTTATCATGTTGCCGAGAATTCCCGAATGGCAGATCGCCATGGTGGCGACGCTGAAGATCGGCGCCATTCCCATTCCCTGCATCGAGATGCTGATGGCCAGGGATCTCGCCTATCGCGTTGCCAATTCAGGCGCGAAGGCGGTGATCTGCCGCGCCGAGCAGACGCACAAGTTCGCGGCGCTGGCGAACGATCTGTCCGTTCGGATCAGTGTCGGCGCGGTGCCTGGATGGATCGAGTTTGATGAAATGATCGCTGATGCGCCGGCACGGTTCGCGGCGGAGAAGGTTGCGTCCGAGGACCCTGCGATCATGTATTATACATCGGGCTCGACCGGCGCTCCCAAAGGGGTTCTCCACGCCTCACGCGCCCTTTATTCCTGGTGGGTGTCGGCCGCGTTTTGGTTGGCTCTTGATCCGACCGACACGATCTGGTGCACCGCCGATACGGGCTGGAGCAAGGCGGGTACGAGCATATTGTTCGGTCCGTGGGCACGCGGCGCCTGCGCCTTCTTTTATGACGGTCCCTTCGATCCGCGCGAGCGGCTTCGTCTGCTTGAACGCCATCGTGTTACCGTTTATTGCGCGCCGGCGACCGAACTGGCCCGCATCGCCGGGGAGGACACTGCCGGGTTCGACCTCGGCGCCCTCCGACGGACCGTTTCGGCGGGCGAGCCCGTTGGTCCGGCAATTGTCGACCGCTGGCGCGGGGCGACCGGAAAGCCCCTTTTCGAAGCCTACGGGCAGACGGAAGCATTGATGATCGTGCTGAACTATCCCGGCGAAGCCCTGAAGCCCGGCTCGATGGGTCGACCCGCGCCGGGCAGCGTCATGGCAATACTCGATCCGCAAGGCCTGCCCGTCACAGATGGCGAGGAGGGCGACATCGCGCTGTTGACGCCCAATCCGCAACTGATGCTCGGCTATTGGCGCGAGCCCGACCGCACCGCCGGTTGTTTCCGGGACGGTCCCCAAGGCCGCTGGTACATTACCGGCGATCGTGGAGTGCGCGACGATGATGGCTATATCTGGTATCGGGGCCGCCTCGACGACATCATCAACTCGGCCGGATACCGGATCGGCCCGACGGAAATCGAGAATGTGTTGCTCGAGCATAGGGCCGTCGCCGAATGCGCGGTAGTTGGCAAACCCGATCGAGCGCGTGGCGAGATTGTCAAGGCCTACGTTCGTGTCAGGGAGGGTTATGGGGCTGATCCGGCACTTGCTCAGCAACTGCAAGATCATTGCAAGTCGCAAACCGCGCCGTATAAGTACCCTCGCGAGATCGAGTTCATCGACTCGCTTCCAAAGACACCGACTGGAAAGATCCGCCGCAGCGAATTGCGCGAACGTTCCGCCAAGCAATCCGGCTTGACCTGACAACATCTCTTGCTGAGGTCGATTGTGGACGACATTCTCAATGGCGAAGGTGAAGCCGCCGCACGGTCGCTTCCTGCTTTCCGTTCAATTGCCCGGGAGCTTGAACGACAGGTCCTCTCGGGCGCTCTGCCCGTCGGCAGCACGCTGCCGAGCGAAACCAGCCTCGCCGGCCGGTTCAGCGTCGGCCGATCGACCATCCGCGAAGCCATCCGCCTGCTGGAGCAAGCCGGCATCATCCGCCGTGCCGAGGGCCGAAACAAACTGCGGATAACCATGCCGCGAGCCGAGGACATCGGCGCGCGCCTAAAGACAGCCTTCCTGCTGCAGGAGACGACGTTCGAGCAGTTATGGGAGGTGCTGACGGCAATAGAGCCGATGTGCGCGACCATCGCCGCGACCAAGGCCACACCTGACGATCTTGAGCGGATCGAGGACAATCTTCGCCGCACGGAAACGGCCCATGCCGTCGGCGACGACCTTGTCGGGCTCGATGTGGAGTTTCACAATCTCGTTGCGGCGGCAACCGGCAACAGCGCGCTGCAATTGAGTCGCGAAACCGTCGGCGAGTTGTTCTATCCCGCATTCGCCCAGGTAATGGCGCGGCTCAACGCCGGCGAACGCCTCATACTCGCGCACCGCAAAATCTTCGCTGCCATCTCCTCCGGCGACCGCAGCGAGGCACGCGGCTGGATGGAACGCCATATCGGCGATTTCCAGCGTGGCTGCGATCTGGCAAATCTCGACTTTGACGCGCCGATTACCGGCTCCATGTCAAAGATCTCGTGAGCAGACGGTCTGAGTGACCGAGCCATTGGTCTAGCCGATCGGATGAACTCGCCCGCAGGACACTAGACGGACAAATGCCCAACGTCGCCGTAGAACGCTCTCTCATGGATGGAGATGGCATCCGCGGTTCCATCTCATCTCACCGGGATAGTTGGTCACTAGGCAGTTTTCCTCCCGCGCAGCGGTTCTTCCGTCGAGAGCACGGCGTAGCCGATGGCGGTGATGTGGGAGTTGATGCGCTTGAGGTCGCGCAGGATGTCGATGTGAAGGCCCGAGGTCTCGATGCTCTCCACGAGGCCCTGGCGCAGGCGGTCCAGGTGGCTGTCGTTGGCTTCGCGCTCCAGCTCTCGGAACTCCCGCTTCTCCTCGACGAGCTGGCGCGCGGTCGCCGCATCGCGGGTCACGAAGGCACTGAGCGCCAACTGCATGTGGCCGGAGACCCGGGCATGGAGGTCCAGCAGTTCCTGCCAGCCCTCCTCCGAGAAGCACAGCTTGTCGCGCAGCTTCTTCTGCGCGCTCTTGCGCAGGTTCTTGCTGATGATGTCGCCGATGTGCTCCAGGTTCGTGGTGAAGCTCAGCAGTTCCGCACAGCTCCGGCTGGCCCCCTCGTCCAGGGGCTCGCGGGTCAGCTCCGCCAGATAGAGCTTGATCGCCTCGTTCAGCTCGTCGAGCTGGTCGTCCAGGCTGCCCAGTTCCTCGGCCGCCGCCTCGCCCCGCGGCTCGAAGGCCTCGACCACTCGGCTCAGCATGGCCTCGGCGATGTCGGCCATGCGCATGGCCTCGCGGGTCGCCGCCGCCAGGGCCGTCGCCGGGCTCTGCGTCGCCTCCTCGCTGAGATAGCGCGGGCCCCCGGGTGTCTCCCCGCCCGGCGCCATGAACTCCTCGGGCAGCAGCCGCGCGGTGAGCCTGGCCATGAGGGGAACCAGGGGCAGTCCGCCCAGCAGCAGGGCCAGGTTGAAGAGGCTGTGGAAGTTGGCGATCTGGCGGGCCGGGTCGGCCTCGAGGCCCGCGATCAGCGGCGCGACCAGGGAGACCAACGGCAGCGCCAGCAGCGCGCCGGCCAGCCGGAACAGCAGGTTGCCCAGCGGGATACGCCGCGCCTCCCGCCGGCTGCGCAGGGTCAGCACCGTCGGGATGATCCCCGATCCCACGTTGGCGCCCAGGACCAGCGGGAAGGCGAGCGCCGGCGAGATGACGCCGCCGGCGGCAAGGCCGACGATCAGCAGCACCAGGGCGACGCTGGAGTGGAACAGCCAGGCCAGCCCCGCCCCCACCAGGAGCGCCACCACGGGCTCGTCGCCCAGGGCGGCGACCAGGCTTTGCAAGGCCGGGCTGGCGCGTAACTGTTCGGAGGCTCCCACCGTGAGGTCGAGGGCGAGGATCATCAGGCCTAGCCCTACCGCCACCCGGCCCAGGTGCCGGCGCAGCGGCTGGGTGCCGGTCATGAACGACAGCACCCCGAGCAGGAGGAGAGCCGGCGACAGCCAGCCGAGATCGAAGGAGAGGACCTGCACCACGATGGTGGAGCCGAGATCGGCACCCAGCATCAGCGCCAGGGCCGGTGCCAAGGCGATCATGCCGCGCCCGGCGAAGGACACCGCCAACATGGCCGTGGCCGTCGAGCTCTGCAGGGCGGCGGTGATGGCAAAGCCGGCGAGCGCCGCCGCCGTCCGCCGGCGCGTCGCCCGGCCGACCCGCTTGCGCAGTTCCGCCCCGAAGGCCCGCAGCAGGCCGGTCCGCACCATCCGCGCCGACCACAGCAGCAGCGCGACACCGCCGGCTATGTGCAGCAGCAGCTCGTGGCCTGACATAATCCGCCGATTTCCGCCGGCTCAACGTGCGCCAGTCGCGAGACAAGCATCGAGTTGTGCGGGGTGATCTCTATGGCCCGTCGCAGCCGACACAGATCACCTACTTGCTGCAAGTACTCTTGGCTCGTTCCACGGGCCATAAATCTCAGTGATCCGGTCGCGCACATCGGCAATGAAGGTGTCGGTTACCGGCTTCTTGTGAACCACCGAGTACCAGAGGCCCTGCTCTGTAGCGTAAGACTGCATGCGGCGCATAGCCTCCGCAACGTCATCCCAGGTGACGCCCATGGCCTCAGGCCGGATGTCCACGCCAACACTGTGGATGGCTTCCAGCATTTCCTCGGCTTTGTTGTCCTGCAGCGCTGAAACGATGAAGACGCCCAGCGATACGGGCTGTCCATGGATAAACGGCTTTCGCGTCAGATACTCCAATGTGTAGAAGAGGAAGTGTTCGCCGCCCTCGATGTGTCTGGGATTCCAGCCGTAGTTGTGGAACGCAGCTCCACCCCATTGTATCGCCTTCGTCAAGACGCGGATGCCGTTCTCGTTAACATCGCGAATATCTTCGAGGTTCGCCATCACGGAATCGAGGACTGCACTGGCATCGGCGACCATGCGGTCGTCATAGGGCCACTTCGGCTCGCATTTGCCGGCATCCTGCGCAAACCTCCAATCGAAATGTGCTGTGTGGTAGCAGAATATGTCGCCGACACCGCTGCGATTGAGAAATGCCGGCGCATCCTGAATGATGTCGAAATCTACATAGACGGCTTCGGGAACGGCCCAAGCCATGTAGCGCACGTTGCCGCCGAATCGAAGCGCCGCGCGCTGCGCGAACGGCGCATTGACGCTGAGCGATGTCGGAACATGCCAGAGCGGCAGTTTCTGATTCCAGGCGATGAGTTTTGCAACATCAACCGCTTGTCCGCCACCCAAACCGATGACGGAGTTGAACTTTGGAAGTCCTTTGAGCTGCGCCATCAGCGTCTCATACTCCAACGTTCTCACAAAGAACACGTCGGCCATGTTCTCGTCGAAGTGATGTTTGAACTTGCCCCACAAGTCCTCCATGGTCACAACCAGGTAAGGCCAGGGTGCAAAGTTGGGAATTTCACCAAGCAGGTTTCGCCCAAACACTGTCGGAAACAGGCTTCCCGGCTGGTCGCTTCTCATGTGTGATTCTCCTTCTACCTGACTGTCTCAGAGTCTGATTACGAGAGTTGCCCGCCACGCCATGATTCCAGTCAGGCGTTGGAGCGAGGATCTGCTATTCGACGGCTGTAACCTTGCTCGCCCGCTCGAACACTGCCGGCTCGTAGCCTTTCGCCTGGGCCAACGGAATGGTCAGAAGCTGTACCGGTACGATTTCCAGAATCGGCAGCAAAGCGGAGGCAGCTTTTGGAATCGAGATGAAGGACAAGCGTTCAACGGAGGCACCGTCTGCAGCGTCAGGCGAAATAAATGCCACCTGCCCACCGGCCAGGCAGATCTCCTTGGCGAGCTGCCGATTCAGGCGGCTCGTTTCATCCTGACCGGCGAAGATCACCGCTGCGAATCCTGGCCGAGCCAGTTCCAAGGGGCCGTGACGAAAGCCGCCACCGGAGAACGCAGCGCAAGGCAGCTTACTGGCTTCCTGTGTGATCAGGCTGCCGGCTTTCGCACTGCCGAAGCTCGCCCCCCGGCCGACAAAGGCCAAGAAATCGACGGAACCAAGGTGATTCCCCAAGCGCAACATATGTCCGTTCAGAGTCTGCAGCGACGCCGCGAGTTGGGCAGCGGTTTGATCGACCTCCTCCCTTGCCGATTCGAGATCCTCTCCCAGAATGACCGCGCCCAAGCAATGGAGGGCGGCCAGACCTGCCGTGTAGGTCTTGTTCGACACAGAAGCTTCCGCACCTGCGCGGGTAAAAAGGGGAACATCCGCCCAGCGGGCCAGAGTGTTGTCCTCCTCGTTCGTGATCGAGACGACAAGACCTCCGCGTTCCGTCCGTTCGGTGATGCGACGAAGTTCCGCGCTCTCTCCTGACTGTGAGACAGCGATAGTGAGCGTCCGTTCGCTCAATATCTGCGGCGCGAAGTGTGCGAGCTCCGAGGCGTCCCACTGGACGACAGGTATCGAGCAGGTCCTGCTCAATTTCAGATAAAGCGGGTAGCAGCTATGCAGCGAAGCCCCCATGCCTGTCAGAACAATCCTGTCGAACTCTCGAGATTCGACCCCCTGCCGAATCCGCATCAGCGCATCCCCTTGCCCTTCTCGGAACTCATCGCTGCATCGACGCAGCGCCTCTGGCTGCTCGTAAATCTCATCAAGGTAACTACCGGTCATTCACTCCGTTCTCCCAACAATCGGCAAAGAGACTGGCCGCGCCGACAAGGCCGGCATCGTTGTTCAGCTTTGCCAGTCCGATTTTTCGCCCGCTTACGTATTCCGGCATTCCCATTTTTTTCATGGTTCTGTGGGTCGCTGAAAGAAGCGCGCGACCGGCCGAACTGAGGCCGCCCCCAAAAAGGATCAGATCCGGATCGTAAAGCGCGCACCAAGAGGCGGCAGCCATGCCCAGCCAAGCTCCAAGTTTCTCGAGCAGATGGCGAGCATCGGCGACCC
Source organism: Alphaproteobacteria bacterium (assembly GCA_965232515.1). GTDB lineage: Bacteria > Pseudomonadota > Alphaproteobacteria > JANQKO01. The sequence goes on along the minus strand of CBDDPY010000002.1, from coordinate 6,907,189 downwards.
CGCTATGCGCCGCTTCAATAATATGGGCTGTTCGCAAACAGCCTTCGCGCACCAGAATCGTGCCCAACTGGCCATCCGGCCGCCATACTGCCAAAGCGGTGGCGTCACGCTCCAACGCCAGACTCGATGCCACGGATTCGAGGCAGCCCCGACAACCCTGACGGCAAGTCCAGCGCGCGTCGGGATCGACGATGATATGGCCCGGGTCTCCCATGCAGCCCCGAACCAGACGCTGTGGTTCGCCATCGGCAACCAGACCCAAGCCGATACCTGTTCCAAGCGTAACAACCAAAAGCCGCTTCGCCCCTCGGCCTGCGCCGAAGCGATACTCAGCCATCGCAGCCAGCGTAGCGTCGTTGTCAAGGCGAACCGGTAACCCGAACCGGTCCGTTAGGAACTCTGCGAATGGAAAATTGTCGAGCAGAGGAACGTTACTATAGGTGGAGGTCAGGCCATCTGCATCCAAATGACCCGGCAGGCCGACACCGATACCCGCTGGCGCGCCAGCATCGGATCTCTTCAGAATGCCATCGATTCCCGAAGCGTAGGCCATGGCAAGTTCAGCGGAGGTATTCACCGCCGGCGTCGGCATCTCGCCGCGAACCATGACAACACCTCTAGCATCAACGATCCCCAGCTTGGCGCTACCGCCCCCGATATCGATGCCAACAACGAAAGGCATGACGCTTCGTTCCAACCTCGTCGGTCTTGACCTTGTCAGCTCCAACTTTGGGTACTGACACATCCGGCGCCGCCGGCGCCGCCACAGAACACAATTGGTTCGATGGCCATCTGGAGAATTCCATATTTTTATCGTGTTGTAAAGATATTCTCTGATAGAGTCGCACAAGGGTGCCAGACTGGCACATCCATGAGGCAACAGCGGATGAGCCTTGGCATTCCTTATGGAGAAATTCTCAGTGGATTTGCCGGGTCATGGACTGCAAATCCGGGACGGCGGTCTATAGTCGGCAGCGACGAGCCAGACCCTTCCGGCTTAGCCATTGTCATGTATCTGAAAATTTGAGGAGAATCGGAGTGGCGCAGGCAACTAGGAGCAATCGGCCACCAGACCGCAACGATCGGACTCCGGGTCCGAACATACGCGCAGAACTGCAGGCACATCTGGATGAACTGCCGGACGCGCTTGCCAGGATCGCCAAGTACATCATCGAGAATCCTGAGAAAGTGGTGTACCAGTCCCTTGTGGATCTGACCCAATACGCCAAGAGCGGTCAGGCCAGCGTTGTCCGGCTATGCCAGGAACTCGGCTTCAAAGGTTTCAGCGAATTCAAATTAGCTCTGGCCGCAGAGTTGGCGCGACGCCCGACGGCGGACCCTAGCGCCTCAGACGGACTGGCAGCGGTCAGGGAACTCGTAGGCGGGCTAAGCGCATCGCTTGAGGACACCGCCGCCCTCATCGACCTCACCTTGGTCGACAGAATCGCCGCACGCCTTGTCGACTCGCGTCGCATCGACATTTACGGTTCGGGTGTTTCCGGGATCGCCGGGGAAATCGTTGCCTATCGGCTCCTGCGCCTGGGCCTCAATGCGCAGAGTTTCCGTGATCCGAACCTGGCGCACGAAGTCGCGAATGGGTTGACCGTCGGTTGCACGGCCATCGCAATTTCCGAGTCAGGCGTCACACCGGACACTGTAGAGTTCCTCCGCTGTGCCCGCTCTAGCGGAGCCCACACCATCGCCATCGGCTGCCGACCCCGGAGCACCCTGGCGAAGTTTTCTGACGACATGCTTCGCATGGCTTATGGCAATCCCCCCTCAACAGGCGGTGCCACGACCGTTGTGACCCGCGTCGTACTTGTTGCCGAGATCCTCGCGCAGGCGATCAACTCTCACAGCATCGCCCCGACCGCCTCCGCTTAGCGCCACGATATGCTGGCAGAGAAAGTTCTGGAGAAAATCTCCGCTGCATGACATATTTCTGAAATCATTCTCCGCTAACAATGATACAAAAGGGAGGCAGCGGACAACCCTATGGCTGGAGCAGCGGTATCACTCAGGAAGGTGGTTAAGGCTTTCGGTTCGACTCCGGTCCTGAAGGCGGTGGAGCTCGACGTGGAAGCCGGTGAGTTCCTGACATTGCTGGGACCATCGGGTTGTGGGAAATCGACGCTGCTGCGGCTCATCGCCGGCTTCGAGACCCAGTCTTCCGGGACGATCGAGATTGATGGACGCGCGATCGACGGGTTGCGTCCGAAGGAACGCGGTCTCTCCATGGTGTTCCAGAGCTACGCGCTCTACCCGCATATGAGCGTGTTCGACAACATCGCCATGCCGCTCATCATGCGCCGACTGTCTTTCGGCCAGCGCTTTCCAGGTCTTGGGCGTCTGATGCCGGGCTCCGTGGCCGGACACCGGGAGATTGCGCGCAAGGTGCGTGATACCGCGACCCTTCTTGAGCTTGAGGATCTGCTTACCCGCCGCCCAGGTCAGCTTTCCGGCGGTCAGCGCCAACGGGTCGCGCTCGGTCGCGCGTTGGTGGCGGAACCGTCGGTCTTCCTGATGGACGAGCCGCTGTCGAACCTGGATGCCCGCCTGCGCACGCAGATGCGCAACGAACTCACCGATTTGCACAACAAACTCGGCATCACCTTCATCTACGTGACCCACGACCAGGTCGAAGCCATGACCATGTCCCAGCGGGTCGCAGTCATGATGGACGGCGCCTTGCTCCAGGTCGGCACCCCCTCCGAGATCTATGCGCAGCCTGTCGATCTGCGGGTCGCCCGCTTCATCGGCACTCACCCCATCAACGTCTACGAAGCGTCGCTCCAGGCGGATGGCACTCCAACTCTGTTTGGCAGAGCTTTGCCGGTACAGCTCCCGTCGACGGCCGGGGCTCTGGTGAATGTTGCCATCCGCCCGGAAGATCTGGTCCTGGCTTTCGAACACTCGGCGCCCTCAAACAGCTGCAGTTTCGGCGCACGGCTGATCAAGCTGGAGGACCACGGCGCGGAGTTCGTGCTGCATCTGATGCTCGAGACCACTCCGCCGCAAACCGTTCTGGTCCGCGGCGATGCATCCCTGCGCGAACGGTTGCCTCAAATCAACGAGGCCGGGCTCACTGTTGTGTTCCCAACGGCACGCCTGCGGTTTTTCGACAGTAGAGGCGAGCGTGTCCAGCCAGCAACGACCACGGCCCTTCCTCTGGCGATCGGTGGAGGCAGGTGATGGGGGTCATAGGCCAAGGCATGAGCGTGAAGCCGATGGCGGCCATCCGATCGGTTCGGAACGGGCGTCATGCACGCAGCTTGCGACTGGCTGGCTATGCCTTCGTGGCACCGACCTGTTGTCTTTTGATCTGTCTGATCTTGGCACCTCTGGCAGCCGTTATCGTCTTCAGTCTGACAGACTACACTCTCGCCGCGACGGGGCTTTCCTTCGTCGGCCTCGATAACTACGCCAAGATCTTCGGCGATGGTGGCGCTCGGCGCGCCCTGGTCAATACGCTGATCTATGTCGGCATTGTCATGCCGGTATCAGTCGGTCTCGGTTTGTCCATCGCCATGCTTGTGCACCGCAGGGGCCGGAGCCGGCGCTTCTATGAGATCGTGTTTTTTCTACCGGTCACCAGCACCATGGTGGCGATGGCGGTGGTCTGGCAGTACCTGCTGCACGGGCGTATCGGGCCGATCAATGCAATCTTGTCGGGACTGGGCATCGATCGCATCGACTTCCTGACCGACCCGGAAATCGCGCTCTATTCCATAGCGGCGATCGGTGTCTGGCAGTTGGTCGGCTTTGCGATGGTGCTGTTTCTGGCGGGACTGACGGCGATCCCGCAGGAGATCTATGAGGCTGCGTCTCTGGATGGCGCCGATTCCGGCTTCGACCGCTTCTGGCGCATCACCTTACCGTTGTTGGCCCCGACGACTCTCTTTGTGGTGATCACGACCTCCATCACCGCCTTCCAGGTCTTCGACACCGTGGCCGTCCTCACCCAAGGTGGGCCGATGAAGTCGACGGAGGTCCTGCTTTACGCGGTCTACCTCGAAGGCTTCCAGTACTTCGAGATCGGATATGCCTCTGCCCTGATTACGATCTTCCTGGTTTTCGTCCTCGCATTTTCCCTGATCCAGATCGCCATCGCCGATCGCCGGATCCACTACGGGGGCTGACCCATGGCAATGGCACAATTCCGGGACAGCAGCCCCGCCGCCGGTCAAAAGAGGCGCGGCGCCTTCGCAATCAGCGCTCTGCTGGCCGAACACGGCCTGCTGATCGTTCTTGCCCTTCTGGTGGTCGCTCCCTTCGTCTGGATGCTCGCCACCTCCATCAAACCCGCGGACCAGATCTTTGGCGAGCCACTCGACCTGATCCCCGACCGTCTCGCCATTGCCGAGAACTATGGGAAGGCGCTGTTCAGCGTGCCGATGCTCCGCTTCATGCTGAACGGCGTCATCGTCGTCTCCGGCATCTTGATTGTTCAGGTCGCAGGCGCTCTTTTTGCGGGCTATGCCCTCGCCAAGCTGGAGTTCCGGGGAAGAGGCCTGCTCTTCGCGCTCATCGTGCTCGGCCTCTGCGTGCCGATCCAGGTCCCGGCGCTGCCGCTCTACCTGGTTCTGGCAGAACTCCGCCTGCTCGATACCTACTTCGCGCTGATGGTGCCCTTCTTCCTCTCCGTCTTCGCCATCTTTCTGTTCCGGCAGTTCTTCAAAGGCTACCCCAACGAGGTGCTGCAGGCGGCTCGCCTGGACGGCATGACAGAAGTGGAGATCGTCCTAAGACTGATCCTGCCCAGTGCGCGTCCGGCGATTGCCGCCTTCAGTGTCTTTTCAGTCACGGCCCATTGGAACGATCTCTACTGGCCCTTGATCGCTGTCAACTCGATGGAGCGCGCGACCCCGCCGCTCGGCATGCTGCTGTTCAAGGACAGCGAGCTCAGTGCCGATTTCGGCGGTCTGGCCGCCGGCGCGACGATCATCACATTACCGCTCCTGATCCTTTTCGTCCTGGCACAGCGTCAGTTCGTTCGCGGCATCACCATGAGCGGGTTCAAGTGATGTCTGCCTCAAGGCAATCAAGATTTCTGGCATCCCTCCGGCCCGCGGCAAACGGGTCGATCGCCAGGAACCGGGGAACTGTCCCCACCTCACCGGCCAAAGTGATGGAGAGAACAGAATGGCAAAGCTTCTGAACCTCGCAGCGGGGGCGGCTCTCGCGGCCCTGGCGACCACGGGCCCGGCGCTGGCCGAGACCGTAACCCTTGAAGTCGTGCACGCCTGGGGCGGGCACAAGCGCTTCCACGAACCGATCGCGGACGCCTTCATGAAGCAGCATCCCGGTATTGAAATCAAGTACCGGGCGCCGATGAAGAGCTATACGGATGGGCATCAAGCCATCCTCAGACAGGCTCTTTCCGACGACCTGCCGGATGTCTGGTACTCGCCCTACAACACCCTTGGAGAACTGGTCAATGCGCTTGAGCAGCGCGGCCAGATCTCGGACCTCACACCGAAAATGAAGGCGGAAGGAGATGCCTGGGTGAAGGCCAACTACGCGCCGAACGTCTTGGCGCTTGGACAAGTTGATGGTCACCAGTGGGGAATTCCCTTCAACGCATCAACGCCGATCGTTTACTACAACCTGAGTTTAATCGAGCAGGCTGGCGGTGACCCGAACAGCTTACCCGAGAACTGGGATGAACTGATTGCCCTGGGCGCCAAGGTTTCGCAGCTCAGTGACGGCGTCGACGGGCTCGCCTATTCCGTCTCGGAATGGGGCGACGACTGGCTGTGGCAGGCCCTTGTCTTCAACTTCGGCGGCAAGCTGATGGACGCTGAAAAGACCGCCGTGACCTTCGGTGATGACGCTGGCATGCGAGCGGTGAAACTGATCTCACGCATTGCCCGGGAGACCGGTATGCCGCTGTTGACGGAAGACCAGACGGTTCAGCAGTTCGCTGCCGGCAAGCTGGGAATCTTCATCGGTTCGACCGCAGAGGTGCGGGTTATGGGCGAATTGGTCGGTGGCAAGTTTGCCTGGAAAACCGGCGGCTACCCCATCGCGGATCAGGCAAAAGGCGGTGTACCGACAGGCGGCAATGTGGCGGTCATCCTTTCCAAGGACGACGCCAAGAAGAAGGCCGCCTGGGAGTTCGTGAAATTCGCCACCGGCCCGGAAGGCCAGAAGATTGCCGTGCTGGGCTCCGGCTATATGCCAACCAATCTGCAGACGGCGGGACCGGACTACCTGGGCAGTCACTATGTCGACAATCCGGACTGGACCACCAGCATGAAGCAGTGGCCCGTCGCCAAGGCCTGGTTCGGCTATCCCGGAAACAAGGGCGCCAAGATCTGGCGTGAGCAACAGGCGATCCTGGCGTCAATCATCCGTGGTGACACAACACCCGAAGCAGGTCTCAATAAATTGGTGAGCACGACGGAAGCGCTCTTGCGCGAGTAGCTCCGGCATCAATGGTCAGGCCGGGCGCGGCGGTAGTGCGGCGCCCGGCCAAACGCCAGATTCTCTGAGAAGCTTCGCGCCCCCGCGTTAACTGACATCAGATCAACGAAGATGCAGAAGATTATTCAGATCACAGACCCCCATCTCTGCCCACCCGGCGAGAGCATTCTCGGCCTTGACCCAGCCAAGCGGTTGCAGGCCGTGGTGCGTTCAATCAACGAAAACCATGGCGATGCGGCGGTCTGCGTCTTAACCGGCGATCTGACGGACCATGGCGAAGAGCGGGCCTACAGGGTGTTGAGGAACTGCTTGACGGACCTTCAAGTCCCTTACCGCTTACTCCTCGGAAACCACGATGCGCGTGCTGCTTTCCTGGAGGTCTTCCCGGATGTGGCGACCGACGATGGCGGGTTTGTTCAAGGCACTGTTCAAGTCGAGGAAACGTTCTGCATCCTCTTGGACACGCTTGATGAAAGCCGTCCCGGTTCGGGCTTTCTTTGCGAACGGCGCCTGTCCTGGTTCGATGAACAGTTGGCGGCCTCGGCAGGACGCCAAGTGATTGTCTTCATGCACCATCCACCGCTTTCCGTCGGCCTCCGCTGGTTCGACGAGATGTTGTTGGAAAACGGTGCGGAGGTCATGGAGCGGCTGGTGCGCCATCCAAACGTTGCCCACATTGTGTTCGGCCATGTCCACGTCAACACGAGCGGGGTCTGGCGTGGCGTGAGCTATAGCGCCTCGCGCGGGACTTGCCACAAGATTCTGTCGGAACCGGCAGCCGAGCAGGCGGACTATGTCGACCAGGGGCCGGCCTACGACATCCTGCTCATTGGCGAGAAGGAGATCTGTGTACACTCCGTCGATCCCGCCGGACCGAACGAACTCATCGCGCGAGAGTATCCCACCGTCGACGGTCGCGGGTCCTTCGAACTTGTGAGGTCTGCCGGAGCCCAGCGATGGATGTGATCCACCAGGGCGGGGCAGTCATGACACCGGAACTCATCATCTTCGATTGCGACGGCGTGTTGATCGACAGCGAAATCATCGCCTGCCGCGTCGATGCCGAGGAACTCTCCGCACTTGGCATCCCTATGTCCACGAAAGACGTCATACAGAAGTTCGCCGGCGTTTCGCAAAAGGATATGCGAGCAACGATCGAACGCGACGCCGGCCGGTCGCTGCCTTCCGACTACGAGGCGCGTGTCGCCCAACGCATCGCCGACCTGATGCCAGAAGAACTGCGGCCGATACCGGGCGTCCAGGCGATCATACAGCAGCTCGATGTTCCTTTCTGCATCGCGTCAAGCAGCACTCATGAAAAATTGCAGTTTACCCTGACTCTCACGGGTCTCTACGATCTCTTTACCCCGAATATCTTTAGTTCCAGCGAGGTCACGCACGGCAAGCCGGCACCGGATCTGTTCCTTCACGCCGCGACCAGGATGAAGGTTGCTCCGGACCGCTGCATCGTAGTCGAAGACAGCACGGCCGGCGTTAGGGCCGCAGTTGCAGCGGGCATGCATCCGATAGGTTTTGTGGGCGGAGCGCATTGTGACGCCAAGCAAGCGGGCCGCCTTCAGCGCATGGGAGCGAAGCTCGTCATCGATCAGCTCCAGAACCTTCTCGAAGCAATTCCATAAACCCTGTGTTTTCCCTTAGAAGAGTGGGAGGGGCCGTCGGCCCCAAGGACCAACCCAATTGCCCGGCCACGGCAGCGTGCTTAGGCCAGAGTGAGGATGACGGTCGGCGCAAACATCATCCCGGTAAGATCTTTCGACCACGTCGTCTTCGGGGCGACCGGCGATCTGTCGCTACGCAAGCTGATGGCGGCCCTTGATCATCGCGAGCGCAATGGATACACATCACCAACCCTCATGGCACCATCAGCGTCTCCCGGTCGTGGCTCTCCTCCATGGAGTTCCACGCGAGGGCGCTCGACGGATTGAAAAGTCACATGCCGGGAGAGTTCCTCCACAACGAACTAGCTAATTCAATGCGGCACGTTACGCCCGCATCGGGTAAACTCAGGCCGTCGAACTCTGAAACTGACTCACCAGTTCTGCGGGGCACGTCTGGGCCTATCCATCACTGACGATGGATTAAGTTTGATCTCTCGCGGTACCCATGTGGTACCCGAGTGTCTAGGCGCTTTGCGCCAACCGGCTTTTTCTATGTGTGCTCGGTGTCCTCTGTGGTGAATAGATCGGGCGTGCCGACGGCACATCCGCTCAGGATGCCTTCAGCATATGCAGGCGGGCGAGCAGCTCGGTCTGGTTGGCGCAGTCCAGCTTGTCCTTGATGCGCCGGTAATGCGTATGGACCGTGTTGGTCGAGCGGCCGTTGCGTCGTGCGTAGTCCGGCAACGCCTCGCCCAGCGCCAGGCATTTCGCGAGCTGGCATTCGGCCGCCGTCAAACCGAGGCTCGCCAGGACCCTGACGAACCGCTCCGGATCGACCTGGTCCCGCTGCCCGATCCACGCCACCGACAGGGCGCGCTTGATGTGCGGCTCCAGCAGCCGCATGACGGTGAAGTGTCTGTCGCTCGCGGCGCCGTCCCGCGCCCGTAGCTGGAACGCCAGAAAGGCCACGAAATTGTCGTCCAGGATCGGCGTCTGGGCGGAGATGAAATAGCGCAGTCCCGACGGCGCCAGCAGCTCCTGATAGAACGGATCGCGGTCCATCTCCGGCTCATCGATCAGCAGGTGATCGTGGCCGATCACGCCATTCCTGAACGTGTGCAGAAAGGCGTTGCGCGGATTGTGACTGTAGTCCCGCGCATAGCGCATGGCGTTCGACATATCGAGGCGCACGCTTTCGATCCGCGCGACACGCTTGTCGTCGACGCGATGGATCTCCATCGTTGCGCCGTCGGCGTTCAGCTCTTCCGCGATCGTGGTCAGAACCGGATCCCAGGCGATTTCACCCGTGGCGGCGGCGTACATGCCGTCGACCGTTTCCAATATCCAATCGCGTTTCATTACGCCGGTCTCCCGAACCGCTTGTCGCGATTCCTTTATGGTTAAGTAAACCCCATCACCGGATCTGGTGACGACAGCCCCAATACTCGAACGTTAGCTTAGCCGGACAAACGATTCCATGTGGTCGCGGATCCGCAATGGTTAAGGAGTTTGCCGGGCAAAGTTTAAGACCCCATCACCCGAGTCCCAGGCCAGGACCAAAGCACGCGAATTCTTGGCGGTGCGAAAACAACGACGGCGATGCGACGGCTTTCGGTGACATCCCCTGCCGCGAACGCCCTGCCGAGCTCGAGGAGGCACCATGAAACACCCCAAACTCATTCTCGCCGGCGCCTGCGCCGTTGGCCTGACGGCGTTCGATGCCGCGGCCCTGCCGCTGAACCCCAACGATTTCACCTCGCTCGGCCAGCTCAACGGCGCCTCCATAACCATCGACACCGATGCGCTCACCTTCAACGGCGGCGCCGGCGGCACGCTGTTCAGCCACGGCGGCGCGCCCTTCGGCGAGCGCACGGGCGGGCCGCCCGATATCGCCGTCTTCGCCTTCGACGGCGGTTCCGTTCTGGGCGACGTCAACGTCACCGGCGCGAATGCGGTGGCCTTTCTGTTCCTCGGCGACGTCACGGTCTCGGGCGCCATCGACATCGGCGGCCGGACCACCAATGCAGCCAATCCCGGCGTCACATCAGGTGGCGATGCCGGTCCGGGTGGCGGCCAGGGCGGCCGGGGCTTCCGAGGCCTCAGCAATCCCCGCGAGCAGGACGGCTTCGGGCCGGGCGGCGGCGAGCATGGCAGCGTCGACAACGGCGGCTCGAACGACAGCGGCGGGGCCGGCGGCGGCTTCGGCACGCCGGGCGGCGACGCGGGCGCTGGCATCGGCAAGGCCGACGGCGGCGTCGCCCATGGCGGCCTTACCGCCGCGCTTCAGGGCGGCTCCGGCGGTGGCGGCGGCGGTGGCTTTCAGGGTGCCTTTTTCGGCGGCGGTTCCGGCGGCGGCGGGGGCGGTGGCGCGCTCGAGATCGGCGCGCTGGGCGCGCTCAGCTTCGTCGGCGCCGAGATCAGCGCCGACGGCGGCGACGGTAATTTCCTGCCCGGCCGCGTCACCGGCGGGGGCGGCGGTTCCGGCGGCGGCCTGTTCTTCCACGCCTTCGACATCGCGATCGATCTCGACACGATCCTCACCGCCAACGGCGGCGATGGCGGCGGCGCGGGTGGCGGCCGTGGCGGCTGCGGCGGCGGCGGCCGTATCGCCTTCCTCAGCAACACCGACGGCAGCCTCACAAACAACGGCCAGATCGAAGCCAACCCCGGCGCCGCCGGCGGCGCGTGCGACCCCCTCACCACCAACATCAGCTTCCTCACCGTCCCCGACATCGGCGAACCGCCAGCCACCCAAACCCCGCCCGTCGCCCAAATCCCCGAGCCCCCCACCGCCCCACTCCTGGCCTTGGCCCTCGCGCTGGCCCTCTTAGCCTGGCGCCGCCGTCCGGCTGTTATCTGACCGCAGGCACAGAAATTCCGGTGACAGTAACCGTAATTGCCACGGGCGTTTCGGCAGCAAAGGAATGCCAACACGGGAGCCACGGACGACGCAGCGGAACCGAGACGAGATCTGCCGGCGCGCGAACTACACGCAGTCGATCACCGGCGGTATTCGCGACGCGGCAATCGCATTCATCCGGCCCCGCCGGCACCGACCCGAGCCTGACAGAACATTTCCCGATCCTCAGACAGCACAGTCGTCTCGCCCACGACATGGACGGTCGTCCGCAAGCGGATATCCGCGCTTGAGGCGCCAATCGCGATTTCAGTTTCGCCCGGCTCGACGATGCGCTCCAACGAGACGCCGGTGAAACTCAGGAGATCGGAATGCAGGTCGAACGTCACCCGCTTGACTTCCCCGGGTTCCAGCGAAATCCGTTTGAACCCCTTCAGCTCCATGTTGGGCCGCGCGATGCTGGCGACTGAATCTCGAACGTAGAGCTGAACGATCTCGTCCCCCGCCCGCTCACCGGTATTGCCGATCCGGCAGCTGATCTGCATCCGCTCGCCGATTGGCCACGTGTCGGCGGAAAGCTGTACGTCGTCGTAGGCAAAGGTCGTGTAGCTGAGGCCGTGGCCGAACGGAAATACGATCTCGAAATGGTCGAGCGGCGGAAGGCCGGCGCTCAGCGCCTTGTGATTGTAGAATATTGGTTGAGCGCCGGCGCCGCCGGGAAACGTGACCGTCGTCTTGCCCCCGGGATTGCGGTCCCCGAACAGCGCGTCGGTGATTGCCGCGGCACCTTCCTGTCCCGGAAACCACGCCTGCAGGATCGCGCCGGCGCGATCCTTGACGTGTTTGAGTCGGTACGGACGACCGGAAATGACGACGACAACGGTCGGCGTTCCGGTCGCCAGGACTGAATTCACCAGTTCGTCCTGAACGCCCGGAAGTGCGAGCGAATTTACGTCGCTGCCTTCGCCGACCGTGCCGGTTTCGAAATGCCCCGCCCGATCGCCGATAACCAGAATTGCGACATCGGCATTTTGCGCGGCTTCGACGGCCGCGGGAATGTTCGACCGGTCGTCGTCGATGACATCGACCGACTTGTCCGGCGTCGGACCGTCGATGAGGTGGCGCACGCGGCGAAACGCGCCGGTCAGGATCCTGCAGCCCTCGACATGGTCGACGCGCTCCGATCCGAGGCGCGCTTCCAATTCCTGTCTGATGGTATCAGCGAAGACGGGCATCTCGACATCGCGATAGCGGGCGGCGACATTGGTCGGGTAGTTGTAGTTGCCGAACAGAGCCATCTGCTCATCGGCATTCGGCCCGATCAGCGCCACTCGGCCGATATCGGACGAAAGCGGCAGCACGCCGTCGTTTGTGAGCAGGACGAGTGATTGATCGGCGACGCTTCTCGCCAGATCCCGGTCCGACTGCACGACGATCGGGCTGTCGTCGATTTCGACATAGGGATTGTCGAACAGACCGAGTTCGAACTTCATCTTCAAGACGCGATAGACGGATTGGTCGATTGTCTCTTCGGTAACCAGACGACGTTCGAGGGCCGCCGGCAAACCCGGCTCGAAATACTCGGACGCCGGCAGTTCGACATCCATTCCGGCATTGAGGGCCGCCGCCGCGGCTTCCGCCTTGTCCGCGGCAATCCGATGCTTTGTGTGGAGATAGCGGACGATGTTGTAGTCGGCGACCACCGTGCCGTCAAAGCCCCACCGATCCCGCAGGACTTCGGTCAGCAGCTCACGGGAAGCACTCGCGGGAACCCCGTCTATGTCGTGATACGCGCTCATGACGGAGCCGGCATTGCCGCTCTTGACCGCCATCTCGAACGGCAGGAGAAAAATGTCGGCGAGTTCGCGCGGACCGACATGCGCCGGCGCCAGGTTGCGGCCGCCTTCGGTGAAGGAATGCCCGGCGAAGTGTTTCAAGGTCGCGACGACGGCCTCGCCGGGGCCGCTGCCTTGCAATCCCAGCACATAGCGCGTCATCATTTCGCCGACCAGATAGGGGTCCTCGCCGATACACTCCTCGACCCGTCCCCAGCGCGCGTCACGGACAACATCGGCGACCGGCGCCAGACCCTGGCGCACGCCGACCGCGCGCATTTGCCGGCCTATGATTGCGGCAACCCGTTCGATCAGATCGGGATTCCAGGTGGCGCCGAAATTCAGCGGAGAAGGAAACTGCGTGGCCTGAGAAGCCATGAACCCCGACAGGCATTCATCGTGCGGCAGGGCGGGAATGCCGAGCCTGGTTTCCTCCAGCAGCCACTTCTGCAGCCGGTTCAGGGTCGCCGCGCCTTCCTTTAGCGGAATTGGATGGGTGCCGAAAGGCCGCGTGATCTGACCGATGCCGTCTTTCAACGCGTCCTGGTACTCGGCCCGCTTTTCGCTCGAACGATCGTAGATTTCGTACGAACCGTCGGCGTGCAGTTTCACCCAAAGCGATCGGAGCTGCGCGATCTTTTCCCGCACCGTCATTCGCGCGATCAGGTCCTGCGCCCGGTCCGACGCCGACGCGTCTCGGTTCTTGTAAGTCGGTTCTATCATTCTTCGAATTCCTCGAGCTTCGATGGCGCTGATTCGGCCGGGATTTCCCGGCTTCCAGCAGAGAACGTCACCTCTGGCATTTGACGCGATGCGAGCTTGGTCATTGTCGGGCGGCCGCGGCTTTCCGCTGTCTCAGCGCGAACCAGACCGCGCCCGTGATCAGCCCGATATTGATCACAATCAGAACGGCCGATACCGGCCGCTCGAGAAAGATCCAGTATCCGTCGTGTGACAGGAGAAGGGATCGCCTGAGATTGTTTTCCAGCAGCGGGCCGAGGACGGCGCCGATGACGGCCGGCGCGAGAGGGTAGCCGGCGGCGCGAAATACGATACCGATCAGTCCGAAGCCGAGCATGACGCCGAGATCGAAGACCGAGGCCTGCAGGGCGTATGTGCCGATCGCGCACATCAGCAGGACCGTCGGGATCAGATGTGCTTTGCGGATCCGCAGCACGTAAACGAATATGGGCGTGGTGACGATGCCCGCGACAAGCAGCATGACGTTCGACGTCAGATAAACCAGGAAGATGCCGCCGACGATCTCGGGCTGTTGTTCGAACAGGATCGGACCGGGGAAGAAGCCCAGTATCAGAAGCATGCCGAGAAGAACGGCGGTCGTTGCGTCGCCGGGAATGCCAAGAGCCAGCGTCGGGATGAGTGTGCCGCCGACGGTGGAATTGTTGGCCGCTTCGGTCGCGACGATGCCGCCTTCCGCGCCTTCTCCATATTTTTCCTCCGGTTTCGCCGCGGCTTTGGCGACCGCATAGGAGGTGAAGGAGCTGATCACGCCGCCGGCTCCCGGGAGCGATCCGAAAAGCGCGCCGATCATCGACGAGCGCAGGAGATTGACCCAGTGGCGCAGGGTCAGGATCAGCGATGAGAAGCTCGCGCGCACGGTCGCGATATTCGGTTTTTCGGTCAGGCCGGGCTGCTTGATCTGCATAGCCATTTCGGAGACCGCAAACAAGCCGACAACAACGGCGACAATGTGAAACCCGTTCAGCATGTGGTAGGAATCGAAGGTAAATCGATAACCCGTCGAAAACTCGTCGGTTCCGATGGTCGCCAGCAGCAGACCAAAGCAGCCCGACAGCAATCCCTTGAGCAGCGATCCGCCCGAAATGACGACGATCGCGATCAGTCCGGTCAACGCGAGGGAGGTATATTCCGGCGGCGCGAAACCGCGCGCGAAATCGGCGAGCACGGGCGCGAACAAGATCAAGACGAGGCCGCCGAACAGACCGCCGAGCGCGGATGCGGAAATGGCGATGCCGATCGCGTCCGCGACGCGTCCCTTTTGCGCCATTGGATAGCCGTCGAACAAGGTGGCGGCGGCAAGCGGCGTGCCGGGAATGCGCAGTAGGATGGCGGATATCGAACCGCCGCAGGAACCGCCGACGAAAATCGCGATCAGCAGCCCCATCGCCGCGACCGGTGGCAGGCCGATCGCAACGGGCAGAAGCAGGATGATCCCCATCAGCGGGCCGAGCCCGGGCAGCGCGCCGACGAGAAGGCCGAACATGACGCCAATCAGCGTCAGTCCGATCGCGAGCGGCGTCGAAAACAGCTCAAACCCGGTGGTGAGGGATTCGGCTAGTATGGTCGCCTACCACAGAATGTTGAGGCCGAACATGCCGCCCGGCAACACGATCTTGAGAAAGACCTCGAACAGGAACGCGAAAGCGAACGAAATGCCGGCGGAGACCATGATGACTTCCAGCGGTCTTCGCAGGCCGCTCAAAACCATGAAGGCCGCAATCATTGGCGGTGTGGAAAGGTGGTAACCCAGTGTCCCCAGAGCGGCCAGATAGACCGCGAATATGAGGATGAGCAGGATCGGACGCTTGAGGTCCGAAAGCGCGTATCCCGCCGCGTCGACGGCTGGCGAAGGTCTTAGCCAATTGATGACCAGCAACGCGGCCATGAGGACGCCCATGAGGATCGCGACAGCGCCCGGATAGGAAGCCGCGTTATCGTAGGGACCGCCCGAGGCGATCCCCTGTTCGACCATGGAGGTGTTGATCTGCTGAAAGACGATGGCGATCAGGATCGCACAGAACGCCAGGACCGCCCATTCGGCATGTTTTCGGGTCAGCATCGTCACCGGCTCGACTCGCCAGCTATCGCAGCTTTTTCAGTTGTTCCTCTTCCCACTTCAGGGCGTTGTCCATGGCCTGAAGCTGATCGGAAACCGGACCGACGATGGCTTCGTAGTCTTCCGGCCCCCAATCAAGCGCGACAAAGCCAAGTTTCAACAGCTGCGCACGAATGTCCTCGCGCTCCATGACTGCCTTCATGGCCGCGCGCAATTTCTCGGTTTCCGTGTCCGGCGTTTCCTTGCGCACCAGCCACCAGGTCCACCCCATTGGCGCCAGCCCCGAAAGACCGAGGTCGACATTCAGATCGGTGATGCTGGGTGCGCCATCGAACGAGGCTTTGGCGCCTTCCAGTTCGGACAACACCATGAAAACTTCAAAGGCCTCTTTGTCCTGGTGATAGGCGGCGACGTTGATATAGGCGAAGTCGAGAACGCCGGACGCGAGATCTTTGGTGGCATCGCCATAGGTCTTGTAGGGAACGTTCTGGGCAACCACGCCATAGGTTTGCAACACCTTGGCGATCACCATGTGTGGAAGGTTGTTCCGCGTACTCGTCGTATAACGCAGCTTGCCGGGGTTGGCCTTGCCGTATTCCATCAGATCTTTGAAGGTCTTCCAGCGTTGGTCGCCTTTTCTGACGCCGATCGCGAAGGCGTTCGAGACCGCGGAATGCAGCGGTTTGAAGTCCTTGTACGTCCAGTCGGCCTTGCCAAGGATCGGCTGCAGAACCAAAGGCGCCACGTAACCGTCGAAGATCGTATAGCCGTCCGCCGGCCGGCTGAGGGCCGTCTTGAAGGCCTTGGTTCCCCCTGCGCCGGGGGTTGAGATCACCGCGAGTGAGACGCCGAGTTCCTCGCCCACGGCCTTTGCGATGATTTGGGTGACCGACATGGTTGCACCCGGGGGCCATGGATAAATGACTTCGATCGTCCGTTCGGGGAACTCGGCCCGTGCCGGGCCGATTGAGAGAGCAGCAGCGACCAACGCCGAGGCCATGAACTGTCTTGTTTTCATATCAGTTCCTCCCGCTTTGAAACTCACGTCGGACGGCGGATCGCAGGCACGCCGTCACGCGACCGATCTCGACCTCAATTCGCCAAGGCCGTAATGCGCGTAGATCTCCTCCGGCGCGTTGTGTTGAACGAGATGGTCGACGATCGTGCTTCTCAGCCGATCGATTGTTTCGCCGTCTTCAATGGGGCTATGCTGGCCGGGGTCGGTTTCCAGATCGAACAGGCACGATCCGTCCTTCCAGAGCGCAACGCCGGCGAGACCGGACTCGCCGACATGTCGGTCCATGCGGATTTTCATCACCCTCGCACCTTTCGTAAAATCGAAAGGCTCGGCGATTTCGGCCGATTTCAGTTCATCGACCGAGTACAACGACTCCATATGCGACGGCATGACCGTATAGACCGGCGGCGGTGTTCCCGAGCGGTCTGACGGATAGAGATAGTAGGTGTATCGCCCGTCGGTCACGCAAATCGGCCCGGCGAACATGCCGAGGATTGCACTTTCACGGTCGGCTTTGCCGCCTTTCAGAAAAGGCGCCAGCGAATGCGCCGTCACTTCCCGGGGTATGGGGATGTCATAAAAATCCAGGATCGTTGGCATCAAGTCCGGCGTCTGGGTTAGTGCGCCGGTGCGCGCGCTGCCGTGATCGAGCCATTGCGGATGCCAGATCATCAAGGGAATGTGGGAAATTTCCTCGTAGTAGGGCATTTTGTTCTTTGCCCACCACTCGTGCTCGCCGAGCAGGAAACCATGGTCGGAGGTCAGGATGAGCGCCGTGTCCGACCAGGCGTCCTCGGCGTCGAGCCAGTCGAGGAGCCGTCCGAAATACTCGTCGCACATGGCGACGAGCGCGGCGTAATTGGCGCGGATTTCGGCCACCTCCTCCGCCGTCTCGGTGACCTTCTCGTAAAGCGGCCAATCGAGAATTTTTCCGTTGTAGCCGGTTCGGTAGGCGTCCTTGAACCGCGCCGGCGCGGTAAACGGTTCGTGCGGGTCGAAGCACTCTATTTGCAGGAACCAGTCATCCGCCGACCTGTTCGTCTCCAGGAACTCGAACGCGCTGGCAAAGCACTTGGCGGTCGGATAGTCCGCCTCGCTGTTCATGAACAGGGTGTTGATGGCGTGCCGGGACCGCCGCCAGACGAAACGATCCGTATTTCCGCGGGTGACGGTTTGACCGTCCGCCAGACCCTGCATCGGATAGTGGCGCTCATCAAAGGTCTCGCGCAGCCGCGTGACGGGCGGTTGCGTCATGACCTTGATCGGATCGTATTCCTGGCCGCGAATGAACGCCCAGCTGTCGAAGGCGTTTGCATAGCCCCAACCGCCGTTTTCGAAGTAGTGCGCGTGGTCGGAGACAAGATGCGTATAGACGCCGTTTTTGCTCAAGAGATCGGCGAAGGAATTGTCGAAGGGCTCCAGCGGACCCCAGGGGCAGTGCATGAAATTCAGCCGGCCGGTGTGCATGTCCCGCCGCGCCGGGATGCAGGGAAGAGACCCGACATAGTGCCGGTCGAAGGTCATTCCCCGTCGCGAAAACCGGTCGAAGTTCGGCGTTTTCACGGACGTGCTTCCATAGGCGCCCAGGGCGCTTCTATTGAGCGAATCGAACAGCACGAAAATCGTCCGCATACGCGTAACGCCCTCAACCGGTGGCACTTTCAGCTTGAAAACCGTATCGGCTTTCGAGAAATTCGAAAATTGAAAAATTTTACCTTCAGCCATAGAGAAAATGAATGGATCGGGATCTTCTCGCCTTTCTGACCGTCGCCGAGCTTGAGAACATCACCATGGCGGCGGAGCGGCTCTGCATCAGTCAGCCAACCCTGACAAAGCGGCTGCAGAAGCTCGAAGCAATTTATGACTGCCGGCTGATCGAGAGACTGCCGCGTGGTGTCGCCCTGACGCAGGCGGGGCGGCGGTTGCTGCCTTACGCCAAACGGATCAAGCACGAATATCTGCAGGGGTTCGAGGACGTCAGATCGCAGAAATCAGATCATCTTGATGAAATACACATCGGGGCCGGGCCGCTTTTCCACCTGCTCTATCTCGGCGCGGCGGTTCTGCGGCTGAGAGCCGAATTTCCAAATACGGACATCCATGTGTTTTCCGGCGGAAACACGCGCAACCTGCCACGGCTTCGCAACGGCGAATTGGACGTCGCATTCGGCACGATCGAACATCTTGACGATGGTGATCAGGTCCTCTTCCACCCGCTGGCGACGGTCGAGCATGGGCTGATCGTGCGGGTCGATCATCCGGCTGCGGAGAAGTCGAAAGTCAGTTTGCGGGATCTGACCGACGTCTCGTGGGTCGCCGTCAACGAGTATCGGGGCATGATGGAGATCATTCGTGCCCAATTTTTGTCGCAAGGCCTGCCGCCGCCGAAATTCGTCCTGCAAACCACATCGTTTCTGCTCGGGTTTCAGGTGGTCGCGGATTCCGACTACGTCATGTCGGTACCCATTCAGTTGAAGCCGGTCCTGGACACGGATCGATTGTGCGTCGTTCGCACATCGCCGCCGATCGGCAGATTTCCGGCCGGCGCGTATGTAAGGCGATCGTCGCTGCAATATCCGATCATTTCGCGCCTGATCGAATTTGTTGGCGAAGCGGCCAAGGACTGATGCACCGCAGGAATGCGGCATCCTGATATCGCCGTCCTCGCCTTCGACGGCGGCTCCAAACTGGGCGACGTCACGGTCTCGGGCGCTATCGACATCGGCGGCCGATCACCTGATCGCAGTGGCAATAATTCCGGTGACAGTAACCATAACTCCGCCGGCAATGGTGGCTTAGTTCCGGGGACAGTAACCGTAATTGCTTGTGCCCTCGGGGTGAGAAAACGAATTTCACTACAGAGGCGTTCGTGCCAAGCGTCGTTCCGGTGGGAGGGCGTAAGTGGCATGAACACAGAGGTCAACGAGAACCAAAAGCACGTTATCTGGCGCGCCGCGCCGAAAACCCAGTTTGTTCTCGGTGTCTCTGTGGTTCACCAAACGACCGTCAATTAACGTGATGCCCCGACGGTAAAGGCGCAATTCTTTGAGGGCCTCGGTCCTCAATTGTCAGAACCACTCCTTCGCCAGTCTTCTGACCCCGCCTGTACAGCTATCCCGAAATATCCACCGGCGCGTGATCGGTCATGAATTGGGAAATCTCTTCGGCCGGCACGGACAGGTATCGTTCGGGATAGCGCAGACGCAGCGAGCCAAATATCCGGCCCACGACGTACGCGACCGATCGCCGCTTCGGCACCACCCTGAATGCCCGTGAATAGGCCGCGTTGCGCCAGCCGCAGGACCGAATATCGCGCCAGCGCAGCATCCGCGGCCGTTTGCCCCAATGGTCCTCCAACCCCTCTGGCGTGATCACGATCAGCGGCCCCCGAAACCGGCTCAGCCGCACGAGTTGCCAACTGATATTGACCAGCGCGACGAACAGCCATCCGAGGACAAGCCCAAGAACGATCCACGCGAGCGGACCGGCCTCTTCGACACGACCGAAGATCGCCAGGAACAAAATCCCGCTGAGCAGCACACGCTTCCCTTCCACTGGCCAAGTGTCCAACATGGTTAAAGCCGCCAAAGGATTGATGTAGCCGCGGGCCGCAACCTGATCCTCAATGTTCTCGGGAACCGGGATAGCAAGGGTCGCATCACAATCGACATGATTTTGCCAAGTCCCTGCACAACGCAATGGCAGAACGCGCCGCCCTATCAGATGGGAATGCGCTTGAGGCGCGGCGATAACGCGGCCAACGCCTTCGTAACCGGCAACGAGGGGAAGAGTGATCCTATGCGAGTAGGCACCTGTGATTGGGATCAGATCTGAGGGATTGATCGGTACGAGCGACATGGTGACCCGTAGCTGTCCCGCACCCGGAGCTGACAAAGGTACATTTTCCAGTCTCAGACAGTCTCTTGGCGATCCGAACACCCTGTAGATTAACGCAAAGTTGTCCATGTCGTTGATGCTGCGGATTGGCCCGCCTTGCCAGAAGCCCCCTATCTTGGTGAACGATCGCAGCTATGGTTGCAGCGACCGGTCGAGATCCTGGTCTGCCGCGACTACTGTGCGTCGTCACTGTCGCCTCCTTTACCTAGGGACGACTGAAACAGCAGGTCAAACCTACTTCAGAGAAGACTTTTTCTACACCATCAGCCCATCAGCGGCATTCGAACAGGATGCAGTGAGAGGCACAGCCTTCCAGGCGCCGCAAAACACCCAGCCCAATGCGGCCGGCCCGGTCTAGGCGCAGCGGCAAGGCTTCCACAATGCGGGCCTCCATCGTAGTGTCCAAGAGCGTGCGGAACGCACCTCAAAGCCTTGGACACTGCTGTCCTCTGCTGTGGGTTCGCCAATTTTTGAGAGACTTGATGAGCAACATTTTCAGATACGATAAGACATACGAATCTGAGTTAATCGCTCTTCTAAAAAAAGAGCCAGAATGGAACTCGTTTACACATACAGGCACGGTAGATGTTTTCAAGAGCGCATTGCTGAGCAGCCAAACATACATTTGCAAGAGTCAAGGAGAGGTGTGCGGATATCTCCGTGCTTTAGTGGATGGTTTCGGAGTTTATGTAAGCGAACTCTATGTAGCGCCGACATTCAGAAACAATGGCTACGGGAAAGAGCTGCTAAAAGAGCTAACGCAAGACCATTTAGATCAAGTCGTTTACGTCTTATCTGACGAGGACCTGTACTACGAAAAACTCGGCTGCAAGCGTGTTGGCTCGGTATTCCAACTATAGGCCAGTAACCGGTGTCTGTCCGAACATACACTAAATCTGGCATGTCTTACCGCTTAGCCAATTAACTTTGTTTAGGGGCAGCCACGCAGATGCTGATCCGCAGCGTATCAAATGATCATTACCTGCTCTCCTACGTATACGCTGCGACTGCAAACAAGAACAGAGCACCCGCGTTGAGCGACTTCGCGGATTGCTGCGAGCTTGATGTCGGTCGACCAAGCCGCACCGTGGCCGAGAATAGCGTTGGCAACAGCGCGAAGTGGGTTTAAAGCCAAGGCCCGAAGGCGTGACGAAGAACAAGGTGTCGCTGCACGGACCCTCGAAGAATGGCGACCCCGGGAGGATTCGAACCTCCGACCTACCGCTTAGGAGGCAGTCGCTCGTTGCAATCTAATTTGGTTGCCAATGCGCCGCATAATCCGAACCTGTGATCTATGGACGGAGAACCCTTGGTCTATGGTTCGGATTCTGTTTGTTTCAGCTTGGCGGACAACAACTTATCGCTCGACTCGCCATCCCGAAATTCGTTGAATCATGCAATCAGATCAAGGCTCCGACCAACGTAATCTGAGATTACGGATCGTGCCTCGGGCACAACCGCGACAACATTAAGAGCAGGCCCACAAGGTTGGCCAACAGACTTGCAGGGGTGATGAGGACATGTAGTTCAATCCTCGGCACTTCTACCTGTTTTTTGGCCGGAAGACGGATCGTCGCAGATAACCGGAATACGAGATAAGGCTGTACCGAGTTTTTCGGGCCGCCGGACGGGAAGTCTGGCGGCGGCAATGCCGATAGCCTCTCACTGATAGTCGACGTTACGGCTCCGCC
This sequence comes from Alphaproteobacteria bacterium, assembly GCA_965232515.1. Lineage (GTDB taxonomy): Bacteria > Pseudomonadota > Alphaproteobacteria > JANQKO01. Next base: position 6,885,028 of record CBDDPY010000002.1, on the reverse strand, counting down.
TAAGTTGAACATTTTTTCTGCGGCGGCCGGATCGGTGCATCCAAAATCGACATGGGCAAGAGGCACCGGAAGTGCTCTTGAACCGCTCGTGGCTTCATTTCAGCTTGCTATAAATATGCTATAAATTTTGAGAGGCTCGCTTGTTCATAAGCGAGCCTCTCTTCTAATTTATTGATTTCAAAGAAAAATTTGGTTGCGGGGGCAGGATTTGAACCTGCGACCTTCAGGTTATGAGCCTGACGAGCTACCGGGCTGCTCCACCCCGCGGTTGTCGGGGATCGGGGGACGGGGATCCGGGATCGGATCGGGCCGCCGCCCGTTCTTGTTTTTGCGACATGATTGCGAAGAGGGTTCGGTTGTGTGTGCTGCCGGCGCGGGTGTTGGTTTTGTTGTTGGTTGGTTTGTTCTCCGATCCCCGATGCCTGATCCCTGACCTCTGGTCTTGGTAGGCCTGGCGGCGACCTACTCTCCCACGCCTTAAGACGCAGTACCATCGGCGCTGAGGGTTTTCACGGCCGAGTTCGGGATGGGATCGGGTGCGGGCCCCTCGCTAGAGCCACCAGGCCGACGAAGATCAGGGGTCAGGGATCGGGGATCAGGGATCGGATGGTATCCGACACCTGCGTCCGGGCCTGACGGGTCGACGATCTGGTTGTTGTTCTTCAGCAGGATGGGGTCGGGGGTCGGGGGACAGGCATCCGATGCCTGATACCCGATCCCTGACCTCTGGATATGTGACGATCAAGCCGATCGAGCGATTAGTACCGGTTAGCTGCACACATTGCTGCGCGTCCACCTCCGGCCTATCGACGTGGTGGTCTTCCACGGCTCTCAAGGGAGACCTGGTTTTGAGGAGGGCTTCCCGCTTAGATGCTTTCAGCGGTTATCCCGTCCGGACATAGCTACCCGGCAGTGCGGCTGGCGCCACAACCGGTCCACCAGCGGTCCGTCCACCCCGGTCCTCTCGTACTAGGGGCAGCGCCTCGCAAGTCTCCAACACCCACGGCAGATAGGGACCGAACTGTCTCACGACGTTCTAAACCCAGCTCACGTACCACTTTAATCGGCGAACAGCCGAACCCTTGGGACCTGCTCCAGCCCCAGGATGTGATGAGCCGACATCGAGGTGCCAAACAACCCCGTCGATATGGACTCTTGGGGGTTATCAGCCTGTTATCCCCGGCGTACCTTTTATCCGTTGAGCGATGGCCCTTCCACGCGGGACCACCGGATCACTATGACCGACTTTCGTCTCTGCTCGAGGTGTCCCTCTCGCAGTCAGGCAGGCTTATGCCATTGCACTCAACAGCTGATTTCCGACCAGCTTGAGCCTACCTTCGCGCGCCTCCGTTACTCTTTGGGAGGCGACCGCCCCAGTCAAACTACCCGCCATGCAGGGTCCCGGACCCGGATAACGGGCCGCGGTTAGATAGCAGAGATCACAAGGGTGGTATTTCAAGGCTGCCTCCACGTCGACTGGCGCCAACGCTTCAAAGGCTCCCACCTATCCTACACATGCCATCCCTGATACCACTGCAAAGCTGTAGTAAAGGTGCACGGGGTCTTTCCGTCTGACCGCGGGTACTCCGCATCTTCACGGAGAGTTCAATTTCGCTGAGTCGGTGCTGGAGACAGCGGGGAAGTCGTTACGCCATTCGTGCAGGTCGGAACTTACCCGACAAGGAATTTCGCTACCTTAGGACCGTTATAGTTACGGCCGCCGTTCACCGGGGCTTCGATTCGAAGCTTGCACCTCTCCTCTTAACCTTCCGGCACCGGGCAGGCGTCAGACCCTATACCGCGCCTTGCGGCTTCGCAGAGCCCTGTGTTTTTAGTAAACAGTCGCCACCCCCTGGTCTGTGCCCCCGACCACTGGTTGCCCAACAGCCGGGCCTCCTTCTCCCGAAGTTACGGAGGCATTTTGCCGAGTTCCTTCAGCACCGTTCTCTCAAGCGCCTTGGTATGCTCTACCTGTCCACCTGTGTCGGTTTCGGGTACGGTCTATACGGTGGGGCTATTTCCTGGGACGCCTTCGCTGCCCGCGCAATCCAATAAACGCGAACAACTTACGGCATCCGTCACCTCCACCAGGCCGGGGAATATTAACCCCGTTCCCATCGACTACGGCTTTCGCCCTCGCCTTAGGGGCCGGCTCACCCTGCGCGGATTAGCCTTGCGCAGGAACCCTTGGACTTTCGGCGTGAGTGTCTCTCACACTCATCTCGCTACTCATGTCAGCATTCGCTCTTCCGATACCTCCAGGACGCCTCGCGGCAATCCCTTCACAGGCCTACGGAACGCTCCGCTACCACGCCAGGGATCAGATAACAGGTATCAGGGATCGGATGGGGGACCCGATCGCCTGTGCAAGGTCTGCAGCATCTTCGAGATGACATGGTATTCATCTCGCCAATGCTGCCAGACATCGTCGTCGATATAGCCGAGATCGAGACAATAGCGCGCCCAAACGCGCATCTCGTCACTCGACCCGAGCGCGATCAGCAAAAACCGCTTGAACTCGGCCGCCGACATCGCCTGACGGCCAAAGCCTTCGGCAATGTTGGCGCAAATCGACTTCGACGCCCGCCGAACCTGGTCGGCGAGCGCATGTTGCTCTAGAGACGGAAAGTCGAGGCTCGCCCGGTGGACCTCCAACGACAGGCGATACGCCCGCTGGAAGACCTCCAGGTCTTCAAACCGTTCGACCATCCGATCCCTGATACCTGATAACTGATCCCTGACATCCGCAGCTTCGGTGCGTGGCTTGAGCCCCGGTACATCTTCGGCGCAGGCCGGCTTGTTTAGACCAGTGAGCTATTACGCTTTCTTTAAAGGATGGCTGCTTCTAAGCCAACCTCCTGGTTGTTTTGGCCTTCCCACATCCTTTCCCACTTAGCCACGACTTCGGGACCTTAGCTGGCGGTCTGGGCTGTTTCCCTTTCGACGACGGACCTTAGCACCCGCCGTCTGTCTGCCGTGCTCGAACTCATCGGTATTCGGAGTTTGGTTAGGTTTGGTAAGGATCGCTCCCCCCTAGCCCATCCAGTGCTCTACCCCCGATGGTCAGACACGACGCACTACCTAAATAGTTTTCGCGGAGAACCAGCTATTTCCGGGTTTGCTTGGCCTTTCACCCCTAGCCACACGTCATCCCCCGACTTTTCAACGTCGGTGGGTTCGGTCCTCCAGTGCGTGTTACCGCACCTTCAACCTGCACATGGCTAGATCACCCGGTTTCGGGTCTGATGCTACGAACTAAGGCGCCCTGTTCAGACTCGCTTTCGCTCCGCCTACACCTCACGGCTTAAGCTCGCTCGCAACACCAACTCGCTGACCCATTATACAAAAGGTACGCGGTCACCCGGTCATCAAATGGCTCCGCCATTCGAAGACCGTGTTTTTGTTGTTGCCCTCAGGCGCCGGGCGGCCGCATCCGCGGCCTTGGTTCGGCCTGACCGGCCGGCGGCCACTTGGCCTTGCCTCGCCGCGTCGCGGCTCGGAGTTCCGAGCTTTACACGGGCTAAAGCGAGGCAAGCGCGACCGCGCGCCGCGCCTTTTGGCGCGCCTCCCGCGGAGGCGTCAGCAACGCTGACCGCCGCGAGCGGCAACAACAAAGGTCTTCCAATCGCGAAGCGATTTGAAGACCGGGCTCCCACTGATTGTAGGCATTCGGTTTCAGGGTCTGTTTCACTCCCCTCGTCGGGGTGCTTTTCACCTTTCCCTCACGGTACTGGTTCGCTATCGGTCACCGAGGAGTACTTAGGCTTGGAGGGTGGTCCCCCCATGTTCAAGCAGGATTTCACGTGTCCCGCCCTACTCAAGGACGCCTGTCAGCTTTACCCGTACGGGGCTATCACCCACTACGGCCGGCCTTTCCAGACCGTTCCGGTTCACTGACAATCGCCACTGGCCTGGTCCGCGTTCGCTCGCCACTACTAGCGGAGTCTCGGTTGATGTCCTTTCCTCCGGCTACTGAGATGTTTCAGTTCGCCGGGTTCGCCTCGCTGCCCTATGGATTCAGACAACGATGACCCTTACGGGCCGGGTTTCCCCATTCGGAGATCCACGGATCAAAGCTTGCTGGCAGCTCCCCGCGGCTTTTCGCAGCCTACCACGTCCTTCATCGCCTCTCGGTGCCAAGGCATCCACCAAATGCCCTTAAGACGCTTGATCGTCACTAAAACCCAGAGATCAGGGATCGGGAATCAGGCATCAAAAGCAGATGTCGGAAGTCAGGTATCAGAAGTCAGATAACCAACCACCAAGACCGGCAGATGCAGAACCCCAGACCCGGATTCCAAGCTCTCGTGAAGAACAAAATTTCCAGATCAGTCGAAGCGGATCCTTCGGGCATCGGGGATCAGGTCTCGGGGATCGGATAAACCGATAAACCCGGGACGCAACGTCCCTGCCCGACAATCCACTTCGTCGGTTAGAACCCTCTTCACAATGTCAAAAAACGTTTCCGTCAAAACAACGATAAACAGATGACAGATCTCAGCGCTCAGGCATCGGACCAACCCGACAACCAACCGCTGACAACTGACATCCGATCCCTGGACCCTGATGCCTGATCCCCGATACCTGATCCCTGGCGCGCCGCAGGCGCGCCTTGGTGGAGCTGAACGGGATCGAACCGATGACCTCCTGCTTGCAAAGCAGGCGCTCTCCCAACTGAGCTACAGCCCCGAACCGGGTTTCGGGGATCCGGTGACAGGAATCGGCAACACATATCGCCGATGCCCGATCCCTGACGCCTGACACCCGATTGGTGGGCCTGGGTAGATTTGAACTACCGACCTCACGCTTATCAGGCGTGCGCTCTAACCAACTGAGCTACAGGCCCAGATCAGGGGACGGGGATCAGGGATCGGGCATCCGCAACCACGTGCGGTCGATGCCCGATCCCTGATCCCCGATACCTGACAGTGGGAAGAGAAACGAAGACGGCGGCGTCTTCAGGAGTTGAAGGTCGGATGACAGTTGTCAAACAACACCCAACCGTTTTTGTCCAAAGCTCAGAGATCCGGTCAGTCCCGCAGCGTCCGAAGGCCTAGACCTTCCGACATCTGGCATCTGACCCCTGATCTCCGAATCCTTAGAAAGGAGGTGATCCAGCCGCAGGTTCCCCTACGGCTACCTTGTTACGACTTCACCCCAGTCGCTGACCTTACCGTGGTCGGCTGCCTCCTTGCGGTTAGCGCACCGGCTTCGGGTAAAGCCAACTCCCATGGTGTGACGGGCGGTGTGTACAAGGCCCGGGAACGTATTCACCGCGGCATGCTGATCCGCGATTACTAGCGATTCCACCTTCATGCTCTCGAGTTGCAGAGAACAATCCGAACTGAGACGGCTTTTGGAGATTAGCTCCGGCTTGCGCCATCGCTGCCCACTGTCACCGCCATTGTAGCACGTGTGTAGCCCAGCCCATAAGGGCCATGAGGACTTGACGTCATCCCCACCTTCCTCCGGCTTATCACCGGCAGTTCCTCCAGAGTGCCCGGCCGAACCGATGGCAACTGAAGGCGAGGGTTGCGCTCGTTGCGGGACTTAACCCAACATCTCACGACACGAGCTGACGACAGCCATGCAGCACCTGTGCGGGAGCCAGCCGAACTGAAGGACCCGATCTCTCAGGCCCATACTCCCCATGTCAAGGGCTGGTAAGGTTCTGCGCGTTGCGTCGAATTAAACCACATGCTCCACCGCTTGTGCGGGCCCCCGTCAATTCCTTTGAGTTTTAACCTTGCGGCCGTACTCCCCAGGCGGTGTGCTTAATGCGTTAACGGCGACACTGAAGGGCAAGCCCTCCAACATCTAGCACACATCGTTTACGGCGTGGACTACCAGGGTATCTAATCCTGTTTGCTCCCCACGCTTTCGCGCCTCAGCGTCAGGGCCGAGCCAGGTGGTCGCCTTCGCCACCGGTGTTCTTCCCAATATCTACGAATTTCACCTCTACACTGGGAATTCCACCACCCTCTCTCGGTCTCTAGTCTGCCAGTTTTGGACGCACCTCCGGGGTTGAGCCCCGGGCTTTCACGCCCAACTTAACAAACCGCCTACGCGCGCTTTACGCCCAGTAATTCCGAACAACGCTAGCCCCCTCCGTATTACCGCGGCTGCTGGCACGGAGTTAGCCGGGGCTTCTTCTCCGGCTACCGTCATTATCTTCACCGGTGAAAGAGTTTTACAACCCTAGGGCCTTCTTCACTCACGCGGCATGGCTGGATCAGGCTTGCGCCCATTGTCCAATATTCCCCACTGCTGCCTCCCGTAGGAGTCTGGGCCGTGTCTCAGTCCCAGTGTGGCTGATCGTCCTCTCAGACCAGCTACCGATCGAAGGCTTGGTGCGCCGTTACCACACCAACTACCTAATCGGACGCGGGCTCATCTTTCGGCGATAAATCTTTCCCCAATCCATAAGGACCGGGCGTATGCGGTATTAGCCCCAGTTTCCCGGGGTTATCCCCCACCAAAAGGTAAATTCCCACGCGTTACTCACCCGTGCGCCACTCTCCACTGGTCCGAAGACCAGCTTCCCGTTCGACTTGCATGTGTTAGGCCTGCCGCCAGCGTTCGTCCTGAGCCAGGATCAAACTCTCAAATTGAGGCTTGACGCTCTTGAAGCCATGCATCAACCCACCGCACCGGCCAAAACCGACACGACAGAACAACGCACGACCCAATCGCTCATCAATTGCTGTCGCACAAGACTTCTTCGTCACCACGAAACCAACCCGGCCGAAACCAGGCCAACCCCGCGGCAAACAGGAAAGCCAAAAACGACAGCACAAAACGCCGCCGTCCACGCTTCCCTTCCCTTAAACCAACAATGTCAAAGAGCCCTCGACGGCACCGGAAGCCGGGCGTCGGTTGCGTCCCACCACCTCGAAACGGCCCAAGAGGTTGCGGAGCGTGCCACCGGTTTGATGTCGGGACCGGCCGTCGCACCGCTCAAGAGCCACTAAGAAACTGCAGGGCGCAAACCCCGGTTATATACATCGCCCCCGACCGGCGCAAGCGGCAAACGTAAACGTTTTGAAAAAGATTTCGGCCCGTCCGCAACGCGCCACGCAGATGCTTTTTGCCCGGCAAACCGCCGCATGCGATGGTTAACCGAAATTCAGCCATTGTCCGACTAAAACAGCGGTCAAGATGACCCGCCCGCGCATTGGATTGGCACTCGGCAGCGGCGCCGGCCGTGGATGGGCCCATATCGGGGTCATCCGGGCGCTGGTCGCCGAAGGCATCCGCCCCGACATCGTCGCCGGCACCTCGATCGGCGCGCTGGTCGGCGGCGTCTGGCTGGCCGGACATCTGGACGTGCTGGAGGACTGGGCGCGCGGCCTGAACCGCATGCGCATCCTGCGCTATCTCGACCTGTCGCTCAGCGCCGGCGGCCTGATCGGCGGCCGCCGACTGACCCGACTGCTGAACGACAATCTGGGCGACATGCGGGTCCAAGACCTGGACGTGCCATTCGCGGCGGTCGCCACCGAGCTCGAGACCGGCCACGAGATCTGGCTGCGCCGCGGCGCCCTGGTCGACGCGCTCCGGGCCTCCTACGCGCTGCCCGGCGTGTTCACGCCGCACGAGATCGACAACCAGGCGTTGGTCGACGGCGCCCTGGTCAACCCGGTGCCGGTGTCGGTCTGCCGCGCCTTCGGCGCCCGGCTGGTGATCGCGGTCAACCTCAACGCCGACATGTTCGGCAGCCGCCGCACGCCGTCCCCCGCCCAGGCCGCCGCCGCCACGAACGGAAACGGCGGCGGCAATGGCGGCAACCTGCTGTCGCAGCTGTTCGGGCAGGCCGAGGGCGCGCCGGGCCTGTTCAACGTGATGGTCGCCTCGCTCGGCATCCTGCAGGACCGGATCAGCCGGTCGCGGCTGGCCGGCGATCCGCCCGATGTGATGATCGCGCCCAAGGTCGGCCATATCGGCCTGCTGGAATTCGACCAGGCGCCGGACGCCATCGCCGCGGGCGAAGAGGCGGTGCGCCAGACCATGCCGACGCTGCGCGAAGCGCTGGCGGTGCTGGGCGAACACGCGCCGCCCCTCGGCGACCAGGGCACGCCGTGATCGACGTCCGCCATCTGTCGAAGGCGTTCCGCGGCCTGCAGGCGCTGAGCGGCGTCAGCTTCACCGCCCGCGACGGCGAGATCACCGGTCTGATCGGCCCGAACGGCGCCGGCAAGACCACCAGCCTGCGCATTCTCTACACGGCGCTCCGGGCGGACGCCGGCAGGGCCCGCGTCGACGGCTTCGACGCCGCCACGCAGCCCCGCGAGGTGCAGCGTCGGATCGGCGTGCTGCCCGATGCGCGCGGCCTCTATCCGCGCCTGACCGCGCGCGAGCACATCCGCTATTTCGGCCGTCTGCACGGCCTGCCGTCCGATGCGTTGGAGGCCCGCTGCGATGATCTGATCGACCGCCTCGGCATGGCCGACATCGCCGACCGGCGGGCCAAGGGATTCTCGCGCGGCCAGTCGCTGAAGGTGGCGCTGGCTCGCGCGCTGGTGCACGAACCGCGCAACCTGATCCTCGACGAGCCGACCAACGGTCTGGATATCGGCGCCGGCCGGGCGGTACGGCAATTGATCGCCGAGCTGCGCGACGCCGGTCGCTGCATCCTGCTGTCGAGCCACATCATGGCCGAGGTCGAGGCGCTCTGCGATCGCCTGGTGGTTATCGCCGGCGGCCGCGTCGTCGCCAGCGGCACGCCGGACGAGCTGCGTCGGCGCACCGGCTGCGCGGCCCTCGAAGATGTCTTCCTGCAGAGCATCGGCGGCCCTGAGGCCGGTCTCGGGAGCGCGGCGTGACGTCAGCCGTCGGCGTGGTGTTCGCTAAGGAGATGGTCGACAACCTGCGCGACCGGCGCAGCGTCTTCGTCGCCCTGATCTATCCGCTGGTGGGCGCGACGCTGCTGGGATTGCTGATGGCCTTCGTCGGCGGCCTGACCAGCCGAGGCGGCGACGCCCCGGTGACGCTGGCGGTCGCCGGCGGCGAGCGGGCGCCCGAACTGCTCGCCTTCCTCAGGGACAACGGCATCGAGGTCACCGCCGCGCCCGACGATCCGGCCGCCGCGGTGCGCGACGGCAATATCGAGATCGCGCTCATCGTCGACGACGGCTTTGCCGTCGACCTGGCGGCCGAAAGGCCCGCGGGGCTCAGCTTGCTGATCAGCACCACCCGGCTTTCGACGGTCGTCAGCAGCGGCCGCGTCGCCGGCCTGTTGCAACGCTATGCCGCCGAGCTCGCCGATGACCGCCTGCGGCGCCACGGCATCGATCCAGCCAGCGCCCGGCCGTTGCGGATCGCGCACGTGAACGTCAGCGAAAGCCGCAGTCTCGCCGGATTTTTCCTCAACATGCTGCCGCCGTTCGTGATCTTCACCATCTTCGTCGGCGGCGTTTATCTGGCGATCGACAGCACCAGCGGCGAACGCGAGCGCGGCAGCCTGGAGCCGCTGCTGGTCAATCCGGTGGCGCGGCGCGACGTCATGCTCGGCAAGGCGATGGCGACGCTTGCCTTCACCGCGGTCACCGTGCTCCTGCAGCTCACCGCGTTCAAGGCCATGTTCGGCCTGTTGTCGCTCGGCGGCTTCGGCGTGCCGATCGATCCCGGTCTCGACGTCTTCGTCGCCATCTTCGTCATCAGCCTGCCGCTGATGCTGTTCGCGGTGGCGCTGCAGATTATCGTCGCCGCCGCCAGCCGCAGCTACAAGGAGACGCAGACCTATCTCGGCCTGCTGCCGCTGATCCCGGCGCTGCCGGGCATGATCCTGGTCTTCGTGCCGCTGAAGGCGCAGCTCTGGATGATGGCGCTGCCGACCTTCGGGCAGATCCTGCTGATCGGCCAGCTCGTTCGCAACGAACCGGTCGACCCGGCGCAGGCGGCTTTGTCGGTGGTCGCCACCAGCCTCGCCGCGCTGGCGCTGCTGCACCTGGCGCGCCGGCTCTACGAACGCGACGCGCTCCTGCTCGGCGGCTAGCCCGGCGTCTCCACTGCGATGCCATGCCGCGTCGAGCGTCGTCGGCGGCGGCTTTTTGTGTATACTCGGCGACACCGGCACGCAACGGGCACGCTCAGGGGACAGTTCGACGTGACAGGGGATGCGCAAAGCCGTCTCGACGGCGTTCAGCTTCTGGCGGATATCCCCGCCGAGGCGCTACGAAACCTGGAAAAACGATGCCGCTGGCGGCGCTATAAGTCCGAGGAGCAGATCCTCGACAAGGACAGCGACGATCGCGACGTCTATTTCGTCGTCGACGGTTCGGTGCAGGTTGTCAACTTCTCGATGACCGGCCGCGAGATCGCGTTGGCGCGCGTCGGCGCCGGCGGCTTTTTCGGCGAGCTCTCGGCCATCGACGGTCAGCCCCGCTCGGCGAGCGTGGTGGCGATCGACAACTGCCTGCTGGCCTCGCTGTCGCCGCGGCTGTTCATCGATCTGCTGCGGGACAATCCCGAGTTGGCTTTGGTGGTCATGAACAAGCTCGCCGCCATCGTGCGGTCCTGCGACGAGCGGATTATGGATCTGTCGACGCTGGGCGCCGTGCAGCGGGTCTATGTCGAGCTGCTGCGGCTGGCCGAGGAGACGGGGCCTGAAAACGGCGAATGGGCGATCCGCAACGTGCCGACGCACAAGGTGATCGCCAGTCGCGCCAGCACGACGCGTGAGACGGTGGCGCGCTCCATGAGCCAGCTCGCGAGCGGCGGCATCATCGACCGCAAGGGCTCGACGCTCTATATCCGCGGCCGGGATCGTCTGGAAAAACTCGCCGGCGTGCTCGAGGTCGAGTTCGACGGCGCGCTGACCCGGTGAGGCCGGCGCCGATCGTCTCGATCAGCTTTGACCGGCCCCCAATCAACCGTTGCTGGCGAAGCCGCTCTCGACGTCCTGGTAGAGTCCGAGCACGTCGGTGCCGAGCAGGAACACCGTGGTGATGATGGCCAGTGAGATGCCGGCGGCGATCAACGCATATTCGATCGCGGTCGCGCCCTTTCGGTTTCTGCGAACGGCGCCCAGTCTGACGGCGAGTTGGTACCACATGTGATCCTCCTTTCCAGTCGCGCTGGGGTACGCATGGCGACCGATCCGGGACCATTGATTGTGTGAGCTTGATGGTCAGCCTGACAGAAAAACCTTTACCGATTCCTTACCGCCGGTCACGGCATTGTCACGGCCGGCGCCGGTGGACGGCGTGCCGACGGTAAAATCGTCGACCGGCAGGGCCTGTGATACGTTATGGTTCGTGATTCGTTAACGTCGACGGCGGCCGGCTTTTTCCCATGACCCACATGTCGCGTCTGATCTTTTTCGCCGCTCTCGGCGCCGCGCTGTCGGCCTGCCAGACCGAACGTCCGACCTGGTTCCAGGAACGTTGCGAACGGGCCGGGTTCGTCAAGGGCACGCCGGAATACAACGAATGCGTGGCGCGTGATCTCGAGTGGATCCGGCAGCAGGAAGACCGCCGCAACCAGCCGGCCGGGCCCTAGCCTACATCTCCGACCCGCATCATGGCCGACGCCGCGGCGCTCGCGCGTTGACTGCGTCGACCAGCTTGCGCAGGGGCTGCCCGGGCCGGCTGCCCATGTCGGTCAGACAATCGACCGTGTTGAAGAGATAGCTGCGCGCGCTGCCCTTGCGCCCCTCGCCCTGGGCGATCAGGCGCGCCGTCTCCATGAGCGGCAGCTTGCCGACGGCGCGTTCATGTGCGGGGTCGAATACATACGTCACGGCGGAAACCGTCGTTTGCCGTCCACCATCGTGCAGCTCGACCGTCGCCGCAATCCGCCGGTAGGCGTTCTCGCGCCGATCGAGATAGTCGCGCGCGTCCGCCCAATCGCGCCGCGGCACGCGCAACGCCAGTCCCCGGCAGGCGCCGCCGGCATGCAGCGCGGCGACCAGACCGGGCCGGTCGGCGCTGCCCCAGCTCTCGTGGCTGACGATCGAGAAGGCGCGATGCCAGCCGCGGATCAGCGCCGGCGCCGTATCGGCGTGCCGAAATCCCGGATCCCACATCAGCGATCCGTAGCCGAACACCCAGACGTCGGACATCCGTTGCCGGTCTCCGTTCAGCGTTTGCGATCGAAAAACGGCTGCATCATCCGGCGCGGCTCGTCGGTGTGATAGCTGTCGGCCAGCGAGTCGATACCGGCCCGGATGGCGTCGGCCAGCGGCAGCGCCTCCCATTTGGCGACCAACGCCTTCTGCGCCCGGATCGCCAGCGGTCCGGCCGACGCGATATGGTCAACCCATTCCGCCACGGCGGCATCCAGCTCGGCCGGCGCGACCAGGCGCTCGACCAGCCCCATCGCCGCCGCCTCGGCGGCCGAATAGTTCAGCGCCAGATAGACCATCTCGCGCGCCTTGCCCCAGCCGACGAGCTGCGGCAGCAGCGCGGCCTCGACGACCGACGGCAGACCGACCCGGACCTCCGGCATGCCGAACACGGCGCTGTCGTCGGCGATGCGCAGATCGCAGGCGGCGGCGATCTCAAGCCCCGCGCCCAGGCAGTAGCCGCGGATGCGCGCCACCACGGGCACCGGCAGCGCGCGCACGGCGCCGCAGGCCGCCTGCACCTTCGAGATGAAAGCGCGCGCCGTCTCCGGCGTCAGATCCGACAGCTCGTTGATGTCGGCGCCGCCGATGAAGGCCTTGTCGCCGGCGCCGGTCAGCACCACGGCGCGCAGGTCGTCGTCTGCGGCCAGCCGCTCGAACGCGGCGACGAATTCGGCCAGCAGTGGCGATGGCAGGCAGTTCAACTTATATCGATTGTCGTAGGTGACGGTGGCGATACGGCCGCCGTCGGACCGCGTTTCGATGTCGACGTGGACGGCTGGTGACGGCTCGGTCATGGTTCGTTGGCTCCCAAACGCAAGACGGCCGCGACGATAACACGGAACCGCCACGCGCCAGGTGCTATCGTAACGCTCGCTCGCCAGGAGGTCGCGCAATGTGGAGTCGACTGGCCATCATCGCGTTCGGGCTGGCCGTGCTGCCGGCCCCGGCGGCGGCGCAGACCGCGTCATCGGCCGATGGTGAACCGGCCCAGTCGTCGTCGCAGCCGCCGACGCTCGGCCTGAACAGATCGGTGCCGTCGCTGGTGCAGGGCCGGCCGGCGATTTCCGCGCGCGTGCCCCGCCTGCCCGATCCGTCGCCGGGCGTGCAACGGCCGACGCCTTCGCTTATCCGGCCTCTGCCATCGCCATCCATCGTGGCGCCGTCGCCACCGCCGTCGTCGTCGCGCCAGCAGGTGCGGCCGCTGGTCAGCCCGCCGCCGGCGCTCAACCGTCAATTCCGCGACTTCTGCCGCGGCCAGGCCGCCGGCTGTACCCGGGACTGGGGCGGCAGCAGCCACCGCATGCTGATCGAGCAACAGCAGCAACGCATCCGCGACCGCCGCCTCGACCAGGAGCGCATCCGGCAGCAGCGCACCGACCCATCGCGGCGTTAGTTTCGCCTAGCTGTTGAGGATCAGAATGACGCCGACCATCAGCATGGCGGCGCCGACCAGTCGCCACGGCGAGAAGGCCTGCGTCGCATAACCGGCGATGCCGAAGTGATCGAGCGCCAGGGCGGCGAGGATCTGGCCGGCGACGACGAAAGCGACCAGCGAGGCGGCGCCGATCTTCGGTGCGGCGGTCAGCGAGCCGATGACGAAGAAGGCGCCGAGCAGACCGCCGGTCCAAAGCCACCACGGCAGGGCGGCGAAGTCCTTCATGCCGGGCAGCGGCGCGCGCAGGAACAGGCGATAGCTGACGAAGACCATCAACGTTACCGCGACGGAGATCAACGCCGCCGTCGCCGGCTGACCGATACGGCGTGCCAGCTCGCCGTTGATGCCCGCCTGCAACGGCACCATCACGCCGCACATGCCGGCGAGCAAAAGATAAAACCAGGCCATCGCCTCCCCCTATCAATATCGATGCCGATGGGCATCGAACTCGACCCGTCCCACGCCCCCACCCGACCACCCATTGAGCATACTTCCGTGGGTGGTCGGGTGGGGGAGTGGGACGGGTCGAGAACAGGCCAATTTGGCCGACAAAAAAGCCTACTCAACGCAAGGCGAAGCCGTGGCGCTCGAGATAGTCGCGCAACTGCATACGCTCCGGCCGCGATACCTGTCGGGCCTTGTCTTCCGACCAGCCGTAGAAATCCGCGACGCCGTAGTCGTCGACGTAGCGCTGCTTTTCCGGCGGCACCGAATACCGCGCGTCGCGCCGGCGGTCGTAACCGTCGATGGCCGCCGGCAGGTCGCTGTCGTCGTAACGGTCGGTGTGCACGGTCGCGGCCGGTGGCAGGCGCAGGCTGACATAACCTTCCTGCGCTGGCACGCCGACGCAAAGACCGGCCAGCGGAAACACGCCGTCCGGCAGCTCCAGCAGCGCAGCCACCGCGTCGATGTGGTTGCGCAGCACGCTGATCGGACAACAGCCCAGGCCCGCGGCTTCGGCGGCGACGATGAAGCTCTGCATCACCAGGCCGGTATCGACGGCGGCGTTCATGAAGCTGTCGAGATTGTCGTTGGCGAACGGCCGGCCGCGCATCTCGCAGATCCGGCGGATGCGCCGGTTGTCGCCGCAGAATACCATGAACACCGGCGCGCTCCCGATCCACGGCATGCTCGGGATCAGGTCGGCGAGCGCCTGACGTTTTCGCGCGTCCTTGATCAGCACGACCGAGGCCTGTTGCAGATCGGACTTCGACGGCGCCGAGAACGCGCAGGCCAGCAGCACCTGCAGCAGGTCGTCGGGCACCGGCGCGTCCGCATACCGGCGATGCGTGCGATGCTTGAGCAGCTGCGCCAGCGTGCCGTCGGCCGGCATCCCGCGGCCCGCGTCGCTCGGCAGACCGAAGCGATGCTCGATCAGATCGGCAATGGTGTTCGTCATGATCGGCAGACTCCCCTTGAGACATACGGTCCATGTACCCGACGGCGGCGATTGTTCCACAGCACGCACGCCGCGTCGCGCTTTGCGCGCCGGCCATCGATATGCAAGGCGAAGTGATTCGCGATTCCCTGCACACGCAAACCCAGTGAAATACTGCATTTGCTTCGCGCGGTGGGCGGCAAAGCCTTAAAAATAAGGGGTTTGCGCAGTTTATCCTTGTCGCGATGGGAGCGTTCTGGCACAAGTCTGCCGTTTTCGTCCCGTGATCACAGAAGGTGAGATATGAGCAGGGCTATATTTATCGAACGCGTCGCCAAGAAGGGGAAGGTCAGCAAGGCGGAGGCGAAACGCGCCGTCGATCTGGTTCTTGGCGAGCTTGAGGCCGGCCTTAAAGCTTCGAAGAAAGAGGGCAAGTACACCATCGGCAACTTCGGCACCTTCACGGTGACCAAGCGGCCGGCGCGCAAGGGGCGCAACCCGCGCACCGGCGAGCCGATCCGCATCAAGGCGTCAAAGGTGCTCAAGTTCCGCCCCGCCGCGCAGCTTAAGAAGGCCGCCGGCTGCTAATAAGCAGAACAACGAGTTCCGGTTGGGACCGCCGGCCTTGCAGGGTCGGCGGTTTCTTTTTTGCGTCGCTTGTTCGTTCGGTCAGTCGTACGCGCTCAGCCGCGCAAGGCCCATTGAAACAGCGATCGGTAGCTGTCCGGGATTTCGCCATAGGTCTCGGCATCGATCTCCAGCGGCGGTTGCTTGCCGAAATTGACGAAGTCGCGAAACCATGGCCGATAATAGACATTGTAGAGAATAGGCCGCACCGCCGCCGACCGGTTCGGGGTGCCGCCGTGAAACAACCGGTAATCCATCAACAAGCAGGCGCCGCGCGACGCGACGGGGTCGCAATGGGCCATGCTCTTGGCCGTCGGGATCGGCGCCTTGTGGCTGCCGGGATAGACACGCGTCGTGCCGTTCGTCTCGTTCAGGTCGACCAACGGCACGATCATGGTGATCGCGAACGGCGGCATCGCCGCGTCGACCGGATCATCGTCGAACAGGCGCGGATGATCGGCGTGCATGTGCTGCAGATCCGAACCGGGCAGCGACGTCACCGAACCGAAGCTGCCGAGGATGCAGCGCTCGCCCAGCAGGCGCCTGATGATCGGCAGCACCAGCGGACTGGCATAGAGATCGGGATCGTTGAACGGCGGTGCGAAGGCCACCGTAATCATCGTGCGCTTGTCTCCGACGTTGAGCGCGTCTGGATAATCGAGGTCGAGGAAGTAGGCCCGGTATTCGTCGGTGTAGGCGGCGTGCAGCTTGTCGATGAACGCCGTCGAGAAGGCATTCTCGATCAACAGCACGCCGTTGTCGCGAAACGCCGCGGCGGCAAGAACCGATGTCCGCGCGAGAACCGCCGGATCGTCAAGCTCGGCCAGTCCGAAGCGAACGGCCGGCAAAGCTGGCGTCACGTTCTTGGGCGATTGCGCCGCGGTGGAGGTCATGCCTCTCACCCTCACCCGTCGTGGTTAACAACCGCTTACCATGCGTGCCGTAAGCCGCAGGCCGTCGCCGCCGAGACGGCCGTGCCGCTTGCCTTCAAGGACGGCGGTGTCTCGCGCGCGATCCAGCCGGCGATGTCCTCCGCGATCCGATGCCAGTCGCGCGCATGCAACAGCAGATGCGGCGCGCCGCGATACTGGATCCCGGTGACGTTGCCGTCGAGGTCATCGAACGCGTGGCAAAGCGAGCGTTTCTTGACGATGCCGGTCGCCCGGCCGAACAGCAGCAGTGTCGGGGTCGTTATCCGCTCGGCCGCCGCCGTCGCCGAGTCCGTCAGGTCGATCAGACCGTCATAGGTGTCGGCGCGCACCTCGCGCACCACCAGCGGATCGTCGCCAAGCCGGGCCCGCGCCGCCGGGCTCAGATCGCGATGCCAGGTCCGCGACACGGTGACGCTGGCGTCCGGCGCGGTGCGGGCCGCGGTCCACAACGCCGCATCCCAGAGGTAGCGGAAGTATATGCCCTCGCGCACCGCCGGTTCAGCCAGGATCAGTCCGTCGATGCCGGCCGGCGCGCGGGCCGCCTGGATCATGGCGACGCCGCCGCCCATGCTCTCGCCCAACAGGAACAGCGGCGCGGCGGCGCCGCCGGGACTGGCGCGGAGCGCCGTGACGGCGTCGGCGAGATCGTCGACCAGGGCTGCCTCGCCCGGCCAGATGCCGGGATGCGGCGCGGCCCCGAAGCCGCGCTGGTCATAGGCATAGACGGCAATGCCACGGCTTGCCAGCCAGGCTCCCAGTTCCTCGAAGCTCTTTCGGTAGTCGCCGAAGCTGTGCAGCGCGATCACGTTCGCCCGCACGCGCCCGTCCGGCAGCCAGCGCGACAGCGGCAGCCGCGCGCCGTCGCGGACGATAAGCGCGTCCGACGTCAGCGCCGGCGTCTGCACCGCGGGCCCCGCCGGCCGCACCACCGGCGCGCTGCACGCCGACAGCAGCAGGCCCGCGGACAGCAGCGCCGCGACGATCGCGACCTTCACTCGGCGGCCAGCCGCTCGCGACGGCGTGTCATGCGCTCGGCCAGCTTCGGCGCCGTGCCCGGCCGGCTCCACGGACAGACGGCGATGCAGATGCCGCAGCCATGCGTGTCGTTGAAATAGGGAATGCACTTGTCGAAGTCGACGTACCACTTGGCCGTGCCACGGACCATCTGCTTGTCGTCGACGATCGCCTGCGGCGGGCAGGCGTTCTTGCAGACCTGGCACGAGGTGCAGAAGTCCTCGGCCCCGAACGTATCGATCTGGTCGGGCAGCAGCGGTAGATCGGTGGTGACGCCGGCAAGCCGAAACGACGAGCCGAAGTTGCGGTTGATGATCGAACCGTGCTTGCCGAGCTCGCCGAAGCCGCAGGCCAGCGCCGCCGGGATCAGCGTCACCGGCCCGGCCCAGGGGCCGCCATGCGGCGCGGCGTGCCAGCCCTGGCCGCGGATCCAGTTCGCCAGATAGCGCGCCGCGCGGGTGCCGCGGTTGTACTGCGCCTGCACCTCCAGCGCCGAGTCGAGCGCGGGCGCGGTGCGCGCCAACCGCGGCTGGTCCATGGCCACGCCCAGCATGACGATGAACGGCGCGTCGACCTCGTAGCCCTCGAACACCCAGTCCGGATCGAGCCGGGCAATGCCGACCAGATCGGCGTCGTGCGCCAGCGCGAATTCCTTCACTCGGGTCGACCAGCTCTCGGCCGTATCCTCGGCACGCGCGGGCGCCACGGGATCGGCCTGTTCCGGGCCACGCCCGCCGAAGCCCTTGTGGCTCTGGGCTAGCGCCGGCTCCTTCAGGAACTTGTCGATCATGTAGAGCTGCAGCTTGCCGTGCGCCAGCGCCTCGGGCCTGTGCCAGTAGATCGGCGTCGGCCGCCGCCGCACCGGCTCACCGAGCCCGTTGACCGTATTGCCGGAAACCGCGGGGAACAGCGCCCGCTGCTCCGCCGACGGTTGATAGATCTCGCGTTCCGTCTTCCCCATGGCGCCAAGTATGCCCTAAGCGATGGACGCCGTCAGCGCTCCGGCGTCGACGCCCAGGTCGGCCGCGGCGCCGGTAATCGCCGACAGCGTCTCATCGTTCAACGGAATACCGTCGCGGCGATACAGACGCTCGGTCTCGGCTTCCAGCTCGCCCGGCACGAAAAGACGCTCCACACCGGGCGCGCGCCGGCTGTCATGAACTTCAGCGACGACGCCATCGACCCGCCGCTTGAACGTATCCACGTCCTCGAAGCCGGCGACGTTGATCGCCATGAAGAAGTGCCCGTCGCGCCCCGGCGTCGCGCCGTCAACCATATTGCCGGACTCGGTGCCGTAGCCGGCGCCCGACAGCAGGCTCGACAACAGCCCCATGATCATCGCCAGGCTGATGCCCTTGTAGCCACCGATCGGCTGCAGCAGGCCGTCGAGCGCTGCGCCCGTGTCCGTCGTCGGCCGGCCGTCGGCGTCGAAGGCCCAGCCGTCCGGCAGCGCCAGCCCCTTCTGGTGATAGACCCGGATCTTACCGTGCGACGAGCCGCTGAAGGCGGCGTCGAACACAACAGGATCGGCCGTGGCGGCCGGGATCGCCACGGCAATCGGATTGATGCCGACGATCTTCTCGGCGCCGCCCCACGGCGCCATGGTCGGCAGCGCGTTCGTGGTGGCGATGCCGATCATGTCGTGCGGCAGCGCCTGCATGGCGAAATAGGCCATGGCCCCGCAATGGTTGCTGCCGCCAACCGTGGCCACGGCAACGTTAAGGTCGCGCGCCCGCTCGATGGCCAACCGCATGGCAAACGCGCCACCGATCTGACCCATGGAATTGCCGCCGTCGATGACGATGGCCGCGCCGGCGTCCCGCGCGACACGCGGCGTCCCGCGCGGATCGACGCCGTCCACCGTCAGCTTGGCGACATAGTCCGGCACCCGAAGCGTGCCGTGCGAATGCACGCCGCGCAGGTCGGCCACGGCCAGCGTTTCCGCCAGGAGCCCCGCGTCCGCGTCGGACATGCCGCAGGCCGCGAAGGTCCGCGCCACCACGTCCCGCAGCGCCGCGTAGTCGACCCGCCGCTCGTCTTCGCTGCCCGGATACCCGGCCATCGATCCCTCCCCGCAATCTGGTCGGAACCAATATACACCGCCGCCCCGCTACTGCGTCGCCACCTCCGGTCGCCTTGGCAGCACGCGGGTCTCGCCGATCCGCATCAGCCAGACCCGCTCGTCGGGCAGGCCGCGCTTGCGGCCCGCGGCGCGGAAGCGTTCGGCCGGCTCCAGGAATCCGTCGTCGCCGAGCCGCACCGTGCCCCAATGCATGCCGACCAGCGTGTGCGAATTCAGATCGATGGCAAGTTGCATACACGGATCCGGTACGCAGTGCGCGCCGTTCATCACCGCCCGCGGCAGGAACGCGCCGATCGAGATCAGCGCCACGTCGAAACCGCCCGCGCGTTCGTTCACTTCCCGGTAGACCGGGCCGTATTCGGCATCGCCGCCGAAATACACCCGCAGCCCGTTCCGCGCCTCGATGGCGAACGATGCCCAGAGCGTGTCGTTGGTGCGGAACAGCGAGCGTTTCGACCAATGGATCACCGGCAGCGCGGTGAAGCTAAGACCCGCCGCCTCGGTCTCCTCGTACCAGTCCAGCTCGATCACCTGATCATAGCCGCGCTCGCGGAAATACCGGCCCAGCTTCAGCGGCACCACGGCGGTGATGCGTTCCTTGTTCGGCAGCATCTCGATGGTCGGCAGGTCGAGATGGTCGTAGTGGCTGTGCGAGATCACCACCACATCGATCGGCGGCAGGTCATCGATCGCCAGACCCGGCGGCACCACCCGCTTCGGCCCCAACGGCGGCACCGGCGTCGCGTAGTCCGTAAACCATGGATCTGTCAGCACCACGGCCCCGTCGATACGCAGCAGCGCCGTCATGTGGCCGATCCAGGTAATGGTGTCCTCGTCCGTCGCCGCGTTGAACGCGGCCAGCGCTTCCGCCGGCGGAACCACATGATCGTCGGGCACCACGACACCGCTACGACCGCTCAGCCGGAACGGCGTCGTCAGCAGCCAGGGCGCCCGCTCCCAGAACGGCCCGCGCTCCGGGCTGCCCGCCGGGTTGCGGAAGCCGGTGGTGGTGTGGTGGTAGGGCGCGCCTGGTTTCTGCGTCGATCCCGAGCAGGCGACAACAACGGTCAACAGAACAACAAACAGGATGGCGGTGGGCGATGGCAACAGACGGGTCACGGCGGGGCCTCGGCGCGCAAGAACGACGATGCCCGGTTATACGCCATCGGCGCGCCGCCGGTTCACGGGCGCAGTCGCAGCGGCTATTTCGGCTCGAACGCCTGTGCCTCGCTCTCGGCGGCCTGCCGCTCGTCGTCCGACAGCTCGCCCGAGATCCGCTCGATCAGCGGCACCGCCGTCTCCTCGCCCTGCACGGCGGCCAGCGACAGCCAGTAATAGGCCTTGGTGTCGTCCTGCCGTACGCCCTCGCCGCGATGGAACATGCGGCCCAGGAACAGCTGCGCGCGGGAATGCCCCTCGATGGCGGCGGTGCGGAAATGCCGCGCCGCCCGGGCGAAGTCCTGCTCGACACCGTGGCCGCGATAATACAGCCGGCCGAGATCGAACTCCGCCTTGCCGACGCCCTCGGCCGAGGCCTCCGCGAACAGTTCGGCCGCGCGCGTCCGGTCCAGCGGCACGCCGGACCCGTAGTAGTACAGATAGGCGAGGTTACGCTTGGCCTTGGCGTTGCCACCATCGGCGGCCAGTTGCAGCCATTTCGCCGCCGTCGCCTTGCTGGCCCGCACGCCGCGGCCGTCGGAATAGAGCGCCGCCAGATTTCGCTGCGCCTTGGCGTTGCCCTGCTCGGCGGCCTTTTCGTACCAGATCGCCGCGGCCGCGAAGTCCCGATCCACGGCCTTGCCTTCTTCGTAATAGATGCCGATCACGCGTTGAGATTCGGCATGGCCCTGGTCGGCCGCCTTGCGGAACCAGGCCAGCGCCTGGTCCGGGTCCTCCGCGACCCCAAGCCCTGCGTCATAGTGCCGGGCCAGCCAGTACTGCGCCTCTGGATCGCCGATGTCGGCCAACGGCCGGAACACGTTCAGCGCCGACTCGAAATCGTCGACCTCGAAGGCGGCGATGCCGCGATCGATTTGCGCGCGCGCCGGCAGCGCCGCCAGCATCACCACCGCCACAATCAGAACCCGCAACATGCCCACTCCGCTCCCCAAGGCTTCGATAGAGTCACCTTTGACTCCAAGGCCGCCATGTCAAGTGTCGGCGGGCCGGATTGCCTAGTCGTTAACGGCCGCTTTCGTCGTGCGCCGGTGCCGGCCATAGGAATCCGCCGTTTTCAGCGCGGCGAACACCGCCCGTGGCGTGACTTCGACCGGCTCGTTGTAGATGGTCTCGCCGGGGGCGCAGGCCCGCTCCGCCGCCAGCATCAGGCGCGCATCCGCCGCCTCTGCGAGGCCGATATCGGCCAGCGTGGTCGGCAGGCCCACGGATTCGCAAAAGCCGAAGACCGTCTCGATGGTTTCGCGCGACTTGTCGGACAGGAACATCATCGCCTGCGTGCCGACCGCCACCTTCTCGCCGTGCCAGTAGGCGTGCGTCTCATCGAGCGCCGTCAGCCCGTTGTGGATGGCGTGCGCGGCGGCCAGCCCGCCGCTCTCGAAACCGAGCCCGCTCAGCAGCGTGTTCGCCTCGACCACGTGTTCCAACGCCGGCGTCACCGCCCCCAGCTCACAGGACAGCTTGGCCGCGACGCCATAGGCCATCAGCGTCTCATGGCACTGCCGCGCCAGGCCATAGGCGGTCATCGGGCCCTCGCGGCCGGTCATGTTGGGGCCGTGCTTCAGATGGCAGTCCTCGGCCTCGAACCAGGTCGCCAGCGCGTCGCCCATGCCGGCTACCAGAAAGCGCACCGGCGCCCGGGCGACGACGCCGGTATCGACCAGCACCAGATCGGGATTGCGCGGCAGCACGAGATACCGCTTGAAGGCGCCGTCGACCGAATAGATCACCGACAGCGCGCTGCACGGCGCGTCGGTGGACGCGAGCGTCGGCACCACCGCCACCGGCAGATGGCGCTCGTGCGCCACGGCCTTGGCCGTGTCCAACGTTTTGCCGCCGCCCAGGCCGACCACCACGGCGACCTCGTTGTGCTCGGCGATGCTCAGCAGCCGGCCGATCTCCTCGTCCGAGCACTCGCCGCCGAACGGCTCCAGCACCAGCCTGACGTCGTCGCCGATGCCGGCCTGGATCGCCGGCAGCAGCTCCCGGTGCACATATGGATCGCAGATCGCCAGCGCGCTGTCGCCGAGGCGCGAGAGCTCCTCACCGAGGCTGCCGAGCGCGCCGTCGCCCTGAACGTAGCGGGCGGGAAAGATAGCGGTGGTGATCATGGGCCGTGGCTCCTGGCGTGTCGTGGAAAGGCAGGCGCGCATGCTAGCGCCATGTGTCGCGGCGCTTTTTGTCGTGGATCAAGGCGTTCGCCGGGAACCGATTAATTTACATTAAATTTTTATGAAATCTTTCTAAGTAATTGATTTTAATATATTTTCTTGACTTCTTTCCTCGTGACAGTATATTTGCTGCATGGACCCTGTACGTAACATCGCGCTGAGCGGACTGCGCGCGGCGTCGACCCGTGTCGCCGTCTCGGCGAACAACGTCGTCAACGCCCAGACCACGGCGCCGACGACGCTGGACGCCACCGAGCCGCCGGCCGCCGCCTACCAGCCGCAGCGCGTGCAGCAGGCGGCGCTCGCCTATGGCGGCGTCCAGGCGCGCGCGGTGCCGGTGACGCCGGCCACCACCACCCTGCCGGACCCGTCCAGCCCGACCGGGCTGTCGGCCTTTCCGAACGTCAACCTGGCCGAGGAATTCGTCGACCAGCGCATGGCCGCCAACGCCTACAAGGCCAGCGCCGCGCTGATTCGCACGCAGAACGAGCTCGACGACAGCCTGCTCGACGCGGTCGACCGCAAGAAATAGCGGATTTTCTCGCCACGGCCGGATATCGGAACCGCCGAGGCTTGCCGAACGCCCCCACATTGCGTAGCGTCTGAGGCGCGCGGACGACTGGCGCCTGAAGGTAGAGCTTACTACCGGGAACTCCGCGCGTGAGATTTGCCGCGCGCCTGGGCATCCACCTGATCGTCAACGGATGCCAAGGAGCGCGCGATGCATCCCCTCCCCGTACATTCTGATCCACGCCCGACGCTTGCCGGCGCTGATCCGGCGATCGCCGAGGCGATCCGCCGCGAGACCGACCGTCAGGCCGAAACGCTGACGCTGATCGCGTCCGAGAACCACACCTATCCCGAGGTGCTGGAGACCAACGGCTCGCTGCTGACCGACAAGTATGCCGAGGGCTATCCCGGCCGGCGCTATTATGCCGGCCAGCGGCACTACGACGAGATCGAGCGGATCGCCATCGACCGCGCCAAGGCCTGCTTCCGGGCCGAGCACGCGAACGTGCAGCCGCTGTCGGGCTCGCCCATGAACCAGGCCGTCTACCTCGGCCTGCTCGATCCGGGCGACACGATCCTGGCCATGGACCTGAGCCACGGCGGCCACCTGACCCATGGCGCGCCGGTCTCGCACATGGGCCGGATCTTCAACTTCGTCCGCTACCGCACACACGGGCGCGGCGGCGATCTCGATTTCGGCGAGATCCGCAAGCTCGCGCTCGAGCACCGGCCCAAGTTGCTGCTCTGCGGCCACTCGTCCTATCCGCGCGAGCTGGATTACGGCGCCTTCCGGCACATCGCCGACGAGGTCGGCGCCATTGCCATGGCGGATGTCTCCCATATCGGCGGCCTGATCGCCGGCAGCGCGCTCGCCAATCCGATGGATCACGGTTTCGACGTCCTGACCACAACCACGCACAAAACACTGCGCGGCCCGCGCGGCGGCCTGATCGCCTGCCGTCAGGCCTACGCCCAAGCCATCGACAAGGCCGTGTTTCCGGGCCTGCAGGGCGGGCCGCACATGCATCAGGTCGCCGGCATCGCCGTCGCGCTCCGCAAGGCGACGACCCGGGAATTCCGGGACTACGCGCGACAGGTTCTGCTGAACGCGCAGACACTTGGCCAGGCGCTTCGCCGGCACGAAATGCCACTGATCACCGGCGGCACCGAGAACCATCTCCTGGTGCTGAATGTCGCCGAGTTCTGCGGCGCCGACGGCGGCGAGATTCAGGCGCGCCTGGAAGACGCCGGGTTGATCACCAACAAGCAGCTCATCCCCGACGATCCGCGCCCGCCGGCCCGGCCCAGCGGCCTCCGGCTCGGCACCCCCGCCGTCACCGCGCGCGGCATGCGGGAAGCGGAGATGGTCGTGATCGCCGACCTCGTGGTCCGTATCCTGAAGGGCGAAGGCGTGTCAGCCGTGGCCGGGAAGGCCAGATCGCTCGCCAACGCGTTCCCAATCCCCTCGCTGCGGACCTGAGCGGCGCGGCCGGACAGATCAGGGATCGTTGGCGGGTTGATGTCCGCCAGCGTTCGAGACCAGCTCGGCCACTTCCCGCAGCAGAATGTCGTTCTGGATCGGCTTCGCCATGACCCGGTCGGCGCCGGCCAGCTTGGCGAGGCTGGTCGCCATGCCGGGATCGTTGTGCATGCCGCCGCCCGAAACCGCCAGGATCTGTACGTCGGACTTGGCCTTGCGGAGCCGCTTGATCAGTTCGATACCGTCCATTCCCGGCATGAACAAATCCGTGATGACGAGGTCCGGCCGCACCGTATCCATGGACTGCAGAACGGCGCCGCCATAGTCCGCTTCATGCACCTCATGCCCGGCGTCGCGCAGCACCAGCGCCAGGGCGAACCGCACCCGGTCGTCGTCGTCCGCCAACACGATCACGGCCATGCCTCAAGCTCCCCGCACGGGCTCCGATGTCAGGCGCGGCACCAGGATTTCGAACGCCGCGCCGTTGCCCACCGACGAATGCACGGCGATCGAACCGCCCCAGTCGCGGACCAGACCATGCACGACGGCGAGGCCGAGTCCGGTTCCCTCGCCCGCGTCCTTGGTCGTGAAGAACGGATCGAAGACGCGCCCCATGGCGTCCGGCGCGATGCCCGGTCCCTGGTCGGCGACGGTGATGCGGGCATAGCTGCCCGCGGTCAGGCCTTTGAAGTCCGCGTCCGCCGCATCCAGGTCGCAGACGTCCAGTTCGACGCTGATCCGGCCCTGATGGCCCATGGCGTCGGCGGCGTTGGTCAGCAGGTTGGTGATCACCTGAGTCAGTTCGACGCGGTTCAGGGAAACAAGCCTCGTATGCGCGTCGAACCGGGTCTCGATCGTCATGGACTCGGCCAGGTTCTCGCGCGAATAGGCAACGATGTCATTCAGCGCCATGGCCAGATCGAGGCATTCCGGTTCGCGTATGCCGCCGGACGCGAAGGTCAGCACGTCGCGCACGATGTCGCTGCCGTGCGACGCCGCCGCCAGAATGTGCGCCATCCTGGTCTTGGTCTCGGCCGAGATGTCGTCGCGGTCGGCGCTGTGTTGGGCGAGCGTGACGATCGGCTGCAGCACGTTGTTCAGCTCATGCGCCAGGCCGCCCGCGAGCTTGCCCATGGCCTCCAGCTTCTGCGACTCGCGCAGCTGCCGTTCCATGCGTTGGCGCATCGCGTTCGCTTCCTCAAGCTCACGAACGGTTTGGCTCAGCGTCCGGTTCAGCTCCGCAACCTCGCGCCAGCGCCGATACGAGAACCATGCCGCCACCAATACCAGCGACGGTATCGCGGCCAGGATCTCGTCCAGCTCCCAGTCCTCGTGTTCCCGGGTCGCCTCGAAAATCATCTCGATGAAATCGATGCTGACGAAGGCCAGCAGCATGGTGACGAAGGCGATCGCACAGGCGATCAGATCCTTCATGGCCGCGCTCAGGCGCGGCGGCGCCGCAGGCGGCGGGGTCGAGACGGTTACGCTCATGGCATGCCAGCATTTCGTCGACCCCTGCGTCGAAGCTAGCCTGCCGTTCTAAAGGCCCGGTTAATGGCAAATCCGGCCCGGCGCTGCGCCGGCAATTCACCGATTGCTAATCGTCGAGTTCCGACGAAAAGTGGCAGGCCACCCAGTGGCCGGGAAGCTCTTCCACCAACGGCGGTTCTTCGACCTTGCAGCGTTCTTGCGCATGGATGCAGCGGGTGTGAAAGCGGCAGCCCGCCGGCCGGTCGATCGGGTTCGGTATATCGCCCTCCAGGCGGACGCGTTTTGCCTTCGTCGCCGCGGCATGCCGCGAGGGCACGGCCGACAGCAGCGCCCGCGTATAGGGGTGGCGCGGGTTCTCGAACAACGCTGCATTGTCGGCCTGCTCGACGATGCTGCCGAGATACATCACAGCGATGTCGTCGCAGATATGCTGCACCACGGCCAGGTCGTGGGAGATGAACAGGTAGGTCAGATTGAGCTCGTCCTGCAGCTCGCACAGCAGATTCAGGATCTGCGCCTGGATCGCGACATCCAGCGCCGAGACCGGTTCGTCGCAGACGATGAAATCGGGCGTCAGCGCCAGGGCCCGCGCGATGCAGATCCGCTGTCGCTGCCCGCCGGAAAACTGGTGCGGAAAGAGCGCCTTCTGGTTCGACCGCAGCCCGACCAGCGAGAACAGCTCGTCGACACGCGCTTCGCGCTCCGCCGGGCTGCCGACGTCCTGGGTGTCGAGCGGCGCACGGACAATATCACCGGCCGTCTGGCGTGGGTTCAGCGACGAATACGGGTCCTGAAAGATGATCTGCATGCGCCGGCGCATGTCGCGCATGTCCTCGGCGCCCAGCGCCAGGACGTCGGTGCCGTCGAACAGCACCTTGCCGCCGGTCGCCGGCACGAGCCGCAACAGCGCCAGGCCCGAGGTGGTCTTGCCGCAACCGCTCTCGCCGACCAGCCCCAGAACACGTCCGCGCGCGATCTCGAAGCTGACGCCGTCCACCGCATGCAGCGTCGATCGCGGCGCCAGCAGGTTCGGACGCGGCAGCTTGAAATGCACCTGCAAGTCCTGGACCCGGATCAGCGGATCGTCCGTCATGCCGGCGCGTCCGCTTGCGTCCGTTCATCGGCCAGCCAGCACTTGACCGAGCGCTGCGGGGCCAGGCCGAAGCTGGGCGGCAGCTCCCGGCACCGCGCCATGGCGGACTCGCAGCGCGAGGCAAATGGACATCCCGTCAGACCGCGCAGCAGGTCGGGCACCGTTCCCGGGATCTCCGGCAGCGGCTGCCGCCTCTGTCGCGGGCGCTCCCTGATCTCGGGCATGCAACGCAGCAGGCCCCGGGTGTAGGGATGCACCGCGTCATCGCTGATCTGTGCCAGGCTTCCCTCCTCGATCTTGTGGCCGGCATACATGACGATCACGCGGTCAGCCAGCTCGGCCACGGCGCCGAAATCATGCGTAATCAGGACGATCGACGTGCCGCGCACCGCCTGGATCTCGCGCAGCAGGTCGAAGATCTGCGCCTGCACCGTCACGTCGAGCGCGGTGGTCGGTTCGTCGGCGATCAGAACGTCCGGTTCGCAGGCCAACGCCATGGCGATCATCACGCGCTGGCGCATGCCGCCGGAGAGCTCGTGCGGATAGGCGGACACCCGCCGGTCCGGCGCCGGGATATGCACCAGGCGCAGCAGGTCCACCGCCTGTTCCAGCGCCTCCGCTCCGCCGATGCCCTTGTGCCGGCGGATCGTCTCGGCGATCTGGTTGCCGACTGTGTAGACCGGATTGAGCGAGGTCATCGGCTCCTGAAAGATCATCGAGACATTGCGTCCGCGCACCTCGCGCATGCGCTTTTCGCTGGCCGCGCAAAGGTCTTCGCCGTTCAGCAGAATGCGCCCGGCGCTGATGCGCCCCGGCGGCGAGGGGATCATCCGCATCAGGCTGAGCGCGGTCATGCTCTTGCCGCAGCCGCTTTCGCCGATGATGCCGACCGTTTCGCCGCGTCCGATCGTGAAGCTGATATCCGACAGGATACGAACCTGTCGTTTCCGCACCGTGAAGTCGACGCACAGGCCGTCGATCTCCAGGACGGGCGTATCCGCGGCAACATTGTTCATGCCCAGCGCCTCAACGTCCGCGCAGCCGCGGATTGAAGGCGTCGTTCAGGCCGTCGCCGATCAACGCGATGCACAACGTCGTCAACAGGATCGCCAGGCCCGGAAACGTCACCGACCACCAGGCGTCGAAGAAGAAGTCGCGCGACAGGCCGATCATCTTGCCCCAGGTCATGATGTCGGGATCGGTCAGGCCCAGGAAGCTGAGCGCGGCCTCATAGATGATGGTCAACCCGGTCTGCAGCGTCACCGCGATGATCAGCGGCGGCAGCGCGTTGGGCAGCAGCACCCGCAGGATCAGCTTGCTGTCGCGCACGCCGATGGCCCTGTCCGCCAGGACGAATTCGCGCTCCTTGATTTTCAGGAACTCGGCCCGGGTCAGGCGGGCGAGATTGGTCCAGGTGGTAACGGCGATGGCCACGATCACCGTGACGAAATGGGTGCCCATGATGGCGACGATGACCATGGCGAAGACCAGCGGCGGCAGTACCTGAAAGAACTCGGTGATGCGCATCAGCAGGTTGTCGATCTTGCCGCCATAGAATCCGGCCAGCGCCCCGACCGAGATGCCGATCACCACCGTGAAGGCCGTCGCCGTCAGCGCCACGATCAGCGTCGGCCGGGTGCCGTAGATCATGCCGGCAAAGATGTCGCGGCCCAGATAGTCCGTGCCCAGCAGCCTGATCTCGCCCGGTTCCGTCAGCGGCGCGCCGACGATTGCGAAAGGATCGGCTTGCATGACAAGCGGGCCGAACAGGCCGACGATCAGAATGATGGCGAGTACGACAACGCCCAGCACTGCCGCCTTGTTGGCGTAGAACATGCCGAGCGTGACCCGCCACTGGACCTCGGGCACATCCGCCTCGTCCTCGAACCGGACAGGCAGGTCCTGCGGCTCGTGCGCTTCGGCCACTACGAGATCCCCCGGATCCGCGGATCCAGCACGCGGTAGACCAGATCGGTGATGATGTTGGCGACGACCGTCGTCACCGCCGCGCCGAACAGCACGCCCAGCATGACGGGATAGTCGCGCCGCAGGATCGATTCATAGAGCAGCGGTCCGACGCCGGGCAGGCTGAACACGGTCTCGACCAGCACCGCGCCCGAGAACACCGAGCCCACCTGCAGGCCGGCGATGGTCACGATCGGCAGGGCCGCGTTCTTCAGCGCGTGTTTGAAGATGACGACATATTCGGCCAGGCCCTTCGAACGCGCGGTGCGAATGTAGTCCGCACCCAGCACATCGAGCATCGAGGCCCGCGACAACCGGCTGTAGGAGGCGAGATACAGGATCGACAGCGTGAAGGTCGGCAGCACCATGTGATGCAGCACGTCGAGCGCCCGGCCCAATGCCGTATCGGGCACCGGAATGGTGCGCATGCCGAAGGCCGGGAACAGCGGCAGATACTGCGCGAACAGCAGCAGCACCATCATGCCCAGCCAGAATACCGGCGTGGCGTAGCCCAGCAGCGACAACACGGTCACGATGTGGCTCGACAGGCCCTGCGGCCTCAGGGCCGCGATGACGCCGAGCAGCGTGCCGATAACCATGGCCAGCAGCAGCGCCGACACGACCAGCATCACCGTCGCCGGCAGGGCGTCGAGCAGCAGCGACAGCACCGGCTCGTCGAAATAGTAGGAATAGCCCAGATCCCCGCTCACCATCTTCGCCAGATAGGTGAAGAGCTGCACGTAGATCGGCTGGTCGAGCCCATAGGCCGCGCGGATCTGCGCCGCTACCGCCGGATCGCCGCCGCCGGCCTCGGTCAGCAGCACGTCGACCACGTCGCCGGGCGCCGCCTGGATCAGCAGGAAGTTGAGC
Organism: Alphaproteobacteria bacterium; assembly: GCA_965232515.1. Taxonomy (GTDB): domain Bacteria; phylum Pseudomonadota; class Alphaproteobacteria; genus JANQKO01. The sequence continues at coordinate 6,854,736 of CBDDPY010000002.1, read as the reverse complement.
GTGATGACGGCAATCAGCAGCAGCAGCCCGTAGAGGATGCGTTGGGCGATCGCGGTCGACATCGGTCAACGCCGCTCAAAGATGCGCGGCGGCGGCGCGGACGAGTGCGGCCCCGTCCACGCCGCCGCCCGGACAGACGACGGCAGGCAAGCGGCTATTGCGCCTTCTTCCAGTACACTTCGTCCCAGAACTCGCCATAGCCATAGGGCGGGAAGTACAGGTCCTTGTGGTGCAGGAAGACCGGGCTGCCGTCGGTCAGCCAGAACAGCGGCATCTCCTGCACCAGCAGCGCCTGCACCTCATTGTAGATCGACTTCCGCTTCTCGAAATTCGATTCCTGCGCGGCCGCGGCGAACAGCTTGTCCACGCCCTCATTGCAGTATCCGGACGTGTTCGTATAGGCCTGATGCCGGATGTTGTTGCAGACATAGAGCCGGCCGATGCCGATGGCGGGATCGATCTTGTCGCCGGCGAGGATGATCGACGACTCGTAGTTCCAGTCGGCCATGCGCTTCGACCAGGCCGCGGCGCCGGGCATGGGCTCCTGCACGACCTTGATGCCGACCTCCTTCAAGGCGACGGCGAGATATTCTGCGATCACGATCTGCACATCAGGATTGTGCGGCGGCGCGATGTACAGCACCTTCAGCTCGAACCGGGTGCCGTCCGACTGTCGCGGATAGCCGGCTTCGTCCAACAGCTTGTTCGCCAGCGCGACGTCGAACGCGCGTCCCTTCAGGCTGGGGTCGAAGAAGATGTTGGTCTTCGGCATCGGCCCCACGGCCGGCTGGGTCCAACCGGCATGGAACACGTTCGAGATGTAGTCGTTGTCGACCGCGTGCGCGATGGCCTGCCGGACCTTCTTGTTGGCCAGGTGTTCGATCCGGTGATTGAACTCCAGAATGGCGCCGCCGCCGGACGGGCTGACCACCTTGGTGGCCTGCAGATGCGGGATCTTCGTGAAATTCTTGATGTCGCCGAAGCGCATCGTCGCCGCCACGTTCGCCAGGTGAAACTGCTTCTGCCGCAGGCCGACGCGCATGGCGGTCTTGTCGGTGACCACCCGCATGATGATTTGGTCGAGATAGGGGAAGCCCTCGCGGAAATGGTTCTCGTCCCGCTCCAGCAGCACGTACTCGCCGATCTTCCGCTCCTTCAGGCGGAACGGACCGGAACCGACGGGATTCTTGTGCGCGGGATGGGTCTTGTACTCGCCGCCGACGCCATAGACGTGCTTCGGCAGGATCGGCAGTTGCCGCGGCGTCGTCGCCGCCAGCAGCACCGGACCGTGCGGCTGCGACAGCCGGAAGATCACGGTGTGGTCGTCCGGCGTCTCCACCTTCTCGATCGGGCCGAACATCTGTTTGCCGAAGCGGTGGTTCTCCTGAATGATGCCGAGCGAAAAGGCGACGTCGGCCGACGTGACGGGCTGGCCGTCGTGGAACTTCGCGTTCTTCGCCAGGTTGAAGGTGTAGGTCAGGCCGTCATCCGACACCGTATAGGATTCTGCGAGATAGGGACTGACCTCGTTGTTCTCGTTCAGCCGCGTCAGGCTGGCGAAGATGTTCGACGACACCAGGCCGACATTATACTGGCCGTGCAGCGGATCGAGGCTGGGCATCTTGCCCGAAAGGTAAACCATGGTGCCGCCGCGGCGCGGTGCGTCGGCGGCCACGGCCGGCAGTGCCGCCATCATGAGTGCGAGTGCTGCTGCTAGGTATTTCATCGACAACCTCCCAAGTGCCGCGTCACGTGACGTGACTGGTTATGTTTCGTTATGCCGTCGGATCCCGCGTTCCGTTGATTCATCTCCACATGCCGGCGCCCGGCGCCGGGTTCAGCGGCGGCGCAGGACGCTGCCGGTGTTGCTCTGCTGGCGCGCGCCGTCGCGCATGGCCAGCTCGCCGTTGACCAGCACATGCGCGATGCCGGTGGCATAGCGGCGCGGCTCCTTGACCGTGCAGTGGCTGGCGATGGCCTGCGGATCGAAGACCGTGATGTCGGCCCAGTGCCCCGGTTGCAGCCGGCCGCGGTCGCGCAGACCCAGGCGCTCGGCCGGCAGCGAGGTCAGGCGCCGGATGCCCTCGGCCAACGGCATCACCTTGTCGTCGCGGACATAGGTCTGCAGGAAGCGCGCGGCCCAGCCATAGCCGGCCAGCGAGCCGATATGGTCCTTCAGCTCGCCGTAGGGCGCCAGCGCCAGCGTGTCCGACATGACGGCGCAGTGCGGCTGCTGCAGGCAGAGCTTGATCTCGCTGTCCTTGAAGGAATGTGAGGTCCACATCAGCTGGCTCACATACTGGCCTTCCTCCAGCAGCAGATCGAAGACCGCGTCGAACGGGTCCTTGCCGCGCGCCTTGCCGATCTCGGCGATGGTCATGCCCACGGAGTCCGCATTGGCCTGCGAGCGCAGCAGCACGATGTCGTCCCAGCGCCCGGCCGGCACCAGGCGCCAGATCGGCTTCGGATTGACCTTCATGCGTTCGCGCGTGTCCGGGTCCGTCAGCCGGTCCAGCAGGGCCGGCACCCCGCCCTCGCGGGCCCAGGACGGCAGGCTCGCGACCACGCCGGTGTGCGACCAGTCGTGCGGGATGACGTCGAAGGCGACGTCGACGCCGTGCCGGCGGTTGCTGTCGATCATCTCGATCGAATGTTCCATGGCGTATTCCGGCGCGCCGAACTTGGGCTGGATATGCGAGATCTGCAGCCGGGCCCCGCCCAGCCGCGCCGTCGCCATGGCCTCGCCGAAGCCGAGGTCGTAGTAGATATCCCGGTTACGCACATGCGTGGCGTAGAGCGCATCGTGCTTCGCCGCGACCTCGACCAGCGGCACGACATGTTCCGGCGCGGCGACGCTGCCGGGCCAGTATTCGAGGCCGGTCGACAGGCCGCCGGCGCCCTGCTCCATGGCCTCGTCGACCATGCGCGCCATGGTCTGGACCTCGTCGTGATTGGCCGGCCGCAGCTGGTCGCCCAGCACCGCCCGGTGGATCGTGCCGTGTCCGACGAACGCCACCACGTTGACGCCCAGCGCCCGCGCCTCGAGATGGTCCAGATAATCGCCGAAGCTGCGCCAGTCCAGATCGACGCACCCCGGCGCATAGCCCGGCGACATGACCTCGATATCGCGGTCGCAGGTGGCCGGCGCGCAGCTTACGCCACACTGGCCGACGACCTCGGTTGTCACGCCCTGGTGCACCTGGCTCTCGGCGCAGCCATTGACCATCAGCGTGAAGTCGGAATGGGTGTGGATGTCGATGAAGCCGGGACTGACGGCAAGGCCGGCGACGTCGATCACCTCGTCCGCTTCGGCATCGTCCAGCCGGCCCAGCGCCGCGATCCGGCCGTCCTCGATGCCGATATCGCCGATGAACGACGGCTGGCCGCTGCCGTCGTGGACCTCGCCGCCTTTAAGGATGATGTCGAGCATGGCCAGGCCTCCCCCGGTGCGTCGGATGGAGTCGCGGGCCAAGTGCCAAATGCACGATCACGACCCCTCCATGAATGCACGAAACGAGTGTTCCACGTCGCCAACAACAGGGCCAATGCAAAAGGCGTATTGAATTATGCAATCGGCGCATACAGCGCGAACACATCCATCACGAACGGCTGCTTAAGGGCGCAACCAGACGATCGTCGACCGTGCCGCCCGCAATGCCGCGTCTTCGCTGGCAAACACGCGATCCCCATAGCCACCGATCGAAAACCAACCGCGGGCATCTTCGACGTCGCGCCGGAACTCATCGAATCCGAAGCTGCCGTCGGGCCGTCGGAAGATGTCCACGCAGCGTCCGCCGTCGGCCGCATTGATGGATCTGACAACGACATTCTTCCCGGTCGATTCACCCATGCCCACCTCGGGAAGTTGATCGCGTCGTCATGGAACCGTCATCGCCGCGCGCCGAATGGGAACGAAACCTTCATGTGGACATCACAAATCTTGCACCGTCATCGAACAGACTCCGTCGGCGTCCCAACAAGGAGTTTAATCCATGACATCCATCATTCGACTGATGGCCGCCGCTGTCATCGCTCTGGCGCTGGCGTCGAGCCCGTCGCTGGCGGACGACCGGCCGGATCTCGTCGTCGCCGTCAACGACATCCCCGACACCCTCGAGCCGGCCGAGTTCCTCGGCAACACCCAGGTCCGCATCATCTATTCCATGTTCGATTCGCTGATCCGCCGCGACTTTCTGGCCGACGGCGAGGGCCGGGCGTCCGAGTTGAAGCCGGGTCTGGCCGAGAGCTGGACGCGGATCGATCCGACCACGATCGAGTTCAAGCTGCGCGAAGGCGTCAGGTTCCACAACGGTGACGAACTGACCGCCGACGATGTCGTCTTCACCTACACCATGGGCCGGATGATCGGCGAAGAGCCGGTGGCCGCCACGGGCAAGCGCTTCATGGCGACGATCAGCCATGCCGAAAAGGTCGACCGCTATACCGTGCGCATCGTCAGCAAGGTGCCCGACCTGATGCTGGAACAGCGCATGGCCGGCTACGCCAGCTGGATCGTCAACGCCCGCGCCTACCTGATGCAGGGCAAGGAAGCCTTCACCCGCGCGCCGGTCGGTACCGGTCCCTACAGAATCGCCGAGTATGTCGACGGCGAATACGTCCGGCTCGCCGCCCACGACGACTATTTCGGCGGCCGGCCGACGGCCGCCTCGATCACCTTCCTGGTGGTGCCGGAAGTCTCCGCCCGCATCGCCGGCCTGGTCAGCGGCGAATTCGACATCATCGTCAACGTGCCGCCGGATCAGATCCCGGTGCTGCAGGGCTACGACGACGTGCGGGTCGAGGAAATCGTGCTCGACAACACGCACATGCTGGTCTTCTTCCAGGACGCGCCGTTCATGCAGGACAAGAAGGTGCGTCAGGCCCTGTCGATGGCGATCGACCGCGACCTGCTGCGCCAGGCGCTCTGGGCCGACAAGAACTTCACGCCGAACGGCCACCAGCTCCCGTCCTACGTCATGTATATGGACGACTATCCGGGCTTCACCTTCGATCCGGAAAAGGCCAAGGCGCTGGTGGACGAGTCCTCCTACAACGGCGAGGAGATCGTCTACCGCCTGCCGCTGAACTACTACCTCAACAGCCTGGAAGCGGCCCAGGCCATGCAGCAGATGTGGAAGAAGGTCGGCCTGAACGTGAAGGTCGAGCCGGTCGAGAACTGGTCGCTGGTGAACGACCAGGAAGGCACGCATATCCGGCCCTGGTCCAACACCCACCGCATGCCCGATCCGCTCGGCTCGTTCGTGCCGCAGTGGGGCAATCTCGGCTGGGTGCAGCGGAACAAGAAATATCCCGAGCGGGAATGGAAGGCGCCCGCGCGCTTCAACGAGCTGCATCGCAGAATCGAGTCCGAGACCGACATGACCGCCCGCCAGGCGGCCTACCGCGAGGCGCTCGACATCTGGATGGACGAAGCGCCGGGCACGATGCTGTACAACCCGCTGGAAACCTACGCCCTGAAGAAGTCCATCGCGTGGAAGCCCTACTCGCTCTACTACATGGACTTCCGGCCCTACAATCTCAGCTTTGGACAGTAACGACCGACCGGCCGTTTTGGACCCTGTCCTCGACGTTGACGGCCTGACCGTCCGGATCGCGCATCCGGACGGTCAGGTCTTTCCCGTGCGCGACGTCAGCCTGCGCGTTGGCGCGGGCGAAACGCTGGGTCTCGTCGGCGAAAGCGGCTGCGGCAAGACGCTGACCTGCCTTGCCGTCATGGGTCTGCTCGGCGCGCCGGTGTCGATGGCCGGCGGCGTCATCCGGTTTCAGGGCCACGCCCTCGACGGCGGCGATCCCGCGATGCGCCGCTGCCTGTCGCAGGGCGTCGGCATGATCTTCCAGAACCCGATGACCGGGCTCAACCCCGTGCGCAGCGTCGGCTGGCAGGTCGCCGAGGCCTATCAGATCCGCACCCGCGCGCCCCGGCGCCGGGCCCGGGACAAGGCCGTCGAGCTGCTCGACCTCGTCGGCATTCCCGAGCCCCGACGGCGCGCGCGCGACTACCCGCATCAGCTCTCCGGCGGCCAGCAGCAGCGCGTGATGATCGCCATGGCGATCGCCGGCGACCCGAGGCTGCTGCTCGCCGACGAGCCGACGACCGCGCTGGACGTCACCGTGCAGGCCCAGATCCTCGATCTGCTGTCGCGCCTGCAGCGCGAGATCGGCATGGCCATGCTGTTCGTCACCCACGACCTCGGCCTGGTCGCCCGCATGGCCGACCGCGTGGCGATCATGTATGCCGGCCGCGTGGTCGAGACCGGCCCCGCCGACGCGCTGTTCGCGCGACCGCGCCATCCCTATACCCGCGGCCTGCTCGACTCCCTGCCGCTGATCGACGAGGACGTGCCGCGGCTCAGTCCCATCGAGGGCGCGGTGCCGCCGCTCACCGCCATGCCGCCGGGTTGCGCCTTCGCCCCACGCTGCGCCCGGCGCTCGGACCGCTGCGGCGTCGAGACGCCCGACCTCGCCGCGACCGACAGTGGCCAGATCGCCTGCCATCACCCGCTTGCCGTTGAAACCGCGGCCGCCTGACCATGGCCACGGCGATGTTGCGGGTCGAGGACCTGACCAAACGCTTTCCGGTGCCGCGCGACTGGGTCTTCGGCAGGCGCCGCGACCTGGTCGCGGTCGACGGGGTCTCCTTCGAGCTTGCCGCCGGCGAGACCCTGGCGATCGTCGGCGAGAGCGGCTGCGGCAAGTCGACCGTCGGCAACCTGGTCTTGAATCTGCTGGCGCCCAGCGCTGGCCGTGTGCTGTTCGACGACGCGCCCCTTGACGAGGCCGACGATACCCGTTGGCGAGCCCGCCGGCGCGACATGCAGCTTATCTTTCAGGACAGCCGTAGCGCCCTCGACCCACGCCTGCGCATCGACCGGCAAGTGGCGGAAGGGCTGGAAATCCATGGCGTCGGGCAGCCGCAAGACCGTCTCGACAAGGCGCGACTGATGCTGGCCGCCGTCGGTCTCGACGGCGATCTCGCCGGCCGCTACCCGCACGAGCTCTCCGGCGGCCAGCAGCAGCGCGCCGTCATCGCACGCGCCCTGATGCTGAAGCCGCGGCTCGTCGTCTGTGACGAGCCCGTCGCCGCCCTCGACGTCTCGGTCCAGGCCCAGGTGGTCAACCTGCTGCGCGACCTGCAGCGCGAGCTCGGCCTCGCCTACCTCTTCATCTCGCACGACCTTAGCCTCGTGCGCCACGTCGCCGACCGGGTCGCGGTCATGTATCTCGGCCGCATCGTCGAGCTGGCCCCGCGCGCCGCGCTCTTCACCCGCCCGCGCCACCCCTATACCCGCGCCCTGATCGACGCGGTGCCGGTCGCCCGCGCCCGCCGCCGGCCCGACTGGCCGCCCGTCCACCTGCACGGCGAAGCGCCCAGTCCGCTCGCCCCGCCACCCGGTTGCGCGCTGCATCCGCGCTGCCCGTTCGCCACCGACATCTGTGGCCGCGAACGGCCCGAAATGCGCAGGCTCGATGACGGCGGCACGGTCGCCTGCCACCACGCCGAGGCGCTGGCATGAGCCTGCGCTACGTCGCCACCAAGCTGCTGCGCGCGCTGTTCACGCTCTGGCTGGTCGTGACCTTCGTGTTCATCGTGCTGCGGCTGACCGGCGATCCGACGGACCAGCTTCTGCCCGACGACGTCTCGCCGCAGATCGTCGACTATTACCGCGCCGCCTGGGGCCTCGACCGGCCGTTGTGGGAGCAGTATCTGCGCTATTTCCAGGCCGCGTTGCAGGGCGATTTTGGCGTCTCCTTCCGCAACAACGATCCGGCGCTCGACCTGATCATGCAGCGCGTCCCGAAGACGCTCGAGCTCGGCGCCGCAACCATTCTCGCCGCGCTTCTGATCGGCATCCCGCTCGGCGTGCTGGCAGCGATCTGGCGCGACAGCTGGGTCGACCGCATCGCCATGTCGATCTCGGTGCTGGGCTTCTCGATGCCGAACTTCTTTCTCGGCATCCTCTTGATCCTGCTGTTCGCGCTGCAGCTCCGCCTGCTGCCCAGCTCGGGCTACGGTACCTGGGAACACATGATCATGCCCGTGTTCACGCTCGCCACCGCGTTCGCGGGCTCGCTCGCCCGCTTCACCCGCTCGGCCATGCTCGAGGTGCTGTCGCGCGACTATATGCGCACGGCGGAAGCCGAGGGCGCGTCGCTGTCGCGCCGGATCTGGCTGCACGCCTTTCCGAATGCCGCGATCCCCGTGGTCACCGTCGTCGGCTTCTATATCGGCGCTATTATCGGCGGCGCCGTCGTCACCGAGAACGTCTTCGCCTGGCCCGGCGTCGGCCGGCTGCTGACCAGTGCCGTCGGCGACCGCGACCTCGCCGTCGTCCAGGGCATCGTCGTGCTGGTGGCAATAACCATGGTCACCGCCAACCTGCTGGTCGACCTCGCCTATGGCTGGCTCGATCCGCGCGTCCGCGTCGGCGCGCGGGAGCGCGGCCGATGACCGACGCCGTACATTCCCGGCCGCGCGCGAAACCGAAAAGCGGCAACGGCGTGCCGCCGACCGTCGCCCTTTCGGCCGCGTTCCTGACCGCCATCTGTCTGGTGGCGCTGTTCGGGCCGGCGCTGGCGCCGCACGACTATGAAGAGACCAACCTGCTCTACCGCCTGAAGCCGCCGTTCTGGTCGCCGCTGTCCGTCGACGGGTATCTGCTGGGCACGGACAAGCTCGGGCGCGACCTGCTCTCCCGCCTGCTGCTGGCGACGCAGGTGTCGATCGCGCTCGCCGTGCTCGGCACGCTGATCGGCGCCGTGCTCGGCACGTTTCTGGGCGTGCTCGCGGCGCATCGCGGCGGCATCGTCGACGAGATCGTCATGACCATGGTCGACTGGCAGGCGGCCATGCCGTTCCTGATCATCGCGCTCGCCGTCCTCGCCTTCTTCGGCAACAACTTCTACCTGTTCCTGGCGCTGATGGGGCTCTACGGCTGGGAGACCTACGCCCGCCTCACCCGCGGCCTGGTGCTGGCCGCCCGCGAACAGGGCTACGCCGTCGCTGTCCGCGCGCTGGGCGCCAAGCCCAGCCGGCTTTACCTCGGCCACATCCTGCCGAACGTCATCGGCCCGCTCATCGTCCAGCTCACGCTCAACTTCCCGCAGACGATCCTGCTCGAAACCTCGCTCAGCTTCCTCGGCCTCGGCATCCAGCCGCCGCTTGCGTCGTTGGGCCAGATGCTCGGCGAAGGCCGCGATTACCTTTTGAACGCCTGGTACCTCGCCGTCATCCCCGGCGCCGTCATCTTCCTCACCACGCTGTCCATGTGCCTCGTCGGCGACTGGATCCGCTCCCGCCTCGACCCGACGCAGCGTTAACCGGCCGGCTTGCCAGGCTGGCCCGCGTGTAGGACAACGACCACCGGCCTCGCCACGCATTGATGGAAGCTGTCGGACTATCCGTCTTTCCCCGCGAACGCGATCAAATTGCCGTCCGGGTCCTCGACGATGAACGTTCGTGCGCCCCAGGGTTCGGTTCGCAAAGGCTGATGGAAAGGGACGCCGGCTTGTTGAAACTCCAGGAAAAGGGGTTTTGCGTCTTCGAGCGTGAGCGTCGCGGACAGGATGTCCTGCTCATTCGTTCGCAGCGCTTCATTGAAGACCGGACCTTCGACTTGACGCAGGTTCAATCGGCCATTGTCGCGAAACACTTGCGCGTAGAAAGCTGGCTGCCCGTAGGAGAACGCGACCTGGAATTTCAGCAAATCGACATAAAAGCGCAACGCGACATCGAGGTCGGTCACGAATATCTGCGGCTCGGCGCTCAAAACGAAAGATCGGTTGGCAGTTGAGGGTGTCGTTGCCGGCATGGTTTTCGCCCCTTCGATAAGCGCCGCCCAACTCTTGAACCCGTGTTTTCTGGCCACAAGCGCCTGACCGTCGCTGAGCTTGAACGCCGCCTCGAGGATCTCCTGATCCGAGAGGTGTTCGCGGCCCGGCAGCAGCGATCTGATCTGCGCCGCAACCGGATGGTATCGGGTGCGGTGCCATCGAACGTATCGCTTGGCTTGCTTTTTGAGGTTGTCGATGTCGGGCATTGGCGCGTTGGAATTATTGGAGAGTAGGTGGGCATAGCCCTTCCGACGCATTGGCCGACGCGCCCTACAGCAACGTGCCAACGCTAGTTAGCCGACTTGTTCGCGTCAAGCCGGACAGGTCGATCCGCGCCCGCCGACTTGCACCGCCCGTTGACAGCGGCCATTGCCTGCCGTCCGATTAATGCATCAAGTGAATCGATTGGGAGGGACGGCGATGGCCTCGGGCAAGAAGAAACTCAGGTCGCAGGAATGGTTCGGCAAGTCGGACAAGGACGGCTTCCTGCACCGTTCCTGGATGAAGAACCAGGGCATCCCGGCCGACGAATTCGACGGCCGGCCCGTGATCGGCATCTGCAACACCTGGTCGGAGCTGACACCCTGCAACGCGCATCTGCGCGACGTCGCCGAGCGCGTGAAGCGCGGCGTCTACGAGGCGGGCGGTCTGCCGGTCGAGTTCCCGGTGATGTCGCTCGGCGAGAGCAATCTCAGGCCCACCGCCATGCTGTTCCGCAACCTCGCCAGCATGGATGTCGAGGAATCGATCCGCGCCAATCCCATGGACGGCGTCGTGCTGCTGGCCGGCTGCGACAAGACCACGCCGGCGCTCTTGATGGGCGCGGCGTCCTGCGACCTGCCGTCGATCGTCGTTTCCGGCGGGCCGATGCTGAACGGCCGCTACCAGGGCCGCGAGATCGGCTCCGGCACCGATGTCTTCAAGTTCGCCGAGGCCGTGAAGGCCGGCGAGATGACGCTGCAGGACTTCATGGACGCCGAGAGCGGCATGTCGCGCAGCCCCGGCCACTGCATGACCATGGGGACGGCGTCGACCATGGCCAACATGTCGGAAGCGCTGGGCATGGCCTTGCCTTTCAACGGCGCCATTCCCGCCGTCGACTCGCGCCGCAACGTCATCGCCCACATGTCCGGCCGCCGCATCGTCGAGATGGTGCGCGAGGACATGACCATGTCCCGCGTCGTCACGCGCGAATCCTTCCAGAACGCCGTGCGCGTGAACGGCGCCATCGGCGGCTCGACCAATGCCGTCGTGCACCTGCTGGCCATCGCCGGCCGGCTCGGCGTCGAATTCAACCTCGACGACTGGGACGCCTGGGGCAAGGACGTGCCGACCATCGTCAATCTCATGCCGTCCGGTCAGTATCTGATGGAGGACTATTACTACGCTGGCGGCATGCCGGCCGTCGTGCGCGAGATCGGCGACCTGATCAACAAGGACGCGCTGACCGTCAACGGCAAGACCATTTGGGAAAACTGCAAGGAAGCCGATTGCTACGACCGCGACGTCATCCGCACCCGCGAGAGCGCGCTGACCGACAGCGGCGGCATCGCCGTGCTGCGCGGCAACCTGGCGCCCGACGGCGCCGTCATCAAGCCGTCGGCGGCGACGGAAGCGCTGATGGTGCATCGCGGCCGCGCCGTCGTCTTCGAAAACATCGAGGACTACAAGGCCAGGATCGCCGACCCCGACCTCGATATCGACGAAACTTGCGTGATGGTGCTGAAGAACTGCGGCCCGCGCGGCTATCCCGGCATCGCCGAGGTCGGCAATATGGGCCTGCCGCCGAAGGTGCTGCAGAAGGGCATCAAGGACATGGTGCGCATCTCGGACGCGCGCATGAGCGGCACCGCCTTCGGCACAGTGGTGCTGCACACCGCGCCCGAAGCCGCGGCCGGCGGCCCGCTGGCGCTGGTGCGCGACGGCGACATGATCGAGCTCGACGTGCCGAACCGGCTGCTGTTCCTCGACGTGCCGGACGAGGAGCTCGCCCGCCGGCGCGAGAACTGGACCCCGCCCGAACCGCCCATGACCGGCGGCTACCAGCGGCTCTATTTCGACCACGTCATGCAGGCCGACACCGGCTGCGACCTCGACTTCCTGGTCGGCAACCGCGGCGCCGCCGTGCCGCGCGAGTCGCATTGACGGCGCGACCTCCAGTACTTGCCGAGGATTCGTCTGGCGGCTCTGGATACCCGCGTCATGCGCGGGTATGACGAATTCGGGCATATACTCAGCGCCAATTCGTCATTGCCGGGCTTGACCCGGCAATCCAGACGTCAATTGCCGCAGCACATACCGCCGGTTTGGACCGGCGGGCAGGCGACGGTGCCGTAGGAGCAGAACACGCAGCAGTCGCCGGGCTTCGGGCGCAGCAGCGTGCCGCAGCCCTTGCAGTCGTAGAAGAACTGGCATGCGTCGGTCGACATTTCCTCCGTCTGCCTGTGGCCGCAGTCCGGACAGGTCACCGTCGAAAACCGCTCGAAGACGCTCATGACGCGGCCTCCAGGGCACGACGCCGCGCCTTCATCCAGCGCAGCCAGGCAATAACCGTCAGTCCGGCGAAGACAACCAACGCCGGCAGCAGCACGTAGTCGAGCCAAACGAGCCAGGCCGAGAGCCCGACCGCGCCTAGCAGCACCACCAGGACCGGCGTGAAGCAGCAGAGCGCGGCCACGACCGTGCCGGCGGCGCACCAGATCAGTTGCCGTTGTTCCTTCATGTCCCTGCCTCTCGATCCGGGCAGTTGCGGGCGTCGGCCGCACGAGACCTGTCGGCCGAATGGCCGCGGCGCCGAATCCCCCGCGCGACGCCGCGGCGTGTCGCGGCTCCCAATTTCCGCGACGGAACACGCCCGACAGGTGCCTCCCGTGCCGGGCGCCGCCATTCTAATAGCTGCACCCCCTACAGGATCAAGCGCGCAGCAGCCGCGAAGTCAGCACTGAGGTATGCTGATGGCCCTGGAGGAAGATCGCATGCCCGAAGTGCAAACTGTTAACGGCGTCCTTCACTACGACGTCGTCGACCTGACCCCGCCCTGGATCACGGACCCGCCGGTCATCGTCTTCCACCACGGCGTCGGCGCCACATCCGGGATCTGGTCCGGCTGGCTGCCTGTCCTGGCCGACGCCTACCGGCTGGTGCGCTTCGACATGCGCGGCTTCGGCCGCTCGCACCGGTCCGCGACCGGCCACGCCTGGACGTTCGACGGCATGGTCGACGACCTGTTCGCGGTGGCCGATGCCGCCGAGGCCGAACGCTTCCACCTGGTCGGCGAATCCATCGGCGGCACCATCGCGCTGCACGCCGCGGCGACGCGCGGCGAGGCGCTGCTCAGCGTGACCGGCGTCTCCTGCGCGCACCGGGGCGCCGGCATCGGTCAGGTGCATGCCTGGCGTGACGAGATCGCCGCCGACGGCCTGGCCGGCTGGTCGCGGCGGATGATGCCGCACCGCTTCCACGACGGCGCCATCCCGCAGGCGGCCTATGACTGGTTCGAGCGCCAACAGGCCGACGGATCGCCCGACGCCGTGCTTGGGCTCGCCGACATGCTGGTCGGCGCCGATCTCTCGCCTCTGCTGCCGGATATCGCCCTGCCGGTCCTGCTGCTGCACCCCGACGGCAGCCCGTTCGTCCCGGTCGATGTCAGCGCCGCGGCGCACGCGCTGCTGCCGGCGAGCGAAATGCAAGTCGTGGCCGGCGCCCGCCACGGCATGGCGCTGTCGCACGGCCCCGAATGCGCCCGGACGCTGCGCGACTTCCTTGAGCGTCGATCCCCCTAACCATCGCCGACGGCGTCGACCAGCCATTTCTGCAACGGCCGCACGCGCTTGAAGCCGGCAAGGCAGTAGTCGACAACGTCGGGACCGAAAACCTCCGGCGGCGGTGGCGCGCTGACGCCGGCATAGAGCCCGGCATGCTTCAACAGCTCGGCATTCGCATGATCGGCGTCGAAACCACGCGGCACGCGCTTGTAATGCTGACCGCCGAGCGTCATGCCGGGCACGGCCGTGACCTTCCCGACCGCCGCGGCCAACGCCTTGCCTTGCTTCGCGTCGACGGCGGCGGCGCGAAAACGTGCCATCTGCTCCGGCCGGAATCCGAACAACCCGCCCCCGAGATACGCATGCTCGGCGTCGAGCCCGAAGTAGAAGGCGGGCGAGGCCTGCCGCGAGCCGCCTTCGGCGAACAAAATGTGCAGCGCCGCCTTGTACGGCCGCTTGTCCTTTGAGAAGCGCACATCCCGATTGATGCGCATGATCGAGCCGTTGATGCGCGGGTCTGCCCGAATGTCCTTGGAGACCTTGGCAAGGCCACTTCCCATGGCCGCGACGAACTGCTTCGCCGGCCCGACGAAAAGGCCCTCGTAGTCGGCCCGGTGCGCGTCGAACCAGGTCTTGCTGTTGTTCTTCTCCAGCTCGGTGAAGAACCCGATCAGCTCCCGCGAGAACCCCTCGAACGCCGCTGCCTTCGCCATCATCCCCTCCCCGTCATGACACAGTTATCGACAGCACCGCGCGACGTGACGCGCGTGCCCGACATGTTAATGACGTTTCAGGGACGCCCGGACAGACAAAAAAGTTGCACCGGACCGCTAGATCCGCCGCCGGGTGCTTAAAGATCCGAAATGGCGAATCTGTCGCAAAGCACCGCTTCTAAAAATCGACGCGAAAAACCGGTTGAGGATCTTCAAAGCCCTTGAAGAAATGATCTCCAATCGACGCCGTTCGATCCGGGATCAGCCGGTGGAACGCGTCCGAACACACGACGTCCGCATCAAGTGCGTCGGCACAGTCCAATAAACGCGCTGCCAAATTAACGGTAGCGCCAATTGCGGTGAAGTCCATGCGCGACTTACTGCCGATGTTTCCATAGAAGATGTCACCAACATGCAATGCGGCTCTGAAACGAATTATCGGTCCAGCTTCTTTGTCCAATGCAGATCGGGTGACTTCAATCGCTGTTAACGCGTCCGCTGCCGCTGACAACTGGGCATTGACGTCGTCCGGCGTCGGGAATATCGCCAGGAACCCGTCACCAAGAAATTTAAGAATCTCTCCGCCGTTTTCGTAGATGGCTGTACCGGCGATCTCGAAGAACCTGTTTAACCTTTCTATGACTTCGCCTACGGGCCGTGTATTTGAGAACGCGGTGAAGTCGCGCAGATCGGCAAACAAAACGACCGAGGGAATCGTTTCTGAATCACCCCTGAGAATATTCCCCCGCAGGACGTGCCCGCCGGCATCGCGTCCGACGTAAGTCGACAAAATCTGCTCTGTGCTTTCGCGCAGGACCATGCCCTCGGCGACGCGAGCCAGATGTCCCTGCAGGTTGCGCATGCGATCGATATCGTCCTCCGAAAACCCGCCCTCTCGCTTCGTTCCATAGGCCGCCACACTGTTCACCAGTGTGTGACTCGAATGAAGCGGCGTATAGACGAACTGCTTGTAGCCGCGCTCGAGGAACATTCGCGATTCCGGTCGAACATCGAATTCCGGAGTCTTCCCGATCGTATGGACGATCATCCTCTCGGTTTCGACACACCTGTGTGCCGCGCATCCTACCCAGACGTCAGACGATCGGAGGTGTTCGGGCGAATAAGTCAGGTGGCGGGCGCCCGTGGCTTCGGTCCAGTACACATAATTTCCCGGCATCTCCGGGTGGATTGTTGTCGCATAAAGCGCGAATTGGTCTGCATTTATGCCGGTCGATCGCAGCCGTTTCGCAATACCGGCCGCAAGATCAATCAAATCATTTGCGTGAGGTGCGCCTGCCGTCAGCCAGCTTATCAGCCCCAAGTTCGAGCTCGGACCATGCATGCTGAGAGCCCATTCCGGCTTTGCGGACGAGTTCTACTCAGACAGTAGCGCGCATATCATTGCAGGCGATCAAACAACTGAAATCGGCTGTCACAATTGTCGCATCCTGCGGCTGCAACTTACCTTGCGTGCCAGAGCATTTTTGACTGCGCAACACACGAATTGCAAATGGTCGGCGTTTCTCAAGCGCCACGTTGGCCCTGAGGCGTTTCCGGCTATTCATTTGCAGCCGCCGCACAGTCGCTGTTGCCGGGCGACGCGCTCTGAAAAGATGCAGGCCGCAATTCCGTAACTAGGCCGCCTAAAAGTGACGGGTGAAGCGCAGGGTGACGAAGTCGTCATCGCGCAGGCCGTCGAGCGCGTCGTTCTCGTCGACGTCGTTGAACAGCCGGGCCTCGAGCTCGAACTTCCAATTGTCGCCGACGCGGCGTTCGAACTCGACGAACTTCATGGTCGACTGGTTGCTGACGTCGACCACCAGGCCCAGCAACAGCGCCGTGTCCTGCGGATCGTTCCAGGTCACGCGGGCGCCCAGGAACACGTCGTCATCGAAGATGGTCGCCGGCGCCTCGGGCGCGTCGTCGCGGCCGTCATAGAGGTACTCGCCCAGCAGGCCGACATCGGCGTCGGTCTCCATGACCTGGAAGAAGGTGTATTCGAAGCCGGCGACGGCCGCGGCGAAGCGATCGCCATGGCCGCTGCGGGTGATCGCCTCCAGCTTCAACAGCCAGGCGTCATGCGTGAATTGCGCGTCCAGGCTGGTCTGGTCGATCAGATCGTATTGCGGACGCAGGATGACGCCGCCGCCCGGCTCGGCCTGCGGCAGCAGGCGCGGCTCGCGGCTGGTGCCGTGGAAATGCGCGACGCCGACATCCCAGTCGCCGACGCTGTGCGCCCAGCGGCCGGCGAAGTCGATGTGCTTCTCGTCGGCACTGGAGTCGTAGGTCGGATCGTCGTCGTCGATCACGAACGGCCCGCGCAGGCGCGCGCTGGCGTCCGGAAAGGTGCGCTTACGAAAACCCGGCAAGACGAAAGCGCTGAAGGTGCCGAAGTCGCGCTGCAGGCGAAAATTGATCATCGGCTGGCCCAGCCGGTCTTCCTCGTCGATGTCCTCGACCTGATCGACCTGGTTGATGATGTCGACCAGATGGCGCGACTCGGTGACGCCCCAGAACACCCGATCGATGCCGACCACCAGATCCCAGTCGGCGCCGACATGCAGCCAGTTGGCCTCGCGCAGGTCGCCGTGGGTGCGGTTGTCGTCGTCGGCATCCCAGCGGAAATAGGGTTTCAGCGTGATCCGATCGTCGCCGTCGTTCCACTCGTACATGACCTCGGGCTGGATGAAGCCCGATGGCGAGAATTCGATATTGTCGTCCTGGCCGACGAACCGCGGCTGGTGCGGGAAGTAGCGCATCTCGGCGGCGATCTCGCCGGAAAGGCTCCACTCGCCCTGCGGAATGCCCGAGCAGGCCTGCAGCAGCGGCAGCGCCATCGCCAGCCAGAAAACCGGTCGCGACGGCCGGATGCCGCGCCGCGCGCAGCGCGCGATCGTCGCCCTGGTCGCCGAAAACGTCGGCCGAGATTTCGAACCCATGCCTCACCAGATGGCCGCGACGCCTCTCGGCGCCGTCGCCAATCTCGTTAAACATGGTTACCAAAAGGTGAATAAATTCAGCCCCTGGGATTGGCTCACCACGGCCTACCAGGCCTTCACCGCCAGCACGTCGCAGGGCGGCTGCCGCAGCAGGTCTTCGGCAACGCTGCCCAGGAAGGCGTGCGCGACGCCCGTCCGGCCGTGCGTACCGATCACCAAAAGGTCCGGTTTCAACCGGTCGAGCTGCTGGTGGATGACGTCCCGCACCACGCCCTCCTGCGCGATCCGCTGCAGCTTCGGCAACGGCCCGTCCAGGCTGCCGAGGAACGACGCCATCTCGGTCTCGATCATCTGTTCGAACTGGGTTTGATGCTGCTTGCCGACCTCCCGCCGCGTATCGTGACCGTAGAGAAAGCCCTTGAACGGCACGTCGTAGGCATGCACCAGGTGAAATTCGCCACCCGGCGCAAAGGTGATCGCGAACTCGATGGCCCGCCTCGAGTAGACCGAAAAGTCGACCCCGACCATGATCTGCCGGTAGGGGTCATTGACCGGTTCCTTGACCAGCAGAACGGGCGCGTTGCCGGCGCGGATTACGCGTTCGACCGTGGTGCCGCGGAACATGTCCTTGAAGGCGTCTTCGCGATGCTGGCCCAGCACGATCAGGTCGGCGTCGCTGTCCTCCGAGATCTCCAGAATGCTCACGTAGGGCCGGCCGAAGACCACCTTGATCGTGACATCGCCGCCGTCATCGCCGGCAAGGCTGTCGATATGCCCGCGGATGGCATCGCGGGCGGCGCTCGCCTGGGCATCGGCGAGCGACGCCGGAAGATCCTCGTCGACCACATGCACCACGGTCAGCGCGCCGCCGCGGTCACGCGCCAGGCTCAGCGCCCGCGCCAGCGCCCGGTCCGACCGCGCCGACAGATCCGTCGCCATCAGGATGTTCTTCATCTACGCAACTCCCGTTTCCCGTTGTCCGTCCTGATTTGGCGCGGCTAGGGCGTGATCGCAACCTTCAGCACGCCGTCCCGCTGGTTCGCGAACAGCTCATAGGCCGTCTCGATCTCGTCCAATCCATAGCGGTGGGTGACCATCGGTTTCAAGTCGACGCGTCCCGATGCAATCACGTTCATCAGCCGCCGCATTCGCTCCTTGCCGCCGGGGCAGAGCGAAGTGACGATCTTGTGGTCGCCCAGGCCGGCGTGAAATGCGGCGAGCGGGATCTTCAGATCGTCCGAATAGACGCCCAGGCTCGACAGCGTGCCGCCGGGCTTCAAGACGGAAAGGCACCACTCGAAGGTCGATTGCAGGCCGAGCGCCTCGATCGCCACGTCGACGCCGCGGCCGTCCGTCAGGCGCATGATTTCCGCGACCGGATCGACGTGGCTGAAATCCACCACCAGATCGGCGCCGATGCTCTTCGCCATCGCCATCCGCTCGGGCACGGTCTCGACGGCGATGATCGTCGTCGCGCCTTTCAGCTTCGCGCCGGCGGTGGCGCAGAGGCCGATCGGGCCTTGCGCGAACACGGCTACCGTGTCGCCGATCTTGATGTTGCCGGACTCGGCCCCGGCAAAGCCGGTCGACATGATGTCCGGGCACATCAGCACCTGATCGTCGCTCAACCCGTCCGGTACCGGCGCCAGGTTCGCCATGGCGTCCGGCACCAGCAGAAACTCGGCCTGCGAGCCGTCGATGGTGTTGCCGAAACGCCAGCCGCCGATGGGCTTCAGGCCATGCGCCCCGCTCTGGCCGTCCTGCGAATGCAGGCCGTCGAGGCAGGCGTTGGAATAGCCGCTCGGGCAGATCGCGCCGGCGATCACGCGCTGGCCCTCGGCGTAGCCCTGCACGTTCCGGCCCAGCTTCTCGATGACACCGACCGGCTCATGCCCCACCGTCAGGCCCCGCTCCACGGGATACTCGCCCTTCAGGATATGAACATCCGTGCCGCAGATCGTCGTTGTTGTGATCCGCACCAGCGCGTCGTTCGGGCCGACCTCCGGCATCGGCTTGTCGTCCAGGACGATGCGTCCTGGTTCAGCGAAAACAGCCGCTTTCATCATCGTGGGCATGGCTCGGTCCGTCTCCTTTTTGGCCCCTGCTGAGCTGACGCCCAAGTGCCCTCCCCGCCGCTGGTCGGCATTGATATCGGTCAAAGACCGCCCGTTTGCGCTCAACCATGCTCAACCGCGTTCGTTTGCACTACGAGGCGCTCAAGCGATGCTGAGCCAACCCTTCATGACCACGCATGACGTGGCCGAGCTTCTGAAAGTCAGCGAGACGACCGTTCGCGGCTGGATCCACGAGGCCGAACTGCGGGCCGTCCGGTTCGGCCGCGAGTTCCGGGTCGCGGTCAAGGATCTGGAAGCGTTCGTCAACGCCCACGCGACGATGCCGGCCGCAACCGTCGACGACAAAACCACCTGACTGCTGCGCGGCGATCCGGGTCGGCGGCCGCTTCCAAAGTGCCGCCCGCGTATTGGGCGAGATGATGACTGTTACCGAACGGCAATCCCCACCGCCTGAGGGGGCGGATCGCACGCGTTCCGGCACTGGCTGGCATGCGCTGCCGATTGACGACGCCATGGCGCGCTGTAATGGCCGTCCGGACGGCCTGACACAGCGGGAAGCGCAGGCGCGGCTGGACGCCTATGGGCCGAACCGGCTGCCGATGCCCAGGGCGCGCGGCGCCCTCGCCCGCTTCTTCGCCCAGTTCAACAATCTGCTGATCTACGTGTTGCTCGGCGCGGCGGCGCTGACGGCCGCGCTGGGCCATTGGGTCGACTCCCAGGTCATTCTGGCCGTCGCCATCGTCAACGCGACCATCGGCTTCGTGCAGGAGGGCAAGGCCGAAAAGGCGCTGCAGGCGATCCGGCAGATGCTGTCGCCGCGCGCGACCGTGCTGCGCGACGCCCGGCGCACGACCGTGCCGGCCGAGGAGCTGGTGCCCGGCGATCTGGTCGTTCTGGAGCCCGGCGACAAGGTGCCGGCGGACATCCGCCTGACCCGGGTCAAGGGATTTCGGCTGCAGGAGGCGGCGCTGACCGGCGAGTCCGTCCCCGTCGACACCTCGGCCGATCCCGTCGCCGACGATGCGCCGCTCGGCGACCGCGCCTCGATGGCCTATGCCGGCACGCTGGTGGCGGCCGGCCAGGGCGCGGGCGTCGTCGTCGAGACCGGCGCCGATACCGAGATCGGCCGCATCAGCGGCATGCTGGCTCAGGTGCAGCAGCTTTCCACCCCGCTGCTGCGGCAAATGGATGTCTTCGCCCGCTGGCTGACCGTGGCGATCCTGGCGCTGGCGAGCCTGGTCTTCGCCTTCGGCGTGCTGCTGCGCGATTTCGCGCCGGTCGAGATGTTCATGGTCGTCGTCGGTCTCGCCGTCGCCGCCATCCCCGAAGGCCTGCCGGCGATCCTGACCGTCACACTCGCCATCGGCGTGCAGCGCATGGCCGGCCGCCACGCCATCATCCGCCGCCTGCCGGCTGTCGAAACGCTCGGCTCGGTCTCGATCATCTGCTCGGACAAGACCGGCACGCTGACGCGCAACGAGATGACCGTGCGTACGGTCGCCACGGCGGACCACGTTTTCGCCGTCGGCGGCGTCGGCTACGAGCCGCGCGGCGGTTTCAGCCTGGACGGCCGCGAGATCCTGCCCGACCACCGCCCCCGGCTGGCGGAAATCACCCGGGCCGCGGTTCTCTGCAATGATTCGGCACTGCACGCACGCGACGGCCAGTGGACTGTCGAGGGCGACCCCATGGAGGGCGCCCTGCTGGTGGTCGGCGCCAAGGCCGGCCTCGACCCGGTACTCGAGTCAAGGTCGTTTCCGCGCACCGACGTGATCCCGTTCGACGCCGAACACCGCTTCATGGCGACGCTCCATCACGATCACGAAGGAAACGGTTTCATCTATCTGAAGGGCGCGCCCGAGCGGGTGATCGAGCTCTGCGCCCGCCAGCGGAACAACGACGCCGACGGCGCGATCGATCCGGCCTACTGGCACCGGCGCATCGATCAGATGGCATCCGAAGGCCAGCGGGTGCTGGCCATCGCCGTCAAGCCGACCGGCAGAGATCATCGGCAACTGACGTTCGGCGATGTCGCGGGCGGCCTGACACTGCTCGGCCTGGTCGGCCTGATCGATCCGCCGCGCGAGGAGGCCATCGCCGCCGTCGCCGAATGCCAGTCGGCCGGCATCCGCGTGAAGATGATCACCGGCGACCATGGCGGGACGGCCCGCGCCATCGCCGCGCAGCTCGGCCTCGCCAATCATCACGACGTTCTGACCGGCGCCGACATCGATACGCTCGACGACGACGCCCTGCGCGCGCGGGCGCCCGATGTCGACGTTTTCGCCCGCACCAGCCCCGCGCACAAGCTGCGCCTGGTGCGGGCGTTGCAGGCCGGCGACCAGGTCGTCGCCATGACCGGCGACGGCGTCAACGACGCGCCGGCGCTGAAGCGGGCGGATGTCGGCGTCGCCATGGGCGGCAACGGCACCGAGGCCGCCAAGGAAGCGGCCGAGATGGTGCTGGCCGACGACAACTTCGCGTCGATCGCCGCCGCCGTGCGCGAAGGCCGCACGGTCTACGACAATCTCAAGAAAGCCATCGTCTTTCTGCTGCCCGTCAACGGCGGCGAGTCCTTCGCCATCATCATGGCTATCCTGCTCGGCTTCACGCTGCCGATCACGCCGCTGCAGATCCTCTGGGTCAACATGGTCAGCTCGGTCGGCCTCGCCATCGCGCTCGCCTTCGAGCCGACCGAGACCGACGTCATGAAACGCCCGCCCCGGCCGGCGGGCGAACCGATGCTCTCGGCCTTTCTGATCTGGCGCATCGTCTTCGTGTCGCTGCTGTTCGTCGCCGGCGTCTTCGGCATCTTCGTCTGGACGCGCACCCATGGCGCCAGCATCGAGGAAGCCCGGACCTATGCTGTCAACACGCTCGTCGTGATGGAGGTGTTCTATCTCTTCAGCGTGCGCTACCTGCGGGCGCCGTCGCTGACGCTTAAGGGCATCATGGGGACACGCCCGGTGCTGATCGCGGTTGCGGTCGTCACGGCCCTTCAGCTCGTCTTCACCTATGCCCCGTTCATGGAGGCCTTCTTCGACACGCGGCCGGTCGATTTCCTGCACGGCCTTGAGATCATTGGCGTCGGCATCGCGCTCTTCGCCATCCTCGAGATCGAGAAATCCCTGCGGTACCGGGTGACCGGCCGGCGTTGACGGGGAGCTCACCGGCCCGCCCCCAAGAGCGGGCCGGTGAACTTGGTGCCTCTCCGGTGATCGGAGAAACGCCGCTGACCTAGCCGGCCGGGCCCGACGGCGCCGACCCGCCGGGCACCCGCGGCGGCAACTGCGGGCGAACGATCGGCTGCACGGTCTCCACATCCATGGTCAGGCCGCCGTCCGCACCGGTCGCGGTATAGACAGCGGTGACGACGAGCTGCTGCGTGCTCACGATCTCCAGGAAGCCGATCGTCAGCGGCAGCTTACCCTCGGCCGGCGCACCGTAGTGCAGCTCCGCCAGCCGTTTGCAGTCATCCATGGTCACCTCATGCGGCCGCAGCTTGATACGGTCGCGGTTGACCGGCCCTTGCGACCGAGGCTCGCGGGCGATGCCGATGCCGGCCGATACGGTCGGCGACACCCACTTCGCCACCGCCGCAGTATGGCGGCTCGGATTATGGATGTTGATCTCGGTCGCATAGCGTCCGGGCCGCACCGGCGCGTCCGGACAACCGCAGTCCTCGGACGTGCCGCACACATACTTGATGGCGTAGACGAACTCGGGCGGACAGGCCGGGATCGTGATCCTGACCGGCTTGCGCGCGATCACCGAACCGTCGGCCACCGCGTTCAGCCCGCCGGTCACCACGACATCCTCGTCGCCGCACGGCTTCACGCCGCGCCAGCGGACCTTGAAGGGCAGCACGTGCTCTTCGTCGCCCGGCAGCGGGCCGTAGGACGGCGGCATGATCGACTCGACGAAGGGCGCCACCGCCGCGGTCGGTTCCAGCGTCACCTTGTCGATGTCCAGCACCGCCGACTCGATCAGGTCGACGATTGTGTCGACGATATCGCCGGCATCGATGCCCGCGACATGCTTGCCGCCTGTCGCATTCGCGATCCGGGTGGCCTGACCCGACGCACCGCCGACCGCGCACGGCGGCGTGTAGTCGACCGCGCCCGCAGTCGGATCGCCGTTCAGCGCGTTCGCCGTGCCGGTGTCGGTGCTGATCGCCAGCACGGTGATGTCCTCGGCCACCAGACGCGCCGTCGCCGACGCCTCGGTGATGTCGAAGCCGAGGCCCGAGAGCGCGGCGCAGATCGGATCGTGGCCCGGCGCGTCGCCGAACCAGACGATGATCCGTTTCGAATCCGGCCGCCAGCCGATGGCGCCGCCTGGCGCCTCGCCCAGCTGGTGCAGCGCGAACAGTTGCGCTTCCGGCGTGTCGCCGCCCATACCGGCCGACCAGGCATTGATCGCCGCCGTCACGTTCGCCGGGTTGGTGTCCGGGTCCAGCTGATGCACGAAGGGCGGATTGGTGTCGGGCAGGTCCCGGTAGTTGCCGACGCCGAAGGCGAAGTCGATGCCGCCCGGCACGCCGTTCAGGATGGCGTTGGCGCCCATTTGGACCGCATCAATGACCGACGTCATGCTGCCGGTGGTGTCAGCCAGCAGATAGACGTCCGCCTTGCTCACGCCGGCCATTGCCGGGATCGTCACGGTGACGATCTCTTCCTCGACCTCGCCCAGCTCCAGCACCAGATCGTTCGACGTCGGATCGATCGTCGCCGAGGCCGCCGGCGTTGCCACCGGCCGCCCGACCACCGTTGCTCCGGCCGCGACTTCGACGCCAAGCGCCCCGGCAACGGCTGCCGAGAGAGACGCCGCCTCGACTTCCCTGCCGTCGTCGTCGAGGATGACCGCAAGCCGGGGCCCGTTGGGGTCCTTGCTGTCATGGGCGATAAACCGGTGCAGGGCCCGTCCACTTTCCGCCAACGCCGAACGAACGGCGCTGACCAGCCGGACGTCCTTGGCCTTGAAGGTCTTCGCCGAAAGCTCTTTGGCGACGGTACGCGCACGCTCAGATGGAGATATAGCCATAGTGAAACATCCCTTGTTCGAGTAAATCCAAAGGGACCTCCCTTTATTTCCTCAAACATGAGCTGTTCATATTTCTCTGATAGTGATATTTTTCACATCACGGTGTGATGATTATTTTTGGTCACAAGTATCTACCCCAAATGGGTGAGATGAATATTTTGCCTTTTTGATTTTTCTTTAGGTCAATCTTCTTCACACAACCGAAAACATCGCGGCGGCGGTTGATTATTGTCTCAGGAACGGATTTTTCAGGCCCTGTGCGGGCGGACGGCGCCCGAGTTGTCGCGCCCGAGAGCCCCTGTGTATAGTCGGCCGGAATTTCGGGAGGTCGCGGTATGCGTGATGGCGGGGAACGAACCTATGGCGGCGGGCTGGTCGATATCGACCGGGGCCTGATCAGCCGCGATATCTTCAGCAACCAGGCGGTCTACGAGGACGAGCTGGAGCGCGTGTTCGCGCGCGCCTGGCTGTTCGTCGGGCATGAGAGCCAGATCCCCGAACCCGGCGATTTCGTGCTCGGCCGCATGGGCGAAGAGTCCGTCATCGTCAATCGCGACCGCGACGGCCGCCTGCACGTCTTCCTGAACAACTGCCGTCACCGCGGCATGCGGGTCTGCCGCTACGACCACGGCAACACGCGCAAGTTCTACTGCCCCTATCACGCCTGGGTCTATTCCGATCAGGGCGAGCTGATCGCCGTGCCCAAGCTGGAGTCGGGCTACCACAACGAGCTCGACCGCGGCAAATGGGGCCTGATCGAGGCCCGGGTCAGCAGCTATCACGGCTTCATCTTCGCCTGCTGGGACGAGGCCACGCCCGACTTCGAGACCTATCTGGGCGACCACCGCTTCTATTTCGACGACTATTGCGAGCTGCCCGACGGCACGTTCGGCGACTGGGAAGCGCTCGGCGGCATCTTCAAATGGCGCATGCCCAACAACTGGAAGTTCGGCGCCGAAAATTTCGCCGGCGACTATTACCACAACCCCAGTCACGCATCGGTCGACCAGGTCGTGCTGTCGCCAGCGGGCGTCAAAGGCCGCCACACCTACGACACGGTGACGCGCAAGCGCGAGGTCTACAAGCTCAACATCTGCATCACGCCGGAAGGCCACACCGCGCGCGGCGAGCTGTTCAAGGACGATTACGACTACATGCCGACCTACCAGGAAATGCCGGTGGTCGAGGACTGGTTCCGTGAGTGCTATGCCAAACGCCAGGAGCGGCTGGGCGAGAAGTCCCGCTGGTTCGGCCATGGCGGCACGATTTTTCCGAACGTCTCCTACTCCAACGGCGTCCAGTCCATGGGCACCTGGCATCCGGCCGGCCCGCACGAGACAGAGACCTGGCGCATCTTCCTGGTGCCGAAGGCCGCGCCCGGCGAAGTGAAGAACGTGCTGCGCCACTACGTCATCCGCTACCAGGGACCCTCGGGCCTGACCGAGCAGGACGACATGGAGAACTGGGGCTACGCGCACGAGGGCGCGCGCGGCACCATCGCCCGCCGGCATCCGTTCCACTACGGCATGGGCTTGGGGCACGAGCGCAAGGGCTGGCCGGTCGACTGGCTCGGCGGCGACGTCTACGCCACCGAGGACGTCTCGGAGCAGAACCAGCGGGCCTTCTACGCCCGCTGGGCGGCGATGATGGACACCCCGCCCGGCGCCGGCGCCTTGCGGCCTTCTGACGTCAAGGCGGCGGAGTAACGTCATGGACATCGGCGCCGACAAGGCCCTGCTCGACCGACTGCTGTTGAAGCACGCGGTCGAGCAGTTCTACGCCCGCGAGGCAGATCTGCTCGATTCAAGACAGTTCCAGGCGTGGCTCGACCTGCTGGCCGACGACCTGCGCTACTGGATGCCGCTGAACTACAACCGGCCCTTCGGCGAATGGGACGGCGAGCGCTCGGCCGAGGGCAAGGACCTGAACTGGTTCGACGAGGGCAAGTTCGAGATCGAGCAGCGGGTCAAACAGATCATGACCGGCGTGCACTGGGCCGAGGAACCGGTCTCGCGCACGACGCACATGATCTCGAACGTCGAGGCCGAGGCCGTCGACGACGCATTAGTCGAGGCCCGCTGCCGCTTTCTGCTTTACCGCAACCGCACCGAGACCGAGACCGATTTCTATGTCGGCAAGCGCCACGACCGCCTGCGCCGGTCGGGCGACAGCTTCCTGATCGCCCGGCGCGAGGTCTTCCTCGATCAGAACGTGCTGCTGGCCAAGAACCTGACCACGTTCTTCTAGGAGGCTGCCCCCGTGCCAGACCGTCGCACCGTTATCGTCGCCGGCGGCACCTACGGCATCGGCCGCGGCATCGTGATGGATCTCGCGCGTCGCGGCTGGCGCGTGGTCGCCTTCGGCCTGTCGGCGCGCCAGCCCGGCAGCGCCGCCGAAGGCGGCGTCGAGGACACGCGCGAGGCGCTGGCCGAAGCCGGGCTCGAGGGCGCGGTAATGGACGGCGATGTCGCAAACGCCAACGACGTCGCCCGCGTGGTCACGGCGGCGCTCGCCGCCACCGGCCGGATCGATGGACTGGTCAATAACGCCGCCATCCGTCCAAGCGGCACCATTCTGGATACCGACGAAGCCACCTACGACCAGGTGCTGGCCGTCAACCTGAAAGGCCCGTACCTGACATCACGCGCGGTGATCCCGCACATGGTCGCGGCCGGTGGCGGCGCCATCGTCAACATCGGCTCGGGTTCCGGCTGGGGCAAGCCGAACTCGGCCGCCTACTGCGCCAGCAAGGGCGGCGTCTTCGCGCTCAGCGCCGCCATGGCCTACGACCACCTGGGCGACGGTATCCGGGTCAACACCGTCGTGCCGGGACCGCAGACCGCGTCGGGCATGGTCGAGGAAATGGCTGCGCAACGGCCGCTGCCGCCGGTGCAAACCGCGAGCGGGCGTCCAACCACGCCGCAGGACATCGCCAACGCCGTCGCCTTCCTGCTCTCGGACCAGGCGGCGCAGATTTCCGGCACTGTCGTTGATGTGGGCGCTTTCAGCCACCAGGGCGGCGCCGGCCAGCCCCGCCGATAAAACTCGGCGCCAGCGCCACGGCGCCCGCTGCCAGCCCTGCTGCGCCCGTGACGGGAGTCGGCGCCAGCAGCGCCAAGCCTGCGCCCGCCGCCAGCAGCCGCCGCCAACTCGGGATCGGCGCCTTGAGATAGCCCTCGGCGGCGATCGACAGCAACACCAGCCCGACGGCCGCGCCCGTACAGGCCAGCACGATCTCCACTGGCTCGCCGATCAGCAGGATGCCGTTGGCGTAGACGAAGGCGAACGGCAGCACGAAAGCGCCGAGCGACAGCCGCACGGCGGTAACGGCGATCTTCAACGGATTGTCCTGCGCAATAGCCGACGCCGCATAGGCCGCGACCGCCACCGGCGGCGTCATCGCCGACAGCACGGCGAAGTACAACAGGAACATGTGCCCGGCCATCAGGTTGACGCCGAGATCGTTGATCAACAGCGGCCCGACCAGCACGGCGGCGAGGATATAGGCGCTGGGCGTCGGCATGCCGAGGCCGAGCACGATGGTCAGCGCCGCCGCCGCCAGCAACGACAGGAACAGGTCGGCGTCGGTCAAGAAGAAAATCAGATGCGAGAACTTGGCCGCGAGCCCGGTCATGGTGATGCCGCCGATCACCAACCCGGCGGCGGCGCAGGCGCCCGTCACCGGCACCATGCGCAGCGCGGCTTCCGCCAGCGTCTCGTAGACCGCCCGCGGCCCCATGCGCGTGTCGGCCCGGAACAGCGAGGTCACGAACACGGACGCGGCGCCGAACACCGCCACGTAGGTCGGCGTATAGCCCTGCACCAGCGCCACCACGATCACCACCAGCGGCACCAAGAACAGCCCGCCGCGTTTCATGGTGTCGCGCAGCAGCGGCACATCGGCGGCCGCCAGCGGCGCCAGGCCCAGCTTCAGCGAGCGCAAATGCACCTGCGTATAGATGCAGATGTAATAGAGAAACGCCGGTACCAGCCCGGCAATAACGATGTCGAGGTAATCGAGGTCGGTGAAGTCGGCCATGATGAAGGCGGCCGAACCCATGACCGGCGGCAGGATGCTGCCGCCCGTCGAGGCCGCGACCTCGACGCCGCCGGCGAGCGACCCGGAATAGCCGAGCCGCTTCATGATCGGGATCGTCACGGCGCCCGTCGTCACCACATCCGACGTCGGGCTGCCCGAAATCGTGCCGTAGAGGCCGGACGAGACCACGGCGATCTTCGCCGGCCCGCCGGGCGTGCGCCCACTCAGCGCCGCCGCCAGGTCGAAGAAGAACTCGCTGCCGCCGGCCTTCGACAGAAAGGTGCCGAACAGCACGAACAGAAACACGTAAGTACCAGCGACCCTGAGCGGCACGCCGAAGATGCCGTCCGTCGTGAACACCATGATGTCAACGAAGTGCTCATAGGTGATCAGGCCGTGGTTCAGCGGGCCCTCGAAGCGGTCGCCGAACAGGTTGTAGAGGATGAACAGCCCGACCAGCACGGCAAGACCGAGCCCGACCGTGCGCCGCGTCGCCTCCAGCGTCAGCACCCAGAGGATCGTGGCGAAGACGATGTCCCATGCGCTCAACGGGTCGAGCAGCGTGATCCGTTCGGCGATGACATCGACATTGACCGCGAAATAGCCGCCGGCGGCCGCGCTCGCCGCCGCGAAGACGACGTCGTAAATCGGCGGCCGGCCCGAGGCGCTGGCCGACGTGGCGTTGATGGTCAGGAACACCAGCACCAGCATCAGCGCCAGGAAGATGATGGTCAGTGCCAGCGCGTCGATGAAGGCAAACGTCGCCGCGTAGACCACCCAGCAGGTGACGCCCGCGGCATAGGCGGTGATCGCGGCCTTGAGCCAGCCTTCCGGATTGCGCCGGCCACCGGTCGAGAAGGCGATACTCAAGAGCTGCATGGACGCCGTCCGAAAGGCGCATCGGCGGCCACCTGGCCGCCGATGCCGTTACGAGAGACTAGGCCGCGCGGCCGCTATTGCAGGCCGGCCTCCTTGAAGGCCTTCGCGGCGCCCGCGTGATAGGGCGTCGACGAGCCGGCCATGAGCTTGGCGTCGAGGTTCTTCATCGCCTTGTGCACGCCCGAGACCTTGCCGACATTGTCGATCAGCGCCTTCGTGATGTTGTAGGCGTCCTCGTCACTCAACGAGCTTGAGGCCACGAGCTGCGCCGACAGCGTGACCGTGTGCACATCGTTCGGCGCCCAGTCGTACGAGCCGCCTTTCACGGTGTAACGGCCGATCTCCCAGCTCCCGCGGACCTTCTCGATGGTCGCGTCCGACACGTTCAGCAGCGTCAGCGGCACGGCCTCCGCCGGTTGGCGCACCGAGCGATGCCGCACGAAGACGCCGTTGCCGAATGCATCGATGCGCCGGTCCGAGATCAGGCCCGACATTTCCTTCGAGGCCGCGAACACGACCTTGCCGCCCCAGCTCTCGATGTCGTCGAAGCTGGCGCCGGCCGCCTGGAACATGGATTCGATCACATGGCTGACGACGTTGCCCCGCCGGTTGACGCCGATCCTGACGGGCGCCTTCTTGGCGACGATGTCCTCGAAGGACGTGATGCCGTGCTCGTCGGCGAAATCCTTGTTCATGACGAACTGCATCGGCGCCCAGTTGTACAGCACCGCAATGGCCCGCAGGTCGCCCGCCGCCTGCTTGAACGGCTTCTTGCCTTCCAGCGCCAGTTTGGCCTCGGCGTCGTGCACGATCGCCAGCTCGCACTTCTTGGCCCTCAGCAGGCCGACATTGGCGAAACCGCCGCCCGAGGTCTGATAGGTCACGGTGGAACCGGGATAGGCCGCCTTCATGGCCGAGTCCACGCCCGCGCCCAAGAGCGACCAGAGCCCGCCCGGGCTCGCGCCGCAGAGCGTCAGCGTATAGGTCTTCGCATTCGCCGCGCCCGCCGTCAGCGCCAGCGCAACCGCCATGCCGACGAGTGAAATCACCCGAGCCATGTCATCCTCCCTACGCAATTGTTGTTCTGAACAAACGACCCCACCGTTCTAGCCCGATCCGCCGGACGGCGCTAGTCTCGCCCAAAAGGCGGGAACGGAGGAAGGGCCATGCGCCAACGACGATTGCCGGCGGGCGGCGCCAACGTGTTTCAGCTCGTGCGCGCCAAGCGCGCCGAGGCGCAGGGACGCGGGATCGAGCTGCTGGACCTGTCGATCGGCGAGCCGCGCGGCGCGGCGCTGTTGAGCGCGCGCGAGGCCGCCCGCGACGCGGTCATGAGCGACGCCGAGGCAATGCACGCCTACCAGTACAACCTCAGCCCCGGCGTGCCCGGCTTCGCCGAGCGCTTCGTCGCCGGCCATCTCGAACGCGACATCTCCGATCAGGACGTCGCCTACCTGCCGATCCCCGGCATCAAGCCTGTTCTGGGCGTGCCGCCGCTCGCCTGCGGCGGCGCGCTCGCGCCGCTCACCGTCGGCACCATGACCAAGCCCGGCTATCCGATCCCGACCGACTGGTGCGGCTTTCTGCATCACGTGACCAACGTGCCGTTGCCGACCTCGAGCGCGAACGCGTTCCGCTTCACGCCGGTCGACATCGCGCCCGGCACCGGCCTGCTGATGATCAACTATCCGCACAACCCCTCGGGCCAGATCGCCACGCGCGACTGGCTGGCGACGCTCTGCCGGCACTGCGCCGACAACGACATCCGCCTCTTCAACGACGCCGCCTACACCGCACTCGCCCACACCGACGAGAACGCGACGCTGACCGAAGTCGCCGTCGATTTCCCCCAGCTCTCCTGGGCCGAGGCCTTCACCGCGGCGAAGCTGATCGGCAACGGCACCGGCTGGCATGTCGGCGCCATGGTCGGCTCGCCCGACTTCATCGCCGACATGGCCGAGATCAAGGGCAAGATCGACTCCGGCCACGTCGCGCCCATGGCCGCCGGCGCGCTCGCCGCCTTGGAGGACGACCAGGCCGGCATCGCCGCCGGCCGCGAGACCTACCGTCGTCGCCTCGAGACGCTGGTCACGCTCATGCGCGACGCCGGCATGCGCCTCGCCATCGAACCCTCGGCCGGCTTCTACGCCCTCTGGGAAGTGCCCACGAACGCCTTCGGCAAACAGATGGACAGTTCAGAGGCCTTCAACTTTGCCATGATCGAGGAGACCGGCGTCGTCGGCGTGCATTTCCCCGGCTACGTCCGCTACGCCGTCTGCGCCGACATCGACGCCATCGCCGACAAGCTCCGCGCCGCCTTCACCAAGGCCGCGCCGTCCTATGCTTGAGCCGGTTCAACTCTGCTGCAATTTCTGAGAGTCGAATCGCCGGGTAATGGAAGCACAAGCGGCATTGCAGAGATTCCTCAAAGGCGCGCTGCTACAGAAGCACGACCGCTATCTCGGCTTTGTCGCCAAACCGAAATCCCGTTCCAAGTTCCTGCGCGCGATCGATCACGATCTCGAACGTGAACTGGATGGCGCCTTGCGGATCGCCAATCTGCCGGCCGGCCGGCCCATCAAAGGCTTCCGCTTTGCCCCGCCTGACGACTTCGGGTCACCCGTCAGCGATCTAAGGCAGCTCCTTCGATCAAGCGAAGATAGCTTTCTCGCCGTATCGGAAGACGGGCAATACGGGATACTCAGCCCCGAGACGTATATCGACGACCGCGCGGTCTACCGGTTACGCGTCGACCGGAACCGCGGCTCGAATGGCGGCTAGTTCGCTTGAACCTCAGTCGCCTTCCCGGGTGCGGCCGTAGACGCTGTCCTTCACGCGTTTGATCTGCGCCGTCGCGAAGGGCAGCACCAGGCAGACAGCGGCGATCAGCAGGATCGACAGGGTCAGCGGGCGCTCCCACAGGAACGACCAGCTATCGTTGTTGATCAGCAGCGCCCGGCGCAGGTTCTCCTCCATCATGCCGCCCAGAATGAAGCCCAGGATCATCGGCGCCATGGGAAAATCGAGAAACCGCAGGACAACAGCGGCCACGGCGAAGATCACCATCAGCTGGATGTCGAAGGTGTTGAAGCTGACGAAATAGACGCCGATCAGCGAGAAGAACAGGATCAGCGGCAGCAGGAACCGCGACGGGATCGCCAGCACCCGCGCGATATAAGGGATCAGCGGCAGGTTCAGGATCAAGAGCACGATATTGCCGATCCACATGGACACGATGACCGACCAGAACACCTCGGGTTGATCGATATATAGACGCGGGCCCGGCTGAATGCCGTAACCGATCAGCGCGCCGAGCATGATCGCCGTCGTGCCGGAGCCCGGAATGCCGAGCGTCAGCAGCGGCACGAACGACCCCGTGGCCGCCGCGTTGTTGGCCGTCTCTGGCGCCGACAGGCCGCGCACCGAACCCTTGCCGAACTCGGCGCCTTTCTTCGGGCCAGCGAGCC
The DNA here is from genome assembly GCA_965232515.1 of Alphaproteobacteria bacterium. Lineage (GTDB taxonomy): Bacteria > Pseudomonadota > Alphaproteobacteria > JANQKO01. Next base: position 6,821,965 of record CBDDPY010000002.1, on the reverse strand, counting down.
GCTGCTCGGTTCCGTAGGCGAGGAAGCTGGCGATGGTCGCGCCCGCGCCCGGCAGCACACCGATCAGAAAGCCGAGAATGGACGAGCGGCCGATCACCGGCGCCATCTCCTTGACCTCGTGCTTGCCGATCGCCATGGAGCCGAGGTTTTCCGAGGCTTCCTTTTCCTTCAGCCGTTCAGCGTCGTCCTTCGGCTTCAGGATCGCCATCAGCGCCTCGGACAATGCGAAGGTCGCCATGACCAGCAGCAGGAACGAAATGCCATCGATCAGGTCGATCATGCCCAGCGTGAACCGGGGCACGCCCTGGGTCTGGTCGGTGCCGACCGTCGACAGCATCAGGCCGATCACGGTCATCAACAGCGCCTTGGCCATATCGCCCTTGCCGGCAAAGGCGGCGACGGCGACCAGGCCCAGCACCATCAGCGCGAAATAGTCCGTCGACTGGAAGGCCAGCGACACGCCGGCCAGGAATGGCGCCGCGATCAGCAGGAACAACGCCGCGATCACGCCGCCGGAAAACGACGAATAGGCGGCGATGGCGAGCGCCTTGCCGGCCCTGCCCTGCTTCGCCATGGGAAAGCCGTCGAACGACGTCGCCACCGTGCTGGCGACGCCCGGCGCGTTGATCAAGATCGACGAGGTCGAGCCGCCGAAGATGGCGCCGTAATAGACCGCCGCCATCAGGATGATCCCGGCCGAGGGATCGAGGCTCGCGGCGATCGGGATCATCAGCGCGATGGCCGACATCGGCCCCAGGCCCGGCAGCATGCCGATAAAGGTGCCGACCAGGCAGCCCATCAGGACGAACAGCAGGTTGCTGAACGTCAGCGCGGTCGTCAGGCCGATCAGGATGCCTTCCAACATGGGCTCAGCCCTCCGCCTTCAGGAAGCCGGGCAACGGCTCGATGAAGACGTCGAGGCCCTGGCTCATCAGCACCCAGAACGCGACCACCAGCGGCACGGCCACCAGCACCAAAGTCAGCGGCCGACGTTCGCCCAGCAGCGCGAAGCCGATCATCAAGAACAGCGACGTCGAAAGGATGAACCCGAGCGGCCGGATCGTCAGGCCGTATCCGGACATCAGGACCAGGAACAGCGCGCACTTCGCCCACTGATAGCCGCGCAGCTCGGGTCTGGCGCCCGCGCCCGAGAACAGGATCACGATCAGCGACAGCCCGATCCCCAGCACCGCCAGGACTTCCGGCATGGTGCGGGCGTGGAAGGCGACGTTTTCCTGAAACGGCAGCAGCCGGATGTTCTGGCTCAAGAAGCCGTAGGTCAAGCAGAACAGCAGCAGCAGAACGCCGCCGATACGATCTTTCGAGAACAGCATGGGATGATCCCCAATGCGGCTGGCTGGCGGAGGCGTGGCGGCCGACAGCCGGGCGTCCCGCCAGGCTGGCGAGACGTCCGACCGTAGTCAGCGCATCAGAGGAAGCCGAGCTCGCGCATCAGGCCGCCCATCTGCTCTTCCTGGGCTTCCAGGAAAGAGACGAAGTCGTCGCCCTGATTGAAGATGTCGACCCAGCCGTTGCGGTCGCGCACCGTGGCCCATTCCGGCGTGTCGTACATGTTGGCGAGCGCCTTCCGATAGGCCGCCGCCTTGTCGGCCGGCAGCCCCGGCGCCGCGAAGAAGCCGCGCCAGTTGACGAACTCGGCGCCCTTGGCGCCGGCCTCGTCGCAGGTCGGCGTGTCCTTCGACGCGTCCAGCCGCGCCGGCGCCGTTACGCAGAGAATGCGCACCTCGCCTTGCCGCGCCAGCTCGATGGCCTCGCCGAAGCCGGTCGAGAGCGCCTTGATCTCGCCCGACAGCAGGCCGGCCATGGCCTTGCCGCCGGCATCGTAGGGGATGTACTTCACCTTGTTGGGATCGGCCCCGGTGCTCTTCATCACCAGCGCCGCCACCAGATGGTCCATGCCGCCGGCGACGGAACCGCCGCCGATCGCCACGTTACGCGGATCGGCGTTGTAGGCCGCCACCAGGCCGGGGAAGTCCTTGATCGGCGAATCCTTGCCGACCACCAGCGTCGCGTAGTCGCCGATGGTGCCGGCGATGGGCGTCAGGTCGCGGAACGACTGCGGGAACACCTTCTGCAGGGACCGGATCACGATAGGCGTCGAATTCACCATCAACGTGCCCTGGTCCTTGGTCTCAATGATGTGCGCGATGGCCTTGCCGCCGCCGCCGCCCGACATGTTCTCGTACGACGCCGCGCCGACGATTCCCGACTTGGTCAGGGCCTCGCCGGTGCCACGCGCCGTGCCGTCCCAGCCGCCGCCGGCGCCGCCGGGAATGAGAAAATGAACTTTGTCGAGAACCTGGTGGCCGTCCGCCTGCGCCGCGCCGATCGCGGCGGCCGAAACGACGGCGATTTGAAGCGCCGATGTCAGTGCTTTCAGCATGGTTTCCTCCCTCTAGCGTCGCTTGGATCACTTTTCTTCTGCCTGGAGGAAACCACACCAACCTGTCAGTTAGCTGACAGCTATTTGTCCCGCAGGGCCCGGTTCCAGCGGTCGATGAAGCGGGCGCGCTTCACCTGATCGAGATAGACCAGAAGACCCGGACTGACGGCGATCGGCCGCAACTGCGCGCCCACATCGGCCCGCAGCGCAGCCGCCGTGTTCGGCCCGGAGACCTGCGGATGCAATGCCGGCAGCTTGGCGTCGCGCGCCATCGCCGCCTGCCCGCGCCGCGACATCAGAAAATCGAGGAAGCGGCCGCCCAGATCCGGGTTCGCGGCCGCCTCGGGCACCAGCGCCAGCCGGGACATGACCACCGTGTAATCGGTCGGCAGGATGATGCCGAGATCGGGATGGCGCTCGGCCCAGGCCGTGGCGTAGGAGCCGAGAATATTGTAGCCGACGGCGAACCGGCCGTCGGCGACGCGCTCCAGGATCGCCGACGAATTTGAATAGAGCTTCACGCCCGCAGCGCCCAGGCTGCGCACCAGGCGCCAGACGTCGCGGTGGTGCTCGGCGTCGCGGGCCAGAAACAGGAACCCGACGCCGGCCCGCTCGATGTCATAGGTCGCGACCCGACCGAAAAAGGCGTCATCCGCGCGACGCAGCAGGGCGTCCAGCGCGGCGCGGGTCCGCGGCACATCGGCATCCTCGAAGCTTGGCTTGTGATAGATCATCACCGCCGGCTCGTAGGTCAGCGCGAAGACCGTGTCCCGCCAGTTCGCCCAGCCCGGCCAACCGCCGGCGTTCGCCAAACCCATCCGGCGCGCATAGCCGTCGTTGGCGAGCTTCATCTGCAGGTCCATCGCCGACGAGATCACCAGGTCGGCCGTTTCTTCGCCGGCGTCGGTCTCCCGCAGCACGCGTTCATAGATGTCGAGCGTCTGCAAGTCGTGGTAGACCATGCGCAGACGTGGATTGTCCGCCTGGAAGGCATCGATCAGCGGCGTCGCGACACCGAGATCGAGCGACGAGTAGACCGTGACGACAGGCCCCTCCTCGCTCGTCTCCAACGCTGGAAACACGGACTGCGCCCCGGCAGGCAAACTCCAGGCCAACAGCAACGTCAGCAAAACGGCAGCGGTCATGGCGGCAGGCGCGCCGCCCCGGTCTCGGCTCAACATTTCCTTCACAAGCAGTTTTGCGGGCAGTACCACTTTAGCGTGGGAGGCAGGCGAATGCGCATTCTGCTTGTGGAGGACAACGAGAAGCTGGCGAAAGGCATCGCCGACGTCCTCTCCGGCAGCGGCTTTCAGGTCGACATCGTCGGTGACGGCGAAGAGGCCGAGGCCGCACTTCTGGTGGAGACCTTCGCGCTCGTCATCCTCGACCTCAGCCTGCCGGGGCTCGACGGCCTCGACGTCCTGAAAAACCTGCGCGACCGCGGCGTCACCGTGCCGGTCCTGGTGGTCACGGCCCGCGGCGACCTCGACGACCGCGTCCGTGGCCTCGACATCGGCGCCGACGACTATTTGACCAAGCCGTTCGAGGTCAGCGAGCTGGAAGCCCGCGTCCGCGCCCTGATCCGCCGCAGCGCCGGCAAGGCGCAGTCGGCCATCGACTTTTCCGGCCTGGTGCTGGACATCGCCAACAACACCCTGACGGCCGACGGCGCGCCGGTCGAGATTTCGCCGCGCGAGCTCAGCGTGTTCCGCCTGATGCTGATGTCGCGCGGTCAGGTGGTGCCGAAAGCGCAGATCGTCGCCGCGCTGTCGACCTTCGACGCCGATATCAGCGAGAACGCCGTCGAACAGACGATCAGCCGCCTGCGCAAGCGCCTCGCCGCGCATGGCGTCGGCATCCGGACGGCGCGGGGCATGGGCTATTTTCTGTTCTCGGAAGCGGAGCGCGCGTCTTGACCGCGGGCGGCGCCTATTCGCTGCGGCGGCGTCTGCTCGCTTTCCTGTTGATTCCGCTCTGCACCATCGGGGTCTTCGCGCTGATCGACGCCGACCGATCGGCGCGGGATACGGCGAACGAGGTCTTCGACCGCGTGCTGTCCGGCTCGGCGCTGGCAATCGCCGAGCGGGTCTTCGTCAACGACGACGGCAAACTCGACGTCGACATCCCTTACGTGGCACTCGACATGCTGACCTCGGCGGCCCAGGACCGCGTATTCTACCGCGTCGAGACCACCGACGGCGATTTCATCACCGGCTACGAGCAACTCGTCGTGCCGGAAGCCGACGATGCCGGCGAAGACCGCTTCTCCTATTCGGACGCCACCTTCCGCGGCGCGCCGATCCGTATCGCCGCCTACCGCGGCGCGGCGTCAACGGGCGAACGCACCATTTCCTATCGTGTCGCCATCGCCGAGACGACGAACGCGCGCGACAGGCTCAGCCGCGAAATCCTGCTGCGCACCGCCCTGCGCCAGGCCCTGCTGATCGCCGCCGCCGCCGTCATCGTCTGGATCGCGGTGACGCGGTCGCTCGTTCCGCTCGGCCGACTGCAGGCCGCCATCGGCCGCCGCAGTCCGGACGACCTGCACCCCATCGAGCACGACGTGCCGTCGGAAGTGACCGGCCTGGTCGGCACCATCAACGGCTTCATGACGCGGCTCGACCAGGCGCTCACCGCTCTGCGCCACTTCACCGGCAACGCCAGCCACCAGCTCAGGACTCCGCTCGCCATCATCCGCACGCAACTGGCGCTCGCCGGCCGGTCCGAAAACCTGGCCGACGCACGCGCGGCGTTGCGCGACTGCGACCAGGCCGTCGTCGATGTCGAGCGGACGCTGTCGCAGCTCCTGCTGCTGGCGCGCGTCGACGAGACGTCCTCGGCGTCGCTCGCCGATCGTACCGCCGACTTGACGGAAGTCGCGCGAGCCGCCTGCGAGGCGTCGGTGATCGAAGCGGCGCAGGCCGGTTTCGATCTGGGTTTCGAGGGCGACGCGCCCGTTTTGTGCAAGGCGGACGCGCTGCTGCTCCGCGAGCTCGTCGGCAACCTGATCGACAACGCCATCAAGCATGCGAGCGGCGGCAACGCGATCACCGTGCGCGCGCGACAGAACGGCGCCAGGGCGATCCTCGAGGTCGAGGACAACGGCTGCGGCATTCCGCCCGACCTGCGAGCGACCGTCTCCGACCGCTTCGTCTCGAGCGCATCCGAAACGTCGGCCCATAGCGGCCTCGGCCTCGCCATCGTCAACGAGATCGCCCGCCTGTTCGGCGGCGGCATGACGCTGGCGCCAAGCCCGGCGGGCCCGGGCCTGACGGTCGCCGTGACGCTCCAATGCGCCTGACGCGGCGCGCGGCAAATACCGCGCGCCGCCGTTACGTCGCTACTTGTCGAGCCAGAACGTATCCATCCGGACCACGTCGTAGATGCCGAAATAATTGTACGGGTTGTGGCCCTTGACGTAGTCGTACCAGCCGTCGTTGATCTTCTCCCAGGCGACCGGCAGCAGCGGCGGATTGGCCTCCATGGCGTCCTCGGCCTGCCGGATCGCGGCCAGCCGCTTCGCCGGATCGACCTCGCTGTCGATCTCTCCCAGCTTCGACGAGAAGGTCTTGTCCGACCACTGCGAATAGTTCTGCGGTCCGTCCTCGCCGTACCAGGTGTTGAAATAATCCGACGGGTCTATCAGCGTCGACACAATGGCCCCGATCGACATATCGAAATTGCCCGAGTTGGTGTCGTCGAACCAGACCGACTCGACCACGGTCCTGAGGTTGCACTGGACGTTCAGCGTCTGCTGCAGCATGGCCTGAATGGCCTGCGACCAGAGCTTGAAGCTCGCCACCTCGCGCACCAGGAAATCGAGGCCCTGGATGCCGTTCGGATGCCCGGCCGCGGCCAACAGCGACTTGGCCTCGGCGACGGACGCCGCCGTATCCGGCTGATAGCCCAACCGCTTGACAAGGTCTTCCTTCGGCGTCGCCACGTCCGAGAACGGATAGATGAAGCCACCGACCATCATCGGCGCCACGTCCTTCACCACGTCCACCAGCACCGGCCGGTCCAGCACCAGGTGCATGGCCCGGCGCACGCGCGGATCGTCGAACGGCTGACGTTTGGCGTTGACCCAGGTCGCCTGGATGACGCTCTGGAAATAGTCGGTGCCGGTCATGCCGTCGCGCTTGTCGACCTCGCGGCGCGTCACCGGATCGATGAGGCGCGCATAGTCGGTGCGGCCCGCCAGGAAGGCCGAGCCGAGCTCGGGCGAGAACGGCAAGCCGTGATAGAACTCGATGCCGTCGAGATAGGGCAACCCCTCCATCCAGTAATCCGGGTTCTTCTCCATGACCCAGACTTCCTGCTCGACCCGCCGCACGCTGCGGAACGGGCCGGTGCCCGGCACGTCGAGCGTTTTGCGCAGGTTGTAGTTGTTGTCCTCCAGCGTCTTCTTGCGGACAATGCCGTTCCAGCCGCTGGCGATCGCCGCCATGATGAAGCTGGGCGGCCGCGGCACTTCGAGCTTGAACTCGACGGTGTACTTGTCGCGCACGTTGACCTCGCTGACCGAGGTGAACAGCGCGCTGCGCGGAATGTTGATGCCGGCCGGCGGCTTGACGATACGATCGAACGTCGCCTTGACGTCGTCCGCCGTCAGCTCGGCGCCGTCGGAGAACAGGACGCCCTTGCGCAGGAAGAACGTGTAGGTCTTGCCGTCCTTCGAGATCTCCCAGCTATGCGCCAGGTCGGGGATGATCGACTGGCCGCTGTCGCGTGGATCATGCCGGATCAGGTTGTCGTACATGCAGCCCTGGCTGCCGAGATTGTTCACCGTGCCGGACTGGTGAAAGTCCAGGTGCGGCGGCCGCATGGTGATGCCGTAGCGCAGGACGCCGCCCGACTTCGGATTGGGCTCCGGCGCGGCAAGCGTGAACTTCGAGCCGTCGAACTCCATGGGGATCGCCGCGCGCGCCGCGCCCCAGGACAGACCGTAAGCGCCTGCCAATACGGCCGCGCTGCCTTTCAGGAAGTTTCGCCGGCTCCACCACGGAGGTACAATTCCTTGGTTCTGCATCGTCTTCCTCCCAATTGCCTATTGCGTTTTCGCAATTCAGGTCGTTGTGGTCTTATGTGTGCGTTGCGTATCGGGGACGGTTACCTCGACTCCTTACAATCCCGAGGCCCTTATTGTGAACCGAACCGAGACATTGGAACAAGTGGACCGCGAATCGCGCCCGGCCCCGGCAGACGTCGTGCTGGAGGTCGACGACCTGCGGACGCACTTCTTTACCGAGGACGGCGTCGTCAAGGCGGTCGACGGTGTTTCCTACGAGGTGCGTCGGGGCGAGACGCTGGGCGTGGTCGGCGAGTCCGGCTGCGGCAAGAGCGTGACGGCGCTGTCGATCCTGCGCCTCGTCGCCGATCCGCCCGGACGCATCGTCGGCGGCGCCATCCGTTTCGAGGGCGCCAACCTGCTCGACTTGAGCGAACCAGAGATGGAGACCATCCGCGGCAACGACATCTCGATGATCTTCCAGGAACCGATGACCTCGCTGAACCCGCTGTTCACCGTCGGCCGACAGATCAGCGAGGCGATCGTCCTGCATCAGGGTCTGTCCAAGCGCGAGGCCATGGAACAGGCCGTCGAGATGCTGCGCCGCGTGCATATCCCCGAGCCGGAGCGCCGCGTGCAAGCCTATCCGCATCAGCTTTCCGGCGGCATGCGGCAGCGCGTGATGATCGCCATGGCGCTGTCCTGCAATCCGAAGGTGCTGATCGCCGACGAGCCGACCACGGCGCTGGACGTCACCATCCAGGCCCAGATCCTCGACCTCATGCGCGAGATGCAGGAGACGCTCGGCGCGGCGGTGATCCTGATTACCCACGACATGGGCGTGGTCGCCGAGAATGCCGACCGGGTCGTTGTCATGTACGCCGGCCGCAAGGTCGAGGAGGCCGAGGTCGACGAACTGTTCGAGCGGCCGGGCCACCCCTACACACTCGGCCTGCTCGGCGCCATTCCCAGCCTCGACGATGCGGCCCTAGCCGACGGCGGCCGTGCGCGCCTGAACGAGATCAAGGGCATGGTGCCCTCGCTCGCCAACCTGCCGCCGGGCTGCGCCTTCGCCGCGCGCTGCGGCTTCGCCAGCGACGAATGCCGCGCCGCCTATCCGCCGTTGGAAGAAAAACGACCGGGCCACTGGGTCGCCTGCTGGCACGCCGACCGCGTGTGGAGCGCGGGCGCATGAGCGTCACGGCATCGACGCCGGAGCCCCGCGCCGACACGGCCGGCCCGCTGCTGGAGGTCCGCGACCTCAAAAAGCACTTCCCTATTCACACCGGCGTGTTTTCCCGCGTCACCGGCCACGTCTACGCGGTCGACGGCGTCTCCTTCCATATCGGGCGCGGCGAGACGCTGGGCCTCGTGGGCGAGAGCGGCTGCGGCAAGTCGACCGTCGGCCGCACCGTGCTGAAGCTGCTGGAGCCGACCGCCGGCCAGATCGCCGTTGCCGGCCAGGACATCACCGATCTCGACGCGACGGCGATGATGCCCTACCGGCAGCAGATGCAGATGATCTATCAGGATCCCTACGCCTCGCTGAACCCGCGCATGTCGGCGGGCGACATCGTCGCCGAGCCGCTGATCATCCACCGGGTCGCCGAGCGCCAGGAGCGGCAGGAACGCGTCGCCAGCCTGTTCGAGCGTGTCGGCCTGCGGGCGCGGTTGATGCATGCCTATCCGCACGAATTCTCCGGCGGCCAGCGCCAGCGCATCGGCATCGCCCGCGCGCTGGCGCTGAACCCGGAGCTGATCGTCGGCGACGAACCGGTCTCGGCGCTGGACGTCTCGATCCAGGCACAGATCATCAATCTGCTGATGGACCTGCAGGACGAGCTCAAGCTGTCCTACCTTTTCGTCGCCCACGACCTGGCGGTCGTCGAGCATATCAGCCATCGCGTCGCCGTCATGTATCTCGGCCGCATCGTCGAGACCACGACCAAGACCGCGCTCTTCGAGATGCCGCTGCATCCGTATACCGAAGCGCTGCTCTCGGCCGTGCCGATCCCGAAGGCGCGCTCCCGGGGTCGCCAGCGGGTGATCCTGACGGGCGACGTGCCGAGCCCGATCAACCCGCCGTCGGGCTGCCACTTCCACGCCCGCTGCCCCTACGCCATGGCCCGCTGCAAGCAGGAGTCGCCCGCCCTGCGCGAGGTCGTCCCCGGCCACTGGGCCGCCTGCCACCTCCACGACGACGGCGTCACCTTCCCGCTGGAGAAGCCGGCGAACGCGTAAGCTCAGACGGAGCCGCGCAGCCGCGGGTCCAGCATGTCGCGGATGCCGTCGCCCAGCAGGTTGAAGGCCAGCACGGTGATGGTGATGGCGAGGCCCGGGAACAGCACCAGCCACCAGGGTGGCACCAGGCCCGCGTTCAGCGCGTCGGCCAGCATGTTGCCCCAGGTCGGCGTGGGCGGTGGGATGCCGACGCCGAGGAAGCCGAGCGAGGCCTCGATGATGATGGCGACGCCGAGATGGGTCGTGGCCAGGATCAGGTAGGGCGCGACGCATTGCGGCAGGATGTGCCGCAGCATGATCCGCAAATGCGAGGCGCCGAGGCCGCGCGCCGCCTCGACGAAGGACATCTCCTTCACGGACAGCACCACCGAGCGGATGACGCGCCCGCCGAACGGTATTCGGGTGATGGCGATGGCGATGATCACCGTGTCGGTGCCGGCGCCCAGCGCCATGGCGATGGCCATGGCAAGTATCAGATCGGGAAAGGCCTGTACGAACTCGATTATGCGCTGGCTGATGATGTCGAAGCGGCCGCCGAAATAGCCGCTCGCCAGGCCCCACAAGCAGCCCAACGTGGTGCCGAGCAGCACCGCGGCGATGGCCACGGTCAGCGACGTCCGGCTGCCGTGAATGACCCGGCTCAGCGTGTCCCGGCCGATCTGGTCGGAACCGAAGAAGTTATGCGCATCCGGCGGCTTCTGCATGCGCCGGAAGTCCGATTGCAGCGGATCGAAGGGCGCGATCGCCGGCGCGGCCACGGCCATGACCACGATCAGCAGCGCGATGCAGCCCCAGAAGGCCGACAGCGGCGAGCGCCGGGCGAAGGTCGCGAGGCCCTTCGCGGCCCGCCGCCAGATCGGCAGCTCGGCGGCGCCGGGGCCCGGCTCCAGCGGCAGGTCGGATTCGAGCCGCGGCGTCATTGGTATCGGATCCTCGGGTCGAGCCAGGCGATGATGATGTCGACCATGATGTTCAGCATCACGAAGACGACGGCGTAGAGGAACACCAGGTTCTGCATCACGAAGATGTCGCGCTCGTTGACCGCGGTGAACATGGCGTAGCCGAGGCCCGGCGTGCCGAAGGCCCGCTCGACCGGGATCGAGCCGGCGAGCACGAAGCCCAGCAGGATGCCCGACAACGTGATCACCGGCAGCAGCGCGTTCGGCAGGGCGTGCAGGCTCACCACCAGCCGCCCACTCAGGCCCTTGGCGCGGGCCGTGCGCACATAGTCCTCGCGGATCACCTCCAGCAGGCTCGACCGGGCCATGCGGGCGATATAGGCCGCCTGCCCCAGCGCCAGCACAAAGGCCGGCCCGATGACAATCTGGAAGGTCGTCCACGGGTCCTCGAACAGCGCCGCGCCGGTCAGCGGCGCGCGATAGCCGAAGCCGAACAGCAGGCCGAGCACGATCAGCATGCCGAGCCAGAAGCCGGGCACGGCGAGACATGTGATGGTGACGACCCGCACCGTCGTATCGGCGGTGCTGTTCGGTCTGAGCGCGCTGATAATGGCGACCGGAATGCCGATCAGCCAGGACAAGATCACCGACAGGATGCCGATCTGCGCCGTCAGCGGTCCGCGCCGCATAACCATCTCGCCGACGCTTTCGGCGCGGAAGAACGACCGGCCCAGGTCGCCGCGCGCAATGTCCCCCATCCAGCGGAAATACTGCACGATCAGCGGGTCCGACAGGCCCAGCTCCTCCATGTAGCTGGCGCGCTGCGCTTCCGTCAGCTTGGTCATGCCCTCCGGCCCGAAGATCGCGGCCAGCGGATCGCCGGGCATCACGCGCATGATCAGGAAGACAATGACGGAGACGCCGAACACGGTCAGGCCGCCGAAGGCCAGGCGGCGCACGATATAGCTATACATCGGACACGAGACGGCAGGTCATGGTTCCGGCGCTCGTCAATCAACGATCACGAGAAAGACTGCGGTCCGCCCGCCATGGGTGTCAAGGCGTCGACGCCAATGACTTCTTCGCTTTCCAGAAGTCCAGCCGCTGTCCGTCGCCGAGATCCCGCGAGCGTTCTTCGAGGACCTCGTAGCCGAGCCCCTGATAAAATTTCAGCGACGGTAGCGAGATGCTGAGCGCGCATTCCGTCTCGCCGTCGGCGCGCGCCTTCTCTTCCAAGGCCCGCATCAGCGCCTTGCCGTAGCCGCCGCCCTGCAGGCCCGGGCGGACGAACACGGCGAGGATCTCGTTGCCGACCAGGCTGCCCGTGGCGATCAGCTCGCCATCGTCCTCGATCACGAGAATGGTGCCGGTCCGGCCGCGCGCCCGGAGTTCCGCCTCGCCATGAAACGTCTTGAAGAACGCGAGCGCGCGCGGCGGATAGACCGGCGCATAGCTGACGTCGATGGTCTCGAAGATCAGCCGCTGCAGCGCGCCGATGTCGGCATCCCGGAACGCGCGGATGTCAGGCATGTTCGGCCCCCAGACCTTGCAAGGGCCTAACAATGACGCAACGCATTCACTACGTCATCCTTAGCCCGCATTTCATAGCTCGCGCGCTTGTGTCAGAGTCGCGCGACGGATCGACAGGAGGTCACCATGCCCGAATACATCCCGCCCGCCATCGATTGGGTGCGCGAGCAGGTCGAGCTCTATGAGAGCAGCGGCGGCACCGAAGGCACGACGCTGCGCGACACCGGCCTGCCCTGCATCATCATCACCCATACCGGCAACAAGACCGGCGCCATCCGCAAGATCCCGGTCATGCAGGTCAAGGTCGACGGCGGCCACGTCCTGATCGGCTCCTATGGCGGCCGGCCCAAGGACCCGGTCTGGGTCCACAACCTGCGCGCCAACCCTGATGTCGAAATCCGCGACCACACGGAGGTGATCAAGGCGCGGGTCCGCGAGGTGAGCGACGACGACGAGCGCGCCCGCCTCTGGGCCGCCGCCGCCAAGGCCTATCCGCCCTACGACGACTACCAGGCCAAGACCGACCGGAAGATCCCGGTCTTCCTCGCCGAACCGGTTTAGCCCGAACTCAGCCGTTCGACAGCGGCATCGTGTAGGTGGTGGCGGTGCCGACGACGCAGTCGTCGCCGTCGCTATTGCGCACGACCGTCTCCAGCTTGCAGATCGGCTTGTCGTCGCGCACGTCGGCGACGGTCACCGTGGCGGTGATCGTCTCGCCCACCTTCACGGCCTTGACGAACTTCCAGTTGGTTTCCAGGAAGACCGTGCCGGGGCCCGGCAGGTCCTCGGCGACGGCGGCGTTCAGCAGGCCCGTGGTCACGCCGCCCTGCACGATCAGGCCGCCGAACGGCGACGCGGTCGCCAGCGCCTCGTCGTAGTGGATCGGGTTCCGGTCACCGGTCATCTCGGTGAACATCTCGACATCCCGCATGTTCGTCGTCCGCGTTCGCTTTGCCGTTGCGCCTTTCGCGGGTTGACCGGCGATGGTGCGGTTCCAGGGTGATTTCGCTTTGGTTGTCGTGGTCATTGTCCTCACTCCTAGGCTGCCAGGGTGTCCGTCGCGGATAGCCTGGCGATGTGATTGACTTCCGCCTTCATGGCGTCGCTCAGATCGGCGTGATGCGCCTTGACCTCGTCGAGGGTCCAGTCGAACGAGGCAATCGCATCGGTGACGTCCAGCAACGGCCGGGACAGCGCATCGCGTATGTCCTGATACCGCGCCAGCGCCACTTCCGTGCCCGCGCCGACGGCGCGGGCCAGTAGCTCGGCGTCGCGCAAGGCGTCGGTGATGCCGTGCGCAGTCAACGGGTCCTTGAAGTAGCCGGCATCGCCGACCAGCGCCCAGCCCGGGCCGTAGGACTGCCTGAGGTAACCAGGGCTGCCGGCAAAGCCGCGCAGGCGTCCGGCCAGACAGGCATCGTCGATCTGCTCGGCCAGCGAGTCCGCGTTCGCGCGCGCCACCTGCCGGAAGCCGCCGTCCAGATTGCCGCGGAACACGGACGCGAATTCCGCGCGCCGCACGCCGACGAAGACGCAGTGCTGCAGGTGGTTCGTCGGAATGACGCCGGCCGCCACATCGCGTGCGAAGTACCAGTGATAGCCGTCGTCCGCGAGGTTCTCGAAATAGCCATAGACGTAGCCGGACGCTTGCGTGCCCTCGACGGTGAACGGCGCCTGGACCAGACGGGCGACGGTTGACTGACGTCCATCCGCGCCGATCACCATGTCGGCATTCACCGCGACGACGCCATCAATGTCCGGGTCCTTCAGATCCACGCCGATCACACGGCCGTCGGCGGCACGCCGCAGGTCCGTCAGCGAAACGCCGTGGCGCACCTCGACGCCGGCATCGCTGGCCGCATCCACAAGGATCCGATCCAGCACGGTGCGGCGCGGCGCGCACAGATAGTCGACGTCATGCTCCGATTTGATCGGGACCGGGATCGTCTCGTCGCCATAGTGGAACGTGGTCCGGCGCACTTCCGGCGTACCGGCGGCGATCAGCCGGGGCAACAGGCCCCAGCGCCGGAGCTGCAGGACCCCGCCGCGCATCAGGGCATGGGTCGAGACCACATCCGTGCCGTATTTCTGGCGGTCGATCAGCAGCACCCTGGCCCCGGACCGGGCCAGCAGCATCGCCGTCGCGGCCCCGGCGCAGCGCGCGCCGACGATCACGGCGTCGTAGCGCGCACTGCACGTTTGTCGATCGTTCATCACCGCCGCCTCACGCCGCCGCGGAGCGCAGCCTGGCGAGCAGGTGCTCGGCCAGGTCGTGGGCATCGTCGCCGGCGCCGTCGATGAAGGACGACTTGCGCCGCCGCAGGAACGGCAGCCCCAGCACGTACATGCCGGGCGCATCGACCACGCCGCCGTCATGGCGGATGCGGCCCTTGCGATCCAGCACCGGCACGTCGAGCCAGGAATAATCCGGGCGGTATCCCGTCGCCCAGATCACCGTGCGGATGCCGGCGTCGACAAGGTTCATGGACAGCCGCGGGTTGGCGTCGACCTCGGTGGCGTCGAAACGCTGCGGCGGACCGACCTCGCCGTCCATGCCGTTCGCCGCGATCCAGTCGTCGATGGAATCGAGCAGCCGGTTCATTTTCAGGTCCGCGAGCGCGCACTGGTTGCCGAGCGCGCCCGAGAACTGCACCTCGCCGTCCCGCATGCCGGCCAGGCGGCCGACGATCTCGACGCCCTCGCGACGCAGCGCGTTCAGATCCAACGTCTGCCGCTCCGGCGTACCGACGAGCTGCAATGACGGCACCCGCCGCGCCCGCCTGATGTCATCGACCTCCGTGTAAGTCAGGCCCATCACGCCGGTCACGTCCATCCACCAGGCGATGTCGCGGCCGCGATAAAGGCGCGGCATGCGAATGTGCTCACCGACGGAGAGCGTGACCTGCCGGCCCGAAGCCTGGATCTCGGCCGCGAGCTGAACGCCGGTCGCCGACGCGCCGACGACCAGCACGCCGCCGTCGGCCAGGCCGTCCGGGTTCCGGTACTGCATGGGCGTCCGGCTTTCGATCGCCACCGGCAATGCCTCGGCGACCGGCGGCACGGTCGCGACGTTGCAGGCGCCACTCGCCAGGACCAGCATCCGGCAACGCCAGGTGCCGCGATCGGTGACCACGTCGTAGCCATGCTCCGCCTGGCGGACCGACGTCACGGTGGTGCCGCATTCGACCGGCGCCGCGATGGCCTCGGCATAGCCCTGCACGAATCGGACGACGTCGGCCATGTCCATATAGCCGTCCGGATCGCCGCCGGACCAGGCATAGCCCGGCAGACGGCTCTGCCAGTTGGGTGTCAGCAGACGCAGCGAGTCCCACCGCTCCGTCCGCCATGAATGGGCAACCTCGCCCCGCTCGATCAACACGTGGTCGATCGAGCGGTCGGCAAGGTGTTTACTCATCGCCAGCCCGGCATGCCCGGCGCCGACGATGACGGTCGTCGCGTACGTCACGACCGCCGTCCCCTACCGGTTGAGGGCGGTCAGTTGACGGTAACGAAGACGTTGGTCGGATTGGTGACGACGTCGAAGACCGCGGAGCGCTTCTGCGACTGGGCGACCAGCGCCTTGATGTCGTCAGCGTCGGCATCGGCGTCGATGTCGAAGTGCACGCGGATGCCGCCGAAGCCGTTACGGACCTGGTCGTCGATGCCGAGGATGCCCTGCAGGTCCATGTCACCTTCGATCGTGGCCTTGACCGATCGCAACTGAATGCCGCGATGCTGGGCGACGGCGGCGACGCCGGCCGTCAGGCAGCTGGCCAGCCCCGACAATACGATCTCGGCCGGTGTCGGCGCCTTGTCCTCGGACGCGAATACTTCGGGGTGATCGGCTTCCAGGGTAAAGGTCTTGCCGCGCGACTGCTCTTCGCCGAGACCGAAGAAGCCGCTCACGGTCGACCGGCTATGTGTGCCGTTCACCCACTCGCAGGTGGCGCGCCACTTGAACTGCGCCGCCTCGGGGGTCGCGTCCAACGCTTCTCGGGCGCCGAGCAAAGCCTCCACATTGACACCGTTGTTTACGTCCGTTGCTGTGTTCTGAACGGAGTCCTGGGTCATTTCCTTATCCTCTCTTGGAATTGTGCCCAAGCCCCTCTCGCGACCGGGTTCATTCGGCGGTGCGTGTGGTGCTTGAGCCGGTTGCCTCTCCCAGTCGTTCGAGAAATGGGGTAGCTCTGCGTCAGTTCGGTTTCCACTGACACGGAAAATTGTTTCAATGGTTTCCGCGCCCGGCGGGCCGGCAAGCAGCGGCTGTTGCAGCGCCGCCCAGGTCAAAAAGCCGTGAGTCAAGAGTTGTCCGGGCGAAAATCATCCACAGGTGATATCCATCGAGCGCGGTTGCTTGATGCGATGTCCCGTGGAGTGGATTGCCATGCATGTTCCTGTTCTCGCCGCCGCCACGCTTGCCTTCATTACGGCGGCAAGCCCGACGCTGGCCGATGGCCACGCGAAAGCCGCCAAGGCCCAAGCCACCATTATCAATGTCGATGGCGCGGAGATCGGCACGGCGACCCTGCGCCAGGGACCGGCCGGCGTTCTGCTGCATATCAAGGTCTCCGGGCTGACGCCCGGCGCCCACGGCCTGCACCTGCACAGCCACGGCGTCTGCGAGCCCGGCGAGCGCTTCAAGACCGCCAAGGGCCATGTCGGCCTGGTCGCGGGCGGTCACGGCCTGCTGAACCCCAAGGGGCCGGAGCCGGGCGACCTGCCCAACATCTTCGTCGGCGCCGACGGCATCGGCGAGATGGAGGCCTTCACGACCCTGGTGTCGCTGACCGAGGGCCCGAACAACCTGCTCGACGCCGACGGCTCCACCTTCGTCATTCACGAAAATCCCGACGATCACGTCTCCCAGCCCATCGGCGGCTCCGGCTCACGCGTCGCCTGCGGTGAGATCGTCGCCGCCGAATAGCGGATCCGACGAGTCGATTGTCGAGACCGTCGCGGCGCCCGCATCGGTCGCGAGATAACGCTGTTGTGCGTGCGCGAGCTGTCGGTTGCGCGCGGTCTGAAATTCGACATGGCTTCGCCGGTTTATAAAGCATATACTTTCTAAAGTTTTTGCTTTTAAATCAGCATGGTTTCGGTGACGGACAACTTCCACAACCGCCCCGACGACGGCCCCGTCGGGTGGACCGACATCCTCACGCGCCGGCATGGCCCCGCGCTGATCCTGGTCTGTCTGGGCGTCTGGCTGCACGCGGCGAACGGCCTCTTGGTCGCCACCATGCTGCCGGCGCTCGTGACCGAGATCGGCGGCGAAGCGCTTGTCGGCTGGACGATCTCGCTCTACGAGATCGGCACCATCCTCACGGGCGCGGCCAGCGGGCTGCTGGCCACCCGCCATGGCGTGCGTCTGCCGATGAGCGTGGCCGCCGCCGTTTTTGCGCTGGGCTGCGCGATCAGCGCCCTGGCGCCGGCCATGTGGGTCGTCCTGGTCGGGCGTCTTCTGCAGGGCCTCGGCGGCGGCGGATTGATGGCGCTCTCGTTCGTCGCCACCGGTGTACTGTTTCCAAAACCGTTGATCCCACGCGCCATCGCGGCAATTTCGGCGCTCTGGGGCGTATCCGCCTTTCTCGGGCCGCTGATCGGCGGCCTTTTCGTCGCGCACGCGGACTGGCGCAGCGGATTCTGGTTCTTCGCCGCGCAGGCGCTCGCGCTGTCGCTATGGATCGCGCTGGCGCGGAATGTCCGCGAACGACCGGCGGACCGCGACAATGCCGGCCGGATCGTCACGCCGCGCCTCGCTCTGCTCGCGGCCGGCGTCGTGCTGATCGCCTATGGCGGGGTCGAGGTCGCGCCGTTGCGCACGGCGTTCTTCGTGCTCGCGGGCATCGCCGCAATCGCCGGCTTTCTGTTCCTCGATACCCGAAGCGACGCCGCCCGGCTGCTGCCGCGCCGGGCGCTCGGCTTCGCCACGCCGGTCGGATCGGCGCTGGTCATGATCTTCTGCATGGCCATCGCGACGGTCGCCATGTCCGCCTACGGACCGCTGCTGATGGTGATGCTGCATGGCGCCTCGGCCATGACGGCAGGTTACATCATCGCCTGCGCCTCGATCGGCTGGACCATTGCCGCCGTCATCGTCTCCGGATCGCCGGCGCGCCATGACCTGAAATTCATCCTCGCCGGCATGCTGCTGGTCGGCGCGAGCTTTGCCGGTTTTGTCCATGCCGTGCCGCAGGGCCCGCTTGGGCTGATCGCGGTCCTGTCGGCCTCGGAGGGCGTCGGCTTCGGCATGGCCTGGGGCTTCATCCTGCGGCAGATGACGGCCCTGGCGCCGCCGGACGACACCGAACGCGTCGCCGGCGCCATTCCGACCGTGCAACGGCTGGGCTATGCCGTCGGCGCGGCCTATGTCGGCATCGTCGCCAACGCCACCGGCTTCACGGAAGTCTCCGACATGGAAGCCATCGCGTATACCGCAAGGTCCATCTTCCTGTTCTGCCTACCCTTTATTGCTATCGGCCTCGCGGCGACGGTCCGGTTCGTGTTTCTCGGCGCGAAGGGCCGACCGCTGGATCACACGCCGCACAGTTCCATAGAGCCAAACAGGCCGAATGAATGACGGCGATTCAGAGTTCGCAGGTCAGATTGACGTGAATCATCGCCGGGCCCGGCATTCCGGATATCATGAAGCCACGCTGCAGGCTGCAGCGTCGGTGCCGACCCACGACTGACAGACTTGTTTTCCCTGCAACCCGTATCGACGCAGAGCAACGCGAATGGATGAAGATCCGCGCCTTTTCGAGATCTTCCTGGATGTGCAACGCGGCCTGCCCCGGCAAGGACCGGGTTGCGACGAGAGCACGCTTAAAGCGCTCTCCCTGTGCCGCGGCCTGCCGCCGCGGCCGGCCGTCCTCGACATCGGCTGCGGACCGGGTATGCAGACCGTCGCCCTGGCAAAGGCTTGCAACGGCCTCATCACGGCCGTGGATGTGTTCCAGGAGTATCTCGATGCGTTGCAAGTGCGCGCCGAGGCGGCAGGCGTCGCCGAACGCATTGAGACGCTGACGGCGGATATGAGCGCGCTGCCGTTCGGCCCCGAAAGCTTCGATCTCATCTGGGCTGAAGGCTCGGCCTATATCATGGGTTTTGAGACGGCGTTGGTCGCCTGGCGGCGGTTTCTCAGACCCGCCGGATGTATCGCTGCCTCCGAGCTGGTGTGGCTTCGGCCGGATCCGCCCGCCGAAGTGACCGAATTCTTTGCCAGCGAATACCCGGCCATGGCCGACGTCGAGACAAACGTGGAGACCGTCCGGCAATGCGGTTACGAACCGCTTGGCCATTTCACCCTGCCCGACGCCGCCTGGTGGGAACACTATTACACGCCGCTGGCGGCAAAGCTGCCGACGTTGCGCGAAAGATATGCCGGCGACGATGCGGCGCTTGGGATTATCGCGACAACCGAGCGCGAAATCGACATGCGGCGGCGTTTCGGCGACTGGTATGGCTACGCGTTTTTCGTCGGCCGGTTCCCAGCGAGTGCCGACTAACAGTCGGCCGCGCCGCCCCCCAGCCCGCCTTCCTCACCGCGGGCGCGTCAGCCTGCCGGTCGAGACGGCGAATTCGTTGTGGCCGAGACGGACCTTTGACCGGGATCGAGCCTCTCGATCTTCAGCGCGTGTTATTTCGTCGTGACGAGGCGGTAGCCAAAGTCGCACGCATCGAGGTTGAGCAGTTCCGAATAGCGCTGGTCCCAAGCCCCGGACTGCAGATCGCTCTCGAGCTTTGCCAACGCCGTCGAAACGTCACCTATCGCCCAGAAGGACGACATGGCGGCCCGAATTCTGGGATCGAGATAGGCCGCCGGCCGCCGCCAATAGGCGCACAAGAAACCGTCCGTACAGTCATGCGGAATGGGAACCGCCTTGATCTCTACCGGACCAAGCCAGGCCTCGTAGTCCGTCATCCGAGGCATTTGCCCCTCGTCCAACGCCACGAGTTCCGGAATGTAGTCGGCAAGCCAGAAGCCACGAATCGAAGGGTCGTATGTCAGCACGACGACCCGGTCCCGCGTCACGCGACGCATTTCTTTGAGGCCTTTCTCCTTATCGGCCCAATGGTGGACCGTCAGGATCGCCATCGACGCATCAAAGGAATTGTCGTCGAAAGGCAGGTCTTCCGCATAACCCTGAATAACGGTAGCCGCCGAGGCGCCGCGCTGTCGGATCATCTCCGCCGAAGGCTCGACAGCCGTGACTTGCCTGTCGGCCGGCTCGTACGACCCCGCTCCAGCGCCAACATTGAGGACGGTTCTTGCGGACCCCAGCGCCCTTCCGATCACCATCTCGATCCGGGAGTCGGGTTTCCTGAGGTCGGAATAATTGACGCCGATCGTATCGTAGGAAGCGCGCATGGGGCCAAGTAACATACGACGGCAGATTTGTCAGAAAATGTCCGCTTGGCCGTCGTCCACATCGCCTGGCCGGACGGCCGCCTCGGGTCAGTTCCCGCCCCCTCCGCGCCTCGCCAGCCGCAACCGGCGCAAAAAATGCTTGCGAATCACATAAGTCTGTACTTATGTGATTGCATGATCGAGAACGACATCTTCAGGGCGCTTGCCGATCCGACCCGCCGCGCGATCTTCGAGAAGCTGGCGTCGGGCGGCATGAACGCCAGTGCCCTGCGGCAAGGCATGGAGATCAGCCAGCCGGCCATGTCCCAGCACCTTTCCGTGCTGCGCAACGCAAAACTGGTACGGCATGAACGGCAGGGCCGTTTCGTGAATTACGAGGTCGATCCGGACGGTTTGGCGCTGATCGCCGGATGGCTGGCGAAGTATCGCGCCTACTGGCCCGCGCGGGTCGACGCATTGAAAGCTCTGCTTAAGGACATGGACCAATGACCGACAAGGCGGCCGAGGAACGGACGAAGGAACTGGTGCTCGAATACGAGCTCGACGCGCCGCCCGAAAAAGTCTGGCGGGCGATCAGCACGCCAGCGTTTCGCGAGAGATGGCTGCCGAACGGCGACTTGGCCGATGCCGCGCCGGTCTCTTCGGCGCCGGGCGAGGAAATCGGCTACAGAATGCGGGACAGCGAACCGCCCTTCCTTGAAAGTATCGTCACGTTTCAGATCGAACCGAACGCCGACGGCGGCACCATACTGAGAATCGTCCATGGGCTGGTGGACGCACGACTGGCGCAGCCGCCTACGGCCATGAACGACAACCGGCCTTGCCTGATGTGCGCGGCCTGACGCCATCGGTCGACAACACAAACGCTGGAAGACAGGAGTTCGCCAATGCGCGAAGCCATGCAACTCGTCCCCATGGTCGTCGAGCAATCGGCGAGGGGCGAACGTTCCTTCGACATCTATTCACGGCTTCTGCGCGAGCGGATCGTCTTCCTCAACGGCGAGGTGAATGACTCGGTATCCGCGCTTGTCTGCGCGCAGTTGCTCCTGTTGGAATCCGAGAATCCCAAGAAGCCGATCCACCTCTACATCAACTCGCCCGGCGGCGTGATCACCAGCGGCCTCGCGATGTACGACACGATGCGGATTATCGGAGCGCCGGTGCATACGCTGTGCATGGGGACGGCCCGCTCCATGGGGTCGTTCCTGCTGATGGCGGGCGAGCCCGGCCAGCGCGCCGCGCTGCCCAATGCGAGCTTGCATGTGCATCAGCCGTTGGGGGGCTTCCAGGGACAGGCCTCGGACATCCTCATCCATGCCGAGGAGATCCAGCAGACCAAACGCCGCATCATCGGGCTGTATGCCAAGCATTGCGGCCGCACTTTTGAAGAGGTCGAACGTACGCTCGACCGCGACCGCTTCATGTCGGCGGAAGAAGCCCTGGAGTGGGGATTGATCGACCGTATCCTCGAGGAGCGCGACGTCAAGGACGAGCCCGAAACGACGTAGGACGCGGCACCATCGGAGAACGCCGTGTCAACCGTTGATGTCCTGATCGGGACTGACTAGATTTGAAACGAGCCGGGGAGCTGCGGCAGGCAGCTGAGAGGCGAACGGACCGAGTTTCGGTCGGCGTCGCGACCCGCATCACCTGATCCGGTTAGGACCGGCGGAGGGAGCTGCGATCATGCCATCCTGTGATTACACGACCCGGTTCAGTCCGGCACCGAACGCCACGCGCTCGAAACCAGCGTTGCCGAGGGTTCTCGCCATAGCCGGCACGGACCCCAGCGGCGGCGCCGGGCTGCAGGCCGACATCAAGACGATCACCGCGCTCGGCGGGTACGCGCAAGGCGCCATCACCGCCCTGCTCGCGCAAAACACGCTTGGCGTCCAGAGCGTCGTCAAGGTCTCCGAGCGGTTCGTGGCCGACCAGATCCGCGTGTGCCTGGATGACATTGGCGTTGATGCGATCAAGATTGGCATGCTGCATCGGGCGGCGGTGATCGAGCGCGTGGCGGAGGCGCTGTCCGGCCTCCCCGACGGGGTTCCCATCGTTCTCGATCCCGTGATGGTGGCCAAGAGCGGGCATCGGCTCCTCGATCCGGAAGCCGAAGCGGCGCTCGCGGATCGTATGCTGCCCCGCGCCGCCGTTCTGACGCCGAATGCGCCCGAGGCCGCCGTGCTCACCGGTCAGGCGATCGAGAACGAGGACGATATGCGACGCGCCGGAGACCGGCTCCTGCGAACCGGCGCCGGCGCCGTGTTGATGAAGGGCGGCCATCTCGACGGGCCGGAGGTCTTGGACCTGCTCATGACGCGGGATGAGACGACCGAGTTCCGGCATCCGCGGTTGACGACCCGCAGCACGCACGGCACCGGCTGCACGCTGTCGGCAGCGCTCGCGACGGCCCTGGCGTCGGGTCACGATTTGCGCGCCGCCGCCGCCACCGCAGTGCGGTATGTCCACGAGGCGCTGCGCACGGCGCCGGGCTTCGGCGGCGGCGCGGGACCGTTGAATCACCTTCACACCATCATCGACACGCGCGAGGCCGCGCGGCCAAAGGTCGGCGTCGGCGCCGTTATTTACAACGACGCCGGCCAGGTTCTTCTGCACAGGCGCCGTTTCGGCGACGGCTGGGCGCCGGTCAGCGGCCATGTCGAGCCGGGTGAATCCCTCCGCGAGGCGTTCCACCGCGAAGTCTTGGAGGAGACCGGGCTGACAGTCAGGATCGACCGGCTGGTCTCGATCAACTCCGATCCGTCGTTCCAGACCGTCGATTATCCGGATGGTCGGCGCGTGCAGTTCGTCACGGCGCTGTTCGCGTCTCGCGTGACCGGCGGCGCGCTGCACGGCTCGGACGAGGGCACCGAATGGGGTTGGTACGCACCGGACGAGATGCCGGACCCCCTATTGCCCTACGCCAAGGTCTGGCTTGCCGATACCGCGTCCGACGCCAGCTCGGGCCCCATCATCCGTTGAGTCGCTCGACGGCGGAATTTGACGCCCGGCGCCGTCCCGACGTCCTCACCGCACCCGCTTCAGCCGGCTTGACGAAAACGCGTTTTCGTTGAGGCCGAGGCGGAAGCCGAAGTCGCTGAAGACCAAGTCCGTGGTCTTGCCGGTCTGCAGGTTCTCCATGCGCCAGTGATGCGCGCGCCAGTACTGGCCGAGATACTGCCGGTACTGGGTCATGCGTAGAGTCTTCAACAGCGCGTCCTTGCGGTCGAAATAGTCGATCCGCATCGGCCGGTATTCCTGTTGGTCGATCCAGACGATCTGCTTGGTGTAGCCGGAATTCTTGTACTGCGGATAGCGCTCGACAACGAAGCACGTCAGCGTGTTGCCGGGCGCGCAAGCCTCGTCGCGCAGCCATTTGTAGGTGTACTTCGCCACCTCCTGCGACAGCAGATCCTCGTAGGCGAACTCGCTGCCGACAAATGGCCCCGACTTGTTCGACGACGAGATCCGCTTCACCCGCTTCAACGCCGGCAGGTAGAGCCACTGGTCGTCGGCCTCGAGCACGCGGGTGTGCGACAGCAGCGCCGTGCCCTTGATGTCGCGCGGCCGGTCGAACACGGTCAGGCTGCGGTCGCCCAATTCGGGTTCCGACACCTCGAGGCTGCGGATGCGCAGTTCGCGGGTGCTGGTTTCGCCCTGGCGGTTGCCCAGCACCATCTCCAGCGACACCTCGCTATCGCCCCAACCCTCGTCGCGGCGGTCCATCTCGGTGGCGATGGCCAGGCCTTTCTGCGCCGGCGTCGCGGCGCCGGCCGTCAACGGCAGGGTCAGCGCCGCCAGCGCGGCGGCGATTCTAATGAGAGGCTTCGGCAGCGGGTTCCAGCTCATGCGTCAGCTCCTTCGATTGGGTTTTGCGTTTGCCGTCGAGCGCCAGCAGCAGCGCCGGCAGCAGCAGGAAGTCGATCACCACGGCCGCGGCGATGGCGGCGGCCGTTAGCAGGCCCATATGCTCGTTCATCCGGAAGCCGGAGAGCGCCAGCACGCCGAAGCCGGCGATCAGAATGGCCGAGGTCACCCAGAGCGCCGTGCCGACCGTGCGGAAGGCATAGCGCACTGCCTCTTCGGCATCGGCGCCGTCGGCGCGCCGGGCGCGCTGATACTTCGACAGGAAGTGCACCGTGGCGTCGACGATCAGGCCCAGGCTGGTCGCCGTGATCACCGACGCGGCAAGCCCGACCTCGCCGACAAACAGCGACCACAGACCGAAGGCGACGGCCGCCGGCAGCAGATTTGGCGCCAGGCTGATGACCCCGAGACGCAGATTGCGCAACGCCACGATCAGCGCGCCCGAGATCAGCAGGAAGGCGATCAGCGTGCCGGTCAGCATGCCCTCGATGTTGCGGGTGAAGATGTAGGCGAACATCACCGCCGGCCCGGTCGCACCGACCTCGGCCGCGGGCGGATGGTTCGCCGCCAGCCAGGCCTTGGCCGCATCGTCGATGGCGCGCAGCTCCGATGTGGTCACGTTCTCGGTCGTGGCGACGACGCGCACGGCCGACTTGTCGACGTTGATCTGGTTGTTGAGGTCGAGCCCATAGGGCAGCGACATCTCGAACAGCAGCAGGTATTGCGCCGCCAGCTCGCGGTCTTCCGGCAGCCGGTCGTAGGCCGGATCGTCGCCGTGCATGTTGCGGTTGAGGCGCCGCTGCAGGTCGGTCAGTGTCTGCACGTGCACCACGTGCGGGTCCGCACGCAGCCAGTCGCTGAACCGTTCCAGCATGCTGAGAAACGCGGGCTCGTTGACGCCGCCGGCCTCATCAGCCGGGATCGACCATTCGAGCTGATACATGCCGGTCAGGTGCTCGGCCGCGTAATCGACATCCTGACGGAAGGTGCTGTCGTCGTCGAAGTAGGCGTGGAACTGGTCGTTCACCTCGAGCCGCGGAATCAGCGCCGTCAGTCCGGCGACGATGAGGATCATGCCGACCAGCACCGGCCGGCGCCGATCGATGACGAAGCCCGCGAGGCGATCCATCGCCGTGCCGCGGGCCATCGCGGCCGGCCGCACGCGCAGCGGCATCACCGCCATCACCGCCGGCAGGAACAGGATCGAGTACAGCCAGGCCGCCGCGACGCCGACGGCGATGATGTTGCCCAGGTCGTGGAACGGCGGCGAATCGCTGAAATTGAGGCTGAGGAAACCGATGATCGTGGTCAGGCTGGTCAGGAACACCGGCTGGAAGTTGATCCTCAGGCTCTCGACGATCGCCGCCTGCCGGCTCGTCCCGCGCCGCATCTCGTGGAACATGGTGACCAGCAGGTGAATCGAATCGGCGATTGCGATGGTCAGGATGATGGTCGGCGCGTTTGCCGAGACCGGCGTCAGCGCGATGCCGGCCCAGCCGGCGAGCCCCATGGCCGTCACGGTCGACAGGCCGATCACCATCAACGTGACGACAGTGCCGGCGATCGAGCGCAGCAGCGCCGCCGTCACCGCCAGCAGCACCACATACATCAGCGGCACCAGCGTCTGCAGGTCGGCCTCCGCCGCCTCGGTGAAGGCGTAGCCCAGCGCCGCGCTGCCGATGATGGCGACATGCACATCGGGATTGGCGTCCCGGAAGTCGGCCGCCAGCTTGCGCGCCGCCGTCATTACCGCCGGCACCTCGGTCTCGTCCGCCTGCGGCAGGTTCAGCGTCACGTTGACGGCGACCGTGGCCCCGTCTGGCGCGACCAGCCGGTTCACCAGCAACGGTTCGTTCAGCGCCACGTCACGGATCTCGGCGACCGCCGCGTCGGTCAGCGGCTGATCGGCCGGAATCAGGTCCCGCACCGTCAGCTCGTCGCCGTCAGCATAGCTGTGCTGGAAGTTGTTCAGGCTGTCGACGCGGGTCGCGAACGGCAGGCGCCAGCCCGCTTCGGTCAGCCCGCGCATCGCCGTCAGGAATTCCGGTGAGAAACTCGTGCCGGCCGACGGCCGCAGCACGAACATCACATTGTCGTCTTTCGTATATGTGTTCTGCAGGCCGAGGAAGGCCTGGAGCTGCGGGTTCTCGGCCCCGAAAAACACCTTGTAGTCGGTCGAGAACGTGAGATTGCGGCCACCGCTGGCCGTCGCCAGCGCCAGCATCACCAGACCGGCGATCACCAGCCAGCGCCAGCGCAGCACCCAGCCGGCATAAGCCGTTACCCAGCGGTCGTCGAACAGCCGCCCGGCGGGCCGACCGCCCGGCGTCGGCATGCCTTGGTCCATCTGATTTCCCACCCAACCCGGTCCGGCGCCATGGCGCTCGGATTTGCCTTGACCCCACGCGATCCGACATCTCGCGTTAACCATGTCGACGCCCGAATCCGGGCGCCTGTCACGGCATCGGTCAGGCTAGCGGCGAAGCCTGTAGAAAAGGTTGCCGGGCCACGACTCCGACGGCATTTGCCATTGCCGGAAATTTACCTAAGCTAGCGGATCTTTGGCCCGCGCATGCGGGGAGGCATTGGCGTCAGGCGGCGGCACACTGACCCACCACCTGAACGGCGAGGACGACCGGCGCTGCGGCGTGCGGTTGTTGGCATGCGCGGGGCGAACGCCAACCGGGAGACGCAACAAACATGCACAAAACCTTCATTCGCACCGCCTTGGGGGGCGTTGCCGCGGTCGCACTGGCCTTCAGCGCAACGCTTGCCTCGGCCCAGGACCTCAAGCCCTACAACTTCAAGGTCGTCGGCACCTGGGGCAACCTGTCGAACTGGCAGAAGCACGAGAGCAATCTCTGGAACAACGCCATACCGCAGGCCTCGGGCGACAAGCTGACGGCCCAGGCCTCGCCGCTCACCGAGCTCGGCCTGAAAGGCTTCGAGGTCATGCGCCTGCTCAAGCTCGGCGTGTTCGACGTGGCGCACGGCGTCGTCGGCTATGTCGCCAAGGAGAGCGCCGTCATTGAGGGCGTCGACCTGTCGACGCTGGTGCAGGACTGGGACACCATGCGCAAGGTGTCCGAGGCCTATAAGCCGACGCTCGACAAGGCCTTCCAGGAGACCTACGGCGCCAAGCTGATGGCCATCTATCCGTTCCCGAGCCAGATGCTCTGGTGCGCCAAGCCGATCAACGGCATCGAGGACCTGCGCGGGAAGAAGATCCGCGTTTACTCGACAACGCTCGGCGACTTCGTCGAGGGCGCCGGCGGCGTTTCCGTCACCATCCCCTTCGCCGAGGTCGTGCCGGCCCTGCAGAAGGGCGTCGCCGACTGCGGCATCACCGGCACCATGCCGGCCTATCGCGCCAAGTGGTACGAGGTTGTCACGCACGCCTATCTGCTGCGCGTCGGCTTCACCGCGACATTCGGCGCCATCAGCTTGAAGACCTGGAACCGGCTGAACGCCGACACCCAGGCGCTGCTGACCAAGGAGTTCCAGGCTTTCGAAGACCGGGCCTGGGCCGAGACCATCCGCGAAGACGAGATGGGCATCATCTGTAACACCAACACCGGCAACTGCACCGAGGGCGATCCCGGCGCCATGAAGAAGGTCGTGCCCAGCGCCGCTGACCTCGAGGCGCGGGAGACCATCCTCAACGACTTCGTGCTGAAACGATGGGCCGAACGTTGCGGCGCCGACTGCGTCAAGCAGTGGAACGCCACGGTCGGCCAAGTCGTCGGCATCGAGGCGCCGATCCCGCAGTAAGCGCGCAAACCGGCGGGACGCGTCAGGCCGCGTCCCGCCGGTCCTTCCGCGGAGACCGGCATGTTCACTCCGATCCTGAACGCGACCGAGAAGGTCGCCCGCGTCGCGGTCTGGGCCGGCGGCGCGATGATGATCTTCGCCGCCTGCATGGTCACGGTCGACGTCTTCCTGCGAAAGTTCTTCGCCACCACTCTCGGCGGCGCCGACGAGATCTCGGGCTACCTGTTCGCCATCGCCACCGCCTGGGCCTTTTCCTATGCGCTCCTGCACCGCGTGAATGTGCGCATTGACGCGCTCTACCTGCACTTCCCGGCCTGGCTGCGCGCGGTCCTCGACCTGTTCGGCACCGCGCTCCTCGCCGGCTTCGTCGGCCTCTTGACCTACCGGGCCTGGCTGCTGTTGCTCGATACAATCGACAACTGGTCGCGCTCGATCACGCCGCTGCAGACGCCGCTGGTCTATCCGCAGGCCTTCTGGGTCGCCGGCCTCAGCCTGTTCTCCGTCACGCTCTTCCTGGTCATCCTCGCCACCGCCTGGGCGCTGATACGCGGCGATCTTGCCGGCGTGCAGCGCATTGCCGGCGTGCGCACCCTCGACGAAGAAGTCGAGGAAGAGACCCACGGCATGATCAAATCCGAGCCCGGGGACAACTGAGATGCTCGGCACCACGCTCGGCGTCCTGCTGGCTCTGATCGTGCTCAGCGTGCCGATCGCCGCCGTGCTCGGCGTGCTGGCGCTGACGCTCGACGAAATCTATTCGCCGATGCCGCTGTTTCTGGCGCTGGGCGACGTCGCCTGGGAAAACAGCATCGAGTTCCTGCTGATCGCCATTCCGCTGTTCGTGCTGATGGGCGAGATCCTGCTGCGCTCCGGCATCGCCGAGCGCATGTATGCCGCCATGGTGCAGTGGCTGTCCTGGCTGCCGGGCGGGCTCATGCATTCCAACATCGGCTCCTGCGCGCTCTTCGCCGCCACCTCGGGCTCGTCGGTCGCCACCGCCGCCACCATCGGCACGGTCGCGCTGCCCGAGGTCGAGAAGCACCGCTACAACGAGCGCCTGTTCGTCGGCACGCTCGCCGCCGGCGGCACGCTCGGCATCCTCATCCCGCCGTCGATCAACCTGATCATCTACGGCCTTTTGACCGACACCTCCGTGCCGCAACTCTATCTCGCCGGTTTCCTGCCTGGCCTGCTGCTGGCGCTCCTGTTCATGGCCACGGTCATCGTCGCCTGCCTGTTCCGGCGCAGCTGGGGCGGCACGCCGGTCGACACCAGCTGGCGCAAGCGCATCGACAGTCTGCCGCACCTGCTGCCGCCGCTCGGCATCTTCCTGGTCGTCGTCGGCTCGATCTATGCCGGCCTGGCGACACCCACGGAAGCCGCTTCGCTCGGCGTCGTCGCCTCCCTGATCCTCGCCGCCGCCAACCGCTCGCTCAATCTGCAGATGCTGCGGCTGGCGATCGAGGGCACCATGCGCACGACGGCCATGGTCATGCTGATCATCCTGGCCGCGATCTTCCTCAACTTCACGCTGGCCGCGGTCGGCCTCACGCAAGCCTTGTCCGACTTCATCACCAGCCTCGGCCTGACGCCGTTCCAAACGCTGCTGGCGGTGATCGCCTTCTATCTCATCCTCGGCTGCTTTATGGAGACCCTCTCCATGCTGCTGACCACGACGCCCTTGATCGTGCCGATCATCGTCGGCCTCGGCTACGACCCGGTCTGGTTCGGCATCCTGATGATGGTGATGCTGGAGACGGCGCTGATCACGCCGCCCATCGGCGTCAATCTCTACGTCGTCCAGGGCGTGCGCGGCCGCGGCTCGATGAACGACGTCATCGTCGGCGCGCTGCCGTTCGTCGCCACCATGTTCGTGATGATCGTGCTGCTCGTGGCCTTCCCCGACATCGCGCTCTGGCTGCCGAACCTGTTCTACTGACGTGAGGGATGCTGGCGCCAGGCTGGGCGTACTGCCCTGGCTGATCTGCTGCCTCGGCGCGTTCTATTTCGGCTACGTCTATTTCCTGCGCGTCGCGCCCAGCGTGATGATCGACCAGTTGATGCGCGACTTCGCGGTCAACGCGGCCATGCTCGGCAACCTCGCCGCCGCCTACTACTACATCTACGCGGCGATGCAGATCCCGTTTGGGATCGCCGTCGACAATGTCGGCCCGCGCCGCGTGCTGATCGGCGCGGTGCTGGTCTGCGCCACGGGCGCGACGCTGTTCGCCGCCGCCGACACCCTGACACTGGCCTTCGTCAGCCGTTTGCTGATCGGGGCCGGCGCGGCCGCGGCCTGGGTCGGCACCATGCGCCTGACGACGATCTGGCTGCCGCCCGAGCGCTACGCCTTCATGGTCGGCCTCACCAACCTGATCGCCATGCTGGGCGGCGCCGCCGGCCAGGGCCCGCTGGCGCTGGTCATCGACGCCGTCGGATGGCGCGCCGCCAGCTACGCCGCCGCCGCCGTCGGCTTCGCCATCGCCTTTGCCTTCTGGGCGACGCGCTGGCTCTCGCCCACGCCCGCCGCGGCCGCCGCCACGGCCGGCGGACGGCCGCGGGTCGGCGTCCTGCCGGTGCTCAAACTGGCGCTCGGCCGCCGCGCCGCCTGGGCCATGGGCGCCTACGGCGCCTTGGCCGCCGGTCCGACGCTCGCCATCGCCGTGCTCTGGGGCGTGCCCTTCGTCATGCAGGCCTACGGCCTCGGCCGGCCCGCCGCCGGCGCCTTCGCCTCGACCATTCTGATCGGCTGGGGCGTCGTCGGCCCCGCCGCCGGCTGGCTCTCGGATCGCCTTGGCCGGCGCAAGCCGCTGCTTTACGCCGGCCCGCTCATCGGCCTCATCGTCTGGCCCGTGCTGATCTACGTGCCCGACCTGCCGGTGCCGCTGCTCTACCTGCTGGCCTTCGCCGCCGGCGGCAGCCTCAGCGGCTTCCTCGTCGGCTTCGCCGTCGCCAAGGAATTCACCCCCACCGCCGCCACCGGCACCATCACCAGCCTGTTGAACGCCAGCGTCATGATCTCCATCGCCGTCCTGCAGGTCGTCATCGGCTACATCCTCGACCTGAACTGGACCGGCGAGATCGAAAACGGCGTCCGCCTCTACGATGCCGAGACCTACCGCCTTGGCTTCACCGCCATCCCCGTCCTGCTGCTCGCCGGCCTTATCGCCGTCCGCTTCATCCCCGAAACCCACTGCCGCCAGATCGCCGATTGAATGGACGTGACGCCGGCGCGCGGATGAACCTGACATGAACGGCGCGTTCAGGTCCGATATAGCGCCGGCATGCTCAGATAGGCGCATCGATTCCAAGGTCGCCGAGGACGTGCCGTCATGAAAATGAAATTCCTGCTCCCGCTGCTGCCACTGCTGATCGCCCCACTCTCGCCCGCCGCCGCGCATTCCTGGAAGCATCATGACGGTCCCGGCTGGCACGGCCCGCATCACCACGCGCACCAGTCCTACAAGAGCGTGCGCTACATCAACGGCTGCAAGATCGTCGAGAAATACGGCCGCAAGGGCTATCGCAAGAAGGTCAAGTGCAAGCGCCCGCATCACTGGCGCCGCGACCACGGTCCTTATCGCTACCATGTCGCAGATCGGGACCGTTACGACGACTGGCGCGACGATGACTACAGCCGGGAAAACGAGGTCACGGTCGCGCCCCTTCCCGACGCGGCACCGGCCCCCGTGCCCAACGATGTCGTCGGCGCCGGTCCCTGCCGCGAAGTCATCACCACGGCCACCATCGCCGGCCGCGAGCAACAGCTCTACGGCCAGGCCTGCCGCCAGCCCGACGGCGCCTGGAAGTTCGTCGACTAGGCCAACGCGGCTCCGACGCTATTCCGGACCGGCGTCGAGCCAGGGACCGAGATCGGCGAGCGCGGCCTGCAGCCGGGTCACCGTCTCGTCCTCGACCTCGCCGAGCGGCGGCCGGGTCGGCCCCGCGCCGCGCCCCACCATGGTGAGCGCCCGCTTCAGCGGCGCTGGGTTCGGCTCGCGGTAGATCGCATGGCAGAGCGGCATCAGGGCGTGCTGCAGCGCGCGGGCGCGCGCTAGGTCGCCCCCCTGAAAGGCCGCGGCGAGCGCGACATGAAGCCGGGGCGTCAAACAGGAACCGGAGACCATTGCGCCCCTGCCGCCAACCGCCAGCGTCGGCAGGATAAGTTCGTCGAGTCCCTGCAAGACCGAAAACCCTTCGGGCGCCCGCCGCGCCAGCTCGGTTACCGCGACCATATCGCCGCTCGCCTCCTTGATGGCGACGAACTGCGGCACGGCATCGACCAGCTCAAGAACGAACGCGACCTCGAGACAGAGGCCCGCCCGCGACGGCGTGTTGAACAGGACCAGCGGCAGGTCGACGGCCGCGGCCACCTCGCCCAAATGCCCGGCAATGTGTCGGGGCGTCGCCCCGACAAAGTAGGGCGGCAGCACCATCACCGCGTCCGCGCCCGCCGCCTTGGCATGCCGGCCGGCGGCGATGATGTCTGGCTGGGATGCGGCCAGACAGCCGATCACGACCGCGATCCGCCTGTTCGCCGCCGCGACGACGGTGTCGATCACTCGTTTGGTTTCGTCCGATGTCAGCGCCAGCGGCTCGCCAGTGCCGCCCAGCGCGCAGACCCCCTGCACGCCGGCCGCGATCTGGAACCGGACGCTCTCGGCGAGCGCTTGCGCGTCGAGGTTCCCGTCCTCGCCGAACGCTGTCACCAGCGCCGTATGGATCCCGTCAGCCGTGAACTCGCTCATTCCCCACCTCTCACTGACGCCGGCATCCGCCGTCCACAAACCGATCGCGCCGATCAGATTACGCACTCGACCCAGGTCCCGGGCAAGCCTTTACGGACGCGTCTCCATCGGCAATAAGTGAGGTGACATCGCGGCCGCCCGTCGCCGCGCGCATCAGGTGGGGGAAATCATGATTGGCTATATGACGCTCGGCACGAACGACATCGACAGAGCGCGCGGGTTTTACGATGCCTTGCTGGGCGACGTCGGTGCGACACGCATTCATGACGGCGACCACATTACGGTCTGGGGTACAGCACCGACCGGCGGCATGCTGGGCGTGATCAAGCCCTTCGACGGCGGGACCGCGACCGTCGGCAACGGCACCATGGTGGCGATTCCCGTCGACAGCCCGGAAAAGGTCGCGGAGATGCACGCCAAGGCCCTGTCGTTGGGTGGCACCGATGAAGGCGCGCCGGGACCGCGCGGTACGCGCAAGACGGAATTCGGCTACTGCCGGGATCTGGACGGTCACAAGATCGCCTTCTTCTGTATGGTCAAAGCGACCTGATCTCAGCGGCGCGGCGGGTTTCGTCGTCATCGACCCCGACGGCAATGCGATGCTGGTCGACCTGCATGTCTGAGGCGCGTCCGTATTGACGGGCCGAAGCTTCGTATCGAAGCCGCTGTCATCAAATGACCGTGAAGCCGTCGATTCTGACGCGCGCCATTCGTCAACCATCCGAGAACCCTGTCTCTCGCGCCGACGCGACCACGGCGTCCAAACAAGGAGATGTGCGATGAACTACCCGATGCCCTTACCGGTTTTAATGGCGGCCGCGGTCGCCACGCTCGGACTCGGCCTGACATCCTCGGAGGCCCTGTCGCAGGACGAGATGATCGCGAAATCGCCGGAACAGATCGAATGGTTCCCCACGCCGGTCGGCGCCGCCGCCCCGCTCTGGGGCGATATGCAGAGATCAGCCTATGGCCGGCTGTCGAAGTGGAACCCCGGAACCGCGTCGCCCATGCACATGCATTCGCACGCCTACCATTCGGTTATCTTGTCCGGCACCTTCGAAAACGTCATCGCCGACACCCAGCAGGTCCAGACGCATGCCGCGGGCGCCTACTACTACATGCCGGCCAACGTCAGGCACCTGACTCGCTGCGTCAGCGAAGAGCCATGCGTCATGTACCTCCACCAGAAAGGACCGTGGGACGTGAAGGTTGCGCCGTAGGCTGATCCGGCCCGATGGCGGTCAGGCCATAGATAGTTTCGGCAGTTCCGGTGACAGTATACTTAATCGAGCTTGAGAAGGAGTCTGTCCAAACAACGGGCACGGTCAACGCAATCATCGCGGTTAAAGCGGCTCCGACCCCATTCGGATGTTTGCCGATCCGTTGGCCTCGATAACTCGGAATCAATTCGCCTTTTCGTTGCTTATCGAAATCTGTACCGTCAAAGACCTACGGGATGGTCGGATCCGATAAGCCATCAGGGCCGAAATTGATGGACGAAGATCTGAAAGTTCTTCAGGAACGCATCCGGTCCGAATTGGGACGCGATATGTCGCTGGATGAGATCGCCCGCAACCGGGGACGATTGGGACATGTCTTGGCCTTCGCAAAACGTGTCGCCGGTTGGGAAGGCCGACTTGACCTGACCGAGCCGGCGCATGTCAGCATGCTTATCGGCAGGCGAACGACGTGAGCCTGCCGGAGGATGTCCATTACCGCTCGATCGATGAGATCGCGGATTTATTCAAAGCAGGCGAAGCGACCGCGGTCGAACTGACGCAGGCGATCTTGGATCGCATTGCCGAAAAGGAACCGTCGCTCAACGCCTTCATTCGTGTCACCGACGAGTTGGCGCTGCACCAGGCGGATCGGGCGGATCAAGAACGCCGCGAAGGCCGCATCCGAGGACCGCTGCACGGGGTTCCCGTTGCCATCAAGGACTTGCTGGTAACCAAGGGCATTCCCACGACCTTTGCGTCCCGCGCCTATGAGAACTACGTCACCGACTACGATGCCACGGTGGTGACGCGGCTGGCCGATGCCGGCGCGGTTCTGGTCGGTAAAACCAATCTGTCGGAGGGTGCGGCGGATTCGAGCAGCCAGTCGTCGGTCTTCGGCGGACCGAACAATCCATGGAATACCGACTATATCACGGGCGGATCTTCCGGCGGCTCGGCGGCTGCGGTGGCCGCGGGTTTGGCCTATGGCGCCATCGGATCGGATACGGCAATGTCGATCCGCCAACCGGCGGCGCTCTGCGGCGTGGTCGGCCTGAAGCCGACATACGGACTGGTGTCGAAATACGGCGCGATGCCGCTCGCATACTCTCTTGACCATGTCGGGCCCATGGCCCGTACCGTGCGCGAAACCGCGATCATGCTACAGGTCATCGCCGGTCACGATCCGAGAGATCCGTCGAGCGTGTTGACACAAGAGGTCGACTACGTGGCTGCTTTGGACGGGGAAATCCAAGGCGCGCGGCTTGCCGTCATGCGACGGGGCAGCTACGCCACCGCGGACAAGCAATGGGAGGATGCGACGGCGCGCGCTTTGGCGATATTCGAGAGCCTGGGCGCCCGCGTTGAAGAAGTCGAACTGCCGAACCTCAAGGATCTCTACCACGTGGCGTCAACGCTCATATTCGTTGAGTGTGCGGCCTTTCACGCCCACAGGTATAAGGAGGCGCCGGACGCCTTTGGCCCGGTGCTTCGCGAACTCATCGAGGTCGGGCAACAGTTTTCCGGCGTTCAGTACGTTCAAGGCCAGCGCATTAGACGCCTTGCTACCGAGGAATATCTGGCGGCCTTTGCCGGTTTCGACGCTCTCGTATTGCCGACCACGACCGCACCGGCCTGTCGGGTCGACGAAGACGACCCGTCCATGGTCGGTGAGCGCATGCGCAACACCTTGCCGTTTAACGCACTGGGTGTTCCCGCCGTCTCGGTGCCGGCCGGCTTCGACGACCACGGTCTGCCGATTGGCCTGCAACTCGTCGGCCAGCCTTTCGGCGAAGCGCGATTGCTGCAATTGGCGCATGCCTACGAGCAATCAAGCGGAAATTCCGGACGTCACCCCAACATCTGACGGCCACGTTGTTGCGCGGCCGACATCGCGAGACGTTGCCGTTGATGCGCCGTCGAGGCGGATTACAGACAAGACCTACGCTAACGAGAGCGCCGACCCACCGAACCATTCGATGGACTGGCCGTGCGGGCCGGTCCAGGCGACCGGCGCGCCGTCCACCGACAGGAGGAACTGGCCGGGCGCGCTCGGCGCCGGCGCTTTCGCGGCCAGTTGCGGAAATACCCGCGGCGACTCGTTGCTGATCCACACCGCCGGCGAGGCCGTCATCGCCTCGGCGAACCGCTCGCGCAGGCCGCGGTCGGGAATGTAGGCGAGAACGGCGGTGTGGAAGACGACCAGCGTCGCGTCCTTGGGCGCGGTGTCCATCAGCGCCGGCAGGTCCGTCAGCAGATCGCCACGGTGGACCCACGGCGGGTCCTGCCGCGCCACATCGATCGCTGCCCGCAGCCGCGCCGCGCGATGCTTCTGGCCCGGCCAGACCAGCGTCTCGAGCCAACCCATGTCGGCCTCGGCGTAGACGTCGAGTGGATTCAAATCGAGCCCCGTGCGCCACACGATCGTCGGCAGGGCCGCCGGCAACGGCGTTTCGGCCGTTGCCCGGCAAGGAAAGACCGGCGGCGTTCCGGACCCGGACTCGGGCAACCGCGAAACCGCGCCATAGTCGTACCCGTAGCGGTCGGGCAACAGACACAGCCCCGCCGACGCGCCAACCTCCAGCAGTGCCAGCGGCTGCGGCAAGCTGGCCAGGACGGGCAACAGGACGGCGCAGCGGCCCGGCTCGTTCGTCTGCGTCGTCCGGCCCAGCATCACCTGCCGCACATCGGCGGGCGATCGCCGAATGATATCCACCAGCGCCTCGCCGCTCGCCGGCACGCCGGCCACGTGCCGCACGGCGGCCAGAAACAGATTCGGCTGCCGGCATTCGACCGGCAGCGATACGAGGAAGCGAAGGAGCTCGGACGACTGCGCAATGAAACCGGCCATGCTCTCATACAGCGCCGAGACGCCGCGGGCCTCCTCGACGGCGAACCGGCGATAGCTTTCCGACAGCGTTGTCAGCACTTCGGGATCGTCAGGCATGCACTACGTCTTCCACCGGCAGGTCAACGGCATCAAGCCGCCGATGATACGATACGGCTGCCGGTCAAGGCTTTGTGCCGGCGCGCGGAACCGGCATAGTTGCCACGAATGTCTGTATCGAAGGAGAACCTGTTCATGACAACAGTGCTGAGGGCGGCAGGTCCCGCCGACGTGTCGGCGCGCGCGGGCGGCGATGGCGAGCTGTGGCTGTCGCCTGAGGATTGCGAACGGCTGTCGGGCTGGACGATGAAGCCCGAAGGCCTGTGCCGCGACGATATCTGCGTGCCCGTGCCGGCGAGCCGCGCCGACAAATTCGTGCGCGAGGACGCCATCAACCTGGCGGCGTTCTGGCAACGCATGAACCGCCCGTGCGCCCACAGCACCGATGGCGCGGTCTGGGCATTCGGCGACGGCGCCGAGGCCCGGACCAGCCGGCTGAAGACGCTGCAGGCGCCGGACTTCACCCTGCCCGACCTGGCAGGCCGTCGCCACGCGCTCTCCGATTACCGCGGCAAGAAGGTCCTGCTCGCGACCTGGGCGTCCTGGTGAGGCTGTCGTGCTGATCTGTCCGTGTGGCAGAGCCTCTACGACGATTACCGGGAACAGAACTTTGTCGTCATCGCCGTCGCCATGGACAACGACATCGCGGCGGCGCGCCCCTGGATCGAGGCGGCCCGTCCCACCTACCCCGCCCTGATCGACCGGGAGCATCGGCTGGCCGAGCTCTACGATATGGTCAACGTGCCGCAGGCGGTG
Source organism: Alphaproteobacteria bacterium (assembly GCA_965232515.1). GTDB lineage: Bacteria > Pseudomonadota > Alphaproteobacteria > JANQKO01. Next base: position 6,784,206 of record CBDDPY010000002.1, on the reverse strand, counting down.
TGGATCGACGAGCGTGGCCGCATGGTCCGGCCGGCGGAGAATGCTGGCGCCTACGAGGGCTTCCGGGCGATGGACCTCGCCACGCGCACCATGCCCGACGACGTCGCCGCCAAGACCGCCGAAGCCAAGTCGACCTATGTCGCCGCCATCCGCGACTGGATCGAACGCGGCCCCGACAGCCCGCACGCCTTCACCGACGACCAGGCGCGGGCGCATCTGAGATCGCCCGACGCCGACGCCGCCCGCGCCCATGTGCTGTTTCGCCTGGGGCTCTATCTGCGTCAGACCGGCGACACGGACGAAGGCGAGGCATTGCTGGCCGAGGCCAGCCGGCTGCATCCCGAGTCGTGGAACATCTGGCGCCAGGCCGCCAGGCCCCTCGACAACGGCATCGCCGCCGGACCGGAATTCTGGGCCCGCGTGCGGGCGCTCGGCGACAAGCACTATTACGAGCCCGTCGATATGGAAGGCATGCCTGCCGACGGGCCACCCGGCACCTAGCGCCCACCGCAGCCGGTGTCGCGCACAGACGCCCGATCCGCCGGGAGCCTGCCGAAAGGCGTCGCGGGGGAGACCTGTGTGAACCGCGGCGCCGCGGGCGGGCGCCTGCGCGCGACCCCGCGCTCGGCGACATGCCGCCCGCGGGCCAGGAACGCCGCGCCGCCCGATGGTGGGGGTATCGTGAAAACGGCGCGACGCCCCTGTCGACCGCACGACGACGCGCGGACGATGGCGTGGTTGGGGATGAAAAATGCCCGCTACGCCGCCGCAACGGCCGCGGCTCCGGTACGGCGGCGGCAGCAGAGCCAGCCGAGGCCGAGCGCCCCCAGCATCAGCGGCAGCGTGCCCGGCAGCGACACTGGCACCACCTCGCCGACCACAAACACTTCCGGTTCGAACAGGAAAAATGGAGGTTCCTCTGAGCCGGTCGGCTGCTCGAACAGCATGCCAATTCCCGGTCCGTTCACTGCCGGGCAAGAAATCAACGGCGTGCAGAAACCGACCTGTAGAAACCCCAAGTCCGGCGGGGCGAATACGGCCACAGCCGGAATTTCGTTGCCGAAATCGAAGCTGAGGCTGGTCTCCGTCGCGTGCCAGGGGGTGCCTCCCGACGAGCCGTCCAGGTAGACGTAGTTGGTCGCAAACGCGTCGCTGACGATATCGCCACTGTCGACGCCGTCCGATATGGTCAAAGACCAGGCCACGAACTCGCCCAAGCCATCGAACGCGCCCAGCGTGCCGTCAGTCTCGATCGTGCCGGTCAGAAACGCGCCGCCGCCGAAATCGAAGTCGAGCGTGTAGGTGATCGCCGCCGCCGGGGTCGTCATGAGCACCAGACCGGCGGCGAGAACAGTCAGGAGTCGTCTCATGCCGCCGCCCTCCCAGCTTGGGGCCGGCAGCAGAGCCAGCCGAGCCCGAGCGCGCCCAGCATCAGCGGCAGCGTGCCCGGCGCCGACACCGGCGCCACCTCGCCGACCACGAACACTTCCGGTTCGAACGCGAAGAACGGGGGCAGGTCTGTACCGCTCACCATCTCGAACAGAATGCTGATCCCCGGTCCGTGCACTGACGGGCATGTGTGCAGCGGCGTACAGAAACCGACTTGCGGAAATTCCGATACAGCGTCGAAAAACGCGCCCGCCGCCGAAATCTCATCACCGAAATCGAAGCTGAGGCTGGTTTCCGTCGCATGCCAGGGGGTCCCCCCCGACGAGGCGTCCGTATAGATGTAGTTTGTCCCCAACGCGTCGCCGACGATGTCGCCGCTCTCGACGCCGTCCGATACGGACAACGACCAGGCCACGAACTCGCCCACGCCGTCGAAGGCCCCGAGCGTGCCGTCGGTCTCAATCGTACCGGTCAGAAACGCGCCGCCGCCGAAATCGAAGTCGAGCGTGTAGGTGATCGCCGCCGCTGGGGTCGTCAGGAGCGCCAAGGCAGCGGCAAGAACGGTCAGACGCCTCTTCATTTCGCTGCCCTCCGTACCTGGCTCCGGCAGCAGAGCCAGCCGAAACCGAGCGCTCCCAGCATCAGCGGCAACGTCCCGGGCAGCGACACTGGCGCGGCCTCGCCGATCGCGACCAGGTCCCGGTCGAAGTCGAAAGGCGTCTGGACGACCTGATTTGTTGGCGATGTCGCATCGACAAGGATCATCACGAGGTGTGCACCGGGCGCGGGCGGGCAGAATGCGTTGACGGAGCAGAATCCGATCTGCGGCAAGCCATCTCCGGTCGCTTCGACAAATATCGCCCGCCCGGCGTCGGGATGGGCGAAGTCGAAACTCAGTGACGTCTCGGTGGCGAACCAGGCCCCCGGATCGCCCGCGATCAGGCTCGAGTACTGGTAGATGTCGGGATCCTGAAGCGAGCCGTTGTTGACGCCGTCGGAGAAGTCGAAAGACCAACTCAGAAACTCGCCATCGCCGTCGAACACGCCCAGCGTGCCGTCGGTTTCGATCGTGCCGGTCAGGAACGCGCCGCCACCGAAATCGAAATCGATGTTGTAGGTGATCGCCGCCGCCGGTGTCGTCAGGAGCGCCAGAGCGGCGGCGAGAACAGTCAGGGGTCGTCTCATGCCGCCGCCCTCGCCGCTCGCGGCCGGCAGCAGAGCCAGCCGAGGCCGAGCGCGCCCAGCATCAGCGGCAGCGTGCCCGGCAGCGACACCGGCGCCGCCTCGCCGACCGTGATCAGCGCCCGGTCGAAACCGAAGCTCGTGATGGCCTGGTTCGGGTCCTGGTTCGGAAGATTAAAGATCATCGTGACCGCCGGGCCGAGGCCGGCGGCGACACTGGGACAGGGGACGTCGACGGCGCAGAACCCGATCTGCGGAAAGAAGTCTCCGGTCGATTTGGCAAATGCCGCCTCGGCGCCGAACAGATTGACGAAATCGAAGCTCAGCGACGTCTCGGTTGCGAACCAGGCGCCGGGATCTCCGGCGACCGTGCTGCTGTAGAGATACTGGTCGCTGCCATCAAACGAGCCAGTGTTGACGCCGTCCGAGATGTCGAGCGACCAGTCGACGAATTCGCCCAACCCGTCGAACGCGCCCAGCGTGCCGTCGGTCTCGATGCTGCCGGTCAGGAATGCCCCGCCGCCGAAATCGAGATCGATCTGGTAGGTGATCGCCGCCGCCGGCGTGGCGAGGAAGGCAAGCGCCGCGGCGGGAACGGCCAGGAGCCGTCCCATATGGCGCAACAGCCGCTTACGCAGGGCGCCGGGACGCCCATCGCGGTATCGGTTTTCGTACATCACGCAAAATCTCCAGTTGGTACATCTGGTGCGGACCCTAAGCCGCCCCCCGGCCCGCCGCTTGACAACGACCTTACGGAGCCCTGACATTTTTCTTGTTCAATTTTTATTTGTTTTGCTTCTGTATATCTCAACCGACTTGAAGACATTCGGGCCGGCCATGCCTGAGGCCCGGCGGCCGGTATCGCAGCGAGGCTAGCCCGCAAGGCGGCGCTGCGCTTGACAATGACCTTGCGATTGCCTGACATTTCGCCGCCGCACCCCGTTCATGTTTCCAGACCGCCCGCTTCAACCGTACGGGGGCGCCCGTGATCTATCGTTTCGGCCCTTGCGAGCTCGACACCGGGCGCCGCCGGCTGCGCGTCGGCGCGGCGGACGCCGCCGTCGAGCCGAAGATCTTCGACCTGCTGTGCCTGCTGGCCGAGCACGGCGGCGACCTCGTCTCCCGCGCGTCGCTGATCGAGCGCCTCTGGCAGGGGCGGATCGTCACGGCGGCCGCCGTTGACGCCTGCATCAGCCGCGCCCGGCGGGCCGTCGGCGACAGCGGCCGCGCGCAGCGCCTGATCGAAACCGTGCCCCGGCGCGGCCTGCGCCTTGTGCCGCCGGTCGTCCGCATCGGCCAGACGCGGCCGCCGTCGACGCCGGAGAGCCCGCGGGAGCCGCCGCGGGATCTGCCGCCGTCGGCGCGGCCGTCCATCGCCGTCCTGCCCTTCGAACGGGCGGGCGACGCATCGATCGACCCGGGCGCCGAAGACGCAATTGCACGCGACGTCACCATTGCGCTCTCGCGCATCCGCTGGCTCTTCGTCACCGCCCGCGCCTCGGTCTCGGTGCTGTGGCGGCAGACCCACGATCCCGCCCGCATCGCCCGCGCGCTCGGCGTCCGTTACCTGCTCGACGGCCGCGCCAGGTTCGCGCCGCGCCGGTTGTCGCTCGACCTCTCGCTACTGGATGCCACGACCGGAGAGACGGTCTGGGCCGACCGTTTCGATCACCCGCGCGACGACATGCCGATCCTGCCGTTCGACGTCAGCGAGCGGGTCGCCGCCGCCGTCGTCAGTGAGATCGACCGCACCGAGCGCCGCCGCGCCATGCAACAGCCGATCGCCGCGCTCGACGCCTGGACGCTGTTTCACCGCGCCCACCCGCACCTGTTCGACGTTCGCGGCGACGCCCTCGACCGCGCGCAGGCGCTGCTCGACCGGGCCGCCGCCGCCGATCCCACGTCGGCGCGGATCGCCGCCGCCCGCTCGTTCGTCCAGCGGCAGCGCGCGCTCTTCGGCCACGCCGCCGACCGCAAGGCCGCGCTCGCCCGCGCCTTCGAGCATGCGCGCGAGGCGCTTCACCTCGACCCGCTCGAGCCCACCGGCCCCTGGGTGCTCGGCCGCGCGCAGATGCTGACCCAGAATTACCCGGCGGCGGCCGCGACGCTGCGCACCACGACCGAGCTCGCCGCCAGCTTCGCCAACGGCCACGCCGCCTACGGCAACGTGCTGCAGTTCTCGGGCGACCACGACCTCGGCATCGCGCATCTCGACCGCGCCTGCCGGCTGTCGCCCTACGACCCGCTGATGTTCGCCAATCAGATCGCCTATGCCGGCCACGCGCTGGCCCGGGGCGACCACGACGCGGCCGCGGACCACGCCGCCCAGGCCGCCGCCGACGCCGAGGCGCACGCCTACGTGCTGTTCATGGCCGCCTGCTGTCAGGGCCTCGCCGGCCGCGTCGACGCCGGCCGCCGCATGCTCGCCCGCCTTCGCGACCGGCATCGGGACTTCGGCCAAGCCGACTTCGCACGCGCCTACGCCTACCCCGAACCCCAGCGCCGCGCGCTCGCCGACGGCCTCGCCCGCCTGAACTGAGCCGCCGGGCCGGCGCAAATTCCGCGCAAGCGGAATACACGCTCAACAACGACCTGACGGATTTCTGACATTTCGCCGACGCAACCCGATCTTGTTTCCGGTCCGGCCATTTCGTGCTATCCGAGGCCGCCCGTGATCTATCGTTTCGGTCATTGCGAACTCGACACCGAGCGCCACCGGCTGCGCGTCGGCGCGGCGGAGACCGCCGTCGAGCCGAAGGTCTTCGACCTGTTGTGCCTGCTGGCGGAGCATGGCGGCGAGCTCGTGCCCCGCGCGGTGCTGGTCGAGCGCCTCTGGCACGGCCGCGTCGTGTCGGAAGCCGCCATCGACGCCTGCGTCAGCCGCGCCCGGCGCGCGCTTGGCGACAGCGGTCGCGCGCAGCGCCTGATCGCGACCGCGCCGCGCCGCGGCCTCCGCCTGGTGCCGCCCGTCACCCGTCTCGACGAGACGCCGCCATCGCCGGCCGCCGTGCCGGCGAGCCCGCCCGAGGCGCCCGCGGGCCTGCCGCTGCCGACGCGGCCGTCCATCGCCGTGCTGCCGTTCGAGCGGGCGGGCGACGCGTCGCTTCACCCCGGCGCCGAGGAGGCGATCGCGCGCGACGTCAATATCGCGCTCGCCCGCATCCGCTGGCTCTTCGTCACCGCCCGCGGCTCGGTCTCGGTGCTGTGGCGCGAGACCCGCGATCCGGCCCCCATCGCCCGCGCGCTCGGCGTCCGCTACCTGCTCGACGGCTGCGCCACCTTCGCGCCGCGCCGGTTGTCGCTCGATCTCTCGCTGCTCGACGCCACGACCGGGCAGACGGTCTGGGCCGACCGCTTCGATCACCCGCTCGACGACATGCCGGTCATGCAGCTCGACGTGACCGACCGCGTGGCCGCCGCCGTCGAGAGCGAGATCGACCGCACCGAGCGCCGCCGCGCCATGCGGCAGCCGATCACCGCGCTCGACGCCTGGACGCTCTTCCACCGCGCCCATCCGCACATGTTCAGCTTCCGCGGGGACGGCCTCGACCGCGCCCAAACCCTGCTCGACCGGGCCGGCGCCGCGGACCCCGCCTCGGCCCGGATCGCCGCCGCCCGCTCCTTCGTGCACTGGCAGCGCGCGCTGCTCGGCTTCACATCAGACCGCGACGCCGCGCTCGCCCGCGCCTTCGAACATGCCCGCGAGGCGCTCAGCCTCGACCCGCTCGAGCCGCACGGCCACTGGGTGCTCGGCCGCGCGCAGATGCTGGCCCAGGACTATCCGGCGGCGATCGCGACGCTACGCACCACCACCGAGCTCGCCGCCAACTTCGCCAACGGCCATTTCGCCTACGGCAACGTGCTGCAGTTCTCCGGCGAACATGACCTCGGCATCCAGCATCTCGACCGCGCCTGCCGCCTCTCGCCCTACGACCCGCTGCTGTTCGCCTACCAGATCGCCTATGCCGGCCACGCCGTCGCGCGGGGCGACTACGACACCGCCGCCGACTACGCCGCGCAGGCCGCCGGCGCCGCCGAGGCGCATGCGCATGTGCTGTTCATGGCGGCCTGCTGCCAGGGCCTCGCCGGCCGCCTCGACGAAGGCCGCCGCATCCTCGCCCGTCTCCACCGGCAGTGGCCCGACTTCTCGGAAGCCGATTTCCGCCGCGCCTTCGACTTCCCCGAACACAAGCGCCGCATCCTCGCCAACGGCCTCGCCCGGCTCCGCTGACCCGCCGCTCTCGGCTCAGGGATTGCGTCCGGATCAGCCGCCGCGCCAGCCCGGCCCCAGAAGACAAAGCCCCTGCCCCACCCCCATGATGGTCAGCCCGACCGCGACGGCCGCAAACAACGTGTCGACGCTCCAGGCGAACGACACGGCGAGCGCGCCGATGGCCGATACCGTCAGAAACCGGATCACCGAGACAACGACCGGCCAGCCCATGCGGCCGGTGCCCTGGCTCGCGAAATAGAGCGCCTGGCCCGCGCCGAACAGGCCGTAGAACGGCGCCGCGATCGCGAGATAAAGCACACCGAAGGCATAGGCATCGGGGTCCGCCGTGAACAGATCGAGCCAGAGGCTGGGCATCATCGCCGCGCCCACCCCCAACAGACCGGTCAGCGCCAACGTGACGCCGGCGCCGGCCCAGGCGATGCGCCGGGCGCGGGCGAACTGCTCGGCGCCCACATTGATACCGACCGCCGCCGTCAGGGCCGCGCCCACGCCGAAGGCGATCGGCACCAGCATCAGTTCCAGCCGCGCCCCCAGGCCATAGCCGGCCAGCGCCTCGGTCCCGTACCGGCCGACGAACCCCGTGACGACCACCACCGTCATGGCCATGCAGAAGCTGTTGATGAGACCAATGCCGCCGACATTCATGATGTCGCGGACCGGCGGCCACTGAAGCGCGTGCGGCCGCAACCGCAAACGGCCCTTGCCGTGCACCAGATGCAGCGCGAGATAGGCCGCCGCCGCGCCCTGGCACAGAACCATCGCGGTCGCCGCGCCCGCGACGCCGAGGCGCGGCAGGCCGAACCAGCCGAGCGTCAGCGCGCCCGACAACACGACCTGCACGATGCTGGCCGTGGCGATGGCGCGGGCCGGCGTCGCCGTATCGCCGGTGCCCCGCTGGATCGCCGACAACACGAAGACGAACCAGATCGCCGCCGCCCCGCCGAACGTAACCCGGGCGTAGGCGACGGCGCCGTCAAGCGCCACCCCTTCCCCGCCCAGCAACGCGAAGATCGGCCGCGCGAACAGGCCCAGCAGAACCATGAACACTCCGGACATCGCCACCGCGATCAGCACCGCATGCCAGGCCGCGCTTTCCGCCCGGTCGATGGCCCCAGCGCCAAGCGCCCGCGCCACCGCCGACGTAACGCCGCCGCCGATGGCGCCGCCCGCCATCATCTGCATCAAAGTCAGAAACGGAAACGCCAGCGCCAGGCTGGCCAAGGCCGCCGTGCCCAGCTGCCCGACATACCAGGCGTCGGCAAACGTCACCGCCGTCATCGTCGCCACGGCAAAGACATTCGGCGTCGCCAGCCGCCACAGCACCGTCGCGACGGGCCCGTCGAGCAACAGTTGCGTGGCGGAAGCGTGCGCGCTGGACAAGCTGTTACCGTCCTCGGAGATGGCCGTGACGCCAGGTGCGGCATCAAGGAAATAGGTGGTGGGCGGAAGGCCGAAACCGTCCGTTCATTTTTTCACTTAACGGGATAGCGAAACACCGGTCAACCGACGCCCGCGATCACGCCCGGCGCCAATCGCCACAATTCGCGAGGTCGGTGATAGCTTGCGGACACCAGCGACGCGGAACCACCGGCGTCCCTTAATCGCGCAACGTAAACAGCGGGAGCCCTGAATGAGCCTTAAGGACATCCACAACTGCGACTACATCGTCCTGCTCTGCCGGAACATGGCCGAGACGCGCCGCTTCTACGAAGACGTGATGGGCTTCGCCGTCGAATACGATTCCGAAAACTGGGTCAGCTTCCGCGTCGGCGCGACGCTCCTCACGCTCCGCCCGCGCGGCCCCTCCCCTGCCGGCGATGACGGTCCGGCCACACCCGGCTCGGCCGCGGTCCAGCTCGCCTTCCGCGTGCCGCCCCCCGCCGTCGACGCCTGCCACGACGAACTCGTCGCGAAAGGCGTCACCATCGCCCGGCCGCCAACCGACCTCCCCGCCTGGCGCCACCGCACCCTCTTCTTCCGCGATCCCGAGGACAACGTCATCGAGATCTACGCGGAGTACTGAGGCGCACACACGCAACCGGCTATGCGACCTCGGCCAGGACCGCCTCGGCCAGACGTTCGGCAGCCGGCGGGTGCAGATGCAGGAACAGCGTTGGGTCAATGACCTCGGCTTCGAGGCAGATGAACCGGCCGTCGCGGACAACGCCGTCGATCCGCGCATAGGTCGGCGGGCTCGGCAGCAGGGACACCACCACCGCGGCCTGCGCCACCAGATCCGTCGGCGCGTGGAACAAGGCGATATCGGACGGCCCGTACTGACTGTTCACGCGGAAGTCGCCGCTGGCCGGGCGCGAGCGGACCGTATGCGTGTGCCTGCCGCCGATGAAGACGAAAGACAGTTCGCCCGCCGCGATCTCGGGCAGCATCTCCTGCAGGAGAAACCGGCGTCCGTCGGCTGCGTTCCGGTTCAGGTAAGCCTGGGCGCCGGCGAGATCGACCTTCTCTACATCCCGGCCGCTCCCGCCCACGCAGGGCTTGATCACGCCCGTGTCGTCCTGGATCGCCGCGAACGCGGCGGCGAGCTCGTCGGCCGAGCGGACGGCGGCGGTTCGCGGCGTCGGCACCCCGCGCCGGCCGAGGTCGAGCAGATACGTCTTGTCCGCGTTCCAGCGCATCAACGCGGGCGGGTTCATAACTGGCTTGTCGAGCCGCGACAGCCGTTCGAGCCAGTCCGCGAACGCGGCGGGATGTTCGGGATAATCCCAGACCGACCGCACGACCAGCGCATCGCCGGCCCCGACCGCCGTCCACATGCCCGCCCCGCGCCATGACGCCACGTGCACATCGGCGCCCAGTCGCACAAGCGCGTCACGGAACAGGGCGTCGGACCGGTCGAGCGCAAGATGATCGTCCGTCGTCGCAATCACAATTCGCGGCATCTCACGCTACCCGCACCGTCACGCGCCGTGGTCGGCCGCGCTTGCGTCACGAACCGTCAACCGTCGGCACAAATCAGAGGGTGACTTAATAGACTGTCGTCGCAATCCGTAAACTGTCACCGTAATCTAACCGACCGGGTGATTTTTCGCATACTTTCCGAAAGAACAAATGCACAATCACCGTAATTCTTTCGCCGCAATACAAAAAACTACGTTTGGGCAAAAACTTAGCGTCCCATGATGCTTACTAATTTATCTTGCCCTCATCGAACCGCTCATCACCGCCTACTCTCTGTTACACTGTCGCGGACTGTAATGAGGCAACGTCCAATGCTGATGGCCATTAAGCGAATTCGGATCAGCCCAGCCCCTTCCGAGAACCTCAAGCAGAAGGCGCCATGTGGAAGTGATTAGGCGAATCGGTACGCTCATGTTGCTATTGCTCCCGGTCACGGTCGTGGCACAGGAGGCAACGCCGACAATCGAGATTTTGTCCAAGGACGATGCGCGAGCGATGTTCGCCATGACTAAGGACGAGTGGATAGCGAACCTGCATCAGGCTGTTGCAGCAGGCGCGGCGACGCCCATGGGGACACCGGAAACCGGCTTGGGGATGGCAATGAACACGCCTGATGGTGACCTCCTAGTGGTAAGGCCGATCTATAGCGAAAACGAACAGACGCCGGACTTTATTCAGGTTACGGTCGGATATCGCTACCCAAGGTCCACATTTCTTACAGACGCGGCGCTTGAGGACGCAATTCAAGCTGCGAAGGCACAGATGATGCCTGACTACGATGTGACCGGAAGCGTTGAAGAAATGATTGGTGGAATATCGGTGTTCTTTATCATCACTAAGAACACATTCCGGTGACAGTGCACTAAATGCACTGATGAACAATAATCATACTCCGTGCCCTACAGCATGGTTCATAGGCCCAAGGGGCCAAATAGCCGACCGGGCATTTGCGAATGAAAAAAGTGCGCTGTCACCGTAATCCAAACTCCAAAATTCAGAACCTAGAAACTTCCGTTGAGCCGTATCCAACCTCCGCCGAACATTCCCAGTCATTCGAAAGAGCAGACGAACGCCCGAGTGTTGGCAGACGCAACGCCCATCGACCTCGCCGGTCCACGTACAATGCGTACATATGTGTCCCTCTGGAATTCAGGCCCGCCCAACGTAAAGTGATGCCGGCGAGGTCTTTCAAAATGGCGGCGTACCCAAGATCAGGAACACAACCAATATCCCGACCCTCTTTCCTCTCCGCGTCTATGGTGCGATATCTGCCGAAGTCCAACACACATCCCTTTGCGCGCCGCCCAGTTGTGCCTGGATAATGGCGGACCAAAGCCCAACCCTGGTCTGAGTTGTAGAGTTCGTATTCGACGATGGATTCACCGTTCTGTTTCTGACGCCCCCTCCAAACGATGGTGGCTCCTAAAATTCTCGCCAACATTGAAACCAATGATGAGTGATAGCTGCAGCTACCGGGCGTGATTTTTGGCATGGGTTCGATGAATTGCGCCCGTGGGCTTTGTATGAACAAAAAAGCAAAAGCTGCCGCGGCCAAAGCGACGAAAATTCTGCACACTGTCTATCTCCGGGAACTAGGCAAGGCCCAACCAAAAAGAAAATAAAATGTAGGTTATACACCGCCCCGCTGGAGTTGGGACACCAACACCCGCCGGTCACACTCAGACCCTAAAACAGTTCTGACGTCATCAACAAAAACAGAGACGGCGGCTGCCGAAATCGGAAGTTGATTCGGCAAACAGACCGGGAAAAAACCCGGCGGCTTAGCACCGCCGGGGTGATCTCGTTCGTTACCTTACGGCCAAGCGCTACTTCGGCAGCTTGCCCTGGACGCCTTCGACGTACCAGTCCATGGACAGGAGCTTGCCGTCGTCGAGGCGTTCGCCTTCGGCGACGACGAGCTCGCCGGCCTGGTTGCGGATCGGGCCCTGGAAGGGGTGGATCGCGCCGGACTTGATGTCGGCCTCGGCCTTCTTGGCGATGGCGACGACGTCGGCCGGGATCGCCGAATTGTAGTCCGACATCCGGACCATGCCGGTGTCCAAGCCGCCCCAGGTGTCGCCCGAGGCCCAGCTGCCGGCCATCACGTCTTTCGCGCGCTGAACGTAGTAACCGTCCCAGTCGTCGATGATGGCGGTCAGGTGCGACTTCGGCCCGAACTTCGACATATCGGACGCCTGGCCCACGGCCCAGACGCCGCGCTCCTGCGCCGCCTGGATCGGCGCCGGCGAGTCCGTGTGCTGCAGGATCACGTCGGCGCCCTGGTCGATCAGCGCCTTCGCCGCGTCGCCTTCCTTGCCCGGGTCGTACCAGCTGTTGACCCAGACCACCTTCACTTCCGCGTCCGGCCGCACGCTGCGCAGCGCGATGGTAAAGGCGTTGATGCCGCGCACGACTTCGGGTATCGGGAACGAGCCGATATAGCCGATGGTGCCCGACTTGGTCATGTTGCCGGCGATCAGCCCGGCGATGTGCCGGCCCTCGTAGAACCGCGCCATATAGGTGCTGACATTGTCGGCCCGCTTGTAGCCGGTGGCGTGCTCGAAGCGCACGTCGGGGAAGGCCTTCGCCACCTTCACCGTCGGGTTCATGAAGCCGAACGAGGTGGTGAAGATCAGCTTGTGGCCGCTCGCCGCGAGCTGCCGGATCACGCGCTCGGCATCCGCGCCTTCGGCCACGCTCTCGACATAGGTGGTCTCGACCTTGTCGCCGAGCGCCGCCTCGATCGCCTGCCGGCCCTTGTCATGCCGGTAGGTCCAGCCGTGGTCGCCGATCGGCCCGACATAAACGAAGCCGACCTTCAGCTGCTCATGGCCGTCGGCCTGCGCCGCGCCGCCGAACAGCAGGCCAACCGCGGCCATCGCCGCCGCCAGCACACCCCCGAACCATCTTTTCCCCATATCAAAGCCTCCTTGCCAACTTCACTCGTTGTTTGAATCGATCGACGCCGGTCAGGCGTCGGGATGGAACACCTTGCCGATCGCCGCCGGCGCGTTCAACCGGATACGGATACTATCGCGCGATATCAGCACCAGCACCAGGATCGTCGCCACATACGGCAGCATCGACAACAGCTGCGACGGCGCGGCGATGCCGAAGCCCTGGACGTGGAGCTGCAGGATGGTGACACCGCCGAACAGATAGGCGCCCAGCAGCACCCGGCCCGGCTTCCAGGTCGCGAACACCACCAGCGCCAGCGCGATCCAGCCGCGGCCGGCGGTCATGTTCTCGGCCCACATCGGCGTATAGGCCAAGGACAGGTACCCGCCGGCAAGCCCGCTCATGGCGCCGCCGAACAGCACTGCGAGATAGCGGATGCGCACGACGGGATAGCCGATGGCGTGCGCCGCGTCGTGGTTCTCGCCTACCGCCCTGAGCACCAGCCCGCCCCGCGAGCGGTAGAGGAACCAGCTCACGCCCAGCACGGCCGCGAACGACAGATAGACCAGCGCGTCCTGCCCGAACAGCAGCGGGCCGATCACCGGCAGATCGGTCAGGCCGGGAATGTAGAGCTTGTCGAGACCCGGCAGCGGCGTGCCGACGAAGTCCTGGCCGATCAGCGAGCTCAAGCCGATGCCGAACATGGTCAGCGCCAGCCCGGTCGCCACCTGGTTCGCCAGCAGCGTCAGCGTCAAAACACCGAACAGCAGCGCCATGCCGGCCCCGGCGAGCGCGGCGACGACGATCGCCAGCACAATGCTGCCGCTGCCGATGGCGGTGGCGAAGCCGGCGACGGCGCCGACCAGCATCATGCCCTCGACGCCCAGGTTCAAAACGCCCGACTTCTCGGTCACCAGCTCGCCCAAGGCCGCGAACAGCAACGGCGTCGCCGCACCGACCACGGTAATCAGCACGGCCGCCGTGGTGTCGAGCCCGCCCATCAGTGAGCGGGCCTCTGCGCCGTGACGGCGGCCGGCGCGCCGAAGCGCACGCGATATCGAATCAGCACGTCGCAGGCCAGCAGGAAGAACAGCAGCATGCCCTGGAACACGCCGGTGACGGCGAGCGGCAGGCCGACCTCGATCTGCACCGCCTCGCCGCCCAAGTACGACAAGGCCATCAACAACGAAGCCAGCAAGATGCCGACGGGATGCAGGCGGCCGAGGAAGGCGACGATGATGGCGGTGAAGCCGTAGCCCGGCGACACCGACGGCAAGAGCTGGCCGATCGGCCCCGCCACCTCGCCCAGGCCGGCGAGGCCCGCGAGCCCGCCGCTCAACAGCAGCGAGAACCAGATCAGCCGCTTCTGGCTGAAACCGGCGTAGCCGGCCGCGGCCGGCGTCAGGCCGACGACCTTGATCTGGAAGCCGACGAACGTGCGCGCAAGCAGGATCCAGCCGGCGATCACGGCCAGCAGCGCGAACAGCACGCCCAGATGCGCGCGCGTGCCCGACCACAGGATCGGCAGGATGGCGGGGTCGTTGAAAAGCCGGCTTTCCGGGAAGTTGTAGCCCTCCGGCGAGCGCCAGGGCCCATGCACCAGATAGCTCAGGAACAGCGTCGCCACGTAGGTCAGCATCAGGCTGACCAGGATCTCGTTGGCGTTGTAGCGCGTGCGCAAAAACGCCGGGATCGCTGCCCAGGCCATGCCGCCCAGCACGCCGCCGACCACCATCAGCGGCAGCAGCCAGAACCCCTCGTTGCCGTAGAAGGCGAGCGCCAGCCCGCCGCCGCAGATCGCGCCCAGCGTCAACTGCCCGTCGGCGCCGATGTTCCAGACGTTCGCCCGGAAGCCGATCGCGAGCCCGACCGCGCAGAGGCAGAGCGGCGCCGCCTTCACCAGCAGCTCGCCGACGCCATAGGCGCTGCTGACGGGCTTCACGAAAAAGATGTAGAGCGCATTTGCGGCATCGAAGCCGAGCGCCAGGAACAACACGAACCCCGCGACGAGCGTCAGCCCCACCGCCAGCAGCGGCGTCAGATACACCCAAACCTGCGAGGCCGCCCCCCGCGCTTCCAGCCTAGGCAACATGGCCACGCCCCGGGGCAGCCATGCTTCGAGACGCGGCTCCGCCGCTCCTCAGCATGAGGACCACCCGTTGCAGACAAGAGCCCCCTCGTCCTGAGTGTCCGACTCAAAACGTGTTGTTCGAATTCCATCGGTCGGCCACCCCTCCCTTGTCATCACCGGGCCTGACCCGGTGATCCAGAAGGACGCGTGGGGCAAGTGCTGCCTGGATTGCCGGATCAAGTCCGGCAATGACGACGTGGGGGTGCCTTGCTCCGGGCATGAGAACAGCGCCTCGCAATCAAGAGCTTCCTCATCCTGAGGAGCGGCCCGAAGGGACGCGTCTCGAAGGATGGTCGTCGGTGTCGCGCTCCTTTTCTGCAACATGCTAGCCCACCTGCCCGATCGCGATGTCGCCGGCACCTCTGTCCGTATCCCGGTCGAACATGCCGCCCATCAGCAGGCCGATCTGCTCGACCGTGGCCTCATGCGTCGGCCGGCTCTCGGACAGGCGGCCGTGGAAAATCACCGCGATGCGGTCACTGATGGCGAACAGCTCGTCGAGGTCCTGCGAGACGATCAGCACCGCGGCGCCCTCGCGGGCGAGATCGATCAACGCCTGCTGGATCGCCGCCGCGGCGCCGGCGTCGACGCCCCAGGTCGGCTGCGCCGCGATCAAGAGGCGCGGCCGTTGCAGGATCTCGCGGCCGATGATGAACTTCTGCAGGTTGCCGCCCGACAGGCTGCGCGCCGCCGCGTGCGTGCCCCCGGCGACCACGTTGAAGGCGGCGATGATGCGCGCGGCATAGTCGTGCATCAGGCCGTGGCGGATCAGGCCGCGCCGCAGCAGGCCCTGCGGGCCGTAGCCGCTCAACAGCGCGTTGTCGGCGAGCGTCATGTCCGGCACCGCGCCGCGGCCGAGGCGTTCCTCCGGCACGAAGGCGAGGCCCAGCTCGCGGCGGGCGCGCGGGCCGCGATGGCCGACCGGCTGGCCCTCGATGACGACAGCGTCGTCGCGCGTCGCCAGGTCCTCGCCGCTCAAGGCCGCCAGCAGCTCGGCCTGGCCGTTGCCGGCGACGCCGGCGATGCCGAGGATCTCGCCGGCATGCACCCGAAAGCTGATGTCGGAGATGTCGGTACCGAACGGGCCGTCGGCGGCGTGCGACAGGCGGTCGACGACGAGCCGCGCTTCGCCGGTGCGGGCGCCGCCGCTGGGCTGCGCCGCCGTCAGCTCCGTGCCGATCATCATCTCAGCGAGACTGCGCGCCGACTCGTCACGCGGATCGCATTCGGCGACGACCCGGCCCGCGCGCAGCACCGTCGCCCGGCTGCAGAGCGCCCGCACCTCCTCCAGCTTGTGGCTGATATAGAGGATGGCGCAGCCCTCGGCCGCGAGCTGGCGCAGCGTCTCGAACAGGCCGTCCGCCTCCTGCGGCGTCAGCACCGAGGTCGGCTCGTCCATGATCAGCAGCGCCGGTTCCTGCAGCAGGCAGCGCACGATCTCGACACGCTGCCGCTCGCCGACCGACAGCGTGTGGATGTGCCGGTCCGGGTCCAGCGCCAGGCCGTAGCGGGCCGAGACCTGTTTGATCTGCTGGGCGAGGTCCGACATCGACAGCCGCTGCTCCAGCCCGAGCGCGATGTTCTCGGCGACCGTCAGCGAGTCGAACAGCGAGAAGTGCTGGAACACCATGCCGATGCCGAGCCGGCGCGCCGCGGCCGGGTTGGCGATCCGGACCGCCTCGCCGTTCCACAGGATCTCGCCCGCGTCCGCGTGCAGCACGCCGTCGACGATCTTCACCAGCGTCGACTTGCCGGCGCCGTTCTCGCCCAGCAGCGCGTGGATCTCACCTGGCAGCACCGTCAGATCGACAGCGTCGTTCGCAACGCAGCCCGGAAAGCTCTTTGTTATGCCACGCAGTTCCAAACGCGGCGGAACGCTGGTCGGTGCCGGCGGCTCGGATGGCGGCATGCAAGTCCCGCTTCTTGGCGGCCCGCCGCCCTGTTCGGCGTGGCCGGCAGTATGGCCCCATGCGGGACGGCCAACGGCCACCCCGTCATGGAGTCATAATGCCAAGCCGGTATCGGCGTCTAGGCCGGTGACGCGCCGGTCTTCGGCGTCAGGTCGACGCTGTAGAGTACCTCGTCGGCGATGTCCTTCAGTCCGACCGTCATCACGCCCGACTGTCCGTCGATGCGGACCTTTCCGAAAAACTGCAGCCCGTCCGACGGCGGCAGGTTCGGTTTACCCTCCGGCGACTTCTGATACATCACCTGCGGCCCGAAGGTGTTGTCCATGTCGCCCGGCCCGAACGAGCCGGCATGGATCGGTCCCGAAACGAATTCCCAGAACGGCATGAAGTCGCCGAACTGGGCTTTCGCCGGGTCGTAATAGTGAGCTGCAGTATAGTGCACGTCGGCTGTCAAAAAGACGATATTGTGCACATCGTTGTGCATCATAAAGCGCAGCAAGTCGGCAATTTCGTGCTCGCGGCCGCGCACCGGGCCGTCGCCGTTGGCGCCGTTTTCGAATGTGTTCTTCTCACGCCAATTGTCGTAGACGATCAGGCCAAGCGGCATGTCGGACGCGATCACCTTCCAGGTCGCCCGACTCGCCAGCAGTTCCCGCTTCAGCCAGCGGATCTGTTCCGCGCCCAGGAACGCCGTCTCCGGGCCGGGCGTCGCCTGGTTGTTCGGCCCGTTGTCGCCGCGGTAGCTGCGCATATCCAGGAAGAAGATGTCCAGCAGCGGCCCGTAGTGGATCTTGCGGTAGATCCGCTCGCGGTCGTGCGCGAACTGCCGCGTGGGCATGAACTCGTGGAACGCCCGGTTCGCACGCGCGGCCAAAAGCGCAACGTTCTTAACCTGATAGCGGTCGTCGTTCAGGATTTCGTTCGGATACCAGTTGTTGACCGTCTCGTGGTCGTCCCACTGCGCATAGAACGGCACCTCGGCGTTGAAGGCGCGCACGTGTTCGTCCAGCAGGTTGTATTTGTAGTTGCCGCGGAACTCGTGCAGCGTCTCGGCGACCTTGGCCTTTTCCTCGATAATCACGTTCTTCCAGACGCCGCCGTCGGGCATCTGGACTTCCGCCTCAATCGGATTGTCGGCATAAATCGTATCGCCGGAATGAATAAAGAAATCAGGGTGTTGGCCGCGCATGGTCGCGTAACCTTTCATCCCGCCCCAGGCTTCGTCGATGCCCCAGCCCTGCCCGGCCGTGTCGCCGGTCCAGACGAAATTGATGTCGCGCCGGTCCCCCGGCGCCGTGCGCAGCCGGCCGACCACCGGCTCGCTCGTCGCCGCGAGATCGCTCAGGTTCTGGTAGCTCACCCGATAGAACACGTCCTCGCCCGCCGGCAGGCCGGTCAGGTCGATCTTTGTGGCGAAGTCGGACGCCTCCAACGCCGCCGGCCCGACGATGCGGCGCGGATTGTTGAACGATTCGGTGGCCGCGACCTCGACGATCATGCGCGACGGCCGGTCGGCCCGCGACCAGATGATCGCCCGCGACTGCGTGACGTCGCCGGTCTGCACGCCGTGCGTAATCACCGGCCGCCCGGCCCGCGCGATCGCCGGCATGCCGATCAGGCCGCTGCCGACAAGACCTGCCGTTGCGGCCGCGCCGCCCAACAGCTTCCGGCGGCTGACATGTAACCTGGTTCGCTGATTTGGCATATCGGTTGCCCCCTGCGTTAAAGCTTGTCCCAGGACGCAAGCGTTAACCATCGCAAATTGCACCCGCGTGACGTCGCCGTGATCGTTTCATGACCGTTATGACCCAAAGAAAAAGGGCCGCGCGGGGGCGCGGCCCTTTGTAGATGATCTGTCCGGGATGGATCAGAAGTCCATGCCGCCCATGTCTGGCATCGGCGGGGCGGCTTCTTTCTTTTCCGGCTTCTCGGCGACCATGGCCTCGGTCGTGATCAGCAGGCCGGCAACCGACGCCGCGTCCTGGAGCGCCGTGCGCACGACCTTGGTGGGATCGATGATGCCGGCCTTGACCAGGTCCTTGTAGGCCTCGGCCTGGGCATCAAAGCCCCAGTTCATGTCCTTGCTCTCGAGCATCTTGCCGGCGACAACGGCGCCGTCGACGCCGGAGTTCTCGGCGATCTGCCGCACCGGCCATTCCAGCGCGCGACGCACGATGTCGACACCCGCCTTCTGGTCGTTGTTCTTCGGCGACAGCTTGTCGAGCGTCTTGGACGCGTAGAGGAGCGCCGCGCCGCCACCGGCGACGATGCCTTCCTCGACCGCGGCGCGGGTGGCGTTCAGCGCATCGTCGACGCGGTCCTTACGCTCCTTCACCTCGATCTCGGTGGCGCCGCCGGCGCGAATGACCGCCACGCCGCCGGCGAGCTTGGCCAGCCGCTCCTGCAGCTTCTCGCGGTCGTAGTCGGAGCTTGTCTCCTCGATCTGCGCCCGGATCTGCCCGCAGCGGCCCTCGATGTCCGACTTCTTGCCGGCGCCGTTGACGATCGTGGTGTCGTCCTTGTTGATGGTGACGCGCTTGGCGGTGCCGAGCATGTCGAGCGAGACGTTCTCGAGCTTGATACCGAGATCTTCCGAGATCACCTGGCCGCCGGTCAGGATCGAGATGTCCTCGAGCATGGCCTTGCGGCGATCGCCGAAGCCCGGCGCCTTCACGGCCGCCACTTTCAGGCCGCCGCGCAGCTTGTTGACGACCAGCGTCGCCAGCGCCTCGCCCTCGACGTCCTCGGCGATGATCAGCAGCGGCCGGCCGGTTTGCACGATCGACTCGAGCACCGGCAGCATGGCCTGCAGGCTCGAGAGCTTGGCCTCGTGCAGCAGGATGTAGGGATTCTCCAGCTCGCTGACCATCTTCTCGGCGTTGGTCACGAAGTACGGCGACAGGTAGCCGCGGTCGAACTGCATGCCCTCGACGACGTCGAGCTCGGTGTCGAGGCTCTTCGCCTCCTCGACCGTGATCACGCCCTCGTTGCCGACCCGCTTCATGGCCTCGGCGATCATCTGGCCGATCTCGGCCTCGCCATTGGCGGCGATGGTGCCGACCTGGGCGACTTCCTTCTCGCCGCTGATCGTCTTCGACCGCTTCTGCAGCTCACCGACGACGGTCTCGACCGCCATGTCGACACCGCGCTTCAGGTCCATCGGGTTCATGCCCGCGGCCACGGCCTTGGCGCCCTCGCGGACGATGGCCTGGGTCAGCAGGGTCGCCGTGGTGGTGCCGTCGCCGGCGATGTCGTTGGTCTTGGACGCCACTTCACGGACCATCTGGGCGCCCATGTTCTCGAACTTGTCGGTCAGCTCGATTTCCTTGGCGACCGTGACGCCGTCCTTGGTGGTGCGCGGCGCGCCGAACGACTTGTCGAGCACGACGTTGCGGCCCTTCGGGCCCAGCGTCACCTTGACCGCGTTGGCCAGAATGTCGACGCCGTGCAGCATACGCGTGCGGGCGTCGGCGCTGAATTTTACTTCCTTGGCAGCCATGTCTGCTTCTCCCCGGAACTAGGCGGCCTTCTTCTTCGAGGCCTTCTTGACCTCGATAATGGCCATCACATCGGATTCCTTCATGATCAACAGCTCTTCGCCGTCCATCTTGACCTCGGTGCCCGACCACTTGCCGAACAGCACACGGTCGCCGGCCTTGACATCCAACGCCACGATCTCGCCCTTCTCGTTACGGGCGCCGGGGCCGACGGAAACAACCTCGCCCTGCATCGGCTTTTCTTTTGCGGTGTCGGGGACGATAATGCCGCCGGCCGTCCGCTCGTCTTCCTCGACGCGGCGAACTACGACCCGGTCGTGCAACGGCCTGAATTTCATCAGCTGAACCTCCTGTCTCGCGCACGGCCATTCCGCGCGCTGAAATATGGGGAAACGCGGCCTGGCACTCTAACAAAGACAGTGCCAGTCTACGGCGACGGATATATGGGGGCTGCATATTCCTGTCAAGCGCCGGACCGGAGAAAATTGGCAGCCGGCGACGAGTGCTGCTAACAGACTGATTTTATTAACCTTCCCACTCTATTCTGGTTGAGGATCGGGCCACGCATGGGCCAAACTTTTGGCCATGTGGCGCGTTCAGAGGAGGGTAGTGAACATGACCGTGACAAGCTCGACGGCCATCGAACTGCAGCTCATGGGCTATCGTCTGGCGACAGCCGAAATCCTCTACCATCTGCCAGACCATCCGAGCCTGCTGCAATCCTATATCTGGCAGGACTATGACGTGGCGCCGAAATATCCGGTGCTGACCAGGTTCCTGGATTTCTGGGAAGCCAATCTCGACGGCCGGCTGCATTCCGTAAAGCTCGCCACCGCCGAATTGATCAAGCCCAGCGAATTCCGTGCGATCGACGGCGAGTTCCGATTACACTAAGTGCACACCGTCGCTGCCACCGCCGCCGTGACGGACCTGAATTGGAATTTCATGAATCCCGGCGATCAATCTGTCGGCCAGAGTTCTTTCTTCGGCACCATCGAATACGAGCTCGATCCCGACCTGAATATTCAGCATCCGCTTCTGCACGACGGGCTGAAGGTCTGGAACGACTTGAGGGGCAAACGGCCGATGCCGGCCCCGACCGATATCGATCCACTCAAATTTCCCGTCCGATTGCTGCCGCATATCTTGCTTCTGGATATCGAATATCAGCCCAGACGTCGATATCGGTGGCGGCTGATCGGCACCTACATCACCGAAACCCTGGGCCGTGACAGCACCGGGCGGTATTGGGACGAAATCTACGACAGCCGCGCGATGCACGAGCTCAGTCTGGGACCGTCCTGGGTGATTGAAAACCGACGGCCCCTCCGCAATCTGGGCACCGCCCATTTTGTCAACAAGACCTATCTGCGAACCGAAAGCCTCGATATGCCGCTGTCGACCGATGGCGAGCAGGTCGACCGCCTGCTTATCTGCACTGCCTTCGGCACGCAGGACATGCCCTGACAGAGAATACGCCTCGCAACCATCGCAGCCGCCGGCATCTCAAAGCGCCATCGACGCCCGCGGCCGCAGCGTGCGGAACAGTAGCCAGGTGGCGATCGCCATGTTGAGGACGTTCCAGGCGATACCGTTCAGGAAGGCGGTCCGGTAGCTGCCGGTCAGATCGAAGATCGCGCCGGTCATCCAGCCGCCGAAGGCCATGCCGACAACCGTCGCGGTCAAGACCAGTCCGACGCGGGCGCCGGCTTCCGACGCCGGGAAATACTCCCGCACGACAATGGCGTAGCTCGGCACGATGCCACCCTGGAACAGCCCGAACAGCGCCGCCACCATGTAGAGCGCATACAGGCCGTCGAACGGCAGGTAGAGGATCAACGCCGTCGCCTGCAGCACCGAGCCCAGCAACAGGGTCGGCAGACCGCCGATACGATCGGCGATCCAGCCGGACGCCAGGCGGCTGACGATGCCGAAGCCCAACATCAGGGACAGCATTTCGGCGCCGCGCGCCGCGCCATAGCCGAGGTCAACGCAGTAGGCGACGATATGCACCTGCGGCATCGACATGGCGACGCAGCAGGCGACGCCGGCGACCACCAGAAGCGCTTGCAGCACCGCCGGCGGCAGGCCGGGCGTGCCGCGCGGACGGCTGCCGCCGGCCAAATCGGCCGCGTCGGCCAGCACCGGCGGCGGTCGGCGCAACGCCAGCGCCAGCGGCAGAATGGTCACGGCGCAGAAGATGCCAATGCCCATATGGGCCTGTCGCCAACCGACGATGTCGATGACGGACTGGATCACCGGCGGCCAGAAAGCGCCGGCGAGATAGCTGCCGGAAGCGCAGATCGCGACCGCGATACCGCGCCGACGGATGAACCAATGCGAGGTATCGGCGATCAGGGGCGCGAAGGTGGCGGCGCTGCCGAACAGCGCGATCAACAGGCCATGCACGATGGCGAACTGCCAGAGGTCGGTCGCGAACGCAGCCGCGACATAGCCCACGCAGAGGGCGAAGGCCGCGCCGATCACCGGCACCACGACGCCGAAACGATCCGCGACACGGCCCATGACGACGCTGCCGACGGCGATACCGATCATCGTGAACGTGTAGGGCAGCGCGGCATCGCCGCGCGCGGCGTCGAACTCAGCCTGCACCGACGGCAGGGCCACGACGGACGACCACATGCCGACGCCGCCGATCGTGCTGATCAGCACCGCAGCGAGCAGCCGCCACCAGGCGTATGCCGACTCCGGAGAACTGGCGTGTCGCGGCGTCATGGAGACGCCGCCCGGCGACTCGGATCGAGGCCCATGCATGGGATCTGTTCTTGATGGCGAATTCCACCGGACGAAACCGCCACACCTGCCGGTGGGCGGCATCCGGTAGCGCTATTCTACCAGCCCCGCTCCAGGCCGCGTAAAGAAAATTGGCGCGTGCCGTTCAGGCGGCCGCCGGCGGCCAGGTTCCGGCAAACGGCTGATGCAGGGCGCGCTCGACCATCTCCAGCCGGTCCTGACCGTAGAACATGTCGCCATCCACGAAATAGGTCGGCGAGCCGAAGACCGAGCGGGCGATCGCTTCCTCGGTGTTCGCCGCATAGATGGCGAGGATCTCGGGCGTACCAGCGGCTTCGAGCAACGGCGCCGGGTCGATATCACATTCCCGGCAGAGCCGCGAGAGCGTCGGCTCGTCGACCAGATCGGCATCGTCGCGCCAGTGCGACTCCAGCATCACGTGGGCCAGCCGATCAACGTTCAGTCCCTGTTGAATGGCCGCAATCAACACGGCGTTCGGCAAGGTCATGTCCTTCATGTGATGGGTGGGCATGCCGTCCATCAGCGCCGCGCCGCGGATTTCGCCCCAGCGCACGATCTCGCGGCCGAAGAAATAGTCGATATGCGCCGGCGTGCGTTTGCCGAACGGTACCGAGCCGCATTCGGCGACTCCTTGGCGCAGATCGTATGGCCGATGCACGATTGTGCGGCCGGCCGCCTCGGCGATCGCCATGAACCGGGCCGAGCCGAGATAGGCAAAGGCCGAATGGGCGGAATAGAAGTACTCGATCTCTGCCATCTCTTACCTCGTCTGTGCCTGGATATGGGGCCGACAGGATACAGCATCGCCACCGGATTCAAGCACCGGAAGCCGACCAAGTACCTAGATCGCGGCGAAATACGCTGATCGTCCCTCTGAGCGACTCGGCTTCGCCGCAAGCCTGCCAGCCTTGGCGTTGCATGATATCAGCCGCGCTGTCGGTCGAGGTGTAGATCGCGTCAAAGCCCAGTCGCCGCGCCTCGACCGCGATCGACGCCACCAGCGCCGTTGCAACGCCGCGTCCACGATACGGTCGACCCACCAGGAGCGCCGCGAGCCAGGGGCCGGGCGCGCTGTCGCTGCCGACCGACTCGGCCTTGAGGGCAGCCGTGCCGAGCACGTCGCCACCGCGGCCGACTGCGACGAGGCAGATCGGCAGCGTGTCCCGGGCGGCGCAGGCGGCAAGATCGGCTGCCGCATCGCCCTGCCCGTCGGGGCCATACCAAGGCGTCCATTCTTCGATGAACCAACGCTCGAGCGTTGCCGCGGCCTGCGGCCGTTCCATCAAGTGGACGATCCTGAAACGCGCGGCGTCGGTCATGGCTTGCTCTTGGTTGAACCGCAATCCGCAAGTGACGCGGCGGTCGGTCAGGCCCGGCGGGCGTCGAGGATGGCCTTGACCAGATCTTCCGGCACGTCGTCGGGGACGGGCGCGGTCGGTTCGTCGAACGCGGCCTTGCCGACTTCGGCCGTGCGCCGGTACGCGGCCAGATAGTCCCGGCATTCGCGGCAGATCTTCAGGTGGAACGCGAAGACGCGGCGTTGGCTTGCCGGCAACTGACCTTCCAGATAGTCGAGGATGAAGTCCTCGAACTCCTGGCAGGTGATCATGGCCGGCATATGCCGAAGCATCAGGCCCTTCATCAACCGCCACAGGCTGAACGGCCGCGCGCGGCTCATAGCGCCTCTCCCCGCAGCAACGGTTCCAGGATATTCTTCAACGCGGACCGCGCCCGATGCAGGCGCACCTTCACGTTGGCCTCGCTGATACCCAACATCTCAGCGACCTCTGACGTCGTCAGCTCTTCGATGTCACGCAATTGCAGAATGATACGATAGCTGTCCGGCAGTTCACCGATTTTTGACAGCACCAGCGCCCGCGTGCTCTCGCGCTCGACGATCTCTTCTGTCGTCGCCAGGCGTGTCCACGGCATCTCGATGCGGCAGGCGTTCGCATCGAATTCCGGCAGCAGGTCGTCGATCGGCCGTTCGTCCAGGCGCTTCAAGGACCGCAGCTTCATCAGTGCTTCGTTGACGGTGATGCGATGCAGCCAGGTCTTCAGGCTCGATCGGCCCTCAAAGCCATCGATGTTGCGGAACGCCTTGAGAAAGGCTTCCTGCACGCAGTCGTCGGCAAGGGCGTCGTCGCGCAGGATCCGCCGGACCAGCGACCGCATCCAGCCGGCATGAGTGCGGACCAGCTGCTCGGCATGTCGTTCACTGCCGGCGCGCAGGCCGTCGATCAATTCTCGATCGTTGTCCCCCTGTCCCCCGCGCACGCCTGCTGCCAGTCCAACCTGATTCCAACCCGACGCGGCTCCACCCTACACTCTGGGTCGGCCGACTGTAACCTTGTGATCATGCGCTTCATCAAAAACGCCGCCGTTGCCTCGGGGGCGCGGTCGATGGGCATTGGCATGGGGACGCAATGGATCTTCACGGCACTATCATTATCTGTGCCGGCGTAATCGCCTTCGGTCTGGTTTCGAAGAAGCTCGACGGCACGATCGTTACGCCGCCGCTGGTCTTCGTGCTGTTCGGCCTGGCCATCGGGCCCGGCGGCTTCGACGTCGCGCATATCGATATCGGTCACGGCCTGATCCATCTGATCGCCGAACTGACGCTGATCCTAGTGCTGTTCGCCGATGCCGCGCGGATAGATCTCGGCCTGCTGCGGCGCGACCATAATCTGCCGCAGCGAATGCTGATCGTCGGCCTGCCGCTGGTGATCCTCGCCGGCACCGGCGTGGCGGCGTACCTGTTCCCCGACTTCTCCATTTGGGAAGCGGCGCTGCTGGCCGCCATTCTGGCGCCGACTGACGCGGCGCTGGGCCAGGCCGTGGTCTCTGACCGGTCGGTACCCGTCCGCATCCGGCAGGCGTTAAATGTCGAAAGCGGGCTGAACGACGGCATCGCCCTGCCCGCTGTATTGCTGCTGGCCGCGCTCGCCGGCACCGCCGGCGCGGACGCCAGAGATGCGACGGACTGGCTGACCTTCGGCGCCTTGCAGGTCACGCTTGGACCGGTCGCCGGCATCATGCTGGGCTATGTCGGCGCCCGCCTTGTCGATACGGCCGCCGACAAGGGCTGGATGACCGAGGCATTCGAAGGCATCGGCGTGCTGGCGCTGGCCGTGCTCGGTTTCGTGGCGGCCGAAGCGATCGGCGGCAATGGCTTCATCGCCGCGTTCACCGCCGGCCTCATGTTCGGCAACGCGGTGACCCATCCCTGCACCTTCCTGTTCGAGTTCATGGAGACGCAGGGGCAATTGCTGATGCTGCTGACGTTCCTGATCTTCGGCGCGGCGATGCTGCCGGAAGGGTTGGCGCACCTGAACTGGACCTTTGTGCTGTATGCCGCCCTCAGCCTGACCGTGATCCGCATGCTGCCGATCGCCATCTCGCTGATCGGCACCGGCGTGCGTCTGCCGACCATGGCCTTCCTTGGCTGGTTCGGTCCGCGCGGCCTCGCTTCCATTCTGTTCGCGCTGCTGATCGTGGAGACGGCCGAGATCGCACATGGCGACGAGATCCTGGCCGCGGTGATCGTCACCGTCGGCCTGAGCGCGCTGCTGCACGGCATCAGCGCCGCGCCGCTCGCCCGCGCCTATGGCCGGATGACCGAACTGTTCGGCGAATGCGAGGAAACGAAAGCGGTGAGCGAGCTGCCGATCCGCACCGGCATGGTGGCGCAACCGAACGAGCCGACGACAACCACCTGACGAAAGGACAAGAGATGTTGAACGAACTGCAGGAGAAGTGGTGCGAGACCAGCCAGTGGGATTTCTCCGACCTCAAGGCGCTGTTCCTGAACTGCACGCTGAAGCGCAGCCCCGAGGTCTCGCACACGCAAGGCCTGATCGATATCGCGAGGGCGATCATGGAAAAGAACGGCGTCAGCGTTGAGGTGCTGCGGCCGGTCGACCACGACATCGCCTATGGCGTCTACGGCGACATGCGCGAGCATGGCTGGGACGACGACGACTGGCCCGGGATCTACGAGAAGGTCAAGGCCGCCGACATTCTGGTCGTGACGACGCCGATCTGGCTGGGCGAGAAATCGTCCGTCTGCACCAAGGTGATCGAGCGGCTCTATTCGACCTCAGGCGATCTGAACGAGGCCGGCCAATACGCCTATTACGGCCGGGTCGGCGGCTGTCTGGTCACGGGCAACGAGGACGGCGTCAAGCATTGCGCCATGAACATCCTGTTCTCGCTGCAGCATCTGGGCTACGTGATCCCGCCGCAGGTCGACGCCGGCTGGATCGGCGAGGCCGGCCCCGGCCCGTCCTATCTGGACGACGGCTCGGGCGGTCCGGAGAACGATTTCACCAACCGCAACACGACTTTCATGACCTGGAACCTGTTGCACCTTGCCCGCATGCTGAAGGACGCTGGCGGTGTGCCGGCGCACGGCAACCAGCGCTCGATGTGGGAAGCCGGCTGCCGCTTCGATTATCCGAATCCCGACTATCGGTGAAACGACGACAGCACTATCGCGGCGAGAGCCGGCTGATGATCGGCCGGTAATCGATCTCACGGATCAGCTTGCGGCGCATGGCCGTGGCGAAGTCGTCGTAGGACGCGGCCGACATGGCAAACGCGTCGGTACCGCCGACGACCTCACGACGGTAATACTCGGTGAGCTCGGAATCGTCGGTGAGGATCGCCAGGCCGTTGACGGTGATTCCGCGGGAGATCGCACGGGCGCGAGCCTGGGCCGGCGGCACGCTATACTCGCGAAAAGTCGTCTCACGCCCGTCGCCGGACACGTCGATGACGTGCCGGGAACTCGTGAGCGCGTTGCGGTCGAACAGGCTGATGGCGTAGAGCACGGCACGGCCGATACCCGTGCCGCCGTCCGGGATGTTGCGCGGGTGGGTCTCGACGGTGTGGGCGAAGACGGCCGCCGACGCCCGGTCCGACACGACCTGCCAAGGGATCAGGTCTTTCGGCCGGCGCGACTCCGACCAGATCACGACCGCGACGCCGATGCGCGCCAACGGACCCGACTGAATTGCGGCAATCACCTCGTCGTCGCGAAACGCCGATGCGATGCCCGACATCTGCAGGGCGTATTCGCGCGGGTCGACACTGCCGGAGGCATCGACGGCGAGGATCAGCTCAAGATCGACCGGCGTCTCCGCCCGCAGCGGCGCGCCCGCCAGGACAGCGAGAACGACACCCAGCCAGACCCATCGGCTGGCAGAGGTCCGCCGTCGTCCGATGCCCGCGTCAGCTCGCGCCGGCATCGACCGCGGCGCGCGGCTGCGACTGGCCCTTGATCTGGGTACGTTGCATCAGGCGTCGCGTCGTCGCGTCGAAGGGGTCGCGGCGGTGCATCGTCGCGCGGTTGTCCCAGAGCAGAACGTCGCCGACCCGCCAATGGTGCGTATAGGTGTGTTCCGGCCGCACCGCATAGTCCCACAATTCGTCGAGCAGACCTTCCGACTCCTCGAGGCCAAGGCCCATGACGTAGGCGTTGCGGCGGCGACCGAGATAGAGCAGCGCGTCGCCCGTGGCCGGGTGTCGGCAGACCGCGGGATGCACCTGTCCCACCGAGTTCACGGGATCGTCGCTGGCGGTCACCCCCTCGCGCAGGTAGCCGCCCGAGTTGTAGGTGCCGTCATGCTTGATCTCCAGGCCGGCGATGCGTTCGCGCAGCTCGGTCGGCAGGCTGTCATAGGCGGCCTTCATGCCGCAGAGCGAGGTGTCGCCACCCGACGGCGGCACCTCGAGGGCATAGAGCATGGACGCATAGGGCGGGCTCGGCAGGTAGGACATGTCTGTGTGCCAGACGGCCTCGCCCGCGCCCAGGCTGCCGATCGGTTTGCCGTCCGCGTCCTTGACGTTCGACACGATGTAGATCTCGGGATAACCCGGCACGGCGGTCCGCCCGTTCTCCATGACCGGCGCCACGTCGAGCTCGCCCCAGCGCCGGCTGAACGCCACCAGATCGTCCGGCGACAGCTTCTGATCCCGGAACAACAGGCCGGCATAGCGGTCGAACGCATCGGAGATCAGCGCGAATTGCCGGTCGGTCAGATTGGCGAGATCGACGCCCGAAATCTCGGCCCCGACAGCCGGTGTCAGGGGGCGGATGGTCGCACCCTCGACCTCCTGATCTGCCTGCATCGGTCGATGCTCCTTTGCGTCCGCTGTCGCTGGTTGGTCGCCCCGATCATGTTGCGGGCTGCCGGTCGGAGTGTCAATTTTCCCGCACCGCCCTGCATCGACAGTCATTTTGGCGGGTGCTAGCATCTGCCCACAATGACCGACGAACTCAAAGAAGCCTTGGAAAAGGTCTTTGCCGCCGATTCCGCGCTGTATCAGGATCGCGGCTTTCAACGTCGTGTCGGCTTCGGTGAGCGGCCGGCACTGATCAATATCGACCTCGCCAACGCGTGGACGCGGCCGGGACACGCGTTCTCGTGCGACGATATGGATGTGATTATCCCGAGCGTGCAGCAGTTGCTGGCGGCATCGCGCGCGAAACGCATTCCGATCGTCTACACGACCACGGCCTATGCCGTGACCGAGGGCCCGAACACGGACATGGGACTGTGGCACAAGAAGATCCCGGCCGAGCTGCTGAAGCTGGGTTCGGAGGCAGTGGCCATCGATGACCGCATCGCGCCTGAGGCGGACGAGCAGGTCATCGTCAAGAAGCGGGCTTCGGCCTTCCACGGCACGCCGCTGGCCGGTTTCCTGCGCGCGGCCCAGGTCGACACGGTGATCGTCACGGGCGTGACCATGGCGGCCTGCGTGCGCAATACGGTCGAGGACGCCATCGCCGAGGGCTTCCGGCCCATCGTCGTGCGCGAGGCGGTCGGCGACCGGGTCGCGGGCGTGGTCGAATGGAACCTGTTCGATATCGACGCCAAGTTCGGCGACGTCGAGCCGCTGGACCGCGTGCTGAGCTATCTCGACGGACTGGAACTGCGAAACGCGTTGTGAATGACGGGATCGGGCAGACCGCCGCCACCCGACGGCGGGCCTGCCGCGTAACCCGAATCTTGTTGTTGTGGGGTGGGGCGATACGTGGATAGCAGGTCGCTGGATTTCGTCGGCGTGATGATCGCCATCGCCGCGGTCGCGATCGGCGCGTTCGTGATTTATTTGATCACCCGGTACGCGCGGCGACCGGCCACGGCGACGGCCGATGGGCAGGCGGTTGCGCCGGCGCCGAACTGGTACGAGTTTCTCCTGGCGCTGGCGGCGCTCATTGTCATTGCCGCCATCCTGATCTGGCAGTTCTATCCGGCGGCCGAAGCGCAACTCGCCGCCGCCGACTGGCGCGGCGACAGGCGATCGGTCGTCTTCCTGACCGTCATGGCCATCGCCGGCATCGTGGGCCTGATCGGGTTTCTCGTTTTCGCCATCGTCCGGCTGCCGAGGCAATCGCGGGCGATCAGCGTCAATGTGAGCGACTCACCTGCGGCCGCCGAAGCCGGCGCGCCGCCGGCGACCGCCACGTCGTCGGGCGCGCGGCTGATTGGCCTGCTGGTGCTGGCCGTGGCGTTTCTGCTGTTGAACTGGATCTATGTGCCCGGACCGCAGCAATACACGTTGATGCTGCAGCTCGTGTATCCGGCCAGCCTGGCGGTCGCGCTGGTCTTGCTGTTCGACAAGGCGACACGGGCCTGGAGCGTCAAGTCCGGCGGCGAAACGGTGCGCGAATGGCTGTTCTGCGACGGCCTCGTGTTCCTGCTGATCCTGGGCTACCTGAACCTGACGCAGGCGGCGACAGGCGAAAACTACGCGGCGCTCGTTCTGGATCTGCTGTTCATCGTGCTGTTCTTCGTCGTCTTCTGGCTGCTGGACCGCGCGCTCACCCGATATCGCTTTCTGCTGGCCTATGGGTTCATGATCCTGTTGCCGATCATGCTGCTGATCTGGCGGCTGGTGCAGTCGGTCGCGGCGCCCGAGGGGCTGTCCTGGTGGAGCACGATCTGGCCGTTCTTCTTCCTGGCCATCGTCTTCTTTGTGCTTGAGATCATCATGCTGATCGCCACGACCGGCTCGGAGCGGTCCGGCCTCGGCGCCGCCAAGGACGCGGTCTTTATGATCCTTTTCGGAATCCTGCTGATCGTCGCGATCCCGGAAGCGGCGGCGTAATCATGGGTTCGCGAATGCGCTTGGCGCGCGTCACCAATCAATGCTGTGATGGCGCCAACTTCCAAACCGGTTCCAAGAAAAACAGTGGGTCGTAAGCTATGACAGGGTGGCAGTGGTTCTGGACGCTGGTCGGCTACATCGTCTTCATCATCGTTCTGATTTTTCTATACTTCTATAAGCCGTTCGAAGACCTGTTCAACACCGTGATCCACGGCGTCGGCTTCGACAACGCGATCTTCTGGGTCGCGCTGATCGTCGGCATCATCGGCTTCTGCACCTACCACTGGCACGCCTACCGAGTGCATATCGTGCAGCAGAACAGCATCGAGTCCGTGGTCCTGAGTTCGCTGCGCGGCTCCACCTTCGTCGCCATCCTGTTGAGCGGCGGCGCGACGCTGCAGTCGGTGCAGGTGCTCTGCGTCTATCTGTTGCAGCCGGGCTACACGCTCGACGCTGAGTTCGGCAAGCGCCTCGCCGCGGTCGTGGCCCTGATCATCCTGACCGGGATTTTCTGCATCATCTTCTGGCTCTTGAAGATCATCCGCCCGGCGAAGCAGACCGAGGCCTAATCCGCCATCATAAAACGTCCGCGGCGTCAGCTGTGCCGATGGCGCGGCGAGCCGAGGCCGTGGGCGGGGTCGAGCGGATCGCGGCGCATGTGGGCGTGCGCGTTGGCGTATTGGCCGCCGTAGGGGCCGCGCTTGACGAATGAACCGTCGCCCGGGCGGCCGACATAGTTGCCGTTGTCGATTACGATCTTGCCGCGCGACAGCACGGTCTCGGTAAAGCCCTTGACCTTGAAGCCCTCGTAGGCGCTGTAGTCGATGTTCATGTGATGGGTGTGGGCGTTGAAGCGGCTGATCGTCTCCTCGCGCTCGGGATCGAAGATCACGATATCGGCATCGCTGCCGACGGCGATCGTGCCCTTGCGGGGGAACAGGCCGAAGATCTTCGCCGCCTTGGTCGAGGTCAGTTCGACGAAGCGGTTCAGCGAAATCCGCCCGAGATTGACGCCGTGGTGGTAGATCAGGCTCATGCGGTTCTCGACGCCGGGGCCGCCGTTCGGGATCTTGCTGAAATCGTCGCGCCCCAATTCCTTCTGCTCGCGCATGCAGAACGGGCAATGGTCGGTCGAGATCACGTCCAGCGCGCTGGTGCGCAGCCCGTTCCAGAGCTCGTCCTGGTGCCATTGCTCGCGCAGCGGCGGCGTCAGCACGTATTTCGCGCCATCGAATCCGGGCTCGTCGTAATGATCGACGTCCAGCAGCAGGTATTGCGGACAGGTCTCGGCATGGGCCATGACGCCGCGGGCCTGCGCCAGACGTAACTCCTGCAGCGCCTCGTAGCAGCTCAGGTGAACGATATAGACCGGCGCCTGCGCGACCTCGGCGATGGCGAGCGCCCGGTGCGCGCCCTCTGCCTCGAGCCGGGTCGGCCGGGTGTAGGCGTGATAGCGCGGCGTGGTCTTGCCCTCGGCCAGCGCGATCTTGACCAGCTCGTCGATGACGATGCCGTTCTCGGCATGCATGCAGACCAGCGTGCCGTCTTCGCCGGCCTTGCGCATGGCGCGGAAGATCGTGGCGTCGTCCGACAGCAGCACGCCGGGATAAGCCATGAACATCTTGTAGCTGGTGACACCCTCATCCGACAGGCGGCGCATTTCCGGCATGCGCTCTTCCGGCATGTCGGTGATGATCATGTGGAAGGCGTAGTCGATGGCGGTCCGGCCCTCGGCCTTGGCGTGCCAGTCGTCAAGCGCGGCGATGGTCGACGTGCCGCGGGCCTGAATGGCGAAATCGATGATGCAGGTGGTGCCGCCGAAGGCCGCGGCGCGCGTACCGGTCTCGAACGTGTCCGACGTCTCGGTGCCGCCGAACGGCATCTGCATATGCGTGTGCGGATCGATGCCGCCCGGAATCACCAGCTTGCCGGCGGCGTCGATCACCCGGTCGGCGTCGATCTCCAGGTTGCGCCCGATAACGTCGACGGTGGAGTTGTTGATGAAGATATCGGCCCGGTAATCGTCGTTCGCCGTAACCACGCGGCCGTTCTTGATCAGTACGCTCAAACTCCGCCTCCCCCTTACTTTCTTTGCGTTTCCCAGCCCCCGACTCTAAGCTATCATTCGACAAAGCACGTCATGGAAAATCCTAAATAAAAGCTAGCTGTTAGCGGATACGCCATTGGCATAGCGATCCACATCTTTGGGACCGTGAGACACGGGATTACCCAGTAACAACGGGAGGCAGAATATGACGGCAAAGAAGCCAACGGGTACCAGCAAGACCAAGAGCAGGGGCATCAGCCGCCGCAAGTTCATGGGCACGACCGCGAGCGCCGTCGCGGCGGGTTCGTTCGTCGGCGGCTTCCCCAGCATCGGTCATGGCGCGGAATCGCTGCGCACCATCGGTTTGGGCGTGAGCGTCATCAACGAGATTCAGGGCAAGGCGTCCCAGGATCTCGGCATCGGGGTACGCGGGCAGGCGTTGGGGTATGGCGCCATGTTCGGCAAGATGCTGAACCAAAACGATCAATACGAGATCGCCGAAGGCTATTTCAACGACATGGATGTCTTCATCCCGGCGAAGGTCTGGCAGCCGATCGATACGCAACGAATCAAGGAATGGGATAAGGTCACCAACCTCTCCAAAACCGGCAAACTGACACCGGAATCGAATGCCGGCCAGGGCGATGCGCCGTTTCGGCACCTCTGGCTGGACGCCGACGGCAACCGGGTCGATGGCCCGTCGCGCTACATCTCGATGCTGCCCGGCTGGCACAACGCGGATTCGCTCGGCTACAACCCGGAAGAAACCGGCCGCGACATCGAGAGCTGGGCCGACCTGTTCAGCGCCGACTTCAAGGGCCAGGTGGCGCTGTTGAACGTGCCGCAGATCGGCACCATGGACGCCGCGCTGGCGATCGAGGCCATGGGCGCCTACACCTTCAAAGACAAGGGCAACATGACCCGGGAGGAAATCGACTTCCTGATCAATTTCCTGATCGAGAGGAAGAAGGAAGGCCATTTCCGAGCGTTCTGGGAAACCTTCGGCCAGTCGGTGAACCTGATGGTCAGCGGCGAGGTCGCGGTGCAAAGCATGTGGTCGCCCGCCGTCACCGCCGTGAAGGCGGA
The DNA here is from genome assembly GCA_965232515.1 of Alphaproteobacteria bacterium. Lineage (GTDB taxonomy): Bacteria > Pseudomonadota > Alphaproteobacteria > JANQKO01. The sequence continues at coordinate 6,750,023 of CBDDPY010000002.1, read as the reverse complement.
AGGCGTGCCCTGCATCTACGCCTTCCCGAAGGAAGGCATGCGCGGCTGGCACGGCGGCCTGGCGATCTCGGCCAAGGTCACGGGCAAGCAGCTCGACGCCGCTTATGAATATCTCAACTGGTGGCTCGACGGCTGGGCCGGCGCGTTCGTGGCGCGCCAGGGCTACTACATGTCGGTGCCCGAGAACGTGAAGAAGCACCTCGAGCCCGAAGAGTGGGACTACTGGTACATGGGCAAGCCGGCGGCGAAGGAGCTGCCGGATCCGTTCGACACCATCATCGTCGAAAAGGGCGAAGTGCGCGACGGCGGCTCCTATTGGGACCGCTTCAGCAACATCGCCGTCTGGAACTCGCTGATGGACGAGAACGACTATCTGGTGAAGCGCTGGACCGAGTTCCTGAGCGCCTAAGCGCGGGTCCGGCAATCAATGGTGTAACCGGCGGGCGGGGCGGCAATGGCCGCGCCCGCCCGTTTCGGTCGTAACGCGTCGTCGATGCCAGCATGCAGCAGATCGCCGATACACATCACGCCGGCCTGATCGGCAGCCAGCCGGTCCCGCCGCAAGCAATCGACGAGGCCAAGAAGCTGCGGCGCGAGCCCGGCTTCCCGACGGCCTGGTTGATCACGCTGCCGAGCGCCTGGCTGATCCTGTTTCTGGTGCTGCCGCTGCTCGGCATCATCGTCTTCAGCTTCTGGTCGTCGTCCGGCCACGGTATGGAGCCGGCGCTGACGCTGGAGAACTATCGCGCCTATTTCGAGGCGGAGGGCTTTTTCGACCCCGAGAGTGATCGCTTCCTGACGCCGAGCGTGTTCCTGCGCACGCTGGGCTCGACGCTCTATTTCACGCTGGCGGTCATGGTGCTGTGCCTGATCGTCGGCTATCCCATCGCCTACTTCCTGGCCATGCAGGTGCAGTCGTTCAAGTGGCAGATGGCGCTGTTCCTGCTGGCCATGGTGCCGTTCTGGACCAGCTATCTGATCCGCGCCGTGGCCTGGCTGCCGATGCTGGGCCGGCGCGGGCTGTTGAACACGTTCCTGATCAATATCGGCGCCATCGACAAGCCGACAAGCCTGCTGCTCTATTCGGAGTTCGGCTACACCATGGCGCTGGTGCAGCTCTATGTCGTGCTCTGCGTCGGGCCGATCTTCTTTTCGCTGGCGAAGATCGACAAGGCGATCCTGGAAGCCGCGCGCGACATGGGCGCGACGTCGTTCCAGATCTTCCGCGAGATCATCGGCCCGCTGTCGCTGCCGGGCGTGGCCATCGGCATGATCTTCATCTTCGTCATGATCATGGGCGAATTCGCCACGGCCGTCGTGGTCTATGGCGGCAAGACCACGACCACCGGCACGGTGATCCTGAACTATTACGCGATCGCGAACTATCCCTTCGCGGCGGTCAACGCGTTGATGCTGATGCTGGCCATGATGATCGGCGTGGTCGTGATCCTGCGCGTCGTCAACATCCGCAAGGAGCTCTGAGATGGCGCGCTGGACCCCGGAGCGCCGCAAGAAAGCCTGGATCAAGGGCGGGTTCAGCGTCTACTACGTCATCTTCATCCTGTTCATCTACGGCCCGATGATCGCGATGTTCGTGCTGTCGTTCCAGGGCCGTCGCGGCGGCACCAGCTTTCCCATGCGCGGCTTCAGTCTGCACTGGTGGCAGAAGCTGATCGAGCCGTCCACTGTCGGCGATCTGCAGGGCGCGCTGTTGCGCTCGCTGATCCTGGCGCTGATCGTCATGGTCATTACGGCTTTGTTCTCGACCATGCTGGCGATGGCCTTCCGCAAGCGTTTCACCGGGTCGAACGTGCTGTTCTACACGGTGATGGCGGGCCTGATGGTGCCCGGCATTCTGCTCAGCCTCGGCCTCGCCTCACTGATGCGGCAGATCGGCATTCCGCCGGCCTGGTATTCCTCGGCGCTGGGCGTGCACGTGGTCTGGACCTTGCCGTTCGGCTTCCTGGTGATGATGGCCGTGTTCAACCGTTTCGACGGCAGACTGGAGGAGGCGGCCCGCGATATGGGCGCCGACGAATGGACGGTCTTCAAGGAGGTGACGCTGCCGCTGATCACGCCCGGCATCGTCGCCGCCGGGTTGTTCGGCTTCACGCTGTCCTACGACGAGTTCGCGCGCACCACATTGCTCGCCGGCGAGTTCAACACCCTGCCGCTCGACATCAACGCCTCGATGACCCAGCGCATAAGACCGACATTGTTTGCGCTGGGCACGGCGTCGACCGTGTTCTCGCTGCTGATGATCGGCCTGTTCCTGGTGATCTACACGCTGCTGATGCGCCGGTTCAGGTGACGCAGCTTCCAATCCGCATGGACCGCTGACTGGATTACCGGGTCAAGCCCGGTAATGACGAATTTGGTCCGATCGCATCACCGCAACGTCATGCCCGGACTTGATCCGGGCATCCAGGAACTCAGGCGACGAGCTCGAATTCGCTGAGGTCGGGCTTGGCCATCTCGGCCTCAAAGCGCTCGAAGGTCCAGGGCCACATCGCCGGATTGCCGTTCTTGTCGAGATACCAGCTGCGGCAGCCGGTAACCCAGACCGTGCCTTTCATGGCCTCCTTGATGGCAGCGTTGAAGCGCACAGTCGCGGCCGCGGTCGGCGCGACCTCCCGGCATTCGCCCGTCCGGACCAGCTCGATGAGCTGCATGATGTAGGCGAGCTGCATCTCGGAGATCATGATCAGCGAGAAATTGCCGATCGGGCTGTTCGGACCGACCATCGTGAAGAAGTTCGGGAAGCCGGGCACAGCGACCGAGCGATAGGCCTCGTTCGCGGCGGCCCAGGCGTCTTCCAAGGTCCGGCCGTCGCGGCCGACGATTTGCATCGGCCGCATGAAGCGGTGGCCGTCGAAGCCGGTCGCCAGCACCAGCACGTCCAGCTCGTGCAGTTGCCCATCGGCGGCGCGCACGCCCTCGGGCTCGATGCGGGTGATCGCCTCGGTCACTAGATGGGCGTTCGGTTTCTGGATCGCGGGATAGAACTGATCCGACATGATCAGGCGTTTGCAGGCGACCTGATAGTCCGGCGTCAACTTTTGCCGCAGCTCGGGATCGGCGACATTGTCGTCAAGGTTCGCCTGGCAGGCATCCGCGATGCGCTGCATCTGCGCGGAATCGCCGACCACGGCGCGGGCGAAGGTGTTCTGGAACCGCTCCGCCAGATCGAGGTAGGTCGCCCGCAGCAGCTCGGGCGATGCCCGGAACGCCGCCTTCTCCTCTTCGCTGTGCGCGGGATTCGGCAGCGGCAGGATCCATTGCGCGGTGCGCTGGAACAGGCTGATCGAGGCGACCTCGTCGACGATGGCGGGCAGGATCTGAACGCCGGTCGAGCCGGTGCCGATGATGCCGACCCGTTTGCCCGCGAGCGGCACGCCGTGGTCCCAACGCGCGCTGTGGAAACAGGCGCCGGCAAAGCTGGTGAGACCGTCGATCGTTGGGTAGACCGGGTGGTGCAGCACGCCGGTCGCGGTCAACACGATGTCGACCAAATCGGTCCGCCCGTCCTTGATCTCAAGCCGCCACTTGCCGTCCTCGAACGCGGCGCGCGTGACCTCGGCGTTGTAGGCGATCAGCGGCTCGACGTCGTATTTCGCCGCGACCTTCTCGAAATAGGCCTGGATCTCGGCCCCGGGCGAAAAGCGATGGCTCCAGTCCGGGTTCGGCTCGAAAGAATAGGTGTAGAGGTGGGAGGGCACGTCGCAGGACAGGCCGGGATAGGTGTTGTCGCGCCACGTGCCGCCCAGACGGTCTGCCTTCTCGTAGATCGCGATGTCGGTGATGCCGGCCTCGCGCAGCTTGATGGCGGCGAGAATGCCCGACATGCCGGCGCCGATCACCGCCACCCGCAAGGCGCGCTCGCCTTCTCCCTTGGTCATGCCTTACTCACCCGATTTTGGAGATACCAATGGGCAGCCGGCGGTTATTCCAGAATGACGCCGGCCTCGGCCGCCCAGCAGATCGTTTCGCGGTCGCCCATGCTGTAGACATGGTCGGTTACCTTGCGGTGCTGCTCGACATGCACGTAGATGCCGGGCGCGACCTCGAAGACATCCGTTTCCAGCGTGCCCATGAACTCTGTGGTGACGTAGCTGCCCTCGATCCGGTTCGCCATGTCGGGGTGGTCGCCGGCATGCATGAGGTCGGCGCGGACGGAGAAATAGATCTCCCGGCCCACCTCGACATCGCGCAATTCCTCGGGCGCTTTCACATAGAGCAGATGGTCGTTGAACTCGACGAAGATGATCGAGCCGCTCCGCGACTTGATCACGCCGGGGAACAGGTTGTTGTTGCCAATGAACTCGGCGACGAATTTGGTGCGCGGATACTCATGGATTTCACGCGAGGTGCCGATCTGCTGGATCACGGAGTCGCTCATGACGATGACCTTGTCGGCCATCGACATGGCTTCCTGCTGCGAGTGCGTGACCATGATGAAGGTGATGCCGGTCTCGCGCTGGATCTTCTTCAGCTCGACCATCATGGTCTGACGCAGGTTGTAGTCGAGCGCGCCCAGCGGCTCGTCCAGCAAGAGCACCGTCGGCCGGCTGATCAGCGCGCGGGCCAAGGCCACGCGTTGCTGCTGACCGCCGCTGAGGTCGCTCGGACGCCGACTGGAGAAATCGGCGAGGCCGACCATCTCCAACATTTCCCAGACATGACGCGCCCGCTCGTCCGGCGCGATGCCTTTCATCTTCAAGCTGAACTCGACGTTCTGGAACACGGTGCGGTGCGGGAACAGCGCGAAGCTCTGAAACATCATCGCCGTGTCGCGATGCGACGGCGGCAGATCGGTCACGTCCTGGCCGGCGATGAAAATCTTGCCGGCCGTCACCTCCTCCAGGCCGCCGATCATGCGCAGTGTCGTGGTCTTGCCGCAGCCGCTGGGACCGAGCATGGCGACGAACTCGCCCTGCTCGATCTCAGCGTTGAAGTCGATCACCGCTCGGACGTCACCGTCGAAGGTCTTGTCGACATGCTCCAGGATGACGTCGTACTGCGGCATCGGCCCGGTTACGCGCTCAATCCGCCGCCTTCATCGTCGCCTGCAGAAGCGACCAGACGCTCTCGAACGGCACCTCGTCGAAGGTGCCGTTGGCGTTGAGCTCGTTCAACACCGTCAGCGCGCGGCCCGCCGCCGCGTCGTCGCCGACCTGCGCCTGCAGCGTCGCCATGGCGTCCTTGAACGGCACCTCGCGCGCCTTGCGCGAGCGCATGTTGCTCTGCACCAGCTCGGCCAGCCGCGCGACCGACTGGCGGAACTCGCCGTTGCCGCCGGGACGACCGAACAGGCCGCGGATGCCGTTCTCGGCAAAGCGCTCGCGAATGCCCTCGGGCAACGACTGGGCCACGCCTTCCAGCGCCTCGCCCAGGCCGAAGCCGGAGGTGAACATGCCGCGAATGGTGTCGACCGTGCCGTCGCCGCCGCCATACATGCGGATCTGCGCGCCCGACAACGCGTTGCCCATCGCCTTGGCCTGATCGATATGGATATCGCGCTCGGCCTCGATGTGCAGCTTCGCGAGCTCCAGGAATGTCGCGGCGTCGTTGTACTTCTTCAAGGCGTCGGCCTTGGCCTCGATGCCGCTGGCCTCGGCCTCCAGCATGCGCTTGGCGTTGTCGGCCTTGAGCGCCTCGATCTCCGCTTCGGCGCGGCCCTTGGCGCCGGCCTCGCGCTCGATGCCGTCGGCGGTGATCTTCTGAGCCTCGCTGGTGGCCCGCGCCCGAATCAGCGTCGCCTCCGATTCCTGCTGCGCCGCGGCCTTGCGGGCCTCCGACTGAGTCAGCATGTGCATGCGCGTAATCTGAGCCTTGTTTTCCTCGTCGATCCGCCGGCTCTCGGCCAGCTTCGCCGCCGAGATCAAATCGATCTCCTTCGACAGCTCGGCATCGGCCCGCTGGCGCACCGATTGGACCGCATGCTCGGCCCGCTCCTTCTCGGCCGTGGTTTGCAGCCGCTTCGCCTCGACCTCCTCCAGCTCGCGGGTCTTGTCGACCAGCACGATCTCGCGGTTGCGCTCCTCGACCTCGCGCGCCAGGAAGCGCTGGATATCCACCTTTTCGCGCTCCTGTTCCTTGGAGATCAGCGAAATCTCGCGGTCGCGCTCGGCCATCTCGACCTGCAGCGTCTGCTGCACCTCGGCCCGGCGGACCTCGCCATCCTTGGCGACCAGCGCCACTTGGCTGTCGCGCTCCTCCTGCTCGCGGGCCAGCGCCCGGCGGATCTCCGCGCGCTCCAGCTCCTCGGCCTTGGCCACGAGCGCGATCTCGCGGTCCCGCTCCTCCTGCTCGCGGGCGAGCGTGCGACGGATCTCGGCCGCCTCGCGCACTTTCGACTCCTCGAGGATCGCGGCTTCCTTGTTGATCTGCGCCTTCTCCAGCGCCAGCGCTTTCTCGATCTCCTCCTTCTCGACCTGCCAGCGCTGCTCCAGCACGAAACGCTGCTGCTCGCTCAGCACGCGGGCCTTCTCGTGAGAGACTTCCTGCTGCTGCACGGCGGCCGCCACGGCCTCGTCCTTGTCGATGTTCAGCATGGCGAGCTTGGTTTCGAGGCTGCGCTTGCGCATGGCGAGCGCTGTCGCTTCGGCGACCTGGTGCCGCTTGTCGCGCGCGACTTCTTCATCCTCGGTCACGGCGGTGACGCGCTGGATCTCGGCCTGTTGCCGCTCGCGCTCCTTCTCAGTCAGCTCGATCTCGCGGTCCTTCTCGGCACGCTCGCGCTCGAGCCCGCGCTGGATCTCGGCCAGTTCCTCCTGCTTCGCCTTCCCGATCAGCTCGATTTCGCGATCCTTCTCGGCCTTCTCCAGCGACAGATTGCGGCCGATATTGGCGAGCTCCTCCTGCTCGGCCTTGGCGATGATGGCGATCTCGCGGTCGCGCCGCTCCTGCTCCAACGCCAGGGCCTTCTGGATCTCGGCGATCTCGCGCTTCTTCGCCTCCTCGGTGACCGCGACATCGCGTTCCGTGCGCAGCCGTTCGAGGTTCTTGTCGTTCTCGATCTCCTTTTCTTCGACGGCCATGCGCTGGTCCAGCACGTAGATCTGCTTCTGGCCGAGCTGCAGCGCCTGCTCGTTGGCGACAGACTTGTCCTGATCGGCGCGCGCGAAGGCCTCCTGCCGCTCGATCTCGAGCAGCTCGAGCTGCGTGTCCAGATCCTTCTGGCGGATAGCGACCGTGGTCTTTTTCTCGGTGTCATGCACGCGCCGGCGGGCGTCCGAGGTGATCTCGGTGATGATCTTCAGGCCCTCGGCGTCGAACACGTTGTCGGTCTTGAAGTATTCCTTCGACGACTGCTCCATGGTCACGATCGTGACCTCTTCGAGCATGAGACCGTTGGCGCTGAAGCTCTCCAGCACATTCGCCTTGATCTCCTGCGCGAAGGCATCGCGGTTCTCGTGCAGCTCGGTCAACGTCTTCGTCGCCGCGTAGCTGCGCAGCGCGCTCACCACCTTCGCTTCCAGCAGGTTGCGGACCTTTTCCGGATCGAAGGTCTTCTCGCCCAGGCTGCGGCTGGCGGTCAGCAGCGCGTCCTCGCTATGGCCGACATGGGCATAGAGCTCGGCGACGACATCGACGCGGATCTTGTCCGAGGTCAGGATCGCCTGGTCGCGCGAGCGGCTGACGATCAGCTTGATGGTCTCGAGCGAGATCCAGGTGACCTCATGGAACACCGGCAGCACGATGGCGCCGCGGCCGAGACACACTTTGGTGCCGAGGAAGCCGGTCCGAATGAAGCCCATGTTGGCCGGCGCGCGTTTATAGATCCAGATGGAGATGATGTAGACGATCGCGATAACAACGATCGCCGCAATCAGCAGTGATATTCCGATCTCGTACATGTCCCCAGCACCCGTCTTTTTGTCGTTGCTCTGCCGCGCGTTTGAAAACGCAATTCACGCACGCCCATTATCGGCCGTCGTCCTCAACTCGTATCCGTGTCGCCATTGTCGCGCCGCCGCTCACCGAAGTCGAATGCCGACGTCGGTCGCCGGTTCCGGCGCTTTTCGTCTCGCAACTCCTCGGTCGCGCCGATGTCAATCTCAAGGCCGTCCTCTGTCAGCACGACGCCGTAGGCCGCCCGCGTCGCTTCGGCGGTCGCGAGGCCGCGGACCACATCTTTACGGACCCGAACCGGATCGCGCTCCAGCGGATCGCCCCAGCCGCCGCCGGCGGCGGTGCGGAAGATAATGCGGTCGCCGTTGCGCACCTTGAGACGATCAATCTTCGACGGCAGCGGCGCGCGCTCGCCGTCCTTCCGCTCGATCCACTTCGCCGAACTGGCGCCCGGCCCGCCGCCCCCAATACCCCAGGGCTGCGTGCGCTCGCGATCGTCGTGAATTGACACCTCCCCCGTCTCGAGCAGCAGGTAGACCTTCTCCACCCCGTTGCCGCCGCGATGCTGTCCAACCCCGCCGGAGTCCGGCACCGCGCCGCAACGCTCGACGATGACAGGATAGCAGCTTTCGAGAGTTTCGACGGGCGCGGTCTCGGCCATCGGTTGCCAGGCATGGCCGTCGATGCCGTCGGCGACGGGCCGGCCGGGAATGCCGCCGAAAACGTGATCCGCGAACTGGAAGGGTCGACCGTCGCGATCGATCCCGGCGAAGCGGAATTGCGGGCTGGAGCCGCAGCCGGCCGCCGTCGCCTCGCGGGGCATGGTGCGGCTCATGGCGCCCGTCAGCACGTCGAACTGCCGCGACATGGCATGCGCGCGTCCGCCAAGCGCTGCTGGAAATGTCGGGCGCAGCAACGAGCCCTTCGGCAGGGTAACGTGGATCAGATCGTAGAATGCATCGTTGAGCTGGATACGCGGATCGACCGCCCGACTCAAATAGGCGCCGACGACGGATTTAAACAGACCGTCATGCAGATAGAAGTTGACCGGCCCCGGCGCCTGGGCGGCCGTTCCGGTCCAGTCGAAGAAGGCCTGCTCGCCCTCGCGCCAGACCGTCAGCTTGATCTTGAACGGCCCGTTCCCCCGTCCGTCGCTGTCGATATGGTCCTCGAACGACTGCGGTTCCTCGGGCAGATATTGGACGATCAGGCGCCGCAGGGTGCGTTTCGTGCGTTCGCGCAGCGCCTCGCCGGCGCGCCGGAAAGGCGCCACGCCGAAGCGGTCGCAGATCTCGATCAGGCGCCGCTCGCCGACCCGGCAGGCGGCAACCAGCGCCATCAGATCGGCGTAGTTCAGGTCGGGCGTCCGGGTGTTATTCCATAACAGGTCGAGCACGGCCCGGTTCGGCTCACCGCCCGCGTAGAGCTTGATCGGCGGGATGCGGATGCCTTCGCCGAAGATCGAGGTCGCCGAGGTCGGCAGGCTGCCGGGCACCGGCCCGCCGACGTCGACCATGTGGCCGCACATGGCGCTGAACCCGACCGGCACGTCACCGTAGAACACCGGCATCAGCACCAGCCAGTCGTTCACGTGGCCAACCGCGCCGTCGCTGCGGTAGGGGTCGCTCTGCAGGATCACGTCGCCCGGCTGCAGATCCGGCATCTGCTGCTGCAACATGTCCCGCAGAAAGCCGCCGAACGAACCGGCGAGCATTCGGCCCTCGGCGTCGGCAAGCGTCGGAAACGCGTCATGCTGGTCGCGGATCGCCGGCGAGATGGCCTGCCACCGCAGAGCGGCGTCCATCTCGCGCCGGGCGTTCCGCAACGCGCCCTCGACCAGATCAAGCGAGATCGCGTCCGGCGCGCGCTCCGGATCCACGTCCGCGCTCGGCCGGGCCTCGACGCGCGTGAGCGTCTCCGGCGCGGCGAGCGCCAGCACCGGTTCCTGGCCGGACGGCGACGCCGACGGCATTTCGCTTTCCTGTTCGGCCGCAACGACCACCTTGGGCGGCGGCGCCTCTTCGGCGGCCGGCGTATAGGTCGTACCGCCGACGTCGATGCGGCGCATCTGGGTGTCGAAGACCTTGTCGAACTGATCCTTGTTCGACCGCAGCAGGTCGTCGAGCGAGACCGGATGGGCGGGCGTGTTCTGTTCTGTCATTGCGCCCGCGCCCCTAGTGCCGAACGGCCTCGGGCCGGATGAGCATGTTGCCGTGCGCATCGACCTCGGCGACATGCCCCGGATGCACGACCGTGGTCGCGTCCGCCTGCTCGACGATCGCCGGTCCGATCAGGCGGTTGCCCGCGCGCAGCAAAGCCCGGTCGTAGATGTCAGTCGCGACAAACCCCTGATCGAAATAGACCTGGCGCTGGTCGACAATGGCGGCCGAGGCGTCAGGTCCACCCGCCTCGACGGTCGCATCAGACGGCTGCGCCGTCCGACCTAGGCCAATGGCGCGGATCGCCAGCAGCTCGATCGGTTGATCGAGCTTGACGCCGTGCCGCCGCTCGTGTGCCGCCGCGAAGCGTGTGGCGAGATCCTGAAGACCGCCGTTGCGCAGACCGGCCGGCTCGACGGTGAACGTGAATTCGCTGCCTTGACGGAGATATCGCAGGTCCGCCTCGAACCGCAGCGACCGGGCCGCGGGTTCCACCTGCTCGGCCTCGAGCAGCGCGGTGGCGTCGGCCGCCAGCCGGTCGAGCACGTCACCGAAACGGGCGCTGTCGATCTCGTCGACAAGGCGCATGACAGCGCGACCGCATTCATGGCGAATGTCGGCGTTCAGAAAGCCGCATGCCGACAGCAGGCCGGGCGTCGGCGGCACGATAACCGGATAACAGCCGATCAGCCGCGCCAGTGCGACGGCATGCATCGGTCCGGCGCCGCCGCCGGCGACCATCGCCATATCGCCGGTGTCCAGCCCGTGCGCCACCGCGGCCAGCCGCACCTCGCCCGCCAGATCCTCGTTGCAGACGTCGACGATGGCGAGGGCCGTCTGATAGGTGTCGAGACCGAGCGTCCGGGCGAGCTTGCCCATCGCTTCCTCGGCGGCGCGGGTGTCGAGCGGCATCCGGCCGCCGAGCAGCGTTCCCGGCAGGCGGCCCAGAACGGCGTTGGCATCGGTCAACGTCGGCCGGTCGCCGCCCCGACCATAACAGGCCGGGCCGGGAACGGCGCCGGCGCCCTCGGGCCCGACCCGCAGGGCGCCCGTCACCGGGACATGGGCGACCGCCCCGCCGCCCCGGCCGATCTTGCGCATGTCGATTGACGGTACGGCAACGGCATCGTCGGCGAACGTCATGTGCGAACCAGTCTGGCTTTCGCCGTCGCGGATGACCGCGACACCGGTGGACGTGCCGCCCATGTCGAAGCTGATCGCATTCTGGTGTCCGGCCTGCGCCGCTGCCGCGGCGGCGGCGGACACGGCGGCGGCGGGACCCGACAGCATGGTCTGGGCCGGCCGCTCGGTCGCATAGATCGCGGCCATGCGCCCGCCGTCCGGACGGATCATGCTGATCGGCGCCGCCACATCCGCGCCGCGCAGCTTCGTCTCGATGTCGTCCAGGTAGCGCTGCATGCCAGGCCGCAGATAGGCGTTCATCACCGCGACCAGCGTGCGCTCGTACTCGCCGTGCCGCGACGACATCTCGGACGACAGCGCCACCGGCATATCGGCAGCCATTTCCGCCACCAGGGCCTTGACCCGCTGCTCGTGCGCGGGGTTGGCATGGGCGTGCAGGAATGCGACGACGATTGAGTCGGCGCCGGCGTCCAACAACGCGCGCACGGCGGCGCGCGCCTTGGCCTCGTCGAGCGGCGTCACCACGTCGCCGCGCGCGTTGATGCGTTCAGTCACGCCGTGCGTGAATTCGATGTCGGCGAGCGGCGCCGACTTTTTCATCGTCGTCCAGCCGCCCATGGGCGCCGGCGTCCGCGCGCGCGCCAGGTGCAGCAGATGCTCGAAGCCTTGCGTCACCAGCAGGCCGACCCTGGCGCCCGTCTTCCGCCGCACCGCGTCGACGGCCAAGCCTGACCCGTGCAGCACCGCGCCGATCTCCGCCGCGGCGACGCCGGCCTCGACCGTGATCTGCTCGATACCGCTCAGGATTCCCGCCGCCGGATCGCCCGGCGTCGTCGGCGTCTTCAGATGCGTCCGCCGACCGCTGTCGTCGTCGACCAGCAACAGATCGGTGAATGTCCCGCCAACATCGATACAGAGACGACTGGTCATGCTCCGTCCTTACGTCGCCCACGTCAGGTCGACGCGCACGCGCACCGAACACGCACCGCCCAGGGCGGTTGTCGGATAATCCGAAACCAGCAAGAAACGCCTCCGCGGATTTATCGTTTCCCGAATGATCACCAACGCGCGTCATCCGGTCAATCTGATTTACGTCTTGCAGGTTCGGCGCGGGCGAGTCAGGGGCATCGGTGAAGCGCTTTTGACGGGCGCGGGATTTCGTATACGATCCCTGCCGGTAACCAACGAGGCGAAGAACAGCCCATGTCCGAGGAACAGGAACATTCTGAGCGGCCGCGGTTTTGGATCGTCCTCGGCGGCGTCATTATCCTGCTGATCTTTCTCTACTTCTATCAGCCGTTCGAGACTTATCTGGTCGAGCACATTCCGAATATCCGCTTCAGCAACGTGATCTTCTGGTTCGCCTCGCTGGTCGGCGTCATCGGCTATGCCATCGCGCACTGGCAGTCGTTTCGGAAAAATATCTTCCACAGCAGCGGCCAGCTGAATGTGGAAACCCTGGTCTTCGACACGTTGCAGATCGCCATCCTGATCGCGGTGATTTTTTGCGCCGGCGCCACCATTCAGGCCATCGAGGTGCTGAGCGAGCATCTGATGAGCCGCGGCGCCATCGTCGATGCCGAATTCGGCAGCAAGCTGTTGTCGATCATCCTGCTGGTGATCCTGGCGGTGATCTTCTACCTGCTGCACTTCGTGGTCCGAGCCTTCCGCACGGGCTGGACGCCGCGACGGCCGCCGCCGCGGATGACGACACCCGGACCTTCAAGCTGATCGTCTAATCAGGCCAAGGCGTCGACGGGCATCCGCGCCGCGACGGGATTTGCCAACCGGTTGAAGGCGGCAAGCGAGGCTTCGATGCGCGCCTGGTCGAGGCCGCGCGTGATGAAAACGATGCGCGAGCGGTGGTCGGCATCGGGCCAGGCGTCGAGATGGGTCGGCGGGTGCACGATGTGCTGGACGCCATTGATCAGCACCGGCGCCGACTGACCCGCGACGTTCAGCATGCCCTTGATACGCAGCACGTTCTCGCCATGCCGGTGCTGCAGCATGGTCATCCAGATGCCGAACGCCGTCCAGTCGAGCGGCGCATCGAAGGTCAGGCAGAACGACGCGACGCCGTGTGTATGGTCGTGGCCACCCTGGTTTTCGGTCGACACCGTGTGGGCGGCGAGCCAGTCTTCGACGTCCCGCTGCTTGCTGTCGGCATCGTAGACGTCCTGGGCCAGGAGCTGTTCGGGGTCCAGCACCCCGTCCGCCGCGCGGATCACCGGCGCCGACGGATTGAGTTGCCGGAGGCGATGCTCCAGGGCGCCGAAACGTCCCTCCTCGTCCAGATCGGTCTTGGTCACGACCACGCGGTCGGCGATGGCTGCCTGTTTCACCGATTCCGGGTAGGCGTCGAGTTGCTGTCCGCCATTCACCGCGTCGATGGTGGTGACCACGTTGCCGAGACGGAAATGATGCTGGATCACCGGCTCGGCCAAGATGGTGTAGGCGATCGGCACGGGATCGGCGAGGCCGGATGTCTCGATCACGACCCGGCGGAACGGCGAGATCTCGGCGCGCTCGCGCTGCGAGAAAAGCTGCCGCAACGAGTCCTGCAAATCGCCGCGCACGGCACAGCACAGGCAACCGTTGTCCAGCAGCAGCGTGCTCTCGGCGACATGCTGCAGCAGTTGGTGGTCGAGCCCGACCTCGCCGAACTCGTTCACCAGCACCGCTGTATCGCACAGGCTTGGCGAGGCCAGCAGCCGCTGCAGCAGGCTGGTCTTGCCGCTGCCGAGAAAGCCGGTGATCACGTTGATCGGGATCAGGGCGGCATAGTCGGTCATCGCGCCGACCCGGAATCGGACAAGGACGCCAGCAAGTCCTCGTCGAGCGGGTCGCAGACCCCGCGGCCGATCTGCTCGGCCGCGGTCCAGACCTCGGTCAGGTTGTCGACCAGCGCCGTGCGGCCGGTCTTGCTGCGCAGCATGTAGGCGTTGCCCGACCAGTCATCAAGCTTGAGCCCGTAGTGCCGCAGCACCGCGTTGACGAGCCGCGTTCGGGTCTGCCGCTCACGATGCCAGGTATGGGTCTCGGCGCGGCTCTGGAAAGCGTCCGGGTTGCTGGCCGTTTCCGTCCAGTGGCCCCGGCCGCCGAGCACGCCGCAGAGGCTGCACATAGCGCCCGGCCCTAGCGTTGCGCCAGCGAGGCCGCTTCGATGTTGTCGACGGAGCCGCGCGGGAAGCGCTGCGCGAAGTCGTCGGCGATTTCATCGAAGGTGCAGAAGCGCACGCCCGGATGGCTGGAGATATGTTCGAACAGGCGCTCCAGCATCATCAGCACGTGCGGCCGGCCCGAGACGTCGGGATGGATCGTCAGCGTGTAGACCGCGTAGTCGTACTCCCGATAGACCCAATCGAACTGGTCGCGCCAGTAGGCCTCGACATCGTGCGGATTGACGAAGCCGTGGCTGTTCGGCGCCGACTTGATGAACATCATCGGCGGCAGATCGTCGAGATGCCAGCTGCCGGGGATGTCGATCAGATCGGTCTCCTGGCCGCGCACCAGCGGCCGCATCCACTCGTCCGGGTGCTTCGAATAGTCGATCGGCGTCCAGCTGTCCCCCACCCGCACGTAGAACGGCTGGAAGTCGTTGTTCATCAGGCTGTGGTCGTACTTGATGCCTTTCGACAGCAGCAGCTCATTGGTGACCGGGCTGAACTCCCACCACGGCGCCACATAACCGGTCGGGCGGCGGCCGCACAGGCGCTCGATCAGCTCGATGCACTTATCCATGACGGCCTCTTCCTGCTCGGGCGTCATGGCGATGGGATTTTCATGGCTGTAGCCATGCATGCCGATCTCGTGGCCGGCGTCGACCACCATCTTGCACTGCTCGGGGAAGGTTTCGACGGAATGGCCGGGGATGAACCAGGTGGTCTTGATTCCCATGCGGTCGAACAGCCGCACCAGCCGCGGCGTGCCGACCTCGCCCGAGAACAGGCCGCGGGAGATGTCGCAGGGCGAGTCTTCGCCGCCATAGGAGCCGAGCCAGCCGGCCACCGCGTCGACGTCGATGCCGAAGGCGCAGAAGATTTCCTTGCGGCCGCTGACGGCGGACTGGCGGCTGCCGGCGGACAGCGCCGACGGCCCGCGCGAGGTCACCAGCGAGCTCGGCCGGTAGCGCGGCCCGAGGGCGGATTTGCCGCCGAGGCCGTGCGCCGCCGGCCGTGGGGAACGGTTGTCGTAGGACTCTTCACTCATCTGTTGGCCTCCGGAAACCCAGTTTTGCTTGATTGACTTCTTGGGTTGGGGCCCAAGTTTCCGGCCTCGCGCCGCCCTTGCCAAGCACAAACGACAATTCCGTCGTGGCGGCGACGTCGGTTGGACGAACAACGGCTTTCAAAATGCCCCGCGGCTGGGGCATGATTGCCGGACGGTAATCGGGAGGTGGGTGATGAACGACTGGCAGCGCGGCACGCGGGACGACTATGAGCAGAAGGGCTTCGCCGTCCGCTCGGGCTACGGCCAGAAGCCGGCGCTGCTGATCGTCGATTTCATCAACGGCTTCACCGACCCGTCGACCCCGCTCGGCGGCGATCTCACGAACGAGATCGCGGTCACGAAGGACCTGTTGACGGCGTTCCGGCTCGGCGGCCTGCCAATCGTCTATACGACCACGGCCTATGACGCCGACTATCGCGACGCCGGCGTGTTCATCAAGAAAGTGCCGTCGCTGTCGATCCTGCGGCGCGGCTCGCACATGGTCGAGATCGACGACCGCCTCCGGCCGCAGCCCGGCGAATATGTTGTCGAGAAGAAATTCGCCAGCGCGTTCTTCGGCACCGACGCCGACGCCTACCTGAAATCGCAGGGAGTCGACACGGTCATCGTCACGGGCTGCACGACCAGCGGCTGCGTCCGCGCCTCGGCGCTCGACTCGATGCAGAGCGGCTATCTCACCATCGTGGTGCGCGAGGCCGTCGGCGACCGGGCCGACGGACCGCACGAGGCGAACCTCTTCGACCTCGACGCCAAATACTGCGACGTGGTCTCGGCCGACGAAGCGCTGGGGTACATCAAGCAGGTGGCGAGCGCCGGTCTAGGCGGCACCGCGAACGAAAACTTCCAGCGCTGGTGGAACGAACGCCCCAAGGTGGACGCCTGAAAACCGATGGCGTCTGATTCGGACAGCAACGTTGGCGGCATGTCGGACGCCTTCGACAGCCTCTTGGCGGAGAGCCGAAAACAGTTCGATGACCTGTTCGCCGGCGCGGATGCCCGTGAGGCCGAATCCACGCCTCAGGCAACGCCAGCCCCAGGTGACACCGCGATCGCAGGCGGCAACCCAGCCGTTGTCTTGCGTGGCACGGCTGACGGCATCCCGTTCGCCATCCGCTTGGAAACGCCGGATGACGGCTAAGTCGTCAAACTTCGATAAAACATGAGAACAAGCTTTTAAATTACTGTTTTTGTTCAATTATCTTTTGTTTCTATCTCGTCAACAATGGAAAGGAGACTCGCGTGGCTTTGTTGAATGAGGCGGATGTCGCCCCCGCCTTTTCGCTGCCGAACCAGCAGGGGATTCAGACCTCACTGGATCAGTATCGGGGGCACTACGTCGTTCTCTGGTGGTATCCGAAGGCTGACACCCCCGGCTGAACCATTGAAGGCAAAGGGTTCCGTGATCGAATCCAAGACTTCACAGCCAAGAACGCCATCGTGCTCGGGATCAGCTGCGATACGCCGGCGGAGAACCGGGCGTTTCAAGAAAAGTTCGGCTTTCCCTACGATCTGTTGTGCGACGAGGACCGCGCCATCAGCATGACCTATGGGGCGGCCGACTCAGCGGACGCGCAATATCCTGCGCGAATCAGCTATCTGATCGATCCGGAAGGCCGCATCGCCAAGGTCTATGCCAAGGTGACGCCCGCCGATCATCCGGACGAGGTGTTGAAGGACTTGCCTTAAGCAGCGGCGCTAACGGGAGGAAAACGCAAGGCAAATGAGCCAACCTGACGACGCCGGTCTCGCCGGCAAGGTCGCGATCGTCACCGGCGGCGGCGCCGCCGGTGACGGCATCGGTAACGGCCGGGCGGCGTCGATCCTGCTGGCCCGGGCCGGCGCCCGGGTGTTGGTCGTCGATCGGGACGTCGGCCTCGCCGAACGGACGGCGGCCATGATCGCCGACGAGGGTGGCGACGCCGCCGCTTTCGCCGCCGACGTCACGCAGGACGCCGAATGCGCGGCCATGGTGGTGGCCGCCGTCGACCGTTTTGGTCGGCTCGACGTGCTCGACAACAATGTCGGCATCGGCAGTCATGGCACGTCGGTCACGGAATCGGCGGCGCGCTGGGCCGAGGTGATGGAGGTCAACGTCACCGCCATGTTCCTCGCCGCCAAGCACGCGGTGCCGGCGATGATCGAAAGCGGCGATGGCGGCGCCATCGTCAACGTGGCCTCGATCGCCGCGCTGCGGCCACGCGGCATGACCGCCTACACGACCTCAAAGGGCGCGGTCATCGCGCTGACGAAGGCGATGGCGGTCGACCATGCGCCGGACTGCATCCGCGCCAACTGCGTCGCGCCGGGGCCGGTCTTCACGCCCATGGTCGGCGGCGAGCATATGAGCGCCGAGGCCCGCGAACGTCGGCGCTCGGCCTCGCCGCTCGGCGTCGAAGGCTCGGGCTGGGACGTCGGTAACGCGGTCGTCTTTCTGGCGTCGAACCGCGCGCGTTACATCACCGGCCAGACGCTGATCGTCGACGGCGGCGTGACGCTGACATCAGCGCCGCGCGGCTTCGAAAACTAGGAGGCCGGATCGATGGCGCGCCTGCCCTACCTCGACCCGCCGGACCTCGCCGAAGACGACCGCGACCTGCTGAAGCGCAACATCAATCTCTACCGGGCGCTGACGCACAGCCCCGACGGCACGCGGCATTTCCAGAAACTCGGGCATTGGATCCGCTACGAGAGTTCGCTGGACCCGCGCCTGCGCGAGATGGCTATTCTGCAGGTCGGCTACCTCGCGCGCAGCGCCTACGAATATAGCCATCACATCGGCATCGGCCGCGATTTCGGCGTCAGCGACGACGACGTCAGAGCGATTGCCGCGGAGTCCGCCGGTCAGGACAGCGGCCTGCCGGCGCTCGACCGCGCCGTGCTGCGGGCGGCGCGCGAGATGACGGAAACGCGGCGGATCGCCGATCCGACCTATGCCGAACTCGAAGCCGCGCTCGGCCACAAGCTGCTGGTCGAGCTGGTGCTGGTGATCGGCTTCTACAACGCCGTGGTTCGTGTGCTGGAGACGCTTGAGATCGACGTCGAGCCCGACTATCAGGGCTACCTCGATGCCTTTCCGTTGCCCTGATCGCTTTCGACAAACAACTTCACAAAAATCGCTTAACTTACTGACACCAGTCGACTTTTCAAGTCGCCGGATTGTGGTTTTCGAGAAAGGCGGCGAGACGCGCGACACCTTCGGCGATGTCCTCGGCCGTGTTGTTGCTGAACGACAGCCTGATCTCGTCGGCATGCCCGCCCGCGGTCGAGAAGCAGCACATGGGCATGGCGATGACGCCGCCATCGCGGGCGCAACGCAGAAAATCGTCGATGCCGAAGCTCGCGCCGATCTGCAGCCGGAAGAAGAAGCCGCCGAGCGGCAGCTCCCAGCGCGCGATGGCATTGGCGCCGGTGCCGAAATGCGCCGTCAAGGCGCGGTCGAAGGCGTCGCGCCGGGACTGCAGCGAGGCGCGGCGCGGCGCCATCCAATCGGCAAGCGAGTAGTTCTGTTCGTCCAGGAACCCGGCCAAGATCGCCTGGTTCAACGGCGACGTATTCACCGAGACATAGCTTTTGATGGCCGCCAGCTGCTGTGCCAGAGTGCCGCCTTCGACGGCACGGTCGGCCACCATGATGGCCAGCCGCACGCCCGGCAGAAAGGTCTTGGCGAAGGTCTCGATGTAAATGACACGGCCCACGTCGTCGAGCGACTTCATCGGCGGCGTCGAGCGGCCGTCGTAGGCGAACCAGCGGTAGGCCACATCTTCGAGGATATAAAAGTCGTGGCGGTCTGCGAGCTCGATCAGGCGGCGGCGCTCGGCGACCGAGAGATGGCGGCTCGACGGGTTGGCGAAGTCCGGCACCAGGTAAAGCGCGCCGACCGGCAGCTGATCGGGCCCGCGGTCGACGAGCGCATGCTCGACCCGGTCGACGAACTCAAGGTCGTCGGGCACGACCTCGACAGCGATGTCGAGGACGTCGGCGGCGCCAGTCAGGCCGATATAGGTCGGATCGGCCGCCAGCACGCAGCGATTTTGCCCGACCAGTCCCGCAAGGCAAATGGTCACCGCCTCCTGCGCCCCGTTTGTGATCATGCAGGCCTCGGGCGCGACGCGGATGTCGGCATCGTTCGCGAGATAGCGCGTTGCCGCCTCCAGCATGATGCCGTTTGTCGCGGCGTATTGACCGATCGTCAGCCAGGCGTCGTCGCCGGCACCGATATCGATCGTCTTGTTCTTGTCGACGAAGTTCGCGAGCCACGCGGGCACGCGCGCGGTTTCGATAAATCTGTCTGGCGGCCGGCCGGCGAAGAATGAAATTGCCTCGGGAAAAATCAACTCGGCATCATTCAGCAACTTCATGGTGTTGCTGACGTCGATATCGCCAGACACGATGCTTGCCCTCATTAATACCCTTATTGATTCGCATAAATGGTATCGATTCTATTTTTCCGAGTCTGTAGAAAATCGGTGATATTCAATCAGCAAGATTGCTGACGCGCAGATCTCGGTTGTGGCCAAACCGGCGAGCAACCGACGTGACGGGTCTAGTGTCGATGTTGTCGTTGCGGCGGCGTCAGGTCGGCGGCATGGCGCAACTCTTCAACGTGCGCCAGAGCAAGGTCTCTCGACGCAAACATGTTGGGGTCGTGGCCGGCGCGCGACGCGTTCGATGACTGGTCACCGGAGTCGGGCTCGGCCGCATAGCGGACCGTTGCGAGCGCATGGGCCACCTGCACCTTCTTGCCGCGGTGCGCAAAAGCGACCCAGGCTTCCGGCCAGACACTGCAGGCCTGGTGGTTGACGACGAAATACCAGTCGCGGCCGGTCGCGCTCACCTCGGCCTCGATAACGTCATGGAAGTCATTGACGATCTTCGAGTTGCGGAAGGCGAAGTCGCTGAAATCGATCTCGACCACGTCGATGGCGTCGTGGAAGCGGATGCGGCCGGCATATTCGCGATAGGTCTCCGGCGACAGACTGGTGGCCGGCCGCAGATGCGCGCGCTGGCCGGCGGCGTAGACCGTCTCGGCCAGGTCCGCCACGCCCTTTTCCAGCCGGGCGCATTCGCGCAGCGCCGTTTCGATGAACCGGTTTCGCTCGTCGGCCGCCAGGTCCGGATAGTCGCGCAGGATCTCGATCGCGCCGCGCACCGCGGTCAGCGGCGAGATGAAGTCCTCTTCGAGCTTCGTATTCAGCGCGAGCGGCAACTGCATTCCGGCGGCGGGCTCGGGCATCCGTCCTCTCTCCCGAACGGCGCGGGTGCGATCAGATCGCGAGATACTGCTGACGGAGATCAGCGTCGTCGAGGACCGCCTGCGAGGTGCCGTCGAACACCACCTGCCCCATGTCGAGGATGATGGCGCGGTCGGCCAGATGCAGGGCGGCGATGGCGTTCTGCTCGACGATGACGGTCGTCATGCCGAGGGACTTGATCTGCTCCAGCGTCCTCTCGATCTCCTGCACGATCACCGGCGCCAGGCCCTCGTAGGGCTCGTCCAGCAGCAGCAGCTTGACGTCGCGCGCCAGCGTGCGGCCGATGGCCAGCATCTGCTGCTCGCCGCCGGAGAGCGTCGTGCCCTCCTGCCGGCGCCGCTCGCCGAGCCGGGGAAACAGATCGTAGATCCGCTCGATGGACCAGCCGACGGGCGGCGCGATCTGCGCCAGCTTCAGGTTTTCCTCGACGGTCAGGCCCTGGATGATGCGCCGGTCTTCCGGCACCAGGCCGATGCCGTTCTGCGCCGCCTGGTGCGCCTTCATCTCGTGCAGAGGCTTGTGGTCGAGCCAGATCTCGCCGGTCTTCAAGGCCGGGTCGTCGACGCGCGCGATCGCCCGTAGTGTCGAGGTCTTGCCGGCGCCGTTTCGGCCCAGCAGAGCGACGATCTCACCCTCGCGGATGTCGAAGCTGACACCCTGGACGATATAGCTCTCGCCGTAATAGGCGTGGATGTCCCAGCACGAGAAGTAGGCAGGCTGGCCGCCGGTGGTCAGCGTCGGCCGCTTGCCCGGGGCCGCGCCCTCGAACTGATCGCCGCCGAGGAGCGTTTCCGGCTGATCGGGGCTGTTCATTTGCTTCTCCGCCGCTTGCAACGCGCTCATAGGTGGGCTCCTCCGAGATAGGCTTCCTGGACGCGCGGATCTCCTTTGATGCTGTCCGGCAGGCCCTCGGCGATCACGGTACCCTGCGCCAGGACGCTGATCTTGTCGGCCAGCGAAAACACCACGTGCATGTCGTGCTCGATCACCACCATGGTGACGCCGCTCTCGGCGATCCGCTTCATCAGGTCGATGGTGTTGTTGGTGTCGGCCCGGGCCATGCCGGCCGTCGGCTCGTCGAGCAGCAAGAGCTTCGGGTCCTGCACCAGGCACATGGCCAGTTCCAGCCGCCGCTTGTCGCCACGCGACAACTGACCGGCGATGTCGTGCGCCTGATTGGCGAGGCCGACGTCGGACAGCATGGTCATCGCCTTGGAATAGATGTCGGCCTCGCCCGCGACGGACCCCCAGGCGTTCATGGTGAAGGCGCCGTCCCGCTTGGCGAAGGCGGGAATCATCACATTGTCCAGCAGGGTCAGGTCGCCAAAGATCTCTGGCGTCTGAAACACGCGGGCGACGCCGGTCTGGTTGATCTCGTGCGGCTTGATGCCCAGCAGCGACTGGCCGTCGAACATGACCGAGCCGGTGTCCGGCTCGAGCCGGCCGACGAAGCAGTTAAGCAACGTCGACTTGCCTGCCCCGTTCGGGCCGATGATGGCGTGCACCGTGCCGGCCTCGACCTCGAGGTTCACCTCGTTCAGCGCCTGCAGGCCGCCAAAATGCTTGTTGACGTTCTGGACCGAGAGAATGTTCATATCGACCTCCCCTAGCCTGCCGTCGCCGGCGACAATTCGGGCGCGCCGCCGCCACCGCCGAAGCGGCCCGCGATCCAGCCCCGCAGGCGGTTGAAGCCTTCCATCAGGCCGCCCGGCAGGAAGATCACGATGATCATGAACAAGGCGCCCAGCGTCAGGTGCCAGCCCTCGCCGACGAACAGTGACGTCAGCGACACCATGAGGTGCTGCAACCCTTCCGGCAGGAAGTCGAAAGCCTGCATCAGGATGCCCTCGTTGAAGGCGGAGAAGATGTTCTCGAAGTACTTGATCGCGCCCGCGCCGATGACGGGGCCGAGCAAGGTGCCGGCGCCGCCAAGAATGGTCATCAGCACGACCTCGCCGGACGCCGTCCACTGCATGCGCTCGGCGCCCGCCAGCGGGTCGGTCACCGCCATCAGGCCGCCGGCCAGGCCCGCATACATGCCTGAAATCACGAACGCCGCCATCGCGTAGGGCCGGGTGTTGAGCCCGGTGTAGTTCATCCGGTTCTGGTTCGACTTCACCGCGCGTAGCATCATGCCGAACGGCGAACGGAAGATGCGCATCGAGATGAAGAAGCAGAGGATCAGCATCATCGCGCAGAAGTAAAAGCCGGGATAGCCGGTCATGGTGAGGCCGAACAGGTCGGACGACGGCAGCACGGCGCCGTAATCGCGCCCGAAGGCGACGTCCAGCACCCGCGGGTCGGACTGCGCCAGCTGCAGGCCGGTCTCGCCGTTGGTGATCGGCGTCAGCACCGAATAGGCGAGGTTGTAGCTCATCTGCGCGAAGGCGAGCGTCAGGATCGAGAAGTAGATGCCCGAGCGCCGCAACGAGATGAAGCCGATCAGGGCGGCGAACAGACCGCCGATCAACGTGGCGAAGATGATCGCCGGGATCGGGTTCATGCTGAGCAGCTTGAACGTCCACACCGCCGTGTAGGAGCCGACGCCCAGGAACGCGGCGTGGCCGAAGGACAGGTAGCCGGTGAGGCCGAAGAGGATATTGAATCCCAGCGCGAAGATGCCGAAGATCGCGAACTTCTGCAGCAGGTCGGGATAGCCCGCGCCGATCGGCGCCAGGATGACCGGGCCGGCCAGCACCGCGGCGGCGAAGCAGACCAGCAGGATCAGGTCGCTCTGTTTCTTGATGGCTTGGGTCATGGCTCAGTGCTCCATGACGCCCTTGCGGCCCATCAGGCCACGGGGGCGCACCAGCAGAATGACGACGGCGATCAGGTAGATGATGATCTGATCGATGCCGGGCAGGATGTTCTTGACCTCGTTCATCGAGGCGAAGCTCTGCAGGATGCCGAGCATGAAGCCGGCGGCGACGGCGCCGCCGAGCGAGCCCATGCCGCCGACCACGACGACGACGAAGCTCAAGACCAGGAAATCCATGCCCATGTGGTAGTCGGGGCTGAGGATCGGCGTGTACATCACGCCCGCCAGGCCGGCGACCACGGCGGCAATGCCGAACACGATGGTGAAGCGCCGGTCAATGTCGATGCCGAGCAGACCCACCGTCTCTCGGTCGGCCATGCCAGCGCGGACCACCATGCCGAACGTCGTGAACCTCAGAAACGCGAAGACGGCGCCGATCACCAAGACCGAAAACAGGAAATAGATCAGCCGCCAGGCCGGATAGACCACGTTGCCGGCCTGGAAGCCAAGCGCGACGCCGAAGTCGACCATGCCCTTGGCGGCATCGGGCGCCGGCTGCGGGATCGGGTTGGCGCCGAACTGCCCCTTGACGATCTCCTGAATGACGATCGCCAGGCCGAAGGTCACCAGGATCTGTTCGGCGTGCGGCCGTTTATAGAAAAACCGAATGAGCCCGCGCTCCATGGCGATGCCGATCAAGAGCATCACGGGAATGGCGATCAGGATCGAGACCGGCACGGAGTAATTCAGCAGGGTGCTGCCGAAATCGCCGAGCCACGCCTCGACATAAGGCGTGCGGATCTCCATCGGCGAGCCCCAAGCCGTCACCTTTTCGGGATCGAGCGTAACCTTCTCGAGGCTCAACAAAGCTTTCACCGAAACCGCGCAAAACGCGCCGAGCATGAACAGCGCGCCGTGCGCGAAGTTCACGACGCCGAGCGTGCCGAAAATGATTGTCAGACCCAACGCGATCAGGGCGTAGGCGCCGCCCTTGTCCAGGCCATTCAGGATCTGCAGGAATATCGCATCCATGGTTCGGGCTCCCCCGAGGGGCCGGTCGTCCCCGGTGTTTGTTTCGGGGACGACCGGAAGTTGGTCAGGTCAGGAACATCAGGCGCCGTCGTTGTACGGCCCCAGCTCGCCGCCCAGCATCGAGGCGGGATACTCCACCTGCGCACGCGGCGTGACCTCGACGACTTCGAGCACGTCGAACTTCGAGGACGGGTTCTCCTTGCCCTTCACCACCAGCACGTCCTTGAAGCACTGGTGGTCCTCGGCGCGGTATTCGGTCGGACCGTTGCCAAGGCCGTCGAACTTGAAGCCTTCCAGCTGCTTGCCGACAGCGGACGGCCGGAAGGTGCCGGCGCGCTCGCAGGCGTCGGCATAGAGGATGGCCTGGCAGTAGCAGGTGTGTGCGGCCTGGCTCGGCGGGAAGCCGTACTTCTGGCCGAACGACTTCACGAAGGCCTTCGAGCCCTCGTCCTGCAGCGACCAGTGCCAGTTGGTCGAGCCGAAGATGCCCTTCACGTTCTCGCCGGCGCCCTGTGCCATCAGGCGGCTGTAGAGCGGCACGACGATGGCGAAGTCCTTGCCGTTGACCTGCTTGTCGCGCAGGCCGAACTGCACGGCCTGGGTCAGCGAGTTGACCATGTCGCGGCCGTAGTGATTCAGGACCAGCACGTCGGCGCCCGAATTCAGGACCGGCGTGATGTACTGCGAGAAATCGCCGGCGCCGAGCGGCGTGCGCACCGCGGCGGAGGTCTGCCAGCCGAGCTCCTCGGAATACTTGATGATCGAGCCTTCCTGGCTCCAACCCCAGGTGTAGTCGGCCGTCAGGTGATAGGCGACGCGGTCGGACCCGAAGGCATTCTTCAGCACCGGACCGAGCGCCGCGCCCGACATCTCGGTATTGAAGAAGTGGCGGAAGCCGTTGGCGCGCTTGTCCTTGCCGGTGGTGTCGTTCGAGTGGGTCAGGCCGGCCATGAAGATGACGCCGGCGTCCTGGCACAGGCCCTGTACCGCGATCGCCACGCCCGACGACGAGCCGCCGGTGATCATGATGGCGCCGTCCTTCTCGATCATGCGCTTGGCGCTGGCGCGGGCGGCGTCGGACTTGGTCTGGGTGTCGCCGGTAACGTATTCGACTTTCTTGCCATTGATGCCCTTGCCCGTCAGTGCCTTCGACGAAAAGGTGTTGAGCATGCCGCCGTCGCCCTCGCCGTTGATGTGCTCGACGGCGAGCTGATACGCACGCAGCTCGTCGGCGCCCTCATCGGCATAGGCGCCGGTCTGGGGCACGTTGAAGCCCAGCGTGACGGTCGCGCCCTTCGGCTCGTTGGTATAGCTCGTGGCCCAGGCGCTGCTGGTAAAGATGGTCGGCGCGGCGAGACCGACGCCCATCGCGGCGGAGCTCTTCAGCAGACCGCGACGACTGATATCCCACTTGCTCATGAATGTTCTCCCTTAGCGTGTTTGTCGTTGTTGGTGCCGAAGGCGGAAGCCAGGCTTCGCGGTGCTGTTTCGGCCTTGGGCGATTTCGATCGACCCTGGCAATAAGCTGCGGGAGATTTGTCAAATCAGCAATAAGTATTTGAATTTTATTAACTTTTTTGTCAAAATTCTCCTCGCGATACCGACTTGCTTGTAAATTCTTTACAGATCGGAAGGACAAGCCGCTGTTATGAAACAGCTTTCCGAGATGGATCGTTCGATCCTCGGCACCCGCATCCGCCAGCGCCGGCGCGAGATCGGCATCACCCAGGTCGCGCTCGCGGAACGGATCGGCATCTCCGCCTCCTATCTGAATCTGATCGAGCTGAACAAACGGCGGATCGCGGGCACCCTGCTGCGCAAGACCGCCGAGGCCCTGGACCTGGAACTGGACGATCTCGACGGCGCGGCCGAACGCCGCCTGCTCGAGACGCTCACCGAGATCGCCCACCTCCCCTCGCTCGGCACCCTCGGCATCGAGGACCAGCGCACGGGCGAGCTGATCGGACGGTTTCCCGGCTGGGCCCGGGGGCTGGCCGCGCTCGCCCGCTCGGAACGCCAAGCGACGGCGCTGGCGCAGACGCTGACCGACCGCCTGTCGAACGATCCGTTCCTGGGCGAGACCGTGCATCGTATGCTGACACGGATCGCGGCGGTCCGCTCGGCCGCCGAAATCCTGACCGAGTTTCCCGACGCGCCGGCCGACCGGCGCGACCGGTTCCACCGCATCATCCACGAGGAAAGCCGGGCGCTGTCGGATGTCGGCGAGGCGCTGGCGGCCTATCTCGACAAGGCCGACGAGCCGGACCGGACGCTCACGCCGCTGGACGAGGTGGAAGCTCTGTTCGACGCACGCGAGAATCATTTCAACGAGATCGAAACAGCCGCCGCCACGCTCGCGCCGGAAATCAACGGCGGACACGCCGCCGCCCAACGCGCAGCGGCCCGCGCATTGACGGACGAACGGCTGCGCGACCTGATCGACGAGATCACCGAGCGCCAGCCGCAGATCGAAACCGCGGCTGCCCGCGAACGCGCGCGGCGGGCCTTATCGGACTATGCGGTCGACGCCATCCTGATGCCCATGGCGGCGTTCAAGGAACGTGCTGTCGAGCTGCGCTTCGATATCGAGGCGCTGGCGGCGGCATTTGCCGCCGAGGTTACCGCCGTCTGTCATCGGCTGACCGCGTTGCCGCGCGCCGATGGCCGGCCGCGCTTCGGCTACTACCGGGCCAACGCGGCGGGCTCGATCATCGAAATGCTCGGTCTGGACGGGCTCGCCGTGCCGCGATACGCCGCCGCCTGCCCGCTCTGGGTGCTCTATTGCGCGCAGCAGTCGCCCGAGACCGTCGTGCGCCAGCGCGTGCAGTTCCCGACCGGCGCGCGTTTCGTCTTCGTCGGCCGCGCCCGCAATGCCGGCGCGACCGGCTTCGGCCAGCCGCGCCACTACGTGACCGACATGCTGGCCATGACCGAGGACGACGCGCAGCAAACGGTTTATGCCCCGGAACCCTCGGCGCCGGTCGAGGAGGTCGGCCCAAGCTGCCGCCTCTGCCCGCGCCGGAGCTGCCGACACCGCGTCGAAGACCCATTGGCCGAGTAGCTAGACGCGCAGGACGGCCGAATTCAACCCGCCCTGCCCCTCTGCCGGCAATTCCCGATTGCAGAGACGCCCCTGGTACCGTCTAATCGTTGCCGACGTTCACGCAAGACGGTTCGTCAACGGGAGGACATTCTTAACCATGACAAAGCGCGTCCTGCTTGCGGAGGACGAGCCGAACATCGTCGAACCCCTGACCTTTCTGTTGGAACGGGCGGGGTTCGACGTGGCGGTCGAAACCGATGGGCGCAAGGCTTTGAACGCCGCGCTGGCGGACACGCCCGACGTGATGATCCTTGACGTCATGCTGCCGGAACTGGACGGCTATGAAGTCCTGCGCCGCCTGCGCGCCGACCGCCGGGCGGAAACCCTGCCGGTGCTGGTGCTGACCGCCAAGGGCCAGCGCGAAGACCGCGAAACCGCCCTCGACTGCGGCGCCGATCTCTTCATCACCAAACCCTTCGCCAACGCCGACATCGTCAAAGCCGTCGAACAACTCGCTGCGCGGTAGGCGCGCCGCTGTCAATAGACTGACTGAACGGCTATGCTGTTTGGTCCGCTGCCTTTATGCGGCCGGTTCCCGGCGCCGCCCGAATGCGAATGCCGCGACAAGCCCGGTCAGACCCAGACCAAGCAGCAGCAGTGTCGGCGGTTCGGGTATCGGACGCAGGCAGAATTCGGCGATCGAACTATCCTGAGGGCCAATACAGAACGCCTCAGTGACCGTGATCGGCGACTGCTGTCTGAAGGCGACGCCGTCGAATTTAACTGGCAGCCCGATCTTGCCCTTGTCGACCTTGGTCTTTTGGTTCTTGTCGTCCTTCAGCTTCAGCTTCAGGAGCTTTTCGAACTTCGCGTCGAACTTGCCGGTCTTTTTGGATTTGTCGTCGAACCTGATGATGCCCGGTCCGCCACTCGACCGGGCGGGATCATGCGTTAGCACGAGGTGCCCGGTCTGGCCGTCCAGCAACACCGGACTTGTGCTGACAAGCGACAGTGAGACCAGCTCAATGTCGACGACCGGCCCGCCGGTCGGTCCCTGGATGGGCTCGCTGAACTTGAAGACAGGCCCCTTCTTCTTCGGCTTTCCCTTGGGCTTGTCAAACGGTTTGAACTCGACTCGTTCCAGACTCTGGATCTCCAGGCTGAGCTTCCTGATCGTGCCGAGCTTTTTGAAGTCAATGAACGCGGAGTTTTTGACGAACGGCTGCTTTTTTGTCTCGACCAGCGCGTGGCCTGTCGTGGGACTGGCCAGAACGCCTATCGCGACCAGCGCGCCCAGCACCACCAACGCTTTGCCCTGCAGGATGCCCATCGTGGTCCCTCCTCAAGCAGACAAGGTCGTCCGACACGGCCGGACACCATCGACCGGCATTATGGTAAGTGATTTTGCCGGTCCGGCGCAAATTTAGCAGCTTGGGATGCGCTCCAGCCTGTCGTCGTGATCAGCCATTGCGCGCCTTAACCGACGCGACCTGACGGCGCGATATCGGGCTCACGGCCGCCCAAACGTCAGGGTGTGCTCCGACAGTTTCCCCGGCGTCACAGCGACGCGATCGATGCGGCGCTCGGTTCCGGGGCTTCGGGTGTCCTCGGCGACAACGTCATAGACGCCGTCGGAGAGAACGAGAATCTCGCCGCTGCGCGCGACCGCAATGGGCCGACTGGCCTCGCCCGCCGCATGGACTCGCACGAATATGTTGTCGCCAACCAGTTCGATCCCGGCCGCATCGTAGGCCCGCACAAGCAGCATGCCGGATGCGAAGACCGCGGTTCGTGAGACGCGCCCGCCTGGCGGCACGAACAGATCCCGAATCCAAAGGTCGGGCCGGTCGTGCGAGCGGTGGAAGTTGACGCGCACGTCATAACGGCCGCTCGCCAGCACCACCGGTTCGGGCGCGGGGGCATAGGCAACCGGCTCCTGGTGGTCCCCGACCCTGTAGTAGTAAACGTAGGCCTGGAAGTCGTCGAGCGTCGCGCCGTGCTTCATCTCCGCGCTGACGACGGCGGTTCCGGATGTAAACGCAATGGACTTCTCCAGCGCTTCTTCCTCCGTGATCGCCAGATCCTCGAGCCAGATGACCGGCTTGTCGTTCGATGCCGAAAACGTCGCCTTGATGTCGTAGCGCCCGGCGGCAAGATGCAGTGGCGATCCGGCGAGGCCGAAGGCGACCACCTCGCGTTGAGCGTCGCCGGCGCGGAACACGGTCAGCTCCACGGCGCCGTCGGGCAACGGTTGCTGCCCGTTCAGCGCAGCGACGAGCAACGCGCCCTGTTGGAAGCGGACGTTGATCCTGGTTTGCAGTCCGGTTTGAACCGGCACGCCCTTTCGCCAGCGGACGGCCCGCTCCTCGGCGGCTTCGGTGAGCACGATCCGCACATCGTATGTGCCGGGGGCAATCAAAACCGGTTGGCCCGGTTGCATCGACGTAATGATCCTGTCCTGGTCGCCACTCTCGAAGACATAGACCACGACCTCGCCGGCGCCGCTCCCGACCGTGGCCTCGACGCTAAGCTCGCCGGAGCCGAACTCGACGGTGTGCGTCGCCCGCGCACCTCGCTCGAGCACGACGTCGTCGAGCCAAATGCTCTGGTTGTCCTTTGAGCGGGTAAACAGCACGCGGACGTCGTAGGTCCCGGGCGCAACCGCGATTTCCTCTTCAAGGGCGCCCTCGGCGACGAGTTGGTCGGTCCGCTCCGCCGGATGAACAAAGACCCGTCCATGCTCCGGACCGAGTTCCAGGCCGGCATTGCTGGCGCGAAGTTCGATACTGGCCGTGGCGTGTTCTTGATGCAGCTGCCACAGCATCGCGCCTTCAACAATGGCCAGCAGGCCCAACAGCCCGGCGACGACGCCTAACACCCGACTAGTCATTGGCGAACGCGACCGTCGTGACCTCGCCGAAGCGCTCGAGCAGATCGTTGAAGACGACGTCGGGCGGCGAGTCAGCTTCGTGCAGATGCTCACCCGCATTCAGCCTGTCGAGCAGCTCGCGGGCATAGGCGTACTGCGAAAAACTGTGCAGGGCGCGTCTCAGCGACTGAGCCGCAGCCTCGGGGCG
The DNA here is from genome assembly GCA_965232515.1 of Alphaproteobacteria bacterium. GTDB lineage: Bacteria > Pseudomonadota > Alphaproteobacteria > JANQKO01. The sequence goes on along the minus strand of CBDDPY010000002.1, from coordinate 6,719,475 downwards.
GCCCTGCCTGATACGCACGATGGCGAGATTCGTATGTGTCAGGTGCACACGCGGCAGCGGAAAGCTGGCGAGCTCCAGCGAACGTTCGAGCGCGGCGCTCGCGTGTTCGAGATTGCCGCGGCGTGCATATGCCGCGCCCAGATTGGTGTAGAGAGCCGGATTGAACGGTTCGTAGATCCTGCCGCGCTCGAAGGTGTCGATGGCGGCGTCAAGTCGGCCGGCGCGGATCTGCGCCAGGCCGAGCGCAAGAAAGGTGTCACCGTCCGTCGGCGCCATCGTCAGCGCCCGTGTCAGCGTCTCGATCGCCTCGGCGTCGCGGCCCTGCCTGATTTGAACGACACCGAGCCGATACCGGTAGAGCCACCATTCGGGCTGGCGGCGTGCCAGCCACCGGTAGAACCGCTCGGCCTCGGACAGGCGCCCAGACTGCCGGTAGATCTCGGCCACCTGCCGGATCACCTCGATCGCCGAGGGTCTGACACTGGCCGCGATCGCCAGCTCGGAGAGCGCCAGATCCCGGAACTTCTCGACTTCCCGCTCCCAACCGGACAGGCGGTCCCGCCAGCGCGCGACGCTGATGTCCGTGGGCGGGCTGGTCTCGCGCGCGGACTGCAGCTGATAGGCCAGCCTGTCGCTCAGCAGCTTCAAGACATTGGCAAGCTCGAACCGGGCCTGAAACAGACCAGGCTGGCGGCGGACGATTTCTCGATAAACGCGCGTCGCCGCATCGGGTCGTCCGCCGAAGCCATAGGCCCGCGCCATGTCGAACCGGGCCAAGAGAAAATTGGGATCGGCATCGACCGCGGCCCGATAGGCCTGAACGGCGTTGGCCATATCCCGGCCAGTCAGATAAGCGCGCCCCAGAATATAGAGCGCCGCGGCGTCACCGGGATGGTCGGCGATCGCCCGCGTCAGCGCCTCGATCGCGGGCTTGGATCGGCGCCGAGCGAGGTGCACGAATCCGAGCCCGACTTTCGATGCCCGGTGCTCAGGGTTCGCACGAAGGTTCGCCTTGATTGCCACGAGCGCCTCGCGATAGCGGCCTTGCCCCAACTCGGCCAGCGCCAGATGAAATCGCAACGACACGCGCTCGGTCGAACCCGCTTGCACGGACGCCAACGTCCGGGCGGCGTCCGCGAAGCGTCCTTCGGTCATTTCCAGATAGCCCTGAAGCCAAGCTCGAAGGGCCTCCTCGCCCGGCAACGCGGACGGCGGCAATAATGTGCGAGCCCTGGCCTCGGCCGTCTCGCCCATGTCGGACCTGTCCGCGTCTCGGCCGAAGGGCAGCTCCAGCAGGAGCCGGCTCGCGTCGAGCGCCAGCCCGTGCGCGATAATCTCCCGTGCCGCCGAGAATTCACCCTGCCCCGCGTAGACATCAGCCAGGTCGAGATAGCGACCGACAGAGTCGGGCGCCTCGGATAGAGCCCGTTGCTTCGCCGACACGGTCTCGTCCCCGGCGAGGCGGCGGTGGACCGGCGCTGACAGCAGTTCGCGCAGCGCCTCGTGGTGAGCAGATCCGGTCTGCCGAATGACGGTTGGCTGGTTCGGCAAATCGCCGTTCGGGTTCTGCTCTGCGACCGCGGCCGCTGTTTCCTGGATCGAGACGTTCGTTGCCAGCGCGCCTGGCCGGATCAGCTCCGCGTAGCGGAAGCCATACTTCGTCCGCGCCCGCGCCGGCAATGTCCTCAGGTTGTGGATGTGCTTTGGCGCCAGGAAGTCGGGATCCCGGTAAAGCACCGCCATTAAGTGGTCGGCATCCTCATGGCAGCCACGGCAGCTCAACGCGGGGTGGTTGGCGTCGTGGAGCCGTCGGGACTCGCGTCCATGGTTGCGGTTGAACTGATTGTGGCAGTCCTGGCACGTCGCGTTGGCGTGATCCAGATCGACCCGATCCGCCCCCCGGTGGCAGCGTTCGCAGACCTCATCGGTGCTGTCCCAGGCCTTGTAGTCGGTGGTCGTAAAGTCCGCATCATGGCCTTCGTGGGTATGCCACGGGATTGGCAGCGGCGGCGTCAGCAAGACGTTGTCAGGCCCATAGTTCGCATTGGTCAGTTGATGCGGATTGTGACAGCCGATGCAGGTGATGTTCCGCTTCGTCTCGGAAAAGACCCGACGCGCCGCACCCTCGCCAGCCTCCGGAATGTGGCCCTGATAGGGCGCGTGACAGCGCGCGCAGAAGGCGTTGTCGGAATTCCAGCGGACGCCGGTGACGTGCGGGTCCTGGTTCCAGCCCTGCACCAGATCGTGGGTCGCATGCAGCTCGCCCTTGGGCAGGACCTTGCCCACCGCCGTGTGGCATTGACCGCAGACGCGTGACGACGGGTCGGCCTGGATGTCCGCCTTCTCCAGGCTCTCGACGTGGCGCGCGCCCGGTCCGTGGCAGGCTTCGCAGCCGATGTTTCGCTCGACCCAGCGGCCGGGCAGCACCGGATTGTCCGAATGTTCGGGGCCCACGCCGAAGCCGGTGTAGTGGCACGGGCCGCACACGGACATGGGCTTGGTTGGAAACGCATCCCAACCCCCGGTCCGATGGTGATAGCTGGTGTCCTGAACGCGACCCGCGGCATCCGCATAGGCGATACGTTGCCGCCCGCCGATGACGTAAGCGACGTCGTCCCACGACCGGATCGTTAGCTCGCCGCCGCCTTGGCGTGGCCGGGGCAACGGGAAACCGGCGGATCGCGCCTCGGCCGGCGTCTTGACGGAGAAGCTATGCCGTGTGCCCCGCCACTGGTTGTAAATGTAGGTGTGGCAGCCTTCGCAGGCCTTGGAGCCTGCGTATCCATCCTGCGTGTCGGCCGTCCGCGCCTCGTGGCTCGACGAAAAGAGCGCAAGAAGCAGCAGCACCGGGGCCAGTCGCGCGCGAGACAATGTTTCGCTTCTCCGGCGGTTCGACCATTGTCAACCGTCCCCGATCATAGCCCTTTCGCGAAATTACGAGAATACGCGGCCTCGCCTTTGCGGCCGACCGCTCAACCGCCGCCGGGCGGCGGCCGCAGCCGACCTCGATGGCAGTCGACACACAGGTCGGCGGGCGGTTCGCGCCAGTCAATGCCGCCGCGAACCGTCGACTCCAGCCACATCATGCCGCGCGTCGTGACCTTGAGGGGCTCCGCGTCCGCGGCAAAATCGCGCGCGCCGGTGCGGTGACAGACACGGCACTCGGTCCCGAGCGCGCGGGTCATCAGCTTCATGACCTGGAACACCTCGGCCGGCGTCGCGTCTTCCGGCAAGACCTGCAGGTTGGAGAATCGCGGGGCCGAGGCGCCGACCTTGCCATCGGCCGACAGCAAGAGCATCAGAACGACGGCAATCCCCGCACCCGACCGGATCATGATTGCGTCCGTGCCACGGCTCCACGCCTCTTGGTTCCCGCTCAATGCCCCCGGCACAGCGCTGCATCTTCACCACGCAAGGTGCAAGCGGGACTTCTAGCAGATTGTTCTAATTCAGGAAATTTGGTAGCGGGGGAGGGACTTGAACCCCCGACACGCGGATTATGATTCCGCTGCTCTAACCAACTGAGCTACCCCGCCACACGCACGCGGCTCGCTACCTCTGCCGCAGGCGGTGGATATAGGGACGAAGCGGCCTTGCTGTCAAGCGGCGGCGCGGTTGCCCTCGGCGCGGGCGATCCAGCCGCCGCCCAAAACCCGGCTGCCGTCGTAGAGCACGCAGGCCTGACCGGGCGCCACACCGGCTTCAGGCTCGTGCAGGCTGACCTCGATATGCCCATCCAGCGCCGCGAAGACGGTGGCCGGGACCGGCGGCCGGGTCGAGCGGATGCGGGCGCCGACAGCCCGGCCGGCCGGCGGCACGGCCGCGCTATCCAGCCAGTTCACGTCCTTCAGGACGATGCGCCGCTCCAGCAATGCCGCCCGTGGGCCGACCACGACACGCCGGGTTTCGGGCTCCAGCCGCAGCACGTAGAGCGGTTCGGGCATGCTGAGGCCCAGGCCGCGGCGCTGGCCGATGGTGAAATGGATGATACCGTCATGCCGGCCGAGCACCCGGCCCGCCTGGTCGACGATCTCGCCGGGATCGGCCGCGCCCGGACGCAGGCGCTCGATCACCTCGGCATAGCGGCCCTGCGGTACGAAGCAGATGTCCTGGCTGTCCGCCTTCTCGGCCACCGGCAGGCCATGGCGATGGGCGACCGCCCGGGTCGCCGCCTTGTCGGCGATTTCGCCCAGGGGCAAGCGCAGGAAATCAAGCTCGGCCGCGGTCGTGGCGAACAGGAAATAGCTCTGGTCCTTCGCCGCATCGACGGCGCGGTGCAGTTCGGGGCCGGCCTCGCCCGCCACCCGGCGGACATAGTGGCCGGTGACCAGCGCTTCGGCGCCAAGCTCGCGGGCGGTGCCCAGGAGATCCCGGAACTTCACGGTCTGATTGCAGCGGATGCAAGGCACCGGCGTCTCGCCGGCAAGATAGCTGTCGGCAAAATCGTCCATCACCGACTGGCGAAAACGATCCTCGTAGTCGAGCACATAGTGGGCAATGCCGAGGCGCTCGGCCACCCGCTTGGCGTCATGGATGTCGACGCCGGCGCAGCAGGCGCCGGGGCGCCGCGCCGCCTGGCCATGGTCGTAGAGCTGCAGCGTGATGCCGATGACGTCATAGCCGGCCTCATGGCAAAGCGCGGCGCAGACCGACGAGTCGACGCCGCCGGACATGGCCACGACAACCCGCGCCCCTCTCTGGAGACCATCGAGATCGATCCGTTCCATGCGCGCCTTATATAGCGCCGGACGCCGTCGCGACAACCGCCGGCGCCTGCCCCCGGGGGCAGGCGGTCGGTAAACGTTTGTTAAGCATAGACGGCGCAAAATTAACGCATGCGTAAGGCATGTCCATACGGCGTCGCTTCGCGTACGCCCAACGGCACGGTCGTAGCGGTCCATCGGTCCGATATGCCGGCATCAACATCAGGCGGGTCCGGGATCTAACCGGTGCCGGCCCTCGCCCAGCCCCCCGTCGCGCCGGCCGAGCCGACCGCCCAGCTGACCGTTCCATCTGGCCTGCGCCAGGACATGTCCGCGGCGTCGTTGTCATTTGTGCAGACCGATCCCAGGGGCGGGATCGGGCCCGACATCATTGCCTGGCTGAAGCAAACGGCGCAGGCCGAGAAGGTCGACAACGCCCGTATCTGTATTCACGGCGACCGGAACGATGCTTTTCACCAGATGATCATCGTGCAACGGCGGGGGATCTACTGCCGCCCGCACAAGCATCTGGAAAAGGCCGAGGGGCACCAGATCATCGATGGCCAGCTCGCCTCGATCGTCTTCGACGACGACGGCGAGATCGTCGACATCGCCCGTCTCGGTCACGATTGCCTGATCTACCGGATCGAGGTCGGGCAATATCACATGGTCTACCCGCTCAGCGGCTGGTGCGTCTATCACGAGACCAAGCCAGGGCCGTTCCGTCCCGACCGGGACGCCACCTACCCCGACTGGGCGCCGGCCGCCGATGACAAGGCAGGGCGGCGACGGCTGCTGCGCGCGGTCGAATGCGCCATCGAGGGTCTTTCCACCGACCGGTCAAAATGAGCCGCGTGCTCGTCACCGGGGCCGGCGGCTTCATCGGCCGTCTGATGGCCGCAGACTTGCTGGCACGCGGCCACCATGTCCTCAGCGTTTATCATCGCACGCCGCCGTCGCTGCCGGCGGACGACCGGCATCGGATCCTGCAGGCCGATCTGCGGCATCCGCTCGACCTTCCGACCGACGTCGATTGGGTGGTGCACGCCGCCGCTGTCACGCATCTGGACCCGACGCTGACCGCCACCGATTATGCGCGAACGAATGTCGATGGCGCGCTGCACATTGCCCGCTATGTCGATCAGGCCAATGTCCGAGGCCTGATCTATCTCTCTACGCTAAGCGTCTACGGCGGCATCGACGGATCGTGCCTGCGCGAGACGGAAGAGCCGCGAGCGCCCAACCTCTACGGCCGGACAAAGCGGTTAGCCGAGGAGATCTTGCTGGACTTGCCGAACACGTGCGACGTCTTGTGTCTGCGCCTGCCCGGCATCACCGGTCCGGGCTACTTCCGCGCCTGGATCGGCCAGGTGCTGCAGGCGCTCAATGACAACCGTCCCGTCACCTTCGTCAACGGCGACCGGCCGTTCAACAATCTGCTCGACGCCAGCGAACTGAACAGGCTGGTCGACCACGTGATCGGATCCGGTCCCAACGGCCATCACGTCGTGAACGCGGCCGCCACGGCGCCCCAGCCGCTGCGCGAGACCCTTGCGCGGATGCGCGAGCTTTGTGGTTCACGCTCCGAGCTGGTGGATGACGGCGAACGCCCGCCAAGCTTCTGGATCGACACCAGCAAGCTCGAGCGGGTCACCGGATTTACCCCGGATTCAACCCACCGACAGATCTCAACATTCGTCAATGCCAACGCGCGTTCGCAGGCCGTGGCCAGCGCTCCTGCCCTCTCCGCCAGCGCTTAACCGGAGGTCAAAGACCCGATCATGACCGCAATGCCGCAACCGCATGCCGAAACGTCTGCGACCGCCTGCTATCTCTGTGGCCGACAGAATCTTGCCGTCTTGACGACGGAGCTGCGAAACGGGCCCGGCCGGGTTCTACACTGTCCGGATTGCGACCTCGGCATCCTCGAACGCGAGCACGATGCCGGCGCCGACCTGAAGGCCTACTACGACGGCGAATATCGCAAACACCATGGACCGACGCCGGGCCGCCCGGCCGATTACCGCGACATTTTCGAGGCGCACGTCAACTACCAGCAGCAGCGCCTGGACTTGCTGGCGCCCAATCTGACCGCCGACGCCCGAGTGCTCGAGATCGGCTGCTCGACGGGCCATCTGCTCTCCCACCTGAACGAACGGGTGGGCGAAGCGGTCGGCTTCGATCTCGATTCCGGCGCGGCGGCCTTCGCCCGCGACGAGCTCGGATTGACCACCCATAGCGGCACGTTGGCGGAATCCGGCTTGCCCCAAAACGCCTTCGATCTGGTCGTCGCCATCCAGACGCTGGAACATATTGACGATCCCATCGCCGCCTGCAAAACCTTCGCCAGCTATGTCCGGCCGGGCGGCACCCTCGTTGTCGAAGTGCCGAACCTCGACGATCCACTCCTGTCGCTCTACGACGCCCCCCGGTACCGGAGCTTCTACTATCACAAGGCCCATCTCTGGTATTTCAGCGCGGCATCGCTGAGCGCCGTCCTGGCGCGCGCCGGCGTCAGGGGCGAGGTGAGCTATGCGCAGGACTACAACATGCTCAATCATCTGCATTGGGCGCTGCGCGACGAACCGCAGCCATCGGCGCATCAGGGACTGGGGCCAGCCCGATTACCGCTCAATGCAGGCCTGCCGGCGGAATTGCAGACCGAACTCGCGGATCTGATGGCCGATACCGACCGGCGCTATAAGGCGATCCTCTGCCGCCACCGGCTGGGCGAAAATCTCTGGTTCGCGGGGACGCCGACTGAGATTTAGCCGGAGTCGGACGCCCGCAGCATCTCGATGCAGGCGTCGATATCGATCCTTGGAAACAGATCGATATGGCTGTCAGGCGAAACGGTATAGATCGGCGGGATCGGCAAATTGTACATCAGCGATACGCCGACCAAACTCAGCTCCGCCGCAAATCCGAATGTCAACGTGTCAGCCAGAAGGTTGAGCGCCAGCATTCGCTCTTCATGATCGTCGGCGGGCGCGTACCGATAGTGCTTATTGTTCGTCCCGTAGCGTTCGCCGCCGCCGGCGGCATCCCGCCCGACGCCGTCGACCCCGAACAGGAACACCCGGCGCGGCCGACCGAGAACCAGAAACGGCAGCATGGTCGACAGGGTATTGCAGAGCGGGAAGGCCAACGGCGAATGCGGCACCGGCAACAGCGATACGTTCGGCGGCGGGAAGAACAGCATCTTGCTCTGGTACCGCGCCTCGAAGTCCTGCGAACTCAGATTCGTCTGGCCGGCCTGATCGAAGCAGAAGCGGCAGGTCAGCAACTGGTTTTTCGCATCGCGCGCCAGGAACGCTTCGATCTGATCGCCGTGCGCCTTCATCAGCATGGCGTTGCTGACCGTCGCCAGCTCGACCTTCGCCCCGATTTCACGTAGCGGACCCTCTTCGAAAAACTCGAAGCTGTGTCCGGTCATGAAACAGATGTCCCGGCCGCCGAACGCATCGATCCTGTCTGCGAAGACCTTGGCGGATGGACCGTGCAACAACAGGAACACGTCCCGGCCGCCGACGATTTCGTGCAACCGCGTCAAGGCGCCCGCCATGTCCTGCGAATAGGTGTCGGGCGAGTAGGTGAACGCACGCCCCGCCGCATCGGCCTTCAGGGCCGTGTATCGGTCAATCGCTTCCTGCCGCCGATCCAGCCGCCAAAGCAGCCGTATCTCTCGGCAGATCGCCAGAACATCCGTCTTCGGACAGGTGGCCAGGAACTGCCTCGTCAGGTCCAGAGACTCCAGCCACTTTTGTTCGGCGTCAGCCCGCCGGCCGGCCAATTCTAAGTTGCAGCCCAGTTGCTGCAACATCTCGCACTTCATTGGCAGTTCGTATGGCGGGCACAGCGCGATGCCCTCGGTAAGCGCCTCGACAGCGGCGTCGAACTGTCCATAAAGCCGCAAGCTGTCGGCCATCTGACTATAGCGGACGGCGTTCGGGTCAATCTCGATAGCCTTGCGATAGGCCGAAGCTGCCTTGTCGGCGTTCAGATTGCTGTGATTGAAGACCATGCCCAGCGCATCGTAGGTGCTGGCATCGTCGGGCAGCCGCTCCAAAACCTTTTCATAATATGTCACGGCTTCATCGTGCCGGCCGAGTTTCGCCATGGCGCGTCCGAACTTCTTCAACAGCAAGGGGCAGTTCGGATCAATCGCCAGCGCCTCCTCGAACAGGGCAATGCCCCGTTCGAACTGGCCGTATTCGACAAGCTGGTTGCCGATGTCCTGCAGAAAGCCGACGTCTTCGCCGGCCAGGCTGCGCGCGTCCCGAACGGCTTCGGCAATCGCGTCGTCGTCGGCGCTGCCAGCTACCGCGCAAATCAACGCCAGCCAAACCTCGCGGTCGCCCCCATGCGCAAAAGCCAGCAGACGCAGCTCGTCAACCGCGCGGGCAAAGAACTTGCGGCCGAAGTCTGAGTTCCCCGTACGATGCGCGATCAGCCCAATGTGGAAATTCGCCATGACGTGGTCGGGGATCCGCTGCAAGATCTTCTGGAACAAATCCAACGCCGTTTCAAAGTCGTTGTTGGCGTAAGCCAGACGCGCCCGGCCGTACAGTTCCTCCACCTCGGCATCGTTTCTAAGGGCGGCGCTATGCATGACCGCGCGCGCCCCGTTTTGCCTGAAGCACATGAAACGCCCGGTCACGGCCCTGCACGCTCCGGCGTTCGCTTCCCGTATAGCGATCGGCGATCACATGCGCATCGAAGCCCAAGTCGGACAGGCGCCGCACCAGACCGTCGCGGTCATAAACGTTGGAATGCTTGATAGCCCCTTCGTCGTTGCCTTCGACCGGTGCGACATAGCTCTCGATAATCTCTTCCGGACCCATAAATGTCCGCAGCAGGAACAGCCGGTCGGCGACGTTGGCGATGTTCGTCAAGGCCGGCTCGAGCGCCGGGCAGTGCTCGAGCATTGCGCTGCAGATCACGGCATCGGCCCGGAGATCGATCGGCTCGGACGTGATGTCGTGCTGGCGAAAGGACACGTTCGGATTACCGGCAAAGTAATCGTGTCCGATGGCGAGATAGGCCGGTTCGAAATCGATGCCGACGTAGCGGATGTCGAACTCCGCCAGGCTGGTATAGGCGTACCCCGTCGAGCATCCAAAATCGGCGACCACCATGCCCGGGCGCAGATGCGGCCGCAGCAGATCGCGGAACTGCTGGAGCCAGGTCAACTCGGCGATCTCGCCGGTCAGGCGCCGCCGCGCGATATCGGTATAATTCGTACCGGCGATCGGGATGAAACTCACGCCGCCTTCTCCTGCACGATCTCGAGCTGCACGCCATTCGGATCGGCACAGAAGAACATTTCGACTTTGCCGTCGGCCGACGCCGTCGGCGCCGAGCGCATGCTGACACCGCCATCCCGCAGGCGCCGGTAGACCGCGTCGGCGTCGTCGACGGTGAGGGCGATATGCGTCAGGCCCAAGGCCGCGAGCGGACGTGGGTCCCGGTGCGCGGCTGTCGGCGAACGGAACTGCAGCAGCTCCAACAGAACGCCGCCGCCGGGCGGGCGCATCTTCACGGTTCGCACCGATACGCCGGCCAGCGCCAGTTGACGGGACAGGGCCTCGCCTTCCTCGACCGTGTCGGTCAGCGTCTCGAACCCAAAATAGTCGCTGTAGAAATACGCCGATGCATCCGCGTCGGTGACGACGATCCCGACATGACGGAGGCCGCTCATGGGCGCGGGCCTCGATGACACAGCTCGGCCATGATCTCGGTCAGGACATCCATGCCCTCGTCGATCGCGGCTTCGTCGATGGTCAGCGGCGGTCCGAACTTGATCGACTCCCGGCCGGTATGGACCAGAAGCACGCCACGACGCATGGCTTCCTCGCAGATCCGGCTCGGCGTATCGCAATCCGCCGCCCCGGTTTCGGGGTCGCGGAAGATCAGCGCCGCTACCAGTCCGCGGCCGTTGACGCGGTCGATATGGCCGGGGAAGCGGCCCTGCAAATCGTGCAGACGCGCCAGCAGAAGATCTCCCTTGCGTTCGGCCGCGGCAACCAGATCGCGGCGTTCGAACTCTTCAAGGGTCGCCAGGCCGGCGGCACAGCCCAACGGGTTGGCCGAATGCGTGCTCGACAGAATGCCGGTCTCGGGAAGGTCCAGGATCTCGCCACGGCCGACCAGAGCCGACAGTGGAAAACCGCTGCCGATGCCCTTGCCGCAGCAGATTAGGTCCGGCTCGACATCATAGTGCTGATAAGCAAACAACTTGCCTGTCCGGCCGAAACCGGCCTGGACCTCGTCGAACGCCAGCAGAATGTCGTTTTCCCGGGCAAACGTCGCGACGGCATCGACGTAGGCGCGGGGGAAGAACGCGGCGGCCCAGCCGACATAGGATTCCAGCATCAGGCCACTGATATCCCGCTTCGGATCGACGCCACGCGCCGCGAGTGCATCGAGCTCGGCATGGAACACCGCACGCCAGTCGACGTTGTCGCTGTCGGAGCCAAAGGGGAAATCAAACCGGTGGACGTGCGGATCCTCGTAGCGGATCCAATCCCGCGACGCCGAACTGCCGCTCATCAGGGCGGCGCCCAGCGTGCGGCCGTGATAGCTGCCTTCGAACGCGATCACGCCCGGTCCCTTGCCGTTTCGCTGACCGTGAATGCGCATCAGCCGGAACGCGGCCTCCGTCGCCTCGGTGCCGGTCGACATCAAATAGGCCTTGTCGATATGCGGCGGCATCGCCGCGACCAGCGCGGTCAGATAGCGGGCCCGGATCTCGGTCGGATAGTTGTAGCTGTGCAGCAGCTCGGCATCGAGCGCCTGCCTGAGCGCGGCCAGCACGTGGTCGTTCGCATGTCCGGCATTGGCGACGAAGATCGTCGAGGTGAAGTCGATCCAGCAATTGCCCCAACGGTCCCAGACCTGGAAGTCCTTGGCCCGATCCCAGACGATCGGCATCTGGCCGTGCATCGCCCGCGTTTCGACGGCGGCCAGCTCATCGAGCAACGGCAGGGAATCCGGCACCGGCAGCGGCGTGGCGATGCGGCGGTAAGTGGTCTCGACGGGCGCGGTTTCGACCGGCGTCCGGCTGAAATGAAACGACATCGCTCGTCAGTCTCCTGCTGCCGCCGGGACGATCTCGCGCGGCCCGAACCGGCTACGCAGCAAGTCCAGCAGCGGATCGCCATGCCGCTCGATCCAATAGGCGAGGTAATCCATGTCTTCGGGATGATCGATTTCGATCACGGGCTTTGTCTCGAATCCCAGCGAGCGATCGCCGTACAACATGCCGGTCTCGCGGATGTAGTCGACCCGGACGACATCCACATAGCCGTTCGGCTGATAGGATTGCGGGAAGGACTGGCGCGGCAGGTTGTAGTATTCGGCGCGCGGGTCGTGGGGGAACAGACCGACCAGCCAGCCGTCCTCGAGACCCAGTTGTTTTTGCGGCGGTTCGGCGAGCGGATGAATGGAGCGGAGGCCGGTCGCTTCCGGACGCGCCGCGAAGGCGTCGATAGCCTCGTCCAGCACCACCGGGTCGCGCAGCGGCGTCGTCGGCCGCAGGATTACCAGCCAATCCGGCAGCGCGCCCTCATAGGCCTGCAGCCAATCGAGATAATGGTTGATGTAGGCCAGATCCGGCGCCTCGTCGCGGGCGAATTCGGCCGGGCGCAGGAACGGCACGTCGGCGCCGAACTGCCGCGCCAGATCGGCGATATGCTCGGCGTCCGTCGTGACCACGGTACGGTCGATGCGTGCCGCCTCGAGTCCCGCTAAAATGCTGAAAGCCACCATGGGAAAGCCGCCGACGCTGCGGACGTTCTTTCCCGGCACGCCCTTGGAGCCGCCCCGGGCCGGAATAAGCGCATGCACAATGGGCTTGGTCGACATCGTCGCTACTCGTCGATACCGAATACGGTCAGGCGGCGACCACTTCCGGACCGGTGTCCGCTACATCGACACGCAGCTTGTCGCGCGCGGCCTGCTCTTCCGGCCGAACCGACTTTCCACCGTCGCCCATTGCCTTCTCGACCGAATGCACGGCCTGCACGAAGCCCCGCAGCGACCCGGCCTCGATGGACGCGGCCTGATCGGAACCGTACATGGCGCGATCCAGTGTGATGTGCCGTTCGATCGACGTCGCGCCCAACGCCACCGCGGCGGCGCTGATCTTGATCAGAGAGGATTCGTGTCCCGAATAGCCGACATCGCAATTGAAGCGCTCGCGCAGCATCGGGATGCATTTGAGGTTCGCGTTCTCCTCGGCCATCGGATAGCTGCTGTTGCAATGCATCAGCTCGAACGGGCAATTGGCTTGAACAAAGTAGTTGACCGCCTCGTCGACTTCATCGAGCGACGACATGCCCGTCGAAATGAAGGTCTTGCGACCCTCGGCCGCGATCTGGCGCAGCAACGGCCGGTGTCCGAGCAGCGGCGAGGCGACCTTGTTAAACGGCAGATCGAACCTATCGAGGAAGCTTTGGCTGTCCGTGTCCCAGGCCGAGGCCGACCAGCCGATACCGCGGTGATGGCAATAGCGGTCGATCTCGCCGAACGCCGCCTCGTCGAATTCGAGGCCCAGCTTCTGGTCGCGCTGGGTCGTGCCCCAGGGGCTCTGCCGTGGGCTGTCCAGGTATTCCTCGCTATAAACCTTGTCGACGGTGCGCTTCTGAAATTTGACGGCGTCGAAGCCGGCGTCGGCGGCGGCGTCGATCAGCTGTTTTGCGATCGCGATGTCACCGTTGTGGTTGATGCCGATTTCGCCAATCAGAAACAAGCTCACAGTCGTTCCTCCGATCGTCCGCCCCGGCGGGATTGCCGGCCGCCGAAACCGGCGCCAGGCGCAACATGGTTAATCTGGTTGGCAATGGTTAAGAAAACGGAAACCGGGGCCGCTCAACGGCCCGCCGGGGCAGCGTCGGTTATCGTTCGTCAGGCGCCTGGACCAGCGCCGTCGCGGCGGCCCGGCGAGGCACCGTGAAGGGATTGTTTACCATATTCGCGCTCAATGACTTTGGTCGGTGGTTACCGGCATACCGGGACGATCTGCTGAAAGGCGTTGAGGGAAATGAAGACGGCTCTTGTCATCGGCGGCGGTTTCGCCGGCTGCGCCGCGGCGCACCTACTCTCGGCGAACGGCGCGTGGGACGTGACCCTGGTCGAGGCGGCGCCGTTCCTCGGCGGCGGCTGCAAAACGCTCTGGTATGGCGGTCACCCCTTTACATTCGGCCCACGGCATTTTCTGACCCAGAACGAGAAGGTCTATGAATACCTGAACCAGCACTGCCCGCTGCGGCGCTGCAACGATCACGTCTTCCTGACCTATGTCGAGCAGGACGCACAGTTCTACAACTACCCGGTCCATATCGATGACGTGGACCGGATGCCCGAGCGCGATCAGATCCATGCCGAGCTCGAGGAGGCCCGAGCATTGAGCGGCTCCATTGAAGCCCGCAACTTCGAGGAGTTCTGGATCGCCTCGATCGGCCGCACGCTCTACGACAAGTTCGTCAACACCTATTCGCAGAAGATGTGGATGGTCGACGACAACAAGACCATCGACGATTTCAACTGGTCGCCAAAGGGCGTGACCCTGAAAGAAGGGCCGCGCGAGGCCTGGGACAGCGCCATCTCCGCCTACCCGCACGCCCGCAACGGCTATGACGACTACTTCGAGATCGCCACGGCCGACACGAACGTGCGTCTGCGAACGCGCATCGAAGCCTATGACCTTCCGGCAAAGACCGTGGTCGTCGACGGCGAGAAACAGAGCTACGACGTCATCGTCAACACGCTGTCGCCCGATACCGTGATGAACGGGGAATACGGCGACTTGCCCTATATCGGCCGCGACTTCTACAAATTCGTGCTGCCGATCGCGCATGCCTTCCCGGAGAACGTCTACTTCCTCTACTACGCCAGCCAGGAGCCGTTTACCCGGCTGGTCGAGTACAAGCAGTTCACCCGGCAGAACTACGACGCGGACAGCACCATCATCGGCATGGAAATCCCGTCCCGGAACGGCCGCTACTATCCGGTGCCGCTGACCAGCGAGTATGCCAGGGCCAAGAAGTATCTCGACGCCATGCCCGACGGCGTATTCTCGATCGGCCGCGCCGGCAGCTATCAGTACCGCGTCGACGTCGACGACTGCATCGCCCAGGCCATGGAGATCGCCGAGTCTCTGAAGTCCTGACCCGCCGATGACCGGCGGCGGCAGGATATTGGTGCTGGGGGCCTCCAGTTTCGTCGGCCGCCACCTGCTCCGACACCTGGGCCCCGCGCGGGCCGTCGGCACCTACTGCTCGACTCCGTTTCCCGGCGGCATCGCCTTCGACGCGCTCACCGATCGGCTCGCCCAGATCGTCGACGACCCGGCCGCCTTCTCGCACGCCGTCGTCCTGCTTGGCGACACCGAGCCTGACAGCTGCGTGCGGGACAGCCAGCATTCCCAGGCGCTCAATGTCGACAGCGTCTGCCGCATCTTCGACCAGCTGACAGAGATGGGGATCAAGCCCGTTTTCACCTCGACGGAATTCGTCTTCGACGGCAGGCGCGGAAACTACGACGAGGAAGATGACGCCCGGCCGATCCTTCTCTACGGACGGCAGAAGCTGGACGCGGAAAGCTATCTCAACGGGTTGGGCGTACCCCACGCCATTCTTCGTTTGGCCAAGGTGTTTGGTGGTGAGCTGGGCGACGGCACACTGTTCACCAACTGGCTGGATCAGTTCCACCCCGGCGCCGTCATCACCTGTGCCCAGGACCAGATTTTCTCGCCCGTTCACATCGACGACGTGACGACGGCGATCACGCGCGTCATCGAGCGCGATTTGTCCGGTCTGTTTCACCTCTCCGGCAACAAAGCCTTTCGCCGGATCGAATTGCTGCAAATTCTGCTCGCCGCGTTCAGTTCGGCAACCGGTGTCCGCGACATCACGATAAAGCCGTGTAGCATCCACGACTTCGATCTTTCGGAAGCCCGGCCCGTGAATGTTTCGATGCGGTCGGACAAGCTGGCGCGCGCGACGAGCATGACCTTCAGGGACATCGGCGCTTACTGCAATTCGCTATGCGGGTCGGCGGTCGTGCCGGCTACCAGACGCTACGCCCGCCATCCATGACCATGACCTGGCCATTCATGTAGGCCGAGGCGTCGCTGCAGAGAAAGACGATGGCGCCGTGATAGTCGTCGGGCCTGGCCATACGACCGAGCGGCACGCGATCGACGATGCCGTCGACCAGGGCCTGGGCCTGATCGGCAAACACACCGCCCGGCGCCAGCGCGTTGCAACGCACGCCGCGATGCGCCCAATAGGTCGCGAGGTAACGGGTCAGGCCGATGATCGCGGTCTTGCAGACGACGTAGCTCGCCGGCTTGAAGCTCTCGACATCCTCCATCCGCCGGCTCGACGCGTAGATCCGGTGATCCGGCGCGATGACGCCGAGGTCGGAGGCGATGTTGACGATCACGCCGCGTCCGCGATCCGCCATCGCCTTGCCGAAGATTTGCGCGACCTGCATGGCGCCGGTCAGGCCGACGGCGAGCTCGGCGTTCCACATCTCCAGTGGATAGGTCTCGAACCGCGACGCCGCCGTCGCCTGCGGCCCGCTCATCGTCGGATTGATCGCCGCGTTGTTGACGACGGCGTCGACGCCGCCGACGTCGCGTGTCAATTCGTCGTTCAGCGCGACCAGGCCATCGCGATCGGTGATGTCGGCGACATGGCCGATCGCACGCTCGCCGCCGATCCGATCGTTTACGTCGCCGACAGCCTCTTTCAGGTGACCAGCATCGATATCGACAAGCACCGGCCGGCCGCCGGCGCGGCCAATTGCGACCGCATGCTCGCGGCCCAGCAGGCCGGCGGCGCCCGTGATCAGCACATTTCGGTTGTCGAGATCGCCCATGTCTCAGTGACCGCGCGTCTGGCCGCCGTCGACGACGACTGTAGTGCCGGTCATGAATGCCGCTCGCGGCGAGGCTAGGAACGCGACGACGTCGGCGATCTCTTCCGGCCGTCCCAGACGGCCCAGCGGCACCTCACGCTCCAGCATGTCGCCGACGCCCCGCGCATCCTCCTTCAGCTTCCGGTCCCAGACCGAATCTGGAAACAGGATATTGCCCGGCGCCACACCGACGATGCGGATGCCTGTCTTCGCCAACGGGCGGGCCAGATTGGCGACCATGGCGTCGAGCGCGCTCTTGGCGGCCGCATAGGCCGTCGGCGCGCCCAGGGCCTGCCGACCGGCGATCGACGAGGTGCAGATGACAACGGCATCCAACGCCAGGTGCGGCTGCAGCCGCTCGATCACGCCCACCGTCGACAGCAGATTGATGTCCAGCACCCGCCGCCACTCGGCGACGCTTTCCTCGCCGGGCGGCGTCGAGCGGCCCGATCCGACGTTGCAGACCAAGATATCGATCGGCCGTCCGGTTTCGGCGATGGCGCCGGCGACCCGGTGGAGATCGGCCGCTTCAATGGCATCACAAATCGCCGTCCGCACCCCATGCTCGCTCGCCAGCCGCGCCAGATCGGCTTCCCCGCGCGCCAGCGCCAGCACATCGGCGCCTTCGGCCGCCAGCGACACGCAGATGGCGCGGCCGATGCCGCGCGAGGCGCCGACAACGACCGCCGATTTGTGCCCCAGTTCAAGATCCATCAGGCCGCATCCGCCAGCCAGGTGCGGACCTGGTCGCGATATCCGACCAGGGCGCCGACATGGTCGCCGTCAGCCGCCCGGGCGGTTTGCAGAATGAGCTGACCGCCATAACCCATGCGCCGCAGGGCGTCAAAGACGGCCGGAAAATCGGCGGCGCCCTGACCCAGCGGCACCGTGGTCCCGCCGAGCAGGCGGTCTTTGACATGGACGTTATGAATGAGCGGACCCAGCGTTGCGATCTCTTCAGCTGGCGTGAATCCGAGTGCAACGCTGTTGCCGATATCCAGATTGACGCCGAAGCCTCGATCGGGGAACCGATCCATGAAGGCGCGCAGTTGATCCAGCGGCAGGTCGCTTTCAAACAACAGCCGGAACGGTTCGTCCCGCCGCTGCGCCATGAGCCCCGTCAGTGTTTCCGAAACCAGGTCCCGCTCGCGCGGTCCGTCGGGGCTGCCGTTGTCCACCAGCGGCACGACCAGACAGGTAATTCCCATCGCCAGGCAGGCATCGATCACGCGTTGCAGATCGTCAAGGCGTGCGCGCCGCTCGGACCCGTCGAACTTGAAAAACGGTGCCTGCATGAAGAAATCGCCGGTGACGGATCTGATCAGCAGATCCTGTTCGCCCGCCAGCTTCTCTATCTCGGTTCGGCCGCCGGGAGTCAGCAGGGGATTCTCGTGCAATCCGTCGTGATCGAGCGTCCACTCCATGCGTCGGAATTCCAGGTCACCCGCGAGCCGTATTTCGTCGCGCCAATGTTGCGCCGGAAACGCCTGAATCCGGCCATCGACCAAGGGCGACAGCCGTCCTTGCATGAAGCCGATCCTGCTCTCGTGGCCGGAGGTCGTCGGGCCCTTGTCCGCTGGACGGATCTCCGCTTCAGACTGGATCGTCATTTCAACTCGGATCGTCTATCGTCTTGCCGATCTGCAATGTCCATCGGTTCGAATCCATGCCGATCAACGAATGGTCACGGGAACGGACGAAAGGTCTCGACCTGCTCCGGGCCGATCTGTCAGCGCTGACGGACGAAGAACTGACAACACGCCTGCGCGACGGCGCATACCGTGACCCGCGCGTTCGCGCGTTGGCCGAGGAAGAGCTGGCGCGCCGGCGATCAGCCGACGCTGACGACGCGCCATAAGCTCATGTGTGGCGGAAACCACGGAAGCTGTCGTCGCGCTCGCCATAGAGGCTGACGATCTCATCCATGGCGTTGGCGCGCTTCTTTTCAAAGTAGTCATCGATCAGGATCTGGTTCGCCTCCGAGAGCAAGCCATAAAACGCGTCGTCCTCCAGTTCGGTCATGTTGACCGTGATCAGGTCCGAGTTTGTATGCTTGACCTCGTAGAAGTCGTGCGCGTCCTTGAGAAGCCCACGCTCGATCGCCGTGTAATAGAGCGGCGAACCCGGATAGGGCGTGACCGGCCGGATCGTACGCATCTGCGAACCGTCGCTGTAGCGCAGCAGGAAGTCGATGCTCTTCTTCATCGTGGCGCGGTCGTCGCCGACATTGCCGAAGATAATGTTCAGGCCGGGGCTGATGCCGACTTCAAGCGTGTTCTCGACGCCCTCGATGATCTGGTCGTAGTTCAGGCCCTTCTTCATCTTCTTCAGGACCTCGTTGTCGACGCTCTCGATGCCGTAGTTGATGAAGACGCAGCCCGCGTCCTTCATCGCCTTCATCACCTCCTTCGTCGCCCAGTTCAGGCGTCCGCTGCAGTTCCACTTAACGCCGATATCGGCCTTCATGAAGGCTTCGCATAGCTCAAGCGTGCGGTTCACCGACGACATCAGCAGCTCGTCCGAGAAGATGATGTAGGTGATGCCGTAGTCCTTCTTCAGCATCTCGATCTCTTCGATGATGCCTTCCGGCTGCCGCGCGCGGTAGCCGGGATCGATCCGGTAACAGAAGGTGCAGCGGAAGGGACACCCGCGCGCCGACAGCACCGGCATGATGAAATCCGACGGATCCATATGCGGCTCGCGCATCAGCCGGTAATACTCCATCGGGAACAGGTCGTAGGCCGGGAACGGGATCGAGTCGAGATCCTCGATCAACGGATGCCGCGGCGTGACCACGCACTTGTTGCCGTCCATGTAGGCGATGCCCTTGACGTCGCCCCAGGGCAAACCGTTCTGCAGCCGGTCGATCAGGTCGACGATGGTCTGCTCGCCCTCGCCGCAGACGATCACGTCGGCGCCGGTGACGCCGATATAGAATTCCGGTTCGGGCGTCGGTCCATGGCCGCCCAACACGTAGAACGGCCGGTTCTTGGACTCGTTGATCGCCCGGGACAGACCTTTCAGGCGACGGTACTGGTAGTAGCCGGCGATGAAGCTGCCGCAGACGACGTCGAACTCGTTCTCGTCCAGATAGTCTTTCAAGTGGTCGTCCGGCCAGTGATGCATGTCCTGGCTGTAGACCTCGACCTCGTGGCCGGCATTGCGCAGCACGGCGCCGATATAGGCAAGACCCTGCGGGAACCAGTGCATGTAGGCGTCGTTGTCGTAAACGACCAAGAGAACACGCATCACTCAATCTCCAGATTTTTCATTGGTCGACGCCCTGGCGACACGAGAGGAAACGCCTTCATGCCGCCTCGCTGTCGTTTTCGTTCTGCAAGCAGTCCGCGATCACCTGGTCGAGCCGATCGACAGACGGCTCACGACCGGAGCGAAGGGCGGTGCTGACCTCATAACAGTCGGCGGCCAGACCATCCCGGCCGGCCAGTTTCAAGGCGCGTGCCAGGCACTCGATAATGACGACGCTGATGGGATGATCTTTGATCAGGCCAGCATAAAGACGGATCGCGTCGTTGATTTCGCCCAACTGCAGAGAGACATCAGCCAGCTTCTTGGCCAGGACAGGCGAATCCGGCTGCAGTTGAAGGGCGCGGCGAAAACAATCCCTGGCATCGGCAGCACGGGATTGATCGATCAAGACGTCGCCCTGACGCTCCAACAACCCACAATCGTCCGGATGCTCGGCGATCCCCAACTCGAGAAGCGCGAGCGCCTGATCGGTTGCCCCGAGCTTCGTCTTCGCTCGCACCAAGATGTCAATGACCGCCGGCTCGGGCCCCAGTGCGGCAAGGGGCTGGACCAAATAGTTGACGGCGGATTCGAAGTCGCCGGCCTCGAAACTCACCACGGCAGCCCGAAACTGAACCTGTAGATTGTCGGGATCCTGGTCCAGCATGGACCGGTAGATCGCCAGCGCGTGGGCATACTGCCCATTATCGCGATAGCGATCCGCCAATTCGAAACCGCTTTGCCCGCTGGGTTCGCCGCCGGTACGCGCAGATCGTCGGTGATCTCCGGCCTCGAGCCGGTCGACCAGAGCCCAGAACTCACGGCGCAAGTCTTCCAGATGATCATCACCCCAATAGGTCACCTGGCAGCCTCGGGCGAACGGCATGTCTTCACCGACGGTGAAGCCGGAACCGTCGATGTGATAGACGTGCCAACCTTCCAGCATGCGATCGATGATGTAGACACAGAGGTACGGAACCTCTGCAAGGAAATGCCAAAGCGTCCACGGTCCCTGGTTGATCCCGGTATTCAAATACGCTTCGGCATACAGTGCGGCGCGAAGCTCCAGATTGACGGCGGCATGCGGAAAGACGGGAACGCCATCGAATTCTGCCGGCTGAGTTTCGAATAGGCGCTCGGTATCCCTGACCAAGACCGGACAGAAGCCACGCGCCTCGATTTCCTTCGCCAACGCAATCCAGTTTTCATTCGTGCTGCTTCGATGAACGTCGTAGGTGCTCTCGCGCAGCGTGATCGTGACAACGCGGCGGTCACCGGCAACCGCGTTCAGCCAGTTCTTGACATAGAGGCGCGCTTGGCCGGGCGCCTGCAGACGATCGATCCGCTGTCCGGCCGCTGCCGATTGAACGATCCGAATATAGTCGTGATCGGGCACAGGCAAATCGACCTGGTAGCCGAAGGGAAAAACGTGCTGCGCGCGGCCGTCAAGAAGCGTGACCGCTTCGTCCCGACTGGCGCAGACGGTATGGCCCGTACACGTCGGCAGCAGGCAAAGTGCGGGTGTGCAGATCTGCCGCAGCCGCCATTCCTTGTTGACTAGCGGATACTCGATGTCCTCCCGCCGAAAGCCGTCGGCCTCGCCGGGCACGAAGACGACGTGCACCGTCGCCAGCCCCAGCTCTTCGCGTGCGATATCGGCGAGCACGAGGAAATTGAGAAAATTGTAGCCCGGCGGGGCCACGTCGAGGTCAAAACAAGCATAGAGAACGTCGTTACGCATGATGAAGCCGTGCTTTCGTTTCAGCGCGGGTTCTTGACGGAATGCATGTCGCTACGCGGCCGCACGGGTTGCTCGCGGCGACGTGGTGCGACGACGTCGGTTCTCGGCTGTGACGACTTGCAGGACGTCGGCCTCGCTAACCTGACGGCGCCCTTCCAAGGGCGTGCTGAAGCACATTCGGCGGACGGTGTCGCAATCGCTCACGTGCTCGGCGGGCGGTGCCGACGGCGCTTTATCGAATTCGCTATGACCTTCCTTGACGAAGACGCCGTTGCCGAGCGCCAGGCGCTTTTCGAGACCGCTCTCGTGCCCCGACAGCGTGCCGCCGTCCGGGACCAGAAGCAGCGAACGGAAGCCGGCGGCATAAAGCTTGGCAACCGCGTCGGCGACCTGGCCGTTGACGCGTCCGCCGAAACACTGGACGTACAGAATGCCGTCGTCGGCCAGGGCCTGATGCATCAGCGACACATAGTCGTTCAGCGCCTCGGGCGTAAACTCGAGCAGGTTGGCGTTGGAGGTGACGACGTCAAATGTCCAGCCGCGCTCGGCGACCTCGCCGATCCGCCACCACGGCACGTGATGGCACAACGTGTCGACGTCCAGCGGAAGGGTCGGGTTCAGTTCGGGTTTGCGCGTGAACTGCTGCACCGCGACCTGACCATCGCCGACGTAGCAGTTGGCGGCCGCGTCCATGCCTCGCGGCCGGGCCCACTCGTCGAAGGCCGAACCGAACAGGTGCGCGCAGATCAGGCTCTGCAGCATGTAGAACGACTCGCAGGCTTCGATCTGGGTGTAGTTCTCCAGCGCCGTATGACGGCGCAGGAAGAAGGCCAAAAGTCCATTGCCGGGGCCGATTTCGAGCACGCTGCGGAAGTCGGACCGATAGGCGGAGATCATCTTGTAGATCGCCAGATGAGCGATCATCTCCGCCAGCGGCATGGTGATCTCGGGCCGGCGAAATGCCGTCGCATGAAACTCGTAGAAATCCGCAAGTGCGGCGGTGAACAAATCGAGGTCGGCGCCGTCAAACCCGGCGATTTCCGCCTGGAGTTCGATGAACCGGTCATTGTTGTGCATCGAGCCGACGATCTGATCGAGTTCCCCGATGTTGCTGATCCGAACCGGAAAGCCGGCCTTTTCGAAGACATCCAGCCGGTGAACCTGGGCGTACCGCCAGGTGCGGATTGCCTGTTTTGCAAGGCTCTCGCTCATCCGATAAAGGCCGATGTCCAACATTCCCCTGACCTTCGATACCTGGCCGAACAAAGCCGATCCTCGCGGCCGAAAATGCGCATCAATCGCGCTGCCGCCATGCCGAGAGTTTTTCGCGGTATGCCTAAGGAATTGTTAAGGCAGCCAGAAACACAATTCTCCCGGCATTAACCGAGCATCAACCCTAATTGATCCACCATTTGGGAATTCCGACGCTGGCGGTGCCGCTGATTTGACAGCTAGGTGGCCTACGCCGAATTCCGCTGCGCCGGTGGTGGATAATTGTCCGTCCTGGATAATCGGGACGACCGCATGAAGTTGATTGCTGACAGCGCATGAACAGTCATCTGGCAGAAGCCGTGCAGGACGCGGGCGCCATCGTCGTCTCGGCGGACCTCCTTGCGGCGAAAGGCGAGTTCGAGCGCGCCCTGGAGCTCTACGGCGAAGCGCTGGCGGTCGAGCCCGACAATGCGGCGGCCCAACGCAACATGGCCTTGGTGCTGGGCGCTGTCGGTCGGCACCAGGAAGCGATCGAGATCCTGGCTGCTTTGGTCGACGGCGAGCCGCACCGACTCGAAGAGCGCGCCCTGTTGGCCGATTGTCTTCGTGTCGTCGGCCACGTCGCCGAGGCAGCCGGCCACTATCGGCGAATCCTGGAAGCAGATCCGCACGCGCTGGAGGTGATGCGGAACTTCGGCATCTGTCAACTCGCGCTGGACCAGACGGGTGCCGGACGGCAAACGCTGCAGGACGTGTTGGTCCGCGAGCCCAAGGACGCCGATGCGAATTTGCACCTCGGTCTGAGCTTCTACGAGACCGAAGACCATGACCTGGCGATCGAGTATCTGGAGCGGGCCGCCGAGCTATCGCCAGCACCAGCTATCCGGGCCAGTCTGGCGGAAGCGCTTCGCAATGCCGATCGCCTTGACGACGCGGCCGACGCGGCCGAACTGCTGGTCGCGCAACACCCAGACTATGCTCACGGCTGGCATACCTACGGTGTGATCGAGCTGCAGCGGCGGAACCTGGAGAGCGCCGTCGATGCTTTTCAACGGGCGCTCGAACTCAATCCCGACGATGGTTTGTCGGTTCATAATCTGGGCCTGTGCCATCGCTGCCTGTCGGATCTGGACACGGCGCTGAGCTGCTTTGAGGAAGCCGAACGCAAGCTGGCGCCAGCGCTGGGGCCGACCATCGAACGCGCCACGACGCTGCTCGATCTGGAGCGCCACCGCGAGGCGTTGCCCATTCTCGAAATGCTGAACCGCCGCCTGCCGGAAGCCGCGGGCATCTGGAACAACCTCGCCGTCGCACTGATGAACTTACGACGCTTCGACGAGGCGTTGGCCGCATGCAAGCGGGCCATCGCCTTCGAGCCTGAGCTCGTGAGCGCGAACCTGAGCATGACCAAGTGCCTGATCGACATGGGCCGCAAGTCCGAAGCTCAGCAACATCTCCGCGCCATACTGCCGCTTTGCGACGACAGCGTACATAACCTGACGGTTGCCGCCGGCTTCTTGGAGTCGCTGAAACTCGAAGAGGAGGCGATCGAGCTCTACCGGCGAATCCTGCAGATATGTCCTGACAACCAGCGGGCCGAGGCGCGACTCTTCGACCTCACGCTGAGCATCTGCGACTGGCGGGACTACGACGATCGGACGGCGGCGCTGATTGACCGCATCGCGGACCAGATCGAATCCGGCGATCCGATCAGGTTCGACGTCTTCAACCTGCAAGCATTGCCCGTCAGTTATTCATTCATCTCCGATGCGGCTGTCAATCGCGCCGGCAGTGTCGCCGAGGAGGTTCAGGGAAAGCGTCCCGGCGCACCGTATGCGCATGCCGCGCCGGCGATCGGCCGCGGTAAACGAATTCGGCTTGGGTACCTGCTGCCTTACACGCATTTTCACAGCCTGCCGCTGGTGCTGAAGGACATCGTCGCCGGTCACGACCGCGACCGCTTCGAGGTGCTGGGCTATTGCACTCAGCCCTGCAACGGCGGCGAGTTCAGCGTCAGCTATCGAAAGACATTCGACCACTTCACCGACTTGCCGTTTCGACACCCCCATACCGGTGCCGCGATCATTCACGACGACAAGGTCGACGTGCTGATCGACGTGGCCGGTCTGACCGCCCTCAACTGCATGCCGATCATGGCGCTCAGGCCGGCGCCGGTGCAGGCCCACTATCTTGGCTATTCGATCACCACGGGCGCCGACTATATCGACTACCTGATCACCGACCGGATCTACATTCCACCGGAATGGCAACATCTCTGCAGCGAGAAGCTGGTCTACATGCCGGACACGTTCATGGCGACCGTGCGTCAGCCGATCGCCGACTGGCAGCCGACGCGAGCCGAGCTTGGCCTGCCGGACCGGGCTTTTGTCTTCGCCAACTTCAACCATCCGTGCAAGTTCGAGCCGATCATCTTCAAGGCTTGGATGGACATCCTGAAGCGGGTACCCAACAGCGTCATGTGGTTCGGCGACTGGACCACCGCGACCAAGCGCAACCTCTGGCGCGAGGCGCTAGATCACGCAGTCGATCCGGAGCGACTGCGGTTCGCCAACATCGTGCCGCATGAATGGCATTGCGCCCGGCTGGCACAGGCCGATCTGGCGCTCGATAACTTTCATCATGGCGGCGGCATTACGACTGTCGATGCCTTGTGGACGGGTCTGCCGGTCCTGACCATGTTCGGCAACACGCCGCCGGCCCGTCTCGGCGCGACGCTGGTCAGCGCCGCCGGCATGCCGGAGCTCATCGTCGACGATCTGTCGGCCTATGTGGAGACAGCGGTCGCGCTGGCGCACGAGCCACAGCGGCTCGCCGACCTGAAGGCCCGGCTGGTGGCGAAGCGCGACGGCTGCGCGCTATTCGATACCGAGCGTCACCGGCAGAATCTCGAAGCCAGCATCCAGGCGATGTGGAAGAGTTATCTGGCCGGCGAAGCGCCGCGCTGTATCGATCTGTCAGATCAGCCGTCGGACAGGTAGCGGAACCAGTCCTTCGTCGCGTCGGCGATCTTGTCGGCCGTCCAAACCGGCGCCGCGCGCCAATAATCGATATTCTTCAGCATCACGGCGACGCCGTCCTCGATCGGCGTGCTGGCCTGCCAGCCCAACCGCTCGCGGATCAGACGCACATCGGCCAGCGTGCAGTCCGGCTCGCCCGGACGTTTCGGCAGATGAACCTTGTCGGCCGCTCCCAGCAGCGCCACCAGGCGGTTGACGCTGACGTCACGACCGGTGCCGACATTGAATACGGCACCCGAGACGTCGCTCGCCGCCGCCGTCGCCACCGCGTCGGCGATATCGCCGACAAAGGTGAAATCGCGCGTCTGCTCGCCATCGCCGACGACGGTCAGCGGTTGGCCGGCCAGAATCTGAGCCAGGAACACGCCGAACACCGCGCCATAAGCGCCTGAGGTGCGCGACCGCGGACCGTAGACGTTGAAGAAACGCAGCGACACCACGGGCAGCCCGTAGACCTGACCCCAATGCAGCACCATCTGCTCGCCCAGATACTTGGTCAGGGCATAGGGGTATTGCGGCCGGATCTCGGCCGTCTCCGGCGTCGGATAAGTGTCGGGGATGCCGTAGCAGGAGCTTGAGGCGGCGTAAACGAAGCGCTTCGCCCCGGCTTCGCGCGCCGCCTGCAGCACGTTGAAGGTGCCGCCGACATTGGTGTCGTGATAGGCGTCCGGCATCTGGATCGACGGCACGATGTCAGCCAGCGCCGCGAGATGGAACACCCGCTCGCAGCCCGACGCCGCCGCCATGGTCGCCGCGCGGTCGCGGATGTCGATCTGCCGCAGGTCAAGCCTGGCATCATCCTTCAGGTGGGCCAGATTGTGCGGCCCACCGGAGACGAAACTGTCGATGACGCGCACCCGCCGGCCGTCGGCCAACAGGCGGTCGACCAAATGGCTGCCGATGAAACCGGCGCCGCCGGTAACCAGGTCGATCCCGCCGATCTGAATGTCCTGCGCCGTCATAAGCGTTCAATCCCCGAGTGGCTAGATGAACTGCAGAAGCGTGATCTGGTTCAGGCGCGCGATGGTCTGCAGCGAGGCCTCGAGCGTCGTCTGATCCTGGTTCAGCTTGGAGATCGCCGTGGCGGCATCGATGTCCTCGATATCGTGGATGAACGTGCCGAGAAACCCGAGCTCCTCGCTCTGACGGTCGATCAACCGGTCGATCATCTGCAGGTTGACGCCGTTCTTGGCCTCTGCCTGGCGCGCCGCGTCAATGCCCGCGACCGCGTTGGTCAGTTCCGAGATGATGAAATCGCGCTGGTTCGGCGTCAGCGGGTCGCTGAAGCTGCCGGCCGGCGCGAACGCCCCGGCGCCGGTCGGCAGGGTGCCGTTCTCGAACTGCAGAATGCGGTACATCGCCTCCAACACCCCGCCTGCCGCGTCGTCGGCCAGCACGCCATATTCCAGCGTCTGGTTCTCATCGACCGAGAGGCTGGGCTTCAGCTGGCTGTTCTGAAACGCGTTCGCCGAGGCCGGCAGGGCGAGCAGGCTGGCGGTGTCGCTGATGTTGATCGGGTTGGTCTCGGACGAGTTGCCGGCAAAGATGAACTTTCCTTCGTAGGTCGTCGAGAGCTGGCTGATCAGCCGGTCGAGCTGCGACTCGACTTTGTCGATGAGGCCGAGGCCCGAGTTCAGGTTAACCGCCTTGATCATGTCCTCGCGCAGTGTATCGGCGATATTGCCGATCTCGCCGAGCGAGAGGTTATAGAGCTCGAGCCGCTGCATCAGCTGCTGGTTCGATCCGATATAGGTCTTCGTCTGGGTCTGTACCGTCTTCGCGCTGAGAAGCGCGCTCGACTCGTTGGCGAAACCCTGGAAGTTGATCGCCTTCTTGCCGGTCGCGACCTGGACCTGGGACTGCTGGAAGTCGGCCTGATTGCGCAGCATCTGCGTGATCAGGATCTGATTCTGTCCGTAGGTGGAAATGCGGGTCATGATGTCTATCCCCTCACCGATCAGGTCACGCTCAACAGCGCGTCGAACATCTCGTTCGCCGTGGTGATCATGCGCGCGGCGGCGTTGTAGGACTGCTGGTAGATGATCATGTTGGCGAGCTCCTCATCCAGGTTCACGCCCGATATCTGCTCGCGCTTGGCTTCAATTTCGGCCCGCAGCGTTTCCCGGTCCTGCGACAGGTTCGATACCTTGTCGGCCTCCTGCCCCACGGTCGAGAGAAGCGCACCGGCATAACTGGCGAGCGTCGTGGTGATCGAGGTCAGATCGCCCGCCGCATCGAATCCGACCGCGGCGGTCTCGGCCGCCTGCAGGGCCAAGGCGCCGCGATTGTCGCCCGTGGTCAGCGCCGGCACGCCCGCGCCGGCCGTCAGGTCGACCTTGGCCAGCGCCAACAGGTTCGGATCGGCCTTGATCGCGTCCTTTAGCTTGACGTTGAAGGCCGCGTCTTGACGGTGCCTTTCGCCCAGGCCGAAGAACTCCGAGAACGTCACGCCCGTCGTGCCGCGACCGGTGCTGTCGCTGCTGACGTTGATGACATAATCCCCGAAGCCTGCCGCCGGCGTCACCGTCAGCTTGCCGTTGCCGTCGAGCCCGAAGGTCGCGAAACCGGCGAAGTTGGTGTTCAGGTCGGAAAGCACGTTGTTGACGGTGCCGCCGACCGACGCAAAGTTCAGCGTATAGGTCGTGGCAACTTGTGCGCCCGGCCCCTGCAGCGAGATCGACACCGTGCCGGTGGCGCCGAAACCGTGCCCCGCCGCCGTGGTCAGGCCGGTATCGAAGTGGGCGGGCCCACGGGCCTCCATCAGATCGTTCATGCCGAAGTAGTGGGCGAAGCCGCGCCCGCCGCGGCTGCTGGGATCGGCGGCGGATTGCTGAATGGCGACCCCGTTGGTGCCGGCCGTCGCCGTCAGGCTCATGACGCCGTTGGTGAGCGCCAGCGTGCCGCCTGTCAGATTGCCGTTCACATCCGCAATCACATCGTTCAGCGTAACCAGCGCCGGATTGTCCAGGTTGACGGTGTACTGCGACACGATCTCGTTGTTGGCGTCGAGCACCACGAAGGTCGCATCGCCGGTGAAGCCGTGCGGATCGGTTCCCAACGCGCCGACGTTGCGGCCGGTCAGCGCATTCGGCGCCGGCACGCGCGAATTGTCGTTATGGGCCGCATTCAGCTGGTCGATCACGCGCGAAGACAACTCGCCGAGGGAACTCAGGATCTCCGGCAGCTCCTTGTCGCGCATGTCGAGCAGCCCCTTGAGACTGCCGGAGCGGAGGCCCGGATAGAGTGGATCGCCGGTCGAGGCCACGACCCCGGTGATGGAATCCACCTTGTTGACGGTGATCTGGTTGAACTGGCTCGAGGTGTCGACCTGGCCGTTCGGCGTGTACTGCAGCTGCCGCTGCGTCTTGTCGAGCAGCACGAGACCGGATCGGGTGGCGATGTTGACGAAGCCATCCGGCTGCGTGATGACGCGGATATCGACGATGTCGGCGATCCGGTTGATCGCCTGCTGACGGCGCTCCTCCAGACCCGACGTCTCGCCGCCGATAAGCATCTGCTCGTTAATCAGCGGGTTCAGCTCGAAGATCTCTTCCAGCGCCGCGTTGATCGTGTTGATGTCGCTGGCGATCTGACGGTCGGCGTCGGCGCGCAGCGTGTTGACCTGCCGGGCGATCCTGTCGATGTCGTCGGCCAGTGTCTGAATGTCGCTCACGGCGCCGATGCGACGCGCGATATCGCTGGGCTCGACCGCGGTCTCGGCCAACGAGGCAAACATCTTGTCGAGGCGCGCGGCCAGCGTGTTGCCGCCATCGGGCCGGCCCAGCACTGTTTGCAGCTTGTCGTGCAGCTCGGCCTGCCGCTCGTGGTATGAGGCGTTGGCGGTGGCGTTGACGAGTTCGCCTTGCAGAAAGGCGTCGACGATGCGGCGAATACCGCTGATCTCGACGCCGGCCGTCTCGTTGCCGACCACGGTGGTGGCGAACTGCACCTCCTGACGCGCATACCCTGGGGTGTTGACGTTCGCGATGTTGGTCGACGTGACGCGCAGCGCTGCCTGGCTTGCATTCAGGCCGGTAATTGCGGAGCGCAATACGGCATCCAGTGACATGGGTTCAGACCTCGGAAGCTGGCGTCGGCATCGCGCTGGGAAGAAGCTGCCACCGACCGGCAACCGACCGCCGCGCATGGGCAAATGCTGCCGCCCGATTGGCCGATGGCCGGCGGCGCACCTCGATGCGCGGCCTATTGCTAACTGGCCGTCGCGATTGAATTATTTTCGTCGCAGTCATGACGAGGGCAGAGCTCCACCGACAGGATTTCAGTTTCACTGCTGCCTGACTTGCAAGCCTGAGGCCAAGTCTGTCGCGGGCGCCGCCAGTCCGTTCGGACCGCGGTATTGCCGGGAACGGCTGAGAAACGACGGCCAGGACCGTCGGACGACGAAATCGGCGGGAAACGAACGCCGCTGAGCTCAGCGCGCCGCCGCCGCTTTGTCTTCCGCCAGCATGTCAAGATTGCGTTGCGCCAGCTCGTAGCCGTGGTCGGCCGCCCGCTTGAACCACACCTTCGCGCCGTCGAGGTCGACGTCGGTGCCCAAGCCCTGGGCCAGCAAAACGCCAAGATTGTATTGCGCCGGCGGGAACTCGACATCCGCCGCTGCGCGGTAGAACTCAATCGCACGCTCGAAGTTTTGCGCGACCCCGACCCCGTTCTCACACATCACGCCGAGATTGAAGATCGCCACGACATTGCCGGATTCCGCCGCCTTGCCGTAAAGCTCGACCGCCTTGACGAAATCCTGGGTCACGCCCTCGCCGCGTTCATAGAGAGAGGCCAGGTTGCACATCGCTGACGAGTGCCCTTTGTCGCTCGCCCTTGTGAACCAATAGGCCGCCTCGGCGCTGTCGTGCTCGATACCGAGTCCGGTTCCGTACAGGACCCCAAGACTATACTCGGCCTCGCGGTGACCCTGCTCCGCCGCCTTGCTAAACAACGCATGTGCTTTCGCGAAGTCCTGCTCAACGCCATTGCCGCTGCTGTACATGAAGCCGAGATTGACCTGTGCCTCAACGTCACCCGCATCGGCACGCTGGCGCCATTCTTCCATCGCCGTGGCGAAATCACCGCGGTCATAGGCCTCTGTCGCAGAATCCGCATTCGACATTTGAACGGTTCCTTCTGGTACGACGACGCGCGACCCGCCCAGACCGGCGAAAGGTCGCATTAACCCTAATCATGTGTGACGTTTGACTAATAATCCGTTAACGCGGGCTGACGGGTTGTGAAGACCTCCCGGCAAAAACCACCCGCAGGCTCGGCAGGTTCTGCCGGACCGGTCGAAGCTGCCGCCCGCGATTGATCGACAAGGCGGCGCTTACCCAATGATTTCAACAACTTAAATTGGAGACTGCTTGGCCTGACCCTTGCTTGTGTGCGGCCAATCGATTCCGCAGTGCGAGCAACCTGGTGTCAGTATGAACGTCTTGCCCGTCGCCCCGACCGCCCCGCCGCCGCCAAAGGTAAACGGTCAGCCGGGGTCTGAAGACCAGTTTTCCGATGTTCTGACCGAGGTTCACAAGAACCCGGACAGCGACGCGCGCGAGACCGAGCGGCCGGCCGCTCGCCAAGACCAGCAATCGGAACCGAAGACGGACGCGCAAACGACCGTCAAATCCGAATCCGATCAGCCGGCCAAGGCCGACGCGGCGGCGCAAAGCGGCGATCAGACGCAAGCTCCCGCTAAGCCGAAGAGCGAAACCGCGGCCGGCAAGCCGCAGCAACCTGTCGCGACCAACGAACCGGCCAGCGGCATGCCGCCGCAAACGGAACCGGTAGCAGCGCCTGGCCAAGCCGCCGGCCTGCCGAACAGCGCCGACACGGCCAACGCGGCCGGCAGCAAGCCTGCCGTCGCCGCGTCGACGCCCGCCGCCGCCGAGGCCGGCGCGGCGCTTGCATCGGCGACCGGCGCCGCCAACGCCCAAAAACCGGCGGCGGGTCAATCCGAGCCGAAGGCCGCCGCGAAGCCGGCCGCATCGACGACGACGCCAACGACAACGGCGGCGGTGACGACAGGTACGCAGCCGACAATAACGACGGCGGATGCGGATCCGGCCATTCCGGCAACAACGGCCGGGACCACCAACGCCACGTCAACCGCCACCAACACGTCCAACGCCACGGTGCCGGCCTTCGCCGGCGCACCGACCGGCAATGCGGGCATGCCGGCCCCGGCCGGACAGCCGACCACGCCGCCGAACGCAGGCGGGAACCCGGGTCAGGCCGAGCTACCTCACGTGCAGAACCTCGCGAAGGCCAATCTGCTGGCGTCGACCACGTCCGGGGCCGCACATGCCGCGGTGAACCAGACCGTCGACGCGGCATCCGGCGGTGGCGGGACAACACCGACAGCCGGCGTTGGCGCCAACGCGACGGCGGATACCGCAGGCGGCAGCCAATCGTCGACCGCGGCGGCCTCGCCGTCACGGCCGGCCGCCAACATGCAGGGACCGACCATGCAGGTCGCGGTGCAGATCGCCCGGGCGGCCCAGGATGGGATCAATCAGATACAGGTTCGTCTGAATCCGGCCGAGCTCGGCCGGGTCGACGTGAAGATGGACGTCGGCCATGACGGTCGCGTGATCGCCGTCGTCACGGCCGACAAGCAGGAAACACTGGACCTGCTGCAACGCGATCAACGCGGCCTGGAACGCGCCCTACAGGACGCGGGCCTGCAGACGAATTCGGGCGGCTTGAGCTTCTCGCTCAGACATGACGGCGCCGACGGCCAGCAGACCGCGAGCGGCAATGGCGCCGACGCCGACATGGAACCGGAAGCTGGCGATATCGACCTCGCCGGCACGCCGGCGGCATCCCGGCCCGACGGCCTATTGGATATCAGCGTCTAGAGGAGACTGATACGTGGACATCACCGGTATCGGCGCCACGACCAACAGCGCCTCGTCCGCCGCCAGCGCCAGCTTGTCGGACACGTTCGACACGTTTCTGACGCTGCTGACGACCCAGTTGCAGAACCAGGATCCGCTGGACCCGATGGACTCGGCCCAGTTCACCGAACAGCTTGTCCAGTTCACCGAGGTCGAGCAGTCGATCGCCACCAACAAGAATTTGGAATCCGTTCTCGGCCTGATGCTGGCGGAACAGACGTCGGCCGCCGTGAACTATATCGGCAAGGACATCGAAGCCCTGTCGCGGACCACCCTGCTGGCCGACGGCAAGGCGGTCTGGAAATACGGCGTAGAGAGCGACGCCGATCGCACGTCGATCACGATTACCGACGCGGACGGCAAGCTGGTCTACGCGACCACCGGCGAGACCGACGCCGGCGTCCACGAATTCGTCTGGGACGGCAAGGACAATTCGGGCGAGACGCTGCCCGACGGGACGTACACGATCGACGTCAGCGCGGTCGACGCCGACGGCAATTCGATCGGTGTCGGTACCTCCATCGTCGGCCGCGTAACGGGCGTCCAGACCATCGAAGGCATACCCGTTCTGCTGGTCGGCGACGGTCTGGTCGAGCTCTCGAACGTAATCAAGGTTACCGAACCATCAGCCGAAAGCTGATCGCGCAGAACGCACGCTTACCGGTAGGGACAATGGCATTGGCCGCCAGCTCGTTGAACAGGCGGCACAACGAAGGAGCTTAGGATGAGCATTTATGGCGCAATGTTTTCCGGCGTCTCGGGTCTGGCGGCGAACAGCCAGTCGCTCGGCATGATCGCCGACAACATCTCGAACGTGAACACGGTCGGCTACAAGACCACGCGGGCCTCGTTTTCGACGCTGGTCACGGCGACGCGGTCGGCCTCGGCCTATTCGCCGGGCGGCGTGAAGTCGGCGCCGAACTCGTTGATCGACCGGCAGGGCTTGCTGCAATCGTCGATCTCCCCGACCGACATTGCAATCTCGGGCAATGGTTTCTTTGTCGTTAACACGCTGGCTCAGCCTTCGGCGACCACCGGCACCTACATGTATACGCGGGCCGGCCAGTTCACCGCCGACCAGAACGGCTTCCTGCGCAATGCCGCCGGGCTCTACCTGCAGGGCTGGCCGATCGACGCCAGCGGCAACATTCCGACCAACCGCAGCGACCTGACGGTGTTACAGACCATTAACCTGAACGCCATCACCGGCTCGGCCATGTCCACCACCACGGCGTCGGTCAAGGCCAACCTCGAAGCCTCGCAGGCCGTCTCCGCCGGCTACACCGTGGGCGATATGGCGGCCGGCACCACGACGCCGCATTTCGAGCGCAGCATCGAGGTGATCGACTCCCAGGGCGGCGCCCGAACCGTCCGCATGGCCTTCCTGAAGACCGCGACCAACACCTGGTCGGTCGAAGTGATCTCCAGCCCGGCGACCGACACCACCGGCACCAACGGCTTGATCGCTTCCGGAAACCTCGTGTTCAACACTGATGGCAGCCTGAATACCGTGCCGACGGCACTGTCGAGCATTTCGGTCAACTGGGCCGCCGGCCTTGGCATCACCACGCCGCAGGCCATCACCTTCGACTACGGCACCATCGGCACCACCGATGGCGTCACGCAGTTCGCGTCCGCCTCCGAGCTGATCGAAACCTCGGTCGACGGCGCCGTCTTCGGCGCGCTCGCCGGCGTCTCGATCGACGAGGAGGGCATCGTCACCGCGCTCTTCGACAACGGCAATCAGCAGCAGATCTACAAGCTGCCGGTGGCCATCTTCCCCAATCCGAACGGGCTGGGGAACAAACAGGGGAACGCCTTCATTTCCACCGATACGTCCGGACCGTTCAACCTACAGGAAGCGGGGATCGGGACGGCCGGCAAGATCGCGCCGAATGCGCTGGAAGCGTCCACGGTCGATCTGGCCGAGGAGTTTACCAACATGATCACCACCCAGCGGGCCTATTCGGCCAGTTCGCGGATCATCACCACCGCCGACGACATGCTGGAAGAACTGATCCGGATCAAGCGCTAACAGCTCTGCGGACCCGGCCGTTTCCGCCATTTTGGCCGGGTCCGCTTAGCCCCCTCTTAACCCTGTCGCTTAGCCTTTCTTTAAACGGAAACGCGTACCCTCCAGGCCATCAAAGATGAATGAGTTCCAGGTCACCAGTATGACGGACACCGATATCCACGGGCCTCGATCCGTTATCGGTCCCCATGGGGAACCGCTGACGATCGACGATCTGCCGCCGCCCAACACAAAACGTTGGGTCATCCGGCGCAAAGCGCAGGTCGTTGCCGCCGTGCGCGGGGGCCTGATCAGCCTGGAAGACGCCTGCGCGCGTTACGAGCTGTCGGTGGAGGAGTATCTGTCCTGGCAGCGCGCCATCGACAACTTCGGCCTGCCGGGTCTGCGGACCACGCGCGTCCAGCTCTACCGGGACGCCGAGGACAGCCGCTCGGGCAACTCGACCAAGAACTGATCCGCCCGACTGGACGGCGGGCTTCGAAACGCCCCGCTCCGCCCACGACCGAGACACCGCAAGCAAGGCTAAACCGCGACAGCCGGCGCCGGAGACTGGGCAATATCTTCCTGTCGTTAACCGGTTTTTCACGACGACTAGGCAAGATTTTCCGCACCGGACAGGCGGGCGGACGACCATCCGATTGGCGTCCCCGATTGCCGGTAGCCAGGTTCTAGCGTGCGGTAGTCCCAGACGTGAACAGTCTTATCACGACACTTCGATCCCTTGGCCCCGCCAAGCTGCTGGTCATGGGCACGATCGCCGCCCTGCTGATCACCGGCTTCGTGATGCTGTCGGCGCGGCTCGCCGCGCCGCACATGAGCCTGCTGTTCGCCGATCTGACCGTCGAGGATGCCGGCAGCATCGTCGGCCGGCTCGAAACCATGAACGTGCCCTTCGAGCTCTCGAACCAGGGCCGCAACGTACACGTGCCCGAAAACCAGGTTCTGCGGCTGCGCCTGACCATGGCCGAGGAAGGTCTGCCGAGCGGCGGCTCGTTGGGCTATGAGCTGTTCGACCGCAGCGACTCGCTGGGCACGACCAGCTTCGTTCAGAACCTGAACCATCTGCGCGCCCTTGAAGGCGAGTTGTCGCGCACGATCCAAACCATCGACCGGGTCGCCGCCGCCCGCGTTCACCTGGTGCTGCCGCGGCGCGAGCTGTTCAGCCGGGACAAGCCGGAGCCAAGCGCATCGATCATTCTGAAGCTGCGCGGCGGATCCCGGCTGGGCGCGCCGCAGGTCCAGGCGATCCAGCATCTGATCTCCTCGGCCGTGCCGGATCTCGAGCCTTCCCGGGTTTCCATCGTCGACGGCAAAGGCAACCTGCTGTCCCGCGGCGAGGACGAGGGTACGACAGGCGGCGCCAGCCGTCTCGCCGACCTGCAGCTGGCCTATGAAAACCGCCTGAAGCACCAGATCGAGGGCTTGGTCGAGCAGTCCGTCGGCGCCGGCAAGGTCCGGGCGCAGGTCTCGGCGGTCATGAATTTCGACCGCGTGACGACGAATTCCGAGGAGTACGATCCCGAGAGCCAGGTCGCCCGCTCGACACAGACCATCGAGGAGACGGCAAGCTCCAGCGAGGCCAACGCCGATAAAACCGTCACCGTCGGCAACAACCTGCCCACCGCCGACACCGAGGCGACACCCGGCGACACCGCGGCAAGCCAGTCAGAGCGCCTCGAGGAGACGGTCAACTACGAGATCTCACGGACCGTCCAGACGCGCGTGCGCGAGTCGGGGACGGTAAACCGGCTGTCCGTCGCGGTGCTGGTCGACGGCGCCTACGAGACGGCAGAGGACGGTCAGGCGACCTACAAGCCGCGCGGCGAGGAAGAACTGGCGCAGATCGCCGCGCTGGTGAAATCGTCGATTGGCTTCGACGAGGCGCGCGGCGACGTGGTCGAGGTCGTCTCGATGCAGTTCGTCCGGCCCGACGAGGATCTGGACGGCCTGCCGCTCGATGAAGGCTTCCTGGGCCTCAACAAGAGCGACCTGTTCCGCATCGGCGAGATCACGGCCTTCGTCATTGTCGCCCTGCTGGCCATGCTGTTGGTGCTGAGGCCCCTGATCGCGGCCGCCTTCCAGCCGCCGCCGGAACCGGAGACGCCACAGCTTCCCGGTCCGGGCGGCCATCCCCAGTTGACGCATGCCGAAGCCGAGAAGGCCATGCTGGCCAATCCCGAGATCATCGCCGCCATCGAGTCCGGCGAGATGTCGGCCGACGAGGCCCGCGCCATGGTGATGGCCCAGGTCGACGGCGGCGGTGGTGGCGGTGGCGGTGGCGACGAAGAGGACGGCGGGATCGACCTCGACAAGATCGAAGGGCGGGTGAAGGAGTCGTCGATCCGCAAGATCGGCGAGCTCGTCGACAAGCACCCGGAGGACGCCGTCGCGGTCTTCCGGTCCTGGATGTACCAGGAAACCTGATCGAGGGATCGAGAGATGCCACCCGCTGCCGCTCGCATCCAACTTTCCGGCGCCGAAAAAGCCGCCGTCATCATGCTCGCGCTGGGCGAAGAGCACGGCCTGCAG
Source organism: Alphaproteobacteria bacterium (assembly GCA_965232515.1). Classification (GTDB taxonomy): domain Bacteria; phylum Pseudomonadota; class Alphaproteobacteria; genus JANQKO01. The sequence continues at coordinate 6,682,141 of CBDDPY010000002.1, read as the reverse complement.
CTCTGGCAGCTGATGGACGACGACGAGATCAAGGAAATTACGCTGGCCATGTCCAGCCTCGGCCAGATCGACTCCGACACCGTCGAGCAGCTGTTCATGGAATTCGTCAGCCAGATGGCGTCGACCGGCTCGCTGGTCGGCTCGATGAACAATACCGAGCGGCTGTTGGCCAAGATCCTGCCCGACGACCGCGTCGAGCTGATCATGGAGGAGATCCGCGGGCCGGCCGGCCGCACCATGTGGGACAAGCTCGGCAACGTCAACGAGACGGTGCTGGCCAACTATCTCAAGAACGAATACCCGCAGACGGTCGCCGTGGTGCTGACGAAGATCCGGCCCGATCATGCCTCGCGCGTGCTGTCGGAGCTGCCGGAAGACTTCGCCATGGAAGTCATCACCCGCATGCTGCGCATGGAATCCGTGCAGAAAGACATTCTGGACAAGGTCGAGCGCACGCTCCGGATCGAATTCATGAGCAATCTGGCGCGGACCAATCGGCGCGACGCGCACGAGATGATGGCCGACATCTTCAACAATCTGGACCGGGCGACGGAGAGCCGTTTCATCACCTCGTTGGAAGAGCGCAGCCGCGAGTCGGCCGAAAAGATCAAGGCCCTGATGTTCACGTTCGAGGACCTGATCAAGCTCGACCCGGGCGGTGTCCAGACCCTGCTGCGCGGCGTCGAGAAGGACAAGCTGGGCCTGGCGCTGAAGGGATCGTCGGAGGCCTTGCGCGATCTGTTCTTCTCGAACATGTCCGAGCGCGCGGCGAAGATCCTGCGCGAGGACATGGACGCCATGGGCCCGGTGCGTCTCAAGGACGTCGACGAAGCGCAGATGGAGATCGTGAACATCGCCAAGGACCTGGCCGAGCGCGGCGAAATCATGCTCGCCGACAACAAAGAAGACGACGAGCTGATCTATTGAGCGCCCGGCCATGACCACGTCCGCGAAATTCCTGTTCGACAACGAGTTCGATCCGACCTCGACGGAGGAGCTGTCGCAGGCGGCCAAGGCGAGAGCGAAGCCGAAGCCCCAATACACCGACGACGACTTGGCCGCCGCCCGCGGCGAGGGCCAGAAAGCCGGATTCGAACTCGGCGTGCAGCACGCGCTTGGCGAAATCGAGAAGACCGCCGCCGACGCGCTGCAACAGATCGCCGAACAGATCGCGCATCTCGGCGGCGCGCACGAACGGGCGATCGTGAACATCCGGGCCGACGCCGCCCGGCTGGCCTTCAACATCGCCGACCGGCTGGCCGCCGGATTGATCGAGCGCGAACCGCTGGGCGAGATCGAAAACCTGGTCGGCGAGTGCCTCGGACGACTGCAGGCCGAACCGCGCATCGTCATCCGCGTGGCCGAAGATCTGGTCGAGCCGCTGCACGAACGGATCGGACAGCTTTCGACCTCGACCGGCTTCGCCGGCAAAATCGTGCTGATCGGCGAGCCCCAGATGGCGATCGGCGACTGCCGGATCGAATGGCCCGACGGTGGCGCGGAACGCGATATGGCCGTTCTCCTGAACGACGTCGGCGAGGCCGTCCAGCGTTACCTCGGTCTGCAGGCGGAGGCGGCAGCCGAGCTGCCGGAAGCCGCGGAGCCGCCGACCGCAGACGACGCCCCGGCGACCACGGCCGAGACCGAGGAGCCGGCGCCGGAAGCGCGGCCCCCGGCCGACGACATCGACCCCGACGACCCATTGGCAAACGACGCGCTGCCGCCTCTGACGGGCCGGTCGGACGCCACGCCGCCGCCGGCCGAACAGGCCGACACGGCGCCCGCGGCCGATGAATAGGAGAGCCTGATGGCTGACGACGATCTTAATCTCGAAGAACTCGATCCGGCCGAGGCGCCGAGCGAGGAAGACGGCGAAGCGTCGGCGGTCCTGGCCGAACCCGAGCAGCAGGACGAGGTCAAGACCGCCAACGACCTTGCCGCCGTCTACGACATTCCCGTCAACGTTTCGGCCGTGCTCGGCAAGTCGACGATGCAGGTCAGTTCCCTGCTGAAGCTGGGCCGCGGCGCCGTCGTCGAACTGGACCGCAAGGTCGGCGAGGCGATCGACATCTATGTGAACAACCGCCTGGTCGCACGCGGCGAGGTCGTCGTGGTCGAGGACCGTCTGGGTGTGACCATGACCGAGATCATCAAGGCCGAACGGCACTAATCGAGAAACCCATCGGACGTTGCAGGATGATCGCGACAGGACATAGCCGGACCCGGGAGGCGTACAGATGGACATAGCCACCATCCTCGGCCTGATCGGCGGCTTCAGCCTGGTCGGCCTGGCCATGGTGCTGGGCGGCTCGCCGGGATCCTTTGTCGATGTGCCGGCGATTCTGATCGTCTTCGGCGGCACGTTTTCGGTGACCGCGATCTGCTTCTCGATCGACGAGGTGCTGCGCGCGCCGCGCGTGCTGTTCTACGCCCTCTCGGATCGGCGCCCCGACGCCCGCCTCGCCGCGATCCAGATGCTGCAGCTGGCCGAGGGCGCCCGCAAGTCGGGCATCCTGTCGCTGCAGCCGGCGATCGACCGCATCGGCAACCAGCCATTCCTGTCGAAAGCATTGAACATGGTTGTCGACGGCATGCCCGGCGAGGAGGTCGAACGCATCCTGCGGGGCGAGGTCAGCGCCACGTCCTACCGCCACCTGCGCAGCGCCGGCGTCTTTCGCAAGGCCGCCGAGGTCGCCCCGGCGATGGGCTTGATCGGCACGCTGGTTGGGCTGGTGCAGATGCTCGGCAACCTGGAAGATCCATCGACCATCGGCCCGAGCATGGCGGTCGCGCTGCTGACCACGTTCTACGGGGCGATCCTGGCCAACATGGTGTTCTCGCCGCTGGCCACGAAGCTGGAGCGGAACTCCGAGGAAGAGGTCCTCGTCAGCAATGTCTACCTGCTGGCCGCGGCCTCGATCGGTCGGCAGGAGAACCCGCGGCGGCTGGAAATGCTGCTCAACGCGCTGCTGCCGCCGGCCAAGCGCGTCGCCTACTTCAAATGATCGAACTGAAATCGACCCACCGGAGACGTTAAGAAATGCGGTTGCTCATCATCGGCTCACTGGACGGTCAGGTCGCCGCCGCGACCAAGATCGCCATGACCCGCGGCGCCAAGGTGGCGCACGCCGAGACGCCTGAGGTGGCGCTGAATCATCTGCGGACCGGACAGGGCGCCGAGCTGGTGATGATGGAGGTCGGTCACGATATTGCCGGCTTCCTCGAAAGCCTGAACTCGGAGCGCATCAATGTGCCGGTCGTGGCCTGCGGCATCCGTTCCGACACCGAGGCCGCGGTCAGCGCGATCCGTGCCGGCGCCAAGGAATACATCCCGCTGCCGCCCGACCCCGAACTCATCGCGGCCGTGCTGGAAGCCGTCACCGAGGAGAACCACGCCTTCATCTTCGAGGATGGCGCCATGGCCCAAGTGGTGGCGCTGGCCGATCAGGTCGCCGCCAGCGAGGCGAGCGTGCTGGTCACCGGCGAGTCCGGCACCGGCAAGGAGGTGATGGCCCGCTACGTCCACCGCAAGAGTAACCGGGCCTCGATGCCGTTCATCTCGGTCAACTGCGCGGCCATTCCCGAGAACCTGCTCGAAAGTGAGCTGTTCGGCCACGAAAAAGGCGCCTTTACCGGCGCCGTCGCGCGCCGCATCGGCAAGTTCGAGGAGGCCAACGGCGGCACCCTGCTGCTCGATGAAATCAGCGAGATGGACCCGCGGCTGCAGGCCAAGCTGCTGCGCGCCATTCAGGAACGCGAGATCGACCGGGTCGGCGGCACCAAGCCGATCAAGATCAACATCCGGCTGATCGCCACCTCGAACCGCGACCTCGCCGAAGCCGTGAAGGAAGGTTCCTTTCGCGAAGATCTGCTGTTCCGCCTGAATGTCGTCAACCTGCGCATTCCCTCTCTGCGCGAGCGTCAGAAGGACATCCGGCTGCTGGCCGAGCACTTCGCCCGCAAGTATGCAGACGCCAATGGCGTGCCCGTCCGGCCCCTGGCCGAGCCGACCTTCGAACTGCTGGCCAACCATCAATGGCCGGGCAATGTCCGCGAGCTGGAGAACACGATCCACCGCGCCGTGCTGCTCGCCGACGGCGATGAGATCGGCCCGCAGGCGATCATGACGCCGGACGGCCAGCGCGCCAGCGCGCTCGGAACGCCGCTCGGCGACACGGCTTCCGGCGCGGCCGCGCAAGACGGCGCCGGCGCGTTGATGGTCGGACGGACCGTCGCCGACGTCGAGCGCGAGTTGATCATCGACACCCTCTATCACTGCCTCGGCAACCGCACGCATGCGGCCAACATACTCGGCATCTCGATCCGCACGCTGCGCAACAAGCTGAAGCAGTACAGCGAGGACGGCGTTCGCGTGCCGATGCCCGGCGAGACCAATCCGGCGGGCATCTAACGCAGGGACACTTGGGGGATGAGCGAGGGCAACGCAGCTCCGGCGAAACCGGCCGAGGGCGGCGATTTCGTGCAGGCGACCTTGCAGCGTCTGCGCCAGAGCGATATCGCGCTGGCGCTGGCCGTTGCCTGCATCCTCGTCGTCCTGATCCTGCCGATGCCGAGCTGGCTGCTCGACATCTCGCTGGCCATCTCGATCACCTTCTCCGTGCTGATCCTGATGACCTGCCTGTTCATCGGGCGACCGCTCGAGTTCAGCTCATTTCCGACCGTGCTGTTGCTGGCGACGATGCTGCGGCTGGCCCTCAACATGGCCTCGACACGCCTGATCCTGAGCGACGGTCACGAGGGAACGAGCGCCGCCGGCGATGTCATCGAAGCTTTCGGCGGCTTCGTCATGAGCGGCAACTTCGTGATCGGAATCATCGTTTTCGCGATTCTGGTGATCGTCAATTTCGTCGTCATCACCAAGGGTTCCGGCCGCATCGCCGAGGTCGCCGCGCGCTTCAGCCTGGACGCCATGCCGGGCAAGCAGATGGCGATCGACGCCGACCTCTCGGCCGGCATGATCGACGAGGACGAAGCCCGCCGGCGACGCAAGGACCTGGAGGACGAAAGCACCTTTTTCGGCGCCATGGACGGCGCCGCCAAGTTCGTGCGCGGCGACGCCATCGCCGGCCTGCTGATTACCGTGATCAACGTGGTCGGCGGCATCATCGTCGGCGTCGCCCAGAACGATCTGACCTTCAAGCAGGCTTCCCAGACCTACACCCTGCTGACCGTCGGCGATGGCCTCGTCACCCAGATCCCGGCACTGATCGTCTCGACCGCCGCCGGCCTTCTGGTCTCGAAGGCCGGTCTCGCCGGACCGACGGACAAGGCGTTGTTCGGCCAGCTGGGCAACTATCCGCGCGGCCTGGGATTGAGCGCCTTCCTGCTGCTGTGCCTGGCGCTGCTGCCCGGCATTCCGATGCTGCCGTTCCTGCTGCTGGCCGCCGTCACCGGCGGCTTCGCCTGGCATTTGACCCGCAAGCGGGCGATCGCCGTAGTCGAGGAGGCGCAGGCCGAGGCGGAGGCCAAGGAATCGGAGGAGCCGGTCGAGGAGCCGATCTCGACGGCGCTCGCCATCGACGATCTGCGCATCGAGCTGGGTTATGGCCTGCTGGGCCTGATCAACAACAACCAGGGCTACCGGCTGACCGACCAGATCAAGGCCCTGCGCCGGCAGATCGCCAGCGACGTCGGCTTCGTCATGCCGTCGGTCCGCATCCTCGACAACATGCAGCTTTCGGCCGACGAATATGCCATTCGCGTCAAGGAGGTCGAGGCGGCCCGTGGCGAGCTGCGCACCGGCAAGCTGCTGGTCATGGACCCGACCGGCGGCAAGATCAGCCTGCAGGGAGAACCCACCACCGAGCCGGCCTTCGGGCTGCCCGCCATGTGGGTCGACGAAACGCTGCGCGAGGAGGCGTCGTTCCGCGGCTACACGGTGGTCGACGCCGCCACCGTGGTGACGACGCATTTGACGGAGCTGATCAAGGACAACATGGCCGACCTGTTGTCCTACGCCGCGACGCAAAAACTGCTGGACGATCTGCCACCGCAGCACAGCAAGCTGGTGGACGACATCGTGCCGTCGCAGATCTCGATCACGGCGATCCAGCGCGTCCTCCAGCGACTGCTGGCCGAACGCGTGTCCGTCCGCGACCTGCCGACCATTCTCGAAGGCATCGCCGAGGCCGTCGGCTTCACGCAGAACATCGTGCAGATCGCAGAGCATGTCCGCGCCCGCCTGGCGCGGCAGATCAGTCACGCAACCACCACGGCCAACGGCTACGTGCCGCTGATCACCCTGTCGCCGGAATGGGAGCAGGCCTTCGCCGAGTCCGTGATCGGTCAGGGCGACGATCGGCAGCTCGCCATGGCCCCCAGCCGGCTGCAGGAATTCATTGCTCGCGTGCGGCAGGTGCTCGACGAGGTCAACCAGCAGGGCGAGATACCGGTGCTGCTGACCAGTCCGGCGATCCGCCCCTTCGTGCGCTCGATCATCGAGCGCTTCCGGCCATCGACGATGGTGCTCTCGCAAAACGAGATCCATCCCCAGGCCAAGATCCGCACCTTGGCCCAGGTTTAGCGTTCCGAGTTTGGCATGCGTGTCCGTTCCTTCAATGCCGCCACGATGACCGAGGCCATGGCGCAGGTCCGCGCCGCGCTCGGTCCCGACGCCATCATTGTCTCGACGCACCGCAGCCGACGCGGTCGTGGCGTGCAGATCACCGCGGCGATGGACGAGCCGCAGGCCGACCGCGATCTCAGCGCCAGCCTGTCCAAGTCGGAGCCGGCGGAAGCGCCGGCCGAGCCGACGCCGCTGCACGACATGCTGGACTATCATGGCGTGCCGGTGCGGCTACGGTCGCGGCTGATCGCCTGCGCCGGCGACATGCCGACCGCGGATCCGACGGCGGCGCTGGCCGGTGCGCTCGACAACTATTTTTCCTTCGCCAACCGCGCCGATCCGGCGGCCCGGCCGATTATGCTGGTCGGACCGCCCGGCGTGGGCAAGACCGTCTGCGTCGCCAAGCTGGCCGCGCGCACGGTTCTTCAGGGCGGCGCCGTTACGGTTGCCACGACGGATACCGTCCGCGCCGGCGCCATTGCTCAGTTGGAAGCCTATACCTCGCTGCTGGAGCAACCGCTGATGATGGCGGACTCGCCGGGCGAGCTTCGCCGCGCCGCGGAGGCACAGGGCGACACCGCGCTGGTCATCGACTCGCCGGGCACCAATCCGTTTGACGAGTCCGAAATGTCCGATCTGGCGGCTTTCATCAAGACGGCGAAGGTCGAGCCGATCCTTGTCCTGACCGCCAGCGCCGACCCGGCCGAGGCGGCCGAGACGGCGGAACAGTTCGCCCGGATCGGCTGCCGCAAGCTCATCGTCACCCGCCTTGACGCGGCCCGCCGCATCGGCGCCATGCTGACGGCGGCCCTGGCCGGCGACCTCGCCTTCACCGAAGTCAGCATCACGCCGTCGGTCGCACAGGGCCTGAGGCCACTGAACCCGATGTCGTTGTCGCGCGTGTTGACCCAGGACCCGCAAGCCAGTGCCGACCTGCAGGAATTCGGAGTAAACGAAACATGACCGCCGCTCCACGCACCGCCGTTCATCCGGCCAGCAGCGCGCCCGGCGCCAACGTCATCACGATTGCATCGGGCAAGGGTGGCGTCGGCAAGACCTGGCTGGCGATTTCGCTGGCCCACGCGCTGGCGCGGCAGGGACGGCGGGCCCTGCTGTTCGACGGCGATCTCGGCCTGGCGAATGTCGATATCCAGCTCGGTCTCGAGGTTACGAAGGACCTGGGCGACGTGGCCAGCGGACAGGCCGCGATGCGGGACGCGGTCACGCGCTTCGACGATGGCGGCTTCGACATCCTGGCCGGCAAGTCCGGCTCCGGCGTTCTGGCCGATCTCGACGCCCAGCGCATGAAGTCGATCCAGCAGGATTTGTGGCGTCTGTCGCAGCAATACGACAACGTGGTCCTTGACCTTGGCGCCGGTGTCGAAGCCGGCATTCGCGCGCTATCGCCGAAGGCCGGCACCACGCTGGTGCTGGCGACCGACGAGCCGACCTCGCTGACCGATGCCTATGCCTACATCAAGGTCACGGCGATGAAGGCGCCGAAGGCCGACATCCGGATCGCCATCAACATGGCGGCGAACCTGAAGCAGGGCGAACGGACATTTGAAACCCTGCGCAAGGCGTGCCGAAACTTCCTGAAGCTGTCGCCGCCGCTCGCCGGCATCGTTCGGCGCGACGACAAGGTGCGCGAGTGTATCCGACGCCAGACAGCGTTCCTGAACCGCTACCCGACAGAGCCGGTGGCCGAGGATATCGAAGGCCTGGCGGCGGCTTTGCTCAAGGATCGCTGATCCATGTCGGCCATCGTCGAGCTCGAGCCCGCCGCGTTTACGGACTCCGATCCGGTCGGCGAACGGCGGCGGATGCTGTTGACCTCACCCAATCCCCGGCCGGGGCTGGATTATCTGGGTCTGCACCGGCAGACACTGCCGGCCGACGCGCTGCCGCCTGAGATGCCCGCGCTTGTGATGCTGACGTTCCGGTTCGTGCCCGACAGACTAATCCTCGCGACCGACGCCCTGCCTCCATACGGAAGCGTCCTGGCATCCCAGGATTGGACCTCGCCCGAAGCGCTGGCGACGGCCGCGTTCGACGACCTGAACAATGAACTGGTGCCGCGCTGGCTGAACCTGCGCGTCGATGTCGGCGACGGTCACCGCGTCGTGCTCGAAGACCGGCAGCCCGGTTGGGACACGCCGCACCTGCTGGACAGGCTCGAAGTCTGGTAGTCCGATCCGGGCCTCAGTCGGCTTTGCTTCGGCGGTAGATATTCAGCCCGATCTCGTCCAGGTCGATCTGCTCGCGACGCGCGGCTTCGGCCGCCAGCCGCTGTTGCGCCCGATCCTGGGCCATTTCATAGCGTTTGGCTTCCTGATAGGCGTCCGACAGCTCGCCCTGCGCCTTCATCAACGCTTGCAAAACCTCGGCAATCGATTCTGCCAGCGTCTCGCGGCGCTGAATGACCTGTTCGGCATATGCGCGGTAGGCAAAGGCAGTGCCGTTGGCGGCGGCGCTTTGCTGCTCCGCAACGACCTCGGCCTCGAGCGCCTCGACCTTGGCCGACAATTCGGCATGCAGAGCTTGCAGATCGGCCAGCGCCCGCCGCTTCTCGTCGACCTTCCAGCGCTGCAGGCGGATCAGTCCGGCCAGCCGCCGGCTCACGTCAGAACCTCAGCATCCGGCTGCTGACCCGGGTCGGGCGGCAGCTCGTCGCCAGGTCCGGCATTGGCGTCGAGCAGTTGCGCCAGTTGGGCGAACCCGTCGCCGAGCCGCGAGACCTCGTCCTTGCCCTGCGAAAGGAACGCCTCCAGGCCGTCGTGATAACGGATGGCTTCGTCGATAGCTGCATCGGTGCCGACCCGATAGGCGCCGAGCCGGATCAGCTCTTCCATGTTCTCATACGTCGCCATCAACTGCTTGGCGCGCACGATCACGGCTGTCTCCTCGGGCGCGTTACAGTCCGGCATGGTCCGCGAAATGCTGCGCAGCACATTCACAGCCGGCCAGCGGCCGCGCTCGGCGATGGCGCGATCCAGCACGATGTGGCCGTCCAAGATGCCGCGCACGGCATCCGAGACCGGCTCGTTGTGATCGTCGCCCTCGACCAGGACCGTGAACAGGCCGGTGATGAAGCCCTGGCCGGTGCCGGGGCCGGCCCGCTCCAGCAGCTTCGGCAGCTCGGCAAACACCGATGGCGTGTAACCTTTGCTGGCCGGCGGTTCGCCGCCCGCCAGGCCGATCTCGCGCTGGGCCATGGCGAAGCGCGTCACGCTGTCCATCATGCACAGCACGCTTTTGTCCAGATCCCGGAAGTATTCGGCCAGCGTCATCGTCAGGTAGGCCGCCTGCCGCCGCATCAGCGCGGTCTCGGCCGAGGTGGCGACGACGATGATGCTGCGGCGCAAACCCTCTTCGCCCAAGTCCTTCTTGATGAACTCCTGCACCTCGCGGCCACGTTCACCGACCAGACCGATCACCGCCACATCTGAATCTGTGTGGCGGGCCAGCATCGACAGCATCACGGATTTGCCGACGCCCGAGCCGGCGAAAATGCCCATGCGCTGGCCGTGACAACAGGTCAGGAAGGTATTGAGCGCACGCACGCCCAGGTCGATTTTGCCTTCGACCCGCTGCCGTGCATGGGCCGGTGGCGGCATGCCGCGCAGCGGAAAGGCGACGTTGCCCTGTCGCAACGGCGGCCCGCCATCCAGCGGCTCGCCCATGGCGTTGACCACCCGGCCCAGCCAGGACGGGTCCGGAAAGACGAACGACCTGTGCTCCTCCACATAGGCCTTACAGCCCAGGCCGACGCCGTCGAGCGGCCCGAACGGCATCAGCAGCGCACGATCGTTTCGAAAGCCGACGACTTCGGCCAGCACCTCGGCCCCGCCGCGCGCCTGAATGCGGCAGTGCGAGCCGATGCTCAGGCTGCGCTCGATGCCGGCGACTTCCAGCAGCAGGCCCTGGACGCCCGCCACGCGCCCATAGAGCTGATAGGCGGGCAGACGCTGAATTTCACTGACAAGGGTTTGCAAGGAACTGATCCGGTAACGTCATAAGGCCTTAAGCCTGGCCCCATGGGCCTCCCGAATCGGATAGTGAAGCAGCGGCTTTAAGGTTCGGTAAAACACTTACCGACGCGTGGTTCGGCAACCCGCCCGAACGGATAAAAGTAAATTAAAACAACGGCTAACCGGGCCTCTGTTAACCATATCTTAATCTTGGTACTGTTAATTAAACTTTACGGTACGCCACGGAGACCGATAGATGCGTGTGCTTTTGATCGAAGACGACTCGCCTACCGCCAAGAGCATCGAACTGATGCTCCAGAGCGAGGGCTTTAACATTTACACGACAGACCTCGGCGAAGAAGGTCTGGATCTCGGCAAGCTCTACGACTACGACATCATTATTCTCGATCTGAACCTGCCCGATATGCACGGCTATGACGTGCTGAAGAAGATGCGGGTGGCCAAGGTCGAGACGCCGATCCTGATCCTGTCCGGCATGTCCGAGCCCGATGACAAGGTCAAGGGCCTGGGCTTCGGCGCCGACGACTACATGACCAAGCCGTTCGACAAGCGCGAGCTGATCGCCCGCATCCACGCGATCGTGCGCCGCTCGAAGGGCCACGCCGAGTCGGTCATCCGCACCGGCAAGCTGACCGTCAATCTCGACTCCCGTTCGGTCGAGGTCGAAGGCCAGCGCCTGCACCTGACCGGCAAGGAATACGCCATGCTGGAGCTGCTGTCGCTGCGCAAGGGCACGACGCTGACCAAGGAGATGTTTCTGAACCATCTCTACGGCGGCATGGACGAGCCAGAGTTGAAGATCATCGACGTCTTCATCTGCAAGCTGCGCAAGAAGCTGGCCATGGCCACCGGCGGCGATCACTACATCGAGACGGTTTGGGGACGCGGCTACGTGCTGCGCGATCCGCCGGCCTCCGAAGAGGACGCCGCCGCCTGAGGGTTCTCAAGAGCGACACGCAGAACTCAAAAAGCCACCCTTACGGGTGGCTTTTTTTGTGCCCGGGCCGCAGCCGGGGGAGTGCGCGATACCGGTTACTGCAGGAGCCCGACCTGAACGAACTTGGCCTCGATGATGTCGCGGTCGAACGGCTTCATGATGCACTCGTTGGCGCCGGCCTCGATGGCCTCGCGCAGATGCGCCCGATCGTTCTCGGTGGTGCAGAACACCACCACCGGCGCCTCGCCGCCCTCGTGCTCGCGCAGCCGGTGCAGGAAGTCGATGCCGTTCATGACCGGCATGTTCCAGTCCAGCAGGATCACGTCCGGCATGTCCTTGCAGCACATATCGAGCGCCTGGCGGCCGTCGACGGCCTCTGTGATGTCGAAGGAGAAGGATTCGAGGATACGGCGCGCGACCATGCGGATGACGTTCGAATCATCGACGATGAGACAGGATGTCATGTTCTCGGACTCCAAAAGCAAAGCTCTCCCCCGTCATGCCAGAACGGCCAGCTCCACACGCTGGTGGAGCGCATTTTTCATGCCTTTTTGTGGTCTTGTTTGCGTTTGTGCGGTATTTGCGCCCGAGCCCCGGGGCGCTCTGAGAGACGCCGCCGAAAGGCGATCGCCAGTACGGAACTTCAGTCTCTATCACGCTCATCTCGGCCATCGTTCGCCCGGTTCCGGACGGCCATGTGGGAACGTTTGATACGCGTTGATACGCAACGATTCACAACGATCCACTATCTCTTATGCACATTAAAATGGCGTAAAATCGGGTCGCCGCCTGTGTCCGTCGTCACACTTGGCGGGGTTCCGCGTCGATCGAGACCTTGTCATCGGCTTGCGCCGCGCGCAGCTCGCTGCCGAGCGCGCGGGCCAGCTGCACCGCGAGGTAGACCGGCGCCGCCTTGGGCTCGACCTCGCCCAGGCTGACGTCCGGGCGCAACGCCACCACCGCCTTGTCCGGCAGGCGGGCGCCCTCCCCCGAGGCCGTGACGGCAAGATGGCTGCCAGCGCCGTTGCGGCTGATGGCCACGGCAAGGCTGCCGCCCCGGGGCAGCGCCTCGCTGCCGAGCAGGACCATGTTCATCAACAGCTTCACCGCCGATTTGCCGATGCCGCCGTCGACGGTGACGCTGTCGTCCGGCCAGTCGAGCGTCACCCGGCCGCCCTCCAGGAAGTCCTGCGCCACCTGGCGGGCGTCGCGCAGGCTGATGTCGGCGCCGGCGCCGGACGAGGCGCCGAAGGCCATGCGGTAGAATTTCAGCCGGCCGAGCGCCTGGCCGACGCTCAGGCCCAGCAGCTCGATGGCCTGATCGCGCATCGCCGGGTCGTCGTCATCCTGCATGACTTCCAGGCCGTTGCCGATCGCCCCGACGGGGCCGACCAGATCGTGGCAGAGACGTGAACTGAGAAGGGCGGCGAGATCGAGTTCGTTGCTCAAAATCGGATTCCTGACCAGGACCGTTATCGCGCGCCATTCTCAACATATCGAAACCGCCATGTAAACGGACACGCGCCGTTTGCCGCCGTCGGCCCGAGGCGCTAGGCTTCGCCAAACCGTCAACTGCTTGCGAATACTTGGACATCATGAGCTACGGTCAGATCGTGCCGGGCGCGATCGTGCGCCATCCCGACCGGCCGGATTGGGGCGACGGCCAGGTACAGTCGGTGATCGGCAACCGAATCACCGTCAACTTCGAACATGAAGGCAAGCAGTTGATCCTGGGCGACGTCATCGACCTGATCGTGGTCGCCGACGGCCGGGGCGACTAGCGCGGTGCCGCCATCTGACCAGCCGATGTCGGCAGGGGCCGGATTGACGGTTTCGCCCGAGGCTAGATTTCAGGGCGCGGTGACGGCTGACGGAACGATATGAGCAAGGGCAACGGCGCGAACGGACAACAACGCCACCCCGGCAAAAGCCGGGGCAAGGGTCTGCGGCACCTGAAGGGCCGGCAGGTCGATCCGACCGCGCTCGGCGAGGTGCAGGCCTTGCTCGGCGATCGACCCCGGCGCGCCGACCTGCTGGTCGAGTTCCTGCACCTGCTGCAGGACCGCCACGGCCACCTCTCCGCCCGGCACCTGGCGGCGCTGGCCGCCGAGATGCGCCTCGCCATGGCCGAGGTCTATGAGGTCGCGACTTTCTATCACGCCTTCGACGTGGTGAAGGAAGACGCGACCCCGCCGCCGCCGGTGACGGTCCGGGTCTGCGACAGCCTGGTCTGCGAGATGCTGGGCGGCGGCGATCTCACGGCCGAGCTGAAGACGAAGCTCGGCGACAACGTGCAGGTGACGCACGGCGCCTGCATGGGGCGCTGCGAACAGGGGCCGGTCTGTTCGGTCGGCCGCACCTATGTTCCCAACGCCACGGCCGAAGATGTCGAGGCGACGGTCGCCGGCACCTACCGGACGCCGCAGGACTACGAAACAGTCGGATTGGACGCCTACCGCGCCGATGGCGGCTATGGCCTGCTGACGGCCTGCATGGCGGGCGAACGTATGGCAGAGGACGTGATCCAGGCGTTGGAGGACAGTGGCCTGCGCGGGCTGGGCGGCGCCGGCTTCCCGGCCGGCCGCAAGTGGCGCTTCGTGCGCGCCGAGCCCGGACCGCGGCTGATGGCGGTGAACGCGGACGAGAGCGAGCCCGGCACCTTCAAGGACCGCTATTACCTGGAGCGCGACCCGCACCGGTTTTTGGAGGGCATGCTGATCGGCGCCTGGGCGATCGAGGCCGACGCCGTCTATATCTACCTGCGCACGGAATATCCCGAGCTGCACGAGATCCTCGGGCGGGCGCTGGACGATGCGCGCGCGGCCGGACTGGTCACGCCGGAGGTGCACATCCGGCGCGGCGCCGGCGCCTATATCTGCGGCGAGGAGTCGGCGATGCTGGAAAGCATCGAAGGCAAGCGCGGCTTGCCCCGGCACAAGCCCCCCTTCCCCAGTCAGGTCGGCCTGTTCGGCCGGCCGACGCTGATCAACAATGTCGAGACGCTCTACTGGGTGCGCGACCTGATCGAGAAGGGCCACGACTGGTTCACATCGGCCGGTCGTCGCGGCCACAAGGGCTGGCGCTCGTTCTCGGTCTCGGGCCGGGTCAAGGAGCCGGGCGTGAAGTTCGCGCCGGCCGGCATCACCGCGCGCGAACTGATCGACGAGTATTGCGGCGGCATGGCCGACGGTCATGTGTTCAAGGGCTATCTGCCGGGCGGCGCCTCGGGCGGTATCCTGCCCGCGCGCCTCGCCGACCTGCCGCTCGATTTCGGCACGCTGGAGGAATATGGCTGCCTGATCGGCTCGGCCGCCGTCGTCGTGCTGTCGGACCGGGACGATGCCAGCGACGCGGCGCTGAACCTGATGCGGTTTTTCGAGGACGAGTCCTGCGGCCAGTGCACGCCCTGCCGCGCCGGCACCGAGAAGGCCGTCAAATTGATGCAGGCCAAGGACTGGGACGAGGCGCTGCTGTCGGATCTGAGCGGCTGCATGATGGACGCGTCGATCTGCGGCTTGGGCCAGGCGGCGCCCAACGGCCTGCTGTCGGTGTTCAAGTATTTCCCCGACGACATTCCGCGTCGGAAGCCGTGAGGGCCGCGAGATGAGCGACGGCACCGAATTCATCTTCAACGGCCGCAAGGTCACCGCCCGCGGGGACGAAAGCATCTGGCTGGTGGCGAAACGCATCGGCATCGAGATCCCGCATCTCTGCTGGTCGACGGCGCCGACCTACCGCGCCGACGGCAATTGCCGCGCCTGCATGGTCGAGATCGAGGGCGAGCGCGTGCTGGCCGCGTCCTGCGTGCGCAAGCCGAGCCCCGGCATGGTGGTCAACTCCGACACCGCGCGGGCCGACAACGCGCGCCGCATGGTGTTCGAGCTGCTGGCCGCCGACCAACCGCCAAAGGAACGGGCGCACGAGCCGACATCCGAGTTCTGGCACTGGGCCGATCATCTGGGCATCGCCGACAGCCGCTTCCCCGCCCACCTGACGCCGGACGCCGACATCAGCCATCCGGCCATGGCGGTGAACCTGGACGCCTGCATCCACTGCAACCTGTGTGTCCGGGCCTGCCGCGAGGTGCAGGTGAACGACGTGATCGGCATGGCCGGCCGCGGCGCCGAGGCGAAGATCGTCTTCGACTTCGACGATCCCATGGGCGAGAGCACCTGCGTCGCCTGCGGCGAATGCGTGCAGGCCTGCCCCACCGGCGCGCTGATGCCGGCGAACGAAGTCGGCAAGATCGAGCCGGACCGGCAGGTGAATTCCGTCTGCCCCTATTGCGGCGTCGGCTGCCAGCTGACCTTCAACATCAAGGACGACCGCATCATCCATGTCGAGGGCCGCGAGGGGCCGGCGAACCTGGGCCGGCTCTGCGTCAAGGGCCGCTTCGGCTTCGACTATGTCGACAGCCCGCAGCGCCTGACCGTGCCGCTGATCCGGAAAGACGGCGTCGCGAAGGACGACGTCGACATCGATCCGGCCGATCCGCTGACGCATTTCCGCGAGGCGAGCTGGGAGGAGGCGCTGGACCGGGCGGCGGCCGGTCTCGCCCGCATCCGCGACCAGCACGGCGGCGGCGCGCTCGCCGGCTTCGGTTCGGCCAAAGGCTCGAACGAAGAGGCGTATCTGTTCCAGAAGCTGGTGCGCGTCGGCTTCGGCACCAACAACGTCGACCACTGCACGCGCCTCTGTCACGCGTCGTCGGTGGCGGCGCTGATGGAGACCATTGGCTCGGGCGCCGTCACCGCGCCGTTCACCGAGGCCATGAACGCCGACGTGATCATGATCATCGGCGCGCACCCGACCTCGAACCACCCCGTCGCGGCGACCTTTTTCAAGAACGCGGTGAAGCGCGGCACCAAGCTGATCTGCGTCGACCCGCACGGCTATTCGCTCGCCCGGCACGCGACCTGGATGCTGCAGATCAAACCGGCGAGCGACGTGGCGCTGCTGAATGCCATGCTTCACGTCATTGTCGAGGAGGGGCTGGCCGACCGGCAGTACATCCAGGCCCAGACCGAGAACTACGAAGCGCTGGCCGAACACGTCAAAGCCTTCTCGCCGGAAGCGATGGAGCCGCATACGGGCGTGCCGGCCCAGCAGGTGCGCGAGGCGGCCCGCGCCTTCGCCACGGCGCGCGCGGCCATGGTGTTCTGGGGCATGGGCATCAGCCAGCACATCCACGGCACCGACAATTCGCGTTGTCTGATCTCGCTGTGTCTCGCCACCGGCCAGGTCGGCCGGCCCGGCACCGGCCTGCATCCGCTGAGGGGCCAGAACAACGTGCAGGGCGCGTCGGACGCCGGCCTGATCCCCATGATCTTTCCCGACTACCAGCCGGTTGGCGACGCCGGCGCGCGGGCGAAGTTCGAGGATTTCTGGGACGCCAAGCTCGATCCCAATCCGGGCCTGACCGTGGTCGAGATCACGGAAGCAATCCACGACGACCGGATCCGGGGCATGTACATCATGGGCGAGAACCCGGCGATGTCAGACCCGAACGTCAGCCACGCCCGCGCCGCGCTTCGGAAGCTCGAGCATCTGGTGGTGCAGGACATCTTTCTGACCGAGACGGCGTGCTATGCCGATGTGGTGCTGCCAGCGTCGGCCTGGCCCGAGAAGGACGGCACGGTCACCAACACCAACCGGCAGGTCCAGCTCGGTCGCAAGGCGGTGCCGCTGCCGGGCGAGGCGCGCCAGGACCTGGAGCTGATCCAGGAAATCGCCCGGCGCCTGGGCCTCGCCTGGGACTACAAGGGCCCGGCCGACGTCTTCGCCGAGATGCGCGAGGTTATGGCCTCGATCCACGGCATCACCTGGGAACGGCTGCAAGCCGAGGACGCCGTCACCTATCCCTGCCTGCAGGAAGGCGATCCCGGCGAACCGGTGATCTTCGGAGACGGCTTCCCCACCGCGAGCGGCCGCGGCAAGTTCGTGCCGGCCGATCTGGTGTCGCCCGACGAGGTGCCGGACCAGGACTACCCCATGGTGCTGATGACCGGGCGGCTGCTGGAGCACTGGCACACCGGCGCCATCACAAGGCGGGCAAGCGTGCTCGACAGCCTGGAGCCCGAGGCCGTGGCGCACATGGCGCCGGCCGACCTGGAACGCCTGGGGCTCAGCCCCGGCGCGCGCGTGCGGCTGACCAGCCGGCGCGGCGCGATCGAGCTGATTGCCCGCGCCGACGTGGGCGTGCACCAGGGCGGCGTCTTCGTGCCGTTCTGCTTCGCCGAGGCAGCGGCCAACCTCTTGACCAACGACGCCCTCGACCCCTACGGCAAGATCGCCGAGGTTAAGTACTGCGCCGTCAAGGTCGAGCCCGTCCGACCCGCCGCCGCCGCGGAGTAGCAAGCCCGCCCGCCCGCCTACGCTCTGCGAGCTACGGCGGGGCAAGCCCGTCTCACCCGTTCCCGCCCCGTATGGCCGTGCGTGCTCGCCGGGGGGGGGGTACGCGCA
Source organism: Alphaproteobacteria bacterium (assembly GCA_965232515.1). Classification (GTDB taxonomy): domain Bacteria; phylum Pseudomonadota; class Alphaproteobacteria; genus JANQKO01. The sequence continues at coordinate 6,664,164 of CBDDPY010000002.1, read as the reverse complement.
GCGGAGATCGCGGAACAACCCCATGCACAGGAACCGTCAAGAACTAAGAATGGCGGAAATCCCGGCCGTTTCGATTGTTCCGAAAGTGTCGAAATGTTGCCCGGTCAGTCTCCCGGACGAACGCGTCCCATCGTCGCCGTTGCCGCACTCGATCCGGCAATCCAGGCAACGCCCGATCAAGGCACGGTTCTGGATCACCGGGTCGCCGCCCGCCGTGTTCGCACGCCATATGACGGTGCTCAAAAGACCGGGCTGCGAACGGTCGCGCAATGCGATATCCTAAACGCGATCATCCCTCGATGGCGGACGTTGGGGGTTTGTTTTGGCTTATGACGCTGAAGCGTACTGGTCACGGGTCGCATCGGAAATCGGACGGCGCGACGCAGGCAACGTCGTGGCCGGCGACGACGACCCGTTCCACCGATATCGACGCGCCAAGTTCCTGAACGCCTGCCTCGCAAAGGTCGACGTCGACCGCAAGACGGTGCTCGAGGTCGGCTGCGGTCCGGGCGGCAATCTGGCCTGGCTGGCCGGCCACAGGGCGCCCGAGGCGCTGATCGGCTGCGATATTTCGGCCGACATGGTGGCGCTCGCCAAGGCGGGGACGGCCGATTGCGACGTCGCTGTCACCGTTCACAAGTCGGACGGCGCGCATCTTCCGCTCGACGAACGGTCGGTCGACGTGGCGTTTACCGCGACCGTGCTGCAGCACTGCACCGATGGCGCCATGTTGACCACGCTGGTCGCCGATATCTGTCGCGTGACGCGGTCCGAGGTCGTCGTCATGGAAGCCATCGGCGACGACGAACTCACGCGCGACACCTCCTATCTGGCGCGGCGGCTCGAGATCTATGCCGAGCTGTTTGCGCAAAACGGCTTCACGCTGCGGCACCGCTACAGCCTGAAAACGCGGGTCAGCAACGGCGTCTGGCGGCTGCTGAACGCGGTCTTCGGCCGGCGCGCGCACCGCGAGGGCGAGGCGTTCGGGTCCGCGCAGCGCCTGCTCATGACCATGGCGTTGCCGGTGACGCGCTTGCTTGACGACCTGGTGCCGGACCGGCGGAACATCAACAAGCTGGTGTTCGTCAGGGCCGCCTAGCCGGGTGGCGAACGGCCTTGCCCCTCCTTGCGCCGGTCGGTGCCGGCTCCCGGCTCGCTTACCCTGCTCGGTGTTGGTCTCTTCGCCCTCTCGCTTGCCCTCGCCCGGCGACGCCGGGCCGTCCCGGTTTCCGCTTCAGGCGCGTGAGACATGGCCGCAAGCTCAGAGCCGGCTTTGGCGGCGTTCGGCGGCGGTGGGGAGGTTGGCGAGGCGTGTCCATTCGCCCTTGCGGAAAGTGTCGGGGTCGGCGAGGTAGTCGAGCAGCATGTCGGTGACGTCCTCGCCCCAGAACAGCTCGTCGTCGACCGCGAACGTGGGGATGCCGAAGACGCCGCGGGCGATGGCGGCATCGGTATTGGCGCGCAGCGCTGATTTCACGGCCGGGTCGTCAATGCGCGTCTGCCAGTCGCCGATGCCAAGATCGGCGGCGAGCGCGGCGAGGCTCGCCGGATCCTGCCCGTCGTTGCCCGTGCCCCAGATATGCCGGAACACCGCGCCCACGACCTCGGCCGTGGACCCGAGCGCTGTTGTCAGCCGCAGCACGGCCAGCGGATTGAACGGATGCCGCGGCGGCGTCCGGAACGGCACGCTCCGCTTCGCCGCCAGCCAGTGGCAGTAACGGTAGGTCTGTCGCCGCTTCGCCGGGATCTCGGCCGGGCCCATATTGTTCCAATGGCCAAGCAGGCCGGCGAACAACACCGGCACCGGCCGCACCGCGAGATCGGCCGGCAGCCGGCCGAAGTTCATGAACTGCAGATAGGCGTAGGGCGAGACGTAATCGAAATACCAGTCGGCCTGTCGGTCCATGCCGCGTCCCCTTCCCGGCTTGTGCATGTCGGTTGGCGGCAGTGTGTATCGCTCGCGCGCGTCCGGCAATGGCGGGCGGATGGCGTGTGACGTGCCGACGGCCCGACTTGGCGACGCCGCCGTGCGCCCGACCCGGCGGATCAGTGGCGCTTCTCCATGACGACGTGCGTGTCGGTTTCGTCGGTGACCTGGAAATCGAGGCGCTCGTAGAGCGCCCTGGCGCGGGGATTGACCTTCATCACGCGCAACAGGACGGGCAGGTCGAGACGCCGCGCTTCGGCGATCAGCAACGCCATGCATCGCCCGCCGATGCCCTGCCTCTGCTGCGCCGGCGCGAGGAAGATCTGGTTGATCTTGAAACGGTCGCCGGACAGGTCGAGCGAGACGATGCCCCGGGCTTCGCCACGCAGGCAGATCACGCGGTAGTCGTGAACGGCGAAACTGCGTTCATGCCGGCGCCGCTCCGCCTGCTCATCCCAGCCGCCGCTCCTGTCGACGTAGACCCGGAACGCGGCCTTTCGCATCGCGAAGGCGTAGTCGCTGTCATCCTCCGTCGCCCGCCGCAGCACCAGCTCACCGGTCGCGTCGCACAGCATCGGGTCAAGGCGGGGCATGGACGGCATGGCTATTCTCCGGGTCGATGTTGCCGCTATCGAAGCGTTCGACGCGTCGGCGGCCCGCGCCCGATCGTGCCTTAATGGCAGGCTGCCGTTGCCAGCATCATGTCAGCAGTCGTTCAATCCGCGCGGCATCTGGCGGATGTCACGCGCCAAGGGTGCGAAGCGAACGTGAACCCGGTGGGTTCGCGTAAGCGCTGAGCACGGCGACCGTGAACCCAGCGGGTTCGCGTAAACGCTGAGCACCGAGAAGGAAAACAAACATTTTTGACCGCCAAGGCGCCAAGACACCAAGAAGGAAAACGTGGAGGGGTTTATCGGACCGTGCCGATAATGACATCAGCGGCGATGCCTTTTCGACCCGTTGGCGTCTTGGCGCCTTGGCGGTTCTTCCTTCTTTCCCCTCCCTTCCGATGAGTCGTTAAGCGCCGGCGAGCCAAGCGAAGGCACGGGCGACGTCTTCTTTGGCGCCGCCTTGCCGGCAATGGCCGTGGGCGATGATGAGATTGTCGAAATCCCAGCCTAGAATCGTGTCGATGCTTCGCCGCACCACCGTCTTGTCCCGAACGCTGAGCCTGATATCGAGCGGCACGCCGCCGTCCTTGCCCAGGATGCCCGCCATGCCCTTGACGCCGCGCCAGACCCAGGACTCGCCGGCGGCGTCATGCTTCTGGATGACATCCGTGATGATGAGCGTGCGCGAGGGCTTGTGCAGAAACGCGACCTCGTCCAGAAGGCCATGTCCATCGATCACGCAAACATCGATGTCGCCGCGCCAGGGGGCATCAACGTCGTTCGTCAGCACCGCGTCGACGGCGATATCGGGATGACGCTTGTTGAACCCCGGCGAGGCCCAGACCTTAGCCGACGGGTGCAACGCCTGCCAGGGCGCGATGCCGAGGCTATGGATCTTGTTGGGCGCGACGAGATGCTGGACCCGGCCCAGCTCGTCAACGGCGCGCTGACGTTCCGGCGTCGGCCGCACGGGCGAGTGAAGCCACACCCCACCCGCTTCCAGCCGGACGACCGTCATCCGCGTCGTGAACGGCAGCACGCCGTACATGCGGACATCGTCGCCCTTCATCGTCCATATGTTCGGTCCAAACGACTGCATGTCGCTCGTTATATAAGGTGTTCATTCCTCCAGGACCGGTTTCACCACAAAGACGCGAAGGGTGCGAACCGACCGTGAACCCGGTGGGTTGGCGTAAGCGCTGAGCAAGGCAACGGTGAACCCCGGTGGGCTCCCTTATGCGCCCAGCGGTGTGGAGGGAACCAAAAAATGGATTCACCGCCAAGAGACCAAGATTCCTGGGATGCGCTGACGCTGAGCACATCAACGTCATGGCCTGCGAAACACCATTTTTCTCTCTTCTTGGCGTCTTGGCGGTTCTTGTCCCCTCTTTTCGGCCGGCGCGGGTCGCGGCGCCGATCAGTCGGGGGCTTCGACTTTAAGGTCGCCGTTGTAGGGGCGGAGCAGGTCCTTGACTGGTACGGCGAGCCTGGCGCCGCAGTCGGCGGGTCGAAGGATCGCCGGCAATGCGGTCATGATAGCCGGCGAGCCGTTCGTTCTGCGGGCCGACGATCATGGAACAGTCCCGCAACAGGCCGACTAACTTTACAGAGGTTAAAAATGTTCCTATTATGTTCCTGTCTCAATGATGGGTGCTAGGCACCGTATATGGATGGCAGTTAGTTGACCGCCGAGCACTCTTAGAGGTCCTAAGACCGATGATCGGATGCAGCCCAAGGGGCATCGGTACCTCCATGGCTAACAGCATAGCGTCAGAATTTGCAACCTCACTACAGGCTCGATGCACACCTAAGCATGCAAAAGTAAAACCATTAAGAAAGCCAACCTTCGCACTCAAAAACAGTTCTCGCCCTCAGATAAGTTCGCCTGTTGGCATAAACAAGCGAGCGCTTTTGCGTAAAAACAACCGTCGAACTAGACTTCTGCTCTCGGCCCTGCTCTACTCAAAGTTGGAAGGACTTGAGCAGGAGTGCAACATGGTTGCGTTGAAAACAGAACGACAGGTATTTCTTTGGCATGTAAAGCCAACCCCCATTCCTAGAAAGATTGCCAAATCGGTCGAACTTGGCGAAATCCTTGAAATATTAGAAGACCAATATCGCGCCAATCGTGCGTCAATTTTCTTGTCTGAAGGCGGCAGAGTACTCGATCCAAACAACGAGGACGATAGAGTCGACATCGATGATAAAAACCAGATTTATATTGCAGATATGCAGCGCAGCGAAGACGGAAATTATTTCACAATCCTAATAAATAGAGGCGATCCTCAGCGGGTTAATCCCGCTCTCATCGATACCGATTCCAGAGATGTAGTCATTGTTGAACCGAATGAATCAGAAGTTCCTGGCGCGTCTGCTCATCTGGTTATCGGTATTAATTCGTTGTCCAGCTCAAATAGCTACCGAGCTATTTTTGAGCGAATGCCGTCAGTTTCTAGTACGTATGCAGATCTTCTATTAAAACATATTCTGGCTAGATACGCGAGCAAATCAGATCATTATTTGTATGATCAGCCAGTAAAAAAAGGAAAGAAAACGATAATCGAAAAACGCAGGTATATTCCACGCCTGAATATTGAGAAAAATCCTTCCGATAATCTAAAAGCAGATCTCGAAAAGGGAGTTTTATCAAGCATCACACTTATAAGACAACAAAGCAAGTTTTCTGGAATTGATACTGAAGGTTTAGTTCAAAGAATGGAAGATTATGTGGAAATAAAAACAAAACCTGTATCTCGTGAAACTATATTGGATTTTATTCCACGAATATCACGCCGTGCCATAGATGAAGGGTATACTGAAATAAAATTTAATATTCGCGACTTACCAGGAGGTGCGAGCGTCTCACCACGGTTTAGCCTGGATGTCGCCGATGCTGCCGAAACACTATACGTCCGTTCCCAACGAATGACGGGGTTTAGCCGATTTCTGGAAGGCTGCTATGCGACGATCGATTCCGAAATCGAAGAAAAAATGAAGGGAATTATAGATAACGATGTTATGTGGTAGCAATGTACTGGGCAATCAATCAAATATTCAACCCTGTTAAGTATCTGAAAATTGAACAGGGTAGCTCTTTTTGGAGATCGAAGAGAGTTTATGATTGGATTTTGCCGATTTTACTTTCGGGAGTTACAACATTCTCAATTTATATATTTAGAGATAACATTATCCTTCTAGGAGATGACGGTCTAGTCGTAAGGTTTTTGAGCCTTATTGAACTTTTGATTGCTTTTTTTATCGCCGCACTGGCGGCAGTCGCAACTTTTAATAGAGAAGGTTTGGATGATATAATGAAAGGCGAGCCGGCAATTATAATTCTAAGAAAATCAGATACAGGAGATTTAATTGAGCACCCCTTATCTCGCAGACAATTTGTTTGTTTTTTATTTGGATATTTGTGCTTCAGCGCAATTTGCATGTTTATATTAATTAATTTTTCGAGATATGTACCATTTCGTCACATTTTTGAAAACCTTGGATCTCCAATGTATGTTTTTCTTATATTCAAGTATGTGATAGTTTTTATCTTCTTTGTCTTTCTTTGGCAAATCATCTGCGCGATGTTTTTGGGCATTTACTTCCTTAGTGATCGGATGCAATTCATGAAGGATCGGGATCTCTGAGTGCAAAAACGGGCCGCAAATGATCGGCGCCCCCTACAAATCAAGTCCAAATTTTCTGTTTCGCTAAAGAAACCCGGTGAGGCTTACCATTGCATCCTTATCGACCCCAGAGAATGTACAATATCTTCGCACATCATCTGGGAATTGGTCACTACTCTTCGCTTCACCCCTTCCCACCCCTGTCACACGCGTGACGCTGATGTGTCATGTTCGACCGGTACCTTGTGCACTGCACAATCGCGGGCCATACGGTGGCGCGGGGCTGCGGGGTCGAGGGCATGTTTTCGCTTGAAGGCAAGAAGGCGCTGGTGGTGGGGATCGCCAATGAGCAGTCGATTGCCTATGGCTGCGCGAAGGCGTTTCGGGACCAGGGCGCGGATCTCGCCGTTACCTATCTGAACGAGAAGGCCGAGCAGCACGTCAGGCCGCTGGCGGACAAGCTGGGGGCGGAGATCGTGCTGCCGCTGGACGTGCGGGCGGACGCGCAGTTTGCGCACGTGTTCGACGCCATCCGCCAGACCTGGGGCGGGCTGGATATTTGTTTGCATTCGATCGCCTTCTGCCCGCGCGACGACCTGCACGCGCGGGTCGTCGACTGCTCGCACAGCGGCTTCGTCACGGCGATGGACATCTCGGTCTATTCGTTTTTGCAAATGGTGCGGCGGGCCGAGCCGCTGATGCCGCAAGGCGGGACCTGCATGACAGTGTCGTTTTACGGCTCGGAGAAAGTGGTCGAGAACTACAACATCATGGGGCCGGTGAAGGCGGCGCTGGAATCGGTCACACGCTACATGGCGGCCGAGCTGGGGCCCAAGAAGATCTCAGTGCACGCGCTGTCGCCGGGGCCGCTGAAGACGCGCGCGGCGTCCGGCATCGGGGATTTCGACGAGCTGCTGGACCGGGCCGCAGCGCGGGCGCCGACGCAGCAACTGGCGAGCATCGAGGACGTCGGCGCCTATGCCGCCTTCCTGGCCAGCGCCGAGGCCGCGAACGTCACGGGCGGCGTGCACTACATCGACGGGGGCTATCACATCGTCGGCTAATGGGGACCGGCGGGCGGCGACGGTTCGTTGACGATGTCTGCGAACGATAACCTGACCACATTGGGCATCTCCGCCTTACCGTCGTCATGCCGGCGCAGGCCGGCATCCATGTGCCTCGTCGGCGAGCAGTGCGCTGGCCGTCGGAAGCCCATGGATACCGGCCTGCGCCGGTATGACCGTGGTCAGGGGGCTGTCGCCGGAGCGAGGCGTCCGATGGCCGGGATCACCACCTGTTCCGCTTGATTTCGCTACATGCCGACCCTCTTTAGCGGCGCCGGCATGACGGCGGGGTTGCCGCTATACTCGCGCGCATGGCCGCGACCGAACAGATCCTGACGCTGAACGCCGGCTCGTCCTCGATCAAGTTCGCGCTGTTTGCGGCCGACGGCGCTCTGACGGAGCTCGCCCGCGGACAAGTCGAGGGCCTGGGCGCGGCGCCGCGCTTGACCGCGAGGGACGGCGTCGGCGGTCCGCTCGCCGAACGGGATTTCGACGCGGCCGGGATGGCCGACCACGCGGCGGCGCTGGGCGCGATCCTGGCGCTGCTGGAGAGCCGCTTTCCGGACATCAGCGTGGCGGTCGTCGGCCACCGGGTGGTGCATGGCGGCATGGACTATGCCGAGCCGGTACTCTTGACCGACGACACGCTCGACGCGCTCGAGAAACTGGTGCCGCTGGCGCCGCTGCACCAGCCGCACAACCTCTCGGGCGTGCACGCGGCCAGGACCTGCTTTCCAGACGCGCGGCAGGTCGCCTGCTTCGACACGGCGTTTCACCGCAAGCATCCCTGGGTCAACGACACCTTCGGGCTGCCGCGCGCCTACTACGACGCGGGCATCCGGCGCTACGGCTTTCACGGCCTGTCGTACGAATACGTGACGCAAGAGATGGCGCGGCGCGCGCCGCAGCATGCCGCGGGGCGCATGGTGGTGGCGCATCTCGGCAACGGCGCCTCGCTCTGCGCCATCCGCGATGGCCGCAGCGTCGGCTCGACCATGGGCTTCACGGCGCTCGACGGCCTGCCCATGGGCACGCGCTGCGGGCAGCTCGATCCCGGCGTGGTGCTGTACCTGATGGCCGAGAAGGGCATGGATCATGACGCGATCACGCGGCTGCTCTACAGCGAGTCGGGATTGAAGGGGTTGTCGGGCGTGTCGCACGACATGCGCGAACTAGAAGCCTCCGACCGGCCGGAGGCGCGGCAGGCGATCGACTATTTCGTCACCCGGATCAAGCGCGAGATCGGCGCCATGACGGCGCTGATCGGCGGGCTGGACGCGCTGGTGTTCTGCGGCGGCATCGGCGAGCATTCCGCCCGCATTCGCGCCGAGGTCGCCGGCGGCTTCGACTGGCTGGGCCTGGAACTGGACGCGGCGCGCAATGCCGCGGCCGAGCCGGTGATCTCCACCGACCAGTCCCACGTGCAAGCCTTCATCGTGCCCACGGACGAAGAAGCGATGATCGCCCGCCACACGCGGCGGCTGACAGCGGGCTGACGTTTAGAGGCATACGATTTAGCACCTCTCCATTGGGCGCCCCGGTTCGCCATGGCTTATAACCGACCGTTCGGTATAATCGATCGGCGCCGTGACAGCGAAAACCGAAACCACGTGGCGGCGCGGGGCAGCAAGGGAGGAACACATGCCGATCGATTTCACGTTGAGCGACGCGCATAAGGAGTTGCAGCAGGGGGCCCGAGGCTTTGCCGAGCAGGTGTTGACGCCGGTCCGGGACGTGGTCCGCAAGCATCACGACCCGGCCGAGCGCTTTCAGGCCATCCAGCCGTTCTTTCAACAGATGGTGGGCGCGGGTTTCATGAAGAGCCTGATGCCGGCCGAGGTCGGCGGCGGTGGCGCCGGCGCGCTCGACTTCGCCATCGCGGCCGAGGAACTGGCCCGGGTCGACGTCAACGTCCCGAGCGCGCTGCTGGCGACGGGCCTGGCGCTGCAACCGACCATCCAGTTCGGCACCGAGGACCAAAAGCGGCAGTTCCTGACTCCCTTCGTCACGGACGAGACCGGCATGCTGCTGGCGGCGCTGGCTTTTACCGAAGTCACCGGCGGCGCCAACTTCGACACAGCAGATCCCGAGCACGGCGTCCGCACCTTCGCCCGCCGCGAGGGCGACGACTGGGTGATCAACGGTCAGAAGCACTACACGACGAACGGCACCGGCTTCGACGGCAACGGCGCCCATCTCTACAACGTCGTCTGCCGCACCGATCCGGCGAAGCCGCCGCAGGAAAGCCTGGCCCATATCATCGTGCCCGGCGGCACGCCCGGCATCGAGATCGTCGAGGTCTACGAGCAGATGGGCCAGCGGGCCGTCGTCTCGCCGCGCGTGCATTTCAACGACGTGCGGGTGCCGGCCGACCACATGATCGGCGCGCCGGGCGACGGCATCGCGATCTGCAGCCGGGCCTTCTCCTGGACCGCGGCGATCATCGGCGCAGCCTGCGTCGGTGTCATGCGCGCGGCCTTCGATTATGCGCTCGACTTCGCCCGGCGCGACAACCGCTCCGGGCCGGTGCCCGTGATCGAGCATCAGAATGTCGGCTACATGCTGGCGAACATGAAGATGAAGCTGGAAGCGGCGCGCTATCTGACCTGGAAGGCCTGTCACTATCTGGACCAGACCGGCGGCGCCGGCGAGGAACTGGCCGTGATCACCAAGGCGCATTGCTCGGAACTCTGCGTCGAGGTGGTCTACGACGCCATGCGCCTGGTCGGCGTCGACAGCTATCTCGAAAGCCTGCCGCTGGAGGCGTTGATGCGGGACGCGCTGTGCTTCCCGATCTATGACGGCGGCAATATGGGCGTGCGACGGCGGCAGCTGCACGACCTGTTCCGCACCGAGGGCTACGATCCGATGGCGGCGGCGGAAGCGCGCACGCCGCCCTGGCTCGGCGGCGGCCTGGACCAGGCGGCGGAGTAACCGGCGCGGCGGCCCCGCGCTGTTGCCCGGGGCCGCGTCGGTTGATATGTGACGGCGGCAAGAGAAACCTGACGTATCGAGTAACCGATGTCCCCGCCGATCCCCGACCGCGCGCGCGTCATGGCGACGCTGAACCGGCAGTTCCGCGACCACGGCTACGAGGGCGCGACGCTGCGGCGGATCTGCGCCGCCACCAAGCTGCCGCGCGGCAGCCTCTACTACTATTTTCCGAACGGCAAAGCCGACATGCTGCTGGCCGTTCTGGAAGACACCGAGGAGCAGTTCGAGCGCGCCGTGCTGCGGCCGATGCGCGAGGCCGGACCGCCGGCCAAACGCATCCGGCTGATGACCCGGTTTCTGAACGGCTACTACGATCGGGGCGCGTCGGGTTGCATCCTGGGCGTACTCGCGCTGGGCGAAACCGATCGCGCCGCCGACGTCGTGGTCAAGCGCATCTTCGACAGCTGGATCGACGCGCTGGCAACGGTGCTGCGCGACGCCGGGCTGCCGAGGGCGCGGGCCCGGCAGCGAGCGATGGACGCGGTGGTCCGGATCCAGGGCGCGCTGATCGTCTGCCGCGGCCTGGGCGAGCAGGCGGCGTTCCGGGATGTGCTGTCCTGGCTGCACTCCGACGCCTTCCTGCGCGACGACTGACGCCGCCGAGCCGGTGATCTCAACCGACCCGTCCCGCGTGCAAGCCTTTGTCGTGCCGACGGACGAGGAAGCGATGATCGCCCGCCACACGCGGCGGCTGACGACGGCCTGACACGCTGGTCACACTCCGCGCGGACACCTGCTATCCTTTGCCCAGGGGCGTCGCGCAACGCGCCCCGACGACAATCAGGGGAGCGGGGACATGTCCAAGACAAAGCAGGAAACGGGATATTCGATGCCGGCACGCGGATCGCTGGGCCGGCGGGGATTCATGGCCGGCGCGGCGGCAGTGGGCGCCGGCGCGGTACTGGGCGGGCGGCCGTTCGGCGGCGCGGCGCGGGCGGCCTCGCACGGCGCGCACGGGCTCGACGGCGTCCTGGCCGACGCGGTGGCTAAGAACGACGTGCCGTTCGCGGTGGCGATGTGGGGCGATGCGGCCGGCGTCAACTGGACGGGCACGGCCGGCGACCGCAGCGAAGGCGCGCCGGCGACGCTCGATACGATGTTTCGAATCTATTCGATGACCAAGGCCGTCGGCTCGACCGCGGCGATGATCCTGATCGACCAGGGCAAGCTGGAGGTCGACACGCCGGTCGAGAGCGTGCTGCCGCAGTTCGCCGACATGAAAGTGTTGGACGGGTTCGACGGCGATACGCCTGTTTTACGAGCGCCGAAGACCAAGGCGACGATCCGGCATCTGACGACGCACACCTCGGGCCTGGTTTACGACGTCTGGAACGCCGACATGCAGAAATACATGCAGGTGACGGAGGCGCCCGGGGTGATCACCGGCCAGAAGCAGGGCCTGATGACGCCGATGGTGTTCGATCCGGGCGCGCGCTGGGACTACGGCATCGGTATCGACTGGCTGGGCCAGGTGGTCGAGGCCGTGGACGGCCGGCGCGTCGACGCCTTCTGTCAGGCCGAGATCTTCGACAAGCTGGGCATGAAAGACACGGTGTTCGAGGTCGACGGCGACAGGGCGGGCCGCCTTTGCACGGTTTATCTACGCGGCGAGGACGGCAACTTCGCGCCGTTCGAGCTGGCGCCGCCGCCGCAGCCGGAATTCTACGGCATGGGCCACGCGCTCTATTCGACGGCGCCGGACTACATGCGCTTCCTGCGCATGTTCCTGAACCGGGGGCAGCTCGACGGGGAGCGCGTGCTGAGCGAGGGCGCGGTCGACGCCATGTTGGAGAACCATATCGGCGATATCCGGATCGGGCGCATGACCACCTACGTGCCGCCGATCAGCGCCGACGTCGATCTGTTCCCAGGCACGGACAAGACGCACAGCTTCGCCTTCCTGCGGGTCGAGCAGGACGTGCCCGGCATGCGCAGCGCCGGCTCGCAGGGCTGGGCCGGGGTCTGCAACACGCACTATTGGTTCGATCCGGCGCGCGACGTCGCCGGGCTGATCATGACGCAGTCGCTGCCGTTCGTGGAGCCGCAGTTCATGCAGGTCTATGCCGCCTACGAGCGGGCGGTGTACGCGGCGAAGGGGTGACGCAAAGGTGACGCGCGGTCGCCCTCTCGCCGCGCGGCGGAGGGCGACCGCGATTGCTCAGCCGGGCATGGGTTGGTCGTGGGCGACGACGACGAACTTCTTGAACGGCGCCTTGAAGTCCCAGATCGTGCGCGTGCCCTTGGACCAGGAGCCGATGTCGCCGGGCTTGAAGTGGAAGGTCTCGTCGGTGTCGAGCACCTGGATCGTCACCTCGCCCTCGAGCACCAGGAAGGTCTCGTCGCCGGCGGCCGAGGTGTAGACCGGGCTGGTCGTCGATTCCTGCAGCCGCCAGATGCCGGCGAGCAGCGTGCCGTCGCCGGAGCCGCCGGCGCGGATCAGGTGGATCTCGCCGAAGGTCTGCATACCGACCCCCGGCTCCTCGTATTCGAACGGCACGAAATCGTCGGCGCCGGAGTTCGACGTATGGAAGCTGATCAGTTTTTCGGCCACATCCACGGTCATGTGAAGTCCCCTTGCTATTGCGCGCGGCCGGGGCGGCGCCCGGCGCGCATTGTCGTTACGCGGCTTCGCGGCAAACGGATACATGACGGCGCGGCAGCCGCACGGTTCGGACGCGCGGCACGCCGATCGGCCCGCGCCCGAGAGGGGATATGGCGCGGATTGCCGGCAAGGCAACGCACGCGGCGCGCGCGGCGACGCCCCCTCCCCGATTTGGGGAGAGGGCGGCGACGTTCGGTTGTTGGATGCGCTAGGCCTTGCGCCGACGGCGGGCGAAGGCGAGGCCGGCGAGACCGAGGCCGAACAGCGTCATCGAGGCGGGCTCGGGCACGGCCTCGAAGTCCCAGGTCGTGTTGACGCCGTCGCGGGTGATGCTGACGAGGTCGAAATAGCCGTCCTGGCCCTGGTTGAAGGTGCCGACGCCGACGCTGATGTCGAACAGGGTGGCGTCCAGGAAGTTCGCGTCCAGCACGCCCGCCCATTCGTTCAGCGTGCGCAGCGGCGGGCCCGCGACCGTGTTCGGCTGGCCGAAGCCGCCGGTCCAGGAGAACAGGCCGTTGTCGGCATCGATGTTCTCCGTGGCCCAGACATCCGGTGTCGGATTGCCCACCTGATTCAGATAGGGCTCGTAGACGAGCGTGCCGAAGCCACGGCCGGGAATGCCCACATCAGGATCGTTCGGATCGAAGAAGCTGAACTTGATCGACGGCGCGGCCGCCGTGTTGCCGCCGGCGACGAAGGCCTTGTGGTAGTCGTAGCTGACCGCGAAGGTGTTGTCGGCCAGGATCGAGCGGACGGTGCCGAAATCGCCGAGCACGCCGACCTGCGCCTTGTCGCCATTGGCCAAGCCGGTGGTCAGACGGGCCGCGCCCGTCGGCGCCGGGGCCGCATTCTCGAGATTGCCGCCCGCGCCGTTCAGACTGACGATGGTCGACGTGCCGCCGGCCCGGTTGTCGGTGACGCCCCAGACGCCGGCCGCGGCGGCGGCGGCAAACTCGGTGACCGTGATCGTGGCGGCCTGGGCCGCCGTACCGGCGAATACTGACGCGCCGACCAGCAGAGCGGCCAGGCGCGCACCTGTTGTCGCGGTTCTGCGACGAGATACTGTCCCCAACATAGATCCTTCCAATTCTTATCGTTGCAGCACAAACGCTTCCCGTGGCCGGCGCAAGGCCGGCAGGAATCGATGGTTTTGAGATCCCCCACCAGGAATGGTCGCGTGGACCAGATTGCAATCCTAGGTGGCAGTCACTTAACGGTCAATGACCGAGACGCAACGCGACCTTTCCGAGCGGTCCGAAGTCGGCCGCGACGGCGTCGCCGGCGGCGATGGGCATGGGCGTCAGACAGGTGCCGGTGGTGACGACCTGACCTGCCTTGAGGGTGAGGCCGAGGGCGGAGAGCTCGTTCGCGAGCCAGGCCAGCGCGTCGCGCGGATCGCCGAGCACGTTGGCGCCGATACCGTCGCGGTCGAGCTTGCCCGCGACCGTGCCGGTGACGGCATGCGCGGCGAGATCGAGGGACCGCCAGTCGTCTGGCGCGGCCGGGCCGAGCACGAACTCGTGCGCGCAGGCGTTGTCGGCGATGAGCTGCGGCCCGCCCGCCGTCGCGAAGTCGTCGAACCGCGAGTCCGGCAGCTCGATCGCGGGATGCAGGCTGGCGACGGCGGCCAGCACTTCTTCTGCTTCGTAGGGCGTGGGTCGCGGTGGCAGATCGCGGTCCATGCGGAACGCGAATTCGGCCTCGGCGACGGCCATGCGGTTGGCGCCGAACGGCACGGTCGCGCCGTCGTCGTGCGCGCGCTCGGCCAGAATGCGCCCGGCCATCGGGCCGTCGACGCCGATGTGGCGCTGGCCGTCTTCGCTGGTGGCGGCGATCTTCCAGCCGTAGAGCGGCGGCGCGCCGTGGGCTTCGAGATGGGCCTGGATGGCGTAGCCCTCGGCGCGGCTCGTTGGCCGCAGGTCGTTGGGCAGCGTGGTCAGCACCGTGCCATCGCGCCAATGCCGGCACAGCAGATCGCTCGCCGCCTGGGTTTGTTCGTTGCTCAACATGGCCGGCGTCATGCCTGTTGCGCCAGGGCGGCGGCGAGCGCGGCGAAGTCTTCGACGATGATGTCGGGCTGGTGCGGGGTCTCGCCGAAGGGGCGCTTGCGGCGGTCGATGAAGGCCGTGCGCATGCCGTAGGCCTTGGCGCCGATGCAGTCGAAGGCGTGGTTGGCGACGAACAAGCAGCTCGAACGGTCCTCGCCGGTGATGCGCTCGGCGGTGGCGTAGGTCTGCCAGTGCGGCTTGAAGTAGCCGGCCTCCTGGACCGAGATCACATGGTCGAAGGCGAAGCCGATATGCGGCTGCGCCGCCGCCAGCATGTCGCGGTCGCCGTTCGACAGGATGGCGAGCTTGTATCCGGCGTCGCGCAGGTCCTGCAGCGCCGCGACGACGTCGGGGAACGGCTTCAGGGTCTCGATCTGCGCCACCAGCCAGCGCACCTCGGCCTGGCTGTAGGCAATGCCGCAGCGGTCCATCACGTAGGAGACGGCGCGGTGGCCGATCTGGCGATAGGGCGTGTGGCCGCGGTCGCAGAGCGCGTCGATCATGGAGTTCTCGAAATGCGTCCGCCGCCACCAGGTGACGAAGCGGTGCGGCTCGCCGTCCCAGCCCTTCTCTTTCAGGAACGGCGCCGCGGCCTCGGTCAGGCCCGTCTGCATGTCGACAATGGTGCCGTATTGATCGAACACCAGGATCCTGGTTTCGCGCGCGAGGATCGGAAGCGCTTCCATGTCTGCCCCTTTGGAACTGTCATCGGCCGCCCGCATGATCGCGGATTCACCGGCGCGTCCGCAACGCCGATGGCGCGCGCTTGCGCGGAAAGAAAGGTGCGACTACACCAGCCCGATGATCGCACCGCCGACGTTCGCCTCGCTCGAAGAGCACATTTCGCGCATCGGGGATGCTGGCTTCTGGGCGCCCTACGTTGCCGAGGTTCTGGCGCGCCACGACCTGGCCGGCGCGGACCGGAAGCCTGCCGCCGGCTTCAACGCCACCTACCCTACCTTCGTCTGCGGCGACGTCGTGGTGAAGCTGTTCGGCCAGTCGCAGGCGTGGCGCCGGAGTTTCGAGGCCGAACGCGCGGCGCATGAGTTGATCGCGACCGACTCCGAGATCGCCGCACCTGGATTGTTGGGCGACGGCCGTCTCTACGACGACGACAGCGCGCCGTGGCCTTACCTTATCACCACCCGCATGTCCGGGGTCGCATCGCCGCGCGCCGACCTGTCGGCCGAGCAGCGGCGCGAACTGGCCGTCGACCTGGGACGGCTGGTCCGGCGCGTGCACGCGCTGCCGCCGATGGGCGTCGCGACGGCGGCGGACTGGCGGCCCACGCGCATCGCCGTAGCTGCGGCGCGGAGCTCGCTGCCGACGCATCTGGCCGCGCAGATCGACGATTATCTTGGCCGTCTCGGTCCGTTCGACACGGTCTTCGTGCACGGCGACCTCTGCGCCAACCACGTGTTCGTGGACAACGGCCGCGTCGCCGGGATCATCGACTGGGGCGACGCGATGACGACCGACCGGCACTACGAGCTGATTCAGATCTATCGCGACATGTTCGACTGTGACAAGGCGCTGTTCGCCACGTTCCTGGACGCGAGCGGCTGGCCGGTGGCGAAGGACTTCGCGCAGAAGGCGCTGGGCCTCGCCCTGCATCGCCAGGCGATCGGCCTCGCCCAGCACCATACGATGGACGTCTTCGAGCCGATCGCCGCACGCTTCCCGCTTAACGACATCGCCACGCTCGACGAACTAGCGACCGAATTGTTCGCCGTCTAGCGAGGCGGCAAGCGCCTGGAGGCCGGCGATAGCGGCATCGGCAAGCCGCGTGGAGACGCGGTCGAGCTCCGCCTCGTCCGGCTCCGGGCCAAGCAACTTGGCGACGGCGAGGCCGACGGGCGGCGGCGGCATGGTGTTGCTGAAAAACCAACGCGCCACCAGCGTCCTCCGTGCGTCATCGATCTCGGGCCCGAACAGCGGCGACAGCAGCGCCTTCAGTTGCACATCGGCGTTGGCGATGTGTCCTTCGAGCATGGCACGGACACCGAGCTTCGGTGAGATCAGTTCCCAGCCCATCAGGCGCGGCGGCACGAACTGCCGGCGCTTCAGGCCGGTCTCGATGCGCTGCTTGGCGAAGTTGTGAAGCGCCGAAAGCGGATCCTGGTCGGTGTCCAGCTGTTCCAACGCCGTCGTCATGTCGTCGGACATGGTCGCGGTGACGGACGCCAAAACTTCCCTGTAAAGCGCGTCCTTGCCGCCGAAGTGGTAGTTGACCGAGGCCACGTTGGTGCCGGCGCGCGAGACGATCTGGCGCACGCTGGCGCCGTTATAGCCGAATTCCGAGAACACCTCGCGGGCGGCTTCGAGCAGACGCTGACGCGTGCGTGAACTATAGGCCTCCCGCATGACTCCCCCTTGAGCGGACGCCGACCGGTGACATGTTTGAACGCCCCAGGCCGGGCGTATCCGTCGCGGCGGATCGCAAATTCAAACGCCTGTTTCAAACAGTCGTTTGAAACGTGCATGGCATATGGCTCGCAGCGATTCTCGTGGTGCCGGAGGTCCGGCACCCATTCCGCAAGCGGAATGACCACCAACGAGAAAGGAAACGACACATGTCGATAGGTGGAGTCTCATCCGCCGGATTCGATTTCGCCGCCATGCGGGCGCGCTTCCAAGAGAACGCCATGGCGAAATTCGAAGCGGCTGATGCCGACAAGAGCGGCGGCCTGTCCCTTGACGAGTTCAAGGGCGTTCAGGCCGACAGTCCGTTCGGCTCGGCAAAACCTGCCGGGGCGCCCAGCGCCGAGGAAATGTTTGCCAAGCTGGACGCCGACGGCGACGGTCAGCTGACCGCGTCGGAGCGACCGCAAGCGCCCGGCGGCAGCTTTTCGCCGGAAGCCTTCATGAGCCTGTTGTCGGCGCAGGAAGGCTTCAGCGCATCCGGCTTCGGCCAATCCTCGATGATGAACCTGCTGAGCGCGGGTTCTGAATCACAGCAGAGCTCGGAAAACGATCTCGTCAGCCAGCTGATGGACGCGCTGACCAACAGCAACGACGAGGATAAGGCCTAAGGCGAAGGGCCGATGTTACCGCACAGGGCAGACGTCAGGCACCGCCCGGATCGGCATCGATCCGGGCGGATCGCCGCCGGTGCACGACCGGCAATGCTGTGATTTGTCCCACATTTTGGGATTTCGATGCGTGCCATGATCGGCCACCGAACGGTCGAGGGCATGGTATGGCGGAGTTGGCGATCAACAGCGCGTGGTTGGTGCACGTCGCCGCGCTGTTGCAGGTGCTGGGGCTGTTGCTGCGCGGCCAGTTGTTGTTGCGGCTGTTCATCCTGGTCGGCACCGTGTTCTACGCGGCCTACTACTACGTCTATCCGGACGAGCCGTTGTGGGCGGCGATCTTCTGGAGCGCCGTGCTGGGCGCGGCGAACCTGATCGGCATCGCGCGCCTGCTGTGGGAACGGGTGCACTTCCGCCAGACCGAGGACGAGCGGCATTTCCTGAACCTGATGAAGACGCTGACGCCGGGCGAGCTGCGCCGGCTGATGCGACTGGCCGCGTGGCGCACGGCCGAGGCGACGACGACGCTGACGCAGGAGGGGCGATCGGTGGCCAAGCTCTATTTCGTGCTGGACGGCCGGATCGAGGTTATCAAGGACGGCCGGTCTTTCGCACTGGCGCCCGGCATTTTCATCGGCGAGGTCGCCTTTCTGATGAACACGCCGGCGTCCGCCACGGTGTTCCTGCAGGCCGGCGCGAAATACATCGAGTGGCCGGCGGATGCCCTGCACAAGGTGATCGATCGCACGCCGTCGCTGGGCGTCTCCATGGAGCGGCTGTTCAATCAGGAGCTCGCCCGCAAGGTCGCGCATTCCTGGGGCGGCTAACGCTCAGTCTGCTCCGGCAGGCGCGTCGAGCAGCTTGTCGAGCAGGGCGGCAAGGGCCTTAGCCTCGGCGGCGGCGAGCCGGTCGCCGATGGCCGCGTTCAGGGCGCGGGCGTAAACCGGCCACATGCGCCGGCGTAGCGCCTTGCCGGATTTGCTGATGACGACGATCTGACCGCGGCCGTCCTCCGGACAAGGTCGGCGCTCGAGATAGCCGGCGGCCTCGATCCGGTCGAGCAAGCGCGACAGGCCGTATTGCGGCAGCAGCAGCGCGCGTTCGAGCGCGAAAGGTCGCAGGCCGTCCGGGGCGGCGCGATCAAGCTCCAGCAGCACGTCGTACCAGGCGAGCGGCGGCAGGTCCGCCTGCTTCAGGGCCGTTTCGATTTCCGCCAGCGCGGTCTGCTGGGCGCGCATCAGCCGCGTCCAGACGCGGATGACGTCATTGCCGGGTTCGGTGCTCATATCGAACAACATAGCGATCGATGCAGATGCATCAAGCTTGACATTGGATGCATTCGCATTAATTTACATGCATTCGCATTCAATTGGGAGGGAGCATGCGATGACCGAGACACAGTTGCGGGAGACCGCGACCTTCCTGCTGGGCGTGATGTTCATCGCTCACAGCGTTCTGCTGAAGCTGCTGGTGTTCACGCTGCCCGGCACGGCGGAGTTCTTTCAGTCGATCGGCCTGCCCGGCTGGTTCGCCTATGTCGTGTTCGCCATGGAGGCGGCCGGCGGCGTCATGCTGGTGCTGGGCGTGCAGGCACGCTGGGTGGCATTGACGCTGGCGCCCGTTCTGGCCGGCGCGACCTGGGCGCATTGGGGCAACGGCTGGATGTTCGGTTCTGCCAACGGCGGCTGGGAATACCCGATCTACCTGACCCTGTTGGCGGTCGCGCAGTTCATGCTGGGCGACGGGCGTTATGCGCTGGTGCCATCGACGCCCCCGCCCGCACCGCCCCGCGAGACCGCCTGACCGCGATCAGCATCGTCTTTCCAAGGAGATCATTCATGACCGAGAACCTGATGCTGGTGAGCCATCACCTCTGTCCCTATGTGCAGCGCGCGGTGATCGCGCTGACCGAGAAACGGGTGCCGTTTCGGCGCCGCGACATCGACTTGTCGAACAAACCGGGCTGGTTCCTCGCCCTGTCGCCGCTGGGCAAGACGCCGGTCCTGACCGTCGATGGCACGCCGGTTTTCGAATCCGCCGTGATCCTGGAATACCTGGAGGAAACCCAGCCGCGGCCATTGCACCCCGAAGACCCCTTGCGCCGGGCCGAGCACCGGTCGTGGATCGAGTTCGGCTCTGCCGTGCTGAACGACATCTGGGGCTTCTACGCCGCGGCGGACGCGGACGCCCTTCAGAGCAAGGCCGCCGCGCTGGCCGGCAGGTTCCGTCGGCT
This sequence comes from Alphaproteobacteria bacterium, assembly GCA_965232515.1. GTDB lineage: Bacteria > Pseudomonadota > Alphaproteobacteria > JANQKO01. The sequence goes on along the minus strand of CBDDPY010000002.1, from coordinate 6,644,030 downwards.
GGAGGAACGGCTGGGTGACGGCCCCTATTTCGACGGCACGGCGTTCTCGCTGGTCGACGCCGCGTTCGGGCCGGTGTTCCGCTATTTCGACGTGTTCGACCGGATCGGCGATTTCGGCGCGTTCGACGCCAAGCCGAAGGTCGCAGCCTGGCGCGCGGCGCTGGCGCAGCGGCCATCGATCCGCAGCGCTGTGGCGGCCGACTACGAGGCGCGCCTCTGGCGCTTCCTCGAAACCCGCAAGTCGCACCTGTCGCAACTCATGGCGGAAGCCGCGTAGCGGTCGCCGGTGGCAAGGTCCAGCTAGCGGTGGTCGGCGTAGAGGCGGCGGACCCAGCGTATCGTTGGCCTGTCCTGATAGTCGTCGACCAGACGCTGGTACGTGGTCCAGGGCGTGAGGTCGCGGTAGATGGGGTGTTGCGGCGGCTTGGCGAGTGGCGCGATCAGGCTGGCGACGGCGATATCGGCGCGGCTGAGGCGGTCGCCGACCAGGAACGGGCGCCCGTCGCCCAGGCGCGCGTCGAGGGCGTCGAGCTCTCGGTCGACGTCGGCCCGCGCCGCATCGCGGTCGCGCGGCCGCGCGCGCATGCCGAAAGCCATGAGTTGCCGCGTCAGGGGCCACATGACCCAGGCCAGCCGACGCTGAGACGGCGTGGCGCCGGCGAAAAGCTGGCGCGCGATCGGGCGGGGCTCGACCGAGAGGCCGGAAGCGTAGATCAGCCGGCGCACGGAGATGCCGATGCGGTTGTCGGCGCACGTTTCGAGTTCAACCATGTCGGCGCGCGCCGCCGGCACGGCGTCGCACCACCCTGCCCGACCCGCGGCTTCGAGCCAGTCGATGATGGCGCCGCTGCCCTGGATCACGCCCTCGGCGCAGTGCAGGATCGGCAGGCTGCTGTCGGTGCCGAGCCGCCGCGCCGCCAACGCGTGCGGTCCCGGCGCCCAGCGCTCCTCGCGATAGTCGACGCCGCCGAGGTCGAGCGCCCAGCGCGCCTTCTCGCAGAAGTGGCTGACGCGGAAGGTGTAGAGCGTGGCCCGGTCCGGCATCGTTATTCCCGTCACAATCAATCAAAATCTGTTACGCAGATCTTGGCCGGTGGATCACCGCTGGAGTCTTTAGGGGGTGGACATGCACGCGCGGACAGCGCTTTTGATGCGGATCGTGGGCGTCACCGTGCTGCTCTCAGCATGCATGCCGGCGGCTTCCGAACCAACCGCGTTCGGCGAACTGCTGGCCGAGCGTTTCGATGAACTGAAGGCGCCCGGGGTCGGCTATGCCGTGGTTGTCGACGGCAGGATCGCCGAGTCTGGCGGCTTCGGCGTGCGCGATATCCGCTCCGGCGCGCCGGTGGACGCGGAGACCCCGTTTCGTATCGCCTCGCTGACCAAACCGCCGGCGGCGGCGCTGCTGCTGCGCGCCGTGGCCGACGGCAAGCTCGATCTGGACATGCCGCTGGCGCAGGCGTCGCGGCGGTTCCGGGAGCGTTGCCCGGAACTGAAGGCCTACTTCAAGGGCCGCGGATCGAGCCTGATGAACCGCATCGCCTGCGGCGACGACAGCGTCACGCTCCGCACCGCGGCCACGCATACCAGCCGCCGACCGGTCGGTTCGGCCTATCGCTACAACGGCTTTCTGTTCAGTTTGATGAGCGGCGCGATCGCGGACGCGATCCAGCCCGGCGCGACCTTCGCCGAGGTCATGCGCTGGGAGGTGATCGTGCCGCTGGGGCTGCGGCAAACGGCCGCCGGGATCGGCGATCGAGAAGCCGCCGACGTGATCGCGGCCCTGGCGACACCGCATGTCCGAGGCGCGGACGGCACCTGGCGCGTGCAGCCGCTGCTGACCAGCCGGCTGAGCGCGGCGGCCGGCCTGATCAGCTCGGCGCGCGACCTGGCGACGCTCGACATCGCCTTCAGGCCGGGCGGGCTGGTGACGGACGCGGTCTGGACGCAGATGACCACGCCCACGCGCCTCACCGACGGCAGCCTCTCGCCCTACGGCATCGGCTGGTTCGTGCAGGATCTCGATGGCCGCAAACTGGTCTGGCACTACGGCTGGCAGATCGAGACCTATTCGGCGCTGTGGATCAAGGACCTGGCGCACGGCGCATCGTTGATCCTGCTGGCCAACAGCGATGGCCTGTCGCGCGATTACCGCTTGGGTCGCGGCGACGTCACACAGAGCCCCGTTGCGCGCTGGTTCCTGGACTGGTCGGAACGGCGCGCGGTCGCGGCCGGACGCCGTCGCGGTTAATCTGCACCGGCAACAGGGAGTGACCGCCATGACGAAGACGACGACGCGGCTGCGACAGGTGCTGGCCACAGAGGGGCCGCTGCTGGTGCCGGGCGCCTATGACGGGGCGAGCGCCCGGGTGGTGGAGGCGGTCGGGGCCGACGCGGTCTATCTGACGGGCTTCGGCATGGAGGCCTCGATGCTGGGCATGCCCGATATCGGCCTCGCCTCGGAGGCCGAAGTGGTAGCGCATGCCGGCCGGATCGCGGATGCGGTTTCCGTGCCGGTGATCTCGGACGCCGATACCGGCTACGGCGGCGCCATCAACGTGCACCGCACGGTGCGCGACTTCGAACGGCACGGCATCGCCGGCATCCATATCGAGGACCAGGCGCTGCCGAAACGCTGCGGCGGGCTGGCCGGACGCCGCGTGGTGCCGGAAGACGAGATGCTGGCGCGGCTAAACGCCGCGCTCGGCGCGCGCCGCGATCCGGACTTCGTGATCATCGCGCGCACGGACGCCAAGGCGACGGAGGGGCTCGACGCGGCGATCGCGCGGCTTAACGCCTATCTCGCGGCCGGCGCTGATATGGCCATGATCGCCGAGCCCTATTCGCTCGACGAGCTGCGGCGGCTGTGCCGGGAAGTTGATGGCCCGGTCGCCATGGTCGGCGGCGTGCCGGACTGGCCGGAGACCATGCTGTCGCACGCCGCCTATGCCGAGATCGGCGTCAAGCTCGTGCTTTACGCCGTCACCGGCTTGAGCGCGGCGCTGCAGGTGCAGATGCGGATCTACCGCGACCTGTTGGAGAACGGCGCGCTCGGGCCAGAGAGCGCCGCGGCCATGATGGGCTTGGAAGACGTCGCCAATATGATGGGCCTCGCCGACTGGACCGCCGTCGAACAGGCCGCGACGCGGTCCTAGCGCAGCGCCTGCAGAGCGGCGTCGGTGATGGCCTTTAGCCGGGTCTTGTCGCGGGAGAGGCGACCGATGACGGACGCGCCCTGGTAGCTGGACGTGAGATGCACGGCGAGGATGGCGGGGTCCTTGTCGGGGGATAAGGCGCCCGCGTCTTGCGCTTCCGACAGGCGCTGGCGGAAGGCGGCTTCGATTTGGGCGATGCCGGCCGCGACGCGCTCGCGGATCTCGGCTTCGTCGCGGCCGATCTCGGCGGCGGTGTTGGTGAGCAGGCAGCCGATCAGGCCCTCGGGCTCGATGTCCTCGTAGGCGGTGCGGAAGAACGCCTCGATGGCGTCGAGCGGCGGGCCGACGTTCAGGATGGTCGCGATGCGGTGGCCGACGGTCCGCTCGATGTAGTGATCGACGACGGCGAGGAACAGGCCCCTCTTGCTGCCGAAGGTGTTGTAGAGGCTGCCGGGATTGAGCCCGGTCGCCGCCTCGAGGTCGGCCATCGACGTCGCCCGGTAGCCCTTGGTCCAGAAGACCTGCAGGGCGTTGTCGAGCGCGTCGGCCGTATCGAATTCCTGACGCCGGCCCATCGGTCCCTCTTTGCAGTGGTCCGGCGGCATGATAGCCTTTTCTTGAACGATTGCTCAAGAAATGGTGTCGGCATGGCCGCGGCGTTGTCTTCCTTCGAACCGATCGATGGCCTCGACGGTGTCTATGCGGCGCAAAAGGGCACGCTACGCTGTTCGGCGATTGTCTTGAAGGACGGCGGCGTCTGCCTGTTCAGTCCCGTGCAGGGCCTGAGCCAGCCGGCGTTGGACAGCCTGTCGGCGATCGGTCGCGTGGCCTATCTGCTGGCGCCGAACCACTATCACAACAAGGGCTTGGCCGAGTATGCCGAGGCCTTCCCCGACACCATCCTCTGTGCCCCGGCAGCGGCCGCGCCAAGGCTGCGCAAGATCACCGGCCTGGAGCCGAACGATCTCGAAAGCCTGAAGAAGGAGCTGCCTCGCGACATCAAATTCATCGAGACGGACGGATTGAAGACGGGCGAGGTCTGGCTGCGTTTGTCCGCCGGCGGTCGAACGACCTGGTTCGTGGTCGATGCCTTCAGCGGTCCGAAAGCCGGTAAGTCCGGTGGCGTCACGGACGCGCCGGAGATGCTGAAGACCTTTCCGAATTTCGGCGTGGCGGACCGCAAGGTCTATGCGGCCTGGGTGACGGCGCGGATCCACCAGGACAAGCCCGACACGCTGGTACCCTGCCATGGCACCATCGTCCGCGCGCCGGACTTGCCGGAAAAGCTGGAAGCGCTGGTCGTCGCCAATCTCTAGATCGCATCACGCCGCCACCACTCGAGCGCGCGCGAGCCGGGGCACCAGCGCGGTCAGGATCAGGGCGGCGACGATGGCCACAGCGATCGCGGTGAGCACGTGCGTCCAGGTGTCGGGACGTAGGACGCCGCAATAGACGATCACCAGGAACAGCGGCACGTCGAGGAAGTGGGTGAGCTGGCCGAGGCGGGTGCGGGCCGCATCGCGGTCTTGTTCGCTGAGACCGCCGGCCATGTTCAGGTCACGACAGCGGCGCAGGGTGCGGCGGAACTGCACGCGGGTCACGGTGTTGCCTTCGATGAACTCGAACAGGAACAGGCCCCACATTCCGATGAGCCAGGGTTCCTCGAAGAAGCCGAGCCCGAGCTCGAAGGTCAGGAACAGGCCGGACAGGCCAACAAGAATGGCGCCCGGCACGGCGAGGCCGTCGTAGAAAGCGGCCGTGTACCACGCGGCTTCGGCGAAACGGGCGACATCGTCGGTGCGGTAGGCCCGCAGCTCGGAGACGAACACGGCCAGCAGGCCGCCGCCGAGCAGGATGAAGCCGACGATGTGCAGGAACTTCAGCAGCGCGTAGACGTCCATGGCGGGCCTCAGGTGCGAAGCTGTCCGAAGGCCGGCTTCAGGACGGCGATGAAAATTGCAACCAGTGCCATTAGCAGGTTGGCGGCGCCGAACATGCTTTCCCGGCCGGCAGGCGCCTGCATTGCGTGCACCGCCTGACGGCCGTCGGCGACCTCGGCCGCGAGGGCGTGCAGCGTCTCGCCGCCGGGCACCAGCACGAGAGCGGCGTTGAGCACGATCAGCGCGGCCAGGACCTGGTGCGCGGTGAGCCAGCGCCTTCGCCCGATGCCGTGCCCGCCCTGCACTGTCATGAACAGGCCGGTGATCACCAGCACCGCCAGGCCCGGCAGGGTCAGCCACCAGGTGGCGACGGCGATGGCCTGACGGCCGAACAGAATTGCTTGCCCCGCTTCGCCGGCGCCGGGCAGGAAGCCGATGCTGATATGGCCGAGGATGCTGCCGAGAAACATGGCGAGGCCGATCAGGTGCAGGGCCTTGGCGGTCTTGTACATGGGAGCGTCCCTTCTCGCTTTTCCGTTCAGTCGGCTTCCAAGGCGGCGCGCAGCACGCGGACGGCCGTTGTCGCTGTCTCCAAGTCGGCCGCGTCGACGCACATGGCGATGCGGTTGGCCCAGGCGGTCTGCCGACGGCTGACCTCGTCGAGCGCATGGCGGCCCTTGTCGGTGAGGTGGACCAACTTGGCGCGCTGATGATCGGGGTTGTGCGCGAAGGCGACGAAGTCCTCCGCCGCCAGGTCGTTCGCGACCCGCTGCACCGCCTGGCGGGTCAGGCCCATGTTGCGGGCGATCTGCGCCACCGGCAGCGGGCCGTCGTCGATGGCGCCCAGGATTTGCCAGCGGGCGCTGGTGAGGCCGAGATCCCGTGTCAGGCCGTCCCCCGCCGCCAGAAGCGCGCCGTTGAAGCGGAACGTCTCGAGGATCAGTTCGGTCAAGGCCGCGCCTGCCGCCGTGTGCCGTTTTGCCCGTCGCGTCGATTGCATGTCGTTTCGCTGACATATGACAATGTATTACCAATTTGACAATATATTGTCATTTTTTGCGATTTCAAGCCCCAACCGATAGCGGAATACGGGCCGATCCGGCGCCCTGCCTTGCATGTCCTCAGGCGCTTCGTCATGCTTTCTTCTTGATGCGGCGGCGTCGAACGGTTGCCCGCATCAAAGGGTACGCGTTGGCGATTTCGGTTCACATCAACTCGATCACGGACGGAGGGAACGATGGCAGTCAGGCGGCCCACGATGGCGCAGTTTCGGGAGATCGCTGACGATCTCGGCATGTCGGTCAGCGACCGCGAGGCGGAGATCTTTCTGGACAACATCAACGGCACTTGCGCGGCCTATGACCTGATCGATCAGGCGCCGGATTATCTGCCGGAGGTGAAATATCCGCGCAGCACGGGATACCGGCCGGGGCCCGAGGAAAATCCGTACAACGCCTGGTACTGGAAAACCGAGGTCAAGGGCGCGGCCGACGGGCCGCTCGCCGGCAAGACCATCGCGCTGAAGGACAATGTGTGCCTGGCGGGCGTGCCGATGATGAACGGCGCCTCGACGCTCGAGGGCTATGTGCCCGAGATCGACGCCACCATCGTCACGCGCATCCTGGACGCTGGCGGCACCATTACCGGCAAGGCCGTGTGCGAGTATTTCTGCCTGTCCGGCGGCAGCCACACCAGCGCGCCGGCGCCGGTGATCAATCCCCGCAAGCCCGGCTATTCGGCCGGCGGCTCCTCGTCGGGCTCGGCGGCGCTGGTGGCCGCGGGCGAGGTCGACATGGCGATCGGCGGCGACCAGGGCGGCTCGATCCGCATTCCGGCGTCTTATTCGGGCATCTACGGCATGAAGCCGACGCACGGCCTGGTGCCCTATACCGGCATCATGCCGATCGAGGTCACGATCGACCATACCGGCCCGATGACGGCCAATGTCGCGGACAATGCGCTACTGCTGGAAGCGATCGCCGGCGAGGATGGCATGGACCCGCGCCAATACAGCGTCGAGCCGGCGAAATACACAGACGCGCTGGGCAAGGGCGTGAGCGGCATGCGCATCGGCGTCGTCACCGAAGGCTTCGGCCACGAGATCTCGGAGCCGGACGTCGATGAAGCGGTGCGCAAGGCCGGCCAAGTGTTCGAAGGCCTGCAGGCGCATGTCGAGGAGGTCTCGGTGCCGATGCACCTGATGGGCCCGGCGATCTGGACGCCGGTCGCCATCGAAGGCCTGCACTGGCAGATGATGCTGGGCAACGGCTACGGCATGAACTGGAAGGGCCTGTATCTGACCAGCCTGATGGACCGCCACGCGCAGTGGCGCGAGCGCGCCGACGAACTGTCGCCGACGCTCAAGCTCTGCATGTTCCTGGGCGAATGGTTCATCAAGCGCTACAACGGCCGCTTCTACGGCAAGTGCCAGAACCTGACCCGCCAGCTCAGTGCCGCATATGACAAGGCGTTGCAGGACTTCGATCTGCTGCTGATGCCGACGCTGCCGTTGAAGGCGACCAAGCTGCCCGAGCCGGACGCGGGGATCGACGAGGTCATCGCCCGCGGGCTGGAGATGATCACCAACACGAGCCCGTTCGACATCACCGGCCATCCCTCGATGAGCCTGCCGTGCGGCATGGGCGACGGCCGGCCGATCGGCATGATGCTGACGGCGAAGCGCTACGACGAGGCGTCGATCTATCGGGCCGCGCACGCGTTCGAGCAGGCGAGCGACTGGCAGGCGATGTAGAACGCGACCCTCGGGCCGGATAATTCCGGCCGGTCAGTCGAGCGGGCGGCGGTTTTTCAGCTCGATCGGCTGACCGTGCGGGGTGGCCAGCGTGGCCTCGGTCCAGTCCGACTTCAGCTGGCCGAGCTGGTCCGCCGTGCCCAGGCCCTTGGCGACGACCAGCTTTTCGAGCGCGGCGAGCCAGTATTCGTAGTAGCGGTCGCCCAGGTCCGGCTCGCCGCGCCGGCGGGCGGCGGCGATCTCGGCCGAGAGATAGTCGGTCCATTCGGGCCAGGTGAAGTGTCCCTGTTCGAACAGGCGCACGGTCATGGCAAACGCGCTCGCCTGCCACGGCGCCTGGAAGACCGGCCCCTCTTCGCCGTCCCAGGGCAGTTTCGGCAGCTCCGGCTGCTCAGTCATAACGCCGCCGCCAGCTTTCAGGCCGGCTCCAGATAGTTGTCGAATAGGTCGATATATAGACTGGACCTGGCGTTGGCGTCGGCGCCCCAGAGCTCGCCGCCCTCGAACCGCACGCTGTAGACATGCTGCGGGTCGCTGTGGACCCCGCTGACCGAGGTGTCGGGAAACGCGAACACGCCGTGGTCGCGCGCGACCGTGCCGACCTTGCCCCTGATGTAACGCGGCAGCCGGGTGTGGCCGACCGGGTTCATGTTGATCGCCCGCACCTTGTCGCCGACGGCGAATTTCGGCGCCACGTCGGCGTCCATGCGGCAGGATGCCCCGCCGGCCACCAGGCCCGGGACCACGTCGCTCGTGAGGGCTGGCATCATGCGCCTCCCGCCTGGCTCAGCTCGGCCTGTTTCGCGTCCAGCTCCTCGAGCGTGACGGTGCCCTCTTCGGCCAGCAACGTTTCGAAGGCGTGCAGCCAGTGCTCGTAGTAGGACGTCGACAGATAGTCCTCCGGCGCCATGCGTTCGATGGCGTGGCGGAACTGGTCGACATTGAACTTCCCCTCGGCGAAGACGGCGAAGAACATGCCGAAAACCCGGCTCTCCCACTGCTCGTGAAAGTAAGGCTCGTCGGTCTCGCGCACGATCGGCCCCAGGCCGTGCATGCCGCCGAGGTCATGGATTCCGTTCATCGTTTGCTCCCCTGCCCTCAGGACGGTGCTTGCACGACCGCCGTGCCGATCATGGAGTCGCGGGTCACGAGCTCGGTAAGATCATCTTCGCTCATACCGTCGGTGCCGGCCGGCCGCTGCGGCAGCACCAGATAGCGGAGCTCGGCATTGCTGTCCCAGACGCGGATCTCGACGTCGTCGGCGAGCTCGACGCCGAACTCCTCCAGCACGCCGCGCGGATCACTGACGACGCGGCCCCGGTAGGGCGCGCTTTTGTACCAGATCGGCGGCAGGCCGAGGGTCGGCCAGGGATAGCAGGAGCAGAGCGTGCAGACGACGATGTTGTGGACGCCGTCCGTGTTCTCCACCACCACCATGTCCTCGCCCTGCACGCCGGAGAAGCCGAGATCGGCGATGGCGGCGGTGCTGTCCGTCAGCAGCCGTTCCTTGTAGTCGGGATCCGTCCAGGCGCGGGCAACGACCTTGGCGCCGTTTCGGGGACCGATGCGGGTTTCGTAAAGCTCGACAAGTGTGTCGATCGCGGCCGGATCGACGAGCCCCTTCTCGGTAAGCAGCGTCTCAAGCGCCTTGACGCGCATGGCCGTATCCGAGGGTGGAGCGTTGTGATGGTCGTGCGCCATGCCGATCCTCCTCAGGATTATGTCCAACTAGGCTAGATCAGAACGCGCCCGGCGACAACGATCACGACTGGTTTTCGGTGCATTTCGGCACGCTAATCCGTGACAAATCCCTCATAGCCGCTCGCGGCGACAGAGTCGCATTTGTCGACATAGGCTGGATGGCCGCCGATGTAGGGCATGAAGACGCGGGGCTTGCCGGGGACGTTGGCGCCGACATACCAGGAGCTGCAGGTCGAGCGCAGCGATAGGTCGGCAGTGTCGTTGACGTGCCGGACCCAGGCATCCTCGGCGGCGGTCTCGGCCTCGATGGTGGCGTGGCCGTGCTTGCGCTGGTGCACGAGGCAGTCGGCGATCCACTCGACGTGTTGCTCGATGGAGGGCAGCATGTTGGTGAGCACCGACGGGCTGCCGGGGCCGGTGATGGTGAACAGGTTTGGGAAGCCATTGACGGCGAGGCCCAGATAGGTGCGCGGGCCGCCGTGCCATTTGTCCTTGAGCTTGAGGCCGCCGCGACCGGAGATGTCGATCCTGAGCAGCGCGCCCGTCATGGCGTCGAAGCCGGTGGCCAGCACCAGGTCATCGAAGTCGTAGGGCCGGCCAGCGACGGTGAGGCCGGTGGGCGTGATCTCGTCGATGGGCGTCTTGCTGACATCGACGAGGGTGACGTTGGGGCGGTTGTAGGTGGCGTAGTAGCCGGTGTCGACGCAGAGCCGCTTGCAGCCGATGACGTTGTCGGGCGAGAGGCGTTCGGCGACCTCCGGATCGTGCACGATCTCGCGGATCTTGCCGCGCACGAACTCGGCCGCGGTGTCGTTGGCGGCCTCGTCGAGCAGCAGATCGCCGAAGGCGCCCATGAAGGCGAGCCCGCCGTCGGCCCAGCGCTGCTCGTACTGGCGGCGGCGCTCGTCCTCGGAGGCGTCCAGCGCCGATTGCGGGTTGAAGACGTAGTCGAGGGCGGGCGGCATGTTGCGCGCCCGCGCGCGCATGCCGGCATAGTCGGCCTTGACGCCGCGCACATAGTCCGGATCGAGCGGCGCGTTGTGCGCGGGCACCGCGTAGTTCGGCGTGCGCTGAAAGACATAGAGGTGTTCGGCCTGTTCGGCGATGAGCGGGATCGACTGGATCGCCGACGAACCGGTGCCGATGACGCCGACGCGCCGGCCGGTGAAGTCGACGCCCGCCTTCGGCCAATAACCGGTGTGGTAGCGCGGGCCGGCGAAGCTCTCGAGGCCCTTGAACGTCGGCGTGTTGGGCGCGGAGAGGCAGCCGGTCGCCATCACGACGTAGCGGGCGGCGATAGCGTCGCCCGCGTCGGTTTCGACAATCCAGCGGCAGGCATCCTCGTCGAAGCGGGCCGATATGACCGATGTGTCGAACCGGATGTCGCGGCGCAGGTCGAAGCGGTCGGCGACGTGCTCGGCGTAGCGCAGGATCTCGGACTGGGGCGCGTAGCGCTCGGACCAGTTCCATTCCTGCTGCAGGTCGTCGGAGAACTGATACGAGTACTGCATGCTCTCGACATCGCAGCGGGCGCCGGGATAGCGGTTCCAGTACCAGGTGCCGCCGACGCCGCTGCCGGCTTCGAGCACGCGCACCGAGAAGCCGAAGCCGCGCAAGCGGTGCAGCATGTACATGCCGGCAAACCCGGCGCCCACCACGGCCACATCGACATCGACGGGTCCGGCGGCGCCGTTGCCGCCGTTCGGCTTTTTGTCTGACATCACGTCCCCACTCACTACCAAGGCGGCCTAAGCTTGGCCTCCAGATGCACAGTGTTCAAGTGCAGCAAAGCGCTCTGACGCGAGACTGGACCCGAGGTCCGCATCGGGCCACTCTTGCGGGCCGAGACGCTATCGCCGGAGAGACCTGACATGGCCACGGAGCATCCGAACACCGCCGGTTGGCGCGACCATCCGCGCTATCCCGACCCCGCCATCGAGACGCTGGACGAGCGCTTCGACGGCTATCGCATCTTCAGCGCCGCCGTCGAGCGTCTGTACACCGGCTGCCGCTGGTCGGAAGGGCCGGTCTGGTTCGGCGACGGGCGGTATCTGTTGTGGAGCGACATCCCGAACAACCGGATCCTGAAGTGGGAGGAGGAGACCGGCGCGGTCAGCATCTATCGCCGGCCGTCGGATTTCGCCAACGGCCATACGCGCGACCGTCAGGGCCGGCTGATCACCTGCGAGCATGGCGGCCGGCGGGTCACCCGCACGGAGCACGACGGCCGCATCACCGTGCTGATGGACAACTGGCAGGGCAACCGGCTGAACTCGCCGAACGACGTGGTCGTAAAGTCGGACGGTTCGGTCTGGTTCACCGACCCGCCCTTCGGCATCCTCGGCAACTACGAGGGTCACAAGGCCGAGTCGGAAACCGCGCAGGCGGTCTATCGCGTCGACGGCGAGACCGGCGAGGCGACGCTGCTGACCGACGACGTGCTGGGGCCGAACGGGCTCTGCTTCTCGCCGGACGAAAGCATCCTCTACGTGGTCGAGTCGCGCGGCGTGCCGAACCGCAAGATCCTGGCCTACGACGTCACCGCCGGCGGCCGCGGGATCACGAACAAGCGCGTGCATATCGACGCCGGCCCCGGCGGCACGCCCGACGGCATGCGCTGCGACATCGACGGCAATCTCTGGTGCGGCTGGGGCATGGGCACAGCCGAGCTCGACGGCGTGCTGGTGTTCGCGCCCGACGGCGCGAAGATCGGCCGCATCGCCCTGCCCGAACGCTGCGCCAACGTCTGCTTCGGCGGACCGAAGCGCAACCGCCTGTTCATGGCCGCGAGCCAGTCGCTCTACGCGCTCTACGTGAACACGCAAGGGGTGGCCGGCGGCTGAACACTACTGACAGAGGGGTGGCAGCAAAGCCCTGCTAAGCACGGACCGCGTCGACGGAAAACACTCTCGGGGGTCCGGATCGTGCGGCTTGTCACCTGGAACTGCAACATGGCGTTGCACCGGAAGTTCGAGGCATTGTTGCGCCTGGAGCCCGACATCGCCGTGGTCTGCGAATGCGCCGAGCCGGACCGGCTGCGGGAACGCGCGGCCCTGGCGGGCGTCGAGGGCGAGCCGGTCTGGATCGGACGCAATCGGAACAAAGGGCTGGGCGTGTTCGCCTTTAACGGCTACGGCGTCCGGCTCGCCGAGCCGTTCTATCCGACGTTACGATACATCGCGCCCATCGAAGTGGACGGCCCCCATGCCTTCAACCTGCTGGCGGTCTGGGCGCAGAACGCCAGCGGCGGCAACACCCGTAAGCGGCAGGCCGGACCGCTGCGCCGCGCGCTGACCAAATACAGCAGCTTTCTGGTCAAGGGACCGGCGATGGTCGCGGGCGACCTGAACAACAACGTGATCTGGGACCGGCCGGGCTGGCGCATCAACCATGCCGGCACGGTGGCGCTGCTGGCGCGGCACGGCCTGGTCAGCGCCTATCATGCGCTGAGCGGCGAGGCCCAGGGCAACGAGAGCCAGCCGACGCTCTATTGGCGGGACCGCAAGAAGGACGGGCCGACCTACCATATCGATTATGTGTTTCTGCCCGAACGCCTGACCGGGCGGATCCGGGAACTGGACGTGGGCAGCTATGAAGATTGGTGCGGCGCCGGCCTGAGCGATCATGTTCCGCTGGTGGTCGACGTCGAGATCTGACGCCGGGGCCCATTCTCCGCCCGCCGGCCGGCGCCGCGACCTGCCCTCTGCGCCAACTTGGTTCTTGAAAGTGGCTCGCCCCATCGCGCGCCTTAGCCGGAATGAGCGTGGACATACGCTCGAAGGGTGATCGGGTTTGGGCGCGCGATGGGGCGAGTAGCGGCCATGAGGCCGTACATATCCCCCCGACTAAGCCGTTTCGCGCAGCTCCGTCTCGATCACGTCCAGCTCGTTCTGGAGTCGCGACAGTGAGTTGCTGTGGGCCAACACCTTCTGCCGCAGATGCATGCGCCGGGCGCGCAGATAGGTTAAACGCCCCTCATGGCCGCCGATCAGCTCGCCTGAGGAGCGGGTGATCCCGTTGAAGTCGTTGATCGCGTGCTGCATGCCGTTCGCCTTCTGCTGAAGCCTGCATTCGTCATCGCCAGCGATCCGGCCAACCGTTCCACCCCGCCGACGGTCTGGCGATGGCCCTCTTGGGCTCTGATGAATAGTTAGGGTTAAGGCGCCGCGATCATGAACGGCAAATAACGCAAAGTTGGATTGCAAAAATGCAAGGCAGCGACAGAAGGCGCCGCAAATCGTTAGGACTCTGCGGATTTTGGTTCGGTCGACTGCCTGCCGACCAGTGTCGATCGGCAGGCAGACAGATATCTTGAGCTAGCGGGCTTCGGTCCAGCTCTCGGAGAAAGCCAGCGCGCAAGTGCTGAAGGGCCGCGACTCGCGCTCGCGCGGCCAGGGTTGGCCTTTGGCCTCGACGCCGTTATGGGTCAGGCGCGCGCCGAGCGCCGGCACCAGCACAGTGCAGACGCCATATTGCCGCTTCGATTCCGCATCGGGCTGCGTGTGCAGCAGCAGGGGATCGCCGATCTCGTGCCAGGTGAGGGCAATGTCCTCGTCGCGCGCGACCACCCGCTCGGTCCAGAAGTAGCGCGGATCGCCCGACTTGCTGAATTCCGCGTCGGTGACCGGGATCGCGGTGTCGGCCGTCTCGGCGTTGAGCATGCCCTGCACGGTCGACTGCAGCCAGCGCGCCATGGCGATATTGTCGCTGTAGATACGCCAGCGGTTCTCGGTCAACTCGCTCTTGAGATATAGCACATGCCCCGGGCCGGCCGGGCAGAACAGGATGCGCCAGAAGCTGGCGTCGGTCGTGTTGTCACCGCCATCGGTTTCGCTCAGTCGAATGAACGGGTTCTCGCCCGTCAGGATCACGCGGTTCGGGTCTCCGGCGCTCATGTCGTCCTCCTCCATTTCCGAATGGCTGACATATGGGGGCGTCGCCCTCGGGATTGTAGACGGACGTCACGACCGGTAGCATGCCGACGGGCCGACCGTGGCGAATCCAGGCAGGAAGGACAACGAGATGAGCGTGTCGACGCTGAGAGCAAGTGATGCCGATACCGAGAGCGCCCAGTGGCAGGCGCGGGTCGATCTGGCAGCGGCGCATCGGCTCGCCGTCATGCACGGCTTTCACGAAGGCATCTTCAACCACCTGACGCTGGCCGTGCCGGGCACCGACGACCGCTATCTTCAGATCCCGTTCGGGCTGCACTGGCGCGAGGTGACGGCGAGCTGCTTCATGGAAGTCAGCTATGACGGAGAGCGGCTGAGCGGCGAAGGCGAGATCGAACGGTCCTGCTATTGCATCCACGCGCCGATCCACCGGCTGCTGCCGGACGCGGCCTGCGTCATGCACACGCACATGCCGTATGCCAGCGCGCTGGCGCGGCTGGAAGACCCGCGCATCCTGCCGATCGGCCAGACCGAGGTCGGCGTGGCCATGCGAACGACCTATGACGACATCTATACCGGCCCGGCCTTCGACCCGGCCGAGGGCGAACGTCTGGCCGAGGTCCTGGGCGACAAGCAGATCATGATCATGGCGAACCATGGCGCGCTGACCGTCGGCAAGACCGTGGCCGAAGCCTATGACCGGCTCTATTACCTGGAGCGCGTGGCGCAGGTGCAGCTCTACGCCATGTGGACCGGCAAACCGCTGAAGGAACTGCCGCCCGAGATCGTCGAGCAGACCGTCGCCGGCTTCCGGCAGTCGCCGCAATATGGCGGCAAGCCCGCCGCCGAGCACCATTTCGACGCCCTGAAGCGGATGCTGGACGCGCCCGCCGCGGACTACCGAGACTGAGAAATCGGGGCTACGCGCCGTCCTGGCGCAGCTCGATGACGTTGGCGTCGGGGTCGCGCACGAACAACGAGTATCCGTCGCCAAGCTTGAGCGGGCCGTCGCTGATGGCGATGCCGAGGTCGTCGAGGGCGGCGACCGTGTCGTCCATCGAGGCGACGTCCAGCGCCACGTGCGTGTAGCCGGCGTATTTCACCGGCTCGTCCATCAGGATATTGCGGCCGTCGTTGGCGTCGGCGGCATTGACGATGAAGTTGATCTCGACGCCCTCCGCGTTGCGGACGATGACGACCGGCTCGTTGGCGTCCTCGTAGATCGGCTCGAAGCCGAACTGCCGGTAGAAGGCAATCGAACGGTCGCGGTCGGCGACGCGGATGCCGATGTGATTGACGCGGCGGATCGTGATCATGGGCGCGGGTCCTAGTCGATATGCTGGTTGATCACGCTAGCATGGCGACCGGTCACGACAGCAGCAGGAAGATGCCGGCGGCGGCGAGCGCGGCGGTCCAGAGCAGGTCGAGGTTCAGCCAGCCGCGGCGCAGGAAGCCGAGGCCGAGCCAGCGGTAGACCGCGACGGCGATGACGCCGGTGACAGCGAGCATCGCGACGGTGTGCAGGCCGACCGCGGCAAGCGAGACCGGCAACGCACCCGCGGCCGTGATCTCGCGCGCCGGCGTCGCCGCGAGGCAGAGCGGGATCAGCACCGGCACCAGCATCAGGCCGGCGCCGTGGGCAGTGGCCATCAGGAACGACCAGAGCGTCAGGCCGGCGAGTCCAGCCTGCATGCCGACGCGCACCCGGTGCCGGTGGCCGTAGACGACGTGGTAGACCGCCCAGCCAAGCAGCGTCACCCCCGCGACCAGACGGACGGCCTGCTGATCGATGACGATGCCGAGGGCAACCACGGCCGCGACGACGACAAGAATGGCGAGCGCGTGGCCGAGCGCGATCGGCAGAAGGGCGGTCAGCACCACGCGCTGGCTGTGCCGGTGCTGGCCGAGCGCCACGGCGAACAACCAGCCCATGGCCGGATTCAGGCCGTGATAGGCGCCGAGTCCGGCGAGGGTCAGCCAGGGCCAGAGTGCCGTCACGCTAACCGTTCACCCCGCCGTTCACGGATAACAATAGGAGTCCGACGAGCAGTCGCCGCCCTCGAGCCGCACCTGGTGCGGCCGCCGGCCGTCGGGCCAGGCGATGAAGAAATCCTCGTCGAATTCGATGCCGCCGTCCGGACCGGCGTCCAGCTTCACCATCCAGCCGTCGATGCCGTCGGGATAGAATTGCGGATCGATGGCGCCGTAAAGCGAGTTGGTGAAATAGATACGGCGACCGTCACGGCTGATCTCGACCATCTGCGGGCCGCCGTTGAGCGCGCCGGGCCCATTGCCGGTCCCGGGATGGCCGGCGCGGGCGACGATGCCGCCGATCTGCACCTTTCCGGTAAGCACGGGCTTGAAGGGATCGGAGACATCGTATTGATGCATCTCGCCGGTGCCCCAGCAGGAAACGTAGAGGAAGCGGTCGTCCATCGACAGGTCGATGTCGGTGAGGAGCGGCGGCACGGCCTTGAAGTCCTTCAGCACCGGCGGCAGCTGGTCGGGATCGGCCGGCTGGGCCGGGATCTCGATGACCTTTTTGATCGCCCATTGATCGCCGTCGCGGTACCAGGTCCAGATCGACGACGAGAGATCCTTCAGACTGATCACGACCCCGACGAAGCCGTAGGCCTTGGTCGGGTCGTGCGCCGGGCGCAGCTCGAAGACGAGCTGCTGCTCCTCGCCGAGATCGATTTCCTGCAGGTGGCAGCGCTTGTGCAGGTCCCAGAAGTGCAGACGCCGGCCGTACTTGCTGCCGAGCAGGACCTCCGGGATCAGGCCGTCCTCGAAGGTGTCCGGCGTGCCCCATTCGCTGGTCACCATGGTGTCGTAGCCCAGGTGCCACCAGAAATCGTAAGCCAGCTGCTGTGGGCCGCGTTCGACTTCCCAGCGCCCGCGCACGTCGAAGTTCTCGGCGTCCATCAGGAAGATGCCGCCCGGCGCGCCGCCATCGGCATTGCCGAGCGCGTTCACGTAGATGCCTTCCGGGCCGCAGTGAATGGTGTGCGGCCGGGTATAGCCTGATTTCTCGGCCACCTCCTCCGGCTCGATCACCTTGACGATCTCCGGCCGCCTCGGATCGGGCTTGGTGTCGAGGATGTGGATGCGCGACGAGCGCAGGCCCGGCACCACCAGGTACCGTCGTTCCATATGCGGATGCGGCGCGTTCGGGCAGAGGCAGGAACTGCAGGCGTTCCAGCCGAAGTGATGCAGCTCGTCGCCGGCGTTGGGCATCTCGGTCTGGCCGACGATCTGTCCATAGGCGGACGAATTCGGGTCGACGTCGACCGCGGCGATCGCGTCGGGCCTTTGGCGCTCGGGATCGAACGCCGCCACATAGGCCAGTGTTTCATGCGGCGCCTTCGCCGCCATGCGGGGTGAGGGATAAAAGGTCGGATCGGGTTGCCATGTCGCCATCTCGGTCTCCTCCCTGGACAACGGCTGTCGCGACTCGCAAGCACGCACGCGCACGCCACCACACGCAACCGACCAAGCTTTGACTGAAACGGGTTCGTCCGACGCGGCCATTTGGGCCGACGTCCAGACGACGACGAATGATCGCACAGATCGTCGTCGCCGGTTTTCAAAATATGCGGAGACAACACGAGCAGACGCGACGTCGGCATTGACGCCGATGTCGCGAGGTGCGTACCATATATATTACCTTGTTCCATATACTGGAACAATCGGAAATTCGGGATCATGAGCTCGCTGACATCCGGCATCGACATCCTGCAGTGCTTCGCCTCGGAGCGGCCGGAGCTGCGCGTGTCGGACGTGGCCCGCCGGCTGGACATGCCGAAGAGCACGGTGACGCGGCTGCTGAAGGAGATGCTGCATCACGGTCTGGTCGAGCAGGATCGCAAAACGCGGACCTATCGGCCCGGCCCGCTCGCCTTCCGGCTGGGCACGCTGTACCAGGCGCATCTGCAGATCCTCGATCTGGTCGAGGCGGCGGTCGAGGAGCTGGTCGCCGAGTTCGGCCTGACCGGCTATATCGGCGTGCTTGACGGCACTGACGTGGTGATCCTGCGGGTGCGGCAGGGTTCGTACCCCGTGCGCTTCATCCTGGAGCCGGGCTATCGCGTGCCGGCCTTCACCACGGCGATCGGCAAGGCGCTGCTGGCGCGGATGGACGACGCGACGGTGGTCGGAATGCATCCGCCGGAGCTGCACTACGAGACAACGCATCTGGACATGCCGATCAAGCAGCTTCTGCGGGAGCTGCAGGCGGCACGGATAGAGGGCTGGGCCGAGTCGGCGGAACGCACCTTCACGGGCTTCGGCGCCGTCGGCACGGCGGTCGGCGCCGGCGACGGGCAGCAGACCCTGGGGTTTTGCCTGTCCTATCCGACCAATACCCGGTTCGACGACGAGAAGGAGCGCATGGTCGCGCGGCTGGTCAGCCAGGCCGTCCGCATCGGCCGGCGGGCCGGCGATCCGCATTGGCGTGGCTGGTCCGACATGGGCGCAGGCGCATGCCGTCCGGACCATCCGGATGACGTAGCCGCGTCAGAACAGAGAGAACCGTTGGCCTAGGGAGCAACAGACAGGACCGGACATCGTCGCTCCCCGCGTAAGACGACCAACGACCAAAACAGACGGGAGGAAAAAATGAGCGACAAGGACAACAGGCGTTCGTTCAACAGGCGTGAGTTCCTGAGTCATACCGCCGGCGCGGGCGCCGGCCTGGCGGCGGTCGCCGCCATGGGCGCGGGCCCCGCCGAGGCCGCCGCCAGCGAGCTGCGCATCCTGTTCCCCGGCGGCACCTGGCAGGAGTGGTTCAACAACTCCTTCGGCAAGCCGTTCGAGGCCAGCACCGATGCCAAGATCATCTGGAAGATGGGATTGGGCTTCGAGCCGCTGGTGATCGCGCAGCGCCGCCGGCCGCAATGGGATCTGATCCACCAGAACCAGAACACCTCGAGCCAGCTCGGCGCGCTCGACGCCGTCGTCGAATGGACCGAGGACAAGATCCCGAACCTGAAGCATATCCATCCGGCGTTCCGCTATTCGCATCTCGCCGGCAAGATCCACACGCCCTATGGCCTGGCGGTGAACACCAAACGCATCAAGAAGCCGATCACCAAATGGGCCGACCTGTGGGATCCGGAGCTGGCCGGCAAGGTCGCCTTCCCGGCCTGGGGCTGGATGGGCCAGGAAGTGTTCCACGCCATCAATCAGCTGAACGGCGGTACGCCCGACAACATCGATCCGGGCATCGCCAAGCTGAAGGACCTGTACACCAAGAACAAGGCGGCCACGATCAACAACGTCGAGCACACGCACCAAATGCTGTTGTCGGAAGAGGTCTGGGTCTGTCCGCATTTCGGCGCCCGCACGGAAAAGGCGGCCGCCGCCGGCGCCCCGGTCGAGTTCGTGGTTCCCGAGGAAGGCGGGCTCAGCTTCATCTTCAACACGTCCATCATCAACAACCGGCCGGCAGACAGCATGGAGCTGGCCTACAAGTTCGTCGATGCGACGCTGGACCCCGAGCGGCAGATCGCCTTCTCGCGCCTGACCGGCTATCCGCCGACCAGCACGCAGGCCATGGGCAACCTGCCGTCCGACCTGAAGAAGCTGGAAATGACCGAGGCCGAGGTCGCGGCCTTCGGCAAGATCCAGCGCGAGTTCGACTATCTGGCCATGTTCGCCTATCGCGACCAGATCAAGTCGCGCTGGGACAAGGAGGTGGTCGCGGGCTGAACGGCCGATGACGGTGACGGGGGCGACGATGCCGAACGCGACGCTCGAGCTGCGCGGCGTACTGAAGCGCTATGGCAGCGCGCTCGGCGTCGGTCCCGTCGATATCGACGTGATGGAGGGTGAGCTGCTCACCCTCCTCGGCCCGTCGGGCTGCGGCAAGACGACGACGCTGCATATCATCGCCGGCCTCTTGTTTCCCGACGAGGGCACGCTGCGGTTCGGCGAACGCGACATCACCCGTCTCGATCCGCAGCACCGCGACATGGGTCTGGTGTTCCAGAACTATGCGCTGTTTCCGCACAAGTCCGTTTTCGACAATGTCGGTTTCGGGCTGCGCATGCGCAGGCTGCCCAAGGACGAGATCAGGGACCGGGTCGGGCGCATGCTGGACGTGGTCGGCCTGCCCGGCGTCGAACAGCGCTATCCGGACCAGTTGAGCGGCGGCCAGCGGCAGCGGGTGGCGCTGGCCCGGGCGCTGGTGATCGAGCCGACGCTCTTGCTGCTGGACGAGCCGTTGTCGAATCTGGACGCGGTGCTGCGCAAGCGCATGCGCCTGGACCTGCGCGAGATCCAGCAACGGCTCGGCATCGCCACGGTCTTCGTCACGCACGATCAGGACGAGGCCTTCGAGATGTCGGACCGGGTGATCCTGATGAACCAGGGCCGGATCGAGCAGGTCGCCAGTCCGGAAGAACTCTATGACAGCCCGGCCACGCGGTTTGCCGCCGAGTTCATCGGCGAAGCCAACCTGATCGAGGGCGTCGTCGCCGACGTGACCGACGGCGAGGCCGTGGTCGACGCCGCGGTCGGCGGCCGCTATCCGGCGCGCATGCCGGGCGGCGGCGCGCGCAGCGGCGACAAGGTCTATCTGATGGTGCGGCCCGAGCGGGTCGACGTGGCGACGGCGCCGCCCGGCAACGGCGCGGTGCCGGCGACCGTGACCAAGCGCGTGTTCTCGGGCGATCTGCTGGCCTTCACGCTGCGCACCGAGAACGGCCATGAGCTGGTCGCGTCGAAGCCGAGCGTCGCGCGCTACCGCGACATCGGTCCCGACGCGGCGGTCTGGGTCGATCTGCAGGACTGCCGGGTCCTGCCGAAGGAGGCCTGAGGTGCAGGAGCGGATCGGCAATTTCGGTCGGGCGCTGTTCGCGCCGATCACGGTGCTTTATCTGCTGTTCCTGCTGGCGCCGATCAGCTTCTTCCTGATGATGAGCGTGTTTCGCTATTCGCCCATGGAGCTCTACGAGCCGATGGTGACGGGCGAGAACTTCGCCCGCCTGCTGGGCGAGGACTATTACCGCGCCATCATTTTGCGGACGCTGAAGATCGCCGGGCTGACCGCGTTGTTCAGCCTGCTGCTGGGCTATCCGCTGGCCTATTTCCTGGCCCGCACGCGCAGCGTCTGGCGCGGCGTGCTGATGTTCCTGGTGATCGCGCCGCTGATGACCGGCGTCATCGTGCGCACCTATGGCTGGATCGTGCTGCTGGGCGCGCAGGGCACGGTCAACACGACGCTGTTGTGGCTAGGCCTGGTCGACCGGCCGGTGAAGATCCTGGAGACCGAGCTGGCGGTGCTGATCGCGCTGGTCCATATCCTGATGCCCTACATGGTGTTCCCGCTGTTCTCGTCACTGGCGGGCCAGGACCCGAATGTCGAGAAAGCGGCGGCGACGCTCGGCGCCGGCCGTTGGCGCACCTTCTTCGAGGTGACGCTGCCGCTCAGCCGGTCAGGCATCCTGATGGGCTCGGCGCTGGTCTTCACGCTGACCGCCGGCGCCGTGGTCACGCCGGCCCTGCTGGGCGGCAAGAACGTGCAGATGCTGGGCCAGACGATCTACGACCTGGTGCTGTCGACGCTGAACTGGCCGTTCGCGTCGGCCGTCGCCTCGATCCTGGTGCTGTGCCAGTTCAGCATCATCTTCCTGTACTTCCGTGGAGGCCGTCGCCGTGCCGGCTGACCGCACAGCCGGTCTGTCGGCGGCGCCCGGAGTCGGCCTGCACGGCCGACCGTTGCGGTTCGCCACGCCCGCCGCCGGCCGCTATGCCATGGGCGCGCTGGTGACGGTGATCTACGTGTTCCTGCTGGCGCCTGTCGTGATCATCATCTTCACCTCGTTCAACCCGACCGAATCCAACTCTTTCCCGCCGACCGGGTTTTCGCTGCGCTGGTACGCCAAGTTCATGGAGAGCGGCGGCTTCGTCGACGCCTTCAAGTTCAGCCTATGGCTGGGCGCCATCGCTGCCGTCGGCGCCACCGTGATCGGGTTCCTGACGGCCTATGGCATCGTGCGTTTCCTCGGCCGTCGGCGCGAGGCCGGACAGTCGCTGGCCCTGCTGCCGATCATGATTCCGCACATATTGATCAGCATCTCGCTGCTGCTGGCGCTGACTATCGTGCCGTTCCCGGAACTGGGCGGGCTGATCGTCGGTCATATCGTGATCTGCCTGCCGTTCACCATTGCCGGCATCATCGCCAGCCTGGAAGGCGTCGACGCACAGTTGGAGCTGGCGGCGATGACGCTCGGCGCCTCGCGCCTGCGCACGCTGTGGGAGGTGGTCATTCCGCTGATCGCGCCCGGCCTGCTGTCGGCGCTGATCTTCGCCTTCATCGTCTCGTTCGGCGACGTCTATATCGCGCTGTTCCTGTCCGGGCCGGGGCGCACGACGCTGCCGATCGAGATCTTCTCGTACATGCAGTGGGAAAGCACGCCGGTAGTAGCCGCCATTACCACGGTGCAGATCCTGCTGATCATCGCGCTCGGCCTGATCGTCGAGCGTCTGGTCGGCTTGCGCAAGATCATGCGGGTGTGAACGTCCGACAAAACCATCAACAGCAACAGGCAACGGTAGGGAAAAACAGCATGGACGACATCAGGATCGGGACCGCGGTCTCAACTTCCACCGGCATCGCCAAGGGCGACCTGCATGTCGCCGACATGCCGGACGGCGCGCCGATCAACATTCCCGTCGTGATCCTGCGCGGCAAGGGCGACGGCCCCACCTTGTGGATGGAGGCCTGCGTGCATGGCGACGAGTATTGCGGCACCTTTATCCTGCACGAGGTGCTGCGCACCGTCGACGCGGACGCGCTCGACGGCACCATCATCGCGCTGCCGGTGCTGAACCTGACCGGCTTTCAGCGCAACCAGCGCGTGAGCCCGTTCGAGGCCTTCGGCTACGGCGACATGAACCGCTGTTTCCCGGGCAAGCCGGACGGCTCGCTGACCGAGCAGATGGCCCACATCGTTTACGGCCACATGAAGCAGCACGCCGATTATCTGATCGACATCCACACGGCGCTGACGGTGGACGTGCGCTGGGCGCTCTACGCCAATGCCGAGGGCGAGGTCGGCGACAAGGGCGCCGGCATCGCGCGCGCCTTCGGCTACAAGAGCACACTGCCGGCGCCGATGGACATCCTCGGCGGCTCGGCGCTGATGACGGCGGCGAAGGACGGCATCCCGAGCTTCATCATCGAGGCCGGCGGCATCGGCCAGGCCTTCGACCGCGAGACCGTGACGGACGCGGCCGAGCGGCTGCGCAACGTCATGCGGCATCTCGGCATGCTGGCGGGCGACGTGACCGACTACGGGCCGCAATACGACTTCTCGACCTTCGCCTGGATCAACGCCACGCGCGGCGGCCTGTTCCAACCGGCCGTCGCCTGCGGCCAGCGGATCGAGGAAGGCACGGTGCTGGGCCGCTATTTCGACGTCTTCGGCGATGTCGTCGAGGAACCGCGCAGTCCGCATGCCGGCATCGTGCTGGCGATCAATTGCGGGCCGCTGATGCCGACGGGCGACATCCTGATGCATCTCGGCCTCAACCCGCGCGACATCTGATACCGGCCAGGAAGGAACGAACAGTCATGCAAGAGATCAAGATTGGAACGGCCGTATCGAAGACCGCCGGTATCGCCAAGGGCCACCTGAAAGTCGGCGACCTGCCCGACGGACGGCCGGTGGAAATCCCGGTGCTGATCGGCCGCGGCCCCAAAGATGGGCCGACGCTGTGGCTGCACGGCTGCGTGCACGGCAACGAGTATTGCGGCACCTTCATCATTCAGGAGATGTTCCGCAACCTGGACGCCGGCGAACTGACCGGCACCGTGGTGGCACTGCCGATCCTGAACCTGACGGCGTTCCGGCGGAAGCAGCGCATGAGCCCGTTCGAGGGCTATGGCGGCGGCGACCTGAACCGCTGCTTCCCGGGCAAGCCGGACGGCTCGCTGACCGAGCAGATGGCGCACGCGATCTATTCGGAGCTGAAGCAGCATGCCGACTATCTGATCGATTTCCACACGGCGATGACGACGGATGTGCGCTGGGCGCTCTATGCCAACGCCGACGGCGCGGTCGGCGACAAGGCCGAGGGCATCGCCCGGGCCTTCGGCTTCAACAGCACGCTGCCGGCGCCGATGGATATTCTCGGCGGCTCGGCGATGATGACGGCGGCCCGCGACGGCATCCCCGGCTATATCGTCGAGGCCGGCGGCAAGGGGCCGGCCTTCGATCCGGAACTGGTCCTGGACGGCAGCGAGCGGCTGCGCAACGTGATGCGGCATCTCGGCATGCTGCCAGGCGATGTCACCGACCATGGCCCGCTGACCTACTTCTCGAACTTCGCCTGGGTGATGTCGACGCGGGGTGGTCTGTTCCAGCGGCAGGTGAAATGCGGCGACCGGATCGAGGAAGGCACCGTGCTGGGCCAGTACTACGACCTCTACGGCGCGCCGGACGGCGAAGCGAAAAGCCCGCATGCCGGCGTCGTGCTGGCGATCCATCCGGGACCGGTGATGGCGAACGGCGAGACGCTGATCCATATCGGCCTCGACCCGCGGGAGGTCTGACATGCCCGGCAAGACGGCCATCGTCGGCGGCCAGGTGATCGACGGCACCGGCGCCGATCCGGTGCCGAACGGCCTGGTGCTGATCGAGGACGACACGATCATCTATGCCGGCCCGCTCGACCCGCACAGCGTGCCGGTGGACGCCGAGATCATCGAGGCGGACGGCGCCTCGGTGCTGCCGGGCCTGATGGACGTGCATGTGCATATCTCGCTGTCGGCGCCGAGCGACCTGGTGCAGGAGCTGGTAGCGCGGCCCGTCGGCGAAGTCGCCTTCGAGGTGTCGCGCAACCTGGCCGACACAGTGGCCGGCGGCGTGACGACGATCCGCACGGTGAGCGATCTCGCGCATCTCGACATCGCCGCCCGCGACGCCATCAACGCCGGCAAGATGGTCGGCCCGCGCGTGCATCCCTGCGGCAAGGGCCTGACTACCACGGGCGGCCACGGCGACATCATGCCCTGCTGGCTGTGCCAATCGCACGGCGACATCAGCGAGGTCGTGGACGGCGTCGACGCAATCCGCGGCGCGATCCGCCGGCAGGCGCGCGCCGGCGCCAACTGGATCAAGGTGTTCCAGACCGGCGGCGTGGTCGATCCGCACGGCCGCATCGACGCCGAGGAGTTCGCGCCCGACGAGTTCGGCGCCGCGATCGAGACGGCGACGATGATGGGTATACCAGTGGCCGTGCATGCGCATAACCAGACGGCGATCCTGCGCTGCATCGAGGCCGGCGTACGCTCGGTCGAGCACGGCATGCATTTCGATGAGGAATGCGCCGACGCCGCCCGCGGCACCGAGACGCATCTGGTGCCCACGCTGACCGTGATGGATCGGATCATGAAGCACGGCGCGCAGGCCGGCCTGGTCGACTACATGATCGAGAACGTGCGCCAGCGCACGACGCAGCACCACGAGTATGTCAAATACGCCTTCGACGTCGGCGCGCCGCTCGCCTGCGGCACGGATGCCGGCTCGCTCTTGACGCCGCACGGTTCGGCCGGGCGCGAGGTCGTACAGTTCGTCAACTGCGGGCTGACGCCGCTGCAGGCGATCCAGATCGCGACGCAGCAGACGGCGCGGCTGCTGATGGTCGAGGAACAGGTTGGCAGCCTGGCGCCCGGCAAGCTCGCCGACGTGATCGTTGTCGAGGGCGACGTGGTCAATTCTGTCGAGAACCTGGAGGTTGCCGGCAACATGCGCCACGTGCTGGTTGGCGGCCGCAAGGTCGCGGCCCAGGGCCGGACGCTGATGCATTAACGGCATACCGGCGGCCGGCAATGGTTGGCGCGTCGGGTAACGAGTGGGTAGGATTAGAGACGACTGATTTGTCCATTGCGTAAGCGTCGATCGGCGGCATGCCGTTCATCGACTGGTTCGTGGCCGGATTGCCGCCGCGTTGACCCGTAAGAGATCAGCGACGCAGGCCACGCCAGCACCTGATAGGGGAGGACGCCTGCGATGTCGGTTTCGAAGACGGCTTTAACAAGAAAATCCCGCCGCGACGTGCTGAAGGGCGCGACGGCGCTGGCGGGCCTGGGCCTGCTGCCGGGCGTTGCGCAGGCCGGACCGCCCGGGCCGTGGGCCGAGAATCCGTCGAGCCGGGTCAACGAAGTGAGTTTCGTCGGCTGGCAGTACGGCGAGATCTACGCCAAGATCTCGAAGCAGTTCGAGGCCGACTGGGGCGTCAGCTTCAACCAGAACCTCTCGGGCTTCAACGAGTACTTCCAGAAGTTCACGACGACGTTCGCCGGCGGCGCGCAGGTCGATGTCGGCATGGGCTTCGCGGCCGAGCTGCGGACCTGGGCCGAGCAGGGCATCGTCGAGCCGCTCGACGGCCTGCCGGGCCTGGAGGCCTATGTCGACGACTTCACGAGCGCCCAGAAGCAGATTTCCACGTTCGACGGCAGCGTCTGGGCCCTGCCCTATTTCTCCACCGTCTGGGTCTGGAACTACTACGAGGACATGCTGGAGAAGGCCGGCATCGACAAGCCGTTCGAGTCCTACGAGGAGCTGATCGAGCAGGCGGTGAAGGCCAAAAAGGACGGCGTCTCCGAATACCCGATCCTGTGGGTCGCGGGCGTCGGGCCGGAGCAGCTGCCCGGCACCTGGTACAGCATGACCTGGAACCAGGGCGGCGATTTCTTCGACAAGCAGGGCAACCACCAGCTCGGTCCGGGCTCGGTGGCGCGCGAGACCCTGAAATGGTGGACCGACACCTTCACCAAGCTCGACATCGCCGATCCGGAATCGTTGAAGGTGCAGTTCACCAGCTCGTCAAAGGCCTTCATGGCCGGCAAGAACCTGTACCGCGGCCCGAACCACCATTACGGCCTGAACCTGATCAACGATCCGAGCCAGTCGCCGATCGCCGGCAAGGTGAAGGTGCATCCGATGCCGGGCGACGGCCGCACCATCGCCAACGGCGGCATCTATTTCATGAGCACGGCCTATGGCGACAAGGAATGGGCCTGGAAGTTGATGCAGTATCTGGGCGGCCGGACCAAGGACGGCGAATACACCCAGGCCAAGCTGCTGGCCCGCGACGCCATGCTGGGCAGCGGCTATCAGTCGGTGATGGACAGCGACGAGCTGTCGGCGACCTGGTCGAAATGGGGTGACGTGCCGACGATCCTCGGCGCCTGGGAGAAGGCGACGTTCCTGGGCGATGTGGTGACCTCGATGGTCGAGCCCTGGCACACGCCGTGGAACGACATCATCAACATCGAGCTGCAGAAGTCGCTGACCGGGCAGAAGTCGCCGGACGAGGCAGTCGACGCCATCATCGCCGGGATCAAGACGGCGAAGCGGTCGTTGTGATCGGTTGTGGTTGGAGGTGTGCTGGATCACCGGGTCGAGCCCGGTGATGACGACTTTGTGGTGACGACACCATCAGCATCGTCATGGCCGGGCTCGACCCGGCCATCCAGGCCGTCGTGAGCCGGGTGAACGCCCTGCCCGCCACCGAGGCCGCGTCGGCGCGGCGGCGGTGGTGGGGCGGCGAGCTGACGGCGGGGCGGCTGGCGTTCGTCATGAACCTGCCGTCGCTGCTGATCTTCGCCACGGTGTTGCTGTTCCCGCTCTGCTACGCCGCCTACCTGTCGGTGTCGCGGGTGCGCATCGGCGAGTTGCGGCGCGGCTTTCCGTTTCCGTTCTATGGCCTGGAGAACTATTCCCGACTGTTCGAGGACGGGCTGTTCCTGCTGTCGCTGCAGAACACGTTCGTCTTCACCGTCATCGTGGTGACGGTCGAGGTCATCCTGGGCCTGGCGATCGCGCTGCTGATCAACCAGCAGGGCATCGTGCTGTCGCGGGTAACGCGGTTCTTGATCCTGCTGCCCTATGCCATTCCGCCGATCGCCAACGGCCTGATCTGGGTTTACATCTACAACTTCAAGCTGGGGTTCCTGAACCGGGTGCTGTTCCAGCTCGGCCTGATCGAGCAGAACATCGACTGGACCGGCGTGCCGGAGACGGCGCTCTATTCGCTGACCGTGCCCTATATCTGGCGCACGCTGCCGTTCGCGATCCTGCTGTTCCACGCCGCCCTGCAGGGCCTGCCGCAGGAACTGTTCGAGGCCGCCAAGGTCGACGGCGCCAATGCCTGGTACCGGTTCTGGCACATCACCCTGCCGCTGATGCGGCCGATCATCGCCGTCGTGGTGATCTTGCGAACGTCGTTCGCGTTCCTGGTCTTCGACGAGGTGCTGGCGATCACACAAGGGGGGCCGGGCGACGCCACCTGGGTCGCGTCCTGGTTCAGCTACAAGAAATCGTTCGCGCCACCGTTCAATATCGGCATGGGCGCGGCGTCGGCCTATGTGCTGGCCGTGCTGATCGCGGTGCTGGCGATCCTCTACATCAAGTTCCTTTACAAGCGGACGGACTAGGCATGGCGGCGCGCGACAACGGCGGGACGAACGGTTGGGCGCGGCGCTGGTCGTCGGGGCCGAAGCGGCCGCCGTGGGAGCGGTTCGCGCTCTATGCCGCGAACGTGCTCGCGATCCTGTTCATCCTGTTCCCGGTGCTGGCGGTGGTGCAGGGCTCGCTGATGTCGGAGAAGACCCTGCACGCCGACATCCACGCCGTGGTGCCGCCCGCGGTGACGTTTGACAATTTCCTGCTGATCCTGACCCGGGGCGAGCATCGCGAAAACGCCGATATCGGCATCACCGCGACCTACATGCCGGACAATATCCGCGCCTTCTACAGCGCCTTCGCCAACAGCACGATCATCGCCGTTTCGGTGACCGTGCTGACGCTCGGCTTCGGCACGTTGTCGGCCTATACCATCGCGCGGCTGCGCTACCGCTGGACCGTATGGTTCCTGCAGGCGAACCTGCTGGCGCGCTTCGTGCCGATCATCGTGCTGATGATCCCGCTGTTCGTGCTCGGCCGGGCGACCGGCCTGCTGAACTCGCTGACGGGCGTGATCATCGCCGAGACCGGGTTCCTGCTGCCTTATGCGATCCTGATCCTGGCGCCCTACTTCCAGAGCCTGCCGCCGGAGCTCGAGGACGCGGCGCGGGTCGACGGCTGCACCCGCTTCGGCGCCTTCCTGCGCATCGTGCTGCCACTGTCGACGCCGGGCCTGGCCGCCTGCGGCGTCATCGTCTTCATCGTCTCCTGGCACGAGCTGCTGATCCCGCTGGTGCTGAACTCGAAGCTGGAATTCATGACTCTGCCGATGGTGCTGTCGAGCCTGATCAGCGACACCAACATCCTGTTCAACGTGATGATGGCATTGGCGCTGCTGGCCCTGCTGCCGACCGTGGTGCTGGTGCTGCTGTTGCAGAAGTTCGTCGTCCAGGGCCTCGCCGCCGGCGCCGTCAAAGGTTAGATATCTGCACTCACGGTAGCGGGCCTGACGGCCCGCGCCTGCGCGGGCGCGTCCACCCTTCGCAGCGGCAGCGCTGCTACGGAGGACGGGCCGGACGACCGGCGGACCGCAGTCGCGGCCTGAATAATTCCGGGGACAGTAACCTTAATTATGATTGCGGCGAACAAGTTATGTTTACTGTCACCGGAACTGCTTCATCTCCGCGACGTGAATTACGGTTACTGTCACCGGAATTACCAGGGTTCGGTAAAGGGGCGGAGCTCGACGTTGAAGGACCAGGCGCTGCGGGGCTGGTGGGCGGTCTGGTAGACGGTTTCGGCGATGTCGTCCGGTTTGGCGTAGCGCTCGTCGGGCAGGTCCGGATTCCGGCGGCGGGTCCAGCGCAGGTCGATGATGGCGTCGATCACCACGTAGGCGACATGGATGCCTTGTGGTCCGAGCTCGCGGGCCATGGCTTCGGCCAGGATGCGCTGGGCCGCCTTGGTCGGCGCGAAGCCGGAAAAATCCGGCTTGCCGCGCCAGGCCGACGTGTTGCCGGTGACGATGATGGCGCCCTCGCCCCGGTCGATCATCGCGGGCGCCACGGCGCGGGCGAGATGCAGGAGGCTCATGGTGTTGACCTGGAAATTCTGCTCGATATCGGCCGGATCGATGTCGAGGAAGCTGCCCCATGAACCGCGCGCGGCGTTGTGGATCACCACGTCAGGTTCGCCGAGCTCGGCCCGGCAGCAGGCCAGCATGGCGTCGAGATCAGCCGGGTCGGTGATGTCGCAGGGCAGCGCCAGGCTGCCCGGCAGCTCGGCCTCGAACTCCTTCAGCCGGGCCTCGGAGCGGGCGACGAGCGCGACCCGGTAACCGCCGGCGGCGAAGCGCCGGGCGACGGCGCCGCCGGTGCCGCGGCCAACGCCGGCGACGAGCGCGACGCGGTCGGTCATCGCTTCGCCTCCCCGCCGCGTAGCGGTTCGATCGCCGCCTTGGCGCCGTCGCGCAGCAGCCAGACGTCGATTGCGCTGGTGCAGAAGTCGTAGCCGCGTTCGAACAGCTCGGCCGCGCCGGCGGCGTTGCGGGCGACGCCGGCCATCCAGCAGTCGGAATCGCGCACGATCTTTTCGCCCTCGGCGATCACGCGCAGGATTTCCGGATCCTCCCAGAAATCGTAGCGGCCGAGGCTGGCGCCGAGATCGCCGGGGCCGAGGATCACCATGTCGACGCCCGACACGGCGACGATTTCGGCCAGGTTCTCGAATCCCGGCAACGACTCGATGATCGGGATCACCATGATCTGCTCGTGCGCTTCCAGCGGATATTGTTTTTCGCGCAGGCCGTAGTCGGCGGCGCGCGAAAACGGATAGCCGACGCCACGCGCACCCTCGGGTGGATAGCGGCAGGCGGCGACGGCGGCGCGCGCCTCGTCGGCCGTCTCGACGGTCGGAATGACGATGCCCTCGACGCCCACATCGAGCACGCGCTTGATGTAGACCTTGTCGTTCGACGGCACGCGCACGAGGCAGGTGGTCGGGCTCGCCTGAGCGCCGTGGAGCTGCGTCAGCAGCGTGCCGGCATCGCCCCAGGCATGCTCGTGGCAGATGATGAAGGCATCGAAACCGGCCTGCGACAGCACCTCGGCGACGACCGCATCGCTCGAGAGCAGCCAGCAGCCGATCCCCTTCTCGCCCCGCGTCAGCTTGGCCTTCAGATGGTTCTCGCGATACATGACCGGCTCCCCGCTACGTTGTCGCGTCGCCTAGCCTAGCAGACGTTCGGCCTCGGCAAGGTCTTCCGGCCGGTTGGCGTTGAAGAAGGGGTCGACGGGTTCGGCGGGCCAATCGACCTGGGCGAGACGGTAGCGTGCGGTCCAGGCGTCGATCTTGCGCATGTCCTCGTCTTGCATGGCGCGGCGCAGGTCGGTACGCAACGCCACCGGCCAGAGACCGGCGACGGGATGCGCGCGGCCGGCGGACGCGGCGCAGGCGAGGTCGGCGGCATCGTCGGCGACGGCCGCGAGCAGGCGCGCGACCATGTCTTCCGGCAGGAACGGGGCGTCGGTGGGGAACGTGGCAATCCAACGCGCTTGCGCTGCGTTTTCGGCGGCCCAGTCCATGCCGGTCAGCACGCCGGCGAGCGGACCGGCGAAGCCTGCGATAACGTCAGGGGCGACCGGCAGGCCGTAGGCGGCGAAGCGGGCGGGGTCGCCGTTGGCGTTCAGGACCAGCGCGTCGACCTGCGGCCGGGCGCGCTCGATGATGCGGGCCAAAAGCGTGCGGCCGGCGAGCTGGCGCAGGCATTTGTCGCCGCCGCCCATGCGCCGGGCCTGCCCGCCGGCGAGGAGGATGCCGATCACGCCGGTGGTGGGGGGCATGTGGGGAGATGTGGGATGAGGTGGGTTCTGGACGACCAGGTGCTGGCGTCCAATCCAGTTTCCCTCACCCTATCCCCCTCCCGCAAGCGGGAGAGGGGAGAGCGCTGCTGCGCCGCCCGTAATAGCCCTCTCCCGCTTGCGGGAGAGGGTTGGGTGAGAGCTCGCTGACGTTGACTGACGTACATTCTTCAGAGGCTTACGCCGCGTCATCCGCCACGCTGGCCTTGCGGGCGAGGCGTTTGCTTTCCTCCGGCACGGCGTCGGGGTCGGCGTCGTAGACCAGGCGCTGCTCGCCCGAGAGGCAGTAGAAGCGCTTGCCCTTGGCACGGCCGATGAGGGTCAGGCCGGCCTGGCGGGCGAGCTCGACGCCCCAGGCGGTGAAGCCGGAGCGGGAAATCAGGATCGGCAAGGACATCTGCACGGTTTTGATGACCATCTCGGAGGTCAGCCGGCCGGTCGTGTAGAAGATCTTGTCGGCGGGGCCAACGCCGTTTAGGAACATCCAGCCGGCGATCTTGTCGATGGCGTTGTGGCGGCCGACGTCCTCCATGTAGACCAACGGCCGGTCGGCCTCGCAGAGCACGCAGCCATGGATGGCGCCGGCGGCGAGATAGAGGCTGGGGCTGGTGTTGATCTTTTTGGTGAGCGCGTAGAGCCAGGAGGTCTTCAGCACGGCGTCGGTCGGCAGTTCCGTGCTCTCGAACTTCTCCATGACGTCGCCGAACACCGTGCCCTGGGCGCAGCCCGAGGTCAGCGTCTTCTTCTTCAGCTTTTCCTCGTAGTCGGTCTCGCGCTCGGTACGCACGACAACGACGTCGAGTTCATCGTCATGGTCGATGCCGACGATCGCGTCGTCGGGCCGCAGCATGTTCTGGTTCAGGAGATAGCCGACGGCGAGATAGTCCGGGTAGTCGCCGATCGTCATCATAGTGACGATCTCCTGGCCGTTCAGGAACAGCGTCAACGGGCGCTCGACCACGACCGAGACGTCGACCGGCTTGCCGGCATGGTCGACGCCCGACACGCGTTCCGACAGACGCGGGTCGTCGGGATCGGGCCTGACTTCGAATTCCTTCATGGCCCTACTATGCGCGGACCAGTGTGCATACGTCAAAACATATTAATTTTCAGGTATTTATGCTCGAAAACGCAATCGATACATAAACGATACGTTTCGAGGTCATTTGCCATCGCTGCTGACAGAAACCGACGCGGCAATCGGGATATACTGATGGTTCCGGGAATCAACAGCGCTGTCTAACCGTCCGTATTCATTGCCCATGTCCCCACCTCTCATTCCCAACACGATCGCCCGCCGGCTGTTTCTGGCGCGGCAGGGCCTGGCGCGCGCCCCGCACCGGAAGCTGAGCCAGGAGGGCCTGCTGGACCTGATCGATCAGATCGGATTCGTGCAGGTCGACAGCATCAACACGGTCGAGCGGGCGCACCACCAGATCCTGTTCTCGCGCAACCAGACCTACCGGCAGAAGCAGCTGGCGCGGCTGCACGAACGCGACGCCGCGGTGTTCGAGAACTGGACCCACGACGCGTCGATCATCCCGACGGCGTTCTACCCCTATTGGCGGCCGAAGTTCGCGCGCGAGGCGGCGCGACTGCGCGAACGCTGGCGCAAGTGGCGGCGCGACGGCTTCGAGGAAGTTCTGGATCAGGTGCTGCGCCAGATCACCGACGACGGCCCGGTGATGGCTCGCGATCTGGGCAACGGCGAGAAGAAGAACGCCGGCGGCTGGTGGGACTGGCATCCGTCGAAGACGGCCTTGGAATATCACTGGCGCACCGGCGCGCTGGCCGTGGCCCGGCGCGAGGGCTTCCAGAAGGTCTACGACCTGACCGAGCGGGTGATTCCCGAGGCGCACCGGACGCATCTGCCGCATACGGCGGAATATGTCGACTGGGCCTGCCGCAGCGCCCTCGACCGGCTGGGCTTCGCGACCTCGGGCGAGCTCGCGGCCTTCTGGGCGCTGGTGACGCCGGACGAGGCCAAGCGGTGGTGCCGCGATAAATTCGAGGCCGGCGAGATCATCGAGGTGCTGGTAGCACCGGCCGACGGCGGCAAGCCGCGCGCCGCCTATGCCTGGCCGGACCTGTCGGACCGGTTGGACGACGTGCCCGAGCCGCCGGCGCGCATCCGCACGCTCAGCCCGTTCGACCCGCTGCTGCGCGACCGGAACCGGGCGCAGCGGCTGTTCGGCTTCGATTATCGGATCGAAGTGTTCGTGCCCGAGGCCAAGCGGCGCTACGGCTATTACGTCTTCCCGCTGCTGGAGGGCGACCGGCTGATCGGCCGCGTCGACATGAAGCACGAGCGGCAGTCGGGCGTGCTGCGGGTGAAGGGCCTGTGGCTGGAACCCAAGGTGCGGCAGTCGCGCGGCCGCAAGGACGGCATCGCCGCCGAGCTGGAACGCATGCGCCGCTTCACCGCCGCCGACCGGGTGGTATACGACGACGGCTACCTAAAGATGGCGGATTAGGCTGGCCTGCGCCCAAGTCCCGCTTATTGGTCATTGCCGGACTTGATCCGGCAATCCAGCATGGTCGTTCCGTCTGTCTGGATGCCCGGATCAAGTCCGGGCATGACGGTAGGGGATGGGTCTGTCTAACGGGAGGCGAAGGATGAGCGGCGATGACATGCGGCATTGGCGGACCGGCATCGCGCGGGTGGTCAGCGACGTGGCCGCCGAAGAGGTGGTGGTGCGAGGCGAGCGGCTGAGCGACCTCGTCGGCAACGTCTCTTTCGCGGAGATGATGTTTCTGCTGTTGAGCGGGCGGCGGCCGGACCCGGCGCAGGCGCGGACGCTGGACGCGCTGCTGGTGGCCTCCATGGAGCACGGCATTGCGCCGCCGTCGATGATCGCGCGCTGCTTCGCCTCCTACGGCACGACGATCCAGGCGGCGATGGCCGGCGGCATCCTC
This sequence comes from Alphaproteobacteria bacterium, assembly GCA_965232515.1. Lineage (GTDB taxonomy): Bacteria > Pseudomonadota > Alphaproteobacteria > JANQKO01. The sequence goes on along the minus strand of CBDDPY010000002.1, from coordinate 6,608,961 downwards.
GCCTTCGGCGACGTCATGGGCGGCGCCGGCGAGCAGTTCGCGAAGCTGCTGACGGACGCGATGCCGGCGGACGAGACGGACGATGGCCTGGAAGCGGCGGCGCGGGCGGTTGTCGCCGACGCGCGGGCGGCCGGCGACCGCGTGCCGGGCTTCGGCATCCCGCTGCACGGCGCCGACCCGCGGGCGCCGAAGCTGCTGGAGATCGCCGCGGCCGAGGGCGTGTTCGGCCGTTACTGCCGCCTCGCGCGGTTGATCGAGCGGGCGGTCGAAACGGCAGCGGGCCGGGCGGTCCCGATGAATCTTGATGGCGTCATCGCCGCTGTTATCCTCGACCTCGGTTTTCCCTGGCAGGCCGCCCGCGCCTTTCTGATCACGCCGCGCTCGGTCAGCCTTGCCGCCCATTACCTGGAGGAACGCGCGCAGGGCACAAGCTGGCGCCACCTGCCCGCCGACGACATCGACTACACGTCGGACTGATCCGCTTCCCGGGCCAGCGTCTCGAAATGCTCGAAGGTGAGCGCGTGCGCGTTCACCGGCTCGGTAATGGCGCCGATGCTGTCGTAGAAGGCGACGGCGTCTTTGTTCCAGGGCTGTGACGCCCACCAGAGGAAGGTGCGGCCGCGGGATTTGGCGTCGCGGGCGACGGCGGCCATCAGGGCGCGGCCGAGCCCATGCCGGCGCGCGGCTTCCGCAACAAAAATATCGCAGACATAGACGCCGCGGGCGGCATAGTCCGACTCGTAGGCGTCGTGATAGAGCGCGAAACCGGCGGCGGCGCCGTCAAGCTCGGCGATGACGATCTGCACGTCGGCGTCGGGCCCAAAGGCGTCGCGGCGCAGCGCCTCGGCGGTCAGGTATTCGGTCGACTTGCCGTGCTGGACGATCAGCGCACGCGCCATTTCGATCAACGCGGCCAAGTCGTCGACCGTGGCCGGCCGTACCGTGACTGTCATCCGAGAACCTCCGCCTGTCACGCCGGCAGACTAGCGTATTTCACCGGCGCGTTCATTGGCATCCGCGAACGCGGGGAAGGATCACCACAAAGGCGCGAAGACACCAAGATCACGCGGGCGAGACGCCAAGCCCGTGTCGCGCGATGACCAGCGGCACGGCTGCTGGATGTTTTGACTCTTGGTGTCTTTGTGTCTTCGAGGTGAAAACCGACCTGTCGTGACCTTCGGCTTCAGGCAACAGAGTTATGGTTACTGTCACCGGAATTGTTTGTGTTCGGCGAGGAGGTGCCAGTGCCAGGAGCCGGGTTTGCTGTGCTCGCGATCGATGAGGGAGAGCAGCTCGAAATCGGCGAAAAGGGCGACCAGCTCGGCGGCGTTGCAGTAGAAGTGGGGGTGGTCCTTGTCGCCATCGCCGTCGCGGACGAAGGTGTGGGGCGCGACCTCGGTGCCGACGCCATGGTTGGCGTTGCGTTTCGACAGCATAGTGCCCTGGTAGATGCCGCCCGGCTTCAGCACGCGGCGGATCTCGGCGATGGCGCGGCGGACGATCTCGCCGTCGCCGTGATAGATCACGTTGAACGACAGCACGTAGTCGAAGGCGGCGTCCGCATAGGGCAGGTCGGTCATGAAGCCGACGCCGGTTTCGATGGCGAGATCGGCGGCCTCGGCCTGGGCACGCAGCTCGGCAATACCGGCCTCGCTGCCGTCGAGCGCGGATGTCTCGAAGCCGAGGCTGGCGAGGGCGAGCGCATGGCGGCCGACGCCGCAGCCGAGATCGAGCGCCCGCCGGCCACCGCGGTCCCAGACCAGCCTGGCGCCGTCGAGCACGTCGGCCTCGGGCGTGAGCCAGTCGGCCCGCCCCTCGGCGGTCCGCCAGCGGTCGTTCCAAGCGCGGTGCGCGGTTGCCGTCTCGTTCATTACCGTCCCCTCCCCTTTAGTTAGCCAGAATACGCTGCCGCAACGTCGCGCCAAAGCGCTCGACCGTCAGCACCAGCGCGAAGATCAAGAGAATGATGGTCATCGCCGTCGGATAGTCGAACAGGTCCATGGCCACTTTCAGCTCGAGCCCAATGCCGCCGGCGCCGACCAGGCCGAGGACGACGGACGAACGGGTCGATTTCTCGAGCGCGAACAGCGCCGTGGTGACGAAGGCCGGCATCGCCGCGGGGACGACCGTGCAGAAAATGGTGTCGACGCGCGAGGCGCCGACGGCTGTCAGCGCCTCCTGCGGTCCCTTGTCGACGTCTTCCATGGCCTCGGCGAAGAAGCGGCCGCAGAAGCCGATGGTGTCGACGACGATGGCGAGCGTGCCGGCGAACGGCCCGAGACCGACGGTGATGACGAAGATCAGCGCCCAGACCAGGTCGGGCACGGTGCGGAACAGCGCAATCAAGCCGCGCGTCGCGGCGTTGACCCAGCGGCCGGCGAGCCCGCGCGCCGCCAGGATGCCGAGCGGCAGGCTGAGCGCGACGCCGACGACCGTGCCGACCAGCGCCATCTGGAAGGTTTCGAGCACGGCGCCGCCGATGCGGTCGAAGCGATCGAGGCTGGGCGGCCAGGCGCGGTCCAGAAAATCGCCGAGCGCCGGCAGGCCGCTGCCGAGCTGAGAAAAGGACCAGCCGGCGCCCTCGAAGGACCAGACGAGGAAGGCGACGACGGCCACGTACAAGATAAATGTGACGGCGTTCGGACGCTCGTAGCGCGCCGGCGCCGCGCGCGTCTCGGCCGGACGGCCGGTCGCGAGCTCAGTCATAGATGTGTCGCAAGGCCGCCGCGCTGAGCTCGGCCGCCGGCGCATCGACGGCGAGACGTCCGTCGCGCAGGCCAATGACACGGTCGGCGTAGGTCAGCGCGTGGTCCAGGTGATGCGAGGTGAAGACCAGGGTCAGACCCTGATCGCGGATCAGCGAGACGAAGAGCCGCATCACATCCTCGCCGGCCGCGGGATCGAGGCTGGCGACCGGCTCGTCGGCCATGATCATGCGGGGCTGCTGCATCAGCGCCCGGGCGATGGCGACCCGCTGCGACTGACCGCCCGACAGCCGGTCGGCGCGGCGGCCGGCGATGTCGGCGAGACCGACCCGCTCAAGAGAGGCCATGGCGCGGGCCCGCGCGGAGGACGGCGCCAGCGCGTGCGACCAGTAGGCCGGACCCCAGCGGTCGGCGAGCGCGCCATGCAGCACGTTCGACAACGCCGACAGCCGCGGCACCAGATTGTGCTTCTGGAAGACGAAGCCGATCCGCCCCCGCAGGCGGCGAAGCTGGCGCGGCGACGCCGCCGTCACCGGTCTGTCGAACAGCCGCACGTCGCCCGCCGTCGGCTCGATCAGGCGGACGCAACAGCGCAGCAGGGTCGACTTGCCGGCGCCATTGGCGCCGATCAACGCCACCGCCTCGCCCCGCCGCACCTCGAACGAGACGTTCCCGAAGATCGGCGTGTCGGCCGCGAACGCCTTACCGAGGCCGGCGACCGCGAGCTCGACCGGCGCGGGCCGCGAGCGGGCAGCCGGCGCCTCCGCCGACCGGGCCGCGAGGGCGGCTTGCGCCATCAATCGCCGATGAACTTGTCGAACTGAGGGAAGCCGGCGGTCGTGTACATGGACCGGACGATGTCGTAGTCCGCGTCCTCGATCGCGTGCAGGTCCATGCCCGTGTATTTGGTGTTCTCGTCATGCGACAGAATGCCGGCGATGACGTCCGCCTTGTTGTCGATGATGCCTGCGCGGACCTTCTCGGCCAGCGCCGGATCGACATGGCTGCCGACCATGATCATGTCGTTCGGCAGGTCGCCGGACCGCGCGATCATTTTAAAGGCGCCGGGCGGCACAGAGCTGTCCTTGTCGCGCGCCTTCGAGACCCAGCTATTGTGGTTGTAGCCGATGGCGGCAACGTCGCCGCGCTTCAGCGCCTCGTGCATGACGTTGCGCGAGGTGTGGATGGGCTGGACGTCAGACGTCGGGTCGACGCCGTAGTCGCTGAACAGCTGCATCGGGCAGAGATGGCCCGAGGTCGAGCCGATGTCGGAGAACGCGACCTTCTTGCCCTTGAGGTCCCTGGGCCGGTTGATGCCGGAATCGGCCATGACGATGATGGCGCAAAAATAGTCCGGCCGGCCCAGGCCGATCAGCGGCTTGGCATCGGTCAGCTTGTTGATGACGACATATTCGGCCGGACCGGTGACGGCGAAGTCGATGCGCTCGGCCCGCAGCGCCTCGGCCGCCGCGGTGCGGCTGTTGACGGGGAACATCTCGAAGGTCATGCCGGTGGCTTTTTCGAGCGCCGACTTGAACGGTCCCCATTCGGTCTGCAGCCGCTCCATGCCCTCGACGTCGGTGACGGCAAGCTTGAGAGCGTCCGCCTGTGCCGCGGTGGCGGCCAGCGCCATGGCCGCCACCGCCGCGATCGAAGCAAGTGTCTTCCACATGATCCTGCCTGCCCATTGGTTCTTCCGATTCGAAAACCTTATCGGTGGCAGGTGACGGTCACGTGACGTCGGACGCGCGGTCTATGACATTCCCATGACGGCGAGCGCGGTGAGGCCGACCAGCATGGCGCCGACGAGCGCCGTCGCGATGTAGGTGGCGAAAACCGGCGTGCGGACGAGCGCGAAGACGGCGATGGCGGCCGGCACGCTGGTGACGCCGCCGGCGACCATGAACGCAAGCCCGGCGGCCGGCGCCATGCCGAGATCGATCAGGCCGCCGACCAACGGGATCGCGGCATAGCCATTGAGGTATGCCGGCACGCCGACGATGACGGCGAGCGGCACCGCGAACGGGCTGTCGCCGCCCAGCAGCGTGGCGATGGCGTCGGCCGGCACATAGGCGACCATCAGGCTTTCCAGCACGAAAGCGAGTACCAGCCACTTGCCCAGGAACAGGGCGTTCCAGCGGGCGTCGCGCCAGAACTTCGCCCAGCGCTCGGGCTCCCGCCAGAAACGCCAGGCGACGCGGCCGTCGCTGTGCACCGAACCGGCGGCGCAACCGCCGTCGCCGACGCCGGGCTTGAGTGGCATGGCGAACAGGCCCAAACGTTGCAGCGCCAAAGTGGCGAAGCCGCCGAACAGGCCGAGCGCGATGGCGGCGGCGGCCTTGGCCGTCGCGAAACCGGGTCCGATGGCGGCGGCGGTCAGAATGTACATCTCCGGGTCCATGATCGGCGACGCCAGCCAGAACGCCATCACCGGCGCCAGCGGCACGCCCATGGCGAGCAGCGCCGCGATCAGCGGAATGACGCCGCAGGAGCAGAACGGCGACAGGCCGCCGAAAACAGCGGCGAGCAGGATCATGCGCGCCTGCCCGCCCTGGAACACCCGCGCGATCATATTGTCGGCGCCGCTGGCGCCGGCATAGGCGGCAACGCCCACCGAAACGGCGAGGAACGGCGCGATGTGCAGCAGCGCCTCGGCCAGGAAGATGAGGCTGCGCTCGGTCTGGTCCGGCGCAAACGCGACGCCGAGCAAAAGCGCCAGCGCCAGGCCGAGCCAGACGCGATCGAACGCCGCGACGCGACGGGAGACCTGATTGAGGGTGAGCGCTAGCGTGGTCATGACAGACCCTTTCGTCGTCGGTAGAGATCCAGCCAGTGGATGTTCGGATCGGGCGTCGCGGCGCGCCGGTCGCGCGTGGTCGCCGCGACGATACGCGGGATGTCCTTGCGTCGGATGCCGATGTCGTCCAGCAAGGCATCGTCCATCGCCTCGAGCTCGCGGCGAAGCTGCCGCCGCACCCAGCGTTGGCAGGCCAGATCGATCGTTTGATTGATGAGTTCGGCCAGCACGTTCGATTCCTATATTTCTAGAATTATCGAAATAAGAAGCCAAAAAATTTTCAGGCCGGCTCGGGGGTCTTCTTCGAGGCGCCGACATCGGCCGGATCGGCCAGCACGCAGCATTCCCTGGTCATGAAGGCGATGATGCCGTCCATGGCCTCGAAGTCGGCGATGCACATCAGGCTGCGGCCCTGCCGCTCCTGCCGGACCAGTCCTTCCCAGACCAGGCGCGAGAGATGGTGCGAGAGCGTCGACCCGGGCACGCCCAACTCCTTTTGGATGTCGCCCACCGACAGACCGCTCGGACCGTAGGGCACGAGCAGCCGGAAGATCGACAGCCGGGTCTCGTTGCCCAGCGCCTCCAGGCAGCTCGCCACTTTCTGAAGATGCATGGTTGTTGCCATGGACGATAGATATCCCGCTCGGCCGGTTTTGTCAACGATATTTCTAGAAATATCGAAATAATGATCGATGAGACGGAGTCGCAACCTACCATGGCGATTAGAGAGGAGTGATCTGTTGCGTCACTCTGGCGCAGGCCAGAGTCCATTGCAGGCGCCATTGTGGATGCTGGCCTTCGCCAGCATGACGACGGCGTGGCGAACAGGGGCGACCAATTCGCGCCGTTCGCCCTGACATCACGGTGTCATTGATCGCGTCTTATCGTCCGGCGGATCAGAGCGCGGTTTCAGCCCCGGTTTCCGCCGATTCTCCGCCGAATATGACAGTTTTATGAAGCTTGCGTGATTTTTGCTTCGGCGCCCCAATTTTCCGTTGCAATCGGAGGCGCGATGCGTAGATTGCCGCCTTCGTCTTTCCGAGAAAGAAGCAGGAGAGAGACCAACGAGGGATTATCCCTTTGGGTTCAACGCGCGTTTGAGGGAGTTGCACCATGTCAACGACGCATCCCCAAATCGCGGTGAATGCTGAAGCGGAGGCCATGACCGCCCGAGCAGAGGTTGCAGCCGTAAAGTTTCCGAGTTCCGTCGGCAGTACCACACAAAGCGACCATTTCGTCGAACGAAATGGTCTTGTTTATGCCGGCAGCCACCTCATCGTCGATCTGTGGCAGGCGAACGGGCTCGACGATGTCGAGCTGATCGAAAGGGCCCTGAGGCGGGCCGTCGATGCCGCCAAGGCCACCTTGTTGCATATCCATTTGCATAAGTTCAGTCCCGAGGGCGGCGTGTCCGGCGTCGCCGTGTTGGCCGAGTCTCATATCAGCATCCATACCTGGCCGGAACGCGGCTACGCGGCGCTTGACGTGTTCATGTGCGGCGACGCCGAGCCGGAACGGGCGATCCCGGTGCTGCGCGAGGCATTCGAGCCGGGACGCGTGATCGTGAGCGAACACAAGCGGGGCGTCGTCTAGACGCCGGCGCCACGGGCCGACCGCGCCCGGAGCAACCGCTTTTCGTCAACACCCCCGCCGCGGCCTGTCCGACAAGATGCCGTCCGCGGGGAGATCACGAAGGGTCCCGAGATGACCGAGAAAATTGCCCGTTTCCTAAACGAGGAGCAGCCGCCGACACCGTGCCTGGTGGTCGACCTGGACGTGGTGGCGGAAAAGTATCGCGCGCTGCGCCACCACCTGCCGCTGGCCGAGATCTTCTATGCCGTGAAGGCCAACCCCGCGCCCGAGATCGTGCGGCTGCTGAACGATCTGGGCTCGAGCTTCGATGTCGCCAGCACGACCGAGGTCGACCTCTGCCTGTCATTGGATGTGGCGCCGGCGCGGCTGTCGTTCGGCAGCACGATCAAGAAAGAGCGCGACATCGCCTACGCCTACGACGCCGGCGTCGACCTGTTCGCGTTCGATGCCGAGGCCGAACTGAAGAAGCTGGCCAAGGCCGCGCCCGACTCGCGCGTCACCTGCCGGCTGTTCGTCGACAATGCCGGCGCCGACTGGCCGCTGTCGCGGAAGTTCGGCTGCGACCTGACCATGGCCCGCGACCTGCTGCTGCAGGCCGCCGATCTGGGTCTGATCCCCGACGGCGTCTCGTTCCATGTCGGCTCGCAGCAGACCCGGGCGGACCAGTGGGACGGCGCCATCGGCATGACGGCGGAGCTGCTGGACGAGCTGGAGAACCGCGGCCTGCCCTTGCGCAACGTCAATCTGGGCGGCGGCTTTCCGGCCCGCTATCGCGACGAGGTCGCCGGCATCGGCGCCTATGGCGAGGCGATCATGCACGCCATGACCAAGCATTTCGGCAACCGGCTGCCGACCATGTCGGTGGAGCCGGGCCGCTATCTGGTGGGCGACGCGGGCGTGCTGCAGTCGGAAGTCGTGCTGATCTCGCGGAAGAGCTACGACGACGAACGGCGCTGGGTCTATCTCGACGTCGGCCGCTTCGGGGGTCTGGCCGAGACCGAGGGCGAGGCCATCAAGTACCGCGTCCAGACGCCGCGCGACGGCGAGCCAACGGGCCCGGTGGTGCTGGCCGGTCCGACCTGCGACAGCGCCGACATTCTGTACGAGAACGCCGGCTATGAAATGCCGCTGTCGTTGGAAATCGGCGACAAGGTGGAATTTCTGGCGACGGGAGCCTATACCACGACCTACTCGTCCGTCGGCTTCAACGGCTTCGCGCCGCTGAAGCAGTATTTCGTTTAGGGGCCTCGCACGGGCGGCGTCGCAAGGCCGCCGTTGTATGTGGGGGTGCCCCGCCATGGCCACCGACAAAGAGCTAGCCGCCGAGGCGCGAAAAATCGCGCTCGCGGCGGCGGACGCGATCATGCGGATCTACGCGGCCGGGTTCGAGGTGCGCGAGAAGGACGACGCCTCGCCAGTGACCGAGGCCGACGAGGCGGCCGAGGCTATCATCGTCGACGGCTTACGCAAGCTGACGCCGGGCACGCCCATCGTCGCCGAGGAGATGGCCGCGGCCGGTCAGGTGCCGGACGTCACCGGCCAGGATTTCTGGTTGGTCGACCCGCTGGACGGCACCCGCGAGTTCATCAGCCGCAACGGCGAGTTCACGGTCAACATCGCGCTCATTCGCGCCGGCGCGCCGGTGCTGGGCGTGGTGGTGGCGCCGGCCAAGGGCTGGACCTTCACCGCCTACGGGCCGGGTGACGTCACCCGCGAAGCCGACGGTGGACCGGCCGAGCCGATCGCGGCACGCGCGGCCGGCCCCGACGGGGCGGTGGTGATGGTCAGCCGATCGCACCGCTCGCCCGAGACCGAGGACTGGCTCGCCACGGTCAAGGTCGCGGAGACCCAGGATGCGGGCTCGTCATTGAAGTTCTGCCTGCTGGCGGCGGGCGACGCCGACCTCTATCCGCGTCTCGGCCGGACCATGGAGTGGGATACGGCGGCGGGCCAGGCCGTGCTGGTCAATGCCGGCGGCGCGGTCGAGCGGCTGGACGACGGCACGCCGCTGACCTACGGCAAGCCCGGCTTCGAGAACCCGCACTTCGTGGCGCGGGGCCGGAAGGCGGACGGCTGAAACCGATAGCGCATCCTTCGAGACGGCCGCTGCGCGGCCTCCTCAGGATGAGGCAAGAAACCGATATCAGGACAGACCTCATCCTGAGGAGCGGCAGCGCCGCGTCTCGAAGGATGGCAATCAGGTTCCGTTTGGCCGCAATGGCCGATGCCTAGCGCTGAAAGCCGATCTGGGCGGTGAGGCGCTGGGTGGCTTCGGTCAGCGCCTGTTGCAGGGCCAGTTCGATGCCGTCGCGGGTCGGGAAATCTGCGTCGAGCTTGATCTCGGCATTGGCGGTCTCGTTGGTGACGGTGCCGGTGGCGAGGTCGTGCGCACGCACGGCGACCGACGCCCGGTAGACCGAGAAGAACTGCGGCACGTTGGCGGTCATGGTCTGGCCGAGCTTGCCGAACAACGAGCGCACCACCGCGGCCCCGGTATATTCGGGATTCGGTTCGCGCGTGACGTTGAGCTGCGAGATCAGCGCCGAGACGACGGTGTCACCGGGATTGGCCTGGCCGCGGTCGCCGGTGACCACGAAGCTGTTAGGCAGGCCGGACAGGCCGGCGCGCAGAATGTCGAGGGCGACGCGGACCTGCCGGCCGTCATAAACCACGGGCTGGATGCGGAACACCCGTTGGCCGCGGCCCGGTACGGCGCGGATGCCGCTGCCCGAGACCATGGCCTGCTGCTGTCCGCTGCCGGCCTCGGTCAGCAACGGCGCGAAGACGTAGCCGGTGCGCCCGTCGGCCAGCGCGACCCGGTACCAGTTCTTGCCCTTGACCTTGCCGGTGACCTCGACACCGGTGCCCATGGGCAGGGTCGTCAGCTTATCGGCGCTGCTGTCGGGCCCGCCACGGACATTCGCGTTTTTCATGGTCACATAGGTGTCGTCGAGCATGTCGACCGCAATGGCTTCGGGCTGCGGGGCGGGTGCTGGCGCCGGGGGTTGCGCCGTGGGCGGTGTCAGCGCCGCCTGCTGCTGCGGCGCCGGTGGCGGCGCTTCCGGCTTCGGTTCCGCCTTGGGCGTCTGCAATGCCGCCATGCGGTTGCGGGCCAGCGCCGCGAAGGTGCCGTTTGGGAACTGCTGCAGATAGGCCTCGAAATCGGCCGGCCGGTCGCTGTTCTGGATCGATTGCCAGAAGGCCAGATCCATGGCCGCCTGGTTCGGTCCCGATGTGGTGGTCGACGGCGCCGGGCTCGGCCCGGCCGCCGGTGTCGCCGCGACGGGCGCCGGCAGGCCGACAGGCACGAACAGGAACTCGCCGCCCTCGTCGCCGGCAAAGCGGATGTCGGAATATTCCGGCGTCTGCTGAGCATTGACGACCACCGAGCGGCGCAGCTGGGCGTAGAGCTGATAGCCGTCGAGGATGTCGCCGTTCTCGCGCAGGTTCTCGAGCAGCGCCCGGGTGAAGACCGAGTGGCCGTCGCCGCCGCCGTCCATTACCGGCTCGAGCCCGCCCGAGGTCATGGCCTTGCGCGCCCGCTTCTCGTTCAGGCGCTTCAGCTCGGCCAGGCGCTCGCTGCCGGTCTTGACCACGATGGGCACGTCGCGCGTCAAGGTGCCGGAATAGCAGGAGTCGGCGATGATCAGGACATGCTTGGCGGTCATGCCCTTCAGCGCCCGGGTCACGTCGGCAACCGCGATCCAGTTGGCGGTGCTGCTCTCCTCGGCGTCGACCGGCAGCCAGAAACCGTCGTCGGTCTGGGGATCGAGGAAGCCGTGGCCGGCGTAATAAATGAGCAGATTGTCGTTCTCGGTGAGCTCGGCCCGCATCTGGTCGAGCGCGCGGATCAGGTCGTAGCGTTTCGGGTTCAGCAGGAGCGTGGAATCGAAGCCGTAGCGGGTGCGCAGCACGTCGTGCATGGCGCTGGCGTCGTTCACCGCCGTGACCAGCTTCGGCAGGTTCGCATAATCGTTGATGCCGATGACCAGTGCACGGTAGCGCCCGAAATCGATGCCGTCGGGCTGCGCGGCCTCGGTTCTGGCCGCGAAAACGACCAAAGCCGCCATGATCAGCGTGGCGCAGACCCAGCCCCATTTCCCGACGCGGTCCGGCACACGCTCCAGGGGACACAACATCTCGTTGGACCCGTTCCTGTTGCGTAGGCCGTTAGCTTAGCAAACAGTCGCGATGAGTCGATGTGAATTTTGTCACTATGTGAACGGTAAACCGGCCCAACTGTTCTAAAGTGGCAGCCACGAGTGCTTGGGCGTGTAGTGCAGATAGCCAATGTTGACGCCGCCGCGCAGGCCGACGCCGACCCGGATCGGGGCCAGCACGACGTCGCCGGACTGCTGGTAGTTCACGCCGACGCCGCCGACGAAATAGTAGGTGCCCTCGACGCCGGGAAAGCGCTGGAACAGGCTGCCGGTGCTGTCGAGGTTGTAGACGAGCACGAAGGTCTTGGACGCGTTGCCGCCGAAATCGAAGCCGACGGACGGGCCCTGCCAGAAGACCTTGCGGCCGGCGCCGCGCTTGCGCACGAGCTGGCCGCGGCCATAGCGCAGACCGACGCCGATGGCGCCGCTGAATTCCTCGCCGGCGATATAGGCGTTCGGCTGGCCCATATCGGCGAAGACCTTCTCGACGACGACGGCCAGGCCCTCACTGGCGCCGTCGAAGAACCGTTCCGCGGCACCCAGCACCTCGTCCTGGCTGAAGGTGTCGTCGTTTTCGGCGGCAGACGCGATGCCCGGCACGGACAGGAACAGGACGACGGTGACGATGAGACAAACAAGCTTGGTCTTCAACATAACGGCCCTCCTTCACACGGTCGGTCAGGGCGCGGGGCCAAATCCGAACGGCGTTGCCGGAAGATGGCCCTACCCCGACGGCGGCAAATTCTCAACCGATAGTGTTGCCCGGCCCGCGCGCGATGCCGGGCGCGCGCGGCCTAGATGCCGGCCTGCGCGCAAACCTCGCTCAGCGCCGGGGCGATGGCCTCGGCCTCCTGCTTCAGGTAGGCGAGCAGCGCGCGGATGTTGGCGTTGTCGATGCCGTCGGCGCCGATATGCTCGATCAGCCATTGCGCCTCGGCGCCGTCGACCTCGGTCGGCGACTCGCCGGCATAGAGCAGATGCTTGGCAATCGCCTTGACGAACAGAACGCGCCATTCCGGCGCGTTGTCAGCCTCGGCCGTGGCGTCGTTCAGATCGAACAGCAGGTTCGCCTCGGCCCGACCGACCGCCATGCCGGCCTCGCCACCGGTGCCGTAAATCAGCTTGCGGATCGCCTCGACGTCGTCGGCGTCAATGGCGCCCGGGATCCGTTCGCCGTGGCCGAACAGCGACGTGCTGCTGTTCAGTACGCTCGCCCGCACCGCCTCCATGACGAAATGCTGGAAATCGTCGGGTGCGCCGTTGCTGCGAAAGGTGACGTTCAGCAGCAGCTTGAGCTCGGTCGGCTCGAGCACCTTGCCGTCGGCGCCGACGCGATCCATCAGCAGCGCCGCCGTTTCCTCGTCCAGGACGCTGTCGGCGCCCTCCTTCCAGAAGAAGAAATCGGTGAGCGCCTCGACAAAGAAGCCGTCCCAGACCGGATCGTTGCCGGCCGTGGCGTCGTGCAGCCGGAACAGCATGTCGGCTTCGGGCTCGTGGATCTCGCCGTCGTCGGCATAGACGGTCCGGCGCAGGCGCAGCACATCGTCCGCGACAATGGTGCCGCGGGCGAGAATCTCGCCTTCCAGCGTGTTCAGTTCGCTTGCCGGTCCCGCATTCATGCCTGTCCCCCGCATCGGTCGCTCCGTTGACCGAGCGCCCTAGCCTGCCGCGCGGGGGCTAACATTTTCTTACACAACCATTGATTTATGAAATCAAGCTCAAATCTCGATGACGTCATCGGGCGGCGGATCGGCGAACAGGCATTCGACCAGGGCGGCCCGGCGGTCCAGCGTGGCGCGCTGGTTGATGTAGCCCTTGTCTGTGATCTCGTTGGCGTCGATGTTGGGCGGCTCGGCCATCAGCAGGACGCGGGCAATGCGGGTGCTGGAGCCGCGATGTTTGGCGTTGTAGGCGGCGATGCCCTGGCGCAGGTGGTCGATCACCTCGGGCGAGCGGATCAGGGCCTCGACCGAGGCATGCGCCGCCGGATCGGTGCAGATCTCCTTGCAGGCGTTGACGTTGGGCCAGGCGAGCAGGCCGATGCGGTCGCGGTCGTGGCCGGCGACGACGGCGTCCTGCAGCACGGGCGTGGCCGCGGCGAGCGCGGCGACGCGGATGCCGCCGACATGCACCCAGGTCCCGGTGATGAGCTTGAAGTCCTCGGTGACCCGGCCGTCGAAGACCAGGCCCTTGATGGGATCGTCGGGATCGACGAAGCGGCCGGCGTCGCCGATCTTGTAGAAGCCCTCGTCGTCGAAGGCATCGGCCGTGAGGTCGGGCCGGTTGAGATAGCCCGGCATCACGTTCGGTCCGCGTACCCGCATTTCCAGCTTGTCGCCGTTCGGCAGCATCTTCAGCTCGACGCCCGGGACCGGCAGGCCGATCACGCCGGCGCTCTCGATCTGCCAATGCACGGCCGTCGCCAGCGGCGCTGTTTCGGTCGAGCCCCAGGCCGAGATCATCGGCACGCGCTTGCCGGTGGCCTCGATCGCCACGGCGTCGAGCCGCTCCCACAGGTCCTGCGGCAGCGCCGAGCCGGCATAGAAGATCAGCTTCAGGCGCTTGTAGAAGGTGGCGCGCAGGTCAGCGTCACGCTCCAGATGGTCCAGCAACATGCTGAAGCCGATCGGCACGTTGCAGTATTCGGTGGGCGAGATCTCGGCCAGATTGCGCACGGTCTGGGCAATCAGGTCGGGCGTCGGCTTGCCAGCGTCGAGATACATGCTGCCGCCGAGATAGAGCACGTGGTTGAAGTTAAAGTTGCTGCCGAAGGTGTGGTTCCAGGGCAGCCAGTCGACCATCACCGGCGGCTCCTCCAGATAGAACGGCCAAACCTGGACGCCCTGCTGCTGGTTCGCCCACATCATGCGGTGTGTGTTGACGACGCCCTTAGGCATGCCGGTGGAGCCCGAGGTGAACAGGATCTTCGCCGCGTCGTCGGGCTCGATGCGCGCCTCGGCCGCGGCGAGCGCACGCCCGGGCGTTGCGGCCAGCAGCGCGTCGAGGGCGGTGACGTCGAGGCCCGCCGGCGGATCGGCCGCGGCCACGACCGCGACATCGTCGAGCGGCAGGCTCGCCAGTACCTTCTCGAACATGGACCCGCGCTCGACATAGATCAGACCGGGCGAGAGCAGCTCGAAGATGTGGCGCACCTTGGCGTAGTCACTGCTCATCAGCGAATAGGCCGGCGAGACCGGCGCCACGGGCACGCCGGCCAGCATGGCACCGAGCGTCACCAGCGCCTGGTTGATGCTGTTGCCGGAGAGGATCATCAGCGGCCGCTCGGGCCCCAGGCCAAGGTCGAGCAGGCCCTGGGCGACGGCCTCAGATTGCGTCAGCGCGTCGGCGTAGGACAGCCGGCGCCAGTCGTCGCCGGCGCGCTCGGCGAGGAAGGTCCGGTCCGGCGCGGCCTCGGCCCAGCGCCGCAGCAGCTCGCCGGTATGGCGGGGATAGTCACCGAGCGGTTCCGGGTTGGTCAGGATCATGCTGCCGTCGGCGCGGCGCGCGATATCGACGGCCGGCGTCGCGAAGTCGATCGGAGCGAAGGGTGGTTTGGTCATGGCGGCGGCCTCAGGCGTCGACGACGATGACGTCGCCGGCCGGCGGATCGGCATAGAGCCGGTCGACGAGGTCAGCGCGGCGGGCCAGCACGGCGGCCTGGTTGATGTAGCCCTTGTCGGTGATCTCGTGGGCATCGACGCTGGGCGGCTCGGCCAGCAACAGGACGCGGGCGATGCGGGTGCTGGAACCGGAATGCGTGGCGTTGTGCTGCGCGAGCCCGGCCTTGAGATGGGCGCGGACCTCGGGCGCATTGAGCAGCACCTCGGTCGAGTCGTTGCCGGCCGGATCGGTGCAGATCTCCTTGGCGGCGGCGACGTTGGGCCAGGCCAGCAGACCGATGAATTCCCGGTCGTGGCCGGTGACCACCGCGTCCTGAATCAGCGGCGCGGCGGCGTTGAGCGCGGCGATCCGCAAAGGCCCGACATTGACCCAGGTGCCGGTCGTCAGCTTGAAGTCCTCGGCGACGCGGCCGTCGAAGACCAGGCCCTTGACCGGATCTTCCGGATCTACGAAGCGGGCGGCGTCGCCGATGCGGTAGAAGCCGTCTTCGTCGAAGGCCTCGGCCGTCAGGTCCGGACGCTTCAGATAGCCGGGTGTGACGATGGGTCCGCGCACGCGCACCTCGAGCTTCGGTCCGTTGGGCACCAGCTTCAGCTCGGCGCCGGGATAAGGCAGGCCCAGCAGACCGACACGGTCGGTCTCGAAGTAGGTGCTGGTCACGGTCGGCGCGGTCTCCGTGGCGCCCCAGCCGGTGGAGAATAGGATGCGCTCGCCGCAGGTCTTGACGGCGACGTCCTGGATGCGGTCGTGCAGCTCCTGCGGCAGGGCGGCGCCGCCATAGCCGAGGCGTTGCAGGCGCTTGAAGAAGGTTTCGGCGAGCGCGGGATCGCGCTCCATCTCGGCCACCAGCATGGCGAAGCCGGCCGGGACGTTGGCGTAGTAGGTCGGCGAGATCTCGCGCAGGTTCGCCAGCGACTCCTCGAACATGCCGGGCAGCGGCCGGCCGGCGTCGATATACAGCGTGCCGCCGAGCGACATCACGCCGTTGACGTTCATGTTGCCGCCGAAGGTGTGGTTCCAGGGCAGCCAGTCCACCACCACGGGCGGCACGTCGGGATCGGGCGGCGCGACCTGCCGCGCCATCTGCTGATTGGCGCACATCATGCGGTGGGTGTTGATGACGCCCTTCGGCATGCCCGTCGAGCCCGACGTGAAGAGATACTTCGCCACCGTGTCGGGGCCGAGGCGGCCGTAGGCGGCGTCAACATCGGCGCCGGGCTCGGCGGCCAGCAGTTCGGTGAGCGGCGTCGAGGGCAGCGCATTCGACGCCTCGCCCGCCGCGACCAGTTCGACCCCGTCGACGTCCAAAGCCTGCAGCGCCGGCGTGAACGGACCGACGGCCTGGACGAAGATCATGGCGGGCTCGACCAGCGAGAAGACGTGGCGAAGCTTGCCGTGATCTTTGCTGAGCAGCGAATAGGCGACCGAGACCGGGGCCACGGGCGCGCCCGCCAGCATCGCGCCGAACGACATCAGCGCGTGCTCGATGCTGTTGCCGGAGAGGATCATCACCGGCTTCTCCGGTCCGAACGAGCGATCGAGCAGGGCCTGCGCGATGGCCCGGGTGCGCGACCAGGCGTCCGCGTACGTCAACTCGCGCCAGGCCCGGTCCGGCCCGCGCTGGGCCAGGAAGACACGGTCCGGCGCGGCGCCGGCCCAGCGTTCGAGGTATTGCAGGATGTTGTCGTCGTAAGGCTCGAGGTCATAGCCCGAGCGCAGGATCATCGACCCGTCCGGCCGCTCTTCCAGCGCGACGGTGGGCTCGATCAGCTCGACATGGCGAAACGGCGGTTTGGACATCGATCCTCCCAGTGGACCTCCGGCTTTCTTTCTAGCTGCCCGTAAAGTTGGCCGTGCGCCGCTCGACGAACGAGGCGACGCCTTCCTTGGTGTCGTTGCTTTCGAAGAGGCGGCGGTTGACCGGGTCGAACTCGGCGATGGCGGCGGCGGGGCCTTCGTCCACGGCCCGCCGCGCGTTGAGCAACGTGGCGCGCACGGCGAGCGGCGCCTGCTCGACGATCCTGCCGGCGATCTCGGCGGCGCGGTCGAGCTCCCGTCCCGCCGGCACCACCTGCTGCACGAAGCCGAGGCGGAGCGCCGTCGCGGCGTCGAACTCGTCGCCGGTCAGCAGATAGAGCATGGCGTTGCCCCAGCCGGCGCGCTCGACCATGCGGATCGTGGCGCCGCCGGCGGCCATGATGCCGCGCTTGACCTCGAGCTGAGAGAAGCGGCAATCGTCGGCGGCGACGACGACGTCGGCGGCCAGCATCAGCTCGATGCCGATGGTAAACGTGATGCCCTTGACGGCCGCGACCACGGGCTTGCTGCGGCGCGGTGGGTAGCGGTCGAGCGGATCGACCTGGTCGGCCGACCATTCCCGCTCGCCGGCTTCCAGCAGGGGCGCCATCTTGGCGAGGTCGAGGCCGGCGGTGAAATGGTCGCCATGGGCGAACAGCAGCCCGCACCAGTAGTCATCGTTATGCTCGAGCTCGGTATAGGCGGCAGCGAGTTCGGCCTGCATCTTCGGCGTGAAGCCGTTCAGCTTGGCCGGCCGGTCGATGCCGATGCGCAGGATGCGGCCATCGGCCTCTGATGTGATGCGGCCGTCCGTCGCGGCGTCGTTCATGCGTTTCCTCCCCACTCTTCTGTTACGGACAATCAGTCGCGTCGGAACAGCACCGACAGATTGTTGGCCGGCATCTCGACAACTTCGGCCAGCCGCAGGCCGTTGGCCGTTGCGCAGGCGCCGACGTCGGCCAGGTTGCGGATGCCCCAGGCCGGGTTCCGCTGCCGCAGCGAGGCATCGAAGGCGAGATTGCTTTCCGCCGTCGGCACGTCATCGCGGAAATAGGGCCCGTACATGTAGAGCAAACCGCCCGATGGCAGCAGCCGGCCGGCGCCGGCCATCAGGCCCTCGCAGACCGCCCAGGGCGCGATGTGGATCATGTTCGCGTTCATCACCGCCGCGAGATCGGCGGCGATGTCAGCAACGCCCCAGTCGTCGGCGGTCACGTCAATCCGGCGCGGCGCCAACAGGTTCGGCAATCGGGCCTCCGCCGACCAGGCGGCGATGCTGGCGAGGTTCTCATCCTCGCGGTCGCTAGGCGCCCAATGGAGCGCCGGCAGTTGCTCGGCCAGATAGACGGCGTGCTCGCCGCTGCCGCTGGCGGTCTCCAACACCGTGCCGCGCGCCGGCAATGCGTCGCGCAATACGTCGCGGATAAATTGGCGATTGCGGGCCGTCGCCGGCGCGTGCCGACGGGCACTGAAGTCATTGTTCGACATGGGTCCGAATTAAGGGCGAAGCCGGCGGCAAACTCAAGGCCGGCGACACGGAAATGCGGCTATTTCAGGCCGTGCCCAGCGCCGCCAACCGCCGTTCGATGAAGCGGCGTACGGGCGCCGGGGGATCGAGATCGAGGGCCGCGCGCCAAGCGTCGCTTGCCGACACATCGCGACCAAGGCGGCGCAGGAGTTCGGCCCGTGTGGCCGGCAACAGGTAATAGCGGGCGAGCGCCGGCTGATCTTCGAGCCCGGCAAGGGCGTCGAGGCCGGCGGCGGGGCCGTCAAGCATGGCGACGGCGACCGCGCGGTTCAGCGCCAGCACGGGCGATGGGTTGCGGGCGACCAGTTGGTCGTAGTAGCCGAGGATGGCGGACCAGTCGGTCGCCGCGAAGTCCTCGGCCGCGGCATGGCAGGCGGCGATGCCGGCCTGAAGATGGAAATCGCTGACATCCTCGCCCTGGCCGGCCTGCTCAAGGTGAACGAACCCGGTCGAGATTGCCTGCCGGTCCCATTGGCGGCGGTCCTGATCCTCGAGCAGCAGCAATTCGCCCTCGTCGTCGAGCCGGGTCGGCAGGCGCGCGACGTGGAACTGCAGCAGGGCGGCGAGCGCATGCGCCACGGGTCCGCCGGTCACGGGATGGGCCGCCACCAGCTCGGCGAGGCGGATTGCCGCCCGGCAGATATCGGCCTGGACCAGGGCGCCGCCACCGGTTGCCGCGTAGCCCTTGTTGAACAACAGATAGACCACGTCCAGCACCGAGCGCAGGCGCTCGGGCAGCTCGGCCGGCGCCGGCACGGCGTAGCCGATGCGCCGGTCGCGCAGCCGGCGCTTGGCCCGGACCAGACGCTGGGCAATCGTCGTCTCGTCGACCAGGAAGGCCTGCGCGATCTCGCGCACGCCGAACCCGCAGACGGTCTTGAGCGTCAGCGCCACGCGCGCCTCGGCCTGCACCTCGGGGTGGCAGCAAGTGAAAATCAACCGCAGCTCGTCGTCGGCGATCTCCGAGGCGAAGGCGGTGTCGGGGGACTTCTCGAGGCGGGCTTCCAGAAGGTCCAGCACCTCGACCGGCGCATCGGGAAATCGCGCCCGCCGCCGCAGGACATCCAGCGCCCGATTGCGGGCCACGCGATAGAGCCAAGCCGCCGGATCGTCCGGCACGCCGCGGAACGGCCAGTGCCGGAGCGCCCGGGTCAGCGCCTCCTGGACCACGTCCTCGACGAGATCCAGGTTCTCCGGCCCGAGCGTGCGGGTGAGAACGGCGACCATCCGCCCCGCCTGCTGGCGGAACAGATGGTCGACCAATCCGTCGACGCCGGGGGATGTCCTGGGCGTCGTCATATGGAGGCGTCAGACGTCGTCAACCTGCCGGATCTCGATGTTGCCGCCGTAGGCGAGGTGCGGGCAGGTCTTGGAGATCTCGACCGCTTCGGCGTAGTCGCTGGCCTCGATCTGGAAGTAGCCGCCGATGACCTCCTTGGTCTCGGCATAGGGTCCGTCGGTAACCGAGACACCGCCGGCGCCCGGCCGCAGGACCTTGCCGTTGTCATCGGTCAGCTTATCGCCGCCGACGAGCCTGCCGGCCTCGCCCATCTGCTGGCTCCAGTCGCGGTACTTCTGGATGATGCCCTGGATTTCCTCCGGCGACAGGTCACTCTCCTCGCCGGCCCGTTCGTGCAACAACAGCATGAATTTCGGCATCGCCTTGCTCCTCCGTTGCGATGTTCAATGCCCTAACGGAACAGAGACGAACGATCGGCGACGGAATCGACAGGCGCGGAATCTTTCCGGTCTAGCCGACGTGCCCGGGTCGGCCGATCATCGCGAGGAACTCGCGGCGGGTCGTCGGATTGTCGCGGAAATCGCCGAGCATGCGGCTGGTCACCATGTCGACGCCCGGCTTGTGCACGCCGCGGGTGGTCATACATTGATGCGCCGCCTCGATGACGACGCCGACGCCGTAGGGCTGCATGACATCGTTAATCGTGTTGGCGATCTGCGCGGTCATCTTCTCCTGAATCTGCAGCCGCTTGGCATAGACCTCGACCACACGCGCCAGCTTGGAGATGCCGACGACCCGGTGCCGCGGCAGATAGCCGACATGGGCGACGCCGATGATCGGCACCATGTGGTGCTCGCAATGGCTCTCGAACCGGATATCGCGCAGGACGACCATTTCGTCGTAGCCGTCGGTCTCCTCGAAGGTGCGCTGCAGCAATTCCACCGGATCGGAGGTATAGCCGGCGTAAAACTCCTCGAAGCTGCGTACGACCCGGTCCGGTGTCCCGAGCAGTCCCTCGCGGGCCGGATCGTCGCCGGCCCAACGGATCAACGTCCGCACGGCCTCCTCGGCCTCGTCCCGGCTCGGCCGGCGAGCGATGGCTTCGGTCCGTTCTTTCTCCAGGCTTTCGGTCAAGTTGCTGACCCCCATGCCCGCAATGTCGTTCATGTCGTTCCCCTGACAGCCTACTATGCCCCGTGGCCCGCGACCATGCGTCCCCCGCGTGATCGCCACCCCCTATCATAGCGTACGGCAACATGACATAGCGCGGCGGACGCCGAAATCCAGACATGCGGCGGCACCCCCGGGGAATTGTTGATAACACATCTCGCGGTAGCGTGAATGGCCAGCCGGCCAACGCAAAAGCTATCATTGGCCCATGTTGAAACGGTTGATCCTGATTGCCGGTCTGGCGCTGCCGGGCACCGCCATGGCGGCGGAACTGAGTGGCCCGTTCGAGATCGTCGATGCCAGCACGATCGCCATCGCCGGCCAAGAGGTGCGGCTCTATGGCATCCGGACGCCGGCGCCCGACGCGCAGTGCGCGTTCCGGCAAAAGACCATCCCCTGCGGGCGGGTCGCGCGATCGGCCCTGCTGGACCTGACGGCCGGCGCGCGCGTACGCTGCACGACCGTGGGCGAGGACGCGCACGGCCAGACGACGGCGGTTTGCCGGGCGAATGGCTACGACCTGTCCGAGGGCATGGTCTATACCGGTTGGGCGCGCGCGGTCAGCGCGCGATACCAACGGTTCGAGACCGACTCGAAGGCGCGCCGGCGCGGCCTCTGGCAGGGCGAATTCGCCCTCAGCGACAGCACCGGCCAAACGCGGAACTGACAGCACCGCCCAATTTTGCTACACCCGCAGCATAGGTTGCGGTGCTAGAGCATTGAAATGCGGGCAGTTCTGCTAGCCGGACTTGTACTGATTGCCGCGGCGACGGAAACCCTCGCCGCCTATGTGTTCTATTTCCGCAGCTATGGCGACTGGTCGATCGTCTGCTGGCGGGAAGTGGTCGATGACGGCAGCAAGCGCTGCCGGTTCAGCGCGCCCAGCGCATCGCTCGACCACACCACCCGCCAAAACGTCATCCTGGTGCACGAATACGCGCCCGAGCAGTTCCAGATCGCCATCGAGGTCCGCGACGATGTCGTGCCGGACCTGCCGGCTTTCCTGCGGATCGACGGTCAAAGCGTGCATGAGACAAATGTCGACGCCGGCCTTGCCCGCTGGATCGGGGCCGACGCGACGAGCATCCTGAATGAGATGGTGGCCGGCAGCCGCCTGGTCTATCGCGTGCAGACGTCACCCGACGGGTTGCCACACGACACGCAGATCGGCCTCGATGGATTTGGCGACGCACTGAACAACTATCGGCAACTCCTGCGCGCGCACGAGATGTTGGACACGGCCAACTAGGGCCGGATGTTCCGGCGCGCAACCGCTCGGGAAGAGCGGCGATCAGTAGATCAGCGCGGCGACCACGCCGACAATGCCGATCCACCCGAGGAACGACAACATGCCGATGAGGCCTATCGACCGACGTTTGCTCATTTTCGATCGCGGTTGCGGATCGAGATCCTGGCTACCCCCGAAACGCGTTACAGCACTTAATCCGTTCATAGCTCCCCCCAAGAAAGTCAAACGGACAACGATTTCAGGTCGACCCCTCTGTTACGACAACGCGCGCTGCAGATACCTCTGTCGGATTTTGGACTGTTGGCTTGGGAATTCGGGATGTTTGAGTCACGCTGGCAAAGATGGCGACGAAACTTTTTCCTTATTCAACCCACCGCACCAACCTGTTTTTCATATTTGTACAATCGACTATTCAGCTTGTGGCGCGTTAACGTCTGTTTGTCATAGATCATGCTGAAGTAACGCGGGGATGTAAATACTGGGGATATCGCCAGTCTGCCGCTGGGCAGGTGCTTGTGTTAGAATTCGTAATCGAGACTCGGATATCGCATATCGAATCACAGACTGTCGGACCGCTGAAGCACTGGCCGCAGATGTTCGAAAAGCCTACGATTTCTGGGGCGCGAGGTTGATCGGAACGTCCCGGATACCGCAGTTGTTCTCCAATGCCGATAGGCGGATCGACAGAGGCCTAGGATCAGGTGGTTGTAATGGGTAAAGAGCCAACCGGCGCCAACAATCCAGCCGCCACCGGCGACACGCCGCCTGAATTGCTGGCCGAAGAATGGGCGAATCGGTGTCTGGGGCCATTGCGGGCGCTATCCTGGCCCGACCGCCTGATCGCCCTGAAGGAGATGCACGACCAACTGCGCGACGACTTCCGGGACTTCACCGTCTTCTGCGAGGTGTTCCCCCAGTTCGTGCGCATCCTGGTCGAGCGGCTCGGCAACGAACCGGTAAACTGTCTCGAACAGGCGCACATCTACGCCAACTCGGCCGATGCCGATCACCGCACCATGGCCGGCGCCTGGCTGAAAGGCAGCAAAAGCTAACCCGGATCCGGGCGGACAGCGAACGCCGACCGTCGTCGGCCGTCAACCGCACTTCTATCGCCGGGCCGCGAGCGGCCCGGCATGATGCGTCACGAAAGCCTTATGCCATCGGGCGTAGAGGCCGATACCTGACCATTGGAGTTATCCGCCCGACAAGCTGTCCAGCAGCTGGCGCGCGTCTTCCATGCCGGCGAAGTTGGCGTCCGCCGTCAGAATGCGCTGAAGGATCTCCTTGGCCTGATCCCGGTCGCCGGATTTCTCCAGCGCGGCGGCGAAGTGATACTGGATCTCCGCATTGTCGGGCAGGATCTCGGCGGCTTCGCGCAGCAGGGTCAATGCCCGCTCGGTCTGGCCGTTGCGCAGCAGAACCCAGCCCAGCGTGTCCTTGATCGCCGGCGATTGCGGCGCGCCCTCATAGGCTCTCTCGGCATACTCAAGGCCCCGCGGGTCGCCTCTCTGGTCGTACAGCCAGGCCAGGTTGTTCAGTATGATGTTGTTGCCGGGCTGCCGCTCCAACAGCTTCTCATGCTCGGCCAGGGCCTCGTCGGATTCGCCGTTCGCCAAAAGGTCGCTGGCAAGCGTGAAGCGAATGGCATCGTCCTCGGGGTTGGCCGTCAGCCAATCGCGCAGCTCCTGGAAGCCCACGTCGCGCTGTCCCATGTTCACGCGGGCGCGGTAGCGGCGGGCGACGATGCGGCTGTTCGATTCCACCGCCAGACCGGCGTTGTAGGCGTCGATCGCCTCCTCGTAGGCACCCTGCTCGGCCTTGATGTCGCCGAGCGCCAGATCCGCGACGGGCGAATCCGGCATCGCCTTGCGCAGCTGCTCGACAATGCCAATCGCCTGGTCGTGATTGTCCTGATTCACCTCGAGTGTGATCAGGTTGAGATAGGCCGGCACGTAGCGGGGGGCAAGCTCGATCGCTTGCTTCAGCGTGTCTCGGGCATCGTTGAAGTTCTCGACCGACACCAACACCTGCGCCAGGCGCTGTCTCGCCACCGGCGAGTTGGGCGCCAGCGAAACGACGCGACGGAAGGCCGTCACCGCGCTGGCCGTCTGGCCGGCGGCGAACTGCGCACGGCCGAGCGCATCGACGGCGAGCGGATTGTCGGCCATCTCCTGCACCATGGCGCGGGCGACGGTCAGCGCCGCCGAGGAGTTATCGGCCGAAAGATGATAGTCGACGAGACGGAGCCGCGGCTGCACCGCCTGCGGCTGCGCCTCGATGGCTTTGTCGAGCCAGTTGACGCCCTCCTCCGCCTTCTGCTCCTGAAACGCCAGACGGCTGAGCGCCATCATGGCGGCGACATTCGTGCCATTGATGTTCAGGATCCGCTCATAGCGCGACTTGGCGTCGTCGACCTTGCCTTCCGCCAGATCGATCTGCGCCAGATTCAGGTGGGCCGGCACGAAGCGCGAGTCGACCTCAAGGGCGGCG
Organism: Alphaproteobacteria bacterium; assembly: GCA_965232515.1. Lineage (GTDB taxonomy): Bacteria > Pseudomonadota > Alphaproteobacteria > JANQKO01. The sequence continues at coordinate 6,584,611 of CBDDPY010000002.1, read as the reverse complement.
CCGAAATTTGTTCGGGCCGCGGCCAGGTCCCGGCGGCGCAGACTGATCCCGCCCAGCAGGTTGTCCGGCAGCGGACTGTCGGCCATTGACGTCTTTAGATCGGTCGCCGCGGTTTCGGCGTCGTCCAAGCGGTTCTCTCGCAGGTGGGTCAGGACGAGCAGGATGCCGGCCTGGGTCGCGTCGGGATCGGTCTCGAGAATCTGCTGCAGCTCGGCGACCGCTTCGTCCGACTGGCCGGTCTGGAGCCGGCTGAGGGCGAGTTGCGTCGCCAGCTGCGCGTTCTCGGGCTGGACAGCGGCGATCTGCTCCAGAAGCTGCGCCGCCTCGGCCGGCTTACGGTCGCGCAGATAGGCGTTCGCCAGCAACGACAGCAGCTGGAGATCCTGGGTTCCCTGCTCGGCCACCGGCTTCAGCAGTCCGACGGCCTTGTCGGGCGTTCCCTTGCGCAGATAGACATTCGCCAGCAGCTTGCGTACCGCCGGGTTGTCGGGCACCAGTCCCATGGCGGTGCGCAGGTGCTGTTCGGCCTGCTCGAGCTGGTTCTCGCGGGTGTTGAGATAGGCCATCAGCAGGAGCCCGGCCGGATAGTTGCGCAGGAATTCGCCGGACCGCTGCAGGGTGTTGATGGCTTCCTGGTTCAGTCCGTCACGGGCCTGCTTGACGGCGATCAGATAGTTCGCCACCGGATGTTTCGGCTGCCGCGCGAGGACGGCGTCGATGTTGCCCTTGGCGTCGGCGTCCTCGCCGCGCGCCACCAGAATGGCGGCGCGGCCCAGGTTGGCCGCCATGCTCTCGGCATTGACGGCAAGCGCGCGGTCGAACTGAACGAGCGCGCCATCGGCGTCACCGGCGCGGCGGCGGAGCTGGCCCTTGAGATTCATCGCTTCCACCGAGTCGGCATTGGCCGCCAGAACCTCGTCGACCGCGGCTTCTGCCTTCTCCAGCTCGTTCTGCTGCTGAAACAGCAGCGCCAGGCCATAGTTCGCCAGCGTGTCGCCCGGCGTCAGTTCAAGGGCCTTGAGGAAGGCCTCCTCGGACTTCTCGAACTCCCGCTTGCCGCGATAGGCGTGGCCGCGATAGCTCAGGATCTGCGACTCGACCTCGGCGCCGCGGTCGCCGCTGGCGACATCATTCAGGATCTCGTCGAACTTGCCCTGATGGTAGTAGGCGCGGGCCAGCAGGGCCGCCAGCTCCGCCTCGGTCGAGCCGCGCGACAGCGCCGCGCGCAGCTCTTTCTCGGCGTCGGCGTATTTGCGGGTCTGCAGGTAGGCCTTGCCCAGCATCAGGCGCGCATTAGCGTCATCCGGATCGTCCCGGACGGCATTCTTGAGCTGAATGATGGCGGCCGCGATGTCGCCGCCCTCGGCATAGGACTTGGCCTCGGCGATGTAGGACTCGCTACCACGCTCCATCAGCCGCTGAAAAACGAATGGCGCCGCGGCCGCGATCACCACGACCAGCACGATCAGCGCGATAAATCCCTTGCTCCGAAAGAAGCTGCGAGATGATCTCTTGCGCTTGGGCATAGTTCCAGTCTCTCAATCCATTGATGTTGCTGCGGCGGATCGCTGTGCCGCCGACTACTCGTCGTCCGTACGCATCCCCAGATTACGCATCAGGTCATATAACGTCGGTCGACTGACGCCCAGCATTTTGGCCGTCTTGGAAATGTTGCCCTCGGTGGCGATCAGCACTTCTTCGACAAGCTGGCGCTCGGCATACTCGCGCGCCTCCTTCAGCGTGTGCGGGCGGTTGTCGCTGGCATTGCGGATCAGGTTTTCCAGATCGAGATCCTCGGCCGTGACCGTCTTGCCCTCGGCCATGATCACGGCCTTCTTCACGTTGTTCTCGAGCTGGCGCACGTTGCCGGGCCAGGAATAACGCGAAACGGCCTGGATGGCGTCGTCGGAGAAGCCGCGAAGGGACTTGCTGTACTGGGTGTTGAAGCGTTCGAGGAAAAACTTCGCCAGCAATATGCTGTCGCCCCGGCGGGACCGCAACGGCGGGATCTCGACGCTGATCTCCTTCAGGCGATAATAGAGGTCTTCGCGGAAGGTACCCTCCTCGATCATCGCCTCCAGATTCTGATTGGTGGCGCAGACGATCCGCACATCGACGGAGATCGACTTGCGGCCGCCCAGGCGCTCGATCGTGCGGTCCTGCAGGAACCGCAACAGCTTGGCCTGAAGGCTGGCGGGCAAATCGCCGATCTCGTCAAGAAACAGCGTGCCGCCGTCCGCCAGCTCGATCTTGCCGACGGTCTGCTTGGCGGCTCCGGTGAAGGCGCCCTTCTCGAAGCCGAAGAGCTCGCTCTCCAGAAGGTTCTCGGGAATCGCCGCGCAATTGATCGCGACGAAGCTGTTGCCGGCGCGCTGGCTGGCGGCGTGAAGCGCGCTCGACAGCAGCTCCTTGCCGGTGCCGCTTTCGCCGGTAATGAGCAGCGTGACGTCGGTCGGCGCGATCTTTTCGACGGTCCGGCAGACGGCCATCATCTCGCTGTCGGCGGTGATGATGCCGCCGAAGGGCGCGCTTTCGCCGACCTGCATCAGCTTGCGGTTCTCGGCTTCCAGCTTGTAGACGTGCCAGGCCCGCTCGATGATCAGCCGCAGCATGTCGATGTCGACGGGCTTGGCGCAGAAGTCGTAGGCGCCAAGGCTGATCGCGCGCACGGCGTTGGCGCGCTCCTCGTTGCCGCTGGCGACGATGACCTTGGTCTCCGGCCGCATCGACAGCAGGGCATCGAGCGTGGCCAGACCTTCGGTCGCGCCGTTGGCGTCGGGCGGCAGGCCGAGGTCGAGAACGACCACCGCCGGGCCGTGCCGCTCCATCGCGTCGACCGCCGACTCGCGGTCGCTGGTCAGATGCACGTTGTGCTCCGACATTGCCCAGCGGAGCTGGCTCTGCAGTCCGGGATCGTCCTCGACGATCAGAAGCTCAAGCTGATCGACCGCCATCCTAGCCTCTCCGTCCGGCCTGCGCGGCGGCCGGCTCGACAAACTCGCTGACCGTCGACAGCAGGACCTTGACCGTGGTGCCGGCGCCGGGCGCGCTGATCACGTCCAGCCGGCCGCCCATTTCCCGGACCAGCTCGCGCGTCTGATAGGCGCCGAGACCCGAGCCCGTGCGCTTGGTGGTGTGCAACGGCCGGAACAGCTCGTCGCGGATGAACTCGGCATCCATGCCCGGCCCATTGTCGGCGACCGAAATCACCGCCGTATCGCCGTCCAGGTCCAGCGACAGGGTGATCACGCCGTCGGCGTCCACCGCCTCGACTGCATTCTGCAACAGATGGCCGATGACCGCGGACAACCGCTCCTCCTCCGCCATCGCCTCGATATGTTCGTCGTTGATCTTCAGGGTCACGGGCGGCGCGGCGTTGAGCCAGGGCCGGGCAACATCGCGGATCACCGGCGCCAGGGCCAGCGGCCGCACGGCGGACGCGCCGGCGCGCTCGTCCAGCTTCAACTGCCCCAATAGCCCGCCCATCTTCTGCACGGCGTTGCGCACGGTGCGCATGGCATCGCGCTGGAATTCCGGATTGTCGCCGTGACGTTCGGAGTTCGACAGCACCAGGGAAAGCTGGCTGGCGATATTCTTGATGTCGTGGATGACGAAAGCAAACCTACGGTTGAATTGCTGCAATTGCTGCGCGTCGACCAACGCCCGCAGCGCGGCCTCCTCGGCCAGATAGCTCGCAACCTGTTGCCCCATCGTCTTCAACAGATCGAAATCCTCCCAATCGAGGCGACGCGACGCCCGAGGTCGGCCAAGGACAAGAAAGCCTTCCAGACGCTGCCGGCGCCGGAGCGGCAAAACCAGCCATGCCTTCGACAGTTCCTGCAACCAGCGCGGCAATTGCAGTTCCTTATATAGATCGGGACGGTTCGCGTATTCGTTAAGATCGACGATCCAATTATTCTGCTCCAGAAAGGCGATCAGCGGGGTGTCGGCGCCGACGAAGGGCAGCTTGCCACCGAAGTTCCAACGGGCCGCCGGATAATAGGCCTCGTCATCCACGCCCCGGACCCAAATCGCGCCCGAGGCGCTGTCGACCACGTCGGCCATGGCGCGGATGGCTCGGTCGTGCAGGTTGCCGATCCCGCCCGAAATGGTTTCGAGGAAGCGCAACCATTCAAGCCGGTAGTCGTAGCTGTAGGAAAAGAAGTTCTTGGCGATGAACAAGCGGATCCGCGCCCGTACGGCCTCCGAGAACAGCGCCAGCAGCATGAACACAAAGGCCGCCGACAGGAACGCCGTCTGGAACAGGACGCCCCAGGCGCCGCCCCGGGTGCGCAGGTAATAGCCCACCAGGGCCATGGCGACGAGGTAGGCACCGCTGCCGATGATTGCCGCGGTGTGAAACACGGCGCCGCGTGAAACATGGATCTCGACCGACCATTGCCGGTTTCGGCTGGCCGCGACCGCGATCAGCGGCACCGCCAGGGCGTTCACGACGCCGCGGCTGTCGAACAGCTTGTCGTCGAACCGGTTCAGCAGCAATGCATCGGAGTAGATGAAGAAGTCGTAGACGAAGATCAGCCCGGCGCCGATCACCAGGAACTTCTGGGCCCAGAGCGAATCCGTCGAGGCGCCGCGAAATATGTTCTCGACGCAGACCAGCCCCAGCACCGCGAGCGACAGATAGCCAATGATCCGCAGCGTCTGCAGGGTCTGGCTGAGGGCGCCACCGGCCAGCAATCCGATCTGCGGGTCGACCAGAACCTCGATCAGCGCCAAGCCGCCGACCAGCCCGGCCAGCAACAGCGCAAGAAACCGCCGCCGCCACATCGGCGCCAGCCATGCCGCCGTCGGCACGATCAAACCGCCGAGGAAAATCAGCCAGGAGGCCGTGCGGGCGATCTCGGCCAGTTCGACCGCCAGCGGGAACCGATAAGGCACCAGGTCGTGATAGACGACGAGCGCCGCCCAAAGCGTCGTCAACCCGCAGGTGACGAGCAGCAAGCGACCCAGCGCGGTCGAACTGCGCGAAAACAGCAGCAGCAGGGTCAGCACCAGATAGGCAAACACTGCGGCCGCGTGGCTCGCAACCGTTGCGCTCATGGCCGTGCCTCTGGGCTCATCTTAGCGCACACCGGAGGGCCACAGGATGACCCGAACCGTCTGCAGCAGAATAATAACATCCAGGAACAGGCTGGTGTTCTTCACATAATACAGGTCGTAGGAGAGCTTTTCCTTGGCGTCTTCGATCGAGGCGCCATAGGGATAATTGATTTGCGCCCAGCCGGTGATCCCCGGCTTCACCCGATGACGCTCGCCGTAATAGGGAATCGCGTCGCTGAGCGTATCGACGAAAAACGGCCGCTCGGGCCGCGGACCGATGATGCTCATCTCTCCGCGGAGCACGTTGATGATCTGCGGCAGCTCGTCGATCCGGGTCTGCCGGATAAAGGCGCCGACCTCGGTGATCCGATCGTCTTTCTCGGCAGCCCAGCGCGGGCCGCCCTGCTGCTCCGCATCGACCCGCATGCTGCGAAACTTGGTCAGCGTAAAGGTGCGGCCGTCGCGGCCCACCCGCTCCTGCCGGTAGAACACCGGCCCGGGGCTGTCGAGCTTGATCAGCAGCGCCGCGACCGCCGTGATCGGCAGGGTGAAGATCAACAACAGCAGACTGACAATCAGGTCGAAGGTGCGCTTGGCGGCGTCGCGGAACAGGCTCTTGTCGAAGCCTTCGGAGAAAATCAGCCAGTTGGGATCGAGATCGTCGAGCACGATCCGGCCCAGCTCGCGCTCGACAAAGCTGAGGTAGCCGGTCACGCGAACGCCCTGCAATTTGCAATTCAACAACGCATGCACCGGCAGCGTCTGGGGGTCGTCTTCCGCGACGACGATTTCGTCAATGTCGTAGGCTTCGACCAGTGGCCAGAGATCGTTGAGGTCCGCATTCAGGACCGGCACGGGCACGTCGGGGATGGCATGCGCCGCCCTGCCGGTCAGATCGACCAGACCGACGACCTCGAAGCCCTCGGCCTGGTCACCGAGAATGCTCTGCCTGAGTTGGGACGCGCGGTCGAAACTGCCGATCACGATGATCCGCTGATGGAACATGCCGAGATCGGCGATCATGATAAATAAAATTCGTGTGCATAGGATTGCGACGATCGCCAAAGCGATCCCAGCAGGCAGGTAAAAATAGTGTCTCGGCGGGTATTTCTCGACAGGATATACGTAAAAATAGAATTTTATCAAAAGATAGCTGGCTATCGATACCATCACCAGGCCAATAAACATCCTGATGATCATTATCTGTACATTGGAGATGATGTTTCGATTGTATAATCCGAGCGAGAAAAAGACCGTTGCACAAAAAAGTGCAACGAACGTCGAGAAATAGGAAAAGCTGAAGCGTCCGGCTTCCTGAGCGCTGGTCTGCGTCGACAACAGGATGTGCGCGACGGCGAACAGCATCAGGCCTTCGATCAGGCCAAGCAGCAGGGAAGCCCGCGAGATGTAGTGACCAAAGATCCTGACGCGGGGATAAATCATGCGAGCCCGCCCCCCTCAGGCAGACCGGCCCGACAAACACGCGTCCCGGACATGCGGCGGCGCAGTTTCAATACCTCCAACGGCTGACCGGCCACCCCGGCAGGCCACACAAAGCCGCTCAGGATCTTCGACAAACACATGCAGCTAGTGTCCGGACGCCGTTCTCTGCCGCGACACGAGCCACAGGCACAGCAGTACAACAAGCACAAGGTAGGTCATCGGTGCCGTCGCAATATCGGTAACAATCGAGAGAAAAAAGCCGATCAGGGTGCGTTGCTGCCGCGGTTCCTCCTCAAGTTCCTCCTCCTGCGGACTCGTTTTCTGAGGCCGTTCGGCGCCCGCACCCGCAAGCGCCTGACCCGGCGATGACGCATTGCCAATCTGCCCGTGCAGGACATTCGAGCCAATCTTCCCGAAGTCCATTCCCGGCAGCAAGAATGGCCCATTCAGAGCGTCGGGAAAGTGACCGATGTCAACAATCAAGTGTTTTTGCTCAACCGGAATTCTGACCTTAACGACCTTAACGATGCGATCTTCGATCAGCGCCAGCTCATCGTCCTCGGCAAATAAATCGAAGAAGGATCCGACCAGATTCAGGCCGACTTTACCCATGAACTCAGGCTCTTCGCCAACGCCGCCGGCATCCGTGAAATGCGCCGCCAGCCAGCCAACAAATGCTGTTTCATAGACTGGGCTACCCGCGTCATCCGATGACCTTTTGGTGGCAGCCGGGCCGAGTGGGACGAAAACGAACTCCAATTCGGCCGCGTAGGGCATGCCGCCGGCGGCCAGCTCGTTCGCGTCGGCCCGATCGCCGCCGGTCGCTCCTGTCGGGCCCGGCCCAAAACGCCGCACAGGCACCAGACCGGCGCGAAACGACTGTAGCCATTGACGATGGCGCACCAGCCAGCGCCGATAGGCCATCGATGAGGCCTGATCGCCGTTCGTTCGAAATGCCTGATCGTCCAGTTCGGGCAGAAATGGGTAGAGCGGTCCGGCGCGCTCGCCGGCCGGCCATTCGTGGCTTTCAGCCTCCGGCGGCGCGGCGTCGGTCATCGCCGGTATGTCGGCCGCCGCCTCGGCGCGCGGCTTCACCGGCATGGCCTGTGCCGACCGTGCGCCAAGATCACCCAACTGCAGGATGACCATGACAAGAGCGAATAAAGCAATGCCGCTTGGCATCAAATGTCTCTGTTGTTACCTATTGCTGGCAAAGACATCTCCGACATCGACGCCCGCGAATGGCGTTAACCTTAAATAGTAAGACGGTGTCCGGGGGCGTTAACTGGTAGCAGAAAACCGCTAGCTTGTTCTCAATATGACTGTTTGTTGGCGCTTCTGCGACCGACCGATTATAGCCCAATCGAATCAGCTTTGCTTGATTTTGCGCGCCCGACGATGTCGGGACGGATTCGACCGTTGGCGGCGGCGCGGACAAGCCAAAGTTTCAACTTATGGTAAATGCGACAATGTCGGCGCATCGGGGCCGGTCACCCGACCGACACCGCCCTGACCGTATTGTCCGGGGTCGACACGCCAACACCGTGCACCTGGCGCAGAAACGACTCGAACATCAGCACGCTCCACAATGCCGCGCTGTGATCGCGGCGGCCGGCGATGTGCTGCTCCGCCAGCGACGACAAATACGGCATGTCGAAAATCTCGGTTTCGCGTAGCGCCTGGCTCGATATCGCGTTGCGCAGACGCTGGCGCAACGGGCCGCGGAACCATTTAGCCAGCGGCACGGAGAAACCCATCTTCGGCCGGTAGAGAATATCGGCGCTGACATGCGGTTCCAACGCCCGCTTGAACAGGTATTTCCCACCGTGCCGGTTCAACTTCAACGCCGGCGGCAACGTGGCCGTCCATTCGACGAACTGATGGTCGAGGATCGGCGCGCGTGTCTCCAACGAATTGGCCATGCTGGCGCGGTCGACCTTGACCAGGATCCCGCCGGCGAGCCAGGTTCTGATATCGGCATGCTGCGCCTGCAGCAGCGGGTCGTCGGAATCGGCCGATCGGAACTCCGCCTGCAACACCTCGACGGCATGATAGCCGCCAAGCGCGCGTTTGAAGCGATCGCTATAGAGCCGCTCGCGCATTTGATCGTTCAGCTTCGAGACGCTGGCGAAGTAGCCCGGGACCGTATCGAGGGCGAGTTCCTGGAACGTCGACTTCGCACGCAGCCGCCGCGGCGCCCAGTCGAGCTTGGGATAGGCCCGGCCGAGCAGGCCGAAGAGGGATCGCCGCATCCCGGCCGGCATGGCACGGCGGACCCGTTCTTCCGCCAAATGCCAGGGATAGCGTCGATAGCCCGCAAGAAATTCGTCGCCACCGTCGCCTGACAGCGCCACCGTCACTTCCTCGCGGGCGATAGCGCTGACGCGATAGGTCGGAATCGCCGAACTGTCGCCAAACGGTTCGTCGTAGATCGTCGCGAGTTGATCCACCAGGTCGAACTCGTCGGCGTCGACCTGTCGCACGAAATGACGTGTGCCGTAGCGTTCGGCGTGCTCGGCCGCATAGGCCGACTCGTCGAACTCACGCTGCTTGAAAGAAATCGAAAACGTGTTGACCGCTTCCGGCGACAGCTCCGACATCAGCGCCACAACGGCGCTGGAATCAACGCCGCCCGACAGAAAGGCGCCGATCGGCACGTCCGAGATCCGGCGGATATCGACGGCTTCGCGCAGGCGGTCGATCAATTCGCCGCCCAGCGCCGCTTCATCGCCCAGCGCCGATGCGTCGAAGCGCACCCGCCAGTAAGACTTCGGCGCCGGCAGCGCGGCGCCGACGCCACGCCGCAGGCAAAGCGTGCTCGCGGGCGGCAGCTTGCGGACCCCGCGATAGATCACCTTGGGGTCGGGAACGTAGCCGTAGGCGAAGTAGTCCTCGACCGCGCTCGCGTCGAGTTCGCGCGGCAGGTTCTCGTGTACGAGCAGCGACTTCAGTTCGGAGCCAAAGACCAGAAAGCCGTTCGACAGCAAGGCGTAGTAGAGCGGCTTCTTGCCCAGCCTGTCGCGGGCCAGGAACAGGGTCTGCGCCTTCTCGTCCCAAAGCGCGAAGGCGAACATGCCGCGCAGGCGCTCGACGCAGGCCTCGCCCCACTCCTCCCAGGCATGCACGATGGTTTCAGTGTCGGAGCGCGTGCTGAACTTATGCCCCAAGGCCTCGAGCTCGGCCATCAAGGCCTGGAAATTGTAGATTTCGCCGTTGTAGACGATGGCGACGCTGCCATCTTCGTTGTAGATCGGCTGATCGCCGCTAACCAGGTCGATGATCGCCAGGCGCCGGTGGCCGAGGCCAATGCCCGGTCCGATATGATACCCATCGCCGTCCGGCCCCCGGTGCGCAATGCTGTCGGTCATCCGCCGGAGCAGCGCCTGATTGATCTCGGACCGGTCGCGGGTATCGAATATTCCGCTTATGCCGCACATGCGCTCATCATCCCCGAGGCGACCGGACCAGTGGGCTCGACGACCGTCAGTCGAAACGCGCCGCGGCGCGCAGGATCGGCGTCAACGGGCCCACGCCGCGCAGCAGGGAATCTATGGCGGCCAGCGCGTCGGCCTCATCCAGATCGTATTCGGCCGAGACGGCGACAACGGCCGCCGGCCGTTGACCCGACAGCAATTCCGCTCTCGCCTGCAGCAGCTTCGCCTCCAGTCCACTCGCGGTGAACGTATCATCGATCCAGTACCGCGATACGACAAGGCGCTTGCGGTTGTGCGACAGGACCTGCGTCAGGATCACCCGTTGCCGTTCGCCTGCCAGCTCGACGGTTGCACGCCGATGGCCCGCGCGCTTCCAGAATTCGTCGTCATAGAAGCGGTTGTCGTGCGACACGACCTCGGCATCGGTGCGCTGTCGCCCATAGAACGCCACGAACAGATCGACCTCGCCGCCGGCGCCGCGATAGACCTGATGCATGATGGCGTCGGCGCCGGGGAACCGGGGCTGCCAGTCGCCGGTCGTCTCGACCATCCGCCAATCGCCGCCCGCCGTCGGCGGCGTCAGCGCCGTGAGATCGACGGCCGGTTCCAGCGAACGGACATAGCCGGCATAGGCCGGCGCGATGGAGATGGCGGCGGCAATCAGCACGGCGGTCGTGACCGCGCCGAAACGTCCGATGCGGCCCCCGGCCACCGGCGGCGGCGGCGTGTCGACATCGTCGTCGTCGGCCTTGTCCTCGCGGAACTGCATGCCGATGACGATCAGCAGCACGATCACAAGCGAAAAGAACAGCCAGCCATAGACCAGATGATCGACGCCGACTGCGAGCTGGTGGTCGCTGAGATGGGCGATCATGATCAGACCGAAGGCCCGGAAGCCGTTGGCGATGATCGGCACGACGATCGACAGGGCCACGAACGTCACCCGTCGGCCGTAGCTGCGATAGGTCATGTTGGCGAACAGGAAGCCGAAGGCGAGCGCGGCCACCAGGAAGCGCAGGCCGGCGCAGGCTTCGGCAACCACGAAGTTGCCGTTCGGGATCGAAATGAAGATGCCGTCCTTGTAGACCGGAATCCCGATCATCTGCAGCGCCAGCACCGCGAACTCGGCGGTGAAGTCCTGCAGCGCCGGCACCATGAACTCACCGCTCGGCACCAGGAAAAACAGATAAAGGAAGGGGAACAGCAGCGCCTTATAGACGCGCCAGCCAAGCATGCTGAAAAGCACGATCTGGATCATGCCGAGCAGCACGAAATGCTGCGCTTCCTGAATGCTGGCGACCTCGGCGATCATGCCGACCATCCCGGCCGGCGGCAGGAAGAGCAGCGGCCACAGCGTCGGCCGGGGCCACATGCGCGAAAACAGCGACCGCCGTTCCCAGATCAGGTAGAGCGTGATCGGCAGGATCAGATAGCAGTGGGTATAGGTCGGCGAGGAATTCCACACCCGCACTGCGCTGACGACTTCGTCCGCGTAGAGGCCGAGCAGAAACATCAGCACGACGACGGTTGCCGCCCCGGCCTTCCACCAGGCCGCCCGGAGCGCCGGATCAACGCCAAAAGCCGGCGACGTCACGGGATCGTTTGCCGTCTTGATACTCAAACCAGTTCTCCTGCCCGACAGGAACGCAACACTAACAAAACACGTTTTCCGCGACTTTAACGCTCAAGGATAGACAACACTTTTTCGTAGCTCGCCTGCCAGCTGTACGACCGGCGTACGCGGTCTCGGGCCAGGCCGCCGATATCCGGGTACCCGCCGGAAACCGCATCGAGCACGATTTGAGCGTATTCATCGGGGCTTTCTGCAACCAACACCTCCCGACCGGGGGCCGCATCCAGGCCTTCCAACGCCATCGGACTGGCGACGACGGGCTTCGCCATCGCCATGCCTTCCAGAACCTTATTCTGCACGCCACGGGCCACTTGCAAAGGGGCGACCACGACCCGGGCATGGGCAATGTATGGCCTAATGTCGTCGACCCTGCCTGTGACCGTGATCACCGGCCTTGCACCGAGGGCCTGGACCCGCCGGTCGGGATTGGCCCCGACGATAAACAACGCCGCATTCGGCAGACTGGCCGTCACCCTGGGCAGGACCTGCTCGGCGAACCAGATCACCGCATCGGCATTTGGCCAGTAGTCCATGGCGCCGGTGAAGACCAGCGGCGTGACGCCAGCCGGATACGGATCGGCAAATCCGATTGCCGGATCGAAGAACGCGCAATCGACGCCATTGCCCACGGCATGCACCTTGGCGGCCGTCGCCGGCGACAGCGTGCGGAAGAGATCCGCCTCGGCCTCCGAGACGAACAGCGTGGCATCGAACGCCGCCGACGCCTGCCGCTCGAAATCAGCCAATGTCCGGGCTTCGCGGCCATAGACCCAACGGCTGACGCCTGACTTCGCGGCCGCATATTGGCGCCATTTGTCGGAATCGACATCGACCATATCGATGACCCGCCGCGCGCCGGCCCAGCGCGGGCCCATCACGTAGTCGGCGACACCGGAGGAAAAGACAAACACTTTGTCCGGCTTCTGCCGCGCGGCCAGCTCGTCAAGCCATGCGGCGATACGGCCATCGTGAAAGTAGCGGCGGGTGAGCGGGTCGCGGCCGATGAAGGCCGGAAGACTGCGCAGCTTGGCAAGAAGCGGCCTCAGCGGCCGCAGCAGGCAGGAGGCGCAGAGGTCACGCAATACCTGCTCGTGTTGCCAGTCGGCGGGATCGTCCACAAAACTCGCCAGATGCACGCGATAATCCTCGGCCAGACGCGACAACACGTTCCAAGAGCGGACCTTGTCGCCCTTGTTCGGTGGATAGGGGATGCGCTGAGAGACGAAAACCAGGTCCTGCAACGCATCATCCCAAGTTACGAACGATGAAAGGACCGAAAGCGTTCGCGACCGGCAGCGGCAGGCGCTTCCAGAGGGCGATAAAAAGCTGGTATTTGGGATTCAGCGGGTTCACGTCGGGAACTTCGCCGCCATTCCGCAGGCTGAATTCGTAGTGAAGCGGTTTGGGCACAAAGCCCCAGTTTTTCTTGAATGAAAACGACCCGGTGCCGGCCTTGCTGCGGCCGAAGTCGAACAGGCGGCAGCCGCGCTCGAGCGATCGTTCCATGACCCGCCAATACATGAAGTCGTTGGCGCCATAACGGCGAGCCTCGGCCGTGCCGCCGCCATAATAAGGCAGCACCTCGTCGCGGAAGAAAAAGCTCATGACCGCCGCGACGGGTTGGCCGTCCGGTCCGGTGACGGTCAGAACTTCGCAGTCCTGGTCGAACTCTTCTTTCAGAATGCGGAAATAGCGCTTCGAGAAAACCGGCGTGCCGAGATTGCGGACGCTTGTCGCGTAGACGCGGTAGAGCCGCTCGACATCGTCGTCGAGCGCGTCGCTGAGCAGGCCCGCCTTCAGCGCCTTGCGCACGACGGCGCGCTGTTTGCGCGGGATCGCCTTCAGGTTGGCCTCCGACGACGGTTCGATCGGCCGCCGGAAGGTGACGTAGAGATCGTCCTTACACTGCCAATCGGCACGGCTGCGCTCGCGGCAGCGGTACTCCACGAAATCGGCGCCGACTTTGTCCATCAGATCGATGGCGTAGGCGTCGAGCGCGGCCGCCGCGGCAGGATCGCTGACGGCCGGTCCGCCATAGACGCCGAAGGCGTTCGAGATCAGGCCGTTCGAGAAGATCCGGCTGTTCACGTGTACCAGCGGCAGGACGCCGCAAATCTCGCCGTCCTTTTCCGCATAGGCGAAATAGCAGCGATGGCCGAAGGACTCTTCGATCACCCGCCGCCAACCGGCGCGATGGAAAAAGGTCGCGGACGGCGTGGCGTCCACGAAGGCGTCCCAACGCGATGTGCCGGCATCCTTCAGCCCATGTACGGTAACGGCCGACATGCCGGCACTCACCCGGTCTCGCCGGCGCCGATCCGGTACACCTCGTCCATGCGCCCCCAAGGGAAGTCCGCCAGCAGGCGGCGTAGCCGGCCCTGCATCCGCCCGAGGCCGGTGTAGTGCCGCACCCGGGTCTTGGCCGAGATGCCGGTCTGGCGCGGCTGTTCGGGATCGACCTCCCAGGGGTGGAAATAGAAGATGCCGGGCTGTCGGTCTTCGCGGTTAACCCGCCGCATCTGCCAACGCGATACGCCGTAGGGCAGCAGGCGAAAGTAGCCGCCGCCGCTGCAGGGCAGGTTGCGGCCGAACATCCGGATGGTCGTCATCGGGATTTCGTAAGTGCCGCCCGGGCCGGACGGATAGAACGGGAACCGGGGCGCGTCCGGCATGCCGTAGAAATCGTGGCGGACCGGATAAATGCTCGAACTGTAGACGTAGCCTTCGTCGGCGAGCACGTCGTAGGCCCACATATTGCCGCCGCCGATCGAGAAGGTGGCGGCGCGATAGCCCTTGATCGGCACGCCACCGATATCCTCGAGCAGCTGTTTGGTGCGGCGGATATCGGCGCGGAACTCATCGGGCGTCTGCGAGTCCGCCCGGATGTGCGCATACCCATGACTGGCAAGCTCGTGCCCGCCGGCGACGATGCGCCCGATCAGCGCGGGATAGCGCTCGGCCACCCAGCCCAGCGTGAAGAACGTGCCCCGCGCGCCGGCATCCGCGAATAGCTGCAGTACCCTGTCAGTGTTGCGCTCGACCCGGCACTCCAGGCTGTCCCAATCGTCGCGGCTGATGCGATCGGCAAACGCCTGAACCTGGAAATAGTCCTCGACGTCAACTGTCAGCGCGTTGGTAATCGGCGAATGGCCGGCGGCCGCGACCGCGGCGCCGGCGTCGGCGCGCGGCGAGGCGGCTGTGCCGACGCTGGGGTCGGGCGTCGCCTTCACCTTCATCTGCGGCTGGGACATCGTCCGTCGCTCCTTCCATCTGCTGCACCAGAACCCGTAGCACCCGGTTCATGGTTCGCTCGTGCAGCTTCACATGATCCTCGACCGCGCCGAGACGTTTTATAACCTCGTCGTAGCCCGCCGGCGTGCCGGCGGGCGCGGCGTCCGTCGGTACCGCGACCGGCGCGTCGCCGGTCGTCGCGGCCGCCGCGGCGCCCGTCGTCGCCACCGGCTTCTGGGCCTCCGGCGCCATGACCTGACGGGTCTCCTCGGCATGCTCGGTCACGACACGCTCGACAACGACACCGTCGATCTTGTGCAGCTCTTCGAGAAAACCATACAGCAGCAACCGTGAACACAGCATGTTGATCAGGCGCGGCACGCCCTTCGTGTAGTCGAAAATCTGCTGGAAGGCCTCGTCGGCGAACTCCGGATCCCGGTTCCAGCCGGCCATGTGCAGGCGGTGCTCGATATAGTATCGGGTCTCGTCCATGGACAACGGGCCGAGGTGGTATGACGCCGTCACGCGCTGCCGCAACTGCTCGAGTTCCGGCATCGCCAGGGTGGTTCGGAACTGTGGCTGGCCGAGCAGAAAACACTGCAGCGGCGTGCGCGAACCGACCTGGAAGTTCGACAGCATGCGCAATTCCTCAAGCGCGCCGGCGGTGAGGTTCTGAGCTTCATCGACCAGAAGCAAGGCCCGCTTGTCGGACTCGTGCAGGCTGGTGAGAAAAGCCTCGATCTTCCGCAGCAGTGTCGCCTTGTCGACATTCTCGGTCGGAATGTTGAAGGCCGAAGCGACCATCCGCAGCATCTCGTCGGCGTTCAGCTGCGTGCTGACGATGTTCAACGCCAGGTAGTGCTCCTTGTCGAGCGTGGCGAGCAGATGGCCGACCAGCGTGGTCTTGCCGGCGCCGATCTCGCCGGTGATTATGATGAAGCCCTCGCCCTGGCTCAGACCATAGGTCAGGTGCGCCATGGCGCTGTTATGGACGCTGCTGGCGAAGAAAAAACTTGGGTCCGGCGTTAGCTGGAACGGCAACGCCTGCAGCCGATAGAATTCGGTATACATAGCGGGCTGAAACTAAAAGGTTTTTACCAGCCGCACCGAAGCAACGTTCTCGGTCAGGTCGGATTCATTGGCGTCCGTGTTGCGACGCAGATGGTTCACCCGAAACGTGGCTCGAACCGTCCGGCCGACGTCATACCCGAGCGAAGCGCTAAAGCGGAACGTGCTGGTATCGTCACTGGCATCGTCCTCCGCGTCGGTAAATCTTGCGTTAAGCGCCAAGTTCATGCCCGGCCGCAACGTGCGGCTGAAATTGATGGACCCGCTGATAACGGTCTGCTCACGCGCTTCCGGCTCGGTGGTACGCTTGGTGTGCGCCAGCCGCAGGCCATAACGATTGCGGCCACGGCTGCCCGACAGCGAGGCGGAGAAGGACTCGTTCCGCAGGACCGTGTCCTGATCCGTCAGGTCGAAATCGGAATCGACGACATCGATCGGCAAGCCGGTGCGGGTATCGATGAAGTTGCCATCCTCGTCCTGCCCGATGAACAGAAACGCATTGTCGGCGGCGGACTGTTCGATATCGACGGTAATGTTGTAGGAGACGTTCGCCCGCAAGGTGGGCGTGATGGCGAAACTGCCGTTGCCGCGATAGAAATCGTCGTCGTATCGGCGGCCGTATTCGAAGCTGAGATTGGTGCGGGGTCCCGGCCGCAATCGGGCGCCGACGGTCCAGATCTCGCCGAACAACTCGTCGTCGTCGGTCACCGAATTGTCCGCCAGGTCTTCGTAACCGGCACTGCCGAGCACCGAAAACACTCGGTTTATCGCATATTCAGCGCTCGCCTCGCCCGACTTGGTGGTGAAGTTGTCGTCGCTGTCGCCGCGCGAGGACCGGCGGTATTGGGCGGTCAGGGCCCACGACAGCTGTGTGAAATCTGCGCCGCTGCTGAAGACCTGCGAAATCCGGTTCGTCGTCGTGTCCGACGGACTGTCGTTGTTGTCGGAATCGTCGTTCAGCGGATCGAACACGGTTTCGCTGAAGGTGTAGCGCGTGGTCGACCGCGCGAAGCCGCCGATGTTGAAAAGATAGCGCGGGCTGATGCGGTAGTTGAAGACCTCGGTCTGATTGTCGCCCAGGTTCCGGTCAATGCTCGATATGGCGCCGGTCCGGTCGTCGGTAACCCGGTTGAACGAGGTCTGGGCGTCGACAAAGAGATGTTCGCGGATCAGCTCGGTGTTGCCGGAACCGAGCAGCCGGTGGGTGCGGCTGCTGAGCTCGGATTCAGCGAGATATTCCTCGTAACTGAGCGTGTAGTCGAGGTTCAGATTAAGCCGTGCGCCCCGGCCCCGTATGCTGACGCCGGACGAGCCGGAATGGAAGACGTCGCCTTCCTTGCCATCGGCGACGCCGCGCACATTGTCGGTATAGGAAGTTTCGGATTGAGCGCGCGGCGTAATTCGCCAATCGCCCGCATGAACGGAAGGTATCGGTGAAAGAACCAAGGCCAGGCCGACTAATGAAAATATCTGCCGCCGAATGACGGAACGACCCAGCATTGTCCAATGACACCCGACTGATAGATTAACGCGCAACTTCACTCAGCGGCCGCGGGAAGTCAATAGTAATACGAATAGGCGCCGAACCGGTCGCCGCCGACCTCCATCTTGGCTTTATTTAACACGAGGTTGATGTTTTGGCAGCCACCCAATAGCGCCAACGCCGACTCGATGGCCTTCTGGCTGGTCTTCTCTGCCTCGACCACAAACAGAAGCTGGCCGACATGCATGGCGAGCACGCTCGGCTCACTGGTCGCCAGGACCGGCGGGGTGTCGATAATGATGACCCGGTCCGGATAACGTTCGGCGAGCTCCTCGACGAGCTGACCCATACGGTTACTGGCCAGCAGCTCGGTCGGGTTCATCACGTTCGTCCCGGCCGGCAGCAACGTCAGGTTCGGGATATCCGTCCTGAGCAGGACGTCGGCAAGATCCGTGGAGGGATCCGCGACCACATTGAGCAGGCCCTTCTCCGCGTTCACGCCCATCATGCCCATCGATGAGTATTCGCTGGTGTTGTGCATGTCGGCATCGACCAGAAGAACGTTCAGGTCGCGCTCGGAGACCATGCTCATGGCCAGATTGACCGCCGTGTGCGACTTGCCCTCGCCCGGACGGGCGCTGGTCACCATGATCAGGTTGCCGTTGCGCGTTCTTTGATCGCCGGTCGCAAACGCCTTGAGCAGAAGCGGCCGCTTGACGATGCGAAACTCTTCGACAATGCGGGTGCGTTCGCCCGACGGCACGATGCAGCCGGCGAGCTGCAGGCGTACCTGATCGATCTGCACCACATCGGCCCGGCGGCCGCCCTGGCTCTCCCTCGCAGGCGCCGCCGCGGTCCGCTCGGGCGTGAACGGCGTCGGCTCGTCGGCAGGGGCGGCCGGGCGCGGCTTCGCGGCCGCGGGTTGCGGCGCCTCATTCGCCGGCGGCGATACCTCGGCCACGGGCGGGCGGGGTACGGTGGCCGGCTCGGTCGGAAGCGGCGCGGCCGGCACCGCCGGCGCGGCCGCGGCATCGGCCGTCACGGGTTGCGGTCCGCCCGATGCGGCAATTCGCTTTGCCGCTTTCTCGACCAGCGACGCGCCGCCGCCGGACCGAACGTGGTCGGCGGCCCGCTGGATCAAGCCTGGCACTCTGGCTTCCGAACTCATAGCAGTCGCGTTAACTCAAGTTGGGACATGTTTTGGCGTAAAGGTGTCTCAAAAACGATCAGTCCGCCAAAAACCAATAAGAGACAGGCGCAGGCGACTGCGAATCCGGCAAGGCCGGCATGCTGCCGCCTGCGGTTGCTGTTCGACACGAGGGCCGAAACCGCGCCCAGTACGGGCAATCCAAACGTGTCCCGCAGGCTGGCCGCGTTGTGAAAGGAAACATCCATCTGGGACAACAGGTAAGCAAAAGCTATGCCAGACCCCAGACCAGCGGCGAGAACGATCGACATGAA
The DNA here is from genome assembly GCA_965232515.1 of Alphaproteobacteria bacterium. Lineage (GTDB taxonomy): Bacteria > Pseudomonadota > Alphaproteobacteria > JANQKO01. Next base: position 6,565,797 of record CBDDPY010000002.1, on the reverse strand, counting down.
GAACGGCCGGTTCGGCCCAACCGGAATGGTCGGCACCTCGGGCGGATCGACGATCCGGAACTGGATGTCGGTTTCCGCGTCGACGGCTTGCGCAATCTTGGCCGACTCGCGCCGGGACAGGAGCTGCTCGTAGTTCTTCTTGATGACGGAATAGTCTCTGTTCAAGCCGGCCAGGCGCGCTTCGACCAGGGGCGCCGTCGTCGCCATCTTCTCGAAGTAATCGCGTTCCTCGCGGGCCCGCTTCAACTGCCGCTCGCGCGTGGTGACCTGGGACTCGGCGTCGACCAATCGCAACTTGATATGCTCATAGAGCGCGTTCGGCACCTTCGTCTTGGCGCCTTCGCCGCCGAAATCGTCGCCTTCGCCCTCGGCCGCCGCCAGCAGCTTTTCCTCTTCCTGAGCCAGCTGCTCGTTCAGGTACTCGATCTGGCGGCGGGACGCGATCACGTCGGGGTGCGCCTCGGTATACTTGCCGAGCAGCAGCACGATCTGCCGTTCCGTATCCTTGATCCGCCGCTCCAGCTCGGCGATCGGTGAATTTGCCGCCCCGCCGTTGTTGAAGATCACCTGGGGCGCGGCATCGACTTCGAGGTATTGCGGGACGGTCGCGATCTGCTCACGCAGCTGGTCGCGCAACGCAAGCGCATCCTGGTAGTCGGCTTCCGCGCGCTCCAAAGCCGCGTTCGCGCCCTGCCGCTTTTTGACATAGCCGCCGGCGCCGCGGCCGAATTCGAGATTGCTGGCCTTGAAGTCCGCGAGACGGCGTTCCGCTTCCTGAAGCTGCCGCTCGTACACGGCGAGCTGCGCTTCCAGGAAGGCGCGGGCCTTCTCCATGTCGGATCGGTTCTCGCCGAGATTGTTCTCGACGAAGATGTTGACCAACGACTGCACGACCCGCTGGGCCAGCTTCGGGTCCTCGCTCTCGTACGCGATCGTGAACAGATCCCGGCCCTGGGATTTGATCGAGATCCGTTCGGCCACACTCTTGATCAGCGCGTCCATTTCCGCATCGTTCTCGACCGTCAGGTCGAGATCGGTCATGCGGATGATTTCCAGCATGTTCGGACGGCTGAGTAGGGTCCGCTTCATGAACGCGACCTGCTGGTTCAGGTTCGGCGCCACGGTCAGGCCGCGCAGCAACGGCGCCAGCATGGTCTGGGTATCGACGTAGATGCGTGTCCGGGACTGATAGCGGTCGGGCATATGCAGGACCACGAACCAGCCGACCAGGCACAGGCCCCAGGCAATGCCGGCGATAATCCAACGCCGGCGCCAGACGGCCCGCAAAATGGCCAGAATTTGCGTTCGCAGATCACCCATCTCAATCTTTCCTTGGATCGGTTCGGTCCGGCCGGCGCCGGAAAGGGAACTTATAATCCAAAGTCAGTTAGGCATTAATGTGACAGCAATCACATCACACAAAGTGATCACGCTACCGCACACACATAAATGATGTCTTTAAGCGCTTTTAGAAAAAGCTCTGGGGCACGATCACCACGTCGCCGGGCAGCATTTCCACATTCGCGCTGACATCGCCGTCCTTCAACAGGTCGTCCAGCCGCACCCGGAAGCTCTTGTTCTGGCCTTCGATCTGCCGCACGACCACGGTCCGATTGCCGGCGGCGAACTGGGTCAGACCGCCAACGGAGATCATGACGTCAAGGACGGTCATGTCGTCCCGATAGGGAATGGCCGCCGGTTGGGCCGCCTCGCCCACGACGCGCACCTGCTGGTCGAAGGGACCGACAAAGCCGGTCACGATAACGGTGACGATCGGGTCCTGGATGAACTTCTTGAGCTCCTCCTCGATATCCCGAGCCAGCTGCGTCGGCGTCTTGCCGGCCGCCTGCAGGTCCTCGATCAGCGGCGAGGAAATCTTTCCGTCCGGCCGCACGGGTAGCGAAATGCCCAACTCCGGGTTGCGCCAGACGAAAACGCTCAAGTTGTCGCCAGCGCCGATCAGATAATCGGGCGTCGCCTGCTCTTCGGTGATCGTTGGCGCCAATTCCCGGCCCGAACAGGCCGCGACCAACATAACGACCGCCGCCAGCACCAGGCCACGGCCAGAGAAGAAAGAAGTTTTCGTCATCGCCCCCTACCTCGAGGTCGCATTAAGTTTTGCGCAATAGATGCCGATGCCAACGCGTCAGCGATCGGGTGACCGGTCGACCAACAGCAACTTGCCAACACCGCAACCTATGTGCTTTGAACTAAGCAATTGTTTAACCTCTTAAATCGCGTTTGTCAGGCGATATTTGCGTATCCGGGCCAGCCGTGCCGGCCGCACCCGATGGCGTTACCTGACCGAGCTGGCGCGATTGCAATCGGCAGCGGACGACGACGAATTGATTTCCAGCAACGCGAGTCCGCACCCGCCATCTCCGCCGGGAACGACGCCACAGGATGATTTGACGGCGTTGGCATCCGTCTATGCGCCGCTCTTCGCGCAGTGTGCCGCGCCCACCTACTATGCGCATCCCGACTGGTTTCGGAACCTGTCCGAGACCTGCCTGGCGGCCGGCGAAGACGCTGTGGTCTTCAGCGCGAGGGAGGCCGACGGGACCACATTTGCGGCCCTGCCGGCCAAGCGCCATACCGCATCGAATCTGTTTCCCGGCGCCCGGGCGATCTCGGGCCTGACGAACTTTTATTCCTGCAGCTTCGAGGCCCTGACGCGACCCGGCGTCGACATCGCGCGGGCGTGCCGTCAGTTGGTCGACGCGATGACGACGGATGCCAGCAAGCCGGACGTCCTGCAGCTCGATACCCTGCCCCGCGAGGCGCCGCTTTTCGACGCGCTGGTCGCGGCGATCCGCGCACGCGGCTGGCCGTCGCGGCCGTACTTCCACTTCGGTAACTGGTTCGAAGATGTCGCCGAGCTGAGCTTTGACGACTATCTCGCGCGGCGGCCGTCGCGCCTGCGCAACACGATCTTGCGCAAGCAGCGGCAACTGGCGAAAGCCCACGACGTCCGCGTCGACATCTGTCAGACGCCGGCCGAGCTCGATACGGCGATGGCGAGCTACGATGCGATTTACGCGGCGAGCTGGAAGACGGCGGAGCCGTTCCCCGAGTTCACGCCAGGTTTGGCGCGACATGCGGCGGCCAACGGCGTGCTGCGTTTGGGGATCTGCCATCTGGACGGCGCACCCGCGGCGGCGCAAATCTGGCTGACCCACGAGGGTCGTTCAACCATCTTCAAGCTGGCCTACGTCGAGCGGTACCGCCGGCTTTCGCTTGGCACTGTGCTGACGGCACGGATGATGCGGCATGCCTTGGAGGTCGACCGCGTGGCGGAAGTCGATTTCGGCCGCGGCGACGACGGCTACAAGCAGGACTGGCTGTCCGAGCGCCGCGAGCGCTGGGGTATCCTGGCGTGCAATCCCCGTCGGTTCAGAGGTCTGGCTGCCGCCGCGCGGCACCTGCTAGGCCCGGCGCTAAAAGATCTGCTGCGCCGCCACCCGCGCTGATACGCCGAAGCTCCATGGTCTGTTCGCAGATGCGCTCGAAAATGCGGGCGACGCCGGGCGCGCTGAAGTTCTCCTCGACATAGGCCCGCGCGGTCGTCGCCAAGCGTTGGCGCAAGTCCGCGTCGGCCAGCAGACGCAGCACTTCGGCGGCGAAGGCATCGGCCGTATCGGCGCAGGTGTAGTGCCGACCGTCATCGAGCGGCAGCCCCTCCACGCCGATCGTGGTCGAGACCACCGGGCATCCCATGGCCATGGCTTCGTAGACCTTGATCCGGGTGCCGCCACCAACCCGCAGCGGAATGGCATAGACCTGCGCGTCGTGCACATAGGGCCTGATGTCGTCGACGAAACCCGTGAAGGTCCAGGGCAAGCCGCGCTTGTTCGCCCGCTCGACCAGATGGGTCGGCGGATTGCGGCCGACCACGACGACGTTCGCCGCCGGTGCTGCCTGCGCAATCGCCGGCCAGATCGAGTCCATGAAGAACTCGATGCCATCGATATTGGCGGCCCAGTTCATCGATCCGGTGAAGACGATGGTGCCGCCCTGGGGCGGACCGTCCGGCGGCGCCCGGAAATCGAAGAAGTCCAGGTCCACGGCCGTCGGGATCGGCTCCACCGACGACACGCCATAGTGTTCCCGGAACTGCGCGGCATCGCGTTCCGAGACCGCGATCACGGTATCGAACCGCCGCAACGCCGACTGCTCGAACCGCTTCATCTTGCGCCACTGGTCGCGCCAGACCGCGCGGCTGACAGGATTGTCGGCAACATCCACATGCCGGGCGAAGATCTCGGCCTCGACATTGTGGGTGAACAGTACCGACGCGGCCGACAGTTCGGGTGGCGTCAGCACGGCCGCGTGCACGAAGTCGGTGACAACCAGATCGTATCCACGCGACAGCTCGGCCCGGATCGCCGCCATGCCGGCGGCGGAACGGTCGCAGGCCACCGCGACAGGCAGGGACGACAACAAGAACGACAGCCGCCGCAAGCCGAACGACTTGCCTTGGCGATGAAACGGCCAATCGACAAACCGGTCGCAGACGGCCGCCAGATCGTCGGCGTGACGCGCCGCCTCATCGGGTTGGGCCGGCGAGGCCAGCGTGATCTCGAAGCTGCCACCCTTCATGCCCCGCAGGACATTGGTGGTGCGGATCTTGCCGCCGGCGTCGGTCGGAAACAGGAACTGCGGTGAAATAAACAGCAGCCGCGGGCGTGCGGTCACCAGCAAACGCCTTCGTAATCGGCGCCGTCCAGGGACTCGAGATCCTTGACGCCTTGCAGGTCGACGATCGTGCGGCCGTTATGGTCGGCGGCAATCGCGTCGATGGCCTGCCGATCGGCATGGCCGACAACAATCGTTCCGGCGCCGGCGAGCGCCGCTGCGGGATCGGCGACCAGCATCCGCTCGACGTGGGGAATTTCCCGGTCGATGAAATCCCGGTTGGCGCCCATCAGGCGGCTGGTCTCGACATGCGGATCGTGAATCGCCAACTCGTAACCCTTGCCAATCAGCCGCTCGGCCAGCGTCACCAGCGGCGATTCCCGCAGGTCGTCGGTGCCCGGCTTGAAGGCGAGACCGAACAGCGCCACCTTGCGCCGCCCGCGGCGGGTGACCATGTCGAACGCCCGGTCGATGTGGGCGTCGTTGCTGGCCAACACCTGGCCCAGCAGCGGCAACTGCAGCTCGGCCTCGCGGGCAAAGGCAAGCAGCCCGCGCAGATCCTTCGGCAGGCAGGAACCGCCGAAGGCATAGCCGGGACGCAGATAGGCCGGCGAGATGTTCAGCTCGGTGTCGCGGCAGAAGATCTCCATTGCCTCGCGTCCGTCCATGCCGAGCGACTTCAACAGCGAGCCGGCTTCGTTGGCAAAGGCGATCTTCAAGGCGTGGTAGACGTTGCAGAGATACTTGACCGTTTCGGCGATGCGAAAGCTGGTGCGGACGACAGGCGCGTCGACACCCCGATAGAGCGCTTCGACGGCATCGAAGGCGGCGTCGGTGTCTGCGCCGATGATCGTGAACGGCGGCTCGTGAAAGTCCCGGACCGATCGGCCCTCGCGCAGGAATGCCGGGTTGAAGCAGACGTCGAGCCCGTCGCCGAGCGCCCGGCCGGAGTGCTCGACCAGAGCCGGGGCGATGCGATCTTCGGTCGTGCCCGGCGGGATGGTGCTGCGGGCAACGACAACGTGCGGCGCGGTCTTGTCGCGCAACGCCAAGCCGATATCGCGGCTGACCGCGTCAATGGCATTGAGCGAGGGCGCGCCGCTGCGCGCGCTCGGCGTGCCGACGGATATCAGCGTGACATCGGTATCGGCGACCGCCTCGGCGGTATCGCTCGAGACCCGTAGGCGACCGCTGTCGACGCCCTGCTTGACCAGGTCGTCGATGTCGTCTTCGACGATCGGCGACGTCCCTGCCCGCAACATCTCGAGCTTGCGCGGATCGACATCGACGCCGATGACGTCGTGGCCGAGCTTGGCGAAGCAGGCGGCCGATACGGCGCCGACATAGCCCATACCGAAAATCGAAACTCTCATCTTCTCGCCGTTTCACTATCTGACCCGGGCTGTGCGATTTCGCGACAGGCCTTGGGTTCGTTGGTTCGGATTTCGAAGATCAATGCACAATTCACGCCATCACCACATTGGACCGCCCTTCGCGCCAGGGGTGGGTGGCATTGCGGGTATCGACAACCAAACGGCAGTTTTCGACAAGCGCGGCGTAGTCGACATCGTCATGATCGGTGCAGATCAGCGCCGCGTCATAGTCGCGCAGGGCCTCCGCCGACCAGGCGATGCCCTGCCGCCCGGCCAGCGTCGGATGCTCGCGCGTTCTCGGGATTTCGGCGACATGCGGGTCGTAGTAGTCGACCTTCACGCCGCGCGCCTCCAACGTGGCGATGATCCGAAAGGCGGGGCTTTCACGCGTGTCGTCGACGTTCTTCTTGTAGGCCAACCCCAGCACCAGGATCCGCGCGCCGTTCAGCGGGGTCGAGAACTTCATGTCGAGGGCCGTCGCCAGCCGGTCGACGACGTAGGCCGGCATGCCGGTATTGACCTCGCCGGCCAGCTCGATGAAGCGGGTCGCGACGTCGTATTCGCGCGCCTTCCAGGTCAGATAGAACGGGTCGATCGGGATGCAATGGCCGCCGAGTCCGGGGCCCGGGTAGAACGGCATGTAGCCGAAAGGCTTGCTTTTCGCCGCCTCGATGACCTCCCAAACATCGATATCCATGCTGTCGAAAACGACCTTCAATTCATTGACCAGCGCGATATTCACGGCGCGGAAGATATTCTCGGTCAGCTTCACGGCCTCGGCCGTGGCGAGCGACGACACCGGCACCACCTGCGGCACGATCCGGCTATAGAGCGCCTCTGCCAGCTCGAAGGAGGCGGCATCGTGGCCGCCAACGACTTTCGGAATGGTTGACGTCTCGAAGTCGATATTCCCCGGATCCTCGCGCTCGGGCGAATAGGCGAGGTAGAAGTCCCGGCCGCAGACGAGTCCGCTCCCCTCGAGGATGGGTTTCACCAGTTCGGCGGTCGTGCCGGGATAGGTGGTCGATTCGAGCACCACCAGATGGCCGGGGCGCAGATGCTCCGCGACCGTCGCCGCCGTCGCCTCGACGAAGGACATATCGGGTTCGCGATATCGGGTGAGCGGCGTCGGAATGCAGAGCAGAACCGCGTCGGCCTCGCCCAGCCGCGCGAAATCGGTCGTTGCCTGAAACAGGCCGTCGGCGACAATACGCTCGATGGCGGCGCTCGGAATATGCTTCAGGTATGAGCGGCCGGCATTGAGCTCGGCCACCCGGTCCGCGTCGACATCGAAGCCGATGATCGGCAGGCCCTGCCGGACGAAGGCCTGCGTCAACGGCAGGCCGACATAGCCCAGGCCGACGACACCGACGGTATAGTCGCCGCTGTCAATCCGTTGTCGTTGCTGCTCGATCATCAAACGGTTCCTGACTGACGGTTGCGAGCCGGCCAACGGCGATCCGCGTTCACGGCGCTACCTGGCCCAATACTTACCGGAGACTGTTTCATCTGACCGCTCGTCGTGCGCGCCCAGGGGACCCGCAGCATCAACGCCAATGGAGGGTGGTTATTGGAACGATCTTCATCTATTCGAAAGATCATTGTGTTGGAAGCTTTGTTTTAATATCTAGCGGCCACACGCCTGCCAAGTTGAGAATCATCAGGTCCTTTCCGGCGGCGTCGCGATCAGTTCGCGGCGCCGGCCCAGTCGGGACCGCTCGGACCTTAGCTGTATGTCGTTCGAACGAAAGAACCGAGCCGAACCTGACATGGCCGATATGACGAAACCAGCCACGGGCAGCCGTCCGCCCTACCGCGTCGCCCTGGTCGGCGCCGGCAACATCGCCGAAGCGCACGCCGAGGCGCTGCGTGGCCTCAAGACAATCCGACTGACCGCCGTGGTCGACCCCGACCAGGACAAGGCGCGCGCGTTCGCCGCGAAGTGGCGCGCCGGCAAGGTGCTGGCGAACACGGACGAGCTGATCGAGGCGCAACTCTGCGATTCGGTGCATGTGCTGGTGCCGCCGGATTTGCACCGCGCCGTCGCGGAGCCGCTGCTGCGGGCCGGACTGAATGTCTTTGTCGAAAAGCCCATGGCGGCCAGCGGCGAGGACTGCCGGGCCCTGACCGCCGCGGCCGCCGAGGCCGGCGTGGTTTTCGGCGTGAACCAGAACTTCGTGTTTCACGGCGCCCACCGCAAGCTGCAGACGGTGCTGGAAACCGGCCGGCTTGGCCGGCTGCATCACCTGATCGTCGTGTTCAACATGCCGTTGCGACAGCTTTCGGCCGGTCAGTTCGGCCATTGGATGTTCCGGCAGCCGCAGAACATCCTGCTGGAGCAGGCCGTTCACCCGCTGTCGCAGATCCAGCATCTGGCGGGCCCGATCGGTGAGGTGGATGCGTTGACCAGCGCGCCGCGCAAGCTGGCGCCCGGCATCGACTTCGTCGACACCTGGCAGGTCTCGCTGCAATGCGAGCGGGCGACGGCGCAGCTCTTCATGTCCTTCGGACAGGACTTCCCGTCCTGGCAGATCACCGCGATCTGTCAGGACGGGACGGCGACCGCCGACATGATCAACGACCGGCTGGTCCTTCAGGAAGCGAGCCGCTGGCCTGACTTTTACGATGGCTTCCTAAGCGGCGCCGGCGCGGCCGGTTCGCTTTTGTGGCAGGGCACCGGCAACGCGGCGAGCTATGTTCTGTCGACGCTGAAGTTGAAAGGCCGGTCGGACGCGTTCTTCCAGAGCATGAAAGCCAGCATCGCCGCCTTCTACGCGGCTCTGCCGTCGGGCGGCACGGATATCGACGGCGAATTCGGCGGCGACATCGTGGACCTGTGCGAGCGCATTGCCGGCAAGGTGGCGTTCGCGCCGTCGCCACCGGCAGCGGCCGCCGAGAAAACCGACACCTGGGACGTGACGGTGCTGGGCGGGACCGGGTTCATCGGCCGTCACCTGGTCGCGCGATTGCTGCGCGACGGCCAAAAGGTCTGCGTGCTGGCACGCGGCACGGCCATTCTGCCGCCGCCGTTGGACGATCCGCATGTCGCCGTCGTTCGCGGCGACGTCGCCGACCGCGACGACGTACGCCGCGCCATCGGCGACGCCAAGCTGGTGGTCAACCTGGCGCAAGGCGCCAGCGGCGACGATGTCGTCCGCTCGATGGTCGATTCCTCGACGACAGTGGCCGAGGCCTGCCGCGAGGCCGGCGTCGATCTGCTTGTCCACGCCAGCACCATCGCCGCGCTCTATCTGGGCGACCCCGAAGAGACGATCACCGGCGCGACGCCCACCGATCCGGAAAGCGAACAGCGCGGCGAGTACTCGCAAGCCAAGGCGGCGAGCGAGGCGGCGCTGATGGCGCTGCATCGCGAACGCGACCTGCCGGTTTGCATTGTCCGGCCGGGCGTCGTTGTCGGCGGCGGCGGCCCGGCATTTCACAGCGGCCTCGGCTTCTTCAACCGCGAACGTCATTGCATGGGCTGGAACGCGGGCAACAATCCCCTGCCCTTCGTGCTGGTCGAGGACGTCGCCGACGCCATCGCGCTGGCGCTGGCGGCGCCCGACAAGGCGGCCGGCAAGCGCTACAACCTGGTCGGCGATGTCGACCTGACGGCGCGGCAATACATCGCCGCGCTCGCCCGCACGCTGGGCCGGCCGCTGCGCTATCACGGCCAGTACCTGCCCAGGCTGCAGGCGGTCGAGCTGTTCAAGTGGTGCGTGAAGATCGCCACGGGCAGGCGCGACGCGCCCTTCCCCAGCTACCGCGACCTGAAATCGCGCGGCATGCCGGCGCGGTTCGATTGCAGCGACATCAAACGGGATCTCGATTGGCGGCCGGAAGCGGATCGGAAGACGTTCATCAGCCGCGCGATCGGGGTGCACGGCGGCAACTGATGCCGACGGCCGGGCAGTCTCGAACGCCGACGGCCGGCTCGGGACGATCGCCCGTCCACATCCTGCATGTGTTTTCCACCTTCGCCGTGGGCGGACCGCAGGTTCGTTTCTGTCAGATCACGGAGGCGCTGGGCGGCAAGTACCGTCACACCGTGCTGGCCATGGACGACAACCACGATTGCCGCGGCCATCTGGCACCGACGGTCGATGCAGCCTTCCAAACGCTGCAAGTCGAGAAGCACAGGACCGCGGCCAATCTGTTCCGGTTTCATGCCCTGCTGCGGGAGATCCGGCCCGACCTGCTGGTGACCTATAACTGGGGCGCCGTCGAATGGGCCTTCGTCAACAGCCTCTGGCGGGTCTGCCGCCATATCCACATCGAAGACGGGTTCGGGCCGGAGGAAGCCGACGGACAATTGCGGCGACGCGTTCATCTTCGGCGCCTGGCCCTGCGCCGCGCCGACGCCATCGTCATGCCGTCCCTGACGCTGCAGCGGATCGCCACGCGAATCTGGGGGTTCTCCGACGGTCACATCGTCTATCTGCCGAACGGTATCGACTGCGAGAAATTCGCCCAGCCACCGGAACCGGGAATCCTGACCGATATCGACCGCGAGCCCGACGAGCTGCTGATCGGCACGGTGGCGACGTTGCGGCCGGAAAAGAACATCGATCGGCTGCTGCGCGTGTTCGCGGAAGTGCAACGCACCAGACCGCGCGCCCGGCTCGTCATCGCCGGGGACGGCGGCGAGAAGGACCGTCTGATGGCGCTGAGCCGGAAGATGGGCCTGACGGACCGGGTGCATTTCCTCGGCCATCAGCCGCCGGACAAGCTGTTGGGACTGCTCGACGTGTTCGCCATCTCGTCCGATACCGAGCAAATGCCGCTGTCGGTCCTGGAGGCCATGGCGGCGGCGCGGCCCGTGGCCGGCGTCGACGTCGGCGATGTCAGGGCGATCGTCGCGGCCGAGAATCAGCCCTATATCGTGGCGAAGGAAGACGAGGCCGGCCTGGCGGATGCATTGGAGAGGCTGTTGGACGCGCCGGACGAGCGCCGACGGCTGGGGCTGGCCAACCGCGCCCGGGCGCTCGAGGACTTCGCCCAAGCCCGAATGTTCGACCGATATGACTCGTTGTTTTCGGCAGCGCGTTCAATTAACTAGATTTCGCTCCAATAACGCACCAATAAATTGGTGTCGATCTGCAATTGTCGGCGGTGTGTATGTTCGAGACGAATGTCAGTTGCAGGGCTAAGATGGCGAGCAACGTCAATCAAGCCAACAATGGTCCAACGAAAACCGCAGCCAAGTTCAAATTTACGAAATTGAGTAACATTCCCGCAAACCCCACGCCGGTAAGGTGGACGCGTCGCGCTGCAGTCTTGATCGAGGCGCGCGACGCCGGTCTCCTGCGGCCCCTTGCATAGACCCTGCCCGCGGCCGCCCGAACGAATGGGCCGATCCCACAACCCATAATCGTCATGGCAACTCCGCAACAAATGTCGGCCGAGGATAGCGCGGAGATAATCGTGTCCGTGGCGCCCCTCACCGATCGGGCAGCGCTGGCGACCGATTGGCAAGACCTGGAAGCGCGGGCCGACACGACGTTCTTTCATTCATGGCAATGGGTCGACTGCTGGCTGTCGACGATCGACGATCGACCGCAGCTGCTGACGGCGCGGCAGGGCGGCACGATCGTCGGGCTGGCGCTTTTGGTCTCGACGACACGTCGGTTCGGCTGGTTCACCTCGACCGAGTTGTTCGTGAACGAAACCGGAGACCCGCAAAAAGACATCATAACCATCGAATACAACGGTATTCTCGCCGACCGCAACGTGGCCGCCGAGGTGACTCGCGCCTGTCTGAAAGCATTCAACGACGGCGCCTCGCCGGTGCACCGTTCGGTCCACTGGGACGAGTTGTGCATCCGTGGCGTGCCGGCATCCTATCGCGATCTGGCCCGGGACCTTGGTTATCGGGTGCGGCTGCTGGCGCACGACCCTTCGGGCGCCGTCGACCTGACGGCCGTGCGCCGGTCCGGCAAGCCCTACCTCGAGCATCTGAGCGCGAATACGCGCTATCAGATCCGGCGGGCCATGCGTCTGTACGAGGAACGCGGTCCGTTGGAATTGACCTGCGCCAGCGGCATCGACGAAGCGCTCGGCTTCCTGGACGAACTCAGCGTTCTGCATCAACGCTATTGGACCGGCCGCGGTGAGCCGGGCGCTTTCGCCTATCCGTTTTTCGTGCGCTTCCATCGCGCCTTGATCGCGCATTGCCTGCCCGCCGGCACGGTTGAGGTCGTGCGTATTTCGGCCGGCGGCGCACCGATCGGCTACCTGTACAACTTCATCTATCGCGGTCGCGTCTACTACTATCTCAGCGGCTTTGCCTACGAGGCCGACCCGAAGCTGAAACCCGGCATGGTCAGCCACTATCTGTGCATCGACCGTCACCTGGCCGCCGGCGCCGACACCTATGATTTCATGGCCGGCGAAAACCGCTACAAGACCAGTCTCGGATCGCCCGGCGCCGACATGCTGGCGATTGTGCTGGAGCGGCCGACACTGAAGGTCAGGCTTAAAGATGTGCTGCGGGCGCTGAAGCGGGTCGCGACGGGGGACGCCGCAACCCCATAGCGTCGCGCTAAGCGATTTTCAGCCTGCCGCGAACGGCGCGCATGGCCGCGCGCTCACTTCCGGGCGGCTGGCCGGCGGCATACCACAGGCCCAACACCGTGAGCCCGTAGACCGCGCCGCCCATCGCGACGTCGACAAACAGCCGCAACGCGATCAGGTTGCCGAAGATGTCATCCGGAATGACGTGCAGCACGCCGGCCATCGCCGCAGCGGCAATGGCGGGCCGCCAGGTGACGTCGAGGATGTCCCGGAGCTTGATCGGAATCACCACGCGCAAGCTGATGAAGAACACCGGCACGAACAGCAGCGTCATCAACAGGCGCATGGCGGCGATATCCGTCAGATCGCCCTGCATGCCGGCATAGATCAGCGCCGCCAGCAGGAGACCGTTACGCAGCCAGATCTGGACGGCGGCGCGGCGCGCAAAGCCGGCGGCCAGCAACACGGTCATGGCGGTGTTGCTGTAAACGAACACGGCGGCGGCAAAGGCGATCCAGAACATGATCGGGATCGACTCGACCCATTTTGCGCCCAGAAAAACGACAACCAGATCGTGGGCGACCAGCGCCAGTCCGGTGCCGGTGGCGAAGCAGATCAACGTTACCGCCGAGAGGACGTTGAGATAGGCGTCGTAGAGCTGCTTCGGATTGTCCTGCAGACGCGAATAGGATGGGAACAGGGCCCGGCCCAGCGGCGCGATCATCTCGGCCGTCGGCGTCGTCGCCACATCCGAGCCGACATAATAGTGGCCCATGGCCTGGCTGTTGGAGATCCGCCCGACGATGATCTCGTCCATGCGCAGGCTGGCGTAGTGACCGATCCAGTAAACCAGCGCCCACATCGAGAACGACCATAGTTCCGGAATCTTCGTGAAGCAGAGGCGCGGGCGGTAGGGATGCACGATGTAGCTGAGGATCACGAAGAACACCTGACCGCTGACGATACCGGCGACCAACGCCCAGTAATTCTGGATCGAGAGCGCGAGGACCAGCGTGACGATGAACGTCGTCACCTTCCGGGCGATGCGGAAGCGATACTCCTTGGCGAAGTCCAATTCCTTCAGGAACAGGACGGTGCCGATATTCTCGAAGCCTTGCGCATAGACCCGAAGCGACAGGATCTGGATCACCGGCACGGCGCGGGGTTCGTCGAAGAAGGTTTCGCCCAACGGCGCGGCGAGCAGGACGCAGGTGCCCAGGATCAGGCTTTGGATCACGCCGATCGTCCAGGCCGAGTCGAAATGCTCGCGGGTCGCGTTCTTGTGGCGGATCAGCGCCAGATCGGTGCCGACGAGGTTGAACAGCTCGATGATGCCGACGACCAGCATCGCCATGGCGACAATGCCGAAATCCTCCGGCACGAGCAGGCGGGCCAGGATGACCGTACTGACGATGCCGATGCCCTTGATGGTCCAGCGCATCGCGACCATCCAGATCGACCCCCGGATCATATGGGGTCGCATCTCGGCTTCCGTGACGGGCTTCGACTCGTCGTCTGGGGTCATTGGTACGCCTGGCGGCATCAACGAAACTCGAGGACGTCGGCGCCCGCGACCGACGGCAGAGAGGGCTTGTCAGCCCGCCATAACGGAATAATGGTAAAGGAACGTCAAATCCAGCGAGAACGACAGCGGGTCCAGATTTCACCACCGGCCGTTAACGGAAATGCCGGCCGCACATGCGAAAACGTGGACGAACCGCCGCATGGCAATCGGACGAAGGAACAGCGGCCTCATGAACCTGCCACGCCGCGCGGTTTTGGCCGGCATTGCACTTGCCGGTTTGGCACCCGGCCTGCTTGGCCGGAAGGATCCGGAGACCGACGTCGCGTTGCTGGCCGGCTTCGCCGACCGCAACGACGCGGTGGCCATCGGACGCGCCTACCTTGCGCAGCAAACGCTCTCTGAGCCGGCAGCAGATTTGTCAGCCGGCCTGGTGAAAAGCCTCGGCATACCGAAAGGCTCAGGCTTGTCACGGACCACATTGGGCCGCGCCATCACCCGGCAGTGCCGTCGCGAGTTCGCGGCCGGAGACGTGATCAGCGTCGGCGGCTGGCTTTTGGCCCGCACCGAGGCTGACCTCTGCGCTCTGGCGGCGCTGGCTGCCACGGCTTCGCCGGGCGCGGCTCAGCCGGCATAGGGCGGCGGTTTCTTTTTCGCCGCCTGTTCCGGCTCTTCCGGCTCTTTCATGGCCAGCAAGCCAGTCGTTTTGCCGGTCAACCCGGCGCCGTCGTTCTTTATGACCCAGGCGACAAGCATGACCATGGCGATAAGCGCGCAGAGAAAGATGAAACTGGCGATCATCGGGGGCTTCCTTTCAGATGGCCGTCGCGGCGTCTTTCAGCCGGCGATTGGCGCGAGGTCGACATCATGGCCCGACCGTCAGCGCCGCGCCGCCCGATTGATCGCGGCATCCTCGACAAACAGCTGGCCCGGCCGGGTTTGCCCGACGATCTCGAGGATCCGACCGATTTCGTCCTCGCTCAGCTCCTCGCGCCACTTGTTGGCCGAGCGCAGCGGATTCCGGAAAACCTGGAAATAGCGCTCCTTGCCCTCGTAGGAGATGCTCTGCTGCAGAAAACGCTCGGTTTCGGCGTGCATGTCGATCCCGGCAAAGGCAAAGAGATCGCGGGCGACCTCCATCGGCCGCTCGCACAGATCCTCGTAGCGCAGCAACCGCACCCCGTCGGCTCCATCGAGATCGTCCATCGCCATCTCGTTCAGCAGCGCCCAATGCCAGGCAAGCGCCTCGACGACCTCCATGCCTTCAAGCTTGTCGTGCGTCAAACCACGGCGCTGCGCCTGCGGCGTCACGCTCATCGCCGCGACGGGCACGTATTTGGACAACTTGTTCGTCGCCATGCCACGTAGCGTCGAGGACACCTGCCCACACGGATGGCGCACGATCAGGATGATCTTGCTCGCCGGCATGGCATCGCGGAACAACCGCGCCCGGCCCAGGGCGCTGACCGACTTCATTACGACGTAAGGCGACGCGCCCGGCCTCAGCATGTCGGGAATCTGCAGCTTCTCCGCCGCCAGCCTTCGGGCGCCGAGCTTCTCAGCCACCCGGATCGCGGCGATCACCCCGGTGCGCAGATAGTGACGCGCCTGGTCGTGGTAGTTCTTCGGAAACACGGGCAGCGAACCGGCCGACTTCAGCGTCCGCACGCGCAGCAGGTCGCTCAGATAGGTGTGGGCGGCGCCCCTTAACCGTTCGTTGTCGTCAGCGCTGCACAGATAGGGGATATCGGCGTGGCGGACCTGCGAGTCCGGCTCGTGGCGGTAGATAACATCCGGGTGACTGTCGAAAATCTTCGCCAACCACGAGGTGCCGGAGCGTGGTGCGCCGAAAATGAACAGCAATGGGAAACTCGCGCCTCGTTGTTCGGACAACCCTAACCTGCCGCCTCGACGCATCGAGATCAACCGGCATCGCCTGTGACAACGATCATCTTTTCAATGCGTTAATAATGTCAGAACCATATTCCAGGCGAAGACAGGCACGACACGACGATCAGACGACGGCAGTCCGCCGGTTTGTTAGTATATTGGTGTGCCGCCGCCGCTTGACCATGCCCGCAGGCGGGCAGAAGCGGCACCGCAAGCGGAGACGAGTTCGCAGATGCGCAGCATCCTATTGATGATGGCCTTTTTCGTGATGGTGCTGCCGGCGCTGAAGATGCCGCAGATCGGCGTCATGATCTGGAGCTGGCTCGCCTTCATGAACCCGCATCGCGAGGCCTGGGGCGGCACCACGCACTTCGAGTTCAACATGATCATCGCCGTGGTCACGCTGGGCGCCTGGCTGTTCTCGAAAGAGCCGCTGAAAGTACCGAAGACGCCGATCACGTTCCTGCTGATCATTTTCGCCCTGCATATGTCCCTGACCACCTATCTGGCTGAGTATGACCGGTCGGCCTATGCGATCTGGGACCGCACCATGAAATCGATGGTCCTGGTGATGGCGATCCTGGGCCTGATGAACAACCGTATCCGCGTGCACGCCATGATCTGGGTGATCGTGGTGTCGCTCTGCTACTGGTCGGTTAAGGGCAGCGGTTTCATGATCCTGTCGGGCGGCAAATACGCCATCTTCGGCCCCGCGAACTCGATGATCTACGACAACAACCATCTGGCCGCGGCGTTGATCATGACGATCCCATTGATCAACTATCTGCGTCTGCATTCCGCCAACAAATGGGTCCGCCTGGCGCTGGTGGCGGTCATGTTCATGACCATTTTCGCCGTCATCGGCAGCTATTCGCGCGGCGGCTTCATCGGCCTGACGATGATGGGCATGGTCTATTGGTGGCGATCGAAGGGTAAGTTCATCGGCGCGCTGGTTATTGCGCTCGTCGTGATTGTCGGCCTGCTGGCCATGCCGCAGAAGTATTTCGACCGCATCAACACGATCGGCAATACCGAGGAGGACTCGTCATTCCAGGGCCGGCTGGTGATGTGGGATACGGCCATCGAAATCGCCAAGAGGAAGCCACTGACCGGGGTCGGATTCCGCTCATACGAGCGGCAAGAGGTCTTTGCGAAATACAGCGACGTGGTGACGCGCGCGCGGGCGATCCACAGCATCTACTTCGAAGCACTCGCCGACCATGGGTATCCCGGCCTGATCCTGTTCATGTCGATCGCCTTCATGACCTGGCGCAACAGCCGCTGGATCGTCAAGCATACCCGCGGCAGTCCGGAACTCGCCTGGGCGCACGATCTCGGGCGCATGATGGAGGTGAGCCTGGCCGGCTATCTGGTTGCCGGCGCCGCCTTGTCGCTGGCCTACTACGACATGTATCTGGCGCTGGTCGCGATCACGGCTATCGTGCGGGTGATCGTATCGAAAGAGCTGAAGGCGAAGACCAGGGCCTTCGTGCATCCCGCCATGCCGCCGACGCCGGTGCCAGGAACGGCGCGAACGTCGGTTTAACCGGTCTCCGCCGCACGCCGAAGGATGCCGTCGAACAGGCCGAGCTGCCCCCTCGTCGTCGCCTCCCAGTCAAACTGCTCGGCATAAGCCCGGGTTTCGGACCGTGACGGCTGGTCCGCAAACAGCTGGTCGAACGCGGCCGACAGGCCGGCCGGCGTTCGCGACGGCATCAGCACGCCGGCGGCGGGCGCGGCCACGACCTCCGGCGTGCCCCAGACGTCGGATGCGATCACCGGCGTCCCGCAGGCCATGGCCTCGAGCAGCACATTCGCCCAGCCCTCGCGACTGGAAGCCAGAACCAGCGCATCGGCGGCCGAATAGATCCGCGGCAGGTCGGCATGCGCGACAGCGCCCAAAAACCGCACCCGATCGGCGACACCCAAGCTCGCCGCCAACTGAGTCAGCGCGTCGCGCTCAGGGCCCTCGCCGGCCAGCAGGAAATCGACATCGGGCAGCGCAGGCAGAGCCTGGATGGCAATCTCGTTTGCCTTGCGCGGGATAAGCCCGCCAACCGACAGCAGCGTACGCCGTTGCAGGCCGAGCGCCTGCCGCGCCGCGGTCCGGTCGACCGGCCGAAAGAGCTCGAGATCGACACCGTTGCGCAGCACGGTGATGCGGCCCGCGTCGGCGCCGAGCTCGACCAACCGGTCTTTCAGCGCCTGGCAGACGGCGACGATACCGGCAGCTTGGGACGCGGCCCATAGGATCATGCGCCGCGGCAGCGCATAGTCTGGAATCAGGTTGAGGTCCGTGCCGCGCGCCGTAATCACGACCGGCCGCTTGAAATAGCGGCCGAGCAGGACCGCGGCCACGCCGTCGGGGTAGAAGTAATGCGCATCGATGAGCTGGAAATCGAAACCGTCTCGGCGTTGCCGCTCGAGCGCCGCGCGGCTGAACCGATAGAGTAGGCCCGGCGCCACGCTCATGCCGATCTTCGGGATCACCGGGTATCGCGGATGCTCGATCGTCAGGCCGTTTCGTTGCTCCCGGTCCGGCGCGGCGGCATAGCTGGCATAGCGGCCGAAGCCCGCGGCCGCCGAGGGAAACCACGGCACGGGCGCCACAACGCGGCTTTCGACCTCGCCGCTCGCAATCAAATGCCGCAGGCGGTTTTCGACGAAAACCCCGTGGCTCGGCTGTGCGGCGTTGGGATAAAGCGTTGAATAGGTCAGGAGACGCATGGTCGGCCCGACATATCAGACGGTCCCGGTCCGGTCCATCCCGGCACCCAGCGTTGACCGGGCGGCCGAATTCGCCTTGGCGGACCGGTCCGGCGACGAGTACAAACCGGCCTCATGACGTTCGCGCTTTCGAAGATCTTCTGGCTCGTCGCACAGCCGGCGAACCTTCTGCTGCTCCTGCTGCTGCTGGGCTTGCTGCTCGCCCTGACCCCCTGGCGTCGCATTGGCCAATGGTTGATGACCGTCGTGACGCTGTGTTTTGTCGTTATCGCGATCCTGCCGCTCGGCGACTGGCTAATACAGCCGCTGGAGCAGCGTTTCCCGGCACCGGATGCGCTGCCGGACCAGGTCGATGGCGTCATCGTCCTCGGCGGCGCGGTCGGAGTCGCGGGCACGGTCGAATATGGCCGGCCGGCGCTGAACGGCCATGCCGAACGGATGACCGAATTCATCGCGCTGGCGCGCAGATACCCCAAGGCCAAGCTCGTCTTCACCGGCGGCAACGCGACCCTGCTGGGTAACGGCAAGGTGACGGAGGCCGATGTGGCGCGCTTCCTGTTCGAAACCATCGGCCCGCCGCCGGACCGGGTGATTTACGAATCGGAATCGCGCAATACCTTCGAAAACGCCGTGAACAGCAAACGCCTCGTCGCACCGACGGACGATGAACGTTGGCTGCTGGTCACTTCGGCATTTCATATGCCGCGCGCCATGGGGGTTTTCCGAAAGGCCGGCTGGATAGTCCAGCCGTATCCGGTGGATTACAAATCGCGGCGGCGGCCTCGCATGCGGTTCAGCCTCTCCGGCGGGCTCAGCATGCTGCATTTTGCCACCCATGAATGGATCGGCATGGTTGCGTACCATCTGCTCGATCGCATGGACGAGGTCTTCCCGGCGCCGAACCCCTGATCCGGCCCCTGCGGTCGAACGAGGTGATGCCGGCGCCAATTCCGTCGTCGAATTGACATTGCACCCGCAGCGGAGACGACGCTAAATTCCGCCTCAGAGGCGCGTAGCTCAGTGGCAGAGCGCTGCCATTACATGGCAGAGGTCGAAGGTTCGATTCCTCTCCGCGCCTACCAGATTTTCGGCAAATTTGCGTCAAATCGAGACAGCTGGCTCAGGTCGTCCCAATTCGGGATGATCCGTCCGGGGCCGTGTCAGCCGACGCTCCGGCTGTGACGGATTCTCTTACACCGGAATCCGGGACCGAAAAATATGGTTAACGAATGTAAACTTATCTGAGGAACAATAACTTAGTGTCCACCCGCTAAGCTTACCTTCGTCGTTTGGACACGCACCTGTCACATCTGGTGTCGGAAAACTTTACAAGTTTCAAACCGCTCCCCGATGCGGGATTTTCTAAACCATTGAATTGAATAGAATTTCTTGCCTGGCCCGGAATTTGCTTTAATATCGCCAGTGGCGTGACCGTTCTGTGTCCGCCTGTGCGTAATGTAGTTCCCAAGAGGGGTTTCCGATGCGGACGTGGATTGGTTTTGTAGCGGCAGCGGGCTTGATCGCCGGTGCGGCGTCGTCGGCCCAGGCGGCCAACTGGACACTCGATTTCAATGAGCTGCAGCGCGGCGAAATCGTCAACAACCAGTATGCGTCGGGCATCCCGGGCGCCAGTTCGACCAGCGTTGTGATCAGCGCGATCGGCGGTATCGACGGCTCGAACCTGGCCGTGGCCTTTGACACCAACAACGCGACCACCGGCGCGCCCGGCGGCTCAAACGACGGCGACAGCGACCTCGCGCACCCGTTCCTGAACAACCCGACGAATTTCGGCAATATCCTGATCGTGCAGGAACAAGCGACATCCGGAACCACGTCCTGCGGTCCGGGCGGCAGCGCGACCTGTATCAACGACCCGATCATTCCGGATGACGACGTCGGCAGCTGGCTGACATTCGATTTCGAAGACACGCCGGCTCACCTGAAGTCGATCGACTACTTCGACATCGAGAACTATTACAGCCAGCGCGCCTATCTGAAGATCTACTACGCCGACGGCTCGCCGATGGTGACCCAGCAGCTGGCGCCGACGGGCAACCACAAGCACGGTGTCTTCACCTTCGGCGACCTTGGCAAGAACGTCGCCAAGCTGAAGGTCAAGTTCAAGGGCTCTGGCGCGGTGGACAACCTGATGGGGTACGAAAAGACCACGCGGGTGACCGAGCCGCAGTCCCTGGCGATCCTGCTGACCGGTCTCGCCGGGCTGGCGCTTTACCGGCGCCGGCGCCAGAAGGCCTGACCGATCGGCAGTCCTTTCCGCATCGTTACGCACGAACCGGCGCCGCCCTCGCGGCGCCGGTTTCCGTTTGGACGCCGATTTCCGACGGCGATCCAGCCGCCAACCGACGCGACGACGGTCGCCAGCCAATCGAGTTGGCACGATTTTCGAAAGAAATTGAGCCTATATTGACGCGAAAATCTTCGCGTGAAATTCGATGACCGGGTCCAGAATCAAGGAATCCCGCATGGTTAGATTCTCGATTTCGGCATGGCTGCGCACCGCGATCGTCGCCGGCCTGCTCGCCGGCGGTGTCGCGATGCCCGCAGCCACCGTCGCCAACACATCGGACGCCGGCGACGAAGCGGCGGCCTCGAGCCTTTACGAGGATGCCGCCGTCCGCTTCGCCAACGGCGACTATCCCGGCGCCATCATCCAGCTCAAGAACATCCTCAAGAATCAGCCCGGCAACCTCGCCGCCCGGATCCTGATCGGCCGGGCCTATCTTGAAGTCGGCGATGGCCCCACGGCGGAAAAAGAGCTGATCGCGGCGCTGCGCGGCGGTGGTGACGAAGCGATTATCGTCGTGCCCCTCGGGCAGGCGCTGATTCTGCAACACAAGTACGAAGAGGTCCTGGAGATCGTGAGGTCGGGGCTGCGTAGCCCTGAAATCGAGGAGCAGGTTCACAGCATGCGCGGCGCCGCCTATATCGCGATCCGCGACCTGGATGCCGCAAAGATGGCCTACATGGCCGCCGCCGGTCTGCAATCCGGCAGCTCCAGCCCGCTGCTTGGATTGGCCGAGGTTGCCATCTTCCGTGGCGACCTCGCCGGCGCCCGCGCGCAGATCGACGAAGCCCTGGCGCTCGAACCGGACAATGCCGACGGCTGGAGCCTGGATGGCGACCTCAAACGCGGCTTGGGCGACCTGGCCGGCGCCGTCGCCAGCTACGGCAAGGCCGTGACAATTCAACCATATCATCTGGACGCCCGCCGGAACCGGGCGGCGGCGCTGATCGACCTGAACCGTCACGCCGAGGCCCAGGCGGACATCGATTTCGTCTTGGAGCTGCTGCCCGACGATCCGCAGGCGATCTATTTCAACTCACTGATTCTGGGCGCCGCCGGTGACACGCGCGGCGCCGAGGCAGCGCTGCGCCGGGCGGACAACATCATCCGAAATTACGACACCGCCTTCATCCGCCGCCATCTGCCGACGTTGCTGCTGGCCGGCGTGATCAACTTCGCGCAGCAGGAGGTGAGCGACGCGCTGTTTTACCTCGAGCAGTATTTGAACCTGGAACCGCAACATGTCGGGGCGCGCCGGATGCTGGCCTCGCTCTATATGAGGCGCGGCGACAACGATCGGGCCGTCGGCGTATTGCGGCCCATCAGCGGGCCGAAGACCCAGGACGCCCGCCTGCTGGCTCAGTTCGGCACCGCCTTGATGCGCAACGGCGAACATGCCGAAGCCAGCGCCGCCTTCGAGCGGGCGATCGAGCTGGCGCCGGACCTGGACCAGCTCCGCACGCGGCTGGCCCTGAACGAGATCGCGGCCGGAAAGCCGGACCAGGCGATCGCCGGTCTGGAGGCCGCGCTGGCCCGCGAGCCGGATTCCATGCAGCACGCCATGATGCTCGGATTGATGCAGCTGAGACGGCGCGAATACGATCAAACCCTGGCGATCGCCGAAGACCTGCAGAACCGCCATCCAGACAACCCGTTCGGTCTCAACCTGGCCGGCGCCGCGCTCTGGGGCCAAGGCGAAGAGGATGCCGCTCGCCGAAGATTCGAGGCCGCGACCGATCTCGACCCGGACTACGTGCCGGCGCATATCAATCTGGCGAAACTGGACATACGCGGCGGCAATCTCAATGACGCCGAGACCCGCCTGTTGTCGCTGGTCGATCGGCAACTGGGTGAAAACGGCCCTTTGCTGGCGCTGGCCAACATCGCCGAGCGCCGTGGCGATCTGGCCGATGCCATCCAGTGGCTGCAGCGGGTTCGTCCGACGCCGCAGGGCGGGCTCCGGGTGCAGATCCAACTGGTCGATCTGCACATTCGCGCCAAGAACTATCGGGAAGCGCTGCATCTGGCACGCAGCCTGGAAGCCAACAATACGGAAAACCTTGCGGTGCTGGAGGCCGTCAGCCGAGCGGCGCTTGCCAGCAATGAAATCGACATGGCGATCCTCAAGCTCCGCCGCATGATGGACGTGGCGCGGGAGTCGCCGCGGGACCTGAACCGCATTGCCCAGATGCAGCAGCAGGCGGGCGATAACAAAGGCGCCTACGACAGTCTCAGCCGCGCCGTCTTTGTCGATCCGACATATCTGCCGGCACAGGCCAGCATCACCCGCCTGGAGGCCGGTATGGGTGAGATCGACAAGGCTTTGGCGCGGGCCAACGACATCCGCACGATGCATCCGGAACTGGCGACCGGCGACCTGCTGGCGGGCGATGTGCTGATGCGGGCGAAACGCCCGGCGGAGGCCGCCGTGGCCTACGAACGCGGCCTGAAGAAGCAGGAAGACGGCGTGCTGGTATTGCGGCTTTACCTCGCCCGGCGGGACGCCGACGGAAACGCGCCGCCCCTGGAGCTGCTGCAGGATTGGCTGGATCGCCATCCCGACGACATGGTCGTCAAACGCACTTTGGCAGGCGAGTACGCCCGCCTCGACCGTCTCGACGAAGCCGTAAGCTTGAATGAAGAGCTGCTGGCACTGCAACCGAACGATCCGGTGGTGTTGAACAACCTCGCCTGGCTCTACCAGAAGACCGGCAATCCGGATGCCCTCGAATATGCGGAACGGGCCTATGCGCTGGCCCCGAACCAGGCCAACGCGATCGATACCCTCGGCTGGATCCTCGTGCAGCGCGGCGAGGTCAGCCGCGGGCTGACGCTGTTGCGCGACGCGCAGGCACGGGCCGCCGGCGATCCCAACATCAACTACCATCTGGCCGTGGCGCTTAGCAAACTCGGCCGGACGGCGGAGGCCAGGGAAAAACTGCAGGCCTTGTTGAACAGCGGACGTGGCGGCGACATCGCCGACGAGGCGAAGGCTCTGCTGGAACAGCTTTCCGAAGGCTAGTTCCGACATGAATGCGGCCCGCGCCGGCGAACCGGCACGGGCCGAACGATCTATATCGCGTGAGGTGGACTCAGCCTTTCGGCTTGCAGGGGTTCTTGGCCGCGCAAGGATTGGACGCCGCGCAAGGGTTCTTCGCCGCGCACGGATTGCAAGCTTTGGCCGCACACGGATTGCAGGCCTTGGCCGCGCACGGATTACAGGCCTTGGCCGCGCAAGGATTGTTCACCGCCCTCGGCGCACAAGCGGCGACTGCCGCCGGAACGACCGCCGTGGCCGCCATGGTCGCGATTGCGGCGCTGGTCAGGATCTGCTTGATCATCTGTTGAACCTCCATTCGATTCGATTAGACGATGCGAGCCGACCCGCATGTTCCTCGGCCGGTCACGATCGCCGATGCTTCGCAACACCGCCTTTGACGGCGGCCCCACGCCAATCACCTAGGCCCCGGCGCGCCCGAGGTCCAATCAACTGGAAATGAGATTGCCGTGAGGCGTTGGTGAAGGTTGTTAACCGGTGACCGACTTCGCGGCCGATGGCGGCACCGCATCGCGCTCGATCCGGGCAAGCTCCGCGTCGCTGATGTACGGCCTGGCGGCAGCTCGTATCTCGCCGGGATCGCCGAAGCCCTGAGCGACGGCGGCGGTGGCCCAGCGATAGGCGGCGGTTGGATCGCGGGGAACGCCGGTACCGAGAAAGCAGGCCTTCGCCATCCAATATTGCGCTCTCGCGACGCCCTGCTCGGCCGCCAGGCACATCCACTTGGCGGCTTCCGCCAACTCGAGCTCCACCCCTTGCCCAGTGGCATAGAGCGTCCCAAGCCTCAGCTGGGCCTCGGCATGGCCGGCCCGGGCCGCGACCTGCAGCCAGGTGGCGGCCGCCACCGCGTCGGCATCGCCGTCGCCGCCGTCGAGCAAGTGCACGGCCAGCTTGAAGATCGCATTGCTATCGCCCTTGCGGGCGGCCTTCTGGAGGCCGGCCAGGGTCGATTTCGCTGCCGCTCGCCGGGCGGCGGATTTGCGGCGTTTCGGCATCAAAGCATCGAACACCAGTATTGTGTATAAGTCGTAAATGCTGGCCGCCACCCGATTTCGGCGAATTGGCGGATGGCCCATGTCAACGTGGAGATAAGGCATACCTTCTTTAATCGCGTGCCTGAGGTTTCCTCTGTAATATTTCGGTTCTTTTTGCGGGATATTTCGGTCTCAGGCCTGGGTAGTTTCACCCAAGGGCAATTACGGATTTAACGCGACGGCAACGCTCCTATCTCTGGTTGCAACGTAAGCCAAGGAAGGAAGCGTTTGAAATGCACAATATCGATCCGGGCCCGATCCGGGCCGACGACAAACGTCCTGACAGCCCAGGCTTGCAGCGAAATCTGGACGACCTCCGCGGCCGGGTGCGGCGCATGCGCGCCCACATGCTCGTGCACACCCAGGCGCTGGCGAGACTTGACCAGGATCTGGCCGACCTCGAAACCGAACTGCGGCAGCTGGCCCATTCGCCGCATCCACAATTGCGGCGTGAGCACTAGCCCGGGACGTTCCAGGCGCCGCCGGAATCGCGACAGGCCAGTGCCGGATAACGGCGTTCGCCGGCCGCTGTCGTAAGAACCTGGACATAGCTGCGGCAGGCCGCGCCGTCGGCGTTTCGCGAGGTGGTGCCGATCTCGATGCGCACATCGCCGTCGACCGCGGAACTTTGCCAGGTGAATTCCTCACCATCCACGCGGTTGTCAAGGCCATCGGCCAGCGCCCATTCCAGGCCGGTACGCGCGGCCGGCGGCCAACCGGCGCCGCCCAGGCGGACGGCCACCAGATCGACCACGCGGGGCGGCGTGTCGTCGGCGTAACTGTCGATGCGCCGGACGTAATGCCGAACCGCCGGCGCGTAGTACCAGACGCGGCGCCAGGCAATGCCCGCCGGATCTGTCTGGCGAAAGCACACCAGCTTGAAGGTGTCGAAGCGGCCGGCCGGGACGGCCACCGTTTCGACAGCCGCCACCTCGCAGTCCCAGGTCTCGCGCCACTTGGTTTGGTCCTGTCGGTCGCTGTCGCGCATCAATACCGCCGCCGCCGAGAACTGCACCCGGCGACCCACAGACAGCGGCCAAAGCGTACCGGCCGACGCGGTGAGTCGCCGTTGACCGACCCGACCGCCGGAACGCCAGCCCGTCTGTGGCAGCACGAAATTGCGGCTGGCGCGGTATCGCATGTCCTCGCGCGTCCGCCAGATCACCACGTCGCCGTCAACGGCGTCGACGGTCTCCACACGCCCATCGGAGTAGACATAGGCGTCGCCCCTTGAATAAGCCGGCTCGATATCGCCGGGCAGGGATGTCGGCGCTTCGTCCGACGGTTCGACGCCGGACGTCGAGGGCGCGGCGATATCGATCTCGGCCAGCAGCCGTTCGGTGATAGCGCCGGACGTCGATGGCAATCCGGCATCTCTTGTGAACGCATCAAGCGCCACGCGCGTGCGGGGGCCGAGCAGCCCGTCAAGCGGGCCCGGATCGTAGCCGCGTTCGCGCAACCGCGTCTGCACCATCAGCACGGTTTCCCGGGACGGGTCATCGACGACGACGTCCGGCGCCGCGACAATTACCGGCCACTCGGGCGCGGCGACGACCGGCGCCGGCGTTGTCGGCGGTGGCGAATGCGGCCGCGTGAGGCATCCCGCCAGAGCCAGCACGACGGCGGCAAGCAGAATGCTCGGCCGACCGAATGCCGGCCAGGGCTCGATCGAATTTCGATTGGGGGCGCTGTGCATCATCTTATATCCGCTGATCTAGGCGACGGCTGCTCGGGAAGGATGGATGCAGGATCGGGGCAAGGTAATGCTGACGGCCGTTCCCTTCCGAAGGTGGCTGCGCAGCGTCAAGGCGCCGCCGTGCAGCTCGACGAGCCGCTTGCTGAGCGGCAGACCGAGGCCCGTGCCTTCGTATTTCCGCGACAGCGAGCTGTCGGCCTGGCTGAACGGTTGCAACACCAGCGCCAGGTCCGACTCGGCGATGCCGATGCCGGTGTCGGCCACCGTGATCACCATGCCGCCGCCCGGCAGCACCGCGGCGGTGATGACGACGCGGCCACCAGGCTCGGTAAACTTGACCGCATTGGAAATCAGGTTCAGCAGCACCTGCTTCAAGGCGCGCGCGTCGACATAGAGCAGCGGCAGATCGGACGCCAGCTCGACGATGATGTCGAGGCCGGCCGATTTCACCTTTTCGCGCATGATCCGCAGCAGGCCGTCAATGATCTCCGACAGGTTCACGGCTTCCCGCGACAACGTCATCTCGTTAGCCTCGACCTTGGACAGATCGAGAATGTCGTTGATCAGGCTCAGGAGATGCGTGCCGCTGTGGCGGATATCGGCGGCATATTCCTGATACTTCTGATGACCCAGCGGACCGTAGGTTTCGCTGGCCATCAGCTCCGAGAAGCCGATCACGGCGTTCAGCGGCGTTCGCAGCTCGTGGCTGACCATGGCCAGGAACTCCGACTTCGACCGATTGGCCAGCTCGGCCTGGTCGCGCGCGGCCTGGGCCTGACGCTCGGCCGCCTTGCGCTCCGCCACTTCAAGCTCGAGCGCGGCATTGGCGGCCGAGAGCTCGGCCGTTCGCACCGCGACCGACCGCTCGACCTCGCGGGTCCGGTTTCGTGAGGCGACGAGATGCTGCAAGAGCACAATCGTCAACATCGTACCGACGACCACGACGGCCCAAGGTACCGCCTGCAGACCGTCACCGGACTGATCGGTCGTGGGCTTGACGACGATTGTCCAGCGGCGGTCCGCAACCTGAAGCGTCGAGGCGGCGAACATGCCGTCGAAGACCTGTTGCACGTCGACGCCTGCGAACGGCTCGGCCTGCAGCACCGACGAACGGAACTGCAATAGCCGCGCCGCGCCCTCGACCGTCGTGTCCAGGACATAGAGATCGAGCCAGGGCGGCGCCAACAGTTCCTGCACCGCCGCCTCAACCATGTCGGCGACATCCAGCAACGCGACCATAAAGCCAATCAGTTTGTCCCGGCGCGCGGCGACGCTGTCGGGCACTTTGCCGGCCTCATAGGTCGGCAGGACCAACATCAACTCGCCCGAACTGCTGGCATGGCTGGGCAGCACGAACTGCGACTTGGCTGTCATGCGTCCCTCGTCGGCGGCCTGTCGAAGGACCGCCAGCAGTGACGGCGCCGACGCCAGGTCGAAACCCAGATCCAGCTCGTTGCCGGTGAAGGGCTCGATGAAATAGATCGGAAAATGCCGTCGCCGGCGCGTCGCCGGCGCCAGCACGCCATCGGCACCGGCCTCGCGAAAGCGGAAGCCGTAGAGGCCGTCGCTACGGGCGCGGGTTTCGAACGCTTCGCGGTCGCCTGCCGACACCTGCGGCACCCAATAGAGCGCGCGGATGCCGGGATAGCGCGGCAAGCTCTTTTCGGTGAAGCCGAGGAACTCCCAGCGCTCGACCTCGTTCGACGAGGTGAAGTAGGCGCCGCTATGACCGATGAACTCGAGGTGTTGGACGATGGTGCTGCTCAAGGCCGCGGCATAGTCCGTGGCCGGTTTTTCGAAAGCGCGGTTTCGCTCGGCGAGATAATGGTCCCGGGTCGCCAGAAAGCCGGTCACGGTAATGCCGATGCCGAGCGCCAGGACCAGCAGGATGCTGACATTGCGGCGCGACATCGACCAGAGCTGGCGGGCCTGCACGGCCGTGCCGGCCAGCATGTACTTGCGCGACCGGAGGCGAATGACATCGCTTAAGATTTTACTAAAACTGAAGGGAAATGGCCGCTTTGGGCGCTTTTCGAGGCGTTTCCGCAGAAATCCCGAAAAAGATCTCAGTATTTGGAAATAATTTCTCTCCAATACCAGATCCTGTTCTGATCAATCACTTGACCATCGATTTGACCGATCAATTATCGAGCCGTCGCCATTAATTTTCTGTTGATCGCCAGTCCGACGAAACGCGGGCTAAATGGCGGAATTCCAAGCAAATCCACGGGTCGCGTCAATCCGCGCTAGACTGTGCCGGCGCGCCGAACGATGCGCGGAAGGATGACGTCAAGTTCACGAAGGAATGCCATGCGCCGAAAGCACGCCACCGACCGATTTTCCGGAAAACCGCTCCGATCGCGGACCACGTGGCAGGGTCTCGACAGGACGCCGCATCGCACCTTCATGCGGGCCATGGGCCTGGACGACGAGGCCATCGAGAAGCCGATGATCGGCGTCGTCAGCACGCACAACGAGACCACGCCATGTTCCATGAGCCTGGGGCCGCAGGCGGCGGCGGCCAAGGTCGGCGTCGAGGTCGGCGGCTGCACGGCGCGCGAGTTCACCACGATCTCGGTGTCCGACGGCATCTCGATGAACCATCAGGGCATGAAGTTCAGCCTGGTCAGCCGCGAACTGATCGCCGATTCCATCGAAGCCGTGATGCGTGCGCATTGCTATGACGGCCTGGTCGGCTTCGGCGGCTGCGACAAGACGCTCCCCGGCATCATGATGGCCATGGTCCGCTGCAACGTGCCGTCGGTCTTCATGTATGGCGGCAGCACCCTGCCGGCGCCGTGGCGCGGCAAGACCGTGACGGCGCTGGATTCGTACGAGGGCGTCGGCGCGGTGATGTCCGGGCAGATGACGGAAGACGAGCTCTACGACATGGAGCTGGTGTGCAACCCGACCATCGGCTCCTGCCCCGGCCAGTTCACGGCGAACACCATGGCGATGATCTCGGAAGCCCTGGGGCTGGCCCTGCCCGGCTCGGCTATGCTGCCGGCCGTCTATGCCCAGCGCATGGCGTTGGCGCGCAAGGCCGGCGAGGCCGTGACCGACGTGCTGGCGGACGGCGGCCCCCTGCCCCGCGACCTGGTGACGCGCGAAAGCCTGGAGAACGCCTGCGCCGTTGTCGCCGCCACCGGCGGCTCGACCAATGCCGGCCTGCACATCCCAGCCATCGCGCACGAGGCCGGCATCCGCTTCACGCTGGACGACGTGGCCGAGGTGTTCCAGCGCACGCCCCTGCTAGCCAACCTGAAGCCCGGCGGGCAATACCTCGCCAAGGACGTGTTCGAGATCGGCGGCGTGTCGGTGATCCTGAAAGCGCTGCTGGACGGCGGCCACCTGCACGGCGACTGCCCGACCATAACCGGCCGCAGCATCGCCGAGGTTGCGGCCGCCGCCGCGACGCCGGACGGCGACATCGTGCGCACCGCCGACGCGGCGATCATGCCGACCGGCGGCGTCGTGGTGCTGCGCGGCAACCTGGCGCCCGACGGGGCGCTGATCAAGGTCGCCGGCCTGCAATCGCTGGTGCACGAGGGCCCGGCGCTGGTGTTCGAGAACGAGGAGGCCTGTGTCGAAACCCTACACGAGATGGCCTACGAGCCGGGCGCGGTGATCGTGATCCGCAACGAGGGCCCGCGCGGCGGGCCTGGTATGCGCGAGATGCTGGGCATCACCGCGCTGCTCTACGGCCAGGGCATGGGCGAGAAGGTGGCGCTGCTGACCGACGGCCGTTTCTCCGGCGCCACCCGCGGCATGATGATCGGCTATGTCTGCCCGGAGGCGGCGGCCGGCGGCCCCATCGCGCTGATCGAAACCGGCGACCGCATCCGCATCGATGCCGAGGCCGGCACCATCGACGTCGACCTGAGCGAGGCCGAGCTCGACCGCCGGCGCGCCACATGGCGGCCGCCGGACCCGCGAAGCCTGGGCGGGACGCTGGAGAAATACGCGGCTCAGGTCGGCCCCGCCAATCTGGGCGCGGTGACGCATGCCGGCAACGTGCAGTGGCCCTGGGACGACGCGGAATGAGCGCCGCGGGGAAGCCGACGCTCGGCTATATCGGCACCGGCCTGATCGGCGGGCCGATGACGCAACGGCTGCTGGCGGCCGGTTACGACGTCACGGTGTGGAACCGCACGCGTTCGAAGCTCGAGCCGCTGGTCGCCGCCGGCGCGACGCCGGCCGACACCATCGCCGATGTCGCGCGCGCCGCCGAGATCGTGATGATGTGCGTGACCGACGCGGCGGCGGCCGAGCAGGTCGCCTTCGGGCCGGATGGTCTCGCCGACGGCGGGGCTGCCGGCAAGATCGTCGTCGACTTCTCCAGCATCCGGCCCGATACCACGCGCGATATCGCCCAACGCCTGGCCGACAAATGCGGCATGGCCTGGATCGACGCGCCCGTGTCGGGCG
Organism: Alphaproteobacteria bacterium; assembly: GCA_965232515.1. Taxonomy (GTDB): domain Bacteria; phylum Pseudomonadota; class Alphaproteobacteria; genus JANQKO01. The sequence goes on along the minus strand of CBDDPY010000002.1, from coordinate 6,534,616 downwards.
GTGTGCAGGGGGCGGCCGACGGCACGCTCGCCATCATGTGCGGCGGCGACGCCGAAGCCGTGGAGCGCGTGCGGCCTGTCGTCATGAACCTCTGCGGCCGCTTCACGCATATGGGCGGCAGCGGCGCCGGCCAAACCACGAAGCTCTGCAATCAGATCATCAGCGGCACGGCAATCGCCGTGATCGCGGAGGCGGTCAACTTCGCCGAACGCGCCGGCATCGACGCGACGCAGCTGGCGGAAGCACTCGCCGGCGGTTGGGGCGACTCGAAACCGCTGCAGACCTTCGCGCCACGCATGGCGGCCCGGCAGTACGAGCCGCTGCTGGGCCAGCTCTACACGCTGTTGAAGGACGTCGACACGGCGACCGACCTGGCAAAGGAACTACAGGCCCCGTTACCGATCGCCAGTACGACAGCCGAGATCATGCGGGTGATGGCCGGCCGTGGCCAGGCCGACGAAGATCCAACACGTTTAGTTGAAATCTACGCCGGCTCGGCCGAGACCGACTGAGCCAACTACATCCCGGCGATTTCGGCCTTCAGCATGGCGAGCGCGGCGTCGCCGTCGACGCCCTTGGCCTTGGCGGTGGCCAGCCACTCGCCCTCGAAGCCGGCGACCTTGGCCCTGATGCTGTCGAGCAGCGCGCCGTCCGCGGTCTTCATGGCAATGCCCGAGGCCGTCATGGTCTCGATACCCTTGGCGTCGATGCGGTCCCAGACCTCGCCGGCGAGCTTGGCGAGCGCCTCGCCAGAGACGCTGTCGATGGCCTGCTTATCGGCGTCCGATAGCGCGTCCCACTTCGCCTGATTCATGACGATGTACTGGCTGGAGCGATAGAGACCGCCCGGCACCATCAGGCCGTGGCGGATGATCTTGTCGAGCTTGAAACCCGGTACGGATTCCGACGGGAAGAAAATGCCGTCGGCGACGCCCTTCGACAGCGCCTCGTAGGTCTTCGGCGCCGGCGCGAAGAACGGCACCGCGCCCAGCGCGTTGGCGATGTCCTTGGTAATGCCACCGGCGACGCGGATCTTCTGGCCGCCCAGGTCGTCAAGCGTGTTGACCGGCGCCTTGATTGTCCAGATGTGCGCCGGACCGTGCACCCAGAGGCCGAGCAGCTTGACGCCCTTGTGCTCGCCGGCCGGCGCCAGATATTTCTCGTGCACGCGCCAGTAGGCGACCGACGCCGACGTCGAGTCCTTGGCCAGGAACGGCAGCTCGGCGACGCGCGGCAGCGCGAAGCGGTCGGCGTTGTAGCTGTGCACGGCGAAGGCGATGTCGGCGACGCCGTTCTTCACCAGGTCCAGATGCGCCGGCGGCTTGCCGAGCCCAGGGCTCAGCACCTGGACCTTGACCCGGCCCTCGGTCGCTTCGGCGATCCGCTCGGCATAGACGTTGATGATGTCGGTGGAGACCGGATGCTGCGGCGGCACCCAGTTGGAGAACCGCAGCACGGTCTCGGCCTTGGCCGTGGCGGACATGGCGGCGGCGGCCAGCAGGCCGGCAATCAGTGTTTTTCTTATGGTCCCAGACATGACCCTTGTCACTCCCCATCGTATCGATCGAGCCGGCATTATCGCCGGTTCCGGGCCCGCAGGCGAGCGCCGATGGCGGGCGGTATGGTTAATCGCGCCTGGCGATCAGTTCGCCATTTCGTCGTTGCCGGGCTTGACCCGGCAACCCAGGGGCATTGGGGCTCTGGATGCCCGGATCAAGTCCGGGCATGACCAAAGGGAGTGGACTGTTCGCCTGTCACGCTAGCCCATCAGGCTGGGGAGGAAGAGCACCAGGCCGGGGACGAAGATGATGATCGCCAGGCGGACGAGGTCGGCGAGGATGAAGGGGACCACGCCGCGGAAGATCTGGCCGGTGGGCACGTCGGGCAGCACCGCTTTGATGACGAAGACGTTGAGGCCGATGGGCGGGGTGATCAGGCTGATCTCGATGACCACGACCACGAGGATGCCGAACCAGATCGGATCGAAACCGAGGCCGACAATGATGGGATAGAAGATCGGCACGGTCAGCAGCATCATCGACAGGCTTTCCAGCACGCAGCCCAACACCACGTAGATCGCCATGATCGCGAACAGCACGCCGAGCGGCGGCCAGGCCGCGGCGTCGAGCCAGCCGGAGAGCGCCGCCGGAAAGCCGGCGACGTTGATGAAGTTCGAGAACATCAGCGCGCCGATCAGCACGATGAACAGCATTGACGTCGTGCGGGCCGTATCGACCAGCACGTCGATCAGGATGCGCCAGGTCAGCGCCCGGCGGGCGAGCGCGAACAGGAAGGCGCCGCCGGCGCCGACGCCCGCCGCCTCGGTCGGCGTGAACACGCCCAAATAGATCCCGCCGATCACCACCAGGAACAGCAGCATGATCGCCCAGATGCGCGACAGGGCCGCCAGCCGCTCGGGCCAGGCGACGTCTTCGCCGGGCGGGCCGGCCTCGGGGTTGAACGCGGTCGTGGTGGCGACGGCCAGGATGTAGAGCCCGATGCCGAGCAGACCGGGCAGGATGCCGCCGATGAACAGCGCGCCGATGTCGTTCTCGGTCATGATGCCGTAGAGCACCAGGATCACGGACGGCGGAATGAGAATGCCGAGCGTGCCACCGGCGGCGATCGAGCCGGCCGCCAGGCTGTCGGCATAGCCGTATTGCCGCATCGAGGGCACCGCGACCTTGGCCATGGTCGCCGCCGTCGCCAGGCTGGAGCCACAGACCGCGCTGAAGCCGCCGCAGGCCGCGACGGTCGCCATGGCGAGGCCGCCGCGCCAGCGGCCGAGGAAGGCGTAGCAGGCCCGGTAGAGCTCGTCCGACAGGCGGGCCTCGGTGATCAGCTTGCCCATCAGAATGAACAGCGGCACCACCGACAGGCTGTAGGTCAGCACGGTGTCGAACGCGGTCTGGCCCAAGAGCGCCAACGCCGGGCCCCAGGCGACGAGGTAGGCGAAACCGCCGACGCCGACCAGCATCATGCCGAAGCCGATCGGCAGGCCGAGGAACAGCAACACGAACAGAATGGCGAACCCCGCCAGCGCGGTCAGCACGGCGTCAGCCCCTTCCCTGGCCGGTCGGGACAATCGCGCGGACGACGGCGACCAGCAGGATCACTGTCGTCACGCCGGCGGCGAGGCTCATGAAATAGCCGAACGGCGCGGCCGGAATCCTGAGGTAAAGCGTGGTGTCGCCGTTCGCCGCCAGCTCGTCGGCCTTGAGCCAGAGCCGGTAGGCGGTGATGCCGATGACGGCACCGGAGACCAGATTGAGCAGTATCTGCCGCACCCTGTCCGCCGGTCCGCGAAACAGGCCGTCCAGGAGGCCGATGCTGACATGCTCGCGGCCGGCCGTGACCAGCGGCAGCGCCCCGAACACCATCAGGCCCAGCAGCAATTCGTTGATCTCGACCGCGCCCGGCAGGGGCGCCGTGAAGACGTAGCGGCCGACCACGTCGATGCAGGTCACCAGCATCATGGCGAAGGCCGCCAGCGCGACGAACACGCCCAAAACACGCGCCAAAAGTGACGTCATCCGCCCCCCAAACCGACCACGACCCCTGCCCCCCTGTACACGACCCCGCACATGCGCCGATTGTCGGCCCGAATGCGGTCGCGGCGCAATGCCTCGATCGCACCTTCCCGACGTAAGGAAATGCTAAGGCCGGCCGGCTAGAGCTTATGCCTCCCGCCACTCCCTTCGGACAGGCCCGTGGGAAGATACGCCGACCCGACCTTCCTCAGCGAGGATACGGCCATCGCGACAACAGCCGAGTTCGTGGCGCGCGAGGCCTGGATCGGTCGTCTTGTCGTGGCGCTCATACTCCTGGCGATGAGCGCGGCGCCGGTTTGGCTCGGTTACGAGGCCATTCAGGACCCGCCGCTGTCCGGACTGCCGCTGATCGTTCAAATCGCCCTCTACGGCATCGCTGCCTTCATCGGCTTGATCGTCAGCCTTGTCGGCGCGGTCGGCGGCCTGGCATTCTTCGGCAGCTTTCTCGCCGCGCTGAAGCCGAGCAACTGGGTGCTGCGGGCCGGTCCGCACGGCCTCGACGTCAAGCTGCGCAACTTCGCCGACCACCGTCTGCCGCGCGGCGATGCCATCGTCCTGCGCATCCCGAAGCGCGAGGTGCGCTGGATCCGCGCCCACGACGAGAAGGCCCGCCATGTCGGCCGGAGCGGCGACACCGTCGGCCACGAAGACGACACGCTGGTCCGGCAAGGCTACCTCGAAATCCAACTGCATGACGACGACCTGTCGGCGGTGAAGGCGACGCTCAGCAACGAGCGGCGGCTCTGGGTGCCGACGCCGATCAAGGGCGTGACGCAGAAGGGCAAGGGCGCACCTGTCAGCGTCCGTTCCAACGGCATCCTGCGCATCGACTGGCACACCAAGGGTACGCGGTTGCGGCCCAACCTGGCAGCCACCCTCGCCTACCTAGCGACAGACTACGGCACGGCCCCGACGCTGGAGACCGAGCAGCCGCAGGCCAAGACGCTCGACCGCGAGGCGCAGGAGTCGCGCCTGCTGGACATGGTGCAGCAGGGCAACTTGATCGACGCCGTGATCGTCGCCAAGGGCCTCTACGGCTTCAGCACGACAGAGGCGAAGCGGTACATCGAGGACCTCAAGGCCTGACACGACTTGCGGCGGCGCGGTGAAGCGTTAAGCTCTGGCGGTATTTCACCGCCGCGAGCCCGTCCATGTCGAACCCGCGTATTCCCTATCAGATGTCGAGCGCGCGGCCGCGCCTTGAGCCGCCCGGCGGCAAGCCGTTGATCGTGCATGTGGTGGTCAATGTCGAGCACTGGCAGTTCGATCAACCGATGCCGCGGACGATCCTGACGCCGCCGCATGGGCGCGGCAGCGTGCCAGATGTGCCGAACTTCGCTTGGGCCGAATATGGCATGCGCTGCGGCATGCCGCGGCTGCTGGACCTGATCGCGGGGCGCGGACTGCAGGCCAGCACCAGCATCAACGCCGGCGTCGTCGACGCCTATCCGGCCTGCGCCGAGGCGATGCTGGAGGCAGGCTGGGAGTTTGTCGGCCACGGCATCCACCAGCGCGGCATCGACGCGGCCGAGGACGAGGCCGGGCTGATCGCGCTGGCGCTGGAGAAGCTGCGCGGCTTCAGCGGCCAGCCGGTGCGCGGCTGGCTGGGGCCGGGCCTGCGCGAGACCCTGGACACGCCGGATCTGCTGAAGGCGGCCGGCATCGACTTCGTCTTCGACTGGGTGCTGGACGACCTGCCCTGCTGGATCACGACCAAACACGGGCCGCTGCTGTCCATGCCCTATACGCTGGAGGTGAACGACAGCGTGATCTACGCGGTCGAGCGGCACGCCTCGCCTGAGATGCACCGGCGCGCGATGGACACCATTGCCGCCTTCGAGCCGGAGCTGGCGGAGAATCCGCGCATGCTGACGCTGGCCCTACACCCGCATTTGATCGCCGTGCCGCACCGGATCGGCTATCTGCGGCAGGTCATCGACGCCTTGCAGGCACGCGACGACACCGTGTTCATGACCGGCGGCCAAATCGCCGACTGGTTCACGGCGCAGCAGCCGGCGGAATGAGCTAAGATAAGACCCAGGGGATATCCGAAAAGAACAACAGGGAGTGGGGACATGAACCAGCTCGAATTCAGCCGCCGTGCGTTTCTGCACGGCACCGCCGCCATGGGCGCGGCGGCCGCCACCGGCATGGTGCCGGGACTGTCGCTGGCCGACGGCCACGCGCTGAAGGTCTGGGCCTCGGCGATCGCCAAGGTCGGCGCCAAGGACTGGACCGCCATGGAACAGCAGTCGGGCCTGTCGCTCGCCGTCACAGCAAAGAGCGCGCGGGCCGACGAGGCGATCCAGAAGATGGTCGTCGGCGACGGCAACAAGCTGTTCGACGCGCTGACCGACAATGGCGGCGGCATGGAGGACGCGCTCGCCTCGCAGAAAGCGATCGTGCCGCTGGACACCGCCAAGATTCCGAACTTCAAGAACATCCTGCCGGTCTATGCCGAGGGCGGGGCGGCGGCGGACACCATCCGCCATGACGGCGACGTCTATGCCGTGCCGTTCATTTCGAACGCCGATTCGCTGGCCTACGATCACAAGACGCTGGGCTTCGAGCCCGATAGCTGGGGCGTGCTGTTCGATTCCCAGTTCAAGGGCCGGGTGGCGTTGCAGAACGATTTCGGGCCGACGCTGACCGTGACCGCGATTTACCTGAAGGAAAGCGGCAAGGTCGAGATATCAGATCCCTCGGACATGTCCGAGGCCGAGGTCAAGGCGGTCTGCCAGTTCCTGATCGACCACAAGAAGAAGGGCCAGTTCCGCACCTTCTGGGACGGCTTCCAGAACGGCGTCGGCATTCTGGCCAGCGGCGAGGTGCTGATGGCGTCCTGCTGGGAGCCGGTGGCGCTGGTCGCCAACGCCAAGACCGGCGACAAGGCCGATATCCGCTACGGCACCATGAAGGAGGGTCACCAGACCTGGAACAACGTCATGATGCTGAGCAAGGGCGGCCGCCGGCGCGGCATGGACGAGGCGTTCTACAAGCTCGCCAACGTCTATCTGTCGCCGTGGTTCGGCGCGCTGACGCTGAAGACCTTCGGCTTCGCGCCGCAGATGCAGGGCGTCGACGCCTATATGGCGGCGAACCCCGACACGTTCGATGCCGGCACGCGCGACGTGCTGGCCCAGCGCCTGGCGAACAAGAACAAGCGTTATGCCGTCAAGGGCAACGCCTGGCAGAACGTGTTCCCGACGAACATCCGCGCCTATCAGGACTGGTGGGCCCGGCTGCAGGCGGCCTGAGGGACCGGCCCACTGTCGACCACGACCACCCGTAACGCGTACCGCGGCGGCCGGCGACATCCGGCCGCCGGGTCGCGGCTGCGCGCGCTCATCGGCGAGCGGGGGCTGCAGAAGCTGGCGTTCTATCTGCCCCTCGCCTTCATGCTGCTGTTCTTCGCGCTGCCCATGCTGCTGACCGTGGTCTGGAGCTTCTTCGAGCGCACGCAGTTCTGGATGGAGCCCGGCTTCACGCTGTTCGCATATGAGAACTTCTTCACTTCAGCCCGGGCCGAGAACTACCTCTATTCGATGTTCCATTCGGCGATCGCCGTGGTGATCTCGTTCGCCATCGGCTTTCCAATCGCCGTCTTCGTCCGCCGCCGCCTGCCGCAGACGGCGCAGCATCAGGTGATCCTGCTGTTCGTGCTGCCGTTCATGATTTCGGAACTGGTGCGCGTCTTCGCGCTCAGGCCGGTTCTGGGACGCACCGGGCCGCTGAACAGCTTCCTGATGGAGATCGGCCTGATCGACGAGCCGATCTCGGTACTGCTGTTCACGCCCACGGGCGTGGTGATTGGCGACGTGCTGTCGTTCCTGCCCTTCATGGTGTTCTCGGGCTTCCTCGCCATGGAGGCGGTGCAGAAATACATCTTCGAGGTCTGCGACGACCTCGGCGCCGGGCGGGTGCATACCTTCGTGGACGTGATCGTGCCGCTGGCCGCGCCCGGTATCTTCGCGGGCAGCGTCTTCATCTTCGTCAACAGCCTGGGCGTCGCCCTGGTGCCGACGGTGCTGGGCGGCCCTGGCGCGGTGAATGCCGGCCTGATCGTCAATCAGGCGATCGTCGCGCTCGACTTCCCGCTGGCCATGGCGGTCAGCGCCATCATGATGGCGACGCTGATCCTGCTGCTGTATGTGGGCCACCGGCTGTTCGACCTGACCAAGATCATCCGGCCGATCAGCTAGCCATGCGGGACGATTTCACCAGCGATTGGACGCACCGGCTGAAGTGGCTTTATCTCTTGGGCGTGGTGGCGATGCTGCTGAGCCCGGTGTTCTACGTGATCGTCATCTCGTTCAACGAGCACGGCTTCGGCGCCCGGATCTACGAGTTCACCTTCGACTGGTACCGCGTCGTTGCCGGCGACACGATCCTGCTGCAGTCGCTGGAATGGACGGCCTATCTGGCGCTGGTGACGGTCGCCATCGCCGTGCCCATGGGCGTGCTGGCGGCCAAGTTCTATCGCCGCAGCCGGCGCAAGGTGCCGTTCCTGGTGCTGATGCTGACGCCGCTGTTCGTGCCGGCCGACATCATGGGCTCGGCGCTCTTGGTCTATTTCAAGAACCTGGCGCAGATCTGCGAGTGGCTGGGCGACGAACTGGGCCTGACGTTTCTTTACGGCTGGTTCGAGCTCGGCTTCATGACGGCGGTGATCGGCCTGGTGATCTACACGCTCCCCTATGTCTTCATCGTCATCCTGATCACCATGTCGCGCTATCGCGAGCAGCAGACCGAGGCCGCGCGCAACTGCGGCGCCACGGCCTGGCAGGCCTTCTGGCATGTCGAGTTCCCGCAGATCCGCCCCGGCGTGCTCAGCGCCTGTGCCTTCACGACCATCCTGACCTTCAACGAGACCGTGCGCACGGCGCTGCTGAAGGGCGGGTTCGATACCTTCTCCAACGTGCTGGTCTCGCAGATGCTGAATATCGGTATGTCGGGCGAGTCCTACGCCATGGCCGGGATGATGAGCATGGTGTCGATGACGGTGATCGGCGGCGTGCTGATCTATTCGCTGGCCGCGGCCGAGCGGCGCGAACGCCAGGCCCGCGCCCGGGCCGAACCGCAGATGTCGGCCTGAGGGGACGCCATGACGGAGCAGGACATCGCGGTTGAAACGCTGGGACTGACGAAACGATACGGCGCGGTGACGGCGTTGGATGCCGTCGACGTTCGCATCGACAGCGGCCAGTATTTCGTGCTGCTGGGGCCGAGCGGCGGCGGCAAGACCACGCTGCTGCGGCTGATCGGCGGCTTCGTGCGGCCGAGCGACGGGCGTGTGCTGTTGCACGGGCACGACGTCAGCGACCTGCCGCCGAACCTGCGGCCGACGGCCATGGTGTTCCAGAGTTACGCCCTGTTCCCGCATATGACCGTGGAACGGAACGTCGGCTACGGCCTACGCCTGCGCAAGCTGCCGCGCGAGGAGATCGAACGGCAGGTCGGCGACATGCTGGCGCTCGTCGGCCTCGAGGGTCTGGCCGGCCGCATGCCGCACGAGCTGTCGGGCGGTCAGCAACAGCGGGTGCAGCTTGCCCGGGCACTGGTGCTGGAGGCCGACATCCTGCTGCTGGACGAGCCGCTGGCCGCGCTCGACGCCAAGCTAAGGAAGGACATGTGCCTGGAGCTGAAGCGCATCCAGGAACAGGTCGGCATCACCTTCATTCACGTCACCCACAACCAGGAAGAGGCGATGACGGTGGCCGACCGCATTGCGCTCATCGCCGACGGTAAGCTGGTCGAGGAAGGCAGCCCGCGTGAGATCTACCAGCGGCCACGCAAGCGCTTCACGGCGGACTTCGTCGGCGAAACCAACATCTTCGATGGCAGGGTCACCGCGACGAACGGCAGCCGCGCCACCGTCGATCTTGGTTTCGCGGGCGTCGACGTGCAGGCCGACCAGTCGGACCTACAGACAGGCGCGCCCGTCGCGGTCTCGATCCGCTCGGAGCTGCTGACGCTGCACGACGCCGCGCCCGCCGGCGGCGACTGGCAGAGCATGCCGGCGCGCTACGTCAAGGAGATCTATCTGGGCCTGACGACCGCCCACCGCCTGCAACTGCCGAACGACACCGAGGTCGTGGTCCAGGACCTGTCGCACGGCGAGCGGCCCGCCTTCGCGGCAGGCCAGCCGCTTCACCTCGCCTGGCGCACCGGCGACGCCTGCCTGCACACCGACTGACGGCGGACGTCCCCGAGCGGCTACTTGAACTCGGCGTACTCAGCGTCGATCTTGGTCTCGCAGGTCTCGACGGCGGCCAGCGTCTTGTTCAGCCAGGTATCGCCGTACTGCGCCACGAACCAGTCGCGCATCGGCTTGGCCGCCGCCTGGAATTCCATTTTCTCCTCGGGGTTCGGCACGTAGATCGCGCCGCCAGCCTTCTTGAAGGCGTCGTAAGCGTCGATCGAGCGGCGCATGGGGAAGGCCCGCGTTACGGTCTTGAGGTGCTGGAAGCCGTCATGCACGACGCGGCGCATCTCGAACGGCATCGCCATGAAGAGGTCGTTGTTCATCCACCAGAGCGCCGCCATGTAGGCGTGGCCGTCGAGCGTGGCATAGCGCAGATGCTCGTGGAACTTCATGTTGACGATGTCGGTGATGCCGTTCTTGGTGCCCTCGGCAACGCCGGTGGCGAGCGAGGTATAGACCTCGGGCCAGGCGATCGGCGTCGGGTTGCCGCCCATGAGCTTGACCAGCTCGATCTGGATCTCGGCCGGGATGGTGCGGATCTTCAGGCCCGCCACGTCGCTGGGCGACTTGATCTGCTTGCCCGTGGTCATGAAGTTGCGCCAGCCGCCGGTATTGCCGATCGCCATCAGGCGCAGGTTGGGCAGCTTCGCCAGCACGCCGTCGCGCAGCTCGCTGACATAGGGCCCGTCGAAGACGCATTCGGCGACCCGGTCGTCGCGGAAGATGTAGGGCAGGTCCAGCACCTGGCCTTCCGGAAAGGCCTGGCCGAAGCCGCCGATGGTGGTGATGCTGATCTCGATGACGCCGCTCTGCACGCCCTCCAGGCACTCGCGGAAGTTGGCGCAGAGCTGGGCGCTGGGATAGATCTCGACCGCGATGCGGCCGTTGGAATGCGCTTCGACGAAGTCCTTGAAGACCATGGAGCCGTCGAAGTCCTCGTCCTCCTGGCTGCCCATGAACGCGATCTTCAGGGTGTAATCGGCGGCATTCGCGACGCTGCCCACCGCCAGGCCCAGGGCCAGCACGCCGCCGGCGACGAATTTCCCGAATTGTCGAGGTGTCATGTCTTGCTTCCTCCCGTTAGTCGATTGCACGCAAACGCCTACGCCAGGGGAACAACGGATCAGGCAAAACCGAGCAGTCTTGGCACGGTCATGGACAGCTCCGGCACAAAGGTTATCAGGAAAATCACGATCACTTCGATCAGCAGAAACGGCAGCATCTCGAGCGCGATCTTCTCGACCGGCTCGCCCGAGATGCTCGCCGCGACGAACAGCACGAGGCCCATGGGCGGCGTCGCCAGCCCGACGGTGACGTTGACGCACATGATGATGGCGAAATGCAGCGGCTCGACGCCCATGCCGGTGAAGGTCGGACCTAGAATTGGCCCCAGGATCAGGATCGCCGGGCCGGCGTCGAGGAACATGCCGACGAAGAACAGCAGGATGTTGACGCAGAACAACAGGAGATACGGGTTCTCGCTGAGCGACAGCACGAAGCCCGTCAGCTTGCCGGCGGCGCCCGACAGCGAGACCAGCGAGGCGAAGGCGACGGCGGCGGCGACCAGCAGCAGGATCACGCCCGAGGACAGCGCCGCGTTGAACAGCACGCCGGGCATGTCGCGAAACGTCAGCGTGCGCAGCACGAACAGGCTGAGCACGATGGCATAGCCCGCGGCGACGGCGGCGGCCTCGGTCGGCGTGAAGGCGCCGGACAGGATGCCGCCCAGCAGGATCAGCGGCGTCAGCAGCGGCAGGAACGCGCCCTTGAATGCCCGGCCCATATCGCCGAACGACGCGCGTTCGCTCGCCACCGGATAGTTGCGCCGCTTCGCCAGATAGGACGTCATGAGCATCAGGCCGATGCCGACCATCAGGCCGGGCACGATGCCGGCGGCGAACAGGCCGGCCACCGAGACGTTCATGATGAAGGCATAGATGATCATGATGCCGCTCGGCGGAATGATCGGGCCGATCACCGACGAGGCCGCGGTGACCGCCGCGGCGAAACGGCGGGTGTAGCCGTTCTTCTCCATCGCCGGGATCAGCATCGAGCCGAGCGCCGAGGTATCGGCGACGGCCGAGCCGCTCAAGCCCGCGAACAGCATGCTCGACAGGATGTTGACCTGGGCCAGGCCGCCGCGCACATGGCCGATGACGGATTGCGAGAACCGCACCAGGCTGACCGTAATGCCGCCGCGGTTCATCATCTCGCCGGCGAGGATGAAGAACGGAATCGCCATCAGCGGAAAGCTGTCGATGCCGTTGTACATGCGGGTCAACAGCAGGGTGAAGAATTGCGGCTTGCCGTCGATCAGCAGGCTGATGCCCGGCGCCAGCACCATGGCAAAGACGATCGGCACGCCGACCGCCATCAGGACGAGCAGCAACCAGAAGAAGGTGAGCGACATGGGCGTCCGCTGCCTAGCGCCTTGGCGTCCAACGGGGAAGCATAGGACGCATCGGCGAGCCCGTTAGTCCACGACGGGCGCGTGGCTGGCGCGCCGGTCCGGTAGATCGGTGCCCGACGGATCGATCAGCCGCCTGGCCCGCGTCAGCAAATGTTCGAGGCCGACCGTGAACATGACGGCGAAGCTGACCGGCAGGATCGCGTAGACGTAGTTCATCTGCAGCGGGAAGGTGGTGGCGCGGATGTTCGCGCCGCGTTCGACGAAATCCAGCGACCGCTCGAAGAAGACGACGATGAAGGCCATCACGAGCAGGTGGATGACGATTTCCAGCAGTATCAGCAGTCGCCCGCCGAACATCCGGAGGAAGGTCTCGAGCGCGACGTTGGCGCCCAAACGGTAGGCCAGCGGCGCGACGGCGAAGGTCATCCAAACCATCAGGGAGCGGGCTACTTCCTCCGACCAGGACGGCGCCGCGTTCAGGACGTAGCGGAAGAACACCTGATACAGGATGACGAATGTCATCAGCCCGATCAGCGACAGGCTCAAAACCTTGGCCACGCGTCCGGCGCCGTCATTGAAGCGCGCGATCAGGCGGATCAGCAGATCAAGGAACCGCATCCCCTCCCCGTGCCGTTTATCGTTTTGACTACCTTATACCAATCCGCCTCCAGCAATCTCGACGGATACACGGCCGGCACTTGGCAAAACGGCCGGCTCAAAAACAAATGGCCCGCATCGTCCGATGCGGGCCATTGAATTCGGGTGGAGGTCTGCGATCAGAGCAGAACCAGATTCTCCGCCGCCTGCTTGCCGTTGCGGCCGGTCTGCAGCTCGTACTGCACTTTCTGGCCTTCGGCGAGGTCGGCGAGGCCGGCACGCTCCACCGCCGAAATGTGAACGAATGCGTCGCGCGACCCGTCATCCGGCGTAATAAAGCCGTAGCCCTTGGTTGCGTTGAACCATTTAACGGTTCCAGTAGCCATGCGTCTTTCCCTAGTCGATGCAAAATTCGCCGCTCACAACATTTGTGAACGACGGTTGGTCAGTCTCAACGATGTCCGGAAGTAGTCGTGCGCCGTTGTGCGGTCCGATGCGCGCCTTTCTGGTTCGCGCGAGAACTGATGCGGCCATAGTTAGGACATTCAGAGACGAATGCAAGAAAATTAGGCGGACGTCAAGTTGTCGGTTCGGACGGGATCGGACGGCAGCGGGTTCTACCAGCGCAGCAGCATGACGCTGCCACGAACTTCGTAGGAGCGGAGGCGCTCAAGGAAGCTGATGCCGAGCAGCGAGCTGGACATCGGTGCGTCGTTGACCGAGGCCGGCATATCGGCGACGCCAAAGGGACCGATGGCGATGCTGTCGAGCCGGATCGGCGCGCCGTAGCCGATGCCGTTGGCGGTCCGGTAGGGCCGGGTGAAGCGCAGATTATTGACGTCATAGCCGGCGCGTTGGGCGGCTTCGCGGTTCAGCACGATATCGGTGGCGCCAGTGTCGATCAGAAACCTGACCGGCTCGCCGTTGATATGCGCCACGACATGGAAATGGCCGTTGGCGCCGGCATTGATCCGCAACTCGCGTTCGCCGGTCTCGACGGCGCGATACGGCAGTACCTCGCCCATGATCCGGTCGCCAACCGCGGCGAACTCGTTGCGGAAGGAATAGCCCAGCAGCAGCAGCGCGGCGATGCCGACCCAGATAGCGACATTGCGCACGGTTTCCCGCACGTTGACGCGCCGCAGGAAGATCAGGCCGCTCGAAACGAAGGCCAGGATCGCGATCATGCGGAGGATGTGCGACCAGTCATCGCCTGAGGTCGACCGATAGGCGAACTCGGTGGCCAGAAACCAGACCAGCAGCCCGACACCGCCAATCAACCCCAGCCAAAGCCACAGGCCGAGCGACGAGCCTCTGCTCCGAGGTGGCGGCTCCCGCTCCCACGGGTTCCTGTTTTCCGGCATACTCACACCCTGGATATAGACATTCGGCCACGACACGTCACCCATGGGGCGCATCAGGAGCGTCTTTTTAGTTGTATACTGCTGAGTATTTATTATCAAAAATTGCATATCATCTCACGCCTGATATGCGCAGATCGCACATCGCCGCCGCAACGCTGAATGGGGAGGACCCGCCATGGACCCGAATTTCGAAGAAGCTTGCGCCCGGGAGGCCGTGGCGTTGCACGACTTCTTTCGCGACTGGCTGACCGGCGCCCTGCCGCGCACGGCGGATGCATTCGAGCGTTTCCGCGCCGCCATGGGCGACGGCCTCATGGTCATCAGTCCCCGAGGGACCGTCAGCGTCCGTGACGACATCCTGGCGGAATTCGAGGCCCTCCACGGCCAACTGGCCGAAAATGCCGGCCGGTTCGAGATTTCAGTGGAGAACTTCCGCTGCCTCAGATCTCTGGGCGAAACGCTGCTTTGCACCTACGAGGAATGGCATCGGCTGGACGGGGAAACCTCCGCCCGCCTGACGACGGTGCTTTACGGCCGCAATCCGGATGCGCCCCTGGGCGTCGAGTGGCTGCACGTGCATGAAACCTGGCTGCCCGGAAAAGCGCCAGCGGCCGGCGAGAGGTTTCCGGAAAAGGAATAAGACCGGAACGGTTCAGTTCGTATCGAAGGGCGATTTTCTCGCTTTTTCCAGTTCCGCAAAAAACGGCGACAAAAACGCCTCGTAAGCCAGCCAATGGTCGAGGCCGGCGGCATCGATTTTTTCGCGGACTTGCATGGCGCTTGCGGTCGCGACCAGCCGCTTACTGCTCGGCTTGTTCTTGGCGCGCGCGTTCATCGGAAGACCAAAGCCCTGGGCGAGGGCCAGCAAGACGGCATCCGTTTCGGCGACCAGCTTTTGGTGCTCAACAACTTGAAAATCGCATTGAGGCTCCCCGGACCAGAAGCCGATCAGCGCTTCAAACGCGGCATAATATCTTGCGAGATCCAGCAGATCGTAGCTCCAGAGCAAACCGCCGGTGAAATCTCTGGAAAAATTGGAAAAGGCTATCGCTCCCTCGTGACGCCGACATACGACGACATTCGCCGATGAGAAAATGGCAAGGGCAAAACCGATAAGTCGAAAATTGAACGGCGTCTTGTCTATGATGTTCTTCGACTGCGGTCCTTTGACGCCCGCGCATTTCAAATATGCCCGGCCGAGACCGGCGCGAATTTCCGGGCTGAGATCCGAAAGCCCGCCCGCACCGAATTGCATGGGATTTTCCCGAGAAAACTGATCGAAGACCCTGCTGAGGCATGGGAGTTCTCCTTTGGGAGTCAGCCCAAAGCGCCGATGCAGCAACTCCTCGATCAACGTCGTTCCAGAGCGCGGCATGCCGGTGACGAACAACGGCCCCTCGGGACAGCGTTCCGTTCCAAGATTTCGCGCCGTCCAGCCGCCGGCGAACCATTTGGCGAGATTGGACATCAAGGCCAGATCGCGTCGGACGTCGTAGTCGTTCATTGCCCTGGCAATGGCATTCCCTCGTTCGAGATAGCCGAACGCACGGGCATATTGGCCGAGATCATCAAATGCCTTCCCCAGGGCGAAGAGCAGGGGTCTTTGCCGTGCCGGCTCGGTCAGCTTCGCCAATGCCGCCAACATCACGGCCAGGTCCGGATCGCTCTCGGAACGGAACCGTTTGCTTAGCGCCAGTTTGCGGTAGGTGTCATGATTTTGTGGCGCGACGCGCAGGACCCGCCGGTAGGTCTCGATCGCCGCCTCGGAATCGCCGAGCTTGTGATAAAGATTTCCAAGATTATCGAGGGCGGGAACGTAGTCGGGGTCGGCTTTCAACGCCGTTTCGAACTGAATTTTCGCCTTTTTCGGCTCATTCAGTCCCATCAAAATGCCGCCGTGGGCGTTGATCAAATCATACCGGTCGGGGTGCTGCCTCAAAAGCTGCCGCACCAGCTTCCGGGCCTGGCGCCACTGCCCAGAACGCATCAGGCTTTCGAGCTTCTGAATATCCTGAGTCAACGCTTGCATTCCGTCCCAATCTAACACGGCCGAAACCCGGACGCCCCCGGCCGTCGTCATCGACGATAGTGAGAATGAGAACGCGACGGCCGGAAGCCAGTTGGTCGGACCGGAGGCCCGGTGACTCGCGCTGTACCGGCCTGTCCGGTGCCGCCAGTGGCACGTCGTCGTAGACAGCCAGCGGCGGTTTCGGCACCCAGACGCGGCATGGATTTGATGGCAGACGCATGCCGACGCGGTAGAATCCCTTCGCGGGAAGGTTCTGCATTACACCTCGGCGCGCGCGCCAAGGCATGGGAGCACGCCATATGGACATGAGCCTGTTCATCAGTGCCGAGCATCGTCCGGGCGAGTCAATGCCGCAGCGCCTCGCCGAGCACGTCGAACAGGTGCGGCTGGCGAAACAGGCCGGGTTCGACGGCGTGGCGATTGGCAGCCACCTCAGCTTCGGCGACGCGGCCTGGTTTCCGGCGCTGGAGACGCTCATGCATCTGGCGCCGGCGGCGCAGGACATGTCGCTGGCGACCTGCATGCTGGTCCTGCCGCTGTACCACCCACTGCACGTCGCCCAACAGGCCGCGCTGGTAGACGCCGCCTGCGGCGGGCGGCTGCGCTTGGGTATGGCGCCCGGCTGGCAGGCAGACGAGTTCGAGATCCTCGGGCTCGATCACAGCCGACGACTGAGCCGCTTTCTGGAGGGGGTGACGCTGATCCAGCGCCTGTTCACGGAGGCGCGGGTGACGTTTTCCGGCAGGCATTTTCAGGGCAAGGACCTGACGCTCGCGCTCAAGCCCACCCGGCGGCCGCGGCCGCCGTTCTGGTTCGGTGGCAGCGTTGCCAAGGCCGTGGAGCGGGCCGCGCGGCTGGCGGATACCTCCCTGGGCGACAGTTGGGTCGCCTCATCGCACCTGACGAAGGACGTGATAGTCGAACAGGCGCGTCTCTTTCGGCGGACGCTGGCGTCGCTGGACAAGGACATGCCGGCGGAGTTCCCCCTGCTGCGCAACATCGTCGTCGCACCGGACCGGGAGACCGCGATCCGCGAGGCGGGCCCGTTCGTCGCCGCCAGCTACAAGGTCTTCGGACAGTGGGGCCTGTTCACCGACGTGGTCGGCGCCGGCAAAGCGCAGCTCGATTTTGACGAACTGATCGCCGGCCGGGTTATCATCGGTTCGCCGGCGCAATGCACGGACGAACTGGCGGAGCTCGCCGCGGCGACCGGCTACAACCGGCTGATCGCCCGCATGCAGTGGCTGGGCATGGACCAGGCGACCGTGCTCAGGACCATCGAACTGCTCGGCGACAGGGTGTTGCCGATACTGCGCAAGGCCACGGGGTAGCGGAATCCCCGTCATGCGCTGGTCCCAGGGTGACATCGTCGAAGGCCATTCGGCGCGGCGAGCAAAGCCACCGCACGATGCAGCCACGGCCTCTCACCGATGATGCTAGCGGAGCCGACAAGGCGCCGGGCGCAGCACCAGCCAGAGACCGGCAAGGAGGATGGCGAGCCGCGGCGGCTCTCGTCAGTGCCGCGGTCGCCTTGACCGGCGGCCGCGCCAGATCGACACGGGCGATCAGTAAGTAGCCCGACGCCCAGGCGAGCGAGAGTGTGAACAGCAGGGCGATGTTGGCGAACATGGCAACCACTCGCGAAGCGCCAAACGACCTCAGGGACGTTCCTCAATGTCTCCCGCAACGACGAGGCCGCATGCACGTCAGCGTTCGCCAGGGTTACGCCGGGATACGCAAGAGTGCCGGCGCTTGCGCGGCGTGAAAGACAGCCATGCGCTCATTGGTCTTTTTCAGCAAACCGCTAAGCTTCGACGACCTTCCAGTTGTGGATCGCTTCGACGCTTTCCAGCCTGTTGCGCACGGCGTGCGCGTCCGCGGCGGCCTTGAAGCGCCTGGCTTTCTGACGTGTCGTCGTGACCTGTATCAGGTCCGCGTTCGCAGAGAACGCGACGAGCCAATCGGTCTCGGCTCCGGTGCTCCGGTCGGTCCTGGCAATCAAAAACATGGCGGAACGATCTCCGCAGGAAGTCTTCCCGTTTTCGCGGCAGGCGAGCTTGCCACCGCCACGTCAAAGACCGAGGCGGCGGCGGTCGCACAGATCGCGGCCGCTCTTTTCATTGAAGATGCGGAAACAAACATCTTGCTCTCGTGTTTGGTACGTCGGGACGGCGTTTCATAAGGCGACTCGTCGGGCGGCTGAAGCGCGATGTCTGTCCGAACTCCGTCCGAAGTGGCGCGAAACCAGACCGCGCGGCGACCTGCGGCGGGTCCGGCAGCATCCCCTTGGACGCTAACGTCGTCGCGCCTTCCGTGCCCACGTCATTGCGGCGAACGCGCTTGGGCATGCACACGTCTTACTGATGCTCGCGATGGCCTGGTCGGTGTCCCGCCCGCACGGCCAAAGCCACTTCGGCGCGGCGGAGGGGATTCGATCGCGCAGGCGGCGCACCGGTCACCGTATCGGTCATTTGTCCGGTTTTCGTCAGACAAGACGAAACGGCGGCGAATACATCTGCTGGCGAAACCAGAGGGCGATCGGCTAACGCAGCTCAGAGCGGCGCGCCGCCGGTCCCGGACCACATCATGAAGGAGATCGACCATGGCGTCTGAAGACCATGCCGCCCGTAAAGCGAGGCGCGAAGCCGAAATCGAAGCGCTGCGCGCGGACGGCGAGACAATGAAGGCCCAGGCAGAGACCAATCTCAAGCAGCTTGACGAGATCGACGCCGCCTGGCGGGCGCGGATCGCCGCGCACGGCATGAGCGCCGACGAGGTTCTCGCCCTGGCGGATGCCACCGGCGCGTCGGACGTGGTGGCCTACCACCATCGCAAACGAGAGGAAGAGAACAAGCCGGCGCCGCGACCGCGCACGAAAGCCAAGCGCGCCCGCGTCAACGCCTAGCAACGTCCGTATCCAGCATATGGACCGATGGAACAGACACCCAATCAGTTGATGGAGATGAAAATGAGTGGTGATGGAAGTCAGCAGGTCGGCGAAGTATCCGCGGGGTATTTTGGCGCGAGCATCTATGACACCGACGGCAACTTTTCGTCGGAAGACAAAACATTGGTGATGACCAAGTCGACAAGCGATTACGCCGCGAAGCAACAGGCAATCATCAATGCATGCAATGCGGACAACGTCGAGTTTGCCCTGAACACCTGGGCCTCGGGGCAACAGTTGCCCGAGGATCGCATGAACAATCTGGTGGCGCTGGCGAACAGCATGACAGCGAAAGACATCGAGAATTTGGCCATGGAAGGGAAAATCTCGGCGGGCGAAGCCGGGACGTTGATCGCTCTTCAGGGCATGTCCGCGTCCATGGCCCCGGCCAACAATGACGCGCTGCAGCATGCGATGGTCAACTTCACCCGCCTGCCGAGGCAGGATCAGTCCTACGTGATGAGCCTCATGGCCAATCACAACTCGAGCTACCGGATGAACCTTGAAGACGGCGATGCGGTCTCCGGGCTCATTCTCGTGCACGGCAACACGACCAAAGCGCAACAGATGGCGACCTACTATCTGGCGACGATGGGCACGGATCAGCCGCTGAACAATTTTCAGGACATCTGCAAAGGCAGGACCGCCTATGGCGATGCGGCGGCAAAACTGGTCTACGCCATGCCGGATTACCAGAACATGACGACGGAAGAGCAAAAGGCGCTGACGGATTATCTCAACGAAGCGGCCCAGTATCCGATGAAGGACGGCAAGATCGTTGCGAATCCGCCCCCGCACGAAGAGAGCCTGGAAGACAAGCTCCTCAACCTGTCGATTGCGGCGCTCTACTTCCTGCTGACGCAGAACAACATCAAAGTCACCGGCGATGTCATCCGCACCAAAGGCGTGGAAAATTACATGCACACGCAAGACTACGGTGACCTTGTCCAGGCCATGGCGGCGTTGTCGAAGAATGAAAATTCGGATGCCGACGCCAAGACCCAGCTCAACGACATCACCTTCACCGACCACAATGGCGATGAAGTCAACCTGGTGGACTGGTGCGAAGATCACAACATCCCCATTGCGTCCAATGAAATCAGCGACGACGACCAGGTGTATCTCGATTACATGGCCAATCCGGACGACATCCCGGTGCCGGAAGAAATCGAAGTCGCCTCAACGACTTGGGGCTTTATGGGCAACTACGCGAAGACGCACAAGGAATACAAAGGCGAACACGGCGAGATTGCCCACAACGTCCTGACCTGGTCGGACGAGAAAAAGGCCGACAAGAAACAGGAGATTGAAGACAAGCAGTGGGGCCTCACCTCCCATCAGGTCGACAATATCCAAACCGAAATGAAGAACGTTGCGACCCAGACGCGTGACAGCACCCAGCTGGAAACCAACGACATCTCGCACGAGACGCAGAACTTCCAGACATACATCACGCAGGGCTTCTCCATCATCGACGCCATGATGTCGAAGATGCAGGAAGTCGCCAGAAGCGCCAAGGTTCAAGGCTAACGAACCGGCCGGCTAACCCGCCCGCGGCGCGCATGCCGCGGGCGGGCCGCTTCAGATAAGGAATCCACAGATGTTTCAGCCCCAGAACTACGACGAAGGCCTGTTGCGCGAACGACTTTCGCAAATGGACGACCTGTTTCCGAACGTGAAGAACGAAGACGTCGCCGAGACCGTGATCGGCCTGATCCAGGGAACGGTACAGCTCAAAGACGTCAAGGGCTTCAGCGACGAAAGCATGGAGGCGGTCTACGCCCTCGCCTACAACGCGGTGCAGGCAGGCGCCTTCGAGAACGCCGAGAAGCTCTTCCGGTTCCTGGTCCTGTTCGACAACTCGGAAGAGAAGCACTGGAACGGCCTCGGCCTCAGCATGTTCGCGCGCGAGAACTACGAGGGCGCGCTGCGCGCCTACTCCATGGCGGCGTTCTTCAACATCGACGACCCCAAGTCGTTGATCCGGGTCGCCGAATGCTACGTCGCGCTGGCCGACGCCGAGGCCGCCGCAGGCGTTCTTGAAGGCGCGATCGAAGTCGCCGGCGACGCGCCGCAACATGCCGGCGTCAAGCAACATGCGGAGACGCTCCTCGAACTCCTGCAGGACAACAAATAGTCGAAGAAAGAGCGGGACCATGACCAGCGATGCGGCCGCCATCGGCGGCAACCAGGACCTGGGCGACCCCTACAGCCTGGACCTGGAGTCCCCGCTGCCGCCATCCGGCAGTGGCGGTGCTGACGGCGCCGGCACGTCCACGTCCGTTCTGACGATTCAGAAGAAGACGGCCGACGGCAAAAGCACGGACGTCCAACTGCCGTCGATGCAGGACCTTGAGCCACCGGTCTCGATGACGCCCGAGGCCATGATCATGTACATCGAGCAATTGAGCGCGAAGTTCATGGCTGTCGGGGCGGCGCTCGCCGATACGACAATCAAGCACCACCAGAAACAATCCGACATCGACACGCAAAAGACCATCAAAACGGTCAACGACGCGGCCAAGAAGGTCGCCAAGCTGGCCCACAAGATGAAGGTGATGAAGAAGTGGAAGATCGGCATTCTCATCGCCGGTCTGGTCATCACTGGCGTCACGGGCGGCATTGCGGGTGGCGTGCTCGGCTATCTCGCCATGGCGGCCTTCGTCGTGACTGCGACGACCGGAGCCCTCGACGTCAGTGGCGAGATGGACAAATGGGCCGAGAAGGACCCTGAGGGCGCGAAGGCGTTTCAGATCGCCATGATGGTGATCCAGCTTGCCCTTGCTCTCGCCAGCATCGCCGCGGCGATCAGGATGGCCATGCTGGCGGGCGGCGAAATCGCCGCCGCGGCCACCGACGAGACTGCGGCGGCAACGGAAGCGAGCCTGCAGGCCAGCATGGAAGCAAGCGCAGAGGCCAGCAGCGAAGGTACCGCGGCCGCGACCGAGTCCGTGGCCGAGGACGCCAGCATCGTCACCGAGGAGAGCACCGAAGGCATTACCGAAGAGGTGGCCGCCAACGTCGCCAAAGCATCTGCGAAGAAGTCTGCGTCAACGGCGGAAGGGACGTTTGAAGAGTTCGGCGAAGGGTCCCAAGAGGCCGTTAGGGATACGCAAATCGCGGCCCAGGCAGGCAGCGCGCCGAAACAGGCCACCGCCGCCGCCGAGGAGAGTTCCGAACGCGTCGCGGAGGAAGTCACCGAGGATGTTGCCACCGAAGCCGCCAAGAAGGCCGGGCCCAAGGACGCGAGCGGCGCCAGGTCCAGCGACGCCCCCGAGGGCGACTATGGCAACGAGGGCGTCAAAGGGAAGCCGCATCCTGGCGGCGAGGACCCCCCGACGTTGCAACTGGCGAACATGATCAGGCGGGTATCGTCAGCGACCCAAATGGTCAACGCCGGCGGTCTGACGACGGTCGAAGTCGAAGCCGCCGACGCACAGCAGGACATCGACGAGGACGACGCCGACATCACGGCAATCGACGCCGACCTGAAGTTCCAGCGGAAGATGATCAACACGTGGATCAAGTTCTTGAAGGACGCCATGCAGGACTTCGAGAAGACGATGGCATCCACGGCCGAGATGTCGCAGAACCAGGCAGAAGCGCAATCCACCGCGGGCAGGAGCGCCGTGGTCACGTCGCCGACGTCGGGCGGCACCGTCTAGGTACCCGGAACGACAAGGCGGACGCCATGACAGGCAACGTCGCCACCTCGAGGCCCCTTGCGCCGCCGGTACCGCCGGACACGCAAGGCCCGTCCCGGACGGCTGAAAGCGGCCCGCGGAACGCCGTCCCCCAGACGCCTGGAACGACCGTCGCCGCACGGCTCATGCAGGCAAATTCACACTAAACGCAGACTTGGAAGAAAGGACAAGACAATGGTCAACCAGATTGACGGCTCCACCAACCCCCCGGCGATCGATCCCAATGCCGGTCCGGACCCCCACGATCGGCATGGACCGCACGGACCAGGCATGCGCCCTGGGAGCGGCATCGCCGGCATGCACGGCGGGCCCGGGTTCGGGCACGATCCCTTTGGCATCCACCACCACCGCCACCACAAGCAAGATGTCAAGAACGATGGGGGCAGCGCGGCGGCGTCCACCCCCCTGGATCCGCCCAAGGCGGACCCGAACACCGCCGCCAATAATCCTCAGATCAACAACTTGACTCCGGCGGCCTTCGCGTACTGCAAGAACGTCCTGGCGATCGTTTACGCCCTGCTGCAGCAGATCGGAGCAGCCGACGCGAAGGCGGAGAGGACAGGCGCGGATGCCTCGTTGGCCGAAATGAACGCGGACTACAACATCGCCCAGGACAAAGCCGACCAACAGGTCGACAACGCCAAGATGAGACGGAACAAGGCGATATGGGGTGCCGCTCTCAAAGGCGCCGGCGCCGGCGCCAGCGGCGCCGTCGGCATTGCGCAACCGGGCAACATCGGCCTCGCGCAGGGAATGAACGGCGTCTTTGACGCCTCGGCCACGGGTGTCGACAGTCACTATGAAATGGAGATCGGAGAAGGCGAGTCGAAACTGACCACGCTCGACAGCCAGTCCAAATCGACGGAACACACCGGACAGGCGATGGACCAACTCGTCAACGACGCGGGCACGTCGATCAACAAGACAACGGACGCGATGGACAGCGCCACCCAGGCCCAGGCGAAGTCGATGGAGGCGGCGTCCAACGCCACGAAGATCGGCTGATCGCACCATCGACACCGGAGCAACAGGGCCGCATGGATATCCATGCGGCCCCTTTTCGGTTTGGCGTTGGCGTTGCGGCGCCTGCCCCAGCCCGTCATCCCGGACGAAGCGCAGCGGAGATCCGGGATCTAGGGTGCGCGACCGGATCGCGACAGCGCGTCCCGGAACCGGTGGGCGATGGATCCCGGCTCAAGGCCGGGATGACACCGAAGATTTACAGGGCATCGCCGCCGACGCTCGGCTCCGGGGCCGTATCTGCCGCTTCCGTAACGCCTGCGCAGAACCAGCCCTAGATCTCGCGCAAGTCGTGGTACTTCTGCAGCGCCGGC
Organism: Alphaproteobacteria bacterium; assembly: GCA_965232515.1. Lineage (GTDB taxonomy): Bacteria > Pseudomonadota > Alphaproteobacteria > JANQKO01. Next base: position 6,510,475 of record CBDDPY010000002.1, on the reverse strand, counting down.
AGGGCGACATCGTTCGCCCGCTGCGCATTCGTCAGTGTGTTGAAGTCGTTCTTGTCGTAGCTCCGGAACGCCTCAAGCACGTATTCCTTGGCCTTGTCCCGCACGACGGCATTGTCGGTCGGAAGGTTGGCGGACTCGAGCAGCTTGGTAAAGCTGGGCACGCCGTTGCCGCCACCTCTTTCGGCGACGTCGATGAAGTTCTGGCCCATCATTTTCCGTATGTTGTCGCGGTAGGTGGCGTTCATGGCCTGATCGACAGTGGCCGCACGGTGGCCACCGTTTTTCCCGATCATGGCCCGGCGGCGCGCGGCTTGCTTCTGCTGCGATCTGGAAACTGCCAGCTGAATGTCGTCATAGACATCCTGCATTTTGTCGAGGGCGCCGTGCACCTTCGCCAGGTCGGCCGGCAGCTCCCTTATCGCGCCCGACGCCGCGGCGGCAGACAGCTGCTCCTCCGGCGCCTTGTTGGCCTTTGTCGACGCCTCGCGAACGGCCTCATTGTCGTCATCGCCGTCTTCTCTGGTATCGAGGCCGGCGGTGCTGCCACTGTGCGGATCGAGCCGTGGCGGTTCCTTGTCGTCCTTCTCGGCGACCACCGGTGAGGCGATGGGTTCCCTGAGTTCGGCGACGATGCCATCCGCATGGGGGTGCGCCGAGGCCGGTGGGACGTAGGTGCGGTCCGAGAGAGACACCGGGCCGTTCTCGAACGCCGCGTTCCTTTTATCTTTAGGGGCCCCGTCCTTGCCGGCAGCCCGGTCGGCGTCCGCGACTAACTTCGCGTCATCCAGGATGGCCGCCTGCTGCCGATACAGTTCAGACTGGTCGTCCAGACCGCCGCTCTTGAACATGTTGTCGATCGTGTCCGTCGCCTTGCTCATCAGATCGCTGAGACTGGCGTCCGGCGCCAAGAGGTCCTGGCGCATGCGCATGACCACATGGTCGGCGACGTCCTTGCCGTAGGTATTCGAAAGCGAAATGTAGAGCGCCTTTCTTGCCAGATCCTGTCCCGTCGGCGATGCCGCGCTTTTGCGCATGGCATCAGCAAGGCCTTTTGCATCCGGCTCGGCCGCGGCCCGGTCACTGGCATAGATCTGGATGCCGTTGTCATCCAGGGCAAAGGCGGTCTTGCCCTTGTGCGCCTGCACGAAGGCGCTTAGCTCGGCGAATTCCGTCTTCCCGTTGATCCGAATCTGATCGGTCATGATCGCGCTCCTCCCGTGTCGGTGTCAGACCTTTATGGCGCCGAACGGGGCCGGGCTCTCGGCCGCCGCGGCGTCGATCGCTTCCGTCTCCGACCTGGCGATCAGGTCCGCCCAAATGCGACGGTGATGGACGAGATTCTGCAACAGGGTGTGCAAACGCTGCAGCTCAAGGTCCTGCACCGCATGTCTGTACATCAGGACAGCCCGGCCCTCGGCGTCGAGCGCCGCGGTCAGACCTCCGGTTTCGCGCCACAAGAAACTGAAACGCAGCAGCAGCTCATGTACCGTGTCCGCGCTCCGGTCGGGCACCTGACCAAGATCGAGGGCGAAGACGAACTGCCCGGCGGTTTCATCGAAACCCACATCGATCCGGGTCCGATCGTCGATGACAACGGCCCACTGGGCGGCCGCGTCGTCATAGACAATGGCAGCCGGGTCAAGCAGGGGCCCGAGTTCTTGAAACAGTTTTTCCGCGGTCGCCTTGTCGCTCATGCGCACCTTCGCCTTCTGTCCCGGCGAGACCCGTCAAAGATTGCATTCCAGCGGACACTTTTGGCCTTACGAATTCGGACCGTGTTCGGACGTTATTCGGACGGTCTGAGACGTCTGGCGATGGTACGAAAAGCGATGACGTCGACGCCCAACTTGTTGCACCACCAACGACCGGCTCCTGGATTAGCGGCCGTCGACTGCGTTCTCATGAATAGTTCGACAGACGGCTCGAGAACCTTTGCGGGCGCTCGCGTTCGACTACTCACGCAACTTGGATTAGCGTGGCACTGGCGAGACAGGCGACTTGCGGCGGGCTACGCAGCGGACCTGAAACGTGGCGGACATGTGTTGAAGATGCTGTTCGGAAGCGTTCACAGGGCGCCGCCGTCTTTTGGCAGGACGTGTTGCCGCGCAGTTGCCACGGGGCCGGCGGTTCTTCTGGCTGCGATGCTGATCCTCGTCGGCTGCGTGGCGTCGAAAACGGAACCGGGCGATCTCCACCCGGTCCAGCCCGTACCGCCGGATACCGCAGGACGAACGCCTGGTGCGACTCCAGCGCCGGCCGCACCGTCGGGGAACGTGGGCACGCGATCTGCGTATCGCCAGATTGGAAGCGGCGAATTCATCGGCCGAACCGGCAGACTTCTGCCCGAAATCACAATACAACAGGTCGACGACGGCACCTATTCTGTCAACCTGATGGAGGTTCCCGTCGCGCAGGCCACGAAGGCGATTCTGGGCGACACGTTGGGTGCCAGCTACTCACTTGCACCCGATGCCCAAGGCACGATCACGTTGCTCACCACCAGTCCGCTCAACCGCAACGACCTGCTCGAGACATTCAATACTGTCCTGGAATTGAATGGCCTGTCGCTGAAACTGGAAAACAACGTTTATGTCGTCGAGGCAATCCCCGCCACCGTTGGGGTGTCCCGGTTTCGATTGAGCGCACGCACGCGCCCCGCGGACCGGGCCGTGTACGTCTTGCCGTTGAAGTTCATCTCCGCGACAGAAATGATCCGCATCCTGCAACCGATCGTCTCGCCGTCGGTGACCATGAGCTCGAACAGGCAGCGCAACATCTTGTTCGCCGGCGGCAGCGGCGCGGATATCGACGCGATCCTCGATGCCGTCAGCACATTCGATATCGACGTGCTTCGGGACAAATCGGTTTCGCTCTATACGCTCCGGAATGCGGACCCATCCGAGATCGCAAGTGAGCTCGAACAGGTATTCGATGCCTACGAAGGCGGCGCGCTCGAGGGCGTGGTGCGCTTCGTGCCCAACGACACCCTGTCCTCAATCCTCATTATTTCGTCGCAGCCGGACTATGTCGCCCGCGCCGAGGCCTGGATCGAGCGGTTCGAATCGGCTGCGGGCCAGGAGATCCGTCGTGCCGTCATTTACCATCTCGAAAACCGCACGGCCGTCGATCTCCTTCCGGTCCTTGCGGAACTGCTGTCGTTCGGGCCTTCAGTCGTAACGGATGCGACCGCGACGGGGGCGACATCGGGCGCGGCCGAGGCGGAGGCGAGTGGCGGGCAACGTACCGGCGCGCCACCCAGGGTCGTGGCGGACGACGTCAGCAACGCGATTATTGCCTTCGGTACCGGGGCGGAGCAGCAGCAAATCGGCCAGCTTATTACCCGGCTTGATCAGGTCGCTCATCAGGTCCTGTTGGAGGCGACTATCGCCGAAGTAACCTTGAACGATGATCTCGACTTTGGTGTCAGATGGTTCTTCGAGACCGGGAATTTCAACTTCAATTTCACAGGCATCCAATCCGGATCGGTACAGCCGGCCGCGCTCATTCCGAGCTTCAATGCGATTTTCGCTACGAGCGACATCCGCGCGGCAATCAATGCCCTGGACTCTGTTACGGATGTCAACATCGTCTCGACCCCATCGGTGCTAGTACTCGACAACCGGGAGGCCCTGCTCAGCGTCGGCGACAAGGTACCGATCGCGACCCAAAGCGTGGTTAGCACGTCCGACCCGGACGCGCCGATTGTCAATTCGATCACGCAGGAGGACACGGGTGTCATTCTCAAGGTCCGCCCGCGCGTCAGTTCGTCGGGCCGGGTGATACTGGAGATCGATCAGGAAGTGAGCGACGTGATTTCGACCGTCACGTCGGGAATCGATTCACCGACGATACAACAGCGCATCATCACCACGACCGTGGCCGTCGACGACGGCCAGAGCGTTGCGCTTGGCGGACTCATCCGCGACAGGCGCGAGAGATCACGGACCAAGGTTCCGCTTCTGGGCGACATTCCCGTTGCGGGCACCCTGTTCCGGTCCACCAGCAACAAGGACGACCGGACGGAGCTGTTGGTGATCATCACACCGAGACTCATTCACGATGCCTCGCAGGCGCGCCGGGTCACGGACGAATTCCGCCGCCGGCTTTCCGGTCCCAGTCGCCTGATACAGGCGGGACAACGGACGACGCCGCGCACCCTGCAATACATAGTCGAATGATGAAACAGGGTCTGACGGCACCGACCACTGCAAACAACGGTTTGAGACGATGATTTATTCCTTTGGCGAATTTGTGGTGAACGAGTCCCGGCGCCAGCTGCTGCACGGCGATACATGGCTGCCGACGGAACCGAAAGTCTTCGACGTCCTCGTATTCCTGATCAAGAACCGCGAGCGGGTCGTCTCGCGCGAGGAACTGCTCGAGAGCTGCTGGCCCGGCATCTACGTCAGCGACGGCACGCTCAGCCGGTGCCTGAGCCGCATACGCCACGCGCTCGGTCAAAGCAGAAGCGCCGACAAGCCGATTCAAACGTTCCACGGCCGGGGCTATCGCTTCGTAGCGGACGTTCAGTCCGAAGAAGCGACGCCCGCGGACGGCGCGCCGCCCGTCGATGATGCGGCAGACGCCGGCGAACATGACGCTCCGGCTCGCGGCAAGCCCGAACGGCGCTTTGTTTCAGTGCTGGAATGCCGTCTGGATCGCTCGGAGACAAAAGCCGATCCCGAAGCGTTGCAGGAGGCCCTGCATGCGTTTGCCGACGCGTGTACGGATATCCTCGCCGGACTGCCATGCAGCATCGCGCAGCAATCTGCCCGCCGCGTGGTGATCCATGTCGGCTACCCGCGTGCCGCAGAAAAGCCCGCGATTGTCGCCGTAATGGCGGCACGCAACCTGATCGACCTGGCGTCGAGCCTGGACCTGAAGGCGACGGTCGCCATCGCAACCGGCCGGGCGATTGTCGACCCTGGTACGGCGGGGATGCCAGGCCAGCTCTTGATCGGGATCGATCCGGTCTTTGCGCCCGACCATGATCACGATGCGGCGGATGCCCGCGTGATCGTGGATACGGTCACGGCGGGTCTCCTGGAGGAACGGTTTCCGCTGGTCGAGGCCGCAACTTTCTGCGTGGACGGAGAGCCGCAAAGGCTTTTCGCCGTTGGCCGAGCGGACAGCCGCGGGCTGCAGCCCGGCGGTTGGGAGGAGCCGCCCTTCGTTGGCCGGGACTGGGAATTGATCCATCTCAAGAACGAATGGCGCCGTGCCGCGAATGGCACGGGTCGGATCGTTGTGCTGAGCGGTGATCCCGGCATCGGCAAGTCGCGCCTGTGTGAAGAGCTACTGTCGCAAATCGCCATACCCGAAGACAGGGTCCTTCGGGTCCAATGTTCTCCCTACCACCGGAGGACGCCGTTGTATCCGCTGCTGGATCTGCTGCGACGGATGTTGGACGTCGAACTTGAAACGCCGCCGCTAAAGCAGTTGCGGGCCATCGAGATGTTCGTGGACAAGATCGGCTACCCAGAAACGGACCAACTGTCCCTGCTGGCCTCGCTCCTTTCGGTTTCGGCGCCCGCCCACAAGCGCCCCGCTCTGAGCCTCGATCCCGAGCGCCAGCGCGAGCGGACTCAGGAAGCGCTTCTCTTCATGATCGGCTCCAGCGCACAGGCGGCCCCCGGCGTGCTCCTGGTCGACGACCTTCAGTGGGCCGATTCATCGACACTCGCCACGCTCGAGGGATTGCTTCCGCGGGTCGCCGAGATACCGCTCATGCTGGTGCTCAGCTTCAGAAGCAACTACGCGGTCACGCTTCCGGGGCTCCAAGAGGCCACCAGGGTTACGCTTGAACCGCTGGGCCGGTCCCAGTGCATGCGCCTCCTGACCGAGCAGGCCCATGCTGGGGTCTTTCCCGCGGCCATGATCGACGATATCGCGGAGCGCAGCGACGGTGTCCCGCTCTACCTGCGCGAAATAACGCGCATGGCGGCATCCCATCCCCGGGGCGAACACGCGTTGGCGGACAACAGGGCCATCCCGGATACGCTGCAAGGGTTGCTGGCGTCCCGGCTCGATCAGATCGGGGAGGCGCGAGAGGTAGCCGAGTGGTCGGGGGTTATCGGCCGCGCGTTTCCTCGTGAGCTCCTAGCGCGGGTCGCCGGCCTCGCTGATGACGAACTCGACAACGCCCTGGCCGCCCTGGGAGACGCCGGAATTCTGCAAGAGCGGGGTCGCGGTGAAACGCTGGAGTACAGCTTTAGCCATGTCCTGGTCCGCGACGCCGTCTATGAGGCCATGCTGCTTAGGACACGGCGCGCGTACCACCGCCGGGTCGCCGATGTCATCGTGACGGCGTTTCCGCAGATCGCAACCGCCGAGCCGGAACAGATCGCCCGGCACTATTCGGCCTCCGATGAACCGGCGCTGGCCGCCAAATACTGGCAGGAGGCGGGCCACGTGCTTGCCGAACATGACGCTGCCGAGGAAGCACGGACCCTCTACGGCGAAGCCCTCGACGTCGCCCGCAGCGGGGCGGCAACCCCGGATCGGACGGCCCTGATCGCCGAAATCGAAGCCATGATGGCGGATCTCTAAAGGCCTATCCGGTCCCAGTGTTGCACTAGCGTCGGCGCCCATCGAAAACGCGTTGTCCCTCGGCGGCCGTCCTCAGGGACGAGGACGGTACCGATACGGACTTTCCCCATCCCCCTTGCATCCGGTTCGGACCGCGTCGTCAAACCCCCTGCACACGAAGCGCCGTTCGCCGACGCCGTCCGGGGATGGTCCGACATGGTCAAACGGCGTCCGGTATGGATTGGCGACAGCTGTCATGCGTCGCGCAGCGATGTCTGCCGATCCGAAGGACGAACCGTGGACACCAGTTTCTACATCAGCTTTTTCACCGCGTTAGTCGCGGTACTGAACCCGCTGGGCAATCTGCCGGTCTTCGTGAGCGCAACATCCGACGCACGCCCGATTGTGCGGCTGCAAATGGCAGTTCTTTTGAGCGTCTTCATCGCCGTATTTGTCATCCTGTTCATTTACACCGGCACGATGGTTCTGAGTTTCTTCGGGATCACGTTGCCGGCGTTTCGCATCGCGGGCGGAATTATCATCCTGCTGGTGGGGCTGAGCATGGCGCGCGGCACTCTCGAGGTCACCGCCGATGCGAAGCGTGACATTCCGGAGAACGGTTCCAATCTGGCTATTGCCGGAGCGCGACTAAGCGGCATTTTGGTTCCGATCGGTGTTCCTATGTTTGTCGGACCCAGCACCATCAGTACGGTGATCGTCTTTGCCCATCACGCAACGTCTCTGACCGCCAGTCTCGCCATGTCGATCGTCGCCGTGGGCGCCACGCTTGTCGTAATGACAGTTCTGCTGGCAGGCGGTCTGGTTCAGAAACTCCTGGGTCAAAACGGCCTCGATATTGCTACGCGCATTCTTGGGCTTTTTCTGTGTGCAGTCGCCATCCAGTTCATGCTGCACGGTTTCGCAGATGCGACGTCGGGGCTCATCAAGCCCGGAGTCGTCAGCGAGGACGGCGTGCCCTCCTAACCGCGCACCGGCCAGAAGGAAATCCACATGACCCGAGATCAGGCGCTCACCGCCCAAAAAAAACGAGCGGGATGACCGCCAGGGACGCGGCATGACCAATTCAAGCCATGGGCAGACGACCGGCAAACCGCTGCGACGGCTGGCAACCGCCGCCGCCGTCGGTAACGTCCTCGAATGGTACGACTTTGCGATCTACGGCTACTTCGCTCCGATCATTGCGCGTCAGTTCTTTCCGTCGGAAGACCCCACGGTTTCACTTATCGCGTCTTTCGGTGCCTTTGCAGCAGGCTTTCTGATGCGCCCTGTCGGTGCGGCGCTCTTCGGCCATATCGGCGACAAGCATGGCCGCAGTCGGGCGCTGGTTCTGTCAATTCTGATGATGGCTGTGCCCATCGGGCTCATCGCCGTTTTACCCACCTACGAATCGATCGGGATTGCGGCGGCGATACTTATGGTCGTCTTGCGCATGGCCCAGGGTCTGGCCGTGGGCGGCGAGTACACAAGCTCGGTCGTCTATCTGGCCGAACATTCGCCCCACGGCCGCCGCGCGCTGTTCTCCGTTTTTGCCCTCAACGGCGCGAATGCAGGAATCCTGCTGGCATCCGGCGTCGGTGCCGTACTGAGCATGACGTTCGCCGACGGCGAGCTTGCCCAATCGGCTTGGCGTTTTGCGTTCGGGTTCGGCGTCGCGGTCGCCATTGTCGGCTACCTGTTGCGGCGCGGCCTGCCGGATACACCGGCAACCAAGGTAGAAAAATCGCCTCTCCTTTCAGCCTGGCGCGAAGAGTGGCGTGGAATCCTGAGAGGGGTCGGCATGACCGTCGGCTATGCTGTCGGCTACTATCTCGTTTTCGTCTTCGCCGCGAGTTGGCTTGTCGACCAGGTCAACGAACCCCAGTCCGCCGCACTCACGATCAATACAATCTCGATCGCCTCGCTTTTCATCTTCATGCCGGTTTTCGCCCTGCTGTCTGACCGGTTCGGTCGACGGCGCATGATGGCCATCGGTTATGCCGGACTGGTGTTTCTCGCCTATCCGCTCGTCTGGCTGATGCATCACCCCGACCCGGGCTTGATCCTGACGGGTCAGATTGGCCTTGCCGCCCTGATTGCGCTGGCGGCCGCGTCCGTCCCCTCCGCCCTGGTCGAGAGCTTTCCACATCGCGTTCGCGTCACTGCAGTCGGCATCAGCTACAACCTGTCCTTCGCCATATTCGGCGGAACCGCACCGATGTTGGCCGTGTGGATGATCGACCGCAGTCACGACGACTTTGGATTTGTGTGGTACCTCGTCGTCGCTGCCGCCGTGTCGTGTCTGGTGTCGCTGACGCTGAAGAGCCGTCACGGCAAGCCGCTGGACGCCGGCACAGGTCATAGCGGGTCCGCTTCACCACACTGCAGCGGGCCCGTACCGACGCGCGCGGTTGCCGTATCGGAACCTTGACGCGAACATGCGGCGTGCGGGTTGGCGCGGGATCTGTTCAGCGATGCAACCGCTTCAGATGGATTGACCGCGCCGGCTCGCGAGAACGTCCGAATCTCGTCACATCGCCGCCACCGCCGGAATGTGATCGTGCGATATGCGAAAAACCGAACTGCCAAGACTGGGAACAGATCCGGCCCGCTCCGGCGCCGGATTGGTGGAGATTGCGACATGGCGTTGGCCGATCTGATGAACGAGCTTGCCGCGACCATCGGCCGGGACAGCGTCGCGCTCGAGGCCGACGGCGGCCATCTCGTCATCGACGACGACCTGATTGTCGATATCGTTGCAGCATCAGATGAGGGGGGCTTCATTGTCGCCGCAGCGATCGGCCCCGTCCCGGCTGACGACAGCGAGGCAGTCTACCGCGAGCTGCTGGAGGCCAATTTCCGGGGCGAGGCCACAGGCGGTGCCGCGCTCTGCATCGATACGAAGCGCAACGAGATCGCCCTTTGGCGGCAGTTTCCCCATGACGGTCTCTCCTTCAGGGTTTTCGATCGGGAACTGAGCGTTTTCGTCGAGGCATTGAGCTACTGGCGTTACCGCTATACCAGCGGCGCGCTCGGTAAGGGGATGGAGCACACCCCCGAAAGATGACGGCCGACCAGCGGATGCGGTCAAGACCTGACGAGGCCGATAACTTGTCCGAACTTCGTCAACAACACCGGTGCCGGAACGCCATACATTGAGATGCATCACGACGGCGCGAAATGCAATTCACCCGTCAGCCAGGAGAGATCCGAAACGCCCCAAGGTGTTCGAGCATTTGTCGGTTGCCTCCCCCGCCCCCCCGGCTCGAACGCCCAACGGGGCTAGAGCACGCTTGCAGCAGTAGAGTTCGTAAGCGTGCTCTACTCTCTCTTGATCGCGGTCCAGGCCGTTGCGCTGTCAATCCCAAAACGATGCCGGCCCTCGCGGTGCGATGAGGATGATCACCTGACCCAGTCTCGGTCCGGCGCCGTCTGATCGGGAGAAGACTGCGCTGTCCGCGGGGTTTCACAGGGCGCGCCCGCGCCAACGCGGCCACCGCGGCATCCTGACATCGTATCCGACCCGCCTTACGCCCTGGCGCACGCCGCTGATGACATTGTCTTCCGCGCGCATTTGTACGTGCAATCTGACCGAACCATCGCGGACGCGATGATGATCCGGACAGGTTCTTCACAGCAGCAGACGTCCGGGGGCCGAGCCTGACGCCGGGTGCATACATTTCATGGAGCGCCGACACCCGTTCGTTCGTGATCATGACGGTGGGTCGGCATCAGAAACAGCGCAGAGACCATGGCGGTCGCGTTCATTGCGAGCAGCAGGTAAATGGGCCAGACCACATGCTGCAGGTGGGCCAGCGCAGCCAGAGCGAATGCGAACGGCAAGCCGATCATGCCGACAACCGATTCCGCTCCGGCGATGTAGTATGCGCGCCGCGCTGGCGGCGCCGCCTCCGCAAGGTAGATCTTGCGCGCGCTGGAAACGCCCTGATTTGCAGCCGAAACCAAAAAGAAGACGAGCCCGTAGCAGATTTCGTGGCGCAGCAACGGCACGTTTTCGATGGCGATGGCGATGGCGCCTGCGACCACAGCAAACGCGCAGGCCGTGTTCAGCAGGCCGGGTAGCGAAACGCGCGAGAGCCGTTGCCATAGGGGCCCGCAAACGACCAGCCCTGCACTTGCCGCAATGACGAAGACACTCAGGCTTCCTTGCGTCGACGCGTGGAGGGATGCGGCGTGGATCGCATAGAACGGCATCGCCAATTCAACGGAGCCGAGCAGGAACCGTGCGACCACGAAGCGCCGAAACCACGGCTCGCGGAATGTTTCCGCCGTGCCGCTCCTGATCGCATCGAAGTAACCTGCAAGCGCCGACGATGCCTTCGATTGGCGCGGTTCCACATCGCCGGTTCGAGACTCCTGCAATGCCGTGGCAAGAACGGCCGCGACGAGATAGCCGACAACACCGCCCCACAACAAGGTCAGGTGGCTGTCCAGGGATCCGACATCTGAGAATATGCGATGCAGAAGCCAGGCAACGGCAATCGCGACAACGCCGCTGACCGCCGTTTGCGTAAACAACAGTGCACCGCGCCGGTCCTCGGTCATCACGGATCCGAGCATATGCTGAAAGGCGATCCGGCTAATCGCCTGACCGAACCCGACGCCGGCGACGGCGATCAGAAACGTAACGGCAACGAGGTGAACAGAGGTCAGGTCGGCTGCCAGGCCTGCCAACGACAGGGCAAGAGCAATAACCACGGACCCGGTGACCATGTACCACTTGAGGACCGGCGTGGCGTTGATGAACGGTGCGCACAGGATCTGCCCCGCGACCCGTGAAAGCTGGATCAGGGGAATGAGAGCGCCAGCCAGGAAGACCGGCGCTCCGAACGCCAGATAGAGAAACGGCAGGACAAGCCGTGGACCGGCCAGGTTTCGGGCGATTTCGACGAACACGCCCTGAACCAGCAGGACGCCAAAGTTCCGGTGATGGGCTGCCGCCGTCGTCGCCACCGCCTTGTCCCCTTGTTTGGAAGTCGGCCTACCGGCCCGGCCTCCGGCATTCGCCTAGTGTGGCGGCAAGGCTAGATCAAGACCCACTGCCCAGTTCGGACCGAACAGTGACCAAACGGCTGTCTTCGCGACGGGCATGACCGAGCAACGACGTGCGGGGCGATCGGCCGCGCAGACGGTCGATCATCAGGATTTCGTCCGGTCGGCAAGGCGGGTTTCGTTCAAGGTTCTGCCAGACGGAACTGTGGTTCCAATCTCGCTGAACGCGGCAAGGCGCTTGGGAAGACGGACGGGTTGACATGGCTCTGGCGGAAATGCTGACGGCGTGGGCGCAAGCGCACGGCGCCGACACGGTCGATCTGGACACCGACGACGGTATCCAGCTCATGGTCGACGACGAGATGGCCGTCGATATCGGTCCGACCGGCGATGACGCGCAATTCTCCATGACCGCCGCAGTCGGGCCCATGCCGGACAACGGCCGCAGCGCCGTAATGGAAGAATTGCTGATGGCCAACCTCGTCGGTCTCGGCACCGGCGGCGCCAGTTTGGCGATCGACCCGGTCAGCGACGAAATCGTGCTGTGCCGGGTCTTCCACACCGACGATCTCGCTGCCGCGGTCCTCGGACGCGAGTTCGACCGCTTTGTCGAGGTCCTGCGGTTCTGGCGCGAACGCCATGCAACGGACCAGTTGGGCGGACACGCGACCTCCGCGCGGGCGGCCAATGATGGTGCCTCTTCCGACTTGGCGCCGGACGCACCCGGGCTCGTCCGGATCTGACCGGTCGGGGACACCAGCGAAAAAAAGGAACGGCCACATGCCCGAATGGAGCCGCCTGAACCGGGATCAACTCACCGCCGGCACCGAGTTCGTCCCGGTTCCGACCGAGACGACGTTCAAAACGACGCAGGGGCGCCCCCTTGCGGAAATCATGACGACGCTGTCGGGCAAGCTTGAGCTCCGTACGAAAGCGCGCATCGATCGGCAGCGGGGCGGCCTTCTGGGGATCGGCCACTCGGTCGCGCGCAATACGAAATTGGCCTTCGGCAATGTCCAAGCAATAAGGGAAGACGCGGAACACGGCTTCGACAAAAGCGTCGATTCGCTCATCGAGGACGTGGCCAACGGCGCCATGCCCACGGTCGGGTTCTTGCGGAAACTGGTGCAGATAGACAGGGCCGGTGCGAAACTAGAGGCGACGGACGCCGCACACGCCACTGGCGTACCCGCAAGCGACAATCCGGTGAAAAGGTTCGGCGAGAACCTGTTGCTCGGCCTTTTGGCCGTGCGCCGGCACGATCCGGCGAAGGGCCGGATGGTGCTGATCAAGCTGGGTTTGCTGTCCGACGCGCTGCAACTACGCATCGAACGGCTGGACGCCGCCCTGACGATGGCGCAGGCCAGAGACGCCGCCGCAACCAATCGGCAACTGCACACCGCGCGCACCAAACTGGACTCGCTCAAGGCCTATGTCGCGCAACTCAATACCATCAGGGACGCTTTGGTGATTGAAGAATTCGGCCTCCCTGAAGTGCCCGACGTGCAGGTCGATAGTGTCGAGTCCGACAACGCCGATGGACCAGAGGTTCTGGAAGAAGCCGATAACAACACTGACGCCGTTAACGACGCCGAAGCCGAGATCGACGCCGAAGCGGACGAACCGGCCGACGCGGCCCCGGAGCGCAGGGGCACCATCTACGAAGAACACTTCGAGGTTGGCGGAATAGCAAATGATGTGGATCGAACCGATGCGCTAAAGAAAGCGATCGGACAAGAGCGCGCCCGGCGCGAAGAGGCCCTCCAGTCCAGCCTGCCCGAGCACGTTCGGGCCTTCAACCACGGGCTCGTTGAGCACAAAGAAAAGGTCGAAAAAGCGACAAAATCAGTCATCGTTGGCATGGCGGACGCCGCAAGGCGCGATCAGCGCGCATACGCGCGTGCCGCTGCCAACGTCAGACCGACGGATCCGGTGAGCCACGCAAGCGATCCGATCTATCCTGAATTGGATCGTCGACTGACCAGGCGCCTCAGAGAATTCCAAACCGATATCAAGCGCGACAAGATCGATCCGCAAAAGGCCCTGCAGTTGTACAAAGACTTGTATGCGGCCGGCGACCACTGGGATGACGTCAAAAAGGCCGCCGACGATCGGCTTTTTCTGGAGTGCCTGGCGATCGCCGAAACCGAGGCGGATCTGTGGAACAGCAGACTGCCGCCGGAAAACCGCATAACGGATGCAAAAGGGCTTCAAGCGAAAGCGCAACGTTACATGAATGTCGTGCTGCGCAATGGCGCCTGCGCCGAAGAGCTGGAGAAAATCCAACACTACCAAGGGCTGACCGACCACGATCTCAACGTCGTTCTGCACGAAGGCTCCGACACCCAACAGTTGGCAGTGATGCAGTATTTGACGGGTGCGACCATCGATCGCCGCTTCGGCCCGCAATACGACAAGATGATCGCCAAGCAGGCGGGCAATCTGACCAAGCTCCAGGACGTCATGCTTGACATGCACAAAGGGATCGAGGGCGCCGCACAGTTCAAACGGCTCGTTGCCGCGTACGAGCGGGAGCGGGCACGGTGACGATCGACCGACGGCATCCTTCGAAATACGCCCCGTCGGGACGCGCCGCAGGATCATGACGCCGCCAGGACCGTCATCCTGATGCGCGCCAGAGGCGCGTCTCGAAGGACGGCGGCGCGCTCGATCAGATGTTCGTGGCCTCTGCGTCCAGTTCGCCCACAAGGTTGTGGCGGGCGATCCAATCGTCCAGCACCTGGCGGTCCTCGATGGTGATCTTGCCGCGCTGAACCGAAATCAGACCGATATCCTGCAGCTCATGGAGGATTTTGCTGATCGACACGCGTGACGTGCCGAGAGTTTGGGCGAGAACGGCCTGGCGTCCTTCCAGCACGGTCGCACCGGCAGACAGTTCGGAAAAGGTTCGAAGCATTTTCGCAACGCGCACGCGCAGCGGAAGACGCATTGCATCATCCAGAAGTTCCGTCTCGGCGAACATGCGCAAGGCGACGGCGCGCAGGAGATGGCGCAGGATCTTCGGCTCGGCGTCCGTCAACGCTTCGAACTGCGGCTTGTCGAGATGGCCGACCACCGCCGGCCCGACCGCCATGATGTCGTATGCCCTTGTTGGCAGATCGGCGAACATCGACAAGCCGCCAAAAACGTGCCCCGGCCCGAGCACGAAGGTCACGATGTAGGAGCCGTCGATGCCGGTATTGCCGGCATTGAGCCGTCCCGAACGGACGATCCCCAAGCCTTGCGTTCGATCGCCCCTGGCCCAGACAAGCTGGCCGTCGTCGTATTCGACCGTACGACACGCTTCCAACACCAGATCCTGGAGCCTTGGTGGCAGGAGATGATCGAGCATCATTGATTGATACAGGGAAAAGTCAGGCACGGAAGAAAACATCCTCCTTGTGTAAAGCGTTTGGCATACCGCACGCGCCGAGCGCGCTAGAACAGCATCGCAGCCTGAGTTTTGAAGGGCAGAAGATGAGCATCAGTTCCACCACCCGACTGAACGCGATCCTGGTCGTCGCTGTTCAATTCGCTTCCCTAGCCGTCGCAAGCGCGGACACCGGCGCAATGGTGACACAGCCCGGCTATCGCGCCTCGTTGTACGAGACGTCGTGGCCGGCGGATTCGGCGAACCTCAATCGCTCGAATACCGTCGTTGACGCGGGCTTACCCCGTGGCGTGACGGCGGCAGACGTCGCCATTGACACGGTGGAGATGCCCTTTCCGACTTTCGCCTACACCCGGGACCAGGATGAGGTCTTCGTTATCGGCGGTACCCCCCTGATTCTTTCAAGATACGTCAGTCAAATCGACGGTCTGCCCGTCGGTGCCACTGAGTCGGCCCCTCACATCACCAAATTCAACCCCAAAACGGGCGCACAGGTACGCCTGAACCTCGACCGCGGTACGACGGCGCCCTATGTCGGCGGGGCGATCGTTCACGCCAACGGCTTCGTGTACGCCATTTCACAGTCGCACCTCTATCGGATCGAGCCGGAGTCCATGACCATCGACAAGTCGGTCAATCTTCCGGTTGCACCCGGGCTGTTACGTCACTCGACAGTATACAACGGATTGGCCACCAGCGGCTCAGGCGAGCTGATCACGAAATATTTTTCTTTGGTGGGCAACGCTTCGAAATTCTTGCTGATCGACCCGGAGAGCCTGGCAATCACCGCCGACGTGGACTATCCCGGTGCATCCCCGCGGCTCACGGTGGAACGGCTCGAAAACGGCGAGGAGTACCTTTATCACGTCAATCAATCCGAAACCGTACGCTTTCGGATTGCAGAAGGCTCCCTCACCCTCGATGACACGTGGCGGTCGCGATATGCCCCCTATGCTGCCGGCGCGAATAAGATCCGCAAGCCGACGTCGCCCGTCATCGTCAATGGACGGGCCTACTACGCGACGAACACGGTTTTTTCCGCCTCCGAACCCATGAAGATCTTCTGGCAGGACACGGAGGCTTCCTACTCCCGCGACACCCGACCGCTGACCGGGCCCGATCTGTTCGCAGGTTCGACGCGACCAGGGTGGAGCTTTTTCGACCTGACGATCGACGATGACTCGGGAATTATCATTGGCAACGACCAGGGCAATGGCACGCTCACGGCCGTCAGGGTGTCAGGCAGCAATTCCATCGAGACGATGTGGCAAAAGAAATTGCGCGCCAGCGCCCGCCCCACGATCGTATCCGACCGTGGCATGGTCTACTGCACTGACTATGTCGATGGACACAACGATCTAGTAGTGCTCGATCTCTATACGGGCGAGGAATTGCTGCGGATAACGACGCCCGCGACCCGCGCGACGATTGCCTCCATCGTCGTCAGCTCCAGCAACGAGGTCTATTTCGGCAGCAACGAACCGGGCAAAGCGACAGGCCTCTTCCATCGTGTCTATGTGCCACAGCCGTCGCAAGCCCGGACGACGAAGTAAGCCCGCCGCCGAAACGTAGGCAGCGACATAGACGAGCGTGCTGATCGAGCGCACGGTATTCTGCCGTCGGGCGCGACCAACCGGTGACGGAACGGCGGTGTTTTGCCTGGGACGCAGGCGCCGCCGTTAGCCATTCGACCACGATAAACGAAAGGCTCGCCTCCCGCAGGCGGGGCGGAGCGACGGGCGGCGCAACCTTGATCGCGACGCCGATCGTGATGGGCACGGCCGGTCTCGCCGTCCTTGGAACCCATCTCTACCGAAAGCGCAAGCGCACGGTTCGCGGCATTTCCGCATCGGACAATCCGACCGTGCACGGGCCTCCCGGGAACACTTCAAATTGGACTTTTCTCGGACATCATTTCCGGAACCGATATGCATACTTCTGGACAGACGTAATCCTGGCACTGGCGTGTCCGAGAGCAGGGCGCTGACGAGCGAGGCCGATCTTGAGCGAGAACACATCCAGCAGCCCGTGGCAGGCATTGGCGTCGTTGCGGCGATGTCTCACAGCGTTCTGGGACGCGATCCTGATCGTCAGCTTGAGCATGGTCGCGGCCTCCTACACAGCCAGCTTGTCCTTGCATGCGCAGAGCCTGATCCACCTGTTTCTGGTCCTGGCTGCACTGGCCGTGGTGTTTCGTCGCTGTCTGCCGGCCATTCGCGCCAACATGCACCTGTTTCTGGCGCGGCTGGGGCGACGGCCGACGCGGGCGTCGCCGCACTATGTGAAGGCGCTGTTTGACGACTACTCAGACGAGTTCGAGCGCCACCTCATGATTGATTTGTCGTACCGCGCGCCAAATCTTCTGATCGGCATTGTCGCGGAGCGCACGTTGCCGTCGGCGCCGGTCATCCTCGATGTCGGCTGCGGCACGGGCATCTGCGGCCCCTTGTTCAAGCCCATCGCCGGCACGCTGATCGGTGTCGACCTGTCACCTAAGATGTTGGCGCTGGCGGCGCAAAAGCAGTGCTACGACCGCCTGGTAGAGGCCGACTTTGTCGACGTCCTTCGGCAGCAACGCGGGACGATCGACCTTTGCATCGGGTCGGACGTGCTGGTCTATCTCGGCGATTTGGATACGCTCTTCTCAGATGTTTGGCAGGCGCTTCGGCCGAGCGGGTTTTTTGCCTTCACTGTCGAAACGACCAGCGGCAACGGCTGGTCGCTGCAAAAGAACGGCCGATACGCCCATTCCAGTTCGTACATTCACGAGTGCGCGCGATCTGCGGGTTTTGCGATCGTGGAATGGCGATATGCCGTGCTGCGGACGCAAGGCGGAGCCCCGGTTTGCGGCAATGTCTGGCTTTTGCAGCGAGCGCCGGACGACGGCCCGCACGCATCGCCCAGCACGGTCGGTCGCGGCGGATGGGGAGCAAAACACGATGTCGATTGAGCGCGTGAACGGTGCGCTTGCAGCGTTCAGTGCGGGCGCCGACGGCGGCTTCGCTCTCGACAAGGATGGCGAGTGCGTGCTTGAGCGCGAAGGCGGCGGTGAATGCGTCATCAACGTACCGCCGACAGGCAGCGCGTTTACCCTGAGCGGGGTTGTCGGATTCCTCCATCATCAGGACGATCCGTCGATGCTGGCCGGGCTGCTGCGGTTGAACGGAGACAACGAAAGGCTGCGCGGCGGTACCGTCAGTTTGGACGAAAGCGGTGAAGTGATCGTCTATCGCTACGTGGTCGACATAACGACAGCCGGCGGCGTGGACATGATTTCGCTGGTCAGCAATTTCTTCGCGGTGACTGACAACCTCCGCCGGGAGATTTCAACGCTGCGCGATCTAGCCAATAACCGCGCGGTTTGGCCGTTACGTCCACGCCCGGACGTTCATGGCTATCTGAGGGGTTGAGAAAGCGATCATGACTGGCGGTGGCGTAGGATCGATCAATGGCTTGCAGCCCCGCGTGCCGGATACCGACACGGCTGCGACGACGTCGGCCGAAGACCGGAACAGCCTCGACATCAGGCAGCGCACCAGTGTTGCGCCATCGCCGGCAAGCCTCGGAGCTGTCGCGACGGTAAAGACGCTGGCCGACGCCTTCGATCCATCGGCCGTACCGAGCGCGAAGTTCGAGCGGAAGGGGCCGGGGTATGAAGCCGATGGGCGGATCACCTGGACGCGTCCACCAGATGCCCGCGATGATCTCACTTCGACATGGCGCGCGTTGGAGAACCTGGTCGGTTCGCTGAGCGACCGCGCGAACCCAAGGGTCGCTTCCGATCTGGAGGATGAATTCACAGACAAGCCCGACGTGTCCGACCGGGATCTTCTGGACATGGTACGGGACCAACGACTGGCCGAAGATCTGTTGCATGGCCTGCAAAAAGCCGGACTGGACGACGACAGCCGGGAAGCGCAAGACGCGCGTGCGTTGATGGGGTCCATCGGAACGCGTGCGCGACTGCGCCTCGTCGAAGGCCAAACCGCAGCGACCTCAATCATACTGCGGGACGCCGAGCGGGCCTACGCGGAACAAAAAGCCGACGCCGTGGCATTCATTAGGGCCATGCGCCCAAAGCTGCCGCCCGCCGACAGCGCGGTCCGCCAACTGGAAGATCTGTACACGGACTTATCGAACGATCGCAGCCTCGAGCCGGTATTCGGCGCACGCGCGCGCGCCAGACTGGGCCGCGACTTGCAGACGCTGCATGAGCTCGTTCAGGCGGGCAAGCGGAACGGCTGGCTGCCTGGCCGCGGCCAGCCGAGCGCAGACCCGGCGTCGCGGGCCTACATGGAAGCAAAAGCCTGCGACTTGGCCAACTCGATCTTCGCCGACGTTCACAGCCAGTTGGGCAACCCGGGTGCGGACGAGCGTGCGCGCGATATCGCCGAAGCAGGCCGGCTGCGCGGTCCGCTCGCAGCAGATGCAAGAGACTACCTCGCGGCACTGGACCGCTTCGATCGCGCGCCGAAATCGGCGTCGTTCGTTATGCCACGGCAGATCATCACCGATGCCCTGGTCGAGGCGCACGACACCCGCGGCCGCGAGATCATGGACAGCCTGCCGCCCGACTATCTGGCCAATCTGCTGGCGCGCGGCGAGAACGCCCATACCCTTGCGGATCGGCTCCGGCGCTGCAGCGACCTGCTGCACGTTTCCAGAACCGGCATTCGCCGGGGGTTCTGGCGGGGCCTGCGCAACCTGGGTAGCCGGGAGCTCACATCCTGGCAGGCGGCGCAGGTGCGCCGGACCGTTGCGATGCTCGCACTGAGCGGTGCGTCGAGGCCGGAAATCAGGGCGGTGCGCAGAGAGCTGATCGAGGAAATGCGCGCGGCCAACCAGCAGATCGGCGTTCGCAACCGCCAGAACGTCGAGGGCTCGGTCAGCATCCTGAGCTGGGACGCGCGGCCGTTCGAAAACCTGTCGACTTATACCGGGCACCTCGAAAAGGTGGTTGCCGGTCGCGGCGCCACGGAACAGCGCCGTTGGTTGCCGCTTACCAACCTGCACACCGCGATGAATAACGCTTCCCTGCTGTTGCAGGCGGGCGGATCCGCGTCGGACGCCCTGGCAGCGCTGAACCATGACCTGACGTTCGCCCGCAACGCCCGAGTGTCCCGGCGCAGCGCCGACGCCCCTGGCTCGCTGCTGCCTTCCATCGGCGCGCCGCCGCGAAGCGTGTTGCGGCCGGCACTGCTGGAAGACGACAGTGTCGAGCTGGCGGCGGCGCACCCTTATGCGGATGTGTTGAGGGCATCCGAACGGGGCGCATCGGACGCGGCCGGCAGTGCGCACGAACCCAATCTGGCCACCGCCCTCGAGCGTATCCGGGAAGACGACATCAATGTCCCCGCGCCCCAGCCCGAGCCCGACGCGGACGACATGCCGCCGCAAAATCCGCCGCATTCGCGGGCACCGTCCGAAATCGAGCTGCAGCTATCCATAAAGCCGGCAGCCAAGGACCCGGTTGACGACGACTAGCACCAATCGACGTTCGTCGGCCAGAACTCGTCATTCCGGACGCAATTTTCCCCCAAATCTTCGATTTGGCTGGGAAAGTTCGCGATTTGGAATCTAAGGCCGACGGGCGAGGTCGGCTTCTCCTAGATTTCGGACAGCTCGGTTCGCCAACGAAATCGTAGATTTCGGGCGAACCGGCTTCCGGAATGACGTTTTGATGCTCGCGAATGCCGACTACGGATCCCCTATAAACGCTAGACCCGCTGCGCCGTTTGCGGCGCTTGATCGTCGCGGGCCGGAGCGTTCTCTTCCAGTTCGGCAAACAGGGCCGGCCGGAGGTCCTCCGCCGTTTCCACCAGTCGGAGCAGATCGGCGTTGATGTCGACCGGGGTCGCGGTCTCCGCGTCCCGGGAACGCCATACCACGAAACTGTTGCCGGCAGGATTCCATGACAGCGCGGCGCCGTTGGTCCGCCCGCCCAGCCAGTTGAACTCGGTCAGGATCGACGCCAGCCGCGCGTCGCTCGGGGGCGTGACGTTCGGCAGCACCGAAACGGCGGCCACGAGCTGGTCTTCGCCGGCGAGCATGACGCCCATGCGCCAGCCGTTGTCGTGCTCGAAGAAGCAGCTCCCCTCCTGATCGAGGCGCATATCGACGTCCAGCGCGTCGCCCAGCAGGGCCAGAACCTGCGTCGTATGCTCGAATAGGTCTTCACGGAAATCTTGCATGTCTTGTCCTTTCATTGGCGACGCGGGAAACGGGGCGCCGGCGTCCGGGCCCCGCTCGACGGCTAAGCCTTGACCCGCGCCAACTGCCGGTCAGCCATCCGGGGGATGCTTTCGAACAGCGCCTTGTCGACCGCGTTCAGGAAGTGCTTGGTGGGCACCCGGTACCGGGCGCGCCGCGACCCCTTGTTCCGATAGCGGTGGCTCTTCATCTGATCCAGCTGCTTTGGATCGAGATCGCGGACCGAGTCCTTCAGCTCCTTCGCCGCGGCTTCCAGGTCTTTCATCCGGCTCGGCGACGGCGGAATGAGCGCGGCCTTCTTCTCCAACGTGTCGGCAACCAGGGCGTTGAAGCGCTCGGCCTTGTCGACGATTTGCGCCAGGCCATTGGCCCATGTCCTGTCGTTCGCGTTCTGTGCGTCGGTCTGCTTTCGCGTCATGTCCGTCTTACCGGCCTTGTCTGCGAAGCCGACGAGACCGTTCTTGAGTTCGTTCGCGAACGCCTCCGGCGTCATCTGCCGCATGTCGGCGGCGGTCGCGCCCGGCCAATCGACATGGTCATGCCAGGCCGCCCCGGCACTGAGCATGTCTCCAAACGTGTGGGCAGCGGCTTCCCGCGGCAGCGCCTCTACGGCGCCTTGCACCTCGTCCGTGTCGAATTGTCCGGCCACGGCCGGATCGAGAGGCGTGCCCAGGAACTGCTTGCCGTCCGCCTGGTATTGCCGGATCAGTTCCTCGAAGTCGTTCAGGGCTTCGTTGAGCCGGCGATACTCGTCTTTCAGTGCGGACGGCAGCCCTACGGAGTCGGCCTGCCATTTGTCCATGATTTGCCGCGTCAGGCGGCCTTCCAGCAGCTCTTCGTTCCGGGTGATAAAGCTGTCCCACGCGGAACGCTGGCCCCAGCTCTGCAGGCGGTCCTTGATGTTGTCGACGGCAGCGGCGTCCAGTTTGAACTGATCGAGGTCGAGGCCGGAGGCCTTGAACTCCTCCATGATCGCCAGCGTCACGAGCTGATCCTGGCAGTGGAGCTGTACCTTGCTTAGCAGCGCGTCGCGCTGGCCTTGCAGGTTCTTCAGATCCTCCACCAGCAGGTCGTTCGACGCGGCGATGGCGTTGAGCATTTTCAGGTGTGCCCAGACATTCTCGAATCGTTCGGCGACCTGCCGGTTCCGATCGTCGAGCACATTTTCAGCCGTCTTTCGCGGATCCTCTTCGTTCCACCAGATTTTCATCTTGTTGATGAACCGGTTCCCGGCTTCCATCCTGGCCGGATCGAAGCCGCGAACGTCTGGCGCAATCTGCTTCAACGCCATCAGGTTCAAGTCATAGGTGGCGCTGCGGTCGCCGCGGTCATCACTGTCCTCGATGTCGCTATAGGCATCGTCGAAGCGACACAGTTGCTCCAGCACCCTGGCCTTGGAGCGGAACTGCTTGCTCTCCAACAGTTCCCGAACCTGCTCGGGCGTCTCCACGTTCTTGCCGTCGAGCAACTCAGCGAACGCCTTCAACGGCTTGATCACGGCGCCTTCAACGAGCTGGGCTTCCTGGCGCTGCTCGTGCATCAGCTTCAGCACGTTGTCGCTGCGCCAGTTCAGGTGCCGCATGCCCGGCGCATTCTCCTTGTCGACGACCGCGTTGGTGGCGACCTGCTTCATTTTTTTTGCATCGTTGAGATCGTTCTTCACATCGAAGCTGAGCTGCGCGGCGATCTGGTTTTCGATCTCTGTCGCCTGGCCCTGCTGAATGGTCGTGCGCAGTTCGCCGATGTTCTTTCCGGTGACGGAACCGAACATGCGGGCGAAGGTCCGCGCCCGGGCCATGTCCTCGGCAGGCTGTGAATCCACCTTTTCGGGATTCAACAGATCCTTCAGGTTCTGCGCCGCCAGCCTGACCCAGTCCATGCCAACCGATTCGAACAAGGGGTGGTCCGGCGCCATCGCCACCACATCGTCGATGATCTTGTTGGTGACGGTGACGGGCGCATCGTCGACATCGCTGATGACGAATTGATCGTCGTCAGAACCAACAACCCGATGGGGATCGACGCGGTCGAAATAGTCTTCGATGACAGGAATGCCGTCATCGTCGACGCCGGTCCCTGCGGCAGGCTCCCGGGCCGGCGCCGCCTGAGCGGAAAGGGCCGCGCGCGCAGTCTCCACGGATTCCTGGCTCTCGACCACGGCGGTCTCCGCGGCCTTGGCGAAATAGGCATGCTCCAGGGCGCGCAGCTCTGCCTCCGAACGGCCTCGCTGACGCAGCATTCGGACGCAGAAGATGAGCTCGGCTTCAGGCTTGTCGTCAAAGGCCTGTGAGGCAAAAAGCCTCAAGGGCCGGTCCTGGGCACCGTCACCTTGACCGGGCGCGCCGATCATCGACAGGGTATCGTCGACATCCCGGAGCGTGACATCCTTGTCCTCGGAGAGCCGGTCGATATAGAACTTGAAATTGTCGACCAGGACGTCATCCGCGACGCCTGCGGCCGCCATATCCATGAAGGTGTGAACCGCTTCAGGCGAAAGCGTCTCGTCGTGCTTCATCTCGATGCCGAGCGCCGCCGGAAGCAGCCGGGCCATCTGCGCCTCGAGCTGCAGCGGCATGGCATCGAACTTGTCGGCGAATGCCGGCCTGCGCTGAGTCGCCTTCGCGTAAGCGCCATGGTTGGTCATGAACGTGCCGTAGGTCCCCAGGGCGGCCTGGCTCGCCTCTCTCAGGGACGTCTTGCCGCTTTTGACATCATGCTCGAGCTGATCCAGGCGCTGTTCGGCGGCTTCGGCGGCCACATACATGTCCCGCGTGCTCTTCATCAGGGAGACCATGCCGCTTTCCAGCGTTTTCAGGCAGGTCTTCACGATCTTCGGATCGCCGCCGACGCCGTCGACCGTCCGCGCCAGGCGATCGGAAGCCAATGTCATCTCGCGCCGAAAGCGCCGTATCGAATCGTCATCGATTTGCCGGGCCGATTGCGCCTGAGCGAGCGTGTCCTCCAGACTTACGATTCGCCTGTGCAGGTCTTCGAGGTTGTCCACTTGCGACTCGAAATCGTCGAGCATCACGTCGAGCCTGTCCTGCCAATCGGGCTGTAGCAATTTCCGGACGTCTTCCGCCCTTTCTCTCAAGGCATCGATCTTCGCACCGAACGGCGCATATCGCGCCGACACGTCGTCCAAACTCTCGGCCGGACGGGCCGTATCGAAGGTCAGGTCGAAGAGCGCTTTGTCCAGTGTCGCTTGCATGCCGAGCATCGAGTTCGGATCGTCGCTGCCGCCAAAGAGGTTGTTCAATTCCTTGGCGACCCGCTCGGCTTCCTCGATGTCCGACTTGGCCACCTTGACGTTTTCCACCAGGGCCTCACGGCGCGCACCGGCGACCGGCAACATGATCTCTTGCGTTTCGTCGCCGTCGCCGCCGTGACCGCCAGAGAACGGGTCCACAATGACGCCGTCCTTCTTGGAGCTCTCGAGATCGCCGTCGATCGCCGCGACCTCACGGCTCGACATCTCGATGTTGTGGAGGCGGCCAGCGCGGCGCACCGGGCCGTTGTAGTCCGAGAACATGTTCCCGACCTGCCGCCAGACGTATTCGCAGTTCAGCCGCATCATCGCGTTCGATACCACGACGTAGTTGTCGGCATCGTTGGTCGCGGCGGCGATGGCACGCAGCTTCAGTTGGTCCCCGGCCGACTCGTGGAGAGCCTGGCACATGCCTTCGAAGATTCCGGCGGTGATCGGCTCCAGAAACCGTTCGAACTCCTTGTAGGCGAGGTACCGCTCGTGCTCCGCCGGATCGTCACTGTCCACCGGCGGGTTGTTCAAGTCGTGGCCCTCCGAACGGGCCACCTGTTCCCTGATGTTGGCGATGACTTCTTCCTTCGTGAAGTTGCCGATCGCCGCATAGAAGCCCAATGGATCGAACAGCTTTTCGTGACCGAACTTGCGTATGTCCTCGGGCTCGAACTTGTACTGCTCGAGGACCCAGTCCTTGGTGCGCTGAACGTTTTCTTCGTACAGGTACAGGTCCGCGCGATCTTCGATCGTTCGGTTGAGCTGCGATTGGAGCTTTTGCGCATTCTTCTCGGTGCCGACGTTCTCGGCATGGCGCCGCACCCACGCACTGAGGTGTTTCGCACCGCCGAACGTCAACAGGTTGGCCGCGGAGGCCACCACCGACTTCCAGAGGCTGAAGTCGCGGGCCTTGGCGAACTCCTCTTCCGCCGCATCGGCAATGCGTTCGGCGTCTTCCGCTTCGAGCAACGTCACCGGCATGCCGAGTTCCTGCAGCACGCTTCGTGACATGGCCGTGCGGCGTTCCTCGCGCGCGGCGATCTGAGGTTCCAGTGACGTGTTGTACTCCCAGCACCAGTCCTTGAAGTCCTGCTTCAGTTTCGCGACTTCTTCTTTACCCAGGGGTTCGGCCCAGAACTCGATTTCCTTCAGCCCCTTTTTGACGGCGCGGCTGGGCAGGTTCTTGAATTTATCCCGGCTCTTTTCGCTGCCGTCCATGGCCTTCGCGATCGATTCCTTCATCCCCCAGCGGTGCGGGTCTTTTCGGTCGGGAACCTCCATTCGAACGTTCTTGCGGTCGTCCTGATGGCGCTTCGTCGCGACCCTGCAGGCCTTGATCCGCGCCATGTCGACGGCCATCGCGCGACGCTCCGACTTGCTCATGTCGCCGATCTTGTGCTTGAGCTCCGCGTGCGCCAGCGTCACGCGCTCTTCCATCGTCAGGTTCTTGTACTCCTCGCGGAGGTCCGGCGAGATATAGCCCGCCGCGCGCATCCGCTCATGGAAGAACGCCCGCCCCATATCCTTGTGGATGTCGGTGCGTTCACTTGTGCGGTAGAACGGGCTGTCGACATCGACGCCGCGGTTTCTTACCGCGAACTGGGGGTCGATGCGGTTGAGCGCGCTTTTGTAGTGGTTGAACCGGTAGACCTCTTCCTTGCTCGCCAGTTCCTTCTCGTCCCTGCTGTCGCCGACCAGGGTGTGGGTGTTGTGGGCGAAGTTCACCAGTTGCTGGTAGCGGAAGTCCCGCCCCAGGGGGTCGAAGGCGCGCGGCGCCCGGTCGCCGGCCGGCTTCGGCGCCGAACCTGCCTGCGGCTCGAAATAGGCCTCCACGGCCGCCGGCTCATCATAGGCGTTGACCTTGGCGGCGAGGCCGGCCGGTGCATGGTCGTCCCAGGCCGAGACTTGAAGGCTCGCGACAGCGCCGCTGTCGGCGTCGTAGGCGGCACCGTGAATAACGGCCTGCCAGTTGCCGTTGGCCGGTTCTTCGTCCTGGGCGGGCCGTGGTGGAACCTGGGGGCGGTCGTCGCCGTATTCCAGGCCGACGTCGTCGTTGCCGGCGCCCTTCCGCGGTCCCTTGTCCGCCGGCAATGGCACGTTTTCCTGACGCGCGGGGGCGCTGTTATGATTGCGGAATTTGTTGATGGCGTTGCGGCGAAAGCCCTGGCGGATGCCGCCATCGACATCGAGGTCGGCTCTCGGCATGACCAGATCGAACTTGGCCACGTCCGCCCGCTTGATCCGCGACTTCAACGGCGAGTTCTGGATCTGCTCTGAAAACTCTACCTTCGCCGCCCAGCCCTGCCCCTTTTCTCGCTCGATGGCGATCGGGCTGATCGCCCGTTCGTGAGCGATGGCAGTCCGCATTTCCAACTGAGCGTTCTGGTCTGTCACGTTGGGAAACTTGGGGGGCATGGGTCTTCATCCTTCGCACGAGCGGGCTGACGGCCGCGTCTGGCTGCACGGTACAGCCGCGCCGATGCGGTGTTGATCGCCCGAAATGGACGATGCTTGGACGAATCCGGATGTCCGCCGCGCCGGCAGATTGCAGCCACGGGCGAAAAGACCGGTCCGAGAATGGTCCGTTATGGCCCGCCGCCGGGGCCGCTAGGCTGGCACCACCGAGACGACGCGCCCGTCGCTTCCCGTCGGAGCTCCGCCGCCATGCGTGACCACGTCAACAGCCTGTTGCAGGAACTCGCACATTCCGTCGCCGCCGGCCCGCTCATGCTCAATGAGCGGAACGTCTGCTCCCTGTTGGTCGACGACGAGCTTGAATGCAACATCGAGTTCGATGGCGATCAGGGCTGGCTTTACACCTTCTCACCCCTTATGCGGCCGCCGCCCACTGACCTGATCGACTTCCTGGCGAACCTGCTGCGCGCCAATCTGTTCGGCCTGGACACCGACGGCGGCCACCTGGGCCTGTGCGACCGGACCGGGCTGGTCGTCTACAGCCGCCGCTGCAAAACCGACGCCCTCGACGGGCTTGCATTCCGGCAGGAGTTCGACGCGTTCGTGGCGACCGTCCAGGAGCTCAAAGCGACGTTTTCAAGCCCGGCCGATTCACCGGCGGACGAGGGTGTGGGCGTCCCGCCCGTCGCCGAAAGCGACCAGCCAAAAGGCATCCGTGTCTAGATCTGCCGATGCCCGAACGCAGCATTTCATCCGCCAGCGGACCGCGGTGCGTCCGGGCATTCGACACAACGGACTCGTCAACCGATACCGGCAGATACGGCGGCAGGCGGGACTCCGGCAATCTGAGACCGAGCCGGTGCCCCGCACTCCTTCCGTCCGGGGACAAGAACCAAGCGCATCGGATGCGGCCGGACGTCAGGTCGGCACGCGGCGCCGACCGGGACGGTCCATGCGCCTTGAGCCATCGACCCTAGGCAAGACGGGTTCAGAACGCCATGCCGGAAAACAGAGTGTCGTACCGCAGCGATACCGGGGATGTCCTGCTGCCGGAGCCGACAGTGCCATCGCCCGAGACTTCCGGTCATAGGTATAGGGCGTACGGCACCAGGCGTGAGGCCACCGTCGGGGGACCGACGGAGCGCCGCGCGCGATTGACGTCCGCACAGTCGATTCGAAGCCACAGCATCAGCCTGAATGACGACAGTCCCTCGGTTAGCGTGGCCGAAGCGCGGGTGCCCGTGCAAAAAGGCCGGCTGGTACGCTGGGCGGAGAGACTGGCGGTCTGGTGGGCGCGGTCCGTCCGCGACGAGACCGGCGCAGACGCGAAAACCGATCGGATCCAGCAATTCAAATCGGGGCTAGAGGACTCGCTGGTTGGATTCATCGCGCAGGGACTGCGCGACGGCAACCCGGATACGACGTGGCGCAGAAACGTCACGCATTATCTGGACCTGCTCGATGGCGAAGCGGCTCTCGCGGCATCGGGCCGTCCACCGGCTTCGGCCGTCCGGTACCAGCTGAGCAATCAGGAAATCGACGAAATCGTGGAAAACGTGGCCAACCGGGTGCTGGCGGACCTGGTCCCGGCTGAGGTCCTGGCGCCGGATTCGGATGTGCTTGAGACCCTGCGCGATGTCATCCGCAGGTCGGGCGAGCCGAGGCTGACACCGCTGTTTCGCCCTCTCGTGTATCGGACCCTGGAAAACGCGGTACCGGAGGATCCGTCCGAACGGACGGATCTGGTCAAATCGGGGCTCGTCGACGTCCTGACCGGACTGGCCGCCGAAGGCCTGAAGGGCAGGCCCCCGAGCGCCGACATGAGGCGGCACATCCGAAACTATCTCCGCATGCTGCGTGAAAAGAATCCGCCTACGGAGCTGTCCGATGACGACAGGGCGTGGATCGAAAGGCGCGTCGCCGACCGCATTGCGCGGGACATCGAGCCGGACGGACAGGCCATCGCCACGTTGAATACGTTCTTCGCGCAGCTGAACTAAAGAGAACCGGTAGGGATCCCCCAGACCTCCCTAGCGGAACGGCTCAGGGAGATCATGGTCGAACGGGGCGTTGTTTGCGGCGCGCCCGAGGAGTGCAAGGCACTCCACTTCCGCCAGGGAAACAACAAGTATGGCGTCAACGGAACCTGCGGCTTATCGGCCGCCGCGCAGGCGGGACGCCGACCAGGCCATCGCGAGCCACAGTAATACATGTGCATGCCTTGGCGCTTTGTCGGGCGCATCCTCACCGCTCCCGTCCGAGGCGCCTAAGGGCTACGGGCTATACATTGTCCGACTGTCGGTCAGTCAGCGCGTCACAGATCCTGACGATATCGTCGAGTTGGCCGAAGTAGACGTCAGCGGACTCGTCTGACGAGAAGGCCCAATCGTTCTCGAGAAACCACCTCACCGTCGTGGCGACGTCTTTCATGGCCTCGAGCTGGCGTCGCTGCAGGCGGCGCCCGCTATTGGCCGCCGCCTCCGCCGCTCTGGCATGGGCCTCCAACTGGCCGATCGCCGATTGGAAGTCTTCGTTACCGAACGTGGATTGTTGCAGCGGCGCACGGTCCAATATGCCTTCCGGCCAGACGTTCTCTCTCATGAAATTGTCGGCTTCGACCGCCCACATGCGGTCGACGCGGTTCGAAACGACATCTCCGAGCAGCCGGCTGGCAAGATTGTTTAGCTGAAACCGCACCAGAGCGGCGCCGTACGCGCTGTCGTCGTGGCCGAAATCCATCGCCGCAGCCTCGGCATTGAACTGTCGAAGCAACTCATGCCGGTGCTCCCGTCCGACCCGCAGGATCCGCCTTCTGAACGGGTCCGCGCCATCGTTCTTGCTGGCGAAGGCTTGCATCTCCTGCCGGATCTCCGGCGCGTCGTCGTTGCCCGGCGCCCAATCCATGGACATATGCGCGTGCTGCTGCTCCGCGATCGTTTGCCTTTGAGCGCTCCGGTAAAGCCCGCTCCCGTCCGGAATCGCCGCCATTGGCGTCCATAGCCAAACCCGGTCCTTCGTGGCGTCAGCCAGCCGCTGGGCAATGGATTCGTGCGCCTCCATGCGCGATGCCAGGACGCCTGCTTTGTCCTCCTTGAGGCCGTCGAAAAGATCTGCATACGCCACCACGTCGGCGACGTCGGATGGACGGCGGCCTCGATTGGCATCGCCGAGATAGTAGAACTCCTCGTCACCGGAACCTACGGCGCTGTCATTGCCGTACTCCTCATCGATGGAGTCTTCGTCCTCCCAGACATCGTCGGCCGCCGGCCCAAGGTCCACGCCGTGGGAGATACCGTACTTCGACAGGACATCCGAATGCCTGTTCAGCGAGGTGTCGATCGACCGGAGCTTTCCAGCGACCTCCGCCGCGGCCGCCGCAAAATCCGTTTCCGGGTTGATGCTCAGATGCGTCAGCTTGCTGCGCATGTTCGAGAGGCTCGGCAACGCCCGCGTGATCCAGAGGTGCGCCGCCTTGAGTTGCAGCAGATCGCGCTTCAACTGTTTGACATCCACCGGGTTTCGGCCGGTCTGCTCCAGATATTCCGGATGACCCCTGCCAAAAGCGCCCTTGTAGGAATTGCGTTCGATGGCCTGGCTCAGGTTGTCGATCCGTTCTTCGATTTGCTGGCGGTGATCCTGAAGCTGGGTCACGATGTGATTCATCGCGAAGCGCAACTGCTCCTGTTCGGGCGACTTGTCCTGACCTTTCAGCTCCCGATCCACCGCAGCCCGCGCCAAGTTCAGCGTCTCGCGGAAATTCGCTTTCACGCCGTACCGGATTCGTCCGATCCCGAAGTAGCGTTCGTGAAGGCCGATCTCATCGATGACTTTTTTCGCCATCGCGTCCACCTCGTCGGGGTTCGCGCGCGGGCCGATTTCGTCAAGCCCCGTCTGCAGATTTTTGAGCTCCTGCAGCTTCTGCTGGTGGTCCGGCCCCTTGTTCTTCGCCGCGCTGAACCTCTCGGTGATCATGCGCACCGCGCGTTTCGTCGCTTCGATCCGTGGGTTCACCACGATCATGGCTTCGCGTTCTTCCTGCACGGTTTGGCGCACGCGGTCGGCCGTCACGCTCAGACGATAGAGATCGGCGCGCGATACAGAGGTCGTTTGCAGATCGTGGCCGTACAGGTTTTTGTAGTCCTGCAGGACGCGCTGCGCGAGAGGCGAGTCGCCGTCCAGTTCCCGATGCAGCAGCGTCTTGACCTTTTCCCTCGCGACGGCTTCGTCCAGGTCTGACCGCTCCTCGTCCGACACGTTCTCGTGTCTGGCGATCCTGTTCGCAATCTCTTTCAATTGCGCGGTGCTTCTTGGCGGGGCTTCATTCCCCAAAAACCGGGATTTGTAGCGTTCCGCCGTGTGGACCTGCCTCGTGCCCGAGGCATTGGGCTGTCCGACGCGCAGTGTCTCGCCGCTGCCGGGCTGGCTCGGGTGCAGGGCGTACCTGTTCACAAGGCCATTGAAGTCATGGATCTTGTCGCCCATCGTTTTCCACTCCTCGGTGGTGCAACCCAAAACCTAAGGGTCCTGTCGGATTGAGTTCGTGGCCCGCCCGCGCCTAGACGCGCAGTGCGCCGGCGCCATTGGACGTGGCCGAACCTCCGGCGCCCTTGGTGGCGCGTTGGTCGGGATCCATCGCGATGATGTCCATCCACTCGCCGAGCTTGCCGAAGAAGTTCTCAAGAACCTCGGCCAGCGCGGCCGCGTCGAGGCCCTCGACGGCGACGTCGGCGATCTGAAGCACCGCGCCGTCTTCGCCGTTCACGGCCATGCGCACGCCGCCCGTCTGCCGCCACAGGGCGTTGTAGGCCAGCAGCAGTTCGTAGCAGACCAGGCGCGCTGCCGGCTCTGGCACGCCCGCTTCTGCAGTGAAGAACAGCCGATCGTCGGCTGCCGCATGCTCCACGACGACCGCGTGCTCGCCATCGAGGTCGAGCACCCATTTCGCCTCGCCGTTGATCTCCACGATCCCGCGCAGTTCCAGGATCGGCCCGATTTCGGACATGAGATCCCTTACGAGTCCAGCGTTCGACATAGATGTCTCCGTTCGATAACCCGCGCGCCCTGGCGCAACCCCAACGACCTACGATCTATAATTCCCAGGGAAACCGAGACCGGACCAAGTTCGGACCATGGCACCGGTTCCCGGCGCCTTGACCGATGGTGCGACTGGATCGGCCGGCGACGGGGTCTTCAGGTTGCTGCGACCGACCGTCGCAGCGTGTGGCCCTCGGAGCAGGCGTCCCCTGGCTCGGTCGGCGTGACCCCGACGCCGCCGCCTTTGAGGTATGTGGGACCGACGCGCTCCTGCCATCCCAGTCCTGCCGCTGGGTTCGTCAGGCGTCATCGCCCAGGCCGAGAATCCGTTGCCGCTTGTGCTGTAGCGGCGCCACCTCGTGCGTCTCCGCGATCCTGGAAGCGGCGGACGCAATGTGCCGGAACAGCACCACCGCATCGGTCAGCTCGGCACGCCGGGCTTCCAAGTCATGAGCAGTCCGTTTGATTTCAGTATGACGGTCACGTAGTTCCCTAATCGCTGCCTTGTCGCCATTCTTCCTGTGTTTTGCATAGGCCTTGCGATTGTCTGCCAGGGCCGACTTCGCCTCCGCCACCGCTTTTTCCGCCTGGGTCGCGAGGAAACCGGCGTCGAGCGCCAAATTCGTCGCCGAAAGCTTGACCTTGTCCGCCAGGAAGCTGAAGTCCCGGTCGTAAGCGCTTCGGTCGATGAGATGGTCGTCAGAGTCCGGTCGAAGTGGTTTGGCCAGGTTATCAGAATCGTGGGCGAACAAGTCGATCAGGGCCAGCCTCAGGTCTCTGGAAAAGAGCTTCTGTTTCTGCGTGATCTTATCGACCTCAAGCACGGCCTGACGCAGGTGTTCAAAAGCTTCCTTTTGCCTGGTTGTGAGCTGCTTCGCCGCCGGGCCGTCGGGCATGACATGCTCCAAACGGAAATCGTTCGGCGTGAACGCGTTCTGTATCTGGCGGGCACGCGCGCTTGCCGGCGGCGGGGGTTCGGGTCCGTCCTTGGGAATGGCGACGCGGCCCTCGCCGCTGACGGCCTCGATGAGGTTGCCGAGAAAAATGTCGAACGTTCCCACGAAATCGGCGGTGCCGAAGGTCATATCGTCAATGGACGTGCGGTTTAGCTGAAACCTCGCATACCGCAGGTGGTCCAAAAGGTCATCTGGCCGATAGTCGCCCTTCGCCGCCTGGTCGAGACATTGTTCCAGCTTGAGGAAGCGAAGGCCGACAATGCCGCCCAGTGTCCTCAGCCCCTTGAGGTTGCGGTGGAAGTATCGTGCCTTACCGAGCCTGTCCTTGGGCACGCTCAGAGGCTTGAAGGGGTTCGGGTCATGCCGGGCAAGCGGCTGTCGGCTTGGCTTCAAATGGGTGTTGCCAGCTTTGCTCTGAAAGAACCTGAACGGATCCGTAACCGCCCACGCCTTCGGGCCGCGTACGGTCTTCATGTAGTTGCGGTTAAGGTTCTTGTAGGCTCGCCATTGCGCCTTGCTGGGTTGCTCTTTCTGGAGCTGAACGTGGCGCTTCCATTGCGCGATTTTGCCCAGGATGGATTCGTGCCCCGCCACCCTGCGCTTGAAGGACTCCAGGTGGGCGGCATCCGTCGTGTTGTTGGCGAGCTTGTCCCGCGCGCCGTCGCTGATGCGCAAGAGCTTGAAATAGAGTTCTTCGAGTTCGGAGTTGTTCAGTTCGTCCAAATGGTTTCGTTGGTTGATCAGGGACCGAACTTCGCCGTGCGACAGGCCCAGCACCGCGCTCGTCCTGTTGCTGATGAACTGATCGATGGTGTCCTTCATCGCCACGCGAAACGCGACCTTGTCGTCAGACGTGTCGTTCAGTTTGGTCTGCTCGACATTGAGCATGGCGTCGACGAACTGGTAGCGCGCGCTGCCGCCGGTCAGGTCGAGATGCCGTTCGAAACTCGCCGCAAGCCGTGCCAGCTGGAAGTCCTGTTGACCGGTCAGCGCCCGGTTGCTGTTCTTGTCGACCCCTGCGCTTTGGAATGCCCAGTCCGCGAACGCCGCGCCGTATGAGCGCGACATCGATCCATGGACCTGAACCTTCGCAAGCTGCTTCGAGGTGTAGTTGCCGAGAACCCTGGCTTGGGCCCGCATGGCCCGCTCGGCCGGGATATCGCTCTCCGCCGGCCGATGCGCCGGCGCGTTGTTGTCCGCCGAAGTACACCTGGACGCCAGGCTACGCCAGAACCTCGTGATGAAGTTTGGCGCCTGATGCACGTATGGACCGGTGTGCAAATCCCCGCGGATTTCGCTCGCATTCCGAACATTTCGTTCGAGCAGATGAGCCTGCACCTGCCGGAAGCTGGGAATTGGGTTCGGCATTGTTGCGCTCCTCGGATTAGCATCGGGTAGCGCGGCCTGCCTGGCCGCGGTCAGCCGACGATGATCTCGCCGCCGGACTCCGAGCTTGGCTGAATGCTGCGGTCGTCATCCTCGACGCCACCGCTTGCAACCACCTCGCGCCAGATGACCATGCGTTCGGCGAAGCTGAGCAGGGCGGCGTGCAGTTTCTGGGCGTCCAGGTTCGCCGCACCCAGATCCCAATGCAGGACCACTTCACCGTCGTTCGGATCGACGGAGAACTGGAGCCCGCCGGTGGTCTCCCAAATCCGGCCAAGGGAAAGCAGCATCGGATAGAGCTGCGGCTCGGACCCTTCCGGCGGCTTGCCGAGGTCGCCCTCGAGCACCACCACCTCGCGGTCGGCGTCACCTTTGAGGATGATGTCGAAGTCGTCGTCAAAGACGATCTGATGCGCGGCTGCGTCCGGATAGTCGTAGATGTCGGCGTCTTCGAGCAGCGGGCCGGCGTCGTGCAGCAGGGCTGCAAGCGTCGAGTCGTTGGGCATCGCGAGAGACCTCTTGTCCATTGCAGGCATGGCATCGCGAAGGGACGTCGCTTGGCGATCCCGAGCGCAAGGCCAGTTCCACTGCGTGATTTCTAGCGATCCCGACGGCCGGCGACCGGACCGAATTCGGACCGGTACGACACGGCCGGTGACAAGCTGCCAAGGGTCAGCTCATGACAGGGCGTCTAGTGCCGTTTCAGGGCCCGCGACGGAGGCACAGCAAGGTCAGGTCGTCCGACTGCGGGATTTGACCCGCAAACGCTTCAACGGCCGAGACGATGGCGGTGGTCGCCTCGTGAGCCGAGGCGGCTCCGTTGGACGAAAAGACCGCTTTGGCGCGGGCTTCCCGGAATGGCTCGCCGGACGCGTTCATCGCTTCCGTAATGCCATCGGTAAACATCAGCAGCGTGGCACCCACCGGCAGCGTCGTCGCTTGCGCCGGAAAGGTCGCGTCATGAAGCACGCCCAGCGCGATGTTGGTCTGGACAGGCAGGGCCGTGACTTCTCCATCGGCGCTGCGTATGAATGGCGGGCAGTGCCCCGCATTGGCATAGGCGAGTTGACCCGAACCGCGCGTATAAATGGCGCAGAAGAGCGTGACGAACATCATCTGACTGTTCTCGCGGCAGAGCGCCGTGTTGGCCTTCTGCAGAATGACGCCGGGATCCGCCTCCGTTTCCGCAGCCGCGCGCACGAGCGTGCGGGTCATGGCCATGTACAAGGCGGATGGCATGCCCTTGTCGGCGACGTCACCGATCACCAGGCACAATCTGTCGTCGTCTAGCGGGAAGAGGTCGTACAGGTCTCCGCCGACCTGCCGGGCCGGCTGTACCAGGGCATGCACGTCGACGTCGAAGGCCTCGGCCATCTTGCCGAATTCTTTGGGCAGCAGGGCATCTTGAAGCTGATGCGCACTCTCGAGCGAGGACGACAGGCGCACCGCCTCGATGTTGTCACACTCAATCGAGATGTTTCGGGTAAAGAGGTCGACCAGCCGCTGATCGAAGGCATCCAGGCGGCGCGCCGTCCGGAAATAGGCGAGGTTCGCGGGAAGTTTGTCGTTCCCCAAGACCAGCAGGACGTCGTTCCTGTCGAACTGGTTTCGTCCGGTTTCGATCGCCCGCTTGACCAGAGCCGGGTTGGGCGCCTGTGCCCCGCCCCTGAACTTTCCGAATGGGACAAAATCCATGACGCTCCCGGCATCCGCCGAATTCCTGCCCCTGTAAAGCCCGCGCGGCTCCA
This sequence comes from Alphaproteobacteria bacterium, assembly GCA_965232515.1. Classification (GTDB taxonomy): domain Bacteria; phylum Pseudomonadota; class Alphaproteobacteria; genus JANQKO01. The sequence continues at coordinate 6,474,538 of CBDDPY010000002.1, read as the reverse complement.
AAAAGGGAGCCACGGTCTTCAGCCGATCGAAAATCTCGGCCAGCAGGTGCGTGGGCTGGTCGATCGACAATGGGTTCGCGCTTTCTTCAACGAGGCGCTCCAATCCCCGACGCGCCTTGTCACGTTTTTGAATGCTGATGCGGAGTTGGACGATGTAGAAGACGAGCGCCACAAAGACGAAAAAAATGAACCAGAGGTACTCGCGATACCGGTAGAAGAGCGTGTCGGGCTTTTCGATCACCTGACTCCCAGCCGGGAGCTTTCGCAACGGGATCCCGAACCGCGCGAGCTCGCGAAAGTCGAAGACAAACCGGTGCGGCGTTTCCTCGACGATGGGGATCGCGGCGATATCCTTTCCGTCCAGCACCTCGATGACTTGTGCTCCCAGCGTCTGGCCGAGAAGCTGCGAGCTCTGTAGATATCCGCCGACGATGCCATAGCCGACCATGTCCTCCACCGCGCCGTAGACGGGCGCGTCGACGGCGCGCGCAACGCGGCTGACGCTGTCAAAAAAACTCAGCCGTAACCCTGCTGCCTGTTCGACGAACGACAGGTAGAAGACGAGGTGACCGGCTCCGAGAGTCGCCAGTTCGTTGCCAAGCTCACTGATCGTTTCGCTGTCTGAGTCCTGGAATGTGAACCGGTTGGCGAAACGCACGCGCGCCCGGTCGAAGTCGCGGCGCAGCCGAAGGCTTCGCGCCGACCCGTCGCCAACGACCACGACGGAAGAGCGGTCGGGGTGCAGCGCGGACATTACCTCCAAGGTGCGCTCGATGTTGTAGCGGCCGAGCACGCCGGTCGTGTTCGGCAGCGCGTTAAGCTCCGCCGGCGACATGCTCTTGATGTCGCCGAAGATGACGGGGGTTCGTGCGCCGATCAACTCCCGCTCTTGCAAGGCAAACAACAGTGCCGGCTCGTCGATGGTGATGATCGCATCGACGCTCTCTGCATCTTGATCGGCGAGCAGCTTGCGGAATCTCTCGAGTTGGCGGCCAGCCGGGTCGTGCTCGACATCGAGGTGGTCGACGTAAAGAACAAGCCCTTCGCGCACGGACAGGGCTTCGAGAATGCCCCTGATCACCGCTTCGGAAAAATAGTCGCCCGACCCGAACGAATTCAACACCAGCACGCTCTCGTGGTCTTTCGCGGCGGCAGGGACGGCCGGCACCGCGAGAATGAGCGCAATCCACAGTGGAGCGATTCGGGCCAATCTCACCATGGCCAATGCTTGACTTAGACGCTGATCTGGTCAAGGGGCTGGACGGTGATCTCCTGTGTCAGGTCTTGATAGGAAAGGACCGGCAGTTCGTAGAGGTCCTTTTCGATCAGTTTGCGGACGTAACGGCGAATGTCCATCGATACGACGATGACAGGGCGCTGACGGCTCTTGCTCAAGTCCCCTACGACCTCTTTGACCGTTTCGACGAACTTCTGCGTCACCCGGGGGTCGAGCGCAAGGTAGCTTCCCGCCGAGGTCTGGCGGATGCCGTTTCGGATCTGCTCCTCGGTGTCTGGCGCCAGAATATAGGCCGGCAGCATGTTCTGGCCGTTGGAGTACTTGTAGCTGATGTACCGACGCAGGCTGCCGCGTATGTATTCGCAAAGAAGGACCGTGTCCTTTTCCTTCTGACCCCACTCGACCAGGGCCTGGTTGATCGTGCGCAGGTCCCGGATCGAGATTTCTTCGGAAACGAGCCGTTGAAACACCTCGGTGATCTTGTGGATTGGCAGGACGCGCTGCACCTCCTTCACCAACTCGCCAAACCGGTCCTCCATCTGGGTCAACAGGTAGCGTGTCTCCTGAATGCCAATGAAGTCCGAAGCGTAGCGGGTCAGGACGAACGAGAGGTGGTAGGTCAGGACTTGAGACATGTTGAGATAGGCGATTCCTGCGGACGCCATCTGTTCCGCATAATCCTCTCGAACCCACGTCGTGGGGCTTCCGGGCAGAAATGCATCGCCGCTTTCGTATTGAATTCCCAGCAGGTCGAGCTGGCTGGCCTTTTCGCGGCAGAAGACATGGTCGGCACGCAGTTGGCCGGTCGCCATCGGCGTTTCCTGGACAAGGATTTGATACTGGCCGTCTGTGAGCTCGTCGTTGAAACGAAGATGGATGCCGGGGAACGGAACGCCCAAGTCAAGATAGAGCGCCCGGCGGATCTTGATCAGCTCGTCGTTCAGCACGTCGGCGCTGATCGCTGTTTCCACGTTTGCATCGACGTCGATGAGCAGGGGAACGGTGAGCAGAAACTCTTCTTCCGTTCCCATCTTCTGTTTGGCCGCCTGTTCGGGCGACTCGCCCGCGGCCGCCATGGCCGGCACCATCGCTTCTTCGCCGGCCGCCAGGCGCTCCTTGAACATGCGATCAAGCAAGAAGCCGGTGGACAGGAGCAAAATTCCCAGCGTGAAAAACACCGGCGTCGGGAAACCCGGGACCACCCCGAACAGAAACATCATCGAGCCGGCAATCATCAGCGCCTTGGGCTGGGCGAGAAGTTGGCGGCCGATATCGGCGCCCATATTGGTCGACTCTTCTGTCGTCACCCGGGTGACGATTATGCCTGATGTGATCGCGATCAGCAGGCCGGGAATCTGGCTTACGAGCCCGTCGCCAATGGTCAGGATGGAGTAGGTCTCCACCGCCTCGCCTGCGGTCATGCCATGCTGTGTCGTGCCGATGGCGATGCCGCCGATGATGTTGACGGCCGTAATGATCAGTCCCGCGATGGCGTCGCCTTTGACGAATTTCATGGCGCCATCCATGGACCCGAAGAGCTGGCTCTCCTTTTCCACGTTGGATCGGCGTCGACGCGCTTCGTCTAGGTCGATGACGCCGGCCCGCATGTCGCCATCGATGGACATCTGCTTTCCAGGCATGGCATCGAGCGAGAAACGCGCGCTGACTTCGGCGACCCGCTCCGCGCCCTTGGTGATCACCATGAACTGCACGATGGTGATGATCAGGAAGATCACGGCGCCGACGATGAAGTTTCCCTCCACCACGAAATTGCCGAACGCGAAGATGATCTCGCCGGCGTCGGCGTTCAACAGGACCAGTCGGGTTGTGGAAATCGACAGCGCGAGACGAAACAGCGTTGTCACGAGCAGCACGGATGGGAAAGACGAGAAAGACAACGGCGACGGGATGTACATCGACACCATAAGAAGCAACATGCCCGACATGATGTTGATGGCGATCAACGTGTCGATCAGGATCGTCGGCAGCGGGATCACCATCATGAAGATCACCGCGACGACCAGACACGCAAGCATGATGTCGTTGCGCGCCGTAATCGCGATCAGCAGGTGTTGTGCGCGTTGAAAGTTCATGGCCGTGACGTCAAAGACAGGTATTCGTTGGTGGCCGCCACAGCGTCCGGGGTTCGCCCGAGGCCCCAAAGCGCCTGCCCTTTCACCATGAGCACGTCTGCCCGGTCCGGTCCCTTTTCCGAGTTGGAGAGGTAGCGTTCGACCATGTCGAGCGCGTCGGCATAACGCTCCAGCATCAGGTAGACGCCCGACAGCGCCCGGATCAGCTCCGGATTGTCCGGCTCATGGGCCAGGGCATACTCCAGGAGATCCGCCGCCTTGACCTCTCGGTTCTGACTAGCCAGCACGCTGGCCAGAACCTGCAGGATCTTCGTGTCGGCATTCGACCATTTGTCCGGTGTCAGCATCGGTCTGGTCAGGCCATGTTCAAGGCGACGAGGTTGAAACGCCAAACGTCGCGCGCCGCTTTGATTTCCCGAACATGTGCAAGTGCGGCATGATCGTCGTCCGGGTGCGCCGCCGCGCGCGCTTCCATCTTGTCGACGACATCGAGCAACGCGGCTTCGAACTTGTGCGGCAAGAGGAGGCCGGGATCGGTGATGTGCGGTGACGTCATGTCGAGCACGACGTCCTGGCTCGTCACTTGATCGTAAAGGCCGCGCAGGCTCTGCCTGACCTTGCCGCCGTAGATCCCACCGGTCTGGCCCGGACCGGGCAATCTCGTCCTGTCGCCGGTCTCGCGCCAGCCGATGGATTCAATGCCGACGTTCGGCTGCCAAAGCGACACTTCGTTCATGTCTGCATGCCTCCAACGGATCCGGTTGCCTAGGTTCTGACCTTTTGGTGCAGGTCGGACAGCACATCCAGAGCCCGTTCCAGGGCCGGCCGATCGACTTCGTGCTCTTCGTACCGGGCGAGGAAGACCAGGTCATCGCCATGCAGCGAGCACTGCACGCGGACGGGAACGCGCTGGCTCACGTGCACTGCCCTCAACGCGGCCTTCCATACGCCAAGGCGATCCAGCGCGACGTCGATCGGACGCGACATGTAGACCAGGAGCTGTTCGTTGAGGTGCTCGAAATGGACCTGGCCGACGTCGCGGATCGCAAGCGCCACGTGACCGCCCCGGCCCAGCTCGTCCAACTCCAGACCGAGGCCGCTGCCGAAGTCGGATACGGATGCGCCGATCATCGTCATGCGACTTCTTCCTCTTCCTCGCGAGCAATTTTTTCGTCCAGCGCGTCCTGAATCGCTTCCATCAGCTTTTCCCGGTTTTCCGCGCGGACGAAGCTCTCCAGCGGGATCAGACGGGCCATCTCCTTGAAATCACTTAGAAAGTTGATCTGTTTGCTCACATCGTTGAGGCCGGCTCTCTCCGGGATCGCCGCGATGTGATCCGGGACGACCCTGATGGCATCCTGCAACGGCACGATCTCGCGCAGGACCTTTGCCGATGTAAATGCCTGGGATGCGCCATTCGCCTGAGCCCTGGCGGCCAGGATGTCGCAGTTTCCAAGAACGGTGGTCAGGGTCTTCAGCCGATGCATGTCCTTAAGGATGACGTTGAGTTTCGCTTCGTCGATCGACGATCCGTCGGCTTCCAGGTCGGCCGAAAGTGCCTTGGTCATGAACCTGATCGATTTTTCGAGATCGCCTTCGCCGAACCGCTGGGTAAGGTCGTCAAGGACCGCGCTCATGTTCTTGTAGTCACGTATGTTGGATCGGTAGGCGTCGCGCAGGGACTGGGCATCGCCCAGGCCCGTCAGCACGAATTCTTTTGACGCCGGGCCGATATTTATCGCGGCGCGGATCGCAGAGCCGTGTTCCTCGACCAGGCTGTCGAGCGCGGCTTCGGCGGCGTCGACCTGCTCCTTGGCGGCGCCGCGACCTTTCAGAACATCGAGGAGGCCCCTGAGCGCCGCATACTGGTGGGCCGGCTCCCTGAACTGGTCTCGGGCTTCTTCCCGAAGTTCACGGGGATCGACGCTTTGCCGCTGCAGCAGGGCCTTGATGCCGCGATGCAGGGACTTTTTGTCGAGGTCCGCCAGCGATTTCAGGAGTTCGTTGACTTCGCCAGTCCGCATGAAGCGTTCGAGACTGTCGGACCTTTTGCCTTCTTCGACTTCCCTGTCTGAAACGTCCTTTTCCGTTTCCTCGCTCAGCACGGACGTCAATTCCTCCGCCGCATCCGAAATGAGCGAATTCACATCGACGACCTGGACTTCGGCGCCTCTGAAAACGCCCCCGCCTTTTCCAATGTCGGGGGCCTTTGCCTGGGGGGCTCTCGGGCCGTTCAAACCTGAAAGGTCTGTACGCATTTCCGGCATCTGGTGTCTCGCTGCGATAACTCGATCCGTCCACGCGTCAGGATCTCATTGAAATGGCGTGCCGAATTCTTACGAGATTCGGTCGAAGCCGATATTGTGACCGGACATTCGGCGGACATTGACGTTGCGGCGCACAGCAGGCCATCGCTCGAATGGTCCGGTTTTCGTCCGGAGTCTTACGGGGCGAACCGTGTTCAATACGCTGCATACGGTCGTGCCCGTCCCTTCTCACCGACCCTGGAGAATTGGCGTGAAGTTAGAGCAGGAAAATTTCTCGAATGCAGACGTGCTGCACATCGACGGCAGGATTGACGCCAGTTCGGCACCGGTACTGCAGAAAGAAATCACTTCGCTCATCGAAGAAAGCGACGGATCGATCGTGCTGGATCTGGCCGATGTCGACTATGTCAGCAGCGCCGGCCTTCGCGTCTTTCTGATGGCGGTCAAGGTGCTCGCGAACGAGTCGCGAGGCTTCGCCCTGGCGGCGCTGAACGCTGATGTCATGGATGTCGTGAACCTCACCGGATTCCACCAGGTCCTGACCGTGCGAGACACAGTGGAAGACGCATTGCAGGCGATCGCCGCTGATCCGGATAGTGGGACCGGCTAACAATGCTGGGCGAACGGGCCGTCACGGAATCCGATCTGAGGTTCATCACCGACCAATTGAAGACGTCGGCGCAGGAAAGCACCCTGGTCAGAATCCGCGGCCGGGTGACCAAAGTGACCGGAACGATCATCGAGGCGATGGTCCCGGCTGCGAAAGTCGGCGAATTGTGCCTGCTCTGTGGCCCCGCCGAGAACTTCGAGCTCAAGGCTGAAGTGGTCGGCTTCAGGGGGCGCGTCGCGCTCCTGACCCCCATGGGCGAAATGCAAGGCGTGTCGTCCCATACCGAAGTCGTCCCGACGGGCAGGCCCCATACGGTCGGTGTCGGGCCGAAGCTGATCGGCCGCGTTCTGAACGGCATGGGCGAACCTCTCGATGAAGATCAGAAAGGGCCGCTCGAGGTCGAAGAGTATTACTCCGTCTATCGCGACAGCCCGGACCCCATGTCGCGGGAAATCATCTCCAGGCCGACACCCATGGGACTGCGCGCACTGGATGGCGTGTTGACGGTTGGTGAAGGTCAGCGCATGGGCATCTTTGCGGCAGCCGGCGGCGGCAAATCGACGCTGCTGTCGATGTTGGTGCAGGGCGCCGATGTCGACGTGACCGTGCTCTGCCTGGTCGGTGAACGCGGCCGCGAAGTGCGCGAGTTCCTCGAGCACGATCTGGGACCGGAGGGCGCCGCCAAGTCGGTGCTGGTTATTTCGACGTCCGACCGCCCGTCCATGGAACGCGCCAAGGCGTGCTACGTGGCGACGACGGTCGCCGAATACTTTCGGGACCGCGGCATGCGGGTGCTGTTGCTGATGGATTCCGTCACCCGGTTCGCACGCGCGCAGCGCGAGATCGGCCTTGCCGCCGGCGAACCGCCGACCCGTCGCGGATTTCCCCCGTCGGTGTTCGCGGCGTTGCCGAGACTGATGGAGCGTGCCGGCCAATCGGACAAGGGTTTCATTACGGCGCTCTACACCGTCTTGGTCGAGGGCGATGACATGACAGAACCGGTGGCTGACGAAACGCGCAGTATTCTGGACGGCCACATCATTTTGTCGCGGAAGCTCGCGGCCGAGAACCACTATCCGGCGATCGACGTACTGGCAAGCGTGAGTCGTGTGATGAACTCGATCGTGGACCGCGAGCACAAGGCCGCCGCCCAACGGCTGCGTGCGCTCATGGCGAAATACGACGAAGTCGAGCTGTTGGTGAAGATCGGCGAATACCAACGCGGGGCCGATTCCCTAGCGGACGAAGCGATCGACCGAATGCCGACAATCCGTGCGTTTCTGCAACAGGGTCTCGATGAACACTCGACATTCGAGGACACGATCGAGCAGCTCAAGCAGATCTGAGGAGGTGGGCGACGACGCGTTCACGCGCCTGAGTAAGAACGAAAGAGGCAGGAAAGGCGCAAGCGGCGGGCCGGGCGGTTTGAGACAGCAGCATGTTTGAAGATCTGCTGAGGATTAGGCGCTTCCGCGAACAGTCGGCCGCAAACGCGGTCGTCCGGGCAAAAGCCCTGGTGGCGGAACGGGAGCAGGCGGTACGCGACGCTGAAGCGGCCGTTGTCGAGTTTCATGGTCACCGCCGGGCGGAAGAGGCCCGGCTATTCGAAGAGATTCGCGGTATGGCGGTCAAACTGGAGAAGCTCGAGGACATGAAACAGTCGGTCGCCCTTATGCGCGAACGCGAGCTCGAACTGGAAGAGGCGGTCGAAGACGCAAGAAAAGCCGTGGTGACTGCCGAAGAGGAGCATGGAAAAGCCGTTGAGGTGCATCGGCAGGCCCTGCGAGCGCTGGAGAAGTTCAAGGAGTTTGTCGAAGTCCAGAAAGCGGCTGCACGCAACGCGGCGGCGCGCAAAGAAGAAACGGAGACGGAAGAGGTCACCGAGGCGGCCTACGCGGCGCACAAGAGAGGAGCCACCTGACATGGTTGGCATGAAAGGAACGGGTTTTGCGGCGGCGCCGGCGCCTTCGTCCGCAAGTGCCGAGGACGAGGCCGTCGACACCGACGGGCAGGATCTGGACAGCGCGAGCCAGCGGTTTCAGGACCTGGCGGATCGGCCGTCGGAGGACCGGAAAAAAGACCGATCCCGCTCGGACAACCGTCGTCCGGCGGATCGAGACAAGGCAAAAGGCGGCGAGGCGGACGCCGACAAATCCTCGAGCGCCGCCGATCGACGGCTCTTCGAGCGGCAGAGCTTCAGCAAGAGACAGGACGAGCGGAAACGCACGATAGAGGAAATGCAGGATGCTGCATTGTCGGGATTCAGCAGCCAGGGTGATCGCGTGTTGCACGGCTTGCAGGGCCTGACGAGCGCGGGTCCGGACCAGGCCAGCCAAACCGAACCGGCACGACCGAGCGTGTCGGAGATCATGGAAAGGCTCGCCGACAGGATCCTCGTGGCGCGGCCGGAGGCCGGGCAGCCTGAAGTCCGGATCAGGCTGAACATGGAGAGCCTGTCAGGCACGGAGGTCTCAATAGCTCGCGCGGCGGACGGTTTGAGCGTGCGGTTCGCCGCCGTGTCCGCGGAGGCGGCCCGATTGCTCGAGGCGGGTCTGCCTCAGTTGCAGCGCGTCTTGGATCGGCACGAACTCGATCACCACAGAGGCGAGCCGGTGCGCATCAAAGTGGAACAGGGTCAGGCTACGGACGGCAGCGGCGCCCATGGCGATGGCCGGTCGCGCAATCGACGAGATCTGCGCGATGAACTGTCTGACCTGGACTAGCGGCAAATGTTGAACGCCCCTGATGCCATAATGCCGGTCGACCTGCCCAAGCTGTCGGCAGGGCAGGTCGAATGCGACAACCTTCTTGCAACACGCGGCGGGAACGGTTCGGCCATACTCGGCGAACGCGATCTACGCCTGGCGCCTGCGCCGGCAGATCGGGTGCCGGACCCCTGCGTACGTTACGCGTGCGTTGCTGGTGAGGCGGCGTTCGTCCTGTCAGTCGCCGAGCGCCGGCTGCCGGCGCTTTACCCGGAAGGCGTGGCCGATGTTCCGCTGTCCGGATTGCCGGCGCCGTTGGCGAAAGCACTGGCGACGGTCGCATTTCGTCCGCTCATGGACGGGATCGACGATTGTCTTGGCGGCCGGATCGTTCTTGAAGGAACGAGGCATGACGTCCCTCCGGACTGGCGTCTCTTGGGGCTCTACGCCGGAGGCGACGATTCCCTGCAGCCGCTCGCTATCATGCATCTGAGCCCGGAAGCGGACGGCCGGCTGACGGAAAAACTTCGGGTCCTGCCGATCGGCGCGGCCTGGCCGGAAGCGTCGACCATACCGGCAACGGTATCGTTCTGTTTGCGCGGGTTCGTCCTGAGTCGGAGTGAGTGTGCCCGGCTGCGGTCGGGCGGCGCCATTCTGCTGCCTCGGGAGACCGATCCCAACCGGCTTTCGATCCTTCTAGGAGCACGCTCGCAACTGGTCGGCTTCGGTCGGCCTGAGAACGACAAAGTGATTGTGGAAGATCTTACGGTTGGCGCCATGAACGACGAAAACGAAGACCGTTCCGACGACACGGAAGAAGGCGCGCCGGCAGGCGCGACGTTGGATGACGTCGGCGTGCGCATCGACTTCATGGTTGGACAGACCGTGATGACGTTCGCCGAACTGCAGGCCCTTACGCCCGGTTTCGCGATCAAGCTCGATACGCCGGTGTCCCAGTCGGTGAAAATCATGGCGTCGGGCCGCGTCATTGGCGAGGGGGAACTCGTTCAGATCGACGACCGACTGGGGGTCCGGGTCGTCCGCCTCGCCGAGAAGAAAGATGGATAGCCTTCCGGATCCGGTCACCCTGATTTTCATCGTTGCCGTGATCGGCCTGACACCGGCGCTCGTCATCATGGCAACGTCATTCGTGAAGCTTGTCGTGGTGTTCTCGCTTATCCGGAATGCCCTGGGCGTGCAGCAGATTCCGCCCAACATGGTGCTGCATGGCCTGGCCATCGTTCTGACCGTCTACATCATGGCGCCGGTTGTGATCGCAGGGTTCGAGATCCTGGAGACCGTCGACTTTGAAAACGCCGACGTCGCGACGCTGATGGCGAGCCTGGACAGCGCAGCCGGACCGTTTCGTGCCTTCCTGTCGGAACACGCGTCCGCAGCCGAGACCTCGTTCTTCATGCAGACGGCCGGCCGGCTTTGGCCTGTGGAACTGCGCGACAGCATCAACGCTGACAACTTGCTGATCCTGATCCCGGCATTCGTGGTGAGCGAATTGACCACCGCATTTCAGATCGGGTTCCTGATCTACCTGCCGTTCATCACCATCGACCTGATCGTTTCCAACGTTCTGCTGGCGATGGGCATGATGATGGTTTCGCCCATGACCATCTCGCTGCCCTTCAAGCTGCTGCTCTTCGTCATGCTCGATGGCTGGACGAAACTCGTCCACGGCCTTGTGCTCACCTATTAGCAGGAGGCTGACTTGGAGATCCCGGAACTGATGGACTTCACGGCCCAGGCGCTGTTGCTGGTGCTGTACCTGTCCATGCCGCCAATCATCGCGGCGGCGGTCGTCGGAACCGGGGTCGCACTACTCCAGGCGCTGACACAGGTTCAGGAACAGACACTTTCGTTTGCGATCAAGCTCTGCGTTGTCGTCTTGGTCATTTTCGCCACCGGCGCCTGGCTCGGGCAGGAGCTGTACAACTTCGCCTACGGTATCTTCACCAATATCGGCACGATTGCGGGCTAATGGCCTTCGCCGAGCTTTTGGAGCCGCTTCTGATTTTTGTCTTCGGACTGCCCAGAATGATCGCGCTGTTTGCGATGATTCCGGTGTTCAATCCGACAGTGCTTCCCGGACGGATCAGGACCGCGTTTGCCGCCAGCCTGATCTTGTTCCTCTATCCCGTCTATGCCGACGGCATCGTGCTTGAGAATTTCACCTCTCTGGAACTTGGTGCGATCCTGGTCAAAGAGGTCGTGATCGGCCTGTTAATGGGATTCGGTCTTTCGTTCATTTTCTGGGCGGTCGAATCCGCCGGCTTCTTCATCGACAATCAACGCGGATCGACCATGGCAAGTTCAGTCGATCCGTTGACAGGCTCGCAGACCTCGCCGCTCGGCATCTTCCTGATGCAGGTAATTGCGGTCTTCTTCATGATCGGCGGCGGCTTTTTCGTCATGCTGGTGGCGGTCTATGAAAGCTATGTCCTGCTGCCGGTCTTCGACTTCATGCCAAGCCTCAACTTGAAAGGGGCGGCGTACTTCATATCGATCATCGACCGGGTCATGGCCCTGGCCGTGGTGTTGGCGGCGCCGGCGCTGATTGCTATGTTTCTTGCCGAGTTCGGGCTTGGCTTGGTGAGCCGCTTCGCGCCGCAGCTCAACGTCTTCTTCCTTTCCATGCCGGTCAAAAGTGCCGTCGGCATTCTCATCCTCATCCTCTACGTCGCCTTGCTGCAGGAGATCTGGGACGGGCAGTTTGCAACCTTGCCGACGCATATCACAGTGCTGAGCAGGTTGCTGGAATGACCGAGAAAACCGAACAACCGACACCGAAAAAACTGCGAGATGCCCGCAAGAAGGGGCAGGTCGCAAAAAGCAAGGAAGTTTCTTCGGCCGCCCTGATCGTCACGGTTTTCGGATTGTTCCTTTTCCTCATGCCGTATTTCCTTCAGGAACTGGCCGACATGATCGTGGCACCTTCGGTCTTCTACGAAACCGAGTTCGCCTTGGCCAGCGATGCGGTCCTGCGGGAAATGCTGCAAGCCGCCTTTGTGATCGTCGTGCCGATCATCGGGGCCGTTGCCGTGGTCGGCATCGCCGCGAACGTGGCCCAGGTCGGTCTTCTTGCCGCGGCGGAGTCGATCAAACCGGACCTGAAGAAGCTGAACCCGGGAGCCGGCTTCAAGAAGATCTTTTCTCTCAAGAATCTGGTCGAATTCATCAAATCGATTGTCAAGATCGCGTTCCTGTCGATCCTGCTTTTCTTGGTGATCCGGAGCAGCCTGCAGGACCTGGTCAGAATTCCGCACTGCGGCGTGGGCTGCATCATTCCCGTGCTGTCGGAGATCTTCTTTGACGTGATCGTCTACACCAGCGCGGCCTTCATCGCCATCGCAACGGCCGACTACGTCTACCAGAAGTGGCAGTTCACAAAAGACCAGAAAATGAGCAAGGACGAAGTCAAGCGAGAATACAAGGAAAGCGAAGGCGACCCGCACATCAAGGGCAAGCGGAAGCAGCTCCACCGCGAGCTGATGAGTTCGAACACAGAGGCCGGCGCAAGGCGCGCCAAAGTCGTCGTAACGAATCCGACCCACCTTGCGATCGCCATGGACTACCGGAGGGGCCAGACCCCGCTGCCGATCATCGTCGCGAAAGGGCGCAACATCGCGGCCAAGCGCATCGTGCAGATCGCGCAGCAGGAGGGCATTCCGATCATGCAGAACGTGCCCCTGGCGCATGGGCTCTTTGACGACGGCGTCGTCGGCCAGTACATACCGGTCGACTTGATCGACGAGGTGGCGGAAGTGATGCGCTGGGTCTACGAGCTGGAAGAGCAGCAAAGCCCGGCTGAGGAACAAACGGATTGAAATCGCCGCCGGCCGGCGCGCCGATTGCAGCCTACTCTGCCGCGATCAGGTCGCCGATGATCCGGCCGGACAGACGCAGGCGTACCGCCAGCCAGAAAATCGCCAGCGAGAAGATGGCCAGCACGATCATGTCGATCCCCTGCGGAACGACGCCGAGTCCGTTGCCGTAGTTGCCCAAGTAGGACAGTAGCGCGAGGCCTGCATAGTAAGGCCAAAGCCACGCCGTCGCCTTCAGTTCGAGCGGCGTTCCGTTAACGCGGCCCACCAGGCGCGTCGCCGACATGATGGCCAAGCCGCCGAGAGCGACAAGGAAGATCTTCCAGTTGGTCTCCCAACCCGTCCAGTAGACGATGAAGCCCGCCAGAACGAAGGCCACTGCCGTGAATAGCGTTGCAGCAGGGATGCGGAAAGGCCGCGGCCGTCCGGGCTGCTCCAAGCGCAACACGAGAAGTGCCACCGGTCCGAAGGCAAACGACAGCACGGCCGCCGTGCTGATGAATTCGACAAGCTGGTTCCAACCCGGCAGCGGCAACAGGACGACGATGCCGACGAGGAAGTTGAACACGAGGCTCCACGCCGGCACGCGATTGCGATTGAGCCGCGCGAAGACCGAAGGAATCTGACCGGACCTGGCCATCGCATAGTTGAGCCGGGCGGTCGACGCGACAAAGGAGAATCCCGTTCCACCCGGCGAGACGATCGCGTCCGCGTAAAGCAGGATCGCCAGCCACTGGAGGCCGAGGAGGGCCGCGAAAGCGGCGAACGGCCCCCCGGGGGCGGTTTCCGTAATCGCGGCCCATCCGTTTTCCAGATGCGACGGCGGAATGGCGCCGATAAAGGCGATCTGCAGGAGGACGTAAAGGATGATGCAGAAAACGACGGTGCCAATGATCGCCATCGGGACGTCTCTTTGGGGGTTCTTCGCTTCCCCGGCCATGTCGACGACGCTGCGGAAGCCGTAATAGGCGAACATGATACCGCCGCTGGACACGGCGCTGAAAACACCGGTCATTCCGAAAGGTGCGAATCCGCCATGATCGAGAACGTTCTCCCAGCGGAACCCGAACACGATCAGAAGCACGGCGGCAGCGAGCGGTATCGTCAGCTTCCAGAACGTGATTGCCGTGTTCGCACGCGCAAAATATCTGACGCCCAGAACGTTGATGCCGGTGAAAGCGGCCAGCATCGCAATCGCCACCGCGACGCCGTACGACGTGAGGACGCGCTCGCCGTGCTCGTTGATCGTTAGCCAAGGCAGATAGTTGGAGGCGTAGTCGAGGACTGCAATCACCTCAAGCGGCGCAGTGGCGACGAAAGCGACCCAGCACAACCATCCGGCCATCCAACCGCCGATGGGCCCGAACGACAAATAGGGTATTCGCGCCAGGGCACCGGCGACCGGCAACATTCCCGATAACTCCGCATAGACGAGTGCGATAGCGATCGTGACAGCGCCGCCGATTAGCCAGGAAATGACGCCGGCCGGCCCGGCGAGCTGCGCGGTATAGAGCGCCGCGAACAGCCAGCCCGACCCGATGATGCTGAGACCCGTGAACAGCATCGCGACAGGGCCCATGTGGCGATCGAGCGTCGAATCCGGCGCTCGTGATGGCATCGTGTCCATGTGCTTTCTCCAGTGGCGCATTCGGCGGCGACACGCGTGAATTTGCTTAAGGGCCGTTCGCCGGCGGGCTCCCCGCAGCCGAAGCGTCCCGGTGCTTCGGACCGCCCGCAGGCATGTGTCTCATGCCGGATCGACGGTCGGTGGGGCACCGAGCGTCGGTGCAAAAGCTTTCTCCAGGGCTTGCAACTGAAATTCGATACTGGCGTCGATCACGCCCAGCTCGGTTTCCAGGCGGCATCCGCCCTCGGCCATGCTGCCGTCGGCGACAATCTCGAGGAAACCGATGTCCGTATGCTCGTGCAGCAGTTCGCCGACGCGGCGGCGCAGAGGCGTAGCGGCCTCGGGCCGCACGCGCAGGGTTACGCGGGCTTCGTTCCGCATCTTGCTCAAACCGGCGCGGGCCGCCCTGAGAACAAGATCGTCTTCGGAGAACTCACCGAGGATTTTGCGCAAGCATACGAGCACCGTGTCGGCAACGTCGCGCTCCGCCTTGGCAAGGTATGCCACCGACCTGTCGACCAGAGAGACCATTTGCTCGGCGATTTCGGCCCTGCCCGCGGCCATGCCCTCGTCATAGCCGCGGCGTTTCTCCGCCTCATGATCCGCTTGTGCCAGTTGTGCGATGGTGTCGGCGCGCGCTCGCGCGTCCGCCAGGAGGCCGTCGGCGGCCACGGCGATGCTGTAGGCCTCCGGCGTCAGCACACGCACGCTGTCGTCAAGGTGGTGACGGTCAGGGCTCAGGCGAACAAAGCTTGCCATTCCGGCGCGAACTCCCTGATCAACCGTCTTGCAAGCCCCGGCAGTTCGGGCCCCGGATCCCCCCGCGGGTGCTCGGGCAAGGTCGACTGCAATTCTTCGGACAGTCCACGAGGCAGCTTGAGGATCACGCGCCGGGAATAGGCCGGGTCATTCCAATGCGCCGGCGACAGCGCATACATCGCGCCGATCAACGTCAGGCGGACGCGGAGGTTCGACGCTGCCGGCTCGTAGTCGAACAGCGGCAGCTTGCCGAGCAGCGGGGCCCGCTTGACCGCAAACTCCAAAGCAGACGCGCCGAGAGCCTCGCGCAGGCGACCGAGCCGCACGCCATCGATCTCGCCGCGTATTTCCTCGCTCCGAAGCGCAAGCCCGGCATAGAGGAACATCTTTTCCAGGACGGCGCTGTCGAGCAACGCCAGTCGAGACCGAGGTTCGGCGAAATCGCAGAAATATCCGTCTCTCAGGTGCAAGGCATCGAGCAGGAACTGCGAAACCGACGCCAAGGCGTCCGGTTCGCGTTTGAGTATCCCGACAAGTTCGCCGTGCGGCAGCGTTTCAAGCCAGCTGTCATGAATGTAGGTGGCGGGTGCAAGGTTGAAGACGACGGCGCGGTGCGTCCACGGCTCGTCCGGCACAGACAAGAGACCAGTCATCGCAGAGATCAGCGCTCGATCTTGCGCAGGCGCATGAGCAAAAGGGCATTGCCGCCGATTGCGGCCAGCAGAAGCAGACCGATAACGGCCCCGGCGGCGATGATCGCCGGGCCGGAGTCGCTGGTGAACCGCACGCCCAGCAGTTCCGACATGGCCGGACCGTTCGTATCGATGGTCGCCGGCGGCGGCGCGGCCTCGAACAAGACCACGACAACGTCGTCGTATCGCAATCCTTCGACGCTGTTCTGAACGATCATCTTAATGTCGGGTATCTTGTTTTCGAGGTTGACGCCGGGGCCTACCTTCAAGAACACCGATGCAGAGGCTTCAGGCGGTTTCTCATCCAGACGGTTGCTCTCCGGCACGTTGACGAAGACGCGGGCCTTCACAACGCCGTCGATCTGGGAAAGCGTTTCCGAAATGGTTTCGGATATGGCGTAGATGAAGCGCGCCCGCTCTTCGAGCGGTGAAGAGATCAGACCTTCCTTATCGAAAATCGTGCCCAGGTCATTGAACTGGTCGCGAGGAAATCCATGCTGCCGCAAGACTTCGATGGCACTTGCCAGGTCGGCGGTGTCGACGCTGAGCGACACGCCCTCCTTATCGACCATCGTTTTGCTCACAGAAATGCCGCGCGACTGCAGGAGGGCGATAATCTCGTTGCTCTCTTCCTCCGACAGTCCCGTGAGGAGTTTGTCTTCACAGGCGGCAACGCATAGCAAAATCAGTGCAAACAGGAACGCGCGCGCTATGCGTTGGATCGTCATGGCGTTCGTACGCTAACTTGCTTTGAGCAACTGGGTGACTTCCTGGTCAAGCGCAGTCACTTCGTTGATGACAAGAGTGGTTACGACGGCGGTGTGCTGGACTTGGAATTGCAGGCTCATGAGCGTCGCCGGATCCATTCGATCCTGACTAACCGCCTGCTGGATCTCGCTCATCGTGCCCTGCCAACTGCCCCGAAAGCTCTCTAGGCCGTTCAAGATGCTGTCGCCGAGTGTCGGTGGCAGCGGCGGCTGACCGTCCGTCGCAACCGGTTGATTGACCCAAATGTCGCCCGCATCGACTTGCGCGACCCGGATATCATCGCCGCCTGTCCCGAGCGCAGCTTCGAAGCGCTGCTGGTCGGCAGCGGTGACCTGGCCCGGGCCCATGTCCATGGCCTGCCGGTCGTAGAGCTCGCCGGGCGGCCTTATGCTGTTCGCGCTGACAGGATCGATCATGATTCGTGTTCCTGGAACGTCATGCGGCTGTCGGTCGATCAGCCTTGGCCAAGATCTCTAACGAGCTCGACCGCGTCCTCGTCGTCGTTGGCTGCGATCACTTCGTTTCGCCACCTGTCGCGCTCGCCAGGATTGCCAGCCAAATGGTGCGCCAGGGCAAGGAAAGCCTTGGCGGCCGTGTTGTCGGGGTTCTTGGCAAGCACGTCGTCGCGGAGACGCTTCACGGCCGCATCGAAACGCCGCGCGTTCAACCGTGTCGCCGCTTCCAGGATCATTGCGTTTTCGTCGCCGGGCAGCACGGCGGAGACGGCGTCCATGATCACCTTCGACTCTTTTGCCAGACCGAACGTGCCCGCGAGACCCGCTGAATGCGTGAGGAAATCGAGGGTTTCTTGATCAATCGGCATGCGTTGTTCCCGCTGTCTCTATTGGCCAAAGGCTGCCAAGCGTCCCGCCGCTAACCCGTCGGGATCTTGCAGGCGTTGGCGAGCTTCATCTCCAGTGTTTCCCACGCCGTCATAATGTTGGTGAGCAAAGTCATTTTGAC
Organism: Alphaproteobacteria bacterium; assembly: GCA_965232515.1. Classification (GTDB taxonomy): domain Bacteria; phylum Pseudomonadota; class Alphaproteobacteria; genus JANQKO01. The sequence goes on along the minus strand of CBDDPY010000002.1, from coordinate 6,456,984 downwards.
GCCAAGCTGTTGGATTCCATAAGACAATTCGAACTGTTCCTGGATCGTGACGTCGTCGCTGACCGAATCGATTTCGTCGTCGATGTAGTCGTTGGTCTCGTCGATTTTTTCCTGCGTCGACGAGGTCAACGCCTCCGTCGTCGAATCGGATGACGAGTCGCCACTCGAAACGTCTGACATGGCTAACCTCCGTGTTTCTGGCGCCGGTGGTTGGCCAGCGCCCAGGCTCTCCCGACCACCTGGCTTGAGGCCTCCAGCGCCTCATGCACTTTGCTGAGAAGCCGGTATTCCGCCGGCGGCACGCCCCGATCGATCGCGGCTTTCACCTGGGCACCCTTTTCACGGATCCGCGCCACCGCGTGGTCGCGCACTGTGCCGTCTATGTCGGTCGGGACCCGCCGAATGAGCTCCTGTGGCGTCAGGTCTCGGAGTGCTTCGGTCATCATCCACCTTTCACGCGATAGACGAACACCTGCCCGCCTTTTTTGATCGTTATCTGATCCATTTCGATCTTGCCCACCGTCGCGCCGCCATCGAGAACGTCTCCTTCGGCGAACGTCTCGCCGGTTGCGAGCAGGACGTGGTCAGGTTTGCCATCTGAAAGTATGACGCCGATGACCGATAGGTTCGGACGAATTACAGACTGAACCGGTTCCTCGGCAGGCTCCGGTTTCTTGGCCGGTTCCGGCTGCGGGGTCGGTTTGGCGACGATCGGCGCCTGGCGAGATGCCGTCACGTCGATTGTCAGTTTGGGCCAGCCCCGCGACTCTCGAACGAAGGCCTTGCCGACCCGGCGCCAGGTGACGGCCTGGGTTGGGTTGAGTTGTCCGGCCACGCGAATTCTGGCGCCATCCTCGGCGCTCTTGAGCCACAGCGACAGCCCGGCATCTTCGATCCGCTGGTCCAGCACATCGATCCAGTCCCGTACGTCCGAGCGGGTGAAGCGAAGCGTGCCGATACCGGGAACATCGGATTGCAGCCGGCGGCGCAGATCGCCCTTGTCGACCTGCGGGCCCAGGAAACCATCGATGTCGATTTCGCCGTTGCCGTGGTAGGTGACGACCAGGTGGTCTGCGAAGTTGGCCTGGTGCCAGGTCGATGCGCCGAGCGACTCGCGGACTAACGCCAGGAGCTGTTCGACGACATGTGTCCGATCGGAATACGTCAGTCCCGCCTCGGCCAGGGCGCCGCGAAGCCGACGCCGGTTTTCAGCCGTCGGCACGAAGCCGGTGACGGTGACGCTGCCGTCGCCTGCCGGATCGAACGAGACCTCTTCGAGGCTGAGCCTGTTCGCGATCGCTTCGGCATCGGCGATCGAAGCTTGCGGGTTTGCGGCGGCAGGCGTTTGCACGGCGGGCTCCGGCATCGATCTCGCGGGCTCGAGGGCCATGAGAGCGGCGGCGCAGACAACCGCAGCGGCGACCAGCGAGCCTGCAAAGAGGACACGGTACCGCCGCAACAGAACCAAACACTTCCGCGGCAGCGGGATCTCAGCCAACGGCGGTTCCCGTTGCGAGAGGCCGTCTGCATCAGGCCCGGCAGCCGGTGCCGCCTCGGGATCGCCCGGGCCATCCGTGTCCGCGTCGGACCGTGACGGCTCGGTGGTGTCCGTCTCCGCGTCGCCTGCGACGGCAGCGACGCGATTTTCGCTTTCGGGCGCGTCGGCGGATGGTTCCACGTCTTCGGCGTCGTCCAGGGGCCAGGGCTTGGTAACCGGCAGGCCCGTCCAATCCGTCGATGGGACGCCGACCGCGACGACGATGAGGCCCATGCTGAGGGCGACGGGCAGCTCCAAGGCGACACGCTCGCCGGGTCCAAGCACCCCGTCGTTGAAAAAGACAGCACCCTCGAGCGCTTCCAGGGTCAGCGCGCCGTTGGAGACCGTAAGCCGCGCGTGCGAAGCCGAAAGACTGTCGTCGGCCAGAACGATGTCGCTGTCATCACCCTTGCCGACGACATAGGACGTTGCGCGCAACGGCATGGACGCGCCGCGCTGCGAACCGGCCAGGATCCGCAGGACGATCTGCTCTCGCGGATCGGCGGAGAGTTCATCCGGTTCGGCGGGCTCAGAGGATGTCGTCATTTGTCCCACTGCTTACGGATACAGAATCTGTTCCGCCGCGGGACCGGAACGAAGGGCCGGTCGGTCGCCGGTACCCAGTTTTTCGGTCCAGAACGCCAAGGCGTTCACGAACCCTCCGAGCGCGGCGTCGAATTCGAACAGAGTCAGTCGTTCCGCGCGCAACGTCCGGAACAGCACCAATTGATCGCGATCGGGCGCCAGGCTTAGGACCTCGCGCTCCGACCTTGCCTTCGCCAGTTGTAGTCGGAGCAATCGCTTGAGCACCTCCTCCGCCTCGTCGCGACGGCTCGGCAGGGTGGCCAGTGTCGTTTCCAGGAGGATCGTTGGGCCCTGTTGCGAGAGGGCCACTTCGAACTCGCCGTCGAAGACCAGGAAATGCTTGCCGTCCGCATTGCGGTGGGGTGGCGCCAGATCGCGCCGTTTCGCCCATTGCGCCAGAAGATTATCCAGCTCACCCGCCATCGACTCCGACTCTCATCGCGCCCCCCGGTTGAGCGAGGGTTTAAGTTCTATGTGATGACGTGAGATGTAACGCGTGGACGTTCGGAGCGTTCGGACGAATGTCGGACAGAGATTATCGTCCCGCTGGCGATGCTTTAATACATTATGCAGGACATATGAGTGCCGACGACTGCTGTCGAGCGTCGGCGCGCGAATGGAGCAGCTGGTTTGAGTAGCGCATCGCTGGACATGAAGAGCGAAAGACTCAAAAACGGCACAGCATTGACCATCGAGTTTGCACCCGATCTATCGGTCATCGGCGCCATGCTTGACGTCATCGAAGGGTTTCTCGCCGATAACGATGTCGAAGCCTCCCTGGGCAAGCATGTGATGCTGGCGGCCGAGGAGCTTGTCGCCAACGCAATTGCACATGGCCACGCCGTTGAAGCAGAAACGGCTGTCGTTTTGGACGTCGGTTGCGAGCCGGGCCGGATCGTTACGCAGATTGTCTATCCCGGGCTGGAGTTCGATCCGACGAAGCCCGTCGCGCGGCCGTCCGACCGCTACGCCGAGCCCGGCGGATTCGGCCTGGATCTTGTCTGGAACGTTGTTGACGAAATAACCTACCAGCGGCGCGGCGACCTGAATGTCGTCCGGCTGTCCCACGACGTCTCTCGCTAGGCCGTTGTCCGCCTCGGCGATACCGTTGAACATGGCGTCGTCCCTGCCGCAGCCACGGCATCCGATGACACCGCGGCCATAGCACGGAGAAAGCCTGCTCCGCCGAGGATTGAGAGCGAATGCGCGTGGATGATTTCCACTCGCTGTTCAATCAAGACCGGAGCGGACGCGCGTTGTATCCGGGATCCGGCGTTGCCCCCATCATCGACTAATGCAACGGCCGAGGGCACGGAACCTGGCGGAGCCGTACCCTCGGCCGAACTTGCCCGAGATTTCTTGCTTCTAAACCAGCATTCGATCCTTTGGATACTGGCCTAGAGCTATGGCCGCGGCGTCACCGACCGGGCCAACGCGTTCTGCCGCCCGATGTCAATGTTGCTGGCGGACTGTTTGGCGCCCGCAATGAACCGATCGAATGCCGTCATGGTTCCGTTTCCTAACCTATGGGCCGTGTTGGCCGCGTCGCAATGCTGGCACGCGACGCGCGCCTGTGTGGACGTTCAAAGCCAGAACGCCACCGACTTAGGTATGGGCGTCCGCCGTGCCCAGCAGCCGACTTGGACGAACCTTGGACGAACGCCGGCCTTGTGAGAGCGCGGGCTCCCGGGCGATGGTGCGGCCGCCCGAAGTCGACGGCACGCCCTGACGAGACGGCGGGTCCGCCCTCGACGGGGCTGCATGGCGAGCCTGTGCCCGGTCGGCGCGAAATCGCCGTTCAAAGGAAAGAACGATGATACGTGGCCTCCAAACCCTGGCGCTTTGCCTTTCAGCGCTGTTCTGTGCCGACGCGGCTTACGGCCAATCCGCTTCAAGTCCGCTTCCCTCCGTCGTGGTCGAAAAGGCGGCGCGGCGCGTAGCCGCGTCGGCTGATTCCTATGTCGGCCGGATCGAGGCTATCAGAACCGTTGCGATCACGGCCCGCGTCGAGGGCACGCTCGAAATGCGCCGCTTCACCGAAGGCGGACCGGTCTCGAAAGGCGATGTTCTGTTTGAGATCGAGAACACGCACTACCGGGCCAAAGTCGACAAGGTCCAGGCGACGTTGAAGGGCGCCGAGGCCGCTGTCACGAACGCCGAAAAGGCGCTCGCGCGCAAGCGCAAGCTTCGCGCCAGGGCCAACGTCGCCCAGGCCACCGTAGACGCCGCGATCGCCGAACTCGGGGCGACCAAAGCAGCGGTCGGCGAAGCCAAGGCCGATCTGACAACAGCGAAAGTCAACCTCGGCTATACCCGGATCACCAGTCCGATCGACGGCAGGGTGGGCAAGTCGAGCGTCGATGTGGGCAATCTCGTCAACGCCGAGAGCGGAGTCCTTGCCACCGTCACCTCGGTCGATCCGATCCATGTGAGTTTCTATCTCAGTGAGCGCGACCTGATCGCAAAGCGGCAGACCGGCCTCATCGCCGCCAATGACTCGACACTCGGCGTCCATGTGGAGCTCTCCACGGGCGCGCATTATGGTCCGGTGGGGCGGGTCGACTATGTCGGCCAGGCAGTGCGCGCCTCGACGGACACAATTGAGGTGCGCGCGACCATCGACAACAACGACGGTCTGCTCGTTCCGGGACAGACGGTGACGGTCCGCCTCGTGAATCCCGACGCCCGGCCCGTCGTCACGGTGCCGCAAGCCGCCTTGCAGCTCGACCGGGCCGGCCATTTCGTGTTCGTCCTGAGCACTGAAGACACGGTGGAACGGCGTGACGTCGAACTCGGTCGGCAGCTCGGACGATATTGGGTGATCACAGACGGACTCCAGGCGGGCACGAGCGTCATCGTCCAGGGGCTGCAGAAGGTTCACGTGGGCTCGAAAGTCACGCCGACCGAAGCCCAAGGCTGAGCCGGGACGACCCGCATGATATCCAGGTTCTTTATCGACCGGCCGAATTTCGCCCTCGTCCTGGCGATCGTGACCGTGATCCTTGGCGCGATCGGCATCCGTTTCATTCCGATCTCCCAGTTTCCCGACATCGTGCCCCCTCGGGTCTCGGTATCCGCCACCTACCCGGGCGCCAGCGCCGCCCTGATCCGGGACGCGGTTGCCGCGCCGATCGAACGGGAGCTCAACGGCGTCGACGGCGTGATCCACATGTCCTCGTCCTCGTCGAACGACGGCACCTACAAGCTCTCGATCAGCTTCGAACCCGGGACGGACCCCGACATCGCCGCCGTGCACGTCCAGAACCGGGTGGCGCTGGTCACCCCGTCTCTGCCCGCCGACGTCGTGCAGCAGGGGATCTCGACATCGACGCGCAGCGGCAGCTTCCTTCAACTCATCACACTGACGTCGCCGAACCGGACCCACGACCAGCTCTTCCTCAGCAACTACGCGAGCGACCTTCTGCAGGATCCGCTGGGGCGGATCAAAGGCGTCGGGGCGGCCAATCAGTTCGGCCCGCTTGAATACAGCATGCGGATCTGGCTCGACCCGAAAAAGATGGCGGCGCTGAATATTGACGCCTCGGACGTTTCGGCGGCAGTCCAGTCCCAGAATGTCGAGACCGCGGCAGGGCAGGTCGGCGCGCCGCCGTTCGGCGATCAACGGACCTCGTTCCAATTCACCCTGCAAGCCGACGGCCTGTTGAAGACCGCCGAAGAATTCGAGGACATCATCGTCCTGGCGGACGGCGAGGCTTCCTTCGTGCGTCTGAAGGACATAGCGCGTATCGAGCTCGGCGCCGAGAGTTATGCCGCCACCTCGCGCTACAAAGGGGAGCCGGCGGCCGTCATCGCCATCTACCAGAAGAGCGGCGCCAACGCGTTCGACGTTGCCGACGCTGTCCATCGCGAGATGGGCCGGCTGGCCGCGCGGTTTCCCGACGATGTCGCTTATGAGTTGACCTACGACGTCACGGCGGCGGTGCGGATGTCGATCAAGGAAATCGTGATCACGCTTGGCATCACCACGCTCCTTGTCGTGTCGGTGACGTTGTTCTTCCTACTGAGCTGGCGGGCGACGCTGGTCCCCGCGATCGCGATCCCGGTTTCCCTGCTGGGCACCTTCGCCATGATCAGTCTGGTCGGCTTCAGCGCCAACATGATCACCCTCTTCGCGCTGGTTCTGGCCATCACGCTGGTCGTGGACGACGCCATCGTGATCATCGAGAACGCCGAGCGCATCATGAAGGACCACGGTCTAGGCGCGCGTGCGGCAACGCTTAAAGCCATGTCGCAGGTGACCCGGCCGATCGTCGCCACGACCTTCGTGCTTGCCGCCGTCTTCGTTCCGGTCTGCTTCTTTCCCGGAGCGATCGGGGAGATCTACCGCCAATTCGCCGTCACGATCACCATTGCCTTCGCACTCTCAGCCGTCAATGCCCTGACGCTGGGCCCGGCCCTCTGCTCGCGCATCCTGTCCCGACGTGCCGGCGCGCCGAAGGGCGTCTTTCGCTTCATCCCCTCGGCCATCGACCGCGTTCGCGACGCCTACGTCGCGCTGGTCAGGCTGATGATGCGGTTCATGGCAGCGTCGATCCTGATCTTCATCGCCGTCGTCGGGGCCACGATCTACCTGTTCCAGACCACGCCGACCGGCTTCATCCCGCCGGAGGACACTGGCGTTCTTTTTGTCGACGTTAACCTGCCGGACGGGGCTTCGCTCCAGCGCACCGAGACGGTGATGCAGGAAATCAGCGAGCGGGTCGAGAGCCACCCGGGCGTCGTTTCCGCAACCGCCGTGTCCGGCCACAGCATGATCTCCGGCAACGCCTCGAACGCCGGCATGCTTGTCTTGAACCTCGCCCCGTGGGACGAGCGCACGTCGCGGGAGACCAGATGGTGGGCCATCATGTTCTCTCTCACGAAGTCCCTCGCGGCCCTGCCGGAGGCCTCGTCCTTCGTCTTTCCCCTGCCGGCCATACCGGGCCTCGGCCACAGCGGCGGTCTCTCGGCCAAGCTGCTGGATCTGGACGGCGGCAGCTTGGCGGATCTCGATCGGGTTACGACCGCGTTCCTGTCGGCCCTGCGGGAGGCCCCTGAATTCACGCAAGCCTTCAGCGGTTTCTCGGCGACGGCACCGCAGTACGAATTGACCATCGACCGCGACCGTGCCGAGGCGATGCGGGTGGCTGTCAGCGATATCCTTGCCGCCCTGCAGGCCAATTTCGGATCGCGTTACGTCAACAACTTCATCAAGGACGGTCGGATATACGCTGTAACCATGTCAGCCGACGCGCCGTTCCGCCAGACCGCCGACGACATCGAAGGCCTGTTCGTCAAGAATGCCGACGGCGAGGCCCTCCCGCTTTGGACCTTCGTCGATCTGACGCCGAACCTCGGTGCGCGCAAGATCTCCCGCTACAACCTCTTTACCGCCGCATCGATCAGCGCTCAGTTGGCGCGTGGCGTGAGTTCCGGAGCGGCGATCGCGAAGATGCGGGAGATCGCCGAGGCGACCCTGCCGGACGGCTACGTGATCGAGTGGAGCGATGTCACCTCGGAAGAGGTCGAGGCCGGTAAGCTGATCGTGCCGATTCTCATTCTGGCGATCACCTTCGCGTACCTGTTCCTGGTCGCCCAGTATGAGAGCTGGCTCCTGCCGCTTTCGGTGATGGCCTCCACGGTGTTCGCGATCTTCGGCGCCCTGCTGCCGCTGCAGATCATTCCCTTCTTGAGCAACAACATGTATGCGCAGATCGGGATTGTGCTGATGATCGGGCTGGCTGCCAAGAAGGCGATCATGGTGGTCGAGTTTGCCAAGGCCGCCCGCGAAGACGGCCTCAGCATCCAGGAAGCCGCCATCGCCGCCGCGCATCAGCGCTTCCGCCCGGTAACGATGACCGGTCTGTGCTTCATCTTCGGCGTGTTGCCGCTTTTGCTGGCCAGCGGAGCGGGCGCGGCGGGCCGGATGTCGATCGGCTTTCCGGTCTTTGCGGGTATGGTCATCGACAGCACCTTGGGCCTCCTGATGATTCCGGTGCTCTACGCCGCCTGCCAAACGCTCAGCGAGCGTCTGGGCCGTCTGCGGCGCGGCGGCAAGGCGCTCGAAGGCAGCGCATAGGGGGCCACGACAGGGCTACGGGCAGGCCACCGGCTGCGCGCGCTTGATCTCCGCCATCGTGATTGACCCGAGCGGCGCGGTCCGGCGCCGTGGCACAGGAACGGATCTGCTACAAGGTGTCACTTAAAGGCAATCGCTGCGCTCGACGGCGCTTCGAGCGGAATGATCTCAAAACGGCTGAAGCCGGCCTCCCGGCACCAGGAGATGAATTCCGAGCCTGTGAAATCGAAGCCGTCGCCGAACTCCATCAGCATTGTCAGCGACATGAACAAGCCGAAGGTGTTGTCGCGGCGGGCATCGTCGATCAAGGTTTCGATCGCAATGAAGGCGCCGCCGACAGGCAGCGCGTCATAGGCCTTCTTCACCAGCAGTCTTTTTCGCTCCAGGTTCCAGTCGTGTAGGATCATGCCCATGGTGATGATATCCGCCTGCGGGAGAGGATCGGCAAAGAAGTCGCCGGCGACCGCATCGATACGGTCGTCAAGCCAGGCGGCGGCAATCTTGCTGGCCGCGATCTGCGTCACGACCGGCAGGTCAAGGCTTGTGCATCGGATATGCGGATGGGCGGCCGACACGATCCTCGACAGAAGCGCGTCCGCCCCGCCGATGTCGGCCAGCGTCCGATACCGGTCGAAGGGAAAGACCTCGGCGAGCTTTTCGAAGTTCCGGCTCGACGCGCCGGTCATCGCGTCCATGAACGCTTCAAGGCGGGCGGGATCTGCGTAGAGCGTCTCGAAGAACGGCGTTCCGCCTTCCTTCGTCTCGTTCTGGGCTTTGCCGGTCCTGAAGGCATCGGTGATGTCGGCCCAAAAGCGGTAGTTGCGCTGGTCCCAGAGTTCCAAGACGCCACCGATGTAGCCGGGCTTGTTGCGATCCAGGAAGGCCGCGGTCGCTGGGGTGTTGAGGTAGCGCGCGCCCTCGCCGTCGCCCTCGCGCGCCAGGAGGTCCACGGATACCAAAAGGTCGAGGAAATCCATTGCCGGCCGCCGCAGGAAGCCGTACGCCTCCATGATCTCGTCGAGCGTCATCGGGCTGCCGGCGAGACGCGTGTAAAGCCCCAGGCTCACCGCGGACATCAGCGCCTTGGAAACGCCATAGCCGCTCGCGACCTGCATGATGTAGCCGGGGTCCGGTGCTGTCATGGCATATACCTCACGGCGAGCAAGACGTGCGCTGGCGGACAATTGCACAGTTTCTAAGGTTGTAAAACGATCTGACTTGCGCGCCAGGCGCACCCGGGGCCGGACGGCAGCACTCGCTTGTGAGCGGGCGGTCGGCCCAGTCAGTCCGATCGCTGGCGATCGGATCGATTGGCGGAGCCGCCACCCAGGCTCGCCACCAACGAGCTGGCCGTGACAACGCCGATACCGGGAATGCTGGCCGAGCGTCCGGAAACTTCGCTGCGGCGGTGCCAGGCATCAATAGGCCGCATTGGTCGTCAACTGCACACCGAGCGCCGGCGTTCAGGACAGTTTCCCTCGAACGAAAAAAAGCGGACCCAACGCTTGCCATCGCCAGGTACGCCTTTTGGCGCCTATGGCGAGCCTAACGTTTTGGCTCTGTCCACCTAACCCTTTGAAAAGATTGGTGGGCGCACTAGGATTCGAACCTAGGACCCGCTGATTAAGAGTCAGCTGCTCTGCCAACTGAGCTATGCGCCCGACGGGGCGCGGTATAGCAACAGCGGGCCGGCTTGTCGATGCCTTATCGCATCGCCAATCAAGCGTCCGACCACCCTAGTACCGCTACGGCCGGTCGGTATGGGCCGCCCCGGCAGCGGCGGCATCGCGATAGGCCGCGGGTGAGAGGCCGAAGCGCTGACGGAACGCGCGGGAAAAATAGCTGCGGCTGTCGTAGCCAACGCGGGCGGCAAGCTCCTTGACCGGTCGATTCTCGGTCCGCAGCAACAACGCGGCCTTTTCGAGACGAACGTCGTGCAGCATCGCGATCGGCCCCTGGCCGAAGGTACGGGTGAAATGCGCGGCGAAGGTCGACCGGCTCATGCCGGCCAGCGCCGCCAGCGAGGCAAGCGAATGGGCGGCTTCCGGCGTCCGATTGATGGCGTCGAGTGCTCGGCCCAGGCGTTCGTCATCGAGGGCGTTGAGCCAGGGCAAGCCGTCCGCGCCGTCGTCCCCGCCCGTATCCAGCCGCCGCAGGACATGCACAAGGCATTGCCGCATCAGGGCTTCCACCAGCGCCGATGCGCCCGGCCCGGGATCGGCCAGCTCGTCGATCATCTGCTCCATGATCCGGCAGACCGGATCGCGCGGGCGCGGCTGCAGAAGGAGCGGCTCGGTCCGATGGGCGAACAGGTCCTCGGCCTGGTGGTAGAGCGCCGAGAACTCGGCGCAGGCAACCAGAAGGCCCGTGTCGCCGGTGCCGGCCTTGTGGCTTTCCCATGCCGGGGTCAACGCATGACAGCTGGGCAGCGATCGGGCGTCGCCGGTCGGCGCATCGCTTTGCAGGCCGTGGCGCAGGCCGGCCGGCACAATGACGACGCAACCGGACCGCATCGGCCGTGACCGTCCGCCGCCGAGATCGAGTCGGCCGGCGCCGGCGAGCGCATAATGGATCGTGACCCGCTCGCGCGCGCCGATCCATAACCGTCCCGTCCCGCGCACCTCGCAGAGCGCGAATGGCTCCACCCGAACCGAAAGCCCTTCCAAGACCCGGTCGATCATCGACATGGCGCCAGTTTAGACCGTCGGCGCGGATCGACCGCTCACTTCTGCATGATCGCGATTGCGGCCGGACGATTGGGCACGGCTTTGCGGCCAAAAAGCACGCCAACTGGCGTTCACTTCTCGTCTCGGCAATCCATGCCCTGGGGAGAACGAACATGACAGACCAGTGCAGACACGATCACGGCCAGGCTTGCGGCCATACGCATGACGGGCTGAGCCGGCGGCGCCTGCTGCGCGCGGCCACGACGACGGCGGCGGCGGCCGGCGCGGCGACCGTCATGGCGGCAGCCGGCTCGGCGCCGGCGCAGGCCCAGTCCGGCGCTTATCAAGACCCGGCCAAGGGTGCGTTGCCGCAGACCGATATGAAGGTCGAGCTGGCCAATACCGCACTCGTCATCACCGATCCGCAGATCGATTTTCTGAGCCCCAAAGGCGTGACCTGGAAGGTCGTGGGCGCCAGCGTCGAGGAACACGGCACGGTCGCCAATATCGGGAGACTGTTGAAGGCGGCAAAGTCCGCTGGCATGACGGTCGCGATTTCGCCGCACTACTACTATCCAACGGACCATGGCTGGAAGTTCGGCGGACCGCTGGAAAAGCTCATGCACGCCATCGGCATGTTCGACCGCCAGGGACCGCTGACCACCGACGGCTTCACCGGCTCGGGCGCAGACTTCATGCCGGAATACAAGGCGATGATCGAGGATGGCAAGACCATCATCGCCTCGCCGCACAAGGTCTATGGCCCAGAGGCCAACGATCTGAGCCTGCAGCTGCGCAAGGCCGGCATCGACCGGATTATCCTGGCGGGCATGTCGGCCAATCTGTGCGTGCAGGCGCATCTGCACGAGCTGCTTGAGCAGGGCTACGAGGTGGCGGTGGTGCGCGATGCGACGGCCGCGGCAAAGCTGCCCGAGGGCGACGGCTATCTGGCGGCATTGATCAACTTCCGCTACATCGCCAATGCCTTGTGGACAACGAATGAAGCGGTTGCGCGGATCGCGGCGGCGTAGTCGGAACGAACCGGCGGGCGGCCCCTGTTCCGGGCCGCCCGGCGGCGTTAGACCGGACGTCTGGGAATGACCAGATCCCGGTGGACGTAGACGCTGATCAGAAAACCGAAGCTGATCAGCAGCGTCATCATCGCCGTGCCGCCGTAGGAGACCAGCGGCAGCGGCACGCCCACCACCGGGATCAAGCCGGTGACCATGGCGATATTGATGAACACATAGAGGAAGAACGTCGTGGTCAGACCCATGGCCATGAGGCGGCCGAACTGGTTGCGGCTGCGCACGGCGATGCCGACGCCATAGGCCAGGATGCAGACATAGAGCCCGATCAGGCCGAGGCAGCCGATCAGGCCGAACTCCTCGGCCAGCATGGTGAAGATGAAGTCGGTCTGGCGCTCGGGCAGGAAGTTCAGGTGGCTCTGGGTGCCCTGCATGAAGCCCTTGCCGGAGATGCCGCCGGAGCCGAGCGCGATCTTCGATTGCGTGATGTGATAGCCGGCGCCGAGCGGGTCGCGCTCCGGATTGAGGAAGGTGAAGATGCGCTCCTTCTGGTAGTCGCGCAGGAACTGCCAGCCGATCGGCACGGCGGCAACGGCGCCGCAGATGCCGAGGGCAAACTTCCAGAGGCGCACGCCGGCAACAAACAAGACGGCAGCGCCCACCATCATCATCAGGATCGCGGTGCCCAGGTCCGGCTGCCGGATCACCAGCGTCACCGGCACGATGATCATCAACAGGGGCACGATCAGCAAGTGCAGCCGGCCGATATCCTCCATGGCGATGCCGTGGAAGTAGCGCGCCAGCGCCAGCACCAGGGCGATCTTCATGACCTCGGACGGCTGTAGCTGGAAGAAGCCGAGATCGACCCAACGCTGTGCGCCCATGCCGACGAAGCCCATCATCTCGACAGCGACCAGCAGGACCAAACCGAGGCCATAGATCACATAGGCGTAGCGCAGCCAGATCCGGATGTCGGTCACGGCGATAATCAGCATCGCCACCATACCGGCGCCGAACCGCGCCATCTGCCGAGAGGCCCAGGGATTGAAGCTGCCGTTGGCGGCGGAATAGAGCATGGCGAAGCCGACGCTTGCGACGGCGATGATCAGCAGCACCAGCAACCAGTTCACGTCGCGCAGCTTCTGCGCGATAGTCATTTCCGGCGGTCCGCCGAAGGTGTTGCCGAGCGCCATCGCCTAGCCCTGCCCGTCCGTGGGGCGTCGGGCGGCCAGCTTGCCGATGGCCGGCCGGCGGAGCGGATCGCGCTCCAGCACCTCGGTCATGATGTCCCTCGCCACGAGCGCGGCCTTGGCGCCGGAGCCGCCATGCTCGATGACCAGCGACAGCGCATAGCGCGGCCGATCGGCCGGCGCATAGGCCACGAACAGGCCATGGGCGCGTTCTTCCCAGGGCTTCTCTTCGGCTTTCCTCACGCCGCTGGCGCGCTCCGCCTTGGTAATGCGCCGGACCTGCGCCGTGCCGGTCTTGCCGGCCATCTTCACGTCCATCTCAAGACGCGCCTTGCGCGCCGTGCCGTGCCGGCCGTGAACCACCATCCGCATGCCCTTGAGCACGGCGTTGAGCGATCCAGACGAGATCCCCAACGACGGCGGCGAATTCGGCGGCTCCGCGAACTCGCCGGTGCTGACCGTGGCCTTGTCGCGCACAAGCCGCGGCTGAACGGCAAACCCGCCGTTGGCGAGGCGGGCCGTCATCACCGCGAGCTGCAATGGGGTGGTCAGCAGATAGCCCTGGCCGATGCCGGTGATAAGCGTTTCGCCGGTCTGCCATGGCACACCGGTGGTGGCCAGCTTCCAGGCCTTGTCCGGCACCAGACCGGCGCGTTGACCGACGAGATCGACATCGAGTCTGTCGCCAAGACCGAACTTGCGCGCCATCTCGGCGATCTGTTCGACACCGACCTTTTTGGCGATGTCGTAGAAATAGATGTCGCAGGACTGCTCGATCGCCTCGTAAAGGTTGTTCCAGCCGTGGCCGCCATAGCGCCACTTCCAGCAGTGGAACCGGTGCCGTCCCAGCTTGGTCGAGCCGTTGCAGAACGTCCGGTACTCGGGCGTGATCACGCCGGACTCGAGGGCCGCCAACGCGACCAGCATTTTAAACGTCGAGCCCGGCGGATATTGGCCGGCGATCGCCTTGTTGGTCAGCGGATTGCGGGGATTGTCGACCAGCGCCTTCCAGCTCTTGGCGCTGAAGCCGAGATTGAAGGCGTTGGGGTCATAGGACGGCGAGGACACCATGGCCAGGACTTCGCCGTTATGCACGTCCATGACCACAACAGACGCGCTCTCGCCGGCCAACCGGCGGCTGACGGCCTGTTGCAGGTCGACGTCGATCGTCAGCACCAGTTCGTCGCCGGGCTGGCCGTCCTGACGCTGCAGCTCGCGGATCACCCGGCCGTAGGCGTTCACCTCGACGCGGCTGTTGCCGGCCTTGCCCCGCAAACTGTCGTCGTAGACCTTCTCGATGCCGTTCTTGCCGATGCGGAAGCCCGGCAGCTCCAGCAACGGATCACCAGTCAGGTCCTTCTCGGACACGGCCGACACATAGCCGACCACGTGCGCCAAGCTGTCGCCGAAGGGGTAGTAGCGGGTCTCGCCGACATCGGGCTGCACACCCGGCAGGTCAGGTAGCTTGACGTTGACGCTGGCAAACTGCTCCCAGGTCAGGTTCTCGACAAGCGTCAGCGGCATGAAGCGGCGCTGGCGCTTCAGCTCGCGCTCAATGCGGCGCAGCTGGTGGTCCTGGATCTCGACGATCTCGCCGAGCCGTTGCACGGTCTTGCCGACATCGTTGGTCTGTTCGGGGATCAGCACGACACGGAAGTTCTGCCGGTTCTTGGCCAGTTCCTCGCCGAACCTGTCCAGGATACGGCCGCGGGGCGGCGGCAGCAGACGCAGGTTGATCCGGTTTTCCTCGGCCAGCATCTGATACTGGTCGCGTTCAAGGACCTGGAGGTAATACATGCGGCCGCCGATGACGCCGAGCAGCGCAAGCTTGCCGCCGACCAGAAACGCCGCGCGGCGGGAGAACAGCTTGTGGCGGGAGCTCTCGCGTTCCATGGCGGCGGCCTAGATCACCGGCAACAGGGCGCGCTGAACGCTGCCGAACAGCAGAAGCATCAGCGGATAGACAGCAATGCTGACGGTCAGTTGGCCGATGGCCGGCAGCGGATCCAGAACCTGGGTAAAGAACACCGAACTGATCAGCCAGCTCAGCAGCACGGCGCCGGTGGCCACCAGACCGAAGCCCCACCAGCCGACGGCGAACGACTTGCCGAGGAAGGCGCGGCGCTGCGAAGCCACCATGGCCTGCACCAGCACCAGCACCAGCGCCATCAACCCCATCGGTCCGCCGCTCAGCACGTCGACGAAGAAGCCGATCAGAAAGGCCGCGCCGAGCGGCATCAAGTCCGGCCGGTAGATACTCCAATAGTAGACCGACATCACGGCGAACAACGGGCACAGGATCGAGAAGTAAGGCAGGGCGAACGGCAGGCTGCCCAGCAGCACCAACAGCAGCGTCAGCAGCATCGGCACCGAACCGCGCAGGAACTGATTGACGCGAACCATTGGTGTCGGGTTCACGGCAGCCTCAGCCCCTCGGTGTTGGTGGCATCGAGCCGCGGCAGGTCGAAGCGCACGACGCTGACATATTCCAGCCGATCCCAGTCCACGAAGGGCTGGACCCGGATATCGCCGTCGCTGACCGCAGTCACGGTGCCGACCGGCAGTCCGGCCGGGAACACGCCGCCATGGCCCGACGTGACGATGCGGTCGCCGGGCGACACCTGGGCGCTGGGCGGCAGGAAGATCAGTCGCGGGCGTTCGGAATTGTCGCCGGCCAGCACGGCGCGGTGCCGCGAGGATTCGATCACCACCGGCACGCGGCTGTTCAGGTCGATCAGCAGCAACAGCCGGGCCGAGCGCTCGCCGACCTCGGCGATGCGGCCAACGAGACCGACACCGGTGACCACGGCCTGCCCTTTGGCGACGCCGCTGCGTTCGCCGGCATTGACCAGCATGGTGCGCACGAAGGGCCCGCCGGAATCGCCGATCACGCGGGCCGAGATGAAGGACGGCAGAGCTTCCGCGCGCAATCCGGTCAAGGCCCGCAGCGCCGCGTTCTGCTGCTCGAGACCGCGCGCCACCATCTGCCAGCGGCGCAGCCGGTCGATCTCCGTGCGCAGCCGTTCGTTTTCGGTGTAGGTGAACCAGAAGCGGTCGAACTCGGCGACGGCCCGGTTCAGGGCCTCCACCGGCTGGCTCAGAACATTGAGAACCGGCGCCACCGTGTCGACGATGGCGGTGCGGATGCGTTCGGTCGCATCGCTATGGGTCTTGCTGAGAATGAGCAGCGCGACGGCGGCCGACGCCAGGGCGAGTAGCGCGAACCGTTGGGCCAGCACCTTGGCCGGCATGGCGAGTCGCGATACTCGACCGTATTGTGGCCTCAACGCTACCTGTTCCTCCGATCAGCCCGGCGCGGTCAGTACGCCGAGTCGAAGACCTCCTTGTCCCGGAAGTTCTTCATGTCTTCCAGGACGCGGCCGGTGCCGAGCGCGACGCAGGACAGCGGCTCGTCGGCGATTGATACGGGCAGACCGGTCGAATGGCGCAGCACGAAATCGAGATTGCCCAGCAGCGCGCCGCCGCCGGTCAGCACGATGCCCTTGTCGACGATGTCGGCGGCAAGCTCCGGCGCGGTGTGCTCGAGCGCCACCTTGACGGCCTCGACGATGGCGCCGACCGGCTCGGCCAGGCTCTCGGCGATCTGCCGCTGGGTGATGACGATCTCTTTCGGCACGCCGTTCATCAGGTCGCGGCCCTTGATGGTGATGGTGGCGCCGTTGCCGTCCTCGGGCGCGCAGGCCGAGCCGATTTCCTTCTTCACCCGCTCGGCCGTGGCCTCGCCGACCAGCAGGTTATGCGTGCGGCGGATGTAGGCGATGATCGCCTCGTCCATCTTGTCGCCGCCGACGCGGACCGAGCGCGAATAGACGATGCCGCCCAGCGACAGGACGGCGACCTCGGTGGTGCCGCCGCCGATGTCGACAACCATCGAGCCGGTCGGCTCGGTGACCGGCAGCCCGGCGCCGATGGCGGCCGCCATCGGCTCCTCGATCAGGTAGACCTTGCGGGCGCCGGCGCTCTCGGCCGATTCCTGAATGGCGCGGCGCTCAACAGCGGTCGAGCCCGACGGCACGCAGACAACGACCTGGGGGCTGGCGAAGCTGCGGCGGTTGTGCACCTTGCGGATGAAATGCTTGATCATCTCCTCCGCGACCTCGAAGTCGGCAATCACCCCGTCGCGCAGCGGCCGGATGGCCTCGATGTTGCCGGGCGTCCGGCCCAGCATCATCTTCGCCTCGTCACCGACCGCCTGGACCTGCTTCTTGCCGCGGCGGTTGATGATCGCCACCACGGACGGCTCGTTCAGCACGATGCCCCGACCCTTGACGTATACCAGCGTATTCGCCGTGCCGAGATCGATGGCCATATCGGCGGACATCAGTCCAAAGAGTTTGGAGAACAATTGCTTCGCGCCTCAGTTACCAATTAAAGCCGAAAAGCAGGCGGCAATGTCCCGTCGCCTGCGGACTGCCCCACGCCAGTCGTCGAATATCAACGCGAACCTACTCCACACGAGTGCCGCCGGTTGACGGCGGCTTGGCGATGATTGCGGAGTTTGAGCTGCGGGCAGGCACGCATGGCAGACATCCCCCCGATGTCGCCCGGTCCAAGCCTGACGGCCGCAACGGCCACCTCCCGCATCATCGTCGGCACCGGAATTCACCTCCGATTTCCGCGGATTGTTTCGCCGATATCGACTCCCGCCGCAAGGGCAAATAATGGAACACCCCGCTATTAACGTTAATCCATCTTAATTGCCCGTTAATGGCGGTGCAAAAACTGTGATGTGGCGCAAAAAAATTGGCCGACGGCGCCGGACCGATATGCGGTCCGCGGGCCGATTCGGTCGCCGCGGCGACGGTCGTGATGACCGGGACGGCGCCCCGCCGCCGTCGCCGAACCGTTACCACGGCCCGGCGATGGCGAGGGAGGCATTGGCGGCCGGCGCGCCTAGTTCTTGGACTTGTCGACCAAGCGATTGGCGGCGATCCACGGCATCATCGCACGCAGCTTTTCGCCAACCTCTTCGGACGCATGTTCGCTGGCGCGACGGCGCATGGCCTTGAAGCTCGCCTGGTTGACCTTGTTCTCGAGCATCCAGGTGCGCGCGAACTCGCCCGACTGGATCTCGGCCAACGCCTTCTTCATGTTCTGCTTCACGTGATCATCGATGATCTTCGGACCGGTGTGGTACTCGCCATACTCGGCCGTGTTCGAGACCGAGTAGTTCATGTTGGCGATGCCGCCTTCGTAGATCAGGTCGACGATCAGCTTCATCTCGTGCAGGCACTCGAAGTAGGCCATCTCGGGCGCGTAGCCCGCTTCCACCAGCGTATCGAAGCCGGCCTTCATCAGCTCGCAGACGCCGCCGCAGAGCACGGTCTGTTCGCCGAACAAGTCGGTCTCGCACTCCTCGCGGAAGGTGGTCTCGATGGTGCCGGCCCGACCGCCGCCGATGGCGCTGGAATAGCTGAGCGCGATCTCGAGCGCGTTGCCGGACGCGTTCTGCGCCACCGCCACAAGACAGGGCACGCCGCCGCCGCCGACATATTCCGAGCGCACGGTGTGACCCGGTCCTTTCGGCGCGATCATGAAGATATCCATGTCGGCGCGCGGCTCGATCAGATTGAAGTGAATGCTGAGGCCGTGGGCGAAGGCCATCGCCGTGCCCTCGCGCATGTTCGGCTTGAGCTCGGTCTCCCACAGTTCGGCCTGGCCTTCGTCCGGCGTCAGCACCATGACGATATCGGCCCAGCCGGCCGCCTCGGCCGCCGACATGACCTGGAAGCCGGCCTCCTCGGCCTTGGCGGCGCTGGATGAGCCAGGCCGCAGACCGACGACCACATCCTTGACGCCGGAGTCCTTCAGATTATTGGCATGGGCATGGCCCTGGCTGCCGTAACCGATGACAGCGACCTTCTTGCCCTTGATCAGATTAACGTCCGCGTCGCGGTCGTAATAAACACGCATGACAACATCCCTTCCTGCTTGATTCCCAGTCCGCTCCCGATCGCTGCCGCTCAGCGGCGGCGCCGGGCCGACACTCCCTTTCCGGCCATAGCTACATAGCCGCCGATCCCCGCGCAATGGCGACGACGCCGGTGCGCGAGATATCAACCATGCCGAGCGGGGTCATGAGATCGACGAAGGCGTCGATCTTCGTCGTCGAGCCCGTCATCTCGAACACGAACGAGGTCGCCGTGGAATCGACCACGCGCGCCCGGAAGATATCGGCGATACGCAGCGACTCGATGCGATTCTCGCCCTTGCCGGCGACCTTGATCAGGGCCATCTCACGCTCGACCGACGGCCCCTCCAGCGTCAGATCGGATACCCGGTGCACCGGCACCAGACGGTCGAGCTGCGCCTTGATCTGCTCGATGATCATTTCGGTTCCGCTGGTTACAACGGTGATACGGGACAAATTCTGGGTTTCGTCGACCTCGGCCACGGTCAGACTTTCGATGTTGTAGCCGCGGCCGGAGAACAGGCCGATCACCCGGGCCAGAACGCCCGGTTCGTTGTCGACCAGGACGGCGATCGTATGCCGTCGTTCGATGTCAGATTGCTGCACGGGTTTTCATCCCTGCTGGTAGGGCGCCCGCCAAGGGTGGGCGCTCCGCGTTGTTCGTTCATATGCCCGATTGCCTTGCCCCGCCGCATGGGTAGGGCCGGCCGGCAGCCCTACACCAGCGCCAGGCCGGCGTCGGTGACCCGTGGCTGATCCCGGTCGCTCTGGTCGCCCAGGATCATCTCGTTATGCGCCGCACCGGAAGGCACCATCGGGAAGCAGTTCTCCATCTGCTCGACGCAGATGTCGGCGATTACCGCGCTGGGGGTGTCGATCATCGTCGCGATCACGTCATCGAGCTGATCCGCGCGTTCGGCCCGCAGGCCGACGGCGCCGAAGCTCTCGGCCAGCTTGACGAAGTCCGGTAGGGCCGCGGTATAGCTCTCGGAGTAGCGCTCGCCATGCAGCAGCTCCTGCCACTGCCGAACCATGCCCATCCATTGGTTGTTCAGGATGAAGATCTTCACCGGCAGGCCGAACTGCTTGGCCGTCGACATCTCCTGGATATTCATCAGGATCGAGGCTTCGCCGGCGATATCGACCACCAGGGACCGCGGATGCGCCATCTGCACGCCGATCGCCGCCGGCAGGCCATAGCCCATGGTGCCGAGACCGCCCGAGGTCATCCAGCGGTTCGGCTCCTCGAAGCGATAGAACTGCGCCGCCCACATCTGATGCTGACCGACCTCGGTGGTGATGTAGGTATCGCGGTCCTTGGTCATCTCGTAGAGACGCTGGATCGCGTATTGTGGCTTGATGGTGTCGCCGGACTGCTCGAAATGCAGACAGTTGCGGGCACGCCAAGCCTCGATCTGCTCCCACCAGGCCTTGAGGGCCTGAGCGTCCGGCTCCCGGCTCTCGGCCCGCCACAGCGCGATCATGTCTTCGAGCACGGCACCGCAATCGCCGATGATCGGCAGATCGACCCGAATATTCTTGTTGATCGACGACGGATCGATGTCGATATGGATCTTCTGCGAATTCGGGCTGAAGGCGTCGAGACGGCCGGTAATCCGGTCGTCGAACCGGGCGCCGATGCAGACCATGACGTCGCAGCCATGCATGGCGAGGTTCGCCTCGTAAGTGCCATGCATGCCCAGCATGCCGAGGAACTGACCGTCGGAGGCCGGATAGGCGCCGAGCCCCATCAGCGTGTTGGTGATCGGATAGCCGGTCATCTGCACGAATTCGCGCAGCAGCGCCGAGGCGCGCGGCCCGGAATTGATCACGCCGCCGCCGGTATAGAAAACCGGCCGCTTCGCCTTGGCGATCATGTCGACGGCGCGCCGCAGGCTGCCTTCGTCCGCCTTGGTCTGCGGACGGTAGGTCTTGTGCGCCACGTTGTCGGGATCGACATAGCTGCCGCTGGCAATGCAGACATCCTTCGGCAGGTCGATCACCACCGGTCCGGGCCGGCCGTGCGTCGCGACATAGAACGCCTCGTGCATGACTCTCGCCAGATCGTCGGTCCGCTTCACCAGGTAATTGTGCTTGGTGCAGGGCCGCGTAATGCCGACGGTGTCCGCCTCCTGAAAGGCGTCGTTGCCGATCATGTGCGTCGCCACTTGACCGGTCAGGCAGACGACGGGGATCGAGTCCATCATCGCATCGGTCAGGCCGGTCACCGCGTTCGTGGCGCCGGGACCCGAGGTCACCAGGACGACTCCGGGCTTGCCGGTCGAGCGGGCATAGCCCTCGGCAGCGTGCACCGCGCCGCCTTCCTGCCGCACCAGGACATGCCGGATCTTGTTCTGCTGGAAGAGCGCATCGTAGATCGGAAGTACCGCGCCGCCGGGATAGCCGAAGATTACGTCGACGCCCTGATCAATCAGAGCCTTTACGACCATCTCCGCTCCGGTCATCTGCCGCGTGGCGATGTCCGACCCGGTCGTCTGAACTTCCGTCATCTCTCCTCTCCCAAGTATCGGGCGTCACCGATCGGCGCACCCGCGCCAATCTCCTCTCGCGCCCACTAAAGCCGCCGCACCGCATTTCCATCGGCGGCCGGCGTCAGCCACATCCATCCTTACCTGCACGATCGCAGGCCCATCGTAACGAAACCGCCCAGCGCTTGCGACACTGAGCGGTCGAACGTCTCTTTCTGCGCTTTTCGGCGCTGCAACATCGGCCGGCTCCCGACCGGTCCGAATGAGCGCAACATAGGCGCTCAGTCGGCGGCGGTCAACAGAAATTGACTTATTATTGGAAAGATTTTTTCGAAAAAACTTTCTGAATCTTTCGTTGAATACCGTTGCCACGAAAGCATCTTGTGTCTGAGCCAGGTGTACTGCCGCTTGGCATATCGCCGTGTCGCCGTTTGCGCCGCGGCAAGAGCGGCTGCCTCCGAAATTTCACCCCTGATGTGGCTGATCAGCGGGGGGACGCCAACCGCCTTCATGGCGGGCAGCGCGGGATCCAACTCCAACGCGGCAAACGCACGCACCTCGTCCAACGCGCCCTCGGCGAGCATGGCCTCCAGACGCCGGTCGCAGCGGCGGTAGATCAAAGACCGTGGCGGCTCCAGCAACACTCCATGCCAGGGTTGGCCGAGAACGGGTGGCGCCGACGGCCGACCCTGCCAATCGGCAAGGGACTGGCCGGTCGCCTCGATCACCTCGTAGGCACGGATCAACCGTTGGGGATCGCTCGGCCGCAACCGCGACGCCATGACGGGATCTCGCGACGCCAGCCTGGCGTGGAAGGCCGGACCGCCGAGTTCGGCGTGCAACCGCCGGGCCGCCGACCTGACATCGGCTGGTATTGCCGGGATCGGCGCCAGGCCTTCCGTCAGCGCCAGGAAGTAGAGCCCGGTGCCGCCGACGACGATCGGCACCTGACCCGATGCGCGTGCCGCAGCAATCGCATCCCGCGCCAGATCCAGCCAGCGGCCGGCCGAGCACGCCTCGGACGCCGGCAGAACGCCGTAGAGCATATGGGGCGCACGGGCCTCGTCGGCCGGCGTCGGACGGGCCGTCAGGATGCGGAGCTCGCGATAGACCTGCATGCTGTCGGCATTGATCACCGCGCCGCCGACCGCTTCGGCCAGGCGCAGCGCCAAGGCCGACTTGCCACTGGCCGTCGGGCCGGCTATCAGGATCGCCCCTTTGTTCATCCGCACGCTCCGAACGTCAGGCCGCCATGAAATACATGCTCACCTTGATTGGCAATCCGCTAACCCGAGACCAGGTCGCGGCGGTGCGCGCCGCGCTGCCGGAGGCCGGCGAACCGGACTGGCTGGCCGCCGACACGGCTTGCGACCTGCCGATCGACGGTGGCGATGCCGCCGCGCATGAAAAGACGGCGCGCGAGGCGCTGGCCGATGCACCGGTCGACCTGATCGCGCAACCGGCCGCCGGCCGCCGCCGGCGGCTCCTGATCGCCGACATGGATTCGACCATCATCACCGTCGAGTGCATCGACGAATTGGCCGACATGATCGGACGCAAGGCCGAGGTGGCCGCGATCACCGAAACCGCCATGCGCGGCGAGATCGACTTCGCGGACGCATTGCGGCGCCGGGCGGCGATGCTGGCCGGGCTGCCGACCGAGGATCTGGCGCGCTGCTATACGGAGCGCGTGCGGTTGTCGCCCGGCGCACGCACGCTGGTGCAGACCATGCGGCACCATGGCGCGCACACCGCTCTGGTTTCAGGCGGATTCACCTATTTCACGGGGCGGGTACGCGCCGAGGCCGGATTTCACGAGGATCAGGCCAACCGCCTCGTCGTCGCAGACGGCGTGCTGACCGGCGAAGTCGAAGCGCCGATCCTGGATTCTTCGGCGAAGCTGGCCGCGCTACATAGTCTGATCAACCGAAATGGCCTGGAACCCGGGACGACGCTCGCCGTTGGCGACGGCGCGAACGACCGGCAGATGATCGAGGCCGCTGGCCTCGGCATCGCCTACCGGGCCAAGCCGGTGCTGGCCGACGCGGCACGCGCCCGGGTCGATCACAACGACCTGACGGCCCTGCTCTATATGCAGGGCTATCGGGCCGACGAGCTCAAGCACTGATACGACGGAGCCAACGGCATCGCGCCTTGGATATGTCGGTTTCGGCGTTCAGCTCTCGTCCAGCCGCACCGGCACGTAACGCCGGTCGCCACCCCGCTCCAGCAGGAACAGCACGATCTTGCGCTTGGCCTGCCGTAGCTGGGTGATCTTGCTGACCACCTGATCGGGCGAGGTCACTTCCTCGTCAGCGACCTCGACAATGATGTCGCCGGGGCGAATGCCCTTCTCGGCTGCCGGGCTTTCGGTCGTGACATCGGTCACGACGACGCCGAGCGCCTCCTCCCCGATCTCGAAACGGGTGCGCACCTCGTCATTCATGCCGGTAAGCGTCATGCCGAGTGCCTGCAACTCCTCGGTCGATTCCGGGCTGGTCGGATCCACAGCGGCAACCTGCGCCTCGGTCTCGTCAAGCTCGCCGATTTCGACCTGCAATGTCTGGAACTGACCGTCGCGCCAGATCTCGACCGGTACCGGCTTGCCGATTTCGGTATCGGCGACAATGCGCGGCAGCTCGCGCATTTCTTCGATTGGCCTGTTGTCGAACTTCAAGATCACGTCCCGCTGCCGCAGGCCGAACTGCTCCGCCGGACCGCCTTCCGTCAGGCCGGCTACCAACGCGCCGCGAGGACGATCGAGGCCAAGCCCCTCGGCGATCTCGTCGGTGACGGTCTGGATGCGTACGCCCAGCCAGCCTCGACGTGTCTTGCCGTACTTCTCGAGCTGCAGGATGACGTTCTTGGCGATCGCCGACGGCACCGCGAAACCGATACCGACGCTGCCGCCCGAGGGCGAGAAGATGGCGGTATTGATGCCGATAACCTCGCCTTCCATGTTGAACAGCGGTCCGCCGGAGTTGCCTCGGTTGATCGAGGCATCGGTCTGGATGAAATCGTCGTACGGGCCGGCGTTGATATCGCGGCTGATGGCCGAAATGATGCCCGCCGTGACACTGCCGCCCAGGCCGAACGGATTGCCGATGGCAACGACCCAGTCACCCACCCGGGAATCGCCGGAATCACCCCATGGCACCGAAACCAGTTCCTGATCGGGCTCGATTCGCAGCAGCGCCAGATCGGTTTTGGGGTCCTTGCCGACCACCGTCGCTTCAAGCTTACGGCCGTCCGCGAACGTCACCGCGATCTCGTCGGCCTCGGCAATGACGTGGTTGTTGGTCACGACCAGACCGGCGGAATCGATCACGAAGCCCGAACCGAGCGAGGTTACCCGCCGCGTCGGACGGTTGCGGTCGCCTTGCTGATTGCGGTCGAAGAACTCCTTGAAAAACTCCTCGAAGGGAGAGCCGGGCGGGAACTGGAACTCCATCCGCCCCTGGCCGGTCGCCACCTTCTGCGTGGTCGAGATATTCACCACCGCCGGCGACAGCTCGGCCGCGAGATCGGCGAAACTTTCCGGCGCCGAACGCGCGAATGCCGACGCGGTCAACATCGCGAAGATACACGCCGCGACGAGGACCAGCGTCGAATGCCAGCGCCAATCGACCACCCGCTGCCGGGCGGCGGCCCGGTTAAAACCCCGTTGCTTCGTGCTTATCTCTCTCACGAGATTTCTCCTTGACGACGATGACCGGCGCGTCTCATCGGACGCCGCCGTTCGCCAACACAATTAGTCCCAAGACCGGAGCCTTTCAAGCATAGCTCCAGTCGTCGTGATGTGGCCGAAAAATGTGCGCGAATTATGGCAATAACGAAAAATTGCCTCATGGAGAAGCCGTGCGACCTTCGTCAGCGCGACCAGTGGTCGACAGCCCATATGATCCCGACGCCGGCCGTCGCCATGCCAAACCCGACCATGCGCAGCTGTTCGTCGGGCCGCTTGATGAGCTCGGCCATCATTTGCTTCATGAACGCCGGCGCCAGCGCATAAACCGCGCCTTCGATAACCAACACGAGTGCGATCGCCAGCACAAACGCATTCATCCCGGCCTCGCCTGACCGCCAGGCCTATCCCGCGCCGGCAGACCGGCCCGCCGCTCGGTCGCATCGGACACAGCCACGGGCCGCCAGCGGAAGGCGGGCACCCTAGGGGCTGCCGCTCCCGCCGATATTGTTGAAATACCGGAAGAAGTCGCTGTCCGGCGACAGGACGAGCGATGTGTCATCGGCATTCAATGACCGTCCATAGGCCTGCATGGTGCGGTAGAAGCTGAAGAACTCCGGATCGCGCGAAAAGGCATCGGCGAAGATGCGATTACGCCGGCCATCGCCCTCGCCACGCAGGATCTCGGATTGCTTGCGGGCCTCGGCCAACAGCACCGTGCGCTGCCGGTCCGCCTCGGCGCGGATCTTCTGCGCCTGCTCGGCGCCGCGGGCGCGGGCTTCACGCGCATCACGCTCGCGTTCCGCCTGCATGCGCCGGAATACGGCCTGGCTGTTCGCCTCCGGCAGATCGGCGCGCTTGATGCGGACGTCGATGATACGGATACCGAGCTTGCCGGCCTCGATATTGACGTCGTCGCTGATCCGGCGCATCAGATCGCCGCGTTCACCCGACAGCACGAATTGCAACTCGACGGTACCAAGCGCCTTCCGCAGGTTCGAGTTGATGATATTCGACAGGCGCGAGCGGGCGACGTCCTCGTTGTTCACGGTCTGGAAATAGCGCAGCGGGTCCTCGATCCGGAACCGCGCATAGGAATCCACGACGATACGCTTCTTGTCCGAGGCGATAACCTCTTCCGCCGGCGCGTCGAGATCGAGAATGCGCTTTTCCAGCAGCACGACGTTCTGCCAGGGCAGCTTGAACTGCAGGCCCGGCTCCTGAACGATCTTGATCGGCTCACCGAACTGCAGCAGCAGCGATTGCTGGGTTTCGTGGACGGTGTAGATCGATGTGTAGGCGACGATCCCCAAAACGCCGAGGATGGCGCCGAGAATGGCAAGTTTGTTCTGGGTCATTGTCGCGTCCCGGTGTTGCTCTGCGTACCGCCTTCCCGCGGCCCGC
Source organism: Alphaproteobacteria bacterium (assembly GCA_965232515.1). Classification (GTDB taxonomy): domain Bacteria; phylum Pseudomonadota; class Alphaproteobacteria; genus JANQKO01. Next base: position 6,430,389 of record CBDDPY010000002.1, on the reverse strand, counting down.
TGTTCCGCTGCAGCTCGTTGAGCGGCAGATAGGGCACCACGCCCGAGCCGCCCTGGTTGCTGTCGATAACGATCTTGTTCATACCGCCGAGCACATTCTCCATGGTCTCGAGATAGATCCGCTCGCGGATGACATCCTTCGACTGGCGGTATTCGTCGTAGATCGACAGGAAGCGCGCCACCTCACCCTCGGCGTCGGCGACGACCTGCTCGCGGTAGCCCTCGGCATCCTGACGGATCTGCTCGGCCTCGCCGCGGGCCCGCGGGATGATGTCGTTGGCGTAGGCCTGGGCTTCGTTGCGCATCCGCTCCTGGTCGGCGTTCGCCGCCTGGACGTCGCGGAAGGCATCGATGACTTGCGCCGGCGGGTCCGATTTCTGCAGCTTCACCTGCGTGATCAGGATGCCGGCGCCATACTCGTCGAGCGTGGTCTGCATAGCTTCCTGGGTTTCGACCTCGACCTGCTCGCGACCCTCAGTCAGCACGTCGTCGATCTGGCTGCGACCGACGACCTCGCGCATCATGCTCTCGGCCACCGCCTTCACCGTGCGTTCGGGCTGCTGGATATTGAACAGATAATTGCGGGCATTGTTGATCTGCCAGAACACGGCGAAGTCGATATCGACGATATTTTCGTCGCCGGTCAGCATAAGGCTCTCTTCCGGCACGTCCCGCGCCGAGCCCGGCCGACCGAACTCGCCGGCGCTGCGGAACCCGACATCGATGCGGTTGACGCGCGTGACCTTGGGGGTCAGCACCGACTCGATCGGGGACGGCAGGTGATAGTTCAAACCGGGCTGGGTCGTCTGCACGAACTCGCCGAATCGCAGGACCACGCCCTGCTCGTCCGGCTGCACCCGGTAGAATCCGCTGAACATCCAGGCTGCGAGAATGACCAGAAGGCCCAGCAACAAACCTTTGGAGCCCCATTTTCCGCCAGGCACCATGCCTTTGAAGCGGTCCTGGCCTTTGCGCAGAATTTCTTCGAGATTTGGCGGCTGACCGCCGCCGGACGGTCCCTGGCCCCACGGTCCGCGGTTACCGCCGCCGCCCTGCCATCCACCGCCCTGATTGCTCCAAGGCATCCGTTATCCGTTCCTGTTCTTCTCGGCTGTCGTGCCTGACTGTCCAGGCTATATATAGGCTATATACGTCGTTGATTAGGCAAATACATCGGATGCCCGATCTTGCTCGCGCGGTTTATATGACACCTGCTCCGTCCGCGCAATGCGCGCAAGCGCGGATTTCCGGGGTCCGGGACCTGTCGGCGATTGGGGAAAACGATCTTTTTTGGGGAAATATGACATGGCCCGGGTGAGTGAAAGCCAGGTTCTGGAGGCCCTGAAGGCCGTGCGAGACCCGGATCGGGGCGAAGACGTGGTCGCGCTCGGCATGATCGGCGGGCTGACGGTGAAGGACGGCAATGTCGGATTCATGGTCGAGGTGGACCCAAGCCGCGGGCCCGAGCTCGAGCCGCTGCGCAAGGCCTGCGAGGATGCCGTAAACGCGTTGCCGGGCGTTCTTTCCGTCAGCGCCGTGATGACGGCGCACAGCGCGAGCGCTGCAGCGGCCCCCCCACCGCCGCAGCAACAGCAGCAGCAATCCGGCCAGCGGCCGGCGGTCGGCGGCGGCCGGCTGGAGATGGAGGAGGTCGGCGCAATCATCGCCGTCGCTTCCGGCAAGGGCGGCGTCGGCAAATCGACGACGGCGGTCAATATCGCGCTCGGCCTGTCGCAGCTCGGCCTGCGGGTCGGCATCCTCGACGCCGATATCTACGGGCCGTCGATCCCCCGCATGCTGGGCATTTCCGGCAAGCCGCAGAGCGATGGCGACAAGCTGGATCCGATGCGCAACTACGGCTTGGTCTGCATGTCGATCGGCTTCCTGGTCGAGGAAGATACGCCGATGATCTGGCGCGGCCCCATGGTGATGAGCGCGCTCGAACAGATGCTGCGCGACGTCCGCTGGGGCGCGCTCGACGTGCTTGTCCTGGACATGCCGCCCGGCACCGGCGACGCCCAGCTGACGATCTCGCAGCGCATCGCCGTGACCGGCGCCATCATCGTCTCGACGCCGCAGGACGTGGCGCTGATCGACGCCCGGAAGGGCCTGAACATGTTCCGCCGGGTCGAAATCCCCGTCCTCGGCCTGGTCGAGAACATGAGCTATTTCCTCTGCCCGAACTGTGGCGAGCGGTCGGAAATCTTCGGCCATGGCGGCGCCCGCCAGACGGCGGCCGAGCTCGGCATGGACTTCCTCGGCGAGGTGCCGCTGCACATGGCGATTCGCGAGACCTCGGACGCCGGCGCGCCAATCGTCGCCACGCAGCCCGATTCGCCGCAGGCTAAGGCCTATCTCGAGGTTGCCGCCATGGTCGCCGAAAGAATCGACGCTCGGAATGCCGGGGGCGCCCGGAAACCGCCGCGCATCGTGGTCATGTAGTGTTCTAGAGTTGGCGCCATGAAAGAACTGCGATTCGGCGACGTCACCGTCCAGCGCCTGGTCGAGGCGGAAGGCCCCGGCTTTTTCCCCGGCTTTCTGATACCGGATTCCGACGAAGAGATCCTGGCGGCCGAGCGCGACTGGTTGTTGCCGCACTTTCACCACCCCGAGACCGGCCGGCTGATCATGAGCGTGCACAGCTATGTCGTGCGCACGCCGAAGCACACGATTCTGATCGACACCTGTGTCGGTAACGACAAGAACCGGCCGTCGACGAAACCGTGGCATCAGTTGCAGACGCCCTGGCTGGACAATCTGGGCGCCATGGGCGTGGCGCCGGAAGAGGTCGACTACGTGATGTGCACGCATCTGCATGTGGATCACGTCGGCTGGAACACCCGGCTGCTCGACGGCCGCTGGGTCCCGACCTTCCCGAACGCCAAGTACCTTTTTCACAAGGACGAGTACGCGCACTGGCAGGCCGTGGAGGAAGCGCCGCAGGACGGCCAAGGCAGCGGTGGCAGCGACGGCTGCTTCACCGACAGCGTGCTGCCGGTGATGGAAGCCGGTCAGGCCGTCCTGGTCGACAACGGCCATAGTCTCGACGATACCTTCTGGCTGGACGACACGCGCGGCCATTCGCCGGGTCACGTCGCCATCCGGATGGCCGCCGGCGGCCGCGAGGCGGTGTTCAGCGGCGACCTGATGCACCATCCGATCCAGGCCATGTATCCGGAGTGGAACAGCCGCTTCTGTCACGACCCCGAAATGTCGCGCGCGACGCGCCGGCAATTCGTCGATCACCATGCCGAACGCGACGTGACCGTGCTGGCGGCGCATTTCGCCGCGCCGACCGCGGGCCGCATCGTCGCCAGCGGCGACCGCTGCCGCTTCCAGGTCTAGCCCGCCCCTATCGTCCCCACCACCGACGACCGTGTCCGCATGCGGCGAGACAGCCGCGGCGGCGCGTTCGATACTGCCGGCACGGAAATCCGACGGCGGTATTGCCGTCCTGCCTGAACGGTCTCGCATGTTTCACGGCTGGAAAGTCGTTGCCGCCGCATTCATCGTCGCGCTTTGCGGCTGGGGTCTTGGCTTCTATGGGCCGGGCATCTATCTCGCCGCGCTGACCGAGACGCGCGGCTGGGATATCGCCGCCATCGCGTCGGCGATTACCTTTTACTATCTGGTCGGCGCGACGATCACGATCTACGCCGGCGACCTGTTTGAGCGATTCGGACCGCGCGCTATGGTGACGGCCGGCGCCGTAGCCATGGCCGTCGGCGTCACCGGCCTGGCCGCTGTTAGCGCGCCCTGGATGGTGTTCGCCGCCTTTCTGGTCATGGGCCTCGGTTGGGCCTGCCTGGGCGGCGCGGCAATCAATCTGATTGTCGCGCCGTGGTTCGAGCGAAAACGGGGTCTTGCCATCAGCCTGGCCTTGAACGGCGCCAGTTGCGGCGGCGTCGTGATCGCGCCGGTTCTGATTTTCCTGATCGCAGAGGTCGGCTTTACCGGCGGTATGCAGATTGCGGCGGCCGGCATGCTGATCCTGCTGCTGCCGCCGGTCTGGCTATGGGTGTACAGGCGACCGGACGATCTCGGTCTGCGACCAGATGGACAACCGGCCGCCGCCTCGCCAAGCGGCACATTGCCGCCGGCGACGCCGCTACGGCGGGCGAGCCTGTTCGGACGGTTGAATTTCTGGTCCATCTCGGTGCCGTTCGCCCTCGGGCTGATGGCCCAGGTCGGCTTTCTGACGCACCAGGCAGCCTATCTTGGCCCGACGCTTGGCGCCGGCGGGGCCGCGCTCGCGATCAGCATCACCACCGCCGCCGCCGTCGTCGGCCGGCTGGCCATGGGCATGTTCGTCGATTCCGTCGACAAACGCCTGGCCGCCTGCGGCAACTTCGTCCTGCAGACGTTCGCCATCGGGCTGATGCTGCTCTACCCCGACCCGACGCTGCTCTACGTCTACTGCGCGCTCTTCGGCCTTGGCGTTGGCAATATGATCACCTTCCCGCCGCTGATCGTTCAGGCCGAGTTTCCAACCGCGCATTTCGGGCGCATCGTCAGCCTTATCCTCGCCATCAATCAGTACACGTTCGCGTTCGGGCCCGGCCTGCTTGGTTGGCTGCGCGACTTGTCCGGCGGCTACGACGCGGCGCTGATCGCCTGCCTGGCATTGCTGATCACCGCCGCCGTATCGGTGCTGTTCCGCTCACCGAATCCGGCCGTGTCCTGACATTACGCCGGACCATCCAAGGATGTTGACATCGCCGTGGTGTCAAATTAATATATAAACAATTATTCAATTGTTAATATTTTGTAACCATGATGACGCTGTACGACGATCAGGCCGTCGAGCCGTCGGGACGGGACTGACGAAGTGGCCGCCGGATGTTGCAGCAATCAGCCCGTCTTCGACGGCGCGTCGACGGCCTATCGGCGCGCCTTGTGGATCGTGATCGCGCTGAACGCCTCAATGTTCGTTGTCGAAGCCACGGCCGGCATCACCGCCGGCTCCATGGCGTTGCAAGCCGACGCCCTTGATTTCCTGGGCGACACCGCGACCTACGCGCTCAGCCTTTACGTCATCGGCCACGCGGCGCACTGGCGCGCCAGGGCCGCGCTGCTGAAGGGGCTGTCGCTGGCCGTCTTCGGTCTCTGGGTACTAGGCGCGACGATCTATCAGGTCTTCGTCAATGGCACGCCGGAGGCCGTCACCATGAGCGTGGTCGGTGTCCTGGCGCTGGCGGCAAACATCGCCAGCGCGCTGATCCTGTTCCGTTTCCGCAACGGTGACGCCAACGTGCGTTCGGTCTGGCTCTGCAGCCGCAATGACGCCTTCGGCAATGTCGCGGTGATCGGCGCCGCCGGCGGCGTGCTGCTGACCGGCAGCCACTGGCCCGACCTTGTCGTCGCCGCAATCATGGCGAGTCTGTTCCTCTGGTCGGCGACACAGATCGTGCGCCAGGCATTGGACGAACTGCGTCTTGCGGACGGGAATCTGGCGCAACAGAAGACCTGATCGGGCGCAGACCGGTTGTCCACAGCCGAATTTGCGCCAAATCTAATTAATAATCTTAACGTTTCGGTGGGACGGGCGCGCTAGACAAACAGCGGCCCCGGTCGGATACTAACCGGTGGAGCGCAACACGGCGCGATGGAGGGTGACGTGACAGATCCCGCGTATGATCCGGCGAAGGGCGATAGGGTCGATTTCGCCATTTCCGTGCTCGGCTTTATCGCGATCCTCACGCCTTTGACACTGTGGCTCTCGTGGTCGACGACGGTCTATTACCTGGCCCTGTCCGTCGGCGTCGGGGCCTGTCTGATCGTCGTCGCGCTGACCAAGCTTTTTCCCGAACGACGCATTTCCGCGGCGCCAAGCCGAAGCGGCCACAGGAGGTAGCAACGCATGTTCGACCTCACACGCCAGCGTTTGCTGGACCGCATCAAGCTGCAATATGGCGGACACAAGAAACCGGCCGACGGCATGTGCGCCATGGAGATGGTCGCCTATCTCGCCGGCGAGGGCCACAGTTACCACCCGGAGTGCGCCTGTCCGGTGCTGACCGCCTATACGATCCGACTGAACGATTCCATGCCCACTGAATGGCGGCAGCGGCTGAAGCCATATTTGCCGTTGCTGATCGGCACCCGCGACGACCATTCGGTCACCCGCGCGGAACTGCTAGCCTGGCGGGCGATCCGTGAGTTCGCGCCGATTGCGCTCGAGGCCTGTGGCCTGCGTGACAGCGCCGCGCGCTTACGCAACGTCAAGGGCGATCTGGCCGATGCCGCCGACGCGGCCTATGCGGCCTATCCCGGCCCGCAGATACCGGCGGCATGCCGCGCGGCTGTCGTGCAGGCGGCCCATGCCGCGCACGGCGCGCACGCCGCGAGCGCCGGCCGGGCGGCGCACCTGTCGCGCGCGATCGATGCATCGGACGCCGCCGACGCCGCCATCGCCGCGGTGCGGCTCTCGGGCAGCGACGAGGTCTGGTCGCTGACGTTGCAGGTGCTCGACGAAGCGATCGCCATCGGCGCCGACGAGCGGGAGCCGGTGGAGATGGACACCGCGACCGAAGACCCGGAAGTCGAGACGGTCACGTCCTGACCGGTGACGCCTAATCCAGCGGCGACGTCGTCTGCGCGAGAAATTCGATCGCGCCAGTGACGCCGCCGGGCCGATAGGGAATACCGCAGATCTGCAGGCCGGCTTCGACGCCGGCCAATGCGCCCAGGATCATCGGCTCGTTCAAATCGCCCATATGGCCGATGCGAAAGGCGCGCCCCTGTAGCCGCGCCAGGCCACCGCCAAGCGATACGCCGAAACGTTCGCGACAGACCCTGCGCACCTGTTCGCCGTCGAATCCGTCCGGCACCAGCACTGTCGTCACCGAGTTCGCGCGCTCGACCGACACCTGCGCGTTGAATGCCACGCCACCCTCTTCACCCCAGACGCTGACCGCCCGCCGCACGGCATCGGCCAGGCGTTGATGACGCGCAAAGATTGCCTCCAGCCCCTCCTCCATGACCATGTCGATGGCTTCGCGCAGGCCATAGATCAAATGCTCGGGTGCGGTGCCGCAAAACCGGATGTACTGCTCCTCGGTCAGGCGCTCGCGCCAATCCCAATAGTTTCGCGGCATGGTGGTCTCGCGGCCGACCCGAATGGCCTTCTCGCTGACGGCCGTGAAGCTGAGGCCGGGCGGCAGCATCAGGCCCTTCTGCGAGGCGCCGACGGCGACGTCGACCTGCCAGTCGTCCATACGAAATTCGACGGTGCCGAGGGAGGCGATGGTATCGACCATGAACAGCGCCGGGTGGCCGGCGTTATCGATGGCGCGCCGCACCGCCGTTACATCGCTGGTGACGCCCGTAGCGGTATCGGTATGCACCATCAGCACGGCTTTCACCGTTCGCGCCTTGTCCTCGACCAGACGCGCCTCGACCGCGGATGGATCGATGCCGTGGCGCCAGTCGCCCGGCAGATAGTCGACGACGATGCCGAGGGCCTCCGCCATGCGCGACCAACTGGCCGAGAAGTTGCCCGTCTCCGGCACGATGACCCGATCACCCGGCGACAGCGTGTTGGCCAGCGCCGCCTCCCAGGCGCCGTGACCGGACGCGGCATAGATGAAGACCGGACCGGCGCAGCGGAAGATCGGCTTCAGGTCCTCGAAGCAGCCGCGGGCCAGCGCGGTGAAGACCGGGCCGGAGAAGTCGACCGCCGGCCGGTGCATGGCCCGCAGCAGCCGGTCGGGAATGTTGGTCGGGCCGGGTGTGTGCAGGAACTCTCGGCCGCGCTTTACTTGGCTCATGTCGATAACGTTGTTTCCGAATTTCGCCGCCGACCGGCGGCCTGTCCCGAACAGGGCAAATAGATTCCGCGCCGGCGACTTGCCTTCCGACGCTGGAGATCTAAATAGCAAGCTTCATATCACTTAAAGGTCAATAAAAGAATCGGCGACGCCCGTGCCAATGGCACCAGAACTAACGGCGAGCCGACGAGGGCGTTCAAACATGAGTGCGGCATCAGGCCATCGCGCACGTCTGTTCGAAAACAGAGAATTCACCACCTACTCCCTTGAAACGCCGCCGGCCGCCTTCGGCCCGTTCGCGGCCTTTGTCGAATTGTGGCGCGACAGGTGGCGGGCCGGCCGGTTGCCGGCCTGGCGCGATTTCGACTTCCCGGATTTCAAGGGTTGGCACGGGATGATCCTTGTCGACGAACTGGTATCGACAGCGCCGTTCGAGATGCGCTGCCGGCTCTGGGGCAGCCAGCTCACGGAACTCCTCGGCATCGACGAGACCGGCAAGCTGTTGAGCGAGTCGCCAGCCGTCGAGGAACCCGGCCTGATCGACTTCTACCGTTCGATCGTCGTCGAGCGGCGCATCGGCCTGAGCGTCGGCCGGGTCTGGAGCTATCAACGCCCGATCGAGTTCTCAGTCGTGAAGCTGCCCTGCGCCAGCGACGGGGAGAACGTCGACATCATTCTGTCCGCGGCCAAGGAAGACTTCACGCTGACCGTCGAGCGCCTCGGCCGATCAGACGCAGGCTTCTCGCCCCAATAATCGTTGCTGCCTTAGACCCGTCGGGCTCAACGCCAGCGGACCCCAATTCGTGGGCCGCCGTTCACGCGTCTCTGCCAAGCGCCGTCATCAACTCGCGCCACTCGCGGGCTGAGAGACCGCTCGATTCCTGTTCCACCTGCTCGCCGGCAATCAGGCGCTTGATCACCTCGAGACCGGTCTTGGAGACGTGCGTGCCACCGAGCTGGTATTCGAGATAGGCCTCGTAGGCGAGCGGCACCCAGCGCTTGACGGATTCCAGCATCGCCTCGGCATAGACCCGGATCTCGTACTGGGCATGACTGTCGGCGCGCAGGCCGAGGAAGTGCATCAGATTGTGCAGATCGCACTTCCAGTACCACTGCGTATAGATATTGAGCGGCAGGTTCATGCGCGCCAGCTCGCGCGCCAAACCGTCGCGGGACGGATCGATGACGTTGCCCTCGTCGTCCTCGTTCAGCATTTCCTGGTAGTTGGCGTAGTTGCGCGCGGCGTCCTCGCGCAGGATGTCGAGCACGCGCGCGGCCTGCTCGCCGGACAGCACGTCGCCGCGGCCCTGCCGGTTCGAGGTCGATTGCACCGCGAGCGCCTCGGGGTCGGGGATGTAGAATTCCCGATCGAGCACGGAGTAGCGCGCCGAATACTCGTTCACGTTGGCGGTCCGGTGACGGATCCACTGACGAGCGACGAAAACCGGCAGCTTCACGTGATACTTGATCTCGCACATTTCCAGCGGCGTTGTGTGCCGGTGGCGCACGAGATAACGGATCAGACCCGCATCCTGGCGCAGCTTTTTGGTGCCCCGGCCGTAAGAGACGCGCGCCGCCTGCACGATCGCGGAATCGTCGCCCATATAGTCGACGACGCGCACGAACCCGTGGTCCAGCACGGGTAGCGCCTGATAGAGGATCTCTTCCAGCGCCGGCACCGTCGCGCGCCTCGTGGGCTGCGTTTCGGCCTGCTGACTGGCGATCTCGTTCTGCTGTTCCGTGGTGATGGGCATGTGCTACTCCGGCGAGCCATTCCGCCACCGTGCCGGCATCGAGCGACCGGGCTGGACGGCTTTCGGCAACCTACTCCTTCGATCGCCGGCCTGCCAACCGCCCCCGAAGGCCGCCATTGCGCGCCGCCCCTGCCCCTTCCGATTTGGCTTGAAAACGCCTATATTTAGGGTGCCGGAGATATCCGGCTATGGCGCTAAACGCCGTACGGAATAGACGTAGCGGACCCGGGGGCGGTACCCGGCGCCTCCACCATCAGCGCATTCGCCCGAATCGCAGCACCCGCAGGAGTTCCTGCAGACAGGGTTAACAGGGCGTTGACGAGTGCGTTGCTGATGGGGGCGAAACAGGATCGACGCGCGTAATAAAGGTACGGTTTGTGCCCGGCATGGTTCCGCCGTTATCGGGCCGTTTCTACAAGTGCCAATGATAACGAAATGGCGCTCGCTGCCTAATTAGACAGGTAAGCGCGGTTTCGGGGGGCACCGGGCAACAGAAGCCCCCCACTTAGTTCTACCCGCGTGTGGACACGCGGCTGGCAGGGGATGGAGTGCGGAATGCCGAAGGACCTGATGGACTACAACCGGATGGTCGAGACCGCGCTTCGGAATGTCGTACGCCAGGCGCTGGAGCGCGCGCGCGACGACGGCCTGCCCGGCGCGCATCATTTCTATCTGTCGTTCCAGACCGAAGATCCGGATGTCGTCCTGGCCGACCATCTGCGGGCCAAGTACCCCGACGAGATGACGATCGTCATTCAGCACCAGTTCTGGGGCCTGGAGGTCGAGGACGACGTCTTCGAGATCACGCTCAGCTTCAACAAGGTGCATGAACGGCTGCGCGTGCCGTTCCGGGCGCTAACCGGCTTTTTCGACCCCTCGGTTCAGTTCGGACTGCAGTTCCAGCCGGCCGCCGGCGCGGAAGGCAGTGTCGCGAAACCGCCGGCGGTGGTGCCGCAACCCGGCCTGCCGGTGGCCAGCCCGGAAACGCCGGCCGACGACGCTGCCGACAAGCCGGATGCCGAAGATACGGCCGAGGACGGCAGCAAAGTGGTGGCGCTGGACCAGTTCCGTAAGAAATAATCTCGGTCTCGATTTTCGCAGCGCCGCGCAGGGGAGGCTACTGCCATGACCGACTTCGCCTATCAGGACATCTTTCCGCTGGGCGCCGATGCGACGCCTTACCGCAAGCTGACCGGCGATCACGTCGCGACCACATCGCTGAACGGCCGAACGGTGCTGGAGGTCGCGGGCGCCGCGCTCAGCGACCTCGCCTTCGAGGCCATGCGCGACGTCTCGCATCTGCTTCGGCCCGGCCATCTGCAACAGCTTCGCAGTATCCTCGACGACCCGGACGCCAGCGACAACGACCGGTTCGTCGCGCTGGAGCTCTTGAAGAACGCCAACGTCGCCGCCGGCATGGTGCTGCCATCCTGCCAGGATACGGGCACGGCCATCGTCATGGGCAAGAAGGGTCAGTACGTCTGGACCGACGGCGACGACGCCGAGGCGCTGTCGCGCGGGATCCACAAGACCTATACCGAGACCAATCTGCGCTACAGCCAGATGGCGCCGCTGGACATGTATCAAGAGGTCAACACCGGCTCGAACCTGCCGGCGCAGATCGACATCTATGCCGAGCCCGGCGACCAGTACAAATTCATGTTCATCGCCAAGGGCGGCGGCTCGGCCAACAAGACCTTCCTTTATCAGCAGACCCGCGCCGTCCTACGCCCGGACAAGCTGCTGGCCTTCATCGACGAGAAGATCAAGACGCTGGGCACGGCCGCCTGCCCGCCTTATCACCTCGCCGTGGTGATCGGCGGCACCTCGGCCGAGATGAACCTGAAGACGGTGAAGCTGGCGAGCTGCCGCTATCTCGACGGCCTACCGACGGCCGGCAACGAAAACGGCCAGGCCTTCCGCGATCTCGAGCTGGAGGCGGAGGTGCACAAGCTGACTCAGTCAAGCGGTATTGGCGCCCAGTTCGGCGGTAAGTACTTCTGTCACGACGTTCGCGTCATCCGCTTGCCGCGCCACGGCGCCAGCCTGCCGATCGGCATCGGCGTATCCTGCTCGGCCGACCGGCAGATCCTCGGCAAGATCAACGCCGACGGCGTGTTCCTGGAGCAGTTGGAGACCGACCCGGCAAAATACCTGCCCGAGATCGACGAGGGCGCGCTCGGCGGCGAGGTCGTGCAGATCGATCTGAACCAGCCGATGTGGGACATCCGGCAGAAGCTGAGCCAGTATCCGATCAAGACCCGGCTCTCGCTCTCGGGCCCGATGATCGTCGCCCGCGACATCGCGCACGCCAAGTTCCAGGAGCGGATCGAGAGCGGCCAGGGCCTGCCCGACTACGCCAAGGACCACATGATCTATTACGCCGGTCCGGCGAAGACTCCGGAGGGCATGGCGTCGGGTTCATTCGGGCCGACCACGGCCGGCCGCATGGACTCTTACGTCGACCTGTTGATGCGCAACGGCGGCGGCTTCATCAGCCTCGCCAAAGGCAATCGCAGCAAGCAGGTCACCGATGCCTGCCACGAACATGGCGGCTTCTATCTCGGTTCGATCGGCGGCCCGGCCGCGATCCTGGCACAGAACTGCATCAGGAAGGTCGAGGTGCAGGAATACCCCGAGCTCGGCATGGAGGCGGTCTGGCGCATCGAGGTCGAGAACTTCCCCGCCTTCATCGTCGTCGACGACAAGGGCAACGACTTCTTCCAGAACGTCTGAGACGGCGCCGTCCCGATGAGGCGGTGCCGATGAAGCTGTTCACCTATCACCGCAATTCTGCCGGTGAGCGAGTTCGAATCGCGCTATGCCTCAAAGGCATCGACTACGAGTACGTTTCGGTTCCAACGCTTGGCGATGACGGCTATCGGGCGATCAATCCGCAACGCCTGATGCCGGCGGTCGAGATCGGTGGCCGTGTCGTAGCCCAGTCGACAGCGATACTGGAGTATCTCGAAGAGACCTATCCCGATCCGCCGCTTCTGCCGGCGGAGCCGGTAACGCGGGCGGAGGCGCGGTCGTTTGGACAGCTTATCGCTTGCGATCTGCATCCGATCAACGTCAACCGGGTCCGGCGATATCTAACCGACGAATTGCATCTGTCAGCGCCGGATCTGCAGAAGTGGTACGAACACTGGATCGTTGAAGCGTTCACGGCTCTGGAGGAGATGTTGCGCCGCCGGACAACGGACTGGCCGTTCTGCTTCGGTGAGACGCCGGGCTGGGCCGATCTGCATCTTGTCCCACAGATGCGCAACGCTCGTCGGTTCGAGTGTGATCTCGCGCCCTACCCACTTCTGAAGGCCATCAATGCCCGCTGCGTCGAACTGGATGCCTTCAAACGCGCGCATCCATCCGAACAACCGGACTATCCCAACGCGAAGCCGGCTTAGCTGCTGATTGCAGCCTCGTCGATCACCAAGTCGTGGCGGTGGGCGGTGTCGTAGACGACCGAGGTTTCGATCTGGGTAACGCCGGGGCGGTTGGTGAATTGGTCGAGGGCCAGGTCCTTCAAGTGACGCATGTCGCGGACGACGACGTGCACCACGATGTCGTGCCGGCCGGTGACGAGAAACGCTGAACGGACCTCGGGGATCTTCACCACCTCGCGCAGGAAATCGTCGACCACGTCGCGGGTGTGCTTGGCGAGCGCCAGGAACAACAGGGCCTCGAGCTGAAAGCCCAGCGCCGAAAAATCGATTTCGGCGTGCGCGCCCTTCAGCACGCCGGTCGCCTTCAGGCGCTTCAGCCGCTCGTGGCAACTGGATGGTGCCAGGCCGACGGCCGCAGCCAGTTCCTTGTTGGAGATCCGAGCATCCTTCTGCAGGCAACGCAGTAGGGCGAGATCCGTTCGGTCGAGGTCTCCGAATTCAGCCATGTGCCGAAGTTAATTCGTTCGATTTCGACTTTCAACGATACTAATTTGATCGAATTCTGAATAGAACGAATATGGGGCGTCTAATGCTGGAGAAACCGGCCATCGAATTGACCGATGACCAGATCGAAACCTTCCGCCGCGACGGCTTTCTCGTGGTGCCGAACGTGCTCGACGCAGCTGATGTCGAAAAGCTGCGCGCCGCCTTTCCCCGGCTGTTCGACGGCGATTTCGACACCGGGGTCTATCCCGACGAATGGTACTGGCGCACGGGCATGAGCTTGCCGGACGTCACCCGCCACATGGCGAACGCCTGGAAGTCCAATCTGGACGTGGCGCGCCTGGTGCTGTCGGAGGCCGTCGCCCGCACGGCGGCTGAGATCGCCGGCTGGTCCGGCGCCCGCCTCGGCCAGGATACGCTGTGGTGGAAGCCGCCCGGCACCAAGCCGATCACGTTGCACCAGGATACGTCATTCCTGGACTTTTTGGATCCGCAGAAGACGGTGACTTGCTGGGTGACGCTGGACGACACGCATCGCGACGCCGGCACGCTCGAATACGTGCCGGGCTCGCACCGCTGGCCGCTGACCAAGATCCCCGAGACCTTTCATTCGCCCGACGACTATCGCGCCAACATGGTCGCCTCAGCCAAGGCCGCCGGCATCGAGCCGGCAGACTCGATCTTCATCGAGGTGCCGGCGGGCTCGGCCGTGTTCCATGCCGGCGAGATGTGGCACGGCTCCGGGCCGAACCGGACGACGGACCGGATGCGGCGTTCGATCGGCATCCATCTGCTGCCGCTCGAAGCACGGTTCAGCGACCGGCCCGGCGGCTATATCTACCGGCGCTATCAGCTAACCAGCGATCCAGAGCTGAGCGAGAGCTTCTTCCCCATCACGGCGGGGGAAGACGGCTATCGCACGCCCTGGATCGACGAGTATTGCCGTAGCGGACGGCGTTTGGCGGACGCGGTCAGCGATTGTCCAACTGCGCCCGCACCACGCCGAGCCCTAGCCGGGTGATCCGGTAGGGCCCGCCGTTCCGCGAGGCAATCAGACGCCGCCCCTTCAGGCGCTTGAACAGTCCGACATCGACGTCGACCAGGCTCCAGCCGTCGCGCGTGACGCACGACACTTCGATGATGCGGCGGTCGCCGTCCCGCTCAAGCAGGACAGCACCGCCCTGGGCCAGCGCGTGCAGGACGCGCTGCTCCCGTTTCGACACGTTCATGGGAAAACTCTGAGAACACGATAGAACGGTCCCGACGCGGCCCGCGCCGGGACTTCAACCGATTGTCACCCTGCCGACGTGGGCAGGGTCTATCGGGCCTCAGAGGTGATGGACATAAACACTCCGGTTCAGACGCCGCTGATATAGGCTATCGGCGAACGTCGATCAACCACGCGCGTGGAGGAGCTTGATGACCGGGAATGGCACGATTGATATTACCGATGTCGCTGAGGCCGACCGCGCATGGCTGCTAGCGCTCAATCAAGCCTGTCTGCCGGCGGTAAGCAGCCTGGATATGGCGGCGCTCGATGCCCTGTTGGCGGAAGCGGCCGTGGCGCGTATCGCCCGGATCGGCCAAGCGCCGTCCGGTGCGTTGATCGCCTTCCGCCCGGCCACATCTTATGGCAGCGACAATTACCGCTGGTTCTGCGACCGGTTCGACGACTTTCTCTACGTGGACCGGGTCATGGTGAGCGAGACGGCGCGCGGCAGCGGCCTCGGCGCCGCGCTCTACGACGACATCGCCAACATCGCCACGCGCCTCGCCGTGTCCCGCGTCACCTGCGAGGTGAACGAGGAACCGCCGAATCCCGGTTCTATGCGATTTCACGAAAAGCACGGATTCCGAAAGATCGAAAGCCGCGCCAGCGCCGGCGGCAGTAAACGCGTCGCCATGCTGGAACGGCCGATCGGTTAGTCACCGTCGAGCGTTAACCCACGTCCTTCAGCAGATCGGCCAGATCGAGGGCGGCGCGATCACCATCCCGGCCGGCCTGCGGTTCGGCAAGCAGGGTGATGGCGTTGCTGTCGGCGGCGATCTTGTCGACGGTCAGGTGGGCGACCTGGCGGTCGTCGTGCCAGATAATGCCGGTCAGCACATCGAGACAGGCCTTGGCGACGTTGTCGACATCGAAGCCGCCGCGGTTGCCGGCGCGTTCGACCCAGACGCGCACGGCGAAGGGACCGTAGCGCGGGCGCAGGTTGCGTTCGTGCTTGCGAAAATAGTCGCCGGCGCGCCGCTTCAGCGCGCCGGCGCTGGTGGTGAGATCGAGGAAGCGGACGACGACGCGTCGGCCGGAATGGGCAACGCGGATCTGACCGTTGCCGCGGAAGCCGGCGCGCCTGTCATCGCCCGGCATGCCGCGTATCTATTCGGCGGCGGCCTGCACGTCGGGGCCAAGCCAGTCGCGCACGAACGGCGCCGGGTCAGGGCGTTGCTTCACCGGTCCCTCGCCGCTGGGCGTGCCGACATAGATGAAGCCGATGATCGCGTCTTTCGGCGCCAGGCCGAGCGCCGCCTTGACGTGGTCGTCGTAACAGTTGGCGCCCGACAGCAGGATGCCGCCATAGCCCTTGGCGTGGATAGCGTTCAGCATGTTTTGCGAGGCCGCGCCGGCGGCCAGAACCTGCTCGACGACCGGCGCCTTCGGGTGATCCTCGACGATCTCGGCCAGGACCGCGATCAGCATGGGCGCCCTGAGCGGCTTCGCGCGCGCCTTCTCCAAGGCCTCGGCGTCTGCATCGGGTTCGCGTCGCGCCATGGCGTCAGCGAAAACATCACCAAGCCGCTGCCGGGCATCGCCCTGGATGATCAGGAACCGCCATGGCCTGACGGCGCCATGGTCCGGCGCGCTCATCGCCGACCGGAAGATCTCGTCCAGATCTGCCGCATCCGGCACCGGCTCGGACAGCAGGCGCGGCGGCATCGACTGGCGCGAGGTCAGGCAGGTGAGCGCGTCCATATGGTTAACTCCTTGACCGAAACGGTGCGGCGTCAGTGGCGTTTCTTGCCGTCGACGAAGCGCTCTTTCACCTTGCGGGCAAAACCGGCGGGATCGTCGCGGGGATCGGTTTCGGCGGCGATGTCCTGCAACTCCGCCTTTGCAGCGTCGAGCGTGGGCTTCGTCCGCGTCCAGGCCGCCTGCGCGCGCGGCTTGACCTCGCGATCGATCACCTCGACCGCCCTCGCCCGCAACTCGGGGTTGGTGGCGATCTCCTTGGCGGCGCGCAACAGCAGGCTTCGCAACAGCGGCATCGGACTGCCTCTTCCCTCGATCCGATTGTTCAGTATCGCTATCGACATGTAGGGCGCAAGGCCGGGCTTGTCATCCCGGCGCGGTCAAGTAGCCGGATGAACCTGATGGCGAAGCGGCCGCCCGTCCGCCAGGCGCTCGATATTGTCGATGATGACGGCGAAGCGGCGGGGCATCAGGCCTTCGGTCCAGCCCGACAAGTGCGGCGTCATCACGACGTTGTCCAGGGTCTGGAATGGATGCTGCGAGGGCGGGACATCCTCGTTGCCGACCGTGGCATAGCTGTACCAGACGTCGATCACGGCGCCGGCGATGGTGCGATCGCGGCACGCGGCGAACAGCGCGTCCTCGTCGACCAGCGGCCCACGGCCGACGTTAATCAGCACCGCCGACCGTTTCATCAGACTAAGCCTACGGGTGTCGATGATGCCAGTCGTGGCCTCGGTCAGCGGGCAGCAGACCACGACGAAATCGGCGTTCGGCAGCATTTCGTCCAGCTGGTCGATGCCGCCGAGCCAGTCCGGCGCCGGCTCAAAATCGCGTGGCCGCCGAGTGACCGCATGTACCGCCATGCCGAAGGCACGGGCGCGCACGGCCACCGCCCGACCGATATTGCCGTAACCCACGGTGGCCACGGTCTTGCCCGCGAGCTCCGGCCGAAACGCCGCGAAGAGCCTCGGGCTCTCCGACCAGTCGCCCGACTTGAACCTGTTATTGGCCGCGGCAAGGCCGACCGACCAATGCAGGAGACCGGCCATCACATACTCGCCGATGCCGATCTCGTGCTCGAAGCAGTTGCAGACGATGCAGCCGTCCGGTACGGCGGCGAGATCCAGGTCGTCGAGACCGGAATTCGGCAACTGCAGTAAACGCGCTTTCGGCGCCGGCGGCAGGCTCTTGTCGTAGCCGACACTGACGATCACATCGGCGGTCGCGAACTTCCTGGCCACCAGCTCCGGTCCGTCGCCATCTTCGACCTCGATCAGGCCGATGCGGTCGCCGAAATGATCGCGCAGCAGATCGACACCACGGCGGGCGACGGGGCCATAGAGCAGGATGTTCATATCGACGGATCCCTTTAGGCTGGGCGACCAGGCGCGCAGACAAGATCCAGAGGATAACCCGACCATGCCGAGATCCGCGACCACCCGCACCGAGACCGACTCCTTCGGACCCATCGACGTACCGGCCAAGCGCTATTGGGGCGCGCAGACGCAGCGATCGCTACAGAACTTCAGGATCGGCGGTGAGCGCATGCCGGCGCCGGTCGTGCATGCGCTTGGCATCGTCAAGCATGCCGCCGCCGAAGCCAACATGGCGCTGGGCACGCTCGACAAGAAAACGGGCCGCGCCATCGTCGGGGCGGCCAAGGAAGTCGCAGCCGGCAAGCTCGACGAGCACTTTCCGCTGGTGGTCTGGCAGACCGGATCGGGCACGCAGAGCAACATGAACGCCAACGAGGTGATCGCCAACCGCGCCATTGAGCTGCTGGGCGGCAAGATCGGCTCGAAGTCGCCGGTGCATCCGAACGACCATGTCAATCGCGGCCAGTCATCGAACGATACCTTTCCGACCGCCATGCATGTCGCGGCCGTGCGGCAGATCACAGGCCAACTGCTGCCGGCGTTGTCGCACCTGCAGGCTGCGCTCGACGACAAGGCGAAGGACTGGCGCCGGATCATCAAGATCGGCCGCACGCATATGCAGGACGCGACGCCGCTGACGCTCGGTCAGGAGTTTTCCGGCTACGCGACGCAGATCGGCCTTGGCATCGCGCGCGTCAACGACAGCCTGCCCCGGCTCTACCGGCTGGCCCAGGGAGGCACGGCGGTCGGCACCGGTCTGAATACACCGATAGGATTCGATAAGCGCGTGGCGCAGGAGATCGCCCGTATAACCGGCCTGCCGTTCAAGCCGGCGGCGAACAAGTTCGAGGCGCTGGCGGCGCACGACGCGATTATCGAAGCCTCCGGCGCGCTGAACGTGCTGGCGGCCGGGCTGATGAAGATCGCCAACGATATCCGGCTGCTCGGATCGGGGCCGCGGTCGGGTCTGGGCGAGCTGCTGCTGCCCGAGAACGAGCCGGGCTCGTCGATCATGCCCGGCAAGGTGAACCCGACCCAGTGCGAGGCCATGACCATGGTCTGCGCCCAGGTGATCGGCAACCACATGGCGATCACGGTCGCGGGCGCGAACGGCCATCTGGAGCTCAATGTCTTCAAGCCGGTGATGATCTACAATCTGCTGCAGTCCATCCGGCTGCTGGCCGAGGCCACCGTCAGCTTCACCGACAATTGCATCATCGGCATCCAACCAAACGAAGCGCGCATCGCCGAACTGATGGAGAATTCACTGATGCTGGTGACCGCGTTGAACGCCCATATCGGCTATGACAATGCTGCAAAGATCGCCAAGCATGCGCATTCGAACGGCCTGACCCTGCGTCAGGCCGCAATGGAGCTGGATCTCGTGTCGGCAAGCGATTTCGACCGCTGGATCCGTCCGGCGCACATGACCAGGCCCGGCGCGTGACTGACGCAGATGCCAGCCTGGTCCGCAAACGCTCGGTCGTAATCGCCGGACACCGCACCAGCGTATCGATGGAGCAGGCGTTCTGGGACGCCCTGAAACAGATCGCCGCCAGCGAAGGACGCAGCCTGGGCGCATTGATCGAAGAGGTCGACCGGGATCGCGCCGGCAACCTGTCGAGCGCGCTCCGGGTCTATGTGCTGCGCTGTCTGCGGCCGCCTACTGCTTGAGGAGACCTCTGAGCAATCCATCCAGGAGCTGATCCGGTGTCGGTTGCTGCTGTTGCGGCTGCCCCTGCTGATCCGGCTGTTGCTGCGGCGCCTGTTGCCGCTGCCGCGATCCCCCGCCAAGCAGTTGCTGCAGGGCCGGCGGCGCGTCCTTGCCGATCGCCTTGCGCAGCACCTCCTGACCGACGCGCTGGGCCAGATAGCCCTCCAGCGGCTGCGTTTTCAGATCGCGCTGCGGCTGGTCCAGCGGCCCGAACAAGCGGACGCCGACCGGCGGCGCTTTCGGATGCTCCGTAAGCCGCAGCTCAGCCAGCATGTCCATCTGCCAGGCCGGCAGCATGGCCCGCCCGTTCAGCGTCGCCTTCGCGGCTTCGAGATCGGCCTGCGTGTCCCGCGTCGAGGCGACGCCATTTTCGATCTGCCAGGTGCCGGTCATGGCCGAGTAGGCCGTCTCGCCGCCGGAGAAGCTGCCCGCGATCAGATCGAGATAATCGGGCACCTCGTTGAGCTTCGCGAGGCGATCGCTCAGGCGGCGCATGTCGATCCCGCGCACCACCCCGTTGACGGCGTTCACCGTGGCCTGGCCATTCAACGCGTTCACCAGATCCCACTGGCTGGTGCCGGCGGTGCTGAAGCTGCCGTCAAAAGCAAGCGTGCCGGTGACTTGGTCCAATCCCACGGCGGTGCGCATGGCCTCCTGAATGTCGGCGCCGTCGAGCCGCACGTCGAGCGCCAACGCCGGGCCCGGCCGGCTGTCGAGGCGCGCCGTCAGATCGACCGTGCCTCGGAACAGCTGACCGGTCAGCTGGCTGATATCGAGCCGCCCGTCCTTCAGGGCCAGCTTCAGGCGCGGCTCGACGAACGGATATTGCCGGAACACCAGCCCGCGCGCGGCCAGATCGATGTCGGCGTCGACCATGCCGAGGGCCGCCAAATCGATCGGCTCCTGCGACCAGCGCTGGTTGCCGGCCGCCACCGCGCCGCCGCCCTGCCCTGCTGGCGCCGCGCCGCGCGTCGCAGCCACGGGTCGGTCCGGCGGAAGGAACAAATCGACGATAATCTCGTTCGCGTTCAGATTGGCCTCGACGAACGGCCGCGGTCCATCGCTCCGCCAAGCGAGCGTTCCCTCCAACACGGCCGGCCCGGCAAAAGCCTTGAGATCGGGCACCTGGACGTTCGCCGGTGTGCCGTTGAGCGAAGCCGACAGGCCGAAGCCGCCGAGGTTGGTGAGCGCCGGGTCGTAACGGATGCCCAGACCGTTCAGGAAGGCCACCAAATCCTTATGGCCGGCATTGACCGTCAGCGCCAGCGTCGGTGTTTCGGCCAGTTGCGTAATACGGCCGCCGGCCTGGAGATCGGCGCCGGCCGCCGAGGCCAACAGGTTCACATTGACCGCGTCGAGGTCGCCGCGCACCGTGCCGCCGACCGTCACCTTGCCGTCGGCGCCTTGCGCCGGCACGACGCCAAGATCGAGCGTCTGCGACAGGCCGGCAAGGCTGGCATGGCTTGCGTCCAACGTGAGGTCGAAGGCCGGCGTCGTCATCAACTGCGACAGGCCGCCCACCAACGTCACCGCGCCGCCTGCGAGATTGCTTTTGACGTCGAACTTGAGCTCATCGACATTGCCGTCGAGACGCGCCGTCAGGTCCGCCCGACCGAGACGCTGAGCCGGCACCGGCAGCTCGATTTGAGTCAGACGGGCGAGCCCGCTCAAATCGTTCGACGCCATCGACAGGTTGGCCTTGAACGCGGCCTTGTCGCTGAAGTTGGCGCCGGTGGCGCTCATGCCCAAACTGGCGCCGGCGAGGTTCTTCACGGTCGCGCTATTGACTGTCAGGACACCGCCGATCAGCCGCATGTCGACGTCGACACCCTGGATCCGGGTCTTGTTGTAGGTGAGCTGGCCGATGTTGAGCTTGAAATTTGTATCGAAGCTGTCCAACGCCGCCAGCGGCGCGGCCGATTCTGTCGCGTTCGTTGCCGTCGCCGCCGGTTCGGCCGTCGCCTTTTCCGGCGGGGCCGACACCAGATAGCCGTCGAGGTTGAACCGGTCGACCGACAGTTCCAAGCCGAACGACGGCCTGTCCTGAATGCGATAGGCAAGTCCACCGGTGACAGTGGTCGCATCCAGACGCAGGTTGACGCCGTAAAGCTGCAACAGGTCGGGCGTCGCCCGGATATTGCCGGTGAAGGTGAGGCTGCCAAGTCGGTCGGCGGACACCCGGCTAAGATCGAGACGCAGCCAGTTGGCCAGCCCACGCAGGTTGCTTGACGCGGTTTCCAGCTTGCCATCGAACTGCGGCGCGCCGCCGGCCGTGGTCAACGCGCCCGACACGCTGACATCGGAGCTGCCCGGCAGCAGCGCCGACAGGCGCGACAGCGTCAGACGGCCGTCCGCCACCGCCGCGTTCGCCTGAAACTGGCGGATGACGCCGCCGTTGAACGCGACGCCGTCGACGGCGAGGCTCAGACTGCCGCGCAGGTTCGCCGGGATCGTCGGGTAGGCCGGCGCCTGCGCGTCGTCTTCGGCAGGCGCGGCGGCGCCTGTTCCGGCATCGCCATCTCCGCCGTTGACCGCCAGCAGCGTATCGAGATCGATGCGATTGACCGAAAGCGCCGCGTCGAAAGCCGGCTCGGGTCCGAACGTCGCGCTGACGGCGCCACCGCCCTGCAGGTCGCCAAGGCGCAGCAGGATATCGTTCAACGCCACGCCGGCAACGGATGCATCGACACGGCCGGTCAGCGAAAGGGGTTGCGCCAGCATTTGCGATGGGCCGCCGCCCGCCGACGTCGCCAGCTTGGCAAGCTCGGCCGCACTGTCAGCCGACAATTTCAGGTTGCCGGAGAACCTGCCGTCGGCGGTCGGCTCCGTCAGCGTGCCGTTAACGTTCGCCGTCGCGCTCGTGTCTGCCAGTCCGAGGGTCGCACTCACCGAAACCGGCCGTGCCGGCTCGAGCGCGCCGACGCGGACATCGAAGGTCGTTGGCAATCCACGAATCGTCATGTCACCAGCCGCGTTGAACGGACCGTTCAATGAGCGGGCGGCACCTTCGACGTTCAAGCCCTCGATCCGTTCCTCGACGCCCGCGGCTTGATCACGGTAGACGAGAACGCCATCGCTGATCACAAAGGCGTCGAGCGACAGCGGCGGCGCCCCGTCCGCCCCGCCGTCGTTGGCAGAGGATGTGCCGGCGGCCTCGGTCTGACCAAATGTCCAATTCGTACGGCCGTCCGGCAGGACTTCAAGCAGGATCACCGGCTCGACCAAACGCACGCTCTGGACCTGGATCTGTCCAGAGAGCAACGGGCCGAATGCAACGCGCACCTGCAGCGCGCCGAGCCGTACCATGTCGGGCGCCGAGCCACCCTCGATATTCGCCAAACGCACGCCATCGACCGACAGCGCGGGCGCCGGCAGCAGGCTCAAGCTGATGTCGCCGTCGACGACAAGGTCCCTGCCGGCGGCATCGCGGGCGGCGGCAACGATCTCAGGCTTGTACTGGTTCCAGTTGATGAAACTTGGAACCACCAGGACCGCGCCCACCAGCAGCACGACGATGACGGCAAGACCGATGGCGAACTTCTTCACAAATACCTCCAGAATGCCTGCCGCTTACAGGGTGGACGCGCATCCCACCGGTTGCAAGCGATGCTGTATGGGCTAAGCTTCGATCATGGGGCGAAAGAGCCGGACACGAAGCCGGTGCCGCTAAACAAGACAGGCGAGCGCTATGGGAGACATCGTTAATCTCAACCAGTTTCGCAAGCAACGCGAACGCGAGAATGCAAAAGAGCGGGCGAAGGTGAACCGCGCCAAACACGGTCTCGACAAACGCAAGCGGCGTCAGATTACGTCCGAACGCGAGCGCCGACGCGGCGAGCATGACGGCAACCGGCTGGACGGGCGGTCACCGACCGACGAACCCAACGCCAGTTGACGCGCGACCCGCACAGACAGCGATAACCGATTCGTCCCCGTCGGGACTCCAGCGGGCTCGTCGCGCCGCCACATGAGCAAATCCCACAGCTCGACAAATGCTGCCTATGCCGCGCGCATCACACCGCCTATGATGCGCCGGGGAAATTTCGCGTCACGTTCAAGGAGGGGGATATGAAGGCGTCAGACCTGTTCGTTAAGTGCCTCGAAGCGGAGGGGGTTACCCACATATTCGGCGTGCCCGGCGAAGAAAACGCCGACGTCATGATTTCGTTGATCGACAGCAAGATCGAATTTGTTCTTTGCCGCCACGAACAGGCGGCCGCCTTCATGGCCGACGCCTATGGCCGGCTGACAGGCAAGGCCGGCGTCTGCCTCGGCACGCTCGGTCCCGGCGCGACCAACCTGGTGACCGGCGTTGCCGACGCCAACATGGACCGGGCGCCCTTGGTGGTGATCCTCGGGCAGGCCGGCACCGACCGCCTGCACAAGGAAAGCCACCAGAACATGGATTCGATCGCCATGTACGACCCGATCAGCAAGTGGGCGCACTCGGTGACCAATCCTGAGAACATCCCCGAGGTGACCCGCAAGGCGTTCAAGATCGCCGAGCAGGAGAAGCCCGGCGCCACGGTGATCGAGCTGCCGGAGGACCTGATGAAGCATCAGGTCAAGGGCTTGAAGCCGATGGCCGCGCGCAAGACCCGGCGCGCCGCCGCCGACTACAAGGTCATCGCCCACGCCGTCGACATGATCGCCAAGGCGAAGAACCCGATCGTGCTGGCCGGCAACGGCGCCGTGCGCAAACGCGCCGCCAAGCAGCTGGCGCGATTCGCCCGAAAGACCGGCATCGGGGTCGTCAACACCTTCATGGGCAAGGGCGCTGTGCCGCGCACCGATCCGCATTGCCTGTTCACCATGGGCCTGCAGGGCAAGGACCACATCATGCCGGCGATGAACAGCGCCGACCTGGTGATCTCGATCGGCTATGACCTGGTCGAGTACAGCCCCGAGCACTGGAACAAGACGCCCGGCAACAAGAAGGTCATCCATATCGATTTCTGGCCGGCCGAGGTTGACAACGCCTATCCCGTCGATTGCGAGATCGTTTCGGACGTGGCCGACGCGCTGTGGCAGCTGAACGAGGAGCTGAACGCGCGCTTCGAGGGCAAGCTGCCGCTGTTCGACATCAAGAAGCGCGGCAAGCTGCGCAAGACCATCCTCGACGACTTCGCCATGGAGAAGAACGCCAAGGGCTTCCCCATGAAGCCGCAGAAGATCCTCTGGGAGGTGCGCAACATCCTTGGCGCCGACGACATCCTGCTGAGCGATGTGGGCGCGCACAAAATGTGGATCTCGCGCTATTACCAGTGTGACGATCCAAATACGTGCCTGATCTCGAACGGCTTCTGCACCATGGGCTTCGCCATGCCGGGCTCGATCGGCGCCAAGATCGCCTATCCCGACAGGAAGGTGATGTCGATCAGCGGCGATGCCGGCTTCCTCATGAACCTGCAGGACCTGGAGACGGCGGCGCGCCTGAAGCTGAACATCGTCGCCATGGTCTGGCTGGACGGCGAATACGGCCTGATCAAGTGGAAGCAGCAGAACCAGTTCAACGGCAAGCATTCCGAGCTCGCCTTCAACAACCCAGACTTCGGTGCGCTGGCCAAGGCCTTCGGCATCTGGGGCAAGGAGATCAAGAAGGCGGACGAGCTGGTGCCGGCATTGAAACAGGCCTTCCGGCAGAAGGGCCCGGCGCTGATCGCCGTGCCGGTCGACTACCGCGAGAACCTGAAGCTCACCAAACGCCTCGGCAAGATCGAGCTGGTGATCTGACGGCAGGCGCGCCGGGGGTCATATGAAACTCGCCACCTTTACCGAAGCCGGCGTCAGCCGCATCGGCGTGGTCGAGGGCGATCACGTTATCGACCTCGCCGCGGCGGCGCCGGCCGACATGACCGAGTTCCTCGCCATGGGCGAAGCTGGCATGGCGGCGGCGCGGGCGGCGGCCGAGACCGGTGCACGGCTGCCGCTCGATGCGGTCACCCTGGAAGCGCCGGTGCCGCGGCCCGGCAAATTTCTGGCTGTCGGCCTGAACTATGCCGAGCATATCCGCGAAATGGGCGCGGCGACGCCCGAGTTCCCGAGCTGCTTCGCCAAGATGCGGACCTGCATCAACCGGCCCTTCGGCGATGTGCACCGGCCGCGGGTCAGCGATTCGCTGGACTACGAGGGCGAGCTCGGCCTGGTGATCGGCCGGCACTGCCGTCACGTACCGAAGGACCGCGCGCCCGACGTGATCGCCGGCTATGTCGTGGTCAATGACTTCACGACGCGCGAATGGGTCGAAAAGACGCCGCAGGTGGTGATCCCGAAGAGCTTCGACACGCACGGACCGTTCGGCCCCTGGCTGGTGACGTCGGACGAGGTCGGCGACCCGAACCGTTTGAGCCTGCGCACCTGGGTCAATGGCGAGCTGCGCCAGGACGGCAAAACGTCCGACATGACCTTCGACTGCTACGACCTGATCGAGATTTTATCGCGCGCGGTCACGCTGGAACCCGGCGACGTGCTGACCACCGGCACCCCGCCCGGCGTCGGCGAGGGCTTCACGCCGAAGCGCTACCTCAAGCCCGGCGATGTCGTGAAGGTCGAGATCGAGAATATCGGCGCCATCGAGAACCGCATCATCGACGAGCCCGCCGACACCGCGGTTTATTGACGCAAGCGTCTAGTTCCGGGGACAGTAACGTTAATTCATACGCGAATTAAAGTTACTGTCCCCGGAACTCATTATCCTGGGCGCTGTTCGTCGTGCTCTTCGGCCTGGGCTTGCAACAGGGCGCGGTTAAGGGCGCGCAGCACGTCCTTGTGGTGGACGATGCCGACGACGTGCATATGCGCCGGGCTGTCGACGACGGCGAGATGGTCCTCGCCGCGCACGTCCATCAGTGCCAGCGCGTCCTCCAGCGGATCGTCCGGCGTCAGCACGACGGGACTGCCGCGCACGACGTCGCGGGCGTTCACCAGATGATCGATACTGGCGTCGAACGCCACCTCCTTGAGGTCGGCGAACGAGAGCTGGCCGACGAGGCGCGCGTCGCCGTTCACGACCAGGAACGTCGCCTGCGGCATGGCCTGCAGCTTGCGCTTGATGTGACCGACGGGCACGGCTTCGTCGATGGTCTCGAAGTCGTTGGCGATCACTTCCCGCACCCGGAGCGACTGCAGCAGGTGCCGGGCCCGGCCGCCGCGCAAGTCCAGGCCGCGTCGACGCAACTGCAGGTGAAAAAAGCTGCCGCCCATGACCTGCTGAACCAGCACCGAAGCGACCGAGGTCGCCACCATAACGCCGATGGTCATGCGGTAGTCGCTGGTCAGCTCGAAGACGATGAGGATCGTCGAGATCGGGGCGCCGAGCACCGCGGCGGCAAGCGCGCTCATGCCGACCATGGCATAGGCCCCATGACCCGCCGCCAGGTCGGGAAACACGGCGGCCGCGATGATGCCGAAGGCGCCGCCGGTCATGGCGCCCAGGAACAGTGACGGCGAGAACACACCGCCGCCGAAGCGGCAGCCGAGCGATGTCGCCGTTGCCGCCGTCTTGGTGATGATGAGCGCGATCAGCAGCCAGAGCGGCAGCTGTTCCTTCAGCGCCGCATCCGTCGCCTCGTAGCCGACGCCCAGGATGTGCGGGAAGTAGACGGCCACCGCGCCCACTGCCAGCCCACCAGCAACCGGCTTCAACCAGACCGGCACATCGACCCGGTCGACCACGTCGGTCGCGAAGTTGATCGACCACATGAAGATGACCGCGATCAGGGCGCAGACCATGCCCAGCAGAAGGAAAGCCGGAAACTCCCACAGACTGACGATGGCGTATTCCGGGATGATGAAGGCCGGCAGGGCGCCGAGATGGATGCGGCTGACCACGGTGCCGGCGACGGACGCGATGACCACCGGCGCGAAGGTCGAAAGGGCATAGTGGCCGATCACCACTTCGAGCGCGAAGAATACCCCGGCAATCGGCGCGTTGAACGAGGCGGCCACGGCCGAAGCCACGCCGCAGCCGAGCAGCGTGCGGGCGTGCGCGGGACTCAAATGCAGATAGCGCGAGAAGCCCGACGCGATCGCCGCGCCGAGATGCACCATCGGCCCCTCGCGGCCGGTCGACGCGCCGGCGCCAAGCGAGGTCACGCTGATCACCGCCGCGGTCATCGCCGTGCGCAACCGCATGCGGCCATTGTTCAGGGCCGTCGCCTCGATCACGTCGGCGACGCCCTGCGGCCGCTGGTTCGGCATCAGGAACTGCAGCAGCAGGCCAACGATCAGGCCGCCGGCGACGGGCACAGCCATGATCTGCCACCAGGGCAGCAGCATGGCGCGGCTGAACACGTCCTCGGTGGAAAAGCCGAAGCCGAGCCACTGCACGCCGCCGATGGCGAGTCGGAAGCCGATCGCGGCGTAGGCGACGGCGACGCCGGCCACCAGGGCCAGGACCGACAGGACGACCTGTTCGTGATGGGTAATCCGCTCCAGGCGGTCGGTAAGCGAACCCAGCCGCATTGCCCGCGCGGCACCTCCAGGAACGCGGAAAAACTAGGATTGAACGGGAATTAAACGCCGATTTCCTTACGAAGGAAAGAACGAACGACCGTTAACGCGTTGTTTCGGCTGTGGCTTTGGCGAAAAAGGGGTCGCTACTCCGCCACCGCCTTCCGCGGAATGCCGATGACCCGGCCGACCTTGTCCGGCCGCGGCAGGTCGCGCTGCGCCTCGATGATCGCCGCGACGCGCTCGCGGATTGGGTCCGGAAACGCCTCCGAACGACGGGTGTCGAGATTCACATGCATGCAGATCTGCTCGCTTGTGGCGGCGAGAAAGCCGTCGTCGGCGTGAAACATCTCGAAATAATAATGCAGCCGCTTGGCGTCGGCGTCGATCAGTTGCAGGGTGAACCGCAGCGGATCGTCGAGCTTCACCTCCTGGGCGTAGGTGACATGCGTCTCCAGCACGAAGGCCGAGTTGTTCGTCCGCCCGACATAGTCGACCCCCAGATCGATCAGGTCGTACAGCCGGTCCGTCGCATGATCGAACGCCAGCACGTAATAGGCGACGTTCATATGCCCGTTGTAGTCGATCCACTCGGCCTGCACGGCCTCGCGATGGATCTCGATCGGCGCCGCCGGCAATCGATCGACGCCGGGCCGGATGGGAATGCTGTAGCTCATGCCGGCGATCTTAGCGTCGCGCGGCACAGCGTCCAGCGCGGCGTTTGTCAAAGCCGCGGATCGACGGGCTCGGTCTCCATGGCCAGCACACCGAAGACGCATTCGTGGACGCGGCTCAACGGTTCCCGGTCCACGAACCGCTGCAGCGATTCCAGGCCTAGCGCGAACTCACGCAACGCCATCGATCGCTTCAATGACAGGCCGCGTTGGCGCAGGCGGTTCAGGTTTTCCGGCGCATCGTAGTCGGGCCCATAGATAATCCGCAGGTATTCCCGGCCCCGGCATTTCAACGCGGGCTGCACAAGGCCACGCTTGCCGCGCGCCACGAAGTCGAGTGGCTTGACGACCATGCCCTCGCCGCCGGCCGCCGTCAGTTCTTCCCACCACGCCATCGCGGCGGTGACGCCAGCCTCGTCGGACAGGTCGACGACACGATGGGTTGTCGCGAACAACAACGCCGGATCGCCATTACACAAGCGCGTCAGTACCTTCATGTGCCACTGGTGATCCTTGTCGGCGTGCACCGCACCCTCGCTGGCCAGCAGATGGAAGGGCGCGATGCGCAGGTCGTCCAGGTCCGAGACCGGCCAGACATAGTTGTTGTAGGCATCCCGATAGGCTCGTGCACGCGTCTGACGTTGCCGGAAGCGCTCTGCCAGCCCGGCCACATCGACGCCGCGGTCCAGGGCCAGCGCCAGCGCATCGACCGCCGCCTGCAGGCCGGCCTCGGCGGCGGCGGCGACCGGGGCGTATTGCTGATCGATCAAGGACTGCGCCTTTACGGACCAGGGCATGACTTCCGCATCCAGGCAGAACCAGTCCGTCGCGAACTCGTCCCACCAGCCCGCTTGGCTCGCGGCCGATGCAACACGATCGATCACGGCCGCCTCGGCCTCCCGGTCCGGGAAGAAGGCCCGGCCGGTCCGGCTGTAGACGACGCCGCGCCGTGAACCGTCGACGCCGAAACGTTTCCTGGGCGTCGAATCATCCCGGCAAACGACCATGACGGCGCGCGAGCCCATATGCTTTTCCTCGCAAATCACGGTGCCGACGCCATGACGGCGGAAATAGTCCAATGC
Organism: Alphaproteobacteria bacterium; assembly: GCA_965232515.1. GTDB lineage: Bacteria > Pseudomonadota > Alphaproteobacteria > JANQKO01. The sequence goes on along the minus strand of CBDDPY010000002.1, from coordinate 6,400,709 downwards.
CTCGTCCGGATGCTCGAGATAGCCGTCACGCGTGGATGTCTCCGACGGCGACATGGTCGGCGGCAGGTGGATCAACCAGCGCGGATCGATGGCAAAGCGGCTCATTACCTCGAGGGCTGCCGCGGCCTGTTCTTCGCGGATGGTCACCGACCGGCTCAGCCGCGTGCCGATGACACGTTTCCCGATCACGTCCGACAACTGCAGCTGCGTATCGTCGGTCGCGGCACTGCTTTTCGGCGCCGCGATCGGACGCACCGGCTCGCAATAGACTTGGGCCGCCGGCACCTCGACCAGCTCCATTTCCGGATAGCGCAGGGCCGTCAGCTTGCCGCCGAAGACGCAACCAGTATCGATGCAGATCGTGCCATTCAGCCACTCGGCATCCGGCACCGGCGTGTGACCGTAAACCACCTTCGCCCGGCCGCCATACTCGGCCGCCCAATTGTGCCGCACCGGCAAGCCGAACTCGTCGGTCTCGCCCGTCGTATCGCCGTAGAGCGCAAACGACCGGACCTTGCCCGACGACCGGTTCTGCATTTCCTCGCGCAGGCCCGCATGGGCGACGATAAGCTTGCCGCCATCGAGAACGTAATGGCTGATCAGCCCGTCCATGAACGGCAGCATCTCGTCGACGAAGCCGTCGTGCTGCGCCTCGATTTGGGCAACGCTTTCGGCAAGACCGTGCGTCAGCTTCACGTTCCGGCCCTTCAGCTTCCGGACCAGCTTGGCTTCATGATTGCCGAGGACGCAGAGCGCCTGGCCCGCATCGACCATGGTCTTCGCCAGCCGCAAGGTGTCCGGGACGCGCGGGCCACGGTCGACAAGATCGCCGAGAAAGACGACTTTGCGCCCTACCGGCGGTATGACCGAGTATTTCGATCCGGACGATGTTCCTTCGATATCAATGCGATATCCAAGGTTTGTCAGAAGCTTCTCGAGCTCATCGGCACAGCCGTGCACGTCGCCGATGATGTCGAACGGCCCGCCTTCATCGCGCTTGTCGACCCAGAGTTTTTGGCGTTCGACGATTGCCTCGTCGACCCGGGCTGGCTCCGAGAAACGGTAGACGAAGCGAATGCCTTCCCGGTCCATGCGCCTGATGCCGCGTTTCAGCGCGCGCAGATGGTTGCTGACGACGTGACGGCCGAAGTCGCGCTCGGGCCGTCCGGCGTTCCGCTCGTGACACAGCGCTTCCGGCATATCGAAGACGAAGGCCACGACCAACGCGTGGTAGCGCTTCGCCAGATCGACGAATGAGCGCCGGTCCTCGGGCCGAACGTTCGTGGCGTCGATGACCGCCAGCCGTCGCGCGTTCAGTCGCTTCTCGGCAATGAAATGGACAAGCTCGAACGCGTCCGCCGTGGCCGATTGGTCCGACTCGTCATCGGCGACAACGGCGCGGCAGCGGTCCGAGGAAATGATCTCGGTCGGCTTGAAATGCCGCGCCGCGAACGTCGACTTGCCCGATCCTGACGCCCCGACCAGCAGCACCAGGCAGTATTCCGGGATGGAGATCGTGTGGCTTGTCATCGCGAGAAGACCGCCATTTGTGTCGGCGCGCCATGGTCGGGATGCGGCTCTCCGATCCCGTCGAAGTGGGCGGCGTATTGATAGCGGTCGGCCACCGCCGTCGCCCAGGCCGCAAACTCGGCCCGCGTCCATTCGAAACGATGGTCCGGATGGCGCAGTCGGTCCGACGTCAAGCGTTCGAACGTCGCGTTGAACTCGCGGTTCGGCGTGGTCACGATGACGGATTGCGGCCGCGCGTCGCCGAACAGCGCCCGCTCGAACGCCGGCAGGCGCTCGACATCCATGTGCTCGATGACTTCAATGACGGCGGCGGCATCGAAGCCATTGAGGCGTTCATCACGATAGACCAGGGAGCCCTGCAGCAGCTCGATACGTTCGCGCTGCCGCGGGCGCATCTGTTCCAGCTTCAGTCGCTGGGCAGCCCGCTCCAGCACCTTCGGCGCCGTATCGACGCCGACGAGACGTACGAACTGCTTTTCACGCAGCAGTCGCCGCAACAGCTTGCCCTCGCCGCAGCCGAGATCGAGCACGCGCGCGGCGCCCGTCGCCAGCAGTGCTTCGGTCACCGCCTCCAGGCGAAGGTCGTTAAGGCGCATCGGCACCTCCAACGCCTCCTCTTCGGCCTCCTGGGCTTCGTGGAGTTCCGGGGTCTGCGGCTCAACTTGTTCGGCCAACTGCTCGAGCGCGGCACGCGTCAAGCCGGCCCGGTGCTTGAGGTAACGCCGCGCAATCAACTGCTTGGCTGGGTGGTGTTCGAGCCAGCCCTGCCCTTTCGCCAACAGCTTTTCGACCTCGTCCGTGCCGACATAGTAGTGCTTTTGATTGTCGAGCACCGGCACCAGCACGAAGAGGTGCGTCAGCAGATCGGCCAGCCGGACACGGCCCGACAGGGTCGCGGTCACATAGACGCTGTCGCCCCAATCGGGATGATGCAGATCGAGCGCGTGCCGCCGCGTTGTGACCTCGTAGCCGAGCGGTGTAAACAGACGTTCCAGGATCTCCGGACCGCCCCGGCAGGGCAGCGGTGTCAGCATCGCCGTCAGCGGTATCGGCGTATCGGCCAGCTCCTGCCGCTCCCGGCTGCGCCCACCCATCGCCGTGCCGAGCAGCCGGGAGATGGCGACCGACAGAAATGACGATACGGCATACGGGCGATCGGTCACGTATTGGTCGAACAGCCCTCCCACCCGCGCGCCGCCGCCACGCACGAGACGGACGGGATCGATATCCAGCGTAAGTGCCGCCGTGCAGCGCTCGGCCGCCGCTTCGGGATAGAAGATCGTCGCCGTGCCGAACGCCAGCTCGCGCGCGTGCACACGATCCGGATGCTTCATCAGCAGGAAGCCGAGATCCGTCGCCGGCCGATGATCGGTGGAAATGGTCAGCAGCACTTGAGCCTACCTCACCTTTGATCGAGCACGAGATCGCGGAACAACTGGTTTGCCTGCTCGAATAGGCCCTTCACCGGCCGCCGCGGCGAGTACGCGCGCTCTCGCGCTGCCGCGAACGCGGCCGTAACAAATCGGTCGAGAGCCGGAATCCGCGGTCCTTGCCCGAGCTCCTTGGTGCTGCGCTTACGTTCGATCAGGTCGTCGAGGAAGGCATCAACATCGGCCGGCAAATCACAGCCGGCCCGCAGTTCCGCGATATTCATCGGCACCCGATCGTCATCATTCTGGCGCAACCAGCACAAAGCCAACGCCGGTCGCAGCACATAGAAGTACTTCTTGACGGCGACACGATCACGGCCGTCGATAAAGCGCCGCCACTGCCCCTCGCCCAGATGCAGATAGTGATAGGTCGCCGGTATCCGATGCAGCGTTTCGTCCGCGAGCGCACGCAGCCGTGCCGTGGCAGCCGCCTCCTCTCGATACTTGATCGGCGATTCCAGCCATTCGTGCATTACCGCATTTGGCTTGATCAGAAGCTGCAACGCCTTCTTGAGATCCCAGCCATTGATATCCAGGTCGCCATCGATCGGCCGTTCAATGACGTCGCGGCGGCGGTCGATCGACAGGTACCAATCGACCGGACGGGCATAGACGAAGCGGACATCGTAATCGCTGTCCGGCGACGGAAACCCCCAGGCCCTGCTGCCAGACTCGACCGCCAACAGCACACGCACATTCTCTGACGCCTCGATCTCGGCGAGGCGACGTTCGATCTCCGCACGCACATCAGGCTCAATTTGACTGTCGTTCGTGTTGGCCATCTGTTTTTCCATCAACGACGCCACGATCAAAAAACCCTCCCAGCACGTCTGTGTGGGAGGGTCCTTCGACGGCGGTCGATCTCGTTCGGATCAAAGCCCGTCGTCAGAACCACCCGGCATGATGCGCGGAAGGCTCGGGGCGCGACGCCCGACCGACGTTAATCGGGCCGGGCCGCAGGTCGTCGTAAAGTATCCGCAAAATCTCAACGCTTGCTTCCTCAAGCAATCGGATCGTTATTCGTTAAAATAGCACAATCTCAGGTTTTTTCTACCCTTGCTTCTGCAGTGTGCCCTGCGCCCAGCCAGCAAACGGCCAACGACTGGCCGTCAGGTCCGGTAGTCGGTGCCGATTTCGCGTTCGAGCTGGCGGATAAGGGCCGGCCATTCGTGGCCGGCGGCGGCGAAGCCGCCTTCGGCGAAGATCTCCCGGCCCTGGGCGATGACGTGGTCGATGGTTTCCTGGCTGAGCGCGTTGAGCTCGCGACTGCAGGACAGCGCGTCGACCTGGAACTGGCAGGCGGTCTCGGCCCGGTACATCCAGACGAAGGCCTCGCCGATGGTTTTGCCCACCGTCAGCAGGCCGTGGTTGCGCAGGAACAGGATCCGGTTGTCGCCGAGATTGCGGACGATGCGCTCGCGCTCGTCGAGATCCAGCGCCGCGCCCTCGTAGTCGTGATAGGCGACGAAGCCGAGGATCAGCAGGGCCTTCTGGTTCAGCGGCAGCAGGCCTTCCTTCAGCATGGCGACCGCGTTGCCGGCGCGCGTATGGGTGTGCATCACGCAGTTCATGTCGGCAGACGCCATGTGCACGGCCGAATGAATGGTGAAGCCGGCCGGGTTGATGGGGAAGTCGCTCTCGCTCAGCAGCTTGCCCTCGTGATCGACCTTGATCAGCGCCGAGGCCGTGATCTCGTCGAACAGCATGCCGAAGGGATTGAGCAGGAACTCGTCCGTGCCGGGGATCCGGGCCGAGATATGGGTGCCGGTGAGGTCGGTCCAGCCGTAGAGCGCGGTCAGCCGATAGCAGGCCGCGAGCTCGCAGCGGGTCTGCCATTCTTCCGGGGTCATGCCCTTGGGGATCGGGGTGACGTTGCCGGTCGCGGCCATGGCGCTCTCCTGATGACTGGTTAACCTATGCCGTCATCGAAGCAGGATTAACCAATTCACTCAAGCCGGTTCGGGGGTGCCGGAGTTGCCGGGAGGCAGACCGGAACGTACATTGTCGGCAAGGACATCTGGGGTCGCCTGACAGGAGTGGGAAACGATGAGCGTTGCGCCGCTGGAAATCGACAGCGTAATCACCGAGCTGAAGGCGCTGCTGGGCGACCGCCTGAGCACGTCGCAGGCGGTGCGCGACCGGCACGGCACGGACGAGGCCTATTACGCCACCATGGCGCCCGACGGGGTGGCCTTCGCCAACTCGACCGAGGAAGTGGCCGAGATCGTCAAGATCTGCGCCGCCCACGACACGCCGGTGATCCCCTACGGCACCGGCACGTCGCTGGAAGGCCATGTGCACGCGCCAAAAGGTGGCATCTCCATCGACCTCATGAACATGAACGAGGTGCTGGAGGTGAACGCCGAGGACCTGGACTGCCGGGTGCAGCCGGGCGTCACCCGCAAGCAGCTGAACGAATACCTGCGCGACACCGGCCTGTTCTTCCCGATCGATCCCGGCGCCGACGCCAGCCTGGGGGGCATGACGGCGACGCGGGCGTCCGGCACCAACGCCGTGCGCTACGGCACCATGCGCGAGAACGTGCTGGGCCTGACCGTGGTCATGGCCGACGGCCGCATCATCAAGACCGCCCGGCGGGCGAAGAAATCCTCGGCCGGCTACGACCTGACCCGGCTGTTCGTCGGCTCGGAGGGCACACTCGGCATCATCACCGAGATCACGCTCAGGCTCTACGGGATTCCGGAAGCAATCTCGTCCGCCGTGGTCGCCTTTGACGACCTGGAAGGCGCGGTCAACACGGTGATCCTGACCATCCAGTCCGGCATCCCGATCGCCCGCATCGAGCTGCTGGACGAGGTGCAGCTCGACGCCGTCAACAAGTTTTCCGGCCTGGACTATCCGGTGAAGCCGACGCTGTTCCTGGAGTTCCACGGCACCGACGCCGGCGTCGCCGAACAGGCCGAGATGGTGAAAGCGCTCGCCGACGATCTCGGCGGCTCGGACTTCCAATGGACGACCAATCCGGAACAGCGCAACAAGCTCTGGCAGGCCCGGCACGACGCGGCCTATGCGGCAAAAGCGCTCCGGACCGGTTGCGAGGTCTGGGCCACTGATGTTTGCGTGCCGATTTCGCGCCTCGCAGAATGCATTCTCGAGACCAAACAGGATCTTGAGGAGTCGTTCCTGATCGCGCCCATCGTCGGCCATGTCGGCGACGGCAACTTCCACATCGCCTTCGTTCTGGACATGAACGACGAGAACGAGGTCAAGGAAGCCGAGCGCATCAACGAGCGGCTGGTCGCCCGGGCGCTGTCGATGGACGGCACCTGCACCGGCGAGCACGGGGTCGGCCTGGGCAAGATCAAATACATGACCGAGGAGCACGGGCCGGCGATCAGCGTCATGCGGGCGCTGAAAACGGCGATTGACCCGCAGAACATCATGAATCCCGGCAAGATGCTGCCGGCCAACTAAGCGCTAGCCGGCCCTTCTTAACCGCAGGATCAGACAGGCGCCGCCGATGATGGCAGCGATCAGGCCGACGTCATAGACGTCGACGGCCGGCATCGGCAGCCAGCCGCCGAGCGCCAGCAGATATTCGAAGGCCTGGCCCACCAACGGCAGGAACGCCACGGCGGCGAGATAGTTGTGCGTGCCGACGGCGTTGATCGACCAGAAGGTCAGGTACATCGACGGTCCCCGCAAGGCGACGCCGACGACGAGGCCGGCGAGCCACAGCGACGGTGACGTCAGCCCGTCCAGGCCGAGCGCGCCGCCGTCGCCGGTCAACACCGATTGGCCGGCGCGGACGACAAGGAAGATCAGCGCCGTTACGACCAGTGTCAGGCCGGTAAAGCGCAGGCGCGCCCGCAGGCCGTCCCCCTGATTGTTGGGGTGCGCCTCGGCGATCAGGCTGGAGGCGACCACGGCGATCTCGGAAATCACGATCAGCCAGACCGCCGGATTGGCGAGACCGCCGTCCAGCCGGGCGATCAACAGGGCGATGCCGGTCAGGATCGCAAGATGGCCCGGCAACTCGCGACGCCCGGGCACGCGGCCGAAGACGAACCAGACCGCCAACGCCGCCATCGGCACGTTCATGACGCCGAGCAGGCCCACCTGCAGGACGCTGACATGCACAAGCGCGGCGGTGAAGGCGGACGCGGTCAACACCCGCAATCCGCCGAAGATCCAGGTGTCCAGGCGACGCAGGGCCGACACCGGCGCCGAGCCGCCGGAGGACAGCAACAGCAGGAACAGACCGCCGCTGATGAGCTGGATGAAGCTGAACGCCCAGGGATCGAGGTCCCAAGCCAGCAGCAGCGCCCGGCTGACCACCAGCAGCAGGGCCCAGGAACCCACTGCCGCCAGCGTCACCATTCCGCCTTTCGTGACGTTCATCATCCAAGCCTCCGCTGTCGTCGTCCTCGCGTCAGCGCAATCTAGATGGCAAAAATTCGTGTCGATATCGCCTAATTTGGTACGTTACGATACAAATTTGTTTCACGTGGAGGCATCGTCATGGAATGGAGCGATGTCCGGACTTTTCTGACGGTGGCCCGCAGCGGCAGCCTGCGGTCGGCGGCGCGCGAGCTTGGCGTCAGTCAGCCAACCGTCGGCCGACGCCTGCAGGCGCTCGAAGCTTCCCTGGGGCTGCCGCTGTTCGAACGCAGGCGCGACGGCCACAGGTTGACCAGCGCTGGGGCCGAACTGCTGCCGGCGGCGGAAGCGATGGCAACGGCCGCCGGCGACCTGAACCGCAAACGCCACGGCTTGGCCGATGAGGCGACGGGAAACGTCCGACTGTCCGTCAGCGAATGGACCTCCCTGTTCCTGGCCGATCGGCTCGCCGTTCTGCGCCGGGACCTGCCGGGCATCGACGTGGAGATCACGGTCTCCGAGCGCACCAGCAGCCTCGCGCGCTATGACGCCGACATCGCCGTGCGCCACGGCTTGCCGGTCACGGGCGATTTTGTCACCGCGAAAATCGGCTACATGGCGAGCGCCATCTATGGCGGCCGCGACTATGTCGAGCGGCACCCGGCGTCGGCGACCGAAGCCCGATACGAAACCTGCGACTGGATCGCATTCAGCGAGGCGCAGGCGCACTACTATTCGGAACGCTGGCTGGCCGAGCGCCTCGGCGGCAAACCTGTCGCCGTGCGGCTGTCGCAAACCAACCTGATTCGCGACGCGGTCGCGGCCGGCGCCGGCCTCGGCATCCTGCCCTGCTATTTCGGCGACGCGGATCGCCGGATGATGCGGGTGAGCGCACCGATCGACGATCTGCTCGCCGACTACTGGCTGATCGTGCACCGGGATCTGGCGCGTTTGCCCTGGGTGCGACAGGTGGCCGACTGGATCAAACGCGAATTTCGGGCCTGCGAACCGCGCCTTCTGGGCCGGCGAAATGATTGAACGAAAACCGAACGTCGCACGCCGCGCCGGCCGTGCTATATAGCGTCTTAGTCATGTCCGACCCATTCGATCTTGGCAGTGTCGAGGAACCGGCCGCGCCGGCATCGCAGGATGTCGCGCTGGCACCGGCGCCCTATGTCACCGCGCTGAACGAGGAGCAGCGCGCGGCCGTCGAGGCCGTCGATGGTCCGGTTCTGGTGCTGGCCGGGGCCGGCACCGGCAAGACGCGGGTGCTGACGACGCGGCTGGCGCATATCCTGCACCTCAGGCGGGCCTGGCCCAGCCAGATCCTGGCCGTAACGTTCACCAATAAAGCGGCACGGGAGATGCAGGAACGGGTGGCCGCCCTGGTCGGCCGAGCGGTCGAGGGCATCTGGCTCGGCACGTTCCATTCGATCGGGGTGCGGGTGTTGCGGCGGCATGCCGAGCTGGTCGGCCTGAAGTCGAACTTCACGATTCTCGACCCGGACGACCAGCAGCGTCTGATAAAGCAGCTGCTGGAAGCGGCGGATATCGACCAGAAGCGCTGGCCGCCGCGGATGCTGGCCGCCGTCATCGACCGCTGGAAGGACAAGGGCCTGACGCCCGACAAGGTGCCGCCGCACGACGCCGAGGCGTTTGCCAACGGCCGCGGCGCCGAGCTCTACAAGGCCTATCAGGAACGCCTGCGGACGCTGAACGCCTGCGACTTCGGCGACCTGCTGCTGCACTGCCTGACCATCTTCACCGAAAACCCGGAGGTGCTGGAGCGGTTCCAGGATCAGTTCCGCTACATCCTGGTCGACGAGTATCAGGACACCAACGTGCTGCAGTACCTGCTGCTGCGGCTGTTGGCGCAGAAGCACAAGAACATTTGCTGCGTCGGCGACGACGACCAATCGATCTATTCCTGGCGCGGGGCCGAGGTCGGCAACATCCTGCGCTTCGAGACCGACTTCCCGGGCGCCAAGGTCATCCGGCTGGAGCGCAACTACCGCTCGACGACGCACATTCTGGGCGCGGCCTCCGGATTGATCGCGCATAACCAGGATCGGCTCGGCAAGACGCTGTGGACCGAGGCGCTGGGCGGCGAGACCATCACGATACGCGGCGTCTGGGACGGCGAGGAAGAAGCCCGCGTCGTCGGCGACGAGATCGAGGCGCTGCAGCGCGACGAGCATCCGCTGAACGACATCGCGATCTTGGTGCGGGCCAGCTTTCAGACCCGCGAGTTCGAGGAACGCTTCATCACGCTTGGCGTTCCTTATCGTCTGATCGGCGGCTTCCGGTTCTACGAACGCGAGGAGATCCGCGACGCCATCGCCTATTGCCGGGTGATCGCGCAGCCGGCCGACGATCTCGCCTTCGAGCGCATCGTCAACAAGCCGAAGCGGGGCCTCGGCAACGCGACGCTGCAGGCGCTGCACCACGCCGCCCGCAGCCAGGGCATCCCATTGACCGCGGCGGCGCAACTGCTGACCCAAACCGAGGACCTGAAGCCGCGGGCGCGCAAGAGCCTGCTCGATCTGATGATGAGCTTCGACCGCTGGCGCGGCCTGCTGGACGGCATGCCACACCCCGAACTGGTCGAGACCATCCTGGACGAGAGCGGCTACACGGAGATGTGGCAGCAGGACAAGTCGGCGAACGCGCCATCGAAACTCGAGAACTTAAAGGAACTGATCCACGCGCTCGGCCAGTTCGAGAACCTGGCAGGCTTCCTGGAGCATGTCAGTCTGGTGAACGAGAACGAGACGGCCGCGGCCGACGATGCCGTCAACGTGATGACGTTGCACGGCGCAAAGGGGCTGGAGTTCGACTCGGTGTTCCTGCCGGGGTGGGAGGAAGGCATTTTCCCGCACCAGCGCGCCCTCGACGAATCCGGCAATGCCGGCCTGGAAGAAGAACGCCGCCTTGCCTATGTGGGCCTGACCCGCGCCCGCAAACGCGCCGTCGTCACCTATGCCGCCAACCGCCGAGTGTTCGACCGCTGGCAGAACGCCCTGCCCTCACGGTTCATCGGCGAGATCCCCGAGCAGCATGTCGAGCGCAGCGCCGACCAGGGCTTGTCGGACGGCGGCTTCGTCGCCATGCAGGGCGCGTTCGCCGACGGCTACTGGGGCGGGCGCAGCAACCGCATGCGGGCGCAAGCCGGCCGCGGCGGTCCCGGCTATATCGAGGGTCATGCGGAAACGCTGGTGACCAGCGACCCCGACGCCAGCAGCTTCGTCGTTGGCGACCGGGTCTTTCACATGAAGTTCGGCTACGGCCACATCAAGACGATCGAGGGCAACAAGCTGCAGATCGATTTCGACAAGGCCGGCAGCAAGAAAGTCATCGATTCCTTCGTCGAGCGCGTATGAGCAATCGGTGGGGCCTTAAGGCCGTCGTCATCGGCGGCTGCCTGCTGTCGGGGTGCGAAAGCACCGATCTCGACAGCCTGAATCCATTCAAGGACATGTCGCTTCCGGACCTGAGCCTGCCGTCCGGCGACGGCGACGCTTATGCCGCCAGTGATTTGCTGCCGGAGATGGCGTTTGGCCGCGGCGACCAGCCGGATGTCGACAACAGGCTCGGCGGTTACGCCGGTCCGGTCGACGAGGCGGCAAAGCCGGTACGGCTGCATTTCGTCGCGCCGAACGAGTTCGCCATGTCGGTCCGGGTCACGGGCAGCCGCAACGACTACAGCCTGCAGGGTCTGGGAAAGGCCGTTCGGGTCGGCGCCGACGTGCTGTGGGACCTGTCGATCCTGACCTTCGAGGACCGCCGACGCCGCCTGTCGGCGCTGCGGCCACCACTCGCGGCCGGACGGATGACAACGACAGAGACCGGCGCCGTCCGTGGCGTGGTGCTGGATTTTCCGGCCCTGCGTGCGCGTGGGACCGCCCTGCCCGCGCGCGGCGACGCAGAATACGAGACACTGGCCGACAGCCTGCGCTATCTGGCCGCGCCGTTACCGGCGAATACCGTCGCGGCAGGCGATAATCTTGGCCCGCCGTCAGCCGTGCGACGCCTGACGGCGCGAACCTCGGCCAAGGTCGAACGCGACGACATCCGCACCCGCGTCGCCGGGCCGACGCGCTACGCCGACCGCGCGGCGCTGCTCGCCGTCTACGACGGTGGGATGCTGTTCGTGAACGGATCTGACCGTATGACACTGCAGATCGCCGGCCACGCGGTTTATGATCTGGAGACCGGCCTGGTGCTGCGGTCGATCCTGCGGCTGACTTGGCGCGGTCAGGTCGAGGGGCGCGCGACCGACGAACAGGTTTTCATCGAGACTGCGATTACGCCGCGCGGCGGCGCGGCATGAACAAATTGCTGCCTCAGCCGTCCTGGCAGGTCAGCCTGATCGTACCGAAATCCGCGGCCGAAGCATTCGAGGCCGCCGTCGACACGGCGGCCGGCCTGTCGTCGTTCGAAACCGGTGACGGCGATCTGTGGCAAATCGATGCCTGGTTCGTCGAGCCGCCCGACGTCGTCGCGCTCAACTCACGCGCCTGCGCCATCGCCGCGGCGCGGGACATGCCGCCGCCGGAACTGCGCCTGACGGCCGTGCCGGATGTCGATTGGGTCTCGCGGTCGCAGGAAGCGCTGCCGCCGATCGCGGCCGGCCGGTTCTACGTCCACGGCCGGCACGACCGCGGCACGGCGCCGCACGGCGCGATCGCCATCGAGCTCGAGGCCGGACGTGCGTTCGGCACCGGCCAGCACGAGACCACGCGGGGTTGCCTGCTGATGCTGGACCGGCTGGCCCGCCGCGCGCGCTATCGTCAGTGCCTCGATCTGGGCTGCGGCTCGGGCGTTCTGGCGATCGCCATGGCCCGTTGCTGGCGACGGCCTGTTGAGGCCGGCGATATCGACCCGATTGCGGTGGCAACCGCGCAAGAGAATGCCCGCCGGAACGGCGTTGGCCGGCTGGTCAGAACGTTCGCGGCGGACGGCATCGCACCGCGGCGCGGCCGGACGCACGACCTGATCGTCGCCAATATCCTGGCGCGGCCGCTGGTCCGATTGGCGCCGACTGTCTCGGCCGTGGCCGACCCGGATGCCTACATCGTCCTGAGCGGGTTGCTGAAAAGCCAGGAGCGGCAGGTCCTTTCGGCCTACCGCTCCTTTGGATTCTCGTTTTGGCGTCGGATCACGCTGGGCGACTGGCCAACCCTGGCGTTGCGCCGGCGTAAGTTGTCTTAGGCAGCGTCCCGATCGCGGCGCTTGGCCGGCTCGGTGCCGTCGCTGCCCTCGGCAAGCCGGATATCACCCCGGGTCAGCCCGATATCGGCCAGCAACCGATCGTCCATCCGGCGGAGATAATCGTTCGCGTGGTTCGCACGCTCCCAATCAGCCAGCCGATGGGCGAAGCGGCTCACGATCCGACCGGCATCCTGCAACAGGCGCGGATGCGGAAGGCGACCGGTGGCGGCAGCCGTAATCTGCGACCGGCTGAGGCCGATATCGGCCAGCATGTGGTCATCAAGCTGCTGCAGCTCACGAATGGCGGCGCGCTGCCTGATCAGCTTGGCGAGACCACCGAACAGTCCGCCAATCACCTCGATCAGGAAACGGCCACCGTCGCGCAGATATCGTTCCGCCGTCTCGGCCCGGACCTTGCGGGCGGTCGCGAGCACGGCCTGAACATCAGTGTCCCTAAGTTGGGGATACCGGGTTTCGAGCGTCTTTTGTGTCGTCATCTTACTGTACCGTCAAACTGGCCCATGGGGCCGCGCGTGGCTGTTATCCCACTCTCAGACCGCTATATGGGTCGGTAGAGCCCCACTGTCTTTTTCTTATTTTGCAGTGCAGCATTGCGGCCGATGCATGGGCCGATTGCGGCGGACGGCCAGGCCTGGGCATAATCGCGGCCCGCGCCTTATCAACGACGGAGACACCACCAGCATGACCGCCCAGGCAGTACCCAAGCAGACCATTAGCGCCGACCGGCTGCGAGATTTGCGGGCCGAGCTTGAACGCCGCGGCCTGGACGGCTTTCTGGTGCCGATGGCGGACGAGTACCAGAACGAATACGTGCCGCTGCGGGCGAAACGCATCGAATGGTTAACGGGCTTCACCGGCTCCGCCGGCCTCGTCGTCGTGCTAACCGAACGCGCGGCCGTATTCACCGACGGGCGCTATACGCTGCAGGTCGCCGACCAGGTCGATGGCGATCTCTACGACCTCAGGCACATTGTCGACGCGCCGGCAACCGACTGGATCGGCGAGCATCTGCCGGCCGGCGCCAAGCTGGGCTACGACCCCTGGCTGTTCACGGCCGACGGCGTCCGCCGGTTCGCCGAGGCGGCCGAGAAGGCCGGCGGCGCGCTGACGCCGGTGGACGGCAATCCAATCGACGTTATCTGGACAGACCAGCCGCCGGCCCCAATGGCGCCGGTGGTACCCCACGACGTCGCCTATTCGGGCCAACCATCTGCCGAGAAGCGGGCGCAACTGGCCGAACAGCTGCGCAAGGACGGCATCGATGCCGCCGTCGTCACCGCCAGCGATTCCATCGCCTGGCTGCTGAACGTACGTGGCGATGACGTGTCGCACACGCCGCTGCCGCTGTCGCTGGCTGTGTTGCACGCTGACGCCCAGGTCGACTTCTTCCTCGACGGCGCCAAACGCAGCGAGGGCCTGGACGCCCATCTCGGCAACGAAGTGGCGATCCAGACGCCGGACAGCTTCGGCCCGGCGCTCGACAAGCTGGGTCAGGACGGCAAGACCGTGCTGGCGGATCCGGCGGTGTCGGCAAACTGGGTATTCGATCGGCTGGACAAGGCGGGCGCCAAGATCGTGCGCGGGGCCGACCCCTGCCAATTGCCGAAGGCCTGCAAGAACGAAACCGAGCTGAACGGCACCCGCGCCGCCCACCGGCGCGACGGCGCCGCCGTCACGCGTTTTCTGCAATGGCTGGACGAAAACGCGGCCGGCGGCGCGATTGACGAGATCGCCGCCGCCGACCATTTGGCCGGCCTGCGGGCCGAGAACGACCTGTTCCGCGACCTCAGCTTCGATACCATCTCGGGCGCCGGTCCGAACGGCGCGATCGTGCACTACCGCGTGACGCCCGAGAGCAACCGCAAGCTGGAACCGGGCACCCTCTACCTCGTCGACTCCGGCGCGCAGTATCTCGACGGCACGACCGATATCACGCGGACCATCGCCGTCGGCGAACCGACGGCCGAGATGCGCGACCGGTTTACGCGGGTGCTGAAAGGCCACATCGCCATCGCCACCTGCCGGTTTCCCGAGGGCACGACCGGATCGCAGATCGACGTGCTGGCCCGGCATGCGCTTTGGCAGGCGGGCCTCGACTTCGATCACGGCACCGGCCATGGCGTCGGCAGCTATCTCGGCGTTCACGAGGGACCGCAGCGCGTGGCGAAGGTCGGCAATACCGTGGCGCTGAAACCCGGGATGATCGTTTCGAACGAGCCGGGCTACTACAAGACCGACGGCTACGGTATCCGCATCGAGAACCTGGTGGCGGTGGTGACGGCCGACGAGATGGCGGACGCCGAACGCCCGATGCTGAAGTTCGAGACGCTGACCTTCGCGCCGATCGATCTGAATTTGGTCGAACCCGACATGCTGAGCGATGACGAAAAGGCCTGGCTAAACGCCTACCACGCTGACGTCCGGGCCATCCTGTCGCCGCAGATCGATGCTGCCAGCCAGGATTGGCTGGCGAAGGCGACCCGGTCGGCCGACTGATGCCGGTCCTGGAGTCCCAGGTCCGGACCGACAGCGACGCATTCAAGGACAACCGCCGTGACATGCTCGCCGCCATCGCCGAGATGCGGCGGCTGGAGGCGGCTGTCCGGGCGAACTCGGAGCGCAGCCGGGATCGCTTCGAAAAGCGTGGCCAGCTTTTGCCGCGCGACCGTCTGAACCGGCTGCTCGACCGCGGGGCGCCGTTTCTCGAGCTGTCGACGCTCGCGGGCTACAAGACCTACGACGACGACGGCGAAACGAACATCTCCGGCGGCCGGCAGATTACCGGCATCGGCAGCGTCGCCGGCGCCCGAGTCATGGTGATGGTCAGCGACAGCGGCATCAAGGCCGGCGCACTGCACACGCTCGGCGTCAAGAAGCTGCTTCGCGCGCAGGCGATTGCGCTGGAAAACAACCTGCCGTTCATCCAGCTGGTCGAAAGCGCCGGCGCCGACCTGCTGTCGTACGAACCCGAGACGTTTATCCAGGGCGGGTCGATGTTCTACAACATGGCGCGCCTGTCGGCGGCCGGCCTTCCGGTCATCACGGTGGTGCATGGCTCATCAACGGCCGGCGGCGCCTACATGCCCGGCATGTCCGACTATGTCGTGATGGTTCGCGGCCGGGCGAAGGCGTTTCTCGCCGGCCCGCCGTTGCTGCTCGCGGCCACCGGCGAGGTGGCGAGCGACGAGGAGCTCGGTGGCACCGACATGCACGCCCACACCTCGGGCCTGGCCGAATATGTCGCCGATAGCGACGCCGAGGCCATCGACATCGTAAGAGACATCGTCGGGCATCTGAACTGGGACCCCGTCCAGGCCGAAGCCGTTGCACGACCGCCGCGCTACGACATCGACGAGCTCTGCGGCATCGTGCCCAAGGACTATCGCAAGCCCTATGACGTGCGCGAGGTGATCGCGCGGCTGGTCGACGATTCGGACTTCCTCGACTTCAAGCCCGCGTTCGATCCGCACACCATCTGCGGCCACGCCGAGATCGACGGCATGGCTGTCGGCATCCTCGGCAACAACGGGCCGATCACCGAGGACGGCGCGGTCAAGGGCGCGCAGTTCATCCAGCTCTGCTGCCAGTCGGATACGCCATTGCTGTTCCTGCAGAACACCACCGGCTACATCGTCGGCAAGCAATCCGAGCAGCGCGGGATGATCAAGCACGGCTCGAAGATGATTCAGGCCGTCAGCAACGCCACGGTGCCGAAATTCACGCTGATGATCGGCGCCTCCTACGGCGCCGGCAACTACGGGATGTGCGGCCGCGCCTACGAGCCGCGGTTCATCTTCGGCTGGCCGAACTACCGGATCGCCGTGATGGGTCCGGAGCAGGCGGCGACCGTGATGGCGATCGTGCAGGAGGGCGCGGCGAAGCGGAAAGGAGAAGATCTGCCGGCGGGACAGATCGACGAGATGAAGCAGCGTGTCATCGATCTCTACGAAAGCCGGTCGACGCCGATCTATGCCACCGCGCGGCTGTGGGACGACGGCCTGATCGATCCGCGCGACTCGCGCCGGGTGATGTCGATGGTCTTGCGCACGACGGCGGAAGCGGCAAGCCGGACGGTGCGTCCCATTACCTTCGGCGTGGCCCGGTTCTAACTCGCCGCGCCGATCAGCTTCAGCCAGTCTTCTTCGCTGATCACCTCGACGCCGAGCTCTTCGGCCTTCTTGAGTTTCGAGCCCGCGCCGGGGCCAGCGATCACCAGGTCGGTCTTTTTCGAGACCGAACCGGCGACCTTGGCGCCGAGCGATTCGGCCCGGGCCTTGGCCTCGGAACGGGTCATGATCTCGAGCGTGCCGGTGAAGACCAGGGTCTTGCCGGCAACGACCGACCCGTCGGTCTGCGGCGCTTCTTCGTCCTGGACGTCGACGCCGGCGTCACGCAGCGCCGCGACGACGTCGAGATTGTGCTGCTCGGCGAAGAATTCGATCACGGCCCGCGCGACAATCTCGCCGATGCCTTCGATGTTGAGCAACTCCTCCCAGGCCTCGCCGGTCTGATCCGCGGCGTCGCGCATGCCGGCCAGCAGGGCGTCAAGCGAGTGGTAGTTGCGGGCCAGGACCGCCGCGTTTGCCTGGCCGATATGACGGATGCCGAGAGCGTGAATGAACCTGCCGAGAGAAATCCCGCGCCGCGCCGCGATGGCGTTGAACAGGTTGCGGACGGAAGTCTCGCCCCAGCCTCACGCTCGGCGAGCTTTTCCTCCGCGGCGGCATCACGGTCAGCGAGCGTGAAGATATCGGCCGGCCGCCGGACCAGTTCCTCTTCCCAGAAGGCCTGGATCTGCTTGTTGCCGAGGCCCTCGATATCGAAGGCGTCGCGCGAGACGAAATGCTTCAACCGTTCGACCGCCTGCGCCGGGCAGATCAGACCACCGGTGCATCGTCGCACGGCCTCGCCTTCCTCGCGCACGGCATGGCTGCCGCAAACCGGACAGGTTTCGAGCGGCGTGAAGGTCTTGGCATCGTCCGGACGCCGGTCGATCACGACTTCCAGGACCTGCGGGATCACGTCCCCGGCGCGTTGAATCACGACCGTGTCGCCGATACGGATGTCCTTCTCGGCGATATAGTCCTCGTTGTGCAGCGTCGCGTTGGAGACGACGACACCGCCGACGGTGACCGGCTGTAGCCGCGCGACGGGCGTCAGGGCGCCGGTGCGGCCGACCTGCACGTCGATGCCGAGCACCTGGGTCTGGGCTTTTTCGGCCGGGAACTTGTGCGCCGTCGCCCAGCGCGGCGACCGGCTGACGGCACCGAGGCGGTCCTGCCAGTCGAGCCGGTCGACCTTGTAGACCACGCCGTCGATGTCGTAGGGCAGCGCGGCCCGCGCCGCCGCGATCTCCTGATAGAACGCCAGGATCTCATCCAGGCTGACGCAGCGGCGGGTCTGCGGCTGCACCGAAAAACCCCACTTGCGAAACTTGTCGAGCACGCCCCACTGGCTATCGGCCGGCAGGTCACTGACTTCGCCCCAGGCATAGGCGAAGAAGCCGAGCTGACGGCTGGCGGTAACACTGGCATCGATCTGACGCAAGGAACCGGCGGCGGCGTTACGCGGATTGGCGTAGGGCTGTCGCTCGGCCGATTCCTGCGCCCGATTGAGCGCGAAAAAGGCGTCGTGCGACATGTAGACTTCGCCACGCACCTCGAAGACGGCGGGCGCATCCTTCCCCAACCGCTCGGGAATATCGGCGATTGTCCGCAGGTTCGCGGTGATGTCCTCGCCCTCGCGACCATCGCCGCGCGTCGCGCCCTGAACGAAGCGGCCGTTCTCGAAACGCAATGATGCCGACAGGCCGTCAATCTTCGGCTCCGCGACGACCGCGATCTCGTCTTCCGGCTTCAGGTTCAGGAACCGGCGGATCCGTTCCAGAAACTCGGCCACATCGTCATCGTCGAAGGAATTACCCAGCGACAGCATGGGCCGACTGTGCGTGACCTTGGCGAAGCCAGAGGCCGGCGCCGCGCCGATCCTGAGCGACGGACTGTCCGCGCGGACCAGATCCGGGAACCGGGCCTCGATCGCGTCGTTGCGCCGACGCAGGGCATCGTAGTCGGCATCCGAGATGATCGGCGCGTCCTGCTGATGGTAGGCGGCATCATGCGTGGCAATCTCGGCCGCAAGCCGCGCCAGCTCGGCCTTGGCCTGCGCCGCCGTCAATTTTTCTAGCGCGATGCCCGCGACGTCGGTCATGCCCGACCCGCCTGCAACAGTCTTTGGGCGGCGGCGCGGGCCTCGCTGGTGATTTCAGCCCCTGCAAGCATGCGGGCAATCTCCTCCTGGCGTTCGGGCGCGTCGAGACCATCGACAGACACCCGCGAGCCGGCTTTGCCCTCGTGCCGGGCGACACGCCAGTGATGGTCGCCGCGGGCGGCGACCTGGGGCGAATGGGTCACGACCAGGATCTGCGCGCCGGTCGCCAGCCGCGCCAGGCGTTCGCCGACCTTGTCGGCAACGGCGCCGCCGACGCCGCTGTCGACCTCGTCGAACACCAGCGTCCCGGCGCTGCGCGTCGCGGCCAGCACGACCTTGATCGCCAGCATGAAGCGCGAGAGCTCACCGCCCGACGCAATGCGTTGCAGCGGCGCCAGCGACGCCCCTTTCACGGTCGAGGCGAGGAATTGCACGCGGTCGGCGCCGTTTGCCGACCAGTCGGCCTCATCGAGCGCTTCGACACTCGTCCGGAACGCCGCGTTGCCGAGCTTCAGCGGCTTCAGTTCGGCCGCGACCGCTTTCTCCAGGCGCTTGGCCGCCTTCGTCCGCCCCGCCGTGAGCGCGCGCGAAGCGGCGCCAAATTCTTCTCGCGCCTCGGCTTCCACGGTCTTCAGCGCCTCCAGCGTCTCCGTGCCGACGTCAAGGGCCTGAATGCGACCGCCAATGTCATTCAGCAGCGCCGGCAGGGAATCGACCTCCGTGCGGTGCTTGCGCGCCGCATCGCGGAGCGCAAACAAGCGGTCGTTGAGGCGTTCGAGCTGGCTCGGATCGAGATTCAGATCGACGGCCGCGTATTCGACGGCAGACACCGCTTCGGCGACCTCATCGGCTGCCCGGTCCAGCGTCGCCAGGGCTTCCTCGAGACGGCCGGCGGCCAGTGGCGCCACCCGTTCGAGCGCCCGTTGCGCCCGCCGCATCTGATTGTCCACGCCCTCCGCGCCGGCCAGCAGCGAATCGGCCTCATTCAAACCTTCGGCGATTTTTTCCGCCTGCATCAGCAACGCTCGCCGTTCCGACAGTTCGGCCTCCTCGCCAACCTGCGGATCGAGTGCCTGCAGTTCGACGAGGACGTGGCGCAGATAGTCCTCGTCGGCGCGCGCGGCGGCGAGCTCGGCTTCGGCCTTGGCGACCGCGTCGGCCGCCTTGCGCATGTTTTGATAGGCCGTGCGGCAGGCCGCGCGCTTGCCGTCGAGACCACCGAAAGCATCCAGCAGCGCCGCATGCGAGACCGGGTTCAACAGACCTTGCGCGTCGTTCTGGCCATGCACCTCGACCAGCAGCTCACCGCATTGCCGCAGCAGGCCGACGCTGACCGATTGGTCGTTGATGAAGGCCCGGCTGCGACCGTCGGCGCCCAAGACACGACGCAAGACCACCGTGTCGCCGCCGTCGAGCCCTCGATCATCGAGCAACGCCTTGAGCGGATGACCATCCGCCACTTCGAATTCGGCCGAGACCACACCCTGATCGGCCGTGGGGCGGACCAGACCGGCATCGCCGCGGCCGCCCAGGGCCAGTCCCAGAGCGTCGAGAAGGATCGACTTGCCGGCGCCGGTCTCTCCGGTCAGCACGCAGAGGCCGGACCGGCCCTGCAGATCCAACCGTTCGACCAGAACGATGTCACGAATGCTGAGGCCGACGAGCATTCCGCGGCGTCAGAACACCTGGGCCCAAAGCCGGCTGATCCAAGAATCCCGGTCTTCGGCCGGCTCGAGGTTTTCGCCGGTCAACAGCACATAGCTGTCCTGGTACCAGCGGCTGCCCGGATAATTGTAGCCCAACACGGCGGCGGCGGTCTGCGCCTCGGTCGTCACGCCGAGTGCGAGATAGGCTTCGGTCAGACGATGCAGCGCTTCCGGCACGTGTGTCGTGGTCTGGTAGGATTCGATTACGTTGCGGAACCGGTTGATGGCGGCGGCATATTCGCCGCGCTTCAAATAATAGCGGCCGATTTCCATTTCCTTGCCGGCCAGGTGGTCGCTCGCCAGATCGATTTTCAGCCGGGCGTCGCGCGCATATTCCGATTCGGGATAACGGTCGACGACGTCGTCGAGCGCCTTGAGGGCCTGCTGGGTGATTTTCTGATCCCGGCCGACGTCGGCAATCTGCTCGTAGTATGAGATTGCGATCAGGTAGTGGGCGTAGGGCGCATCCTTGTTGCCGGGATGCAGCTGCAGGAAGCGCTCGGCCGCCAGAATGGCCTCGTCGTACTCGTTGACCTGATAGTAGGCGTAGGCCGCCATCAGCTGGGCCTTGCGGGCCCAGACGGAATAGGGGTGCTGACGCTCCACCTCGTCGAAATTCTTCGCCGCCTCGTCCGCATTGCCGGCCAGCAACTGGTCCATGGCCTGGTTATAGAGTTCTTCAACGGAGCGCTCGACATACTCCGGCTCTTCGTTCGTTTCACAGCCCGCCATCAGCAAGACGACGGTCAGGGCCGCGATCGGCACCGACCAACGGCGACGGATCTTCGCTGTGATCTGCACGCTCACCTTCCCAAATCCCAGACCTGGCGCCATGACGATCTCATCAACGGCTGCGTCGCGGCGCGAACGGCCAGCCTGTCATCGCCTAACATACTGTGCCGAAGATCGAATGTTTAGCCCAACAACGCATTCCCAATCGGTCGATTTCGACAGCTTGAATTCCACGCCGAATCCCGGCCTGTCGCGGGTATCGAAGCGCATCGCGCGACCAACACTCCCGGCTTTCAACTTAGCGCCAGGCGGCCAGTAGCGTCGAGATATGGATACATCACGTTGAGATTGGGTCGCAAATGTTGTTCCTAAATCTCGGGATTTGTTGACAAGTGCGGCGAGGAAATAGCAAATTATATCCGCCGGAAGGTGGGGTGATGATCGGCCTTCAGGACGGTCCCGCGGGACCGTTGTGACAACAGAACACTGAGGGCAATATGGGAAGGCTGGCAAAGCGTGTTGATGCCTATGTCGGGGAGCGTATTCGGGAGCGCCGTACAGTACTTGGTTTGACCCAAGAGCACTTGGCAAGTGCACTAGATATCTCCTACCAGCAAGTTCAGAAGTATGAAACGGGCGCGAACAGGGTGAGCGCCGGTCGCCTCTATGAGGTGGCCCGCAAGCTCGACGTGGACGTCTCCTACTTCTTCGAAGGATTGGACGAAGAGAGCGATGTCAATCCTTTGGAACATGGTGGTCGGAACCGGTCGACGATCGAACTCGTACGGAATTTCTCCGATATCGGCGATCCAGCTATCCGGTCCGCGGTCAGTGGGCTCGTCAAGAGCCTCAGTGCCCGCAACGGCACCGGCATGTAGCAACGACTATCGCGTCACACAGCGATCGATGTGAACAGGGGCGCCGTCGGCGCCCCTGTTCATTTTCACATGCCTTGTGAAGACAACGACAACAGTCGCTATACCGATGCCGCGACAGCCCTTGGCGGCAGCTGGATCGGCGCGAGCGGTACCGAACGCGGAACATCCGTCGTCATTTCCCAGGCCGAATCATCGGCAAACAGGGCCAGCAGCAGCCGGTGATTGAGCGCGTGGCCCGAGCGCACGCCGTGAAACTGGGCCAGCAGCTGACCGCCGGCCAGATAAAGATCGCCGACCGAATCCAATACCTTATGGCGGACGAATTCGTCGTCGTAGCGCAGGCCGCCGTCATTCAGAATCCGATCGTCATCGCCGACCACGACGGCATTGTCCAATGAGCCGCCGCGGGCCAGCCCCAGATCCCACAACTTCTGTACATCGCTCTCGAAGCCGAAGGTTCGGGCGCGACAGATCTCGCGCTTGAAGGCGCCGTTGGAGAGATCGAAGCGCCCCGACTTGTGGGAGATGGCCGTGCTGTCGAAATCGATTTCGAAATGCACCGAGAAACCGTCGGACGGCAGCAGCGTGGCGCTGCGGTCGGCATCGCCGACTTCGATCGGCTTCAACACGCGCACCGCCTGACGCGGCAAGGACTGCTCCAGTCGTCCGGCGCATTCGATCAGGAACACAAACGGGGCCGACGAACCGTCCATGATCGGCACTTCCGGCCCGTTCACCTCGATCAACGCATTGTCGATGCCGCTGCCGGCAAGCGCCGCCATCAGATGCTCGATCGTCGCCACCGACGCGCCGGCGTCATTGGCGATCGTCGTACACATCAGGGTGTTGCTGACAGCGTCCCAGCGTGCGGGAATGTCGCGATCCGGGCCGGGAAGGTCGACACGGCGGAAGCAGATGCCGGTTCCGGGCTCGGCCGGATGCAACGCCATCTTGACCTTCTGCCCGCTGTGCAACCCGATCCCGGTACAGTTGATCGGATTTTTAAGTGTATGCTGGAAATGACCGCGGCCATCCGCAGCAACACCTTCGAAACGATTCATACAGATTTCCCCAGCTTCGGCTCCCGGTTCCTCCCAAAACGCGAAAGCTTAGCAAGTACAATTAGCCGACGATTGTTATTAACAACATCGCCTAACGGCCTCAAATCACTAGTTGTTACATTTTATTTCCCCTGTTCGTCTCTTGCCGAAATACAATTTTTGTTTAATGAGCTCTTAATCAAACACGAAACAAACAGGCACTCGCCGCACCCCACCCGGCCGCCTCTCGGTTCGTGAAACCTCGGGACGGCCGGGTGCGGAAATGCGGAGACGAGAGAACGCCAGCCGGCTTCAGTTGGCCTGGCGCCGCAGGAACGACGGGATCTCGAGCAGGTCCTCATCCTGCCGCGGCGGCGCAAGCTGATCCGCCGGTTCCGGTGACGCGGCGGTCTCCGGGGCCGGCTGCGTCTCGACCGCGGGCGCCGGTTCGACGGGCTCGCTCCGCAACTGCGGCTGCTGAGCCGGCTGCGCCGGCGCTTCGGCGGCCGGTTCGGGCGTCGGCCGGGCGGCGCTGGTCATACGCGCGAACAGACCGAGACCCCGCTGCCGCCTGTTCTCGCGCTGACCATCCGCATTCACGGCATCGGCTTCCGCGATGGGGTGCGGACGCCGCAGCAGATCGCGGGCCGAACGTGGCTTGACCGGCGGCGGCGCGATGAACGGCTCGTTGCTCACCTCTTCCACGGCCGTGGCCTGCGCATCGAGCATCGGATCGCGCTCCGGCATCAGCGGCTTGGGCTGCGGCACCGTGTTGCCGACCGGCATCACAGTGTTCTCGAGCAGCGGCGGCTGCTCCGGCTGCGGCTCCGGTTCAAAGGCCGGCTCCGCGACCGCCAACGGCTCCGTGCGGATATCGAGCGCTTCGTTCGTGGCGCCGACCGCGACCGTGGCCGGGGTACCGGGGTCCTCGACAATCCCCTCCGGCATCGCCGCGGCAGGTGCTTCCGAGGCTTCCTCGGCCGCCGGCTCCGTCGCCGTGTTGCCGCCGACCGCATACAGACGCGGCATCGCCTTCGGTCGCGGCTCGGCCGCCGCCTCGGCATCGATGCCGGTCGCCACCACCGAAACCCGCATCAGGCCGGCGAGGTTCTCGTCCAGCGCCGAGCCGACGATGATGTTGGCGTCGGGATCGACCTCCTCGCGGATGCGGTTCGCGGCCTCGTCGACCTCGTAGAGCGTGAGGTCCAGACCGCCGGTGATATTGATCAGCACGCCGTTGGCGCCCTTCATCGAGACCTCGTCCAGCAGTGGGTTCGAGATCGCCGCCTCGGCCGCGTCCAGCGCCCGCTTCTCGCCCTCGGCCTCGCCGGTGCCCATCATGGCCTTGCCCATCTCGCCCATCACCGTTTTCACGTCGGCGAAGTCGAGATTGATCAGACCCGGCATGACCATCAGGTCGGTGATGCCGCGCACGCCCGAATGCAGGACGTCGTCGGCCATGGCGAAGGCGTCGGCGAAGGTCGTCTTCTCATTCGCGACCCGGAACAGGTTCTGGTTCGGAATGATGATCAGCGTATCGACGAAGTTCTGCAGCTCCTCGATGCCGCCCTCGGCGATCCGCATGCGCGTCGTGCCCTCGAAATGGAAGGGCTTGGTGACGACGCCGACCGTCAGGATGCCCTGATCGCGGCAGGCCTGGGCGATCACCGGGGCACCGCCGGTGCCGGTGCCGCCGCCCATGCCGGCGGTGATGAACGCCATGTGCGTGCCCGACAGGTGATCGATGATCTGCTCGATCACCTCTTCGGCCGCCGCGCGGCCGATATCGGGACGGGCGCCGCAACCCAGGCCCTCGGTGATGGTCACGCCGAGCTGGATCTTGCGCTCGGCCTGGCTTTGCGCCAGCGCCTGGGCGTCGGTGTTGGTGACAAGGAACTCGACGCCCTCGAGCCCCGAGCTGATCATGTTGTTGACCGCGTTGCCGCCGGCGCCGCCAACGCCGATCACGACAATGCGCGGCTTCAGCTCGGTGGTGGTCGGTGGCGTGAAGGTAATGCTCATTTTCGCCTCCTGGGCTAAGCCTGAGATTGCTGTTGCTGACTGAAACGTGCCCGTCCCACTGCTTCGTGCTGGTGAAGCATTAGAAGTTCTCCCGTATCCAAGCGCCGATGCGAGCCATGCGCCCGGTCGCCTCAAGCACCGCGGGCGGCGGCACCTGTTCTGCCTCCTCCGGCTTGCGCATGGCATAGGCCAGGAGACCGGCGCAGCCGGCAAAGGCCGGCCCGCCCGTTGCATCGGCGAGACCGTGAACACGCAACGGCCGGCCGATACGAACCTGTTTGTCGAGGACCCGGGCGGCGAGCTCGCGCACGCCGGTCAACAGGCTGGCGCCACCGGCCAACACGAGGCGACGGCCGGCCAAACGGTCGGCGTTGCTCTCCTTCAGGCGGTCGCGCACCAGTTCCAGGGTCTCTTCGATACGGGGCTGAATGATGCCGATCAGCATCGATCGGGGAATTTGCTGAACGCTGTCCTCGCCGGCCTCGCCGATCTGCGGCACCGAGACCATCTCGCGTTCGTCGGCCGGACCGACGATGGCGCTGCCATAAAGCGTCTTCATGCGTTCGGCGTCGGCCATCGGGGTCGACAGGCCGCGGGCGATGTCGTTGGTGACGTGGGCGCCGCCGACCGGCACGACATCGGCATGCACCAGCGCGCCGTCGTAGAACACGGCGATGCTGGTCGTGCCGCCGCCCATGTCGATCAGCGTGACGCCGAGATCCTTCTCGTCCTCGACCAGCGTCGAGAGCGCCGACGCATAGGGCGAGACCACGAAGTCGGCCACCTCGAGATGGCAGCGCTCGACCACGACCTTCAGATTCTGCAGCGGACCGGTGGCCGCGGCGACGACATGCAGGTTGACGCCGAGACGCGAGCCATACATGCCGCGCGGATCGTGAATGCCGCGGCTGCCATCGATCGAGTAGCCGGTCGGCACGGCGTGGATGACCTGACGGTCGCCGAGATCGGTCCGGGCCTGGGCCTGGTTCAAAACCCGCCGGATGTCGCCGTCGCTGATCTGGTGGCCGGCGATCGCCATCTCGACGCCGACCAGCTGTGAGTGCGGCCGGCCGCCGGTCAGGTTGACGTAGACCCGATGCACGGTTTCGCCGGCCATCCGTTCCGCCGTGTCGACGGCCGCCCGAATGGCCGTCTCGGCCGTTTCCATGTCGATCACGGCGCCGGCCCGCATGCCGCGCGAGACCTGGTGGCCGATGCCGACGACGCGCGCGCCGCCGGGCTCGGGCCGGGCGACGAAGCAGCAGACCTTAGTCGACCCGACATCGAGTGCCGCGATCAATGCGTTACGCCCTACAGGCACCGTCCAGACTCCCAATACGAACCAGAATGCATGGGCCCCCTTCACGTGTTCTCGCCGGGGTCGCGCCGTCTGGCGGCGGCCTCGGGCGTCAGGCGGACGACCAGGTGACCCGGCCGGCGCAGATCGATAATGGCGATATCGCGATCAAAGATGCCCTCTTCGGCCTGCAACGCAGACAGTTGCGACCAAGCCTCGCCCGCATCGGTCTCGGGCAGGTGGACCTCGATCCCGGTATCGAGCTGGACGTCCCAGCGACGCCCTCCTACCCGCACCAGCGCGTGGACCTGCTGGAATAGCGCGCCGTCCGCCGCCAGCAGCTCGATGATGTCGGCGGCATGCTGCGGCGCGTCCTTGCCAACCACGATCGGCAGGTCGCGAAAACGCCCGACGTCATTCCCGGTGATGGGCTCGCCTTCGCGGTCGACCAGCACGAAACGCTTGCCGCGCTGCCACAGCGCCAACGGCTCGCGCTCCTGCAGCCGGACGTCGATCAGATCGGGCAGTCGGCGGGACACTTCGACCGACTTGATCCAGTCGAGGCGCAACAGACGTTTGCGCGCCTCGTCCGGATCGAAGGCCAGGATCGGATCGCCCCGATCCACGGCCAGCGCCTGCAGCAGCTCGCGAGTCGTCGTGTTCACGCGGCCGGTGACATAGACTTCCCGGACCGTCAGGCCCGCCCCGGCGACGAGATCGCCCAGCCAGGCGTCGATCGATGCCTGGACGCGGCCGACGTGGCCGGCCTGCCACATCCAGTTGCCCGTCGCGATCAAGGCCGCAACCGCGAGGCCGGCACCGCCGGCGAAATAGGTCGCCCGGCGCCAACGCGACGCCGGCCGCCGCCGGCCGGTCGTGCGACGCTTCTGGTCACGGCCCTTGCCTAGCGGCCGCATGTGGCGTCCTCCACCATCCATCCGACCAGCGCGCCGAAATCCATGCCCTGATCGGCGGCGATCTCGGGCACCAGGCTGAGCGGCGTCATGCCCGGCTGCGTATTGACCTCCAACAGGTAAAGCGTACCGGGCTCGCCCGCGGTGTCGTCATAGCGCAGGTCGGCCCGGCTGACGCCGCGACAGCCAAGCACTTCATGCGCCAGCGCCGACATCTGCATGGCCTCGTCATAACTGCAGGCGTCGATCGGCGCCGGCATGACATGGTCCGTCTTGCCCTCGGTGTACTTGGCCTCGTAGTCGTAGAAGCCGCTGCGCGGCCGGATTTCGACCACGCCCAACGCCTGGCCGTCCATCACGGCGCAGGACAGCTCGCGGCCGGGAATGAAGACCTCCGTCAGGGCGTCGTCGCCGTAGGTCCAGTCCGCGCCGACCGGCGGTTCGTTGTCGCCTGCCTTGACGATACGCACGCCGCAGGTAGAGCCTTCGCTGATCGGCTTGACGATGTAGGGCCGCTCGTACGGATCGGCCGCGTTGATCGCCGCGGTCGGCATCACCCGGCCCTCGGGACAGCGGATGCCGGCGCGCGCGAAGATGTCCTTGGCCGTGGCCTTGTGCATAGCCGCGGCCGAGGCCAGCACGCCGGAATGGGTATAGGGAATGTCGAGAATCTCGAGCAGGCCCTGAATGCAGCCGTCCTCGCCCCAGGGCCCATGCAGCGCGTTGAACGCCACGTCGGGTTTGAGTTTCGTCAACACCTGCGCGACGTCACGGCCGACATCGACCTCGGTGGCGCGATAGCCGACGTCACGCAGCGCCTTGGCGCAGGCCTTGCCGGTTACCAGCGAAACCTCGCGTTCCGACGACCATCCGCCCATCAGCACGGCCACATGCTTCGCCATCAGCCGGCCTCCCCGATGGCATTGCCGGCATGCCGACCGACGCGTTTGATCTCCCACTCCAGGCTGATGCCGGTGGCGTCGGCGACCCGACGGCGAACTTCCTCGCCCAACGCCTCGAGATCCGCCGCGGTGGCGTCGCCGGTGTTGATCAGGAAATTGCAGTGCTGCTCGGAGACCATGGCGCCGCCGCGACGCAGCCCACGACAGCCGGCCTCGTCGATCAGCTGCCAGGCTTTGCGCCCCGGCGGGTTCTTGAAGGTGCTGCCGCCGGTCCGGGACCGGATTGGCTGGCTCGCCTCGCGCGCGGCGTTGATCTCGTCCATGCGCCGTCCGATCGCTGCGCCGTCGCCGGGCTGCGCCCGCAGGACGGCGACGGTAAAGATCCAGTCGGCCGGCGCGCTGCTGTGGCGGTAGGACATGCCGAGCGCGGCGACATCGGCCCTATGCTTCACGCCGGCCGCATCGACGGCTTGCGCTTCGATCAGCACGTCCTTGATTTCGCTGCCATAGGCGCCGGCATTCATGCGCAGCGCACCGCCGATGGTGCCGGGGATGCCGCGCAGAAATTCAAGGCCGGAGAGGCTCATCTCGCGGGCGGCGAGCGCAACGTTGACGTCAAGGGCGCCCGCGCCCGCGGTCACACGACCGTCGTCAGACGTCACCTCGACAAACCCACGGCCGAGCCGGATCACGACGCCGTCGATGCCGCCGTCGCGCACCAGCAGATTGGAACCGACGCCCAACACCGTGACCGGAACGTCCGCCGGCCGGTTCGCCATGAACTCGGCGAGATCGTCGGCGTCGGCCGGCCGGAACACCACTTCGGCTTCGCCACCGACGCGGAACCAGGTGACGCCGGCCAGCGAGACGTTCTCGCGATAGCGTCCGCGAACGGCGGGCAGGCGCCCCAGAAGTCCGGTATCGCGCGTCTGCGGGGCCATCATCGGTCCGCCTCCGTCGCGCCGCTCTGTCCGAACGCCTGCTCCAGCTGCCCGGGCAACGCATTTGCCCATTGCGTGATCGTGCCGGCGCCAAGGCAGACCACCATGTCGCCTGGCTTGGCGATGCCGGCGACCAGATCGGCAAGGTGGTCGGGTCCGTCAAGCGACAGGACATGGCGATGTCCATGGCTCTTCAAGCCATCGACGAGGGCCTGGCGGTCGACGCCCTCGATCGGCTCTTCGCCGGCCGCATGCACATCGGCGACGACGACGCTGTCGGCGTCGTTGAAGCAGGCGCAGAATTCTTCGAACAATCCCTGCAGCCGGGAGTACCGGTGCGGCTGAACGACGGCGATCAGCCGGCCGTCGCAGACCACGCGCGCCGCCTTTAGCACGGCCGTGATCTCGACCGGATGGTGGCCGTAGTCGTCGATCACCGTGACGCCGTTGGCCTCGCCGGTCTTGGTGAAACGCCGGCGCACGCCGCGGAAGCCGGCCAATGCTTTCACCAGCTTTTGATCGGAGATGCCCATCTCCAGCCCCACCGCCAACGCGGCCAGGCTGTTCTGCACGTTGTGCTGTCCCAGCATCGGCATCTCAATGCCGTCAATGGTGCGCGCGCCGTTCGGCACGCGTTCGGACAGCGTAACGTCGAACTTCATGCCGGCCGGCGACGCGGTCAGGTCGATGGCGCGCACATCGGCTTGCGGACTGAAGCCATAGGTCAGCAGACGCCGGTCGGTGATCCGGCCCAGCATCGCCTGCACTTCCGGGTGATCGAGGCAGAGCACGCCGACGCCGTAGAAGGGCAGATTCTCGACAAAGCTGCGGAACGCGGCGCGCACACCGTCGAAATCGCCGTAGAAGTCGAGGTGCTCGGGATCGATGTTGGTGACAACGGCGATGGTCGCCGGCAGCTTGACGAAGCTGCCGTCGCTCTCGTCGGCCTCGACGACCATCCAGTCCCCGGCGCCGAGACGCGCGTTGGTGCCGTAAGCGTTGATGATGCCGCCATTGATGACGGTGGGGTCGAACCCGGCTTCGTCGAGTAGCGAGGCGACCATCGATGTGGTCGTGGTCTTGCCGTGCGTGCCGCCCACCGCGATGGCCCATTTCAGGCGCATCAATTCGGCCAGCATCTCGGCCCGCCGGACGACCGGCACCAGGCGCTCGCGGGCCGCCACGACCTCGGCGTTGTCGGGCTGGACGGCCGACGAAATCACCACGACCTCGACACTGGCGACATTCTTGGCGTCGTGTCCGACATCGACGTGAACACCGAGACCACGCAGACGCTGGACGTTGGCGCTCTCTGACTGGTCGGAGCCCTGCACCTTGTAGCCGAGATTGTGCATGACCTCGGCGATGCCGCTCATGCCGATGCCGCCGATGCCGACGAAATGGATCGTGCCGATGTCGAGGGGCAACGCTCTCATGCGGGCGCTCCCTCGGTTCCACCGGCGGCAGTCACCTCGACCAGATCGGCCAGCTGCTCCCCGGCGTCGGCATGGCCGGCCAGACGGGCGTTTCGCGCCAGCGCCGCCAGACGTTCCGGGTGCCGCGCCAGATCCTGCAGCCGCCGCGTCAGGTCAAGCGGTTCCAATGCCTGCTGGGCGAGGAGGATCGCACCATCGACCGCCACCAGGTTTTCGGCATTCGCGGTCTGATGGTCGTCGGTCGCGTGCTGATAGGGCACCAGGATGGCCGGCCGACCGGCGACGGCCAGCTCGCTCACCGTGCCGGCGCCGGCCCTGGCAATGACCAGATGCGCGTTCGCCAGCCGGTCCGGCAGATCGTCAAAGAATGCGCCAACCTCGGCCGCGATGCCCGCCGAACGATAGAGCGTGGCGACGCGCTCACAATCGTCTGGCCGGCACTGCTGGGTCAGGCTGATCCGCTCGGCGAGGTCGTCGTCGAGGCCGAGGATCGCAGCCGGCACCACGTCGCTCAGCACGCTGGCGCCCTGGCTGCCGCCAAAAACGAGTAGGCGGATCGCACCGTCGGCTTCCGGCGGCGCATAGTCCTGTTCGCCAATTCGCTTCACCTCGGCACGCACCGGATTGCCCGTCACTGTGACCTTGCCGTGATGACGCGGCGGAATGCCCGATGTCCGCGCGAATGACGCCGCGATGGCGGTGACGAATGGCGCCAACAGCCGATTGACCCGGCCGAGAACGGCATTCTGTTCATGGATCAGGGTCGGTAGACGCAGGCTGATTGCCGCCAGCATGGTCGGCAGAGCCGGATAACCGCCGAAACCGACGACGACGGCAGCGCGCAGCCGCTTCAGCAGTCGTCGGGCCTGGGTGACGCCGCGGGCGATATCGAACAGCGCTGAGACCCGGCCCAGCAAGCTGCGGCCGGTGAGTGTCGCGGCGGCGACGATCTCAATATCGATGCCGTCGAACATCTCGCCATAACCGCCACCGCGCGCGTCCGTCACCAGCGTCAGCCGGTGACCGCGGCCGCGTAATGCCTGGGCCAGCGCCTGGGCCGGAAACAGATGGCCGCCGGTGCCGCCGGCCGCAAGCACGATGCCAGCGCTCATGACAAACCTCCGACGCGCGGCCGCTTGCGGGTCAGCGCCAGCAACATGCCCATGGCGATGGCCAGCGCCATCAACGACGACCCGCCATAGGAAATGAACGGCAGGGTCATGCCCTTGGTCGGCAGCAGATGAAGGTTGACGCCTAAGTTGATGACCGCCTGCAGGCCAAACAGGATCAACAGACCGCCGGCCGCCAGAAGATGGAACAGATTCTCTTCCTCCAACAGCCGGGCGAGGCCACGCAACACGACGAACGCGAACAGCGCGACGATGGAAAGGCAGGCGAACAGGCCATACTCCTCGCCGGCGACGGCGAAGATGAAGTCCGAGTGCGCGTCAGGCAGCACCCGCTTGACCACGCCTTCGCCCGGACCCAGGCCGAGCAAACCGCCATTGCCGAAGGCGGCGAGCGCGGTGTCGATCTGGAAGCTGTCGCCACTCGCCGGATCGAGGAACCGGTCAATGCGGCTGGTGACGTGTGGAATGAAGAAATAACCGCAGACCACGCCGACAATGGCCAGGCCGGCCAGCCCGCCGACCCAGAACACCGGTAGGCCGGCCATGAAGAACTGCGCGCACCAGACACCGGACACGACGATGGCCATGCCGACGTCGGGTTGCGCCAGCAGCAGCAGGATGATGACGGCGAAGACGGCGATAACGATCAGGTTGCCGGGCAGGCCCTCGTTACGCTTCTGCTCGGCGAACATCCAAGCCGCGAAGATGACGAAGAACGGCTTGACGAACTCCGACGGCTGCACGGACAGCGGGCCGAGCGAAAGCCAGCGTGTCGCGCCCTTGGTTTCCGGCCCCAGGAACAGCGTCGCAAGCGTCAGGATAAGCGCCACGACCAGGCCGATCGCCGAAAGCCGGCGAATGCCGCGCGGCGTCATCAGCGAGATCGCGAACATCGCCGCCAACGCCGGCGCCATGTAGATCAACTGGCGTTGCGCGAAATGAAACGACGTATAGCCGATGCGTTCGGCCACGGCCGGGCTCGCCGCCAGGGTCATCAGCCCGCCGATGGCAATCAACAGGCCAATCGCCAGCAGCGTCCAGCGGTCGACCGTCCACCACCATTGGCCGATAACGCTCGTGTCCATGCGGGTCAACGTCGCCATCTAGCGCGCGCCTCCCACACGTTGCGGGCCGTTTCCGGCAGTGGCGAGAGCTGCGACCAGCGCCCGGAACGCGTCGCCGCGCGCTTCGAAGTTGGGGAATTGGTCGAAGGACGCGCAGGCCGGCGAGAGCAGCACCACGCCGCCACGGTCGCCGAGCGCGGCAGCATGCGCCGCGCGCACAGCGGTCGGGAGGTCGCCGCAGATCTCGTTGGCGACATCGCCGTCGAGCGTGACGGCGAAATCCGTCGCGGCGTCGCCGATCAGAAAAGCCTTGGAAATGCGGTCGAACAGCGGCCGCAGCGGGTCGATGCCGCCCGCCTTGGCCAGGCCGCCGGCGATCCAGTAGATATGGTCGTAGCTCGCCAACGCCTTGGCGGTCGCTTCGGCATTGGTGGCCTTGCTGTCGTTGACGAAGGCGACGCCGTCGACCGTGCCGATCGGCTCCATGCGATGCGCCAGCCCCGGGAAGCTGCGCATCGCCTCGGCGATCTCCGCGTCCGGCACGCCCATCGCGGCCACGGCGGCGAAGGCGCAGGCCGCGTTCTGCCAGTTGTGCGCGCCGCGCAGGCTGTCGATGCCGTTGAGGTCGGCCACCTGCTTGCCATCACGGAAGACCGTCCCGTCCGAGGCGGCATAGCCGATCGTCGGCACCCGTCCGATGGTGACCTCCATGACCCGACGTCCGGCATCGCGCATGGCGGCGGCGATGCCGGCGCACGGCGCGTCGTCGATGCCAATAACTAGCGCCGCATCCGCCGGCGCCATCTCCAGCAAGCGGCGCTTGGCCGCGACATAGCCATCCATCGAGCCGTGCCGGTCGATGTGATCGGCCGTGATGTTCAGCAGAACCACGACCTTGGGGCGCAAGCTTCGGGTCAGGTCGATCTGATAGGACGACATCTCCAGCACGTAGACGCCGTTGGCGCCGAGCGGATCGAAGTCGAGCACCGGCGTACCGAGATTGCCGCCGACCTGCACCATACGGCCAGTCGCCGCCAGCAGATGACCGATCAGCGCCGTCGTCGTCGACTTGCCGTTGGTGCCGGTGATCGACACGACGGCACCCGACGGGCGCGTGCGCGCGAACAGCTCGATGTCGCCCAGCACTTCCGCGCCGAGCTTTTCAGCCAGACGAACAACCGCGTGCGGCTCGGGATGCGTCAACGGCACGCCGGGGCTGAGCACCACGGTTTCGACATCGGCCCAGGTCTTGGCCGACGGTTCGGCGGCCAGAATGCGCTCACCCTCCAGCGCCGCGCGGCGCGCCGGATCGTCATCCCAGACCAGCACCTCGGCGTCGCCGGCGGCGAGCGCGCGGGCAGCGGACGCGCCGCTCTTGCCAAGACCGAAAACGGCGACGGATTTGCCGGCATATGCGGAGATCGGGATCACGCGGCCGCTACCTCAACTTCAACGTCGCCAGGCCGAACAGGGCCAGGATGACGGCGATAATCCAGAACCGGATGACGATCGTCGGCTCGGCCCAGCCCTTCTGCTCGAAATGATGGTGTAGCGGCGCCATGCGGAATACGCGTCGGCCGGTCATCTTGAACGACGCGACCTGGACGATGACCGATACCGTCTCCAGCACGAACAGGCCGCCGACGATGGCCAGCACCAGCTCGTGTTTGCTGACGACGGCGACGGCGCCAATGCCGCCGCCGATGCCGAGACTGCCGGTATCGCCCATGAACACCATGGCCGGCGGCGCGTTGAACCAAAGGAATCCCAGGCCGGCGCCGATCAAGGCGCCGCAATAGACCGCGAGTTCGCCCGCGCCGGGGACGAAATTGACCTGCAGGTAGTTAGCGAACACCGCGTTGCCGACAAGATAAGTGATCATGGCGAATGTCGAGGCCGCGATGATCACCGGACCGATGGCGAGCCCATCGAGGCCGTCCGTCAGGTTGACGGCATTCGAGGCGCCGACGATCACCAGGATCGCGACGGCGATGAACAGCCAGCCGAAGTCGATCAGCAGATCCTTGAAGAACGGCACGGCGAGCGACGTGGCGATCGCCGGCGGCAGGATATCCATCACCCACCA
The DNA here is from genome assembly GCA_965232515.1 of Alphaproteobacteria bacterium. GTDB lineage: Bacteria > Pseudomonadota > Alphaproteobacteria > JANQKO01. The sequence goes on along the minus strand of CBDDPY010000002.1, from coordinate 6,365,821 downwards.
GCCGGCGGCGGCGGCAATGCCGATTTCGAACACCAGCTTGATCTTGCCGGGAACGCCCCGGGTATTCGCCCGCGTCACCTTCAGATAATCGTCGGCGAAGCCGATCAACCCGAAGCCGATGGTGACGATCAGGACGGCCCAGACATAGCGGTTCGTCAGATCGGCCCAAAGCAGCGTGGCAACGCTGAGCGCCAGCAGGATCAGAAACCCGCCCATGGTGGGCGTGCCCTGCTTGGCAATGATGTGGCGCTCGGGCCCATCGTCGCGGATGGGCTGCCCCTTGCCCTGCTTACTCTTCAGCCAGCGGATGATCGACGGTCCGAGAATGAAGCTGATCAACAGGGCGGTCAGGATCGCGCCGCCCGTCCGGAACGTCAGGTAACGGAACAGGTTGAAGACGATGATCTCGTCGCCGAGCGGGCTGAAGATGTTGAACAGCATATCGAGCGCTAACCGTTCACGGCGACCTGCGGCCGCTCGCCACGGTCGAGCAAGGCCTGCACAATCGGTTGCATGCGGCTGCCGAGCGAGCCCTTGACCATAACGACGTCGCCCGGCCGCACCTCGGCAAGCACGCCGTTCAGCAGCTGTTCGGCGTCCGGTGCATAAGCGCCGCGCCGGTTGCGCGGCACCGCGTCATAGAGATGCGCCATATGCGGTCCGCAGGCGAACAACAGATCAACCCGGTTCGCCAGCAGGTCTTCGGCCAGCTCGGCATGCAGCTGCGGCGCGGATTCGCCTAATTCCAGCATGTCGCCCAGCACGGCGATGCGCCGTCCCCGTGCCGCCGGCGCCGCGGCGCCCAGCAGCTCCAGCGCCGCGCGCATGGCCACGGGACTGGCGTTGTAGCTCTCATCGATCACGTGGAAGCTGCCGGCCGGCATGTCGACGCGATGCCGACGGCCGCGGCCCTTCGACGGCGCCATATCGGCCAGCGCCAGGGCGGCGAGACCGAGGTCGGCGTCCAGCGCGCGAACCGCGGTCAGCACCGCAAGGCTGTTCATGGCCCAATGCCGGCCGGGCGCGCCGACCTTGTAGGTCACGGCCTGCCCGTCGATATCGGCGGAGATGCAGTTGCACGTCGGGTGCTGAACGAGATTGATCAGCCGCGCATCGGCCTCGCGATGCACACCGAACGTCATGATCCGCGCCGCGCCGGCAGCCTCGGCCGCGGCGCGCATCCGCTCGTAGTGCGGATTGTCGCGATTGATGATCGCGGTGCCGTCCGGCTCGAACCCGACGAAGATCTCGGACTTCGCGTCCGCGATTTCGGCAACCGAGTTGAAGTATTCCAGGTGCACCGCCTCGACAGTAGTGATGATCGCCACATGTGGCCGGACGAGCTTGCTCAGCGGCGCTATTTCGCCGGCATGGTTCATGCCGAGCTCGAGGATGGCGTAGCCCGTGTCCGACGGCATCCGCGCCAGGCTGAGCGGCGCACCCCAGTGATTGTTGAGATTGCCCAGGCTGGCGTACGTCGCGGCCTGGCCCTCGAGCGCACGCTTCAGAGCCTCCTTGGTGCCGGTTTTGCCGACGCTGCCGGTGATCGCGGTGACGCGGGCCTGAATCCTGGCTCGACCGGCCCGGCCCAAGCCCTCCAACGCTGTCATGGTGTCGTCGACCACCAACAGTGCTGCGTCGTCGCTAACGTCGTTCGGCCGCCGGCTGACCACGGCGGCAGCGGCGCCGGCACGCAGCGCGGCGGCGGCGTAATCGTGGCCGTCGAAGTTCGGGCCCTGCAACGCAATGAACAGATCACCGGTCTCGACCGTGCGGCTGTCGATCGAGACGCCGTCGGACTGCCAGGTTCGGGTCGATTTGCCGCCGGTCGCCTTGTCCGCGGTTTCGGACGTCCAGAGCCTTTGTTCCGTCATCGACCCCCTCCCGCCAGCTCGGCAACCGCGCGCCGAACCTCTGCCGCATCGTCGAACGGCCGCACCTCGTCGCCGACGATCTGCCCTTGCTCGTGGCCCTTGCCGGCGACCAGCAGCACATCGCCCGCGGCCAGCCGGCTGACGCCGGCCCGGATCGCCTCGGCCCGGTCTCCGATTTCGACGCCGCCGGGACAGGCCGGCATGACCTCGGCGCGGATCGCGGCCGGATCCTCGCTGCGCGGATTGTCGTCGGTGACGATCGGCACGTCGGCAAGCCTGGCCGCGATGGCGCCCATCTGCGGCCGCTTGCCGCGATCACGGTCACCGCCGCAACCGAAAACCACGATCAGCCGGCCGTCGGTGTGCGGCCGCAGGGCCTGCAGCGCGCGCTCCAGCGCGTCCGGCGTGTGCGCGTAGTCCACATAGGCGGCGGCGCCCGAAGGATGATTGGCGACATGCTCGAGACGGCCGGGCACGCCCTTCAGCTGCGAAAGGATGGCAAGTGCGCGGTCATGATCCGCGCCGCAGGCGATCGTCAGCCCAAGCGCGCACAAAGCATTCATGGCTTGGAAATCGCCAACGAGGGGGAGTTCGATTTCAGACCGGATGCCGAACACCTCAAGCTCGAGCCGCTGACCGCTCGCGAGACTGACGCGGCGATGGAGGCGCAGATCCGAATCAGCGGCACCATAGGTAATGATCTCATGCTTGCGCCGCGTGCAGACCGAAACGATTTCGTCGTGCTCGTCGATATCAACATTCAGCACGGCTTTGCCGCCGACATCCATCACGGCACCGAACAAGCGCAGCTTGGCTGCGAGGTAGTCCTCGGCGGTGTCGTGATAGTCCAGATGGTCGCGGCTGAAGCTGGTGAAGGCGGCGGCCGTCACGCGCAGGCCGTCAAGCCGGCTCTGGTCGAGGCCGTGGCTCGATGCCTCGATCGCCAGATGGTCGACGCCGTCGTCTGCCAGCTCCTTCAGCAGGCGATGCAGTTGCGCCGGTTCGGGCGAGGTATGGGCAAGCGGCTGATGGCCGTCGGGCCCGATGACGCCGAGCGTGCCGAGGCTCGCGGCGCGGCAACCGAGGCGCGCCCAGATCTGACGGGTGAAATCGGCGACAGATGTCTTGCCGTTGGTGCCGGTGATGGCGGCGACCACCGCCGGCTGCGCGCCGAAGAAGCGGGCGGCGAACAGCGCGAAACGCCGGCGCGGGTCGGCGTCCTCGATGACCGGGACGTCGATCGCCGAAAGCTTCGCGTCCGGCGACGCCAGCACCGCAACCGCGCCCTTGGCCACGGCCTCGGCCGCGAACGCGGCGCCGTCCAGGCGCGTGCCCGGCATGGCGGCAAACAGGAAACCGGCTTCGACCTCGCGACTGTCGGCGGTCAGGCCGGCGATCTCGACGTCGCCCGCCGCGCCCGTGACCCGACCTTCGGTGAGCTCAGAAAGACGCATACTTCGCCCCCTGGCCCGGAATGGCGACCTTCATCGCCTCGCGGATCGCCGGCTCGGCCGGGTCGACCGGCGGCACCTTCAGGATCGGCCCGATGCGCGCGATGACATGGCTGGTCGTCGGCGCCGCGGTCCAGCCAGCGCTGGCGAAGCCGTGCGTTTTGGCGGTCCCCCGTGGCTCGTCCAGCAACACATAGACGACATAGCGCGGCGCGTGCATGGGAAAGGCGGCGACGAAGGACGACAGCAATGCCCGGCGGTCGTAACGCCGGCCCTTCGCCTTCTCCGCCGTGCCCGTCTTGCCGCCGACGAGGCTGTAGGGCACGTCGGCCTGCCGACCGGTGCCGGCCGTGACGGCGAGACGCATCAGGCGGCGCATGCGCTCCGACGTGCGGTCCGAAATCACCCGCGTCGCCACCGACGGCCCCTCGTCCTGCTTGACCAACGTCGGCCGGCGGTAGAGCCCGCCATTGACGATGGCGCTGACACCGGCAGTCAGTTGCAGCGGGCTGACCGCCAAGCCATGGCCGAACGAGACGGTCATGGTGCTGACCTCGCGCCACGGCTCGGGCCCCAGCGGCCGGCCGATTTCGGGCAGTTCGATGCCGGGCTGCCGGAACATGCCAAGCCGGTCCATGAACGCCCGCTGCGTCTCGGCGCCGACATCCAGCGCCATCTTCACGGCGCCAATGTTGGACGAGAACATGAAGATCTCGGGCACCGAGAGCCAACGGTTCTTCGGATGATCGTCGTTGATGATGAAGCGGGAAACGCGGATCGGCTTGGTCGCGTCATAGCCGCTGCGGAAATTCACCGTGCCGGTATCGAGCGCCATGGCGGTGGTGAAGATCTTGAAGACCGACCCGAGCTCATAGACTCCGAGCGAAACCCGATTGAACCGCGCGTCGCCGACCACGCTGCCGGCGTGATTGGAATCGAAATCCGGCAGCGACACCATGGCCAGCACTTCGCCGGTGTTGACGTCCATCACCACGCCGGCGGCGCCTTTGGCCGAGAACGTCCGCATGGCGCGGCGCAGTTCGTCGCGCACCGCGTGCTGGACACGGAGGTCGAGCGAGAGTTCGATCGGCTCGCCGCTGGCGGCCCGGCGCTTCAGCTCGGCATCGAAATAGTTCTCGATGCCGGCGATACCGTTGTTGTCGACATCGGTATAGCCGAGCACGTGTGATGTCAGCCGGCCGTGCGGGTAGATCCGCCGTTGTTCCTGCTGGAAGCCAAGCCCCGGAATGCCGAGGCCGTTGACGTCATACTGCTCCTGCGGCGACAGGTTCCGCTTGATCCAGACAAAGCCATTCCGCGACGTGAGCTTGGCGAGCAGTTCGGCCCGGTTGAGCCCGGGCAGCACGCGCATCAGCCGGTCGACGACGTCGGTGGGCTCCGGCACCACCCGCGCGTTTGCATAGAGCGACGCCGTCTGCAGGTTGGTCGCCAGCAGCTTGCCGTTTCGATCGACGATGTCGGCCCGCTCGCTCGGCGCCGCGCCCGACGTGGCCAGTCGGTCGAACCGCGAGCCGCGATCGCCGCCGAGCACCGACAGTTCGACCAGGCGGCCGGCGATCAGCGCGAAGCAGGCGGCGAACAGCATGCCGATGATGATCAGCCGGCTGCGGCCGATGCGCATGGTCTGCTCGTGCATGCCGACCAGCTGGATGGTCGGCGCGGCATTCGGGTCGACGGCCATGACGTCGGACATCGGGCGCGGCGGGTGGCGATCGGTCATTGCGCGCGCCCCGTGCCGCGGCCGGCAATCCCCAGTCGCAGATACATCGGCTTCACCATCGGCACCGGCCACGTGCCGTCACCGGACTGGGCGACGATGATTGGCTCCGGCCGCACCGGCAGATCGGCGAGCCCCGCGATCTGCACCGGCGACGCCGGCGACAGATCCAATGACCGGCGATGCTTCGCCGCCAGCTTCTGCAGCCTGTCGGGCGTGGTGAGGTAGCTCCACTCCGCCCGCAGCACCTGGATGGCCTGGCGGTCCTGCCGCAAGCCATCATCGAGCCGGGCCAGTTGGCGCTCCATCTGCTTAACCTCGTATTCCAGGAAATAGAGGCCAGTCGACAGAAGGCCAACAACGGCGAGCGCGGCGATGACGACACGGCGCTTCATCACACGGCCTCGCTTTGCGGCGTCGGCGTATCGGCCCAGGCGGGCGCATCGGTGCGGACGGCGACGCGCAACCGGGCCGACCGCGCCCGTGGATTGCGCTCGACCTCGCTATCACGCGGCTTTCGGGCGCGACGACTCGGGAGACGGAACGTCGGCGGCCGGGGATCGACGGCATTGGGAGGAAGATGCCGCGACCCCCGGTCCGCCACGCCGCTGCGCGCGTCGAGAAACCTCTTCACCGTCCGGTCCTCAAGCGAATGAAACGAGACCACGGCGAGTCGGCCCTCGGGCGACAGCAATCTCTCGGCGGCGCCCAAGCCATCGGACAACTGGGTCAATTCATCGTTGACGTAAATCCGCAACGCCTGAAACGTGCGCGTCGCGGGATGCAGCTTGCCGGCACCCCGCACCACCCGCGCGACGATCTCGGCGAGCTGCAGCGTGCGCTCGATCGGCTCGACCTGCCGCGCCTTGACGATTGCGCGGGCGACGGCCCGTGAACGACGCTCCTCGCCATATCGGTAGATCAGGTCGGCGAGCGGCGCCTCGTCCATGCCGTTGACGATGTCGGCGGCGGTGGGGCCGGACGGACCCATCCGCATGTCGAGCGGGCCGTCCTGCTGCAACGAGAAACCACGCTCGGCATCGTCGAACTGCATCGACGATACCCCGAGGTCGAGCGCGACGCCGTCGACGCGGGCGACGCCGTGGGCGGCGAGCAGAACGTCCATGTCGGCGAACCGGCCTTCCAGCAGGGTCAGTCGGCCGGCGAATTCGGCGACCATGCCCTGACCGGCATCGATGGCCTGACGGTCGCGGTCAATGGCCCAGACGCGACAATCCGCGGCCTGCAACAGACGACGGCTGTAGCCGCCGGCGCCGTAGGTGCCGTCGACGACGTCCTCGCCACCGGCAGGCGCCAGCGCCTCGACGACATCGTCGACCATCACCGGGATGTGCCGATCATCGGTCATTGCGCCGCGTCGCCCACTGGTTTGTACCAGGGCAGCTCGCCGCGCGCCGCCATCTCGCTGGCCTGGGCCTCGGCCTCCCGCTCGAACTCCTCGTAGGTATCTGGATTCCAGATCTGGAATGTCGGCCCGGTTCCCGCGAACGTCGCCATGGCGGAAATGCCGGCATGCTTCAGCAGTCGCTCCGGCAAGCCGACGCGCCCCTCACTGTCGAAGGTGAGCTGATGGCTCTTCGTCAACATGGCATTGGCAAACGCGTTGCGGTTGCCGCCATAGGGATTCATCGTGTCGAGATGGGCCGCCATTTCCTTCAGCCGATCCATGCCGCAGGCCTCGATCGCGTTCAGCACGGGCGACGGAAAGGCGACAATCCCGGCGAACGGCTGCGTGGCCAGCTCCGCGCGGAAAGAGGCAGGCACCGACACCCGACCCTTCTTGTCGACCTTGTTGTCGAACCGCGAAATGAAAAAGGCCACGCGAAACCTCTGTCTGTGTCGGCCCGGTCAGCCGCCCGGGTCGCTTTATTGCCCGACCCTGCCCAGACAAGGGCTTTCGTTGGGACAACATGGGATAGCATGGGATGGTATGGTCGTCAATGGTAAGCAAATGGTTAAACGCCCCAAATCCAAGTCAAATTTGTGTTCCACGGAAGTCTTCGGAGGGACATCACGAACCCGCGTCGGCAGTGATCGGCTAAAGGTCAAGAACCGGCATAGTTGCAAATTGCGGCAGAACTATGTTCTTTTTATGTTCTCAAAATAGAGGGATGGACTCGCGACCGCCGCGGATCGGCTCTAGCATGGTCGGGACAGAATTCACGGCATCCCGGAATTGAACCCGCATTGCCGAATTTGCACGCCAATCAGAGGCCGCCATGGACCCGGTCGTTGCCTTCTACGACGAGCACCCGATCAACGAATTGCAGATCCGATCCGCGCTCGAGCGGGCCGGGAAAGACCCCGACGCCCTGAGCCCGACCGACCTCTACGACTTCGATCAGGACCATTATGGCGGACTCGATGCCGTCGCCGCGCTGGCCGACGGTGCCGGCGTCGCGGCGCGCAGCCGGGTGCTCGATGTTTGCAGCGGCATGGGCGGCCCAGCCCGATTTCTGGCCGAACGGTACGGCGCCGAGGTTGTCGGGATCGATCTCAACGACAGCCGGGTGCGTGGCGCCACGCGGCTTTCCGCCATGGTCGGCCTGCAGGATCGGGTCAGGTTCGCCCGCGGCGACGCCACCGCTCTGCCACTCCCCGGGACCAGCTTCGATGCGGTGATCGCGCAGGAAGCGTTCCTGCACATCGCCAACAAATCCGCCCTCTTCGCCGAGTGCCATCGCGTTCTGCGGCCCGGCGGAAAGCTGGCGTTCACCGACTGGCTTGCTGGGCCCGCGCTCGGCGACAGCGACCGCACCCGGCTCGCCGACGGCATCGCCGCCATCGCGATCCACGACGCGGGCAGCTACCGGCGGTTCATCGAGGCAGCGGGCTTTCGGGACGTGGCCATGCAGGACCTGTCGCCGATGTGGCGGCGTATCCTGCGCGAGCGGTTGGAGATGTACCGTTCGATGCGCGAAGACACCGTGGCCCAGTTCGGACCCGAACGGCACGCCGCCTACGTGGACGCCTACATTTTCTTTGTCGAAGCCATCGAAACGGGCCGCCTCGGCGGCGCGCGCTGGACGGCCCGGCGCTAAGGCGGCGAGGCGGGCGCCAGACGGCCTGTAAGCCGGGTTCTGTCCACGCCGCGGCCACGTTCGCGGCGCTGGACGGCCATTCATCTGGGACGTCCGTTACCGAACGCCTCGCGCGACCAACCCGGGCGACAACGCGGGAACCCGCCCGCCGGCGTCGCCGCCGGCCTGTCGCCCCTATTCGGTCTTGCTCCGGGTGGGGTTTACCGTGCCGCTCCCGTCACCGGGCGCGCGGTGCGCTCTTACCGCACCCTTTCACCCTTACCTGGCCCGCCGAAGCGGTCCGGGCGGTTTTCTTTCTGTGGCACTTTCCCTGGGGTCGCCCCCGCCGGGCGTTACCCGGCACCCTGTTCCCGTGGAGCCCGGACTTTCCTCCCTCGCCTCACGACGAGAGCGGCCGTCCAGCCGTCTGGTAGGTATTAGCTAAGCCGCATCTCCGACCCGGTCAAGCAGGTGGTGGAGGATGGCCTGGGTCTCGCCGTCGGCGACCCCGTCAACACCCTTTGGCCGCCAATGTCGCTGGAAAGCTTTGACGATGAAGGCGAGGCCGGTGTCGTAGAGCCCATCGCCCGCGGCCTCGTAACCGTATGCCGCAAGCGTCCGTTGCAATTCCTGCACAGCCGGTCCCGCCGCCCCCGGCGCCACTGTCTGCCGTGCCGAGACCGATGGTGCGTCTGTTGGCCAGAGGCCGATGCCTTCGGCTGCCAGCCTTGGCCAGTCGAACAGCTCGCCGGGATCCTCCTTGCGCGCCGGCGCGACGTCGGAATGACCCAGCACCCGCGCGGCCGGGATTGCATGCCGCGCCAGAATGTCGTGGCAAAGCCCGATCAGCGCCCGGATCTGCGGCTCGGGAAACGGTCGGTAACCGAACTCGTGGCCGGGATTGACCAGCTCGATGCCGACCGACCGGCCATTGATGTCCCGCTCCCCCTGCCAATAGCTGACGCCGGCATGCCAGGCGCGCCGGTCTTCATCGACGAGCGCGTAGGTCGTGCCGTCCTCGTCGATCAGATAGTGGGCGCTGACCTTGGCCGCCGGATCGCAGAGCCGGTCCAGCGCGCCCGCCGCGGTCGGCATGCCGGTGTAATGCAGCAGGAGAATGTCGATGGCGGCGTCGGCCGGCCGCTCGTTGTGATTGGGCGAAGGCCGGTCGATGATGCCGCCGCTCACGTCAGCCCCGTCAATTCAGACCGCGCTGTTTGGCGATGGACTCGTAGGCTTCGTTGATGGCCGCGACCTTCTCGTTCGCCACGTCGACGAATTCCTGCGGCAACCCCTCGGCGATCAGCTTGTCGGGATGGTTCTCCCGCACCTGCCGCCGGTAGGCCCGCTTGACGTCGTCGTCGCTGGCATCGTGCGCGACGTCGAGGATGATGTACGGGTCCTGCGCGTCGGGCGGCATGTGATAGGTGCGGATGCGCGCGAAATCCGCCTCGCTGAAGCCGAAGATCTCCGCCACCGATTTCAGGAACTCGAGCTCGGCCGGATGCACCACGTTATCGGCCTTGGCGATGTGGAACAGGCCGTGCAGCAGATCTTCCAGCGGTTGCTTGTTCTCCTGGAACAGGCGTGCGATCTGCCGGGCATAGGGCTCGAAGCCGCTGGCGTCACGGCGCGCCAGATTGAACACGCGGCCGACATTTTCCATCTCGTCCTGCGGCACCGAGAAGACCTCGCGAAAGGCCTGGATCTCGTCGCGGGTGACGACCCCGTCGGCCTTGGCCATCTTGGCGCCCAGCACGATCACGCCAATGGTGAAGGCGATCTGCTTGGTGCCGTCGGCTCCTTCCTCGCCCGGACCGGACAGGCGATCGACCGCATGGCCCGCCAGGCCGCCCAGCAGGCCGCCCAACGGCCCGCCCAGCGCGAAGCCGGCCGCACCACCGATTATCTTCCCCCAAATGCTCATCGCGCTGTTCGTCGATCGGTCATGGCCAGGACAATACCGCCAGCGCCGCCGCCATGCCAGACGGCGCGGAACGCGGGCGAACGTCGCGATGGAATGCGGCAGCAATGTGGCCGTGCAGGCACCTTCCCGCGCATCGCATTCTGCGTATACTGCGGGCGAATTTGGTTGGGAGCCCGGCGTATGGCTGAAACAGTGGTGGAATCGGCGGCGGATAGCCGCTGGCAGTTCTGGGTCGACCGTGGCGGCACCTTCACGGATATCGTCGCCCGGCGACCGGACGGCAGCCACACCACCCACAAGCTGTTGTCGGAGAACCCGGAGCACTATGCCGACGCGGCGCTGCAGGGCATCCGTGACCTGATGCAGATCTCGCGTGACGCGGCGATCCCCACCGAACGTATCGCCAGCGTGAAGATGGGCACCACGGTCGGCACCAACGCGCTGCTGGAGCGCAAGGGCGAGCGCACGCTGCTGGTCACGACCAGCGGTTTCCGGGACGCGCTGCGGATCGGCTATCAGAACCGGCCCAAGCTGTTCGCGCTCAACATCGAGCTGCCGGAACTATTGTACGAGCAGGTGATCGAGGTCGCCGGGCGGATCGACGCGCACGGCAACGAGATCACGCCGCTCGATGTCGAGGGGGCGCGACGCGACCTGCAGGCGGCGTTCGATGACGGTATCCGCGGCTGCGCCATCGTCTTCATCCACGGCTACCGGCACACGGCACACGAGACCCGCATCGCCGAGCTGGCGCGTGAGATCGGCTTCACGCAGGTGTCGACCAGCCACGAGACCAGTCCGCTGATGAAGCTGGTGAGCCGCGGCGACACGACCGTGGTCGACGCCTACCTGTCGCCGATCCTGCGGCGTTACGTCGATCAGGTCGCGGCCGAGCTTGGCGGTACGCGCCTGATGTTCATGCAATCGTCGGGCGGCCTGACCGACGCCCGACTGTTTCAGGGCCGCGACTGCATTCTCTCTGGCCCGGCCGGCGGCGTGGTCGGCGCCGTGCGCACAACCTCGGCGGCGGGTTTCGACAAAATCATCGGCTTCGATATGGGCGGCACGTCGACCGACGTCTCGCACTATGCCGGCGTCTTCGAACGGGCCTTCGAGACCGAGGTCGCCGGCGTGCGCATGCGGGCGCCGATGATGGACATCCATACGGTGGCAGCCGGCGGCGGCTCGATCCTGCACTTCGACGGCAGCCGGTTCCGGGTCGGCCCGGACAGCGCCGGCGCCAATCCCGGCCCGGCCTGCTATCGCCGCGGCGGCCCACTGACGGTCACCGACTGCAACGTCATGCTGGGCAAGCTGAACCCCGATTTCTTTCCCAAGGTGTTCGGGCCGAACGGCGACGAGGCTCTGGACGCCGCCGTCGTCGCCGAGAAGTTCGCGGACCTCGCGGCCGAGGTCGCCCAAGCGACGGGCGAGACCAAGACCGTTGAGGAAATCGCCGACGGCTTCCTGAAGATCGCCGTGCAGAACATGGCGAACGCCATCAAGAAGATCTCGATCGAACGCGGCTATGACGTCACCGAATACGTCCTGACCTGCTTCGGCGGCGCCGGCGGCCAGCATGCGTGTCTGGTGGCGGATTCGCTGGGCATGAAGCAGGTACTGATCCACCCCTATGCCGGTGTGCTGTCGGCCTATGGCATGGGCCTCGCCGACATCACGGCGATGCGCGAACGCGCCGTCGAAGCGGTGCTCGACGACGGGCTGGTGACCGAGCTGTCGGCAACGCTCGACTCGCTCGCCGCCGACGGTCGGGCGGAGGTGGAAGGCCAGGGCGTCGCGGCCGAAGACATCGATGTCCTTCGGCGTGTGCATCTGCGCTACGAAGGATCGGACACGGCACTTGTCGTGCCTTACGGCGCGCTCGCCGAGATCCGCGCCGCCTTCGATGCGGCCCATCGGCAGCAGTTCGGCTTCACCGACGACAGCAAGGCGCACATCGTCGAAGCGGTCTCGGTCGAGGTCGTCGGTGGCGGCGAGTCGATCGACGACGCGCTGGAGACCAGCCGGGACGATGCGGCGAATGCCGAGGCGGCGCCGATCGCCCAGGTCGCGGCCTATCTCGATGGCGAGACGCGGCAGGCGCCGGTGTACGACCGCGACCGATTGACGTCCGGCAACCGCATCGATGGCCCGGCGGTCATCGTCGAGAGCACGGGCACGACGATCGTCGAGCCCGGCTGGCAGGCCGTGCTGACCGGCCGCGGCGATCTCGTTCTGACCCGGGTGGTGGCGCTGCCACGCCGGGTCGCCGTCGGCACCGACGTCGATCCGGTGATGCTGGAGATCTTCAACAATCTGTTCATGTCGATCGCCGAGCAGATGGGCGTCGCGCTGGAGAACACGGCGTCGTCGGTGAACATCAAGGAGCGCCTGGACTTCTCCTGCGCGCTGTTCGATCACGATGGGCAACTGGTCGCCAACGCGCCGCATATCCCGGTGCATCTCGGCTCGATGAGCGAGAGCGTCGAGTCGATCGCACGCCAGCGCGCCGGCGAGATGCGGCCGGGCGACGTCTATATGCTGAATGCGCCCTACAACGGCGGCACGCATCTGCCGGATGTCACCGTGATCACGCCGGTGTTCGACGAGACGGGCAAGGAACTGCGCTTCTTCGTCGCCTCGCGCGGCCATCACGCCGACATCGGCGGCATCACGCCGGGCTCGATGCCGCCGTGGAGCCGGACGGTCGACGAGGAAGGCGTGCTGATCGACAACTTCCAGCTGGTCGACCAGGGACGCTTCCTGGAAGCCGAGACCATGCGGTTGCTCACCGACTGCCCCTACCCGGCCCGCAGCCCGCGCGTGAACATCGCCGACTTCAAGGCCCAGATCGCAGCCAACGCCAAGGGCGTCGACGAGCTGAACAAGATGGTCGCGCATTTCGGTATCGACGTGGTCCAGGCCTACATGGCCTATGTCCGCGACAATGCCGAGGAGAGCGTGCGCCGGCTGCTGCACCGCCTGAAGCCCGGCCGGTTCGCCTACGAAATGGACGACGGCGCGGTAATCAAGGTGGAAGTACGGCTCGATCCGGAAAACCGGCGCGCGACGCTCGATTTCAGTGGCACGTCGCCGCAGCGCGAGACGAATTACAACGCGCCGACCGCCGTGTGCATGGCGGCCATCCTCTACGTGCTGCGCTGCCTCGTGGACGACGACATCCCGTTGAACGCCGGCTGCTTGAAGCCGATTGATGTGATCCTGCCCGAGGGCTGTATGCTGCGGCCGCAGTACCCCGCCGCCGTCGTCGCCGGCAACGTCGAGACCTCACAGTGCATCACCGATACGCTGTTCGGCGCGTTCGCCGCGGTCGGCGCCGCCCAGGGCACCAACAACAACTTCACCTTCGGCAACGACACGTACCAGTACTACGAGACCATCTGTGGCGGCGCCGGGGCCGGCGACGGCTTCAACGGCGCCAGCGCCGTGCACACGCACATGACCAACACCCGCCTGACCGATCCGGAAGTGCTGGAATGGCGGTTCCCGGTGCTGCTCGAGAGCTTTGCCGTCCGTCACGGCTCGGGCGGCCCTGGCCGCTGGCATGGCGGCGACGGCATTGTCCGACGGGTCAGGTTCCTGGAGCCGATGACGGCGGCAATCCTGTCGAGCCACCGCCGCATCGCGCCCTTCGGGCTGAACGGCGGCGGGCCGGGCAAGTGCGGGCGCAACGCCGTCGAGCGTGCCGACGGCGGCGTCGAGGAGTTGTCGGGCTGCGATCAGGTCGAGATGGCGGCGGGAGACACCTTCGTGATCGAGACGCCCGGGGGCGGCGGCTACGGCGAGCCGGTCGGGGCCCGAGTCGCGGCCGAGTAGGCGATACAACAGGCCCGCACGGGGCCGATAACAAACGGCGTCTCGATGCGCGCCGGCGGATGGAAACGTGATCGGAGCGTTCCTCGAGTGGCTGGCGCGCCATGCCACGAAACTGTTGGCCGGCGCGGTTTTTCTTGGCCTTGCCATACCGCCGCTCGCGGATTTGCTGCGGCCGGGATTGACGACCTTCGTCGTGGTGAACCTGGTCGTGGCGCTGCTGCGGCTCGACCTGACCGAGGTGCGTTCCTATCTGAACCGGCCCTATCTGATCGGCGCCAACATCGTCTTCCTGCTCTTGATCTGCCCTGTCGCCGTCTCGCTGATCATGCAGCCGTTCGGCCTGCCGCTCGGCCTGCATGCCGCCGTCGTGCTGATGGCCGCGGCGCCACCGATCATGTCCGCCGCGGCCTTCGCGTTGCTGCTGGGCCTGGACGCGGCGCTTGCCATCTTCGTCGTCGTGGCGACCCACGCGATCGTGCCCTTCACGCTGCCCGTGATGGCGCTCTGGCTCCTGGGCATGGAGCTCGATATCGGCGTTGGCGAACTCATGCTGCGGCTGGGTCTGGTGATCGGCATCGCCTTCGCGATCGCCTTCGTGATCCGCAAGTGGCTGGTGTCCGAAGCGTTCCTGGTGCGCAACGCGCGGCGCATCGACGGCCTGGCCGTGATCGGTCTGGTCTATTTCGCGACCGCGATCATGGCCGGCGTCACCGAGTTCGCCATCGCGCAGCCAGGCTACGTGCTGTTGACCGTGACGCTGGCCTTCGTCGCCAACGGCGCCCTGCAAGCGTTCGGCGCGGTCGCGTTCTGGAAGATCGGCCGCCGTCCCGCGCTGACCATCGGCCTGATGGCCGGCAACTGCAACATGGGCATCTTGCTGGCGACATTGGTCGACACGGCGCCGATGGATCTGGTGATCTACTTCGCCATCGCGCAGTTGCCGATGTACATGCTGCCGCTGATCGCGTTGCCGATCTATCGCCGGGTCATTTAGACGCGCAACGCCCAGATCGGGCGTTTACGCCGTGGCGCGCATAAGGCATAACCGCGCCATGCCAAACATCTTCATCACAGGCGCCAGCCGCGGTATCGGCCGCGAATTCGTCCGGCAGTACGCCGCCGACGGCTGGCGCGTCTTCGCCTGTTGCCGGAATCCGGCCGCGGCCGAGGAGCTCAACGCGCTGGCCGCCGCCTCGGAGGGCCGCGTGACCGTTCACACTCTGGACGTCGACGACGGCGCGTCCGTGGCCGCTTTGCACGCGGAACTGGCGAGCGAAACCTTCGATGTGCTGATTAACAATGCCGGCATCATCGGCGCGCGCGGCGACGGTCTGGGCGACATGGACTATGACGCCTGGGCGGCGACCATGAACACCAACGTCTTTGGACCCATGCGGGTCGCCGACGCGTTCGTTGGACAGCTCGCCGGCGAGAAGAAGCTGATCACCATCTCGAGCCGCATGGGCTCGATCGCCAACGCCAAGGACAGGTCGATCGTCTACCGCTCGTCCAAGGCGGCCGTGAACATGGTGATGGCATGCCTGTCCAACGAGCTCGCCGACCGCGGCGTCGTCACTGTCGTGTTCCATCCTGGCCATGTGCAGACAGACATGGGCGGGTCGGCCGCGCCCGTGACGCCAAACGACAGCGTCACCGGCATGCGCGGCGTTATCGCCGGCCTGGCGCCGGCCAACAACGGGCAATTCCTGAACTACGACGGCAGCGAGATCGCCTGGTAGGCAAACGACTGACGTTTAGACGCTGAAGTACTTCGCCTGCGGGTGGTGCACGACGATGGCGCTGGTCGACTGCTCGGGGTGAAGCTGGTCTTCGTCGGCCATGTCGAGCCCGACCCGGTCCGCCTTCAGCAGGTCGAGCAGGACGCGCTGGTCGGCCAGATTGGGGCAGGCCGGATAGCCGAAGGAGTAGCGTGAGCCGCGATAGCCCTGGCTGAACAGGGCCTCCTTGTCACGGCTGTCGTCCTGCGCGAAGCCAAGTTCGCCGCGGATCCGCTTGTGCACGTATTCGGCCAGGGCCTCGGCCATCTCGACGCCGAGACCGTGCAGGTAGAGATAGTCCTGATAGCGGTCCTGCTCGAACCACTCGCGGGCCACTTCGGAGGCATGCTGGCCGACGGTCACCGCCTGCAGCGCGATCACGTCGCGCTCGCCGGCCGAGACATCGCGGAAGAAGTCGGCGATGCAGACGCCGCCCGCCCGGTCCTGCCGCGGCAGCGCGAACCGCGCCAGCTCAGTCTCGCCATCCTCGGCGAACAGCACCAGATCGTTGCCGTCGCCGGCGGCCAGGAAATAGCCGTAGACTGCCTGCGGATGCAGGATGTCCTCGTCCTCGCAGCGGCTGACCAGGTCGTTCATGATCGGCCGCAGCTCCTTGCGCGACCATTCCATGTACTCGTCCAGGCGGCGGCCTTGCTTCCGGTAGCCCCAATGGAACTGGTAAAGCATGCGCTCGTTAAGGAACGGCAGCAGCGCCCGCGGCTCGACACGGTCGATCAGCCGGTCGCCCAGGAACGGCGGCCGCGGCACGTCGACGCCGTTCGCCAGCTCCTCGCGCTTGATGCGGATTTCCTCGGCATCGACCGGCCGCGGCAGCAGGGTCGGCTCACCGAGCTTGCGCCGCCCGTTCACCGGCCGGCCGTTGCGCTTCTTCTGTTGCTTGGACAGTGTCTCGGCGAACGTGCCGTCGACGATCTGCGACATCATTTCCAGGCCGTCGAAGGCGTCGCGCGCATAGGCTACCTCGCCCGAGGCATAGGCGGCACGGCAGTCTTCCTCGACATAGCGCCGGGTGAGCGCAGCGCCGCCCAGCATGACCGGGATATCGAGACCTTCGCGCGTCATCTCCTCGAGATTTTCGCGCATGATCACCGTCGATTTGACCAGCAGGCCCGACATTCCGACGGCGTCGGCCTTGTGTTCCTTGGCGGCGGTGAGGATGTTCGAGATCGGCTGCTTGATGCCGAGATTGACGCACTTGTAGCCGTTGTTGGTGAGGATGATGTCGACCAGGTTCTTGCCGATGTCATGCACATCGCCCTTCACCGTGGCCAGCACGATGATGCCCTTCTCCTGCCCCTCGATCCGGTCCATGTGCGGTTCAAGGTAGGCGACCGCAGCCTTCATGGTCTCGGCCGACTGCAGCACGAAGGGCAACTGCATCTTGCCGGCGCCGAACAGTTCGCCGACCACCTTCATACCGTCCAGCAGGAAGGTGTTGATGATGTCGAGCGGCGGATGCATCTGCATGGCCTCGTCGAGATCGGCCTCCAGATCCTGCCGGTCGCCATCGATGATGCGCAGCTTCAGGCGCTCCTCGACCGTCTCGGGCCGGACCTTTTCGGTCTTCGCCGCGGTCCGGTCCTGGAACAGCTCGATAAAGGCATGCAGCGGATCGTAACCGTCGGACCGGCGGTCGAAGATCAGGTCCTCGGCGATCCGCACTTCTTCTTCGGGAATGGCGTGCAGCGGCATGATCTTGCTTACGTGCAGGATCGCGCCCGTCATGCCGCGCTTGAGCGCATGGTCGAGGAACACGGAATTCAGTACGTGCCGGGCCGCCGCGTTCAGGCCGAAGGAGATATTCGACAGGCCCAGGATGATCTGGCAGTCCGGCAGCTCCTCGGCGATGCGCTCGATGGCGTCGAGCGTGTTCAGGCCGAGCTTGCGGTCGTCGTCGTTGCCGGTGCAGATCGTGAAGGTGAGCGGATCAAACAGCAGGTCCTGCGGCGGCAGGCCGTATTTGTTGACGGCGAAGTCGTAGAGCCGCTGCGCGATGCGCACTTTGCCATCGACGTCCTTGGCCATACCGTCTTCGTCGATGGTCAGCGCGATGACGCCGGCGCCGAACTTGCGGGCCAGTTCCAGACGCTTGGCCGGCGGCTCCTCGCCGTCCTCAAAGTTGATCGAGTTGATAATCGGCTTGCCGCCATAGAGCTTCATGGCGGCTTCCAGCACCGGGTATTCGGTCGAGTCGATCACCAGCGGCGCGTTGGCCGCGCCGCGCAAACGGCCGACCACGGCCGTCATGTCGGCGATCTCGTCGCGGCCGACATAGGCCGTGCAGACGTCGAGCGTGTGGCTGCCTTCCTTGACCTGCTCGCGGCCGATGGCGACGCAGCCTTCCCAGTCCTCGGCCGCCTGCAGCTCACGGAACTTCTTCGAGCCGTTGGCGTTGCAGCGTTCGCCGATCGACAGGTAAGCGTTCTCTTGCCGATAGGGTACATGGCCGTAGAGCGACGCGACGCCGGGCACCCAATGGTGCGTGCGCCGGACCGGTATCGGCCTGTCGCCGTCGCCCACCCGCCGCAGCATCTCGTCCAGCGCGGCGATATGTGCGTTCGTCGTACCGCAGCAGCCGCCGATGAGATTCACGCCGTCCTCGCGCACGAACCGCTCGAGCCATTTCGCCAGCTCGTCGGGCGTCAGCGGATAGCTCGGCTCGCCGTTCACCAACTCCGGCAGGCCGGCGTTCGGCATCACCGAGGTGATGCCCGGCCAGTTCTCGCTGACCCACTTCACATGCTCGGCCATCTCCTGCGGGCCGGTGGCGCAGTTCAGGCCCAGGCTGTCGACCGACAAGGCGTGCGCGACGGTCGCCGCGGCCGCGATGTCGGCGCCGACCAGCAGCGTGCCCGTGGTCTCGACCGTGACCTGAACCAGGATCGGCAGTGTGCGGTCGGCCTCGGCAATCGCCAGCTTGGCGCCGTTGACCGCCGCCTTCATCTGCAGCGTGTCCTGGACCGTCTCGATCATGAAGGCGTCGACGCCGCCGACAATCAAGGCGGACGCCTGCTGCTTCAGCGCGGCTTCCAGGCTGTCGTAGTCGACCTGCCCAAGACTCGGCAGCTTGGTGCCGGGACCGATCGCGCCCAGGACGAAGCGCCGCCGGCCGTCATGGGCGAACTCGGCAATGGCTTCGCGGGCCAGTTCGGCCGCGCGCTTGTTCAGCTCGAAGGCATCTTCCTGCAGGCCGAACTCGCCGAGCGTGATCGAGGAACCGCCGAAACTGTTGGTCTCGAGAATGTCGGCGCCGACCTGGAGATAGCCGAGGTGGATATCGCGGACGAGATCGGGCCGGCTGAGATTCAGGATTTCCGTGCAGTTCTCGTTACCTAGAAAATCATTGTCCACATCGAGATCGGTGGCCTGTACGCGGCTGCCCATGCCGCCGTCGCACAACAGCACCCGTTCACGAAGATCTTGCAGCAAATCACTCATATCAAGGTCGTTCCAGACAGGTCTCGGTCAGGCGACGAGACCGTCGGGCGCGGCCCGATCGGCCGTGTCTGCCTGAGGGCGCATGCCCAGGATGTGACAGATCGCCCGCGTCAGGTCGGCGCGGTTCAGCGTATAAAAATGGAACTCGTTCACGCCGGCCGTTTGCAGGCTGCGGCACTGCTCGGCGGCCACCGTCGCCGCGACCAGTTTGCGTGTCTCCGGGTCGTCGTCGAGACCTTCGAACATGTGGGCGAGCCAAGCCGGCACCGAAGCGCCGCACATCTCGGAAAAGCGCACCACGGTGGCGAAATTCGTTACCGGCAGGATGCCAGGCACGATCGGCGCCCAGATACCCGCGGCCCGCGCCCGGTCGACGAAACGCAGGAACACCTCCGGATCGAAAAAGTATTGCGTGATCGCGCGCGCCGCGCCGTTGTCGAGCTTGCGCTTCAGGTTGTCGAGGTCGGCCTGGCTGCCGGTCGAATCCGGGTGGATTTCCGGGTAGGCGGCGATGCTGATCTCGAAGTCCGCGACCCGCTTCAGGCCCGTGACCAGCTCCGCCGCATTGGCGTAGCCGTCGGGGTGCGGACGATAGGTGCTTTCGCCGTCGGGCGGATCGCCACGCAGGGCGACGATGTGCCGGATCCCGGCCGACCAGTAGTCGCGCGCCACCGCGTCGATCTCGTCCCGGCTGGCGCCGACGCAGGTCAGGTGGGCGGCCGGCGTCAGCGCGGTCTCCGCGCCGATGCGCTTGACCGTCGCATGGGTCCGCTCTCGGGTCGAGCCGCCGGCGCCGTAGGTCACCGAAACGAAACGCGGCGACAGTGGCGCAAGCCGTTGCACCGCGCGCCAAAGCGACGCCTCGGCATCGGCGTTCTTCGGCGGAAAGAATTCGAACGAGACCTGCATGCCGTGGGTCAGGACATCAACCGGCATCTGCGACGAAGGCGTCCCGGAGGAACGGCGTAAGGTCATACTCATGTCTCCTGAATGGTTCGCGCCGCAGCGGCACCACGGCCCGTCCGGTTCGGCCGTCGCGCCCGCCACAGCAGCACGTTCAAATGCGAACCGTCGAGCCGGCGGGCCGGACCGGGCTCAAGACCCGCCGCCAGGCACCAGCGCGACACCTCGGCCTCGTCGAAGCCCAACCAGCGATGTTGATGCTCGTCGCGCAGGAACTCCTGCGTATGGGGTGCGAAATCCGCGATGATGAGCTGTCCGCCGGGCCGTAGCACGCGACCGGCCTCGGCAATGACCTGCCGGGGGTCCTCGGCGAAATGCAGCACATGGTGAATGATCGCGAGGTCGAAGCTCGCGTTGTCGAGCGACAGGTTATACATATCGCCCTGCCGGACCTGGCAATGGCGGAAGCCGGCTTTCTCCAGATTGGCGCGCGCCACGCGAAGCATCTCGTGACTCAGATCAACGCCGAGGCCGCGGCGAGTGAGCGGCGCGAACACCTCGAGGATACGCCCGGTTCCCGTGCCGATATCGAGAAAGTCTTCGATCTTCTGATCGCCGACCGCCTCGAGCATGGCTTGCTCCAGATCGGCATCGGCCACATACATTGCGCGAATCTCGTCCCAGCTTTCGGCATTGGCCCGGAAGTATTCGGCCGCCGCCCGGGCCCGGGCCTCTTTGATCCGCTGCAAACGTTCAAGATCGCGCGCCAGCGCCGGGTCGTCCTCAGGAATGAGGTCGATCAGCGTGCGTGCCAGATAGGCGCACGAGCTGTCTTCCGCCAGTCGGTAGAACGCCCAAGTGCCCTCGCGGAAGCGGTCCAACAGGCCGGCCTCGCACAACAACTTCAGATGCCGGGAGACGCGCGGCTGACTCTGGCTGAGAATCTGCGTGAGCTCGGTAACGGTCAACTCGGAGTGCGCGCACAGCGCCAGCAATCTCAATCGCGTCGGCTCCGCCGCGGCCCGCAACCCGGTCAACAGACGATCCATGACTAAGCTCCGAAGTACTCCCAAGCGCTAACCGGCAATCGGCCTACCGGGCGGCATCTGGCCGGTGAGCGTCCGGACCAGGGCAGCGCTACAAACATAAACATATCTTTATATATTTTTCAAGTTAACAGGTCGCTAACATCGCGAAAGATGGGACCGCGGTCAACCGGCACACGCGCGACATTTCCGCCACAATCGTTGCGGAACCTTCACGGCTTCATTCCCGACTTCTAGTCAACGCAATTGCATTGTGATACCAACGCCGTATCAAGCTGGGGTTAATAGTTGACGTCTCGACGGGTCCGATTAACTTTTTCTTCCAGCGATAATGACAATATCGGCGCAACCGAATGCTCGCGTGAAACGGCAGTTGAGGCGATTGTGACATCCAGGCTTTTCGATAAATCGAGGCGGCGTGTAGAGAATTACAAGCCGTGGCAGTTGTTTGCCGCCGCAACGCTCATCGTTTCGGTGTCGGCCTGCGCTACGCCGCCCCCAGCCGACGATGAAGAGGCGATGGCGGCGTTTGAGGAAGCGAACGACCCGATCGAGCCACTGAATCGCTATTTCTTCGAAGTCAACCTGGGCCTGGACCGGCTGTTTCTGCGGCCGGCCGCAGAGATCTACCGCGGCACGTTGCCCCTGCCCGTGCGCGACGGCGTGCGGAACTTCCTGGTCAATCTGCGCTCGCCGGTGATCTTCGCCAACGATGTCTTCCAGGGCGAGACCGAACGCGCCAGTCAGACCTTCGGCCGGTTCGCCACCAACACGTTCATCGGCGTCGGCGGTGTGTTCGATGTGGCGGCCGGCGACAATCCGGATCTCGAGGGCGGGATCCCGTTCCACGACGAGGATTTCGGACAAACGCTCGGCGTCTACGAGGTCTCGGAGGGCCCTTATCTGGTGCTACCGATTCTGGGACCGTCGAATCCGCGCGACGCAACCGGACTGGTCGTGGACACGTTCCTCGATCCGCTGGGATACGTAACGTCAACCGGCGTAAGCATTGCCCGGTTTGGCGTCGAGGGCCTGGACCGCCGCTCACGGAACATCGAAACGCTCGACGAGATCGAACGCACGTCGATCGACTACTACGCCACCGTCCGAAGCCTTTACAGACAGTTCCGTCGTTCCCAAATTCTGAATGACAACGCCGACGACACTCCCATTCCGGAAATCTCCATCGAATTCGAGGATGACGACGAGCAGGAGCGGGTCTCCGCGAAAACCGAGTAGGTCGGCTTCCGCTCTCATGCGCGCCTGCCGGCATGTACTGCCGGCCATCATCGGTGTCTGGGTGGTATGTTCCGGAGTCGCGGCACATTCCGAATCGCTCGATACGGGCGAAGCGGCCGAACTGATTGAGCAGCTCGGAAGCGAGACGCTCGGCCTGCTGACCAACAAAGAGATGGCGCGCGACGAGCAGCAGCGTGAGGTTCGTCGCCTGCTCAAAAAGGGGTTCGCGGTCAACACGATCTCGCGCTTCGTTCTGGGTCGTTACTGGCGGGTCTCGACCGAAACCCAACAGACCGAATATCAGACCCTGTTCGTCGAGTATGTCATCGACTATCTGGTGGCGAATTTGGGCCGCTACAGTGGACAGACATTCCAGGTCGTCAACGAGCGCACCGACGGACCGCGCGGCGCCATCGTCGAAAGCCGCGTCAATTCGCCCGACGGGGCGCCGGTAACGGTGCACTGGCGGGTACGCGGCACCAACAACGGTCCGAAGATCGTCGATGTCGTCGTCGAAGGGGTCAGCTTGGCGCTGACTCAACGCGCGGAGTTCGCATCCGTCATTCAGCGGAAAGGCGGCAGCGTCGACGGGCTGATCGAAGAGCTGAAGCTCAAGCTCGACGAACTTAGAAATCAGTAGGCGTTAGCGCTCCCTTATCCCCGGATCAGGGGTTTGTAGCGGATACGGTGCGGCTGATCGGCCTGGTCGCCAAGGCGCCGGTGCCGGTCTTCTTCGTAAGCCTGGTAATTCCCCTCGAACCACTCGACATGGCTGTCGCCTTCAAAAGCCAGAATGTGCGTGGCGATGCGGTCGAGGAACCAGCGATCGTGGCTGATGATGAGCGCGCAGCCGGCGAATTCCAGCAAGGCCTCCTCAAGTGCGCGCAGCGTATCCACATCGAGGTCGTTGGTCGGCTCGTCGAGCAGGATCACGTTGGCGCCGGACTTCAGCATCTTGGCGAGATGAACCCGATTGCGCTCGCCGCCGGATAGCTGGCCCACGGGCTTCTGCTGGTCGGCGCCGCGAAAACCGAACCAGCTGCAATAGGCCCGGCTCTGGACCGTGCGTTTCCCGAGCTCGATTTCGTCCAGACCGCCGGAGATCTCCTGCCAGACCGACTTGTCGCCCTCGAGCGCGTCACGCGATTGGTCGACGTAACCCAACTGCACGGTGTCGCCGCAGCGAAAGTCGCCGTCGTCGGGTGCTTCTTCGCCGACAATCATCCGAAACAGCGTCGTCTTGCCGGCTCCGTTCGGCCCGATGATGCCGACGATTGCCGCAGGCGGGATCTTGAAACTGAGATCGTCGATCAGCAGGTGGTCGCCGAAGCCCTTCTGCAGATGCCCGGCCTCGACCACCAGATCGCCAAGCCTGGGCCCGGCCGGGATGACGATCTGCGCCCTCGGACCGCTGCGATCCTGACCCCTGGCGAGCAGATCCTCGTAGGCCGAGATCCGGGCCTTGCTCTTGGCCTGACGTGCGCGCGGCGATTGCCGGATCCACTCGAGCTCGCTCGCGAGCGCGCGCTGACGCGCCTCCTCCTGCCGTTCTTCCTGCGCGAGGCGTTTTTGCTTCTGCTCGAGCCAGCCGGAATAATTGCCTTCATAAGGAATGCCGCGGCCGCGATCGAGCTCCAGGATCCAGCCAGCGACATTGTCGAGAAAATAGCGGTCGTGGGTTACGCAGACCACGGTGCCGGCATACTCCTCCAGATGCCGTTCCAGCCAGGCGACGGACTCGGCATCGAGGTGGTTCGTCGGCTCGTCCAGCAACAGCAGGTCCGGCTTTTCCAACAGCAGACGACAGAGCGCGACCCGGCGGCGCTCGCCGCCGGAGAGCACGGCGACGTCGGCATCGCCCGGCGGACAACGCAAAGCATCCATGGCGATCTCGACCTTGCGGTCGAGATCCCAAGCATCGGCGGCGTCGATCTGTTCCTGCAACTCGCCCTGTTCGGCGATCAGCGCGTTCATCTCGTCGTCGGTCAGCTCTTCGGCGAAGCGGGCGCTGACGGCCTCGAACTTGTCGAGCAGGGCCTTGGTCTCGGCGACGCCGTCCATCACATTGCCGAGCACATCCTTTTCCGGATCGAGATGCGGCTCCTGCTCCAGCAGGCCGACGCGGATGCCGTCCGCCGGCCAGGCTTCGCCGCTGATATCGGTATCCCGGCCGGCCATGATGCGCAGCAGGGTGGATTTGCCGGCCCCGTTCGGGCCCAAAACGCCGATCTTGGCGCCGGGCAGGAATGCCAGGGTAATGTCCTTCAGCACCTCGCGACCGCCGCTCAGGACCTTGGACATGTGCCGCATGACATAGATGTACTGATAGGACGCCATTGCCCGCTCCGCTGTCGAAACCGGCGCCCTTGTATCCAATCGACAGGCCTGGCGCAATCGCCGGCGCGCCGCAAATACCGGCGCTTTTCCCACAATATGAATGCGATCACACGAGATCGCCCGCCGATCGTCTATACTCGATACACCAGACCGACCATCCAGGACGCTGCGCCATGTCGTCAATCGCGACTGAAACCGGAAATGCCGGACCAACGGCCGCAAGTGGCCGCCCAACCCTCGACGCCGTGGATTGGCAAACCCGCTGGCAATTGCATCTGATCGCTGTCGCCGCCGTGCTGTTTCTGAGTTTCTATGGGCGACTGGTCTGTCCCTTTGTCGACAGCCTTTCGCTGGCCCGTCTGTTGGCCGGGTTGGGCGCGATCTGCCTGGTGCAGATCGGCCTGCGCGAGGCGCTCTATCGACTGCTCCCGTCGCCCTGGGGACAGGCGTCGGTGGCGCGGCACGGCATGTATCTGTCGGTTCTATCCTGGCTGGTCGCCGGCGTGCTGGCCATGGGCCTGCACATATCGCTCTACCCCGACTTCCCGGTCGAGAGCCACGCCAAGCTGCTGTCGGGCTATTGGGCGTTGGGCGGCGGCATCCTGTCGCAGTTGGAGTACATCGCTCTCGAGCGGTACTTCCGTCGCCGGTCGGCAGGTGCATCGGCTGCGGTACGGGCTGTCGAACGTATTACGCAACGACTGATGGAGAGCTATGCGGTCTTCACGCTGGTGCCATCGATTATCCTCGTCATGCTGATGTTCCGCATGGTCTATCAGGGTCATGCACAACTAGGTGACGCAATCGAGGTGGCCTTCGTCGGCGTCGTCTTTGTCGGCACCGCCCTAATTGTCGCTTCGCGCTACGGCCGGGCGTTGCACGAGGACTGCGACTCGATCCGCAGCGCGTTGACCGACGTGGCCAACGGCAAATTCGATATCAGCCTCGACGGTTCGCGGCCCGACGAATTGGGCCTGGTGGCCCGCAGTTTGAGCGACATGGGCCAAGGCTTGGTCCAGCGCGAACGGCGCGAAGCAAAGCTGCTGGAGATTACCAGCGCCATATCGGAGCAACTCCACCTCGACAAGCTGCTGACCCAGATCACCAACGGCGCGACGCAGCTGCTCGACGCCGAACGCAGCACCTTGTTTCTCTTTGACGAGAAGCAGGGCCGGCTTTGGTCACGTGTCGCCGAAGGGATCGATTCGGAGATTATTTATCTGTCGCCGGACTCGGGTCTGGCGGGCGCCGCGTTTAGCGGCCGCGAAACCATCAATCTGACCGACGCTTATGCCGATCCGCGTTTCAACCGCGACTTCGATCGCAAGACGGGATTTCAGACCCGCAACATGCTGTGCATGCCGGTCATAAACAAGACCGACAAGTGCCTCGGCGTCATTCAGGTTCTGAACAAGAACGGCGACGTATTCGGCGAGCGCGACGAACGGCGTTTGCGGGCGATGTGCGCGCAGGCGGCGATCGCCATCGAGAACGCCCAGATGTTCGAGGATATTCTGAATCTGAAAAACTATGACGAGAGCATCCTCAAGAGCCTGAGCAACGGCGTCATTTCGTTCGACAGCGATCAGCGGGTGGCGAAGGTGAATGCGGCCGCCCAGCGCATTCTCGGCTGGTCCGAGGAAGATGTCGTCGGCAGCGACGCCGCCGCCGTGTTCGGCCCCGGCAACGACTGGATCCTGCCGATCCTGGAACGTGTCTCCGCGAGCGGCGAGAGCGATCATTCGCTCGATGTCGACGTCGCGACCGCCGACGCCAACAAGGTCTCGGTCAATCTGGCCGCGGTACCGTTGATCAGCGTGAACGAGGAGTTCATCGGCCAGATGCTGATCCTTGAGGACCTGTCGGCCGAGAAGCGGGTGCGCGGCACCATGGCGCGCTACATGCCGAAGCAGGTCGTCGACCGGGTGCTGGAAGGGCATCGCGACGTGCTCGAGGGACGGGCCCAGCGCATCACCCTGCTGTTCACCGACATCCGCAGCTTCACCTCGATCTCGGAGACGATCGGCCCCCGCGCCACCGTCGCCATGCTGAACGAGTATTTTACCGACATGGTCGACATCATCGACCATCGGCACGGCATCCTGGACAAGTATATCGGCGACGCGATCATGGCGGCGTTCGGCGCGCCGTTCGAAAGCGAGGCGGACGAGCAGAACGCGGTCGACGCGGCAAACGAGATGATGCTGGCGCTGGCGGCCCTGAACGCCCGGCGCGCGGATGCCGGCAAGCTGATGATCGAACACGGCATCGGCATCAATACGGGCGAGGCGGTTGCCGGCAGCATCGGCTCGCCGAAGCGGATGGACTACACCGTGATCGGCGACGCGGTGAACCTGACCGCGCGTCTCGAAAGCGCGACCAAATACTACGGCACGCCGATCCTGGTCAGCGAATACACGCTTGACCGCGTAAAGGACCGTAGACACTTCCGCGAAATCGATATGCTGCGGGTGAAAGGCAAAGCCGAGCCGGTCCGAATCTTCGAGGCGTTCGGTTATCGCGCCGACCAGGTCGGCGATGACGGTCGACGGGCGTTCGAATTCCAGGCCGACGGTATGGCCGCGTTCCGACGCCGGGATTGGCAGGGCGCCAGAACCTTGTTCGAGCGCGCCGCCACGCTGTTGCCCGAAGACAAACTGGCGCAGCTCTATCTGGCGCGCATTCAGCACTATCAGCAAAGCCCGCCGGGCGACGACTGGGACGGCGTCTGGACGATGCAGACAAAATAGGCCAACAGCCGTTCTATCGCGTGTACGCCGGGGCGCTTATGCTGGTGATCCCGGAAGCGATTTGAGATCCAAGCATGCCCGTGCTCGCGATGCTGCTCGCGACCCTGCTGTGGTCGTCGTCGGTGGTCGGCAGCAAGGTCGCCGTCGCGACGCTTGCCGTCACCGAGGTGGCGGCTGGCCGGTTCCTGTTCGCGGCGGGCGCGCTCTGGCTTCTCGTGCTGGCGACCCGCCGGCGCGCAGGGTTGAACCAGGTCGGCAAACGGCCGCTGCTGATGGGTCTGCTGGACCCGGGCCTGGTTTCGCTGTTCATGATCTGGGGCCTGTCGCACACGGTCGCCGTCAATGTGGCCGTGTTCTGGAGCCTGATGCCCCTGTTGCTGCCCATCCTGGCGCGGATTTTCCTGCACGAACGGCTGCAGATGAGCATCATGCTGGGCGCCTGCCTGGCGTTCGGCGGCACGATGCTGCTGGTCTGGAACCAGAGCGACCTCGGGCAAGGCTCGCTCTTCGGCGATGTGCTGGCGATGGCCGGCGTGCTTTGCGCCTGCGCGAACGCGCTGATCGCGCGGCGCGTCGCGCAATCGCAGGCCGAGCCGATGGTGGTCACCGCCTATCAGATGTCCATGGCCATCGTGATCGCGGCTCTGGCGTTTATCGCCATCGAACGGCCGGCACAGCCGCTGCAGGGATTCGATACCGACACGACGCTTCTGATCCTCTATCTCGGCGCGGCCGCCACGGCCGGTCCGTTCCTGCTCTACAACTTCGCGCTGCGGCACCTGACCGTCGGCCGGATCAGCCTGTTTCCTGCCCTGGTCGGACCGTTGGCGATCCCCATGGCGGCGATCTTCCTCGGCGAGACCGTAACGCCGACGGATCTCGCCGCCGTGCTGTTGGTCATGGCCGGCGTCGCGCTGCCGTCACTATGGGAGCATCCTGTCATCGTGCGGCTGATGCCGAGACGCAACGGACCACCGCTGCCGGAGCGGCCGGTCTATCATCCGGGCGAGCTGCCGCCGGAACCGGACCTGCTCGATCTGGCCGATCGCCCGTTGCGGTCATTGCGCTTCGTGGTCTTCGATACCGAGACCACCGGCCTACGGCCATCGCACGGTGACAGAATTGTGCAGATCGCCGGCTTGCGCGTCGACGGGCAGGGCGTTCATGCCGACGATGCCTTCGAGAGCCTGGTCAACCCCGGAATGCCGATCCCACCGGCCTCGATCAAGTTCCACGGCATCACCGACGAGATGGTCGCCGACGTCCCTGGCGCGGCAGATGTGCTGCCGAAATTCCACGCCTACTGCGACAACGACGTCCTAGTCGCCCACAACGCCGCCTTCGATATGAAGTTCCTGTCGCTGCAGGAGGATGCCAGCGGCGTTCGCTTCGACCAACCGGTGCTCTGCACGCTGTTGCTGTCCGCCGTACTCTCCCGGAAGGAGCACGACCATCGTTTGGATTCGATCGCCGAGCGTTTCGACATCGACGTGACGGACCGCCATACCGCCCTCGGCGATGCGCGGGTCACGGCGGCGGTGTTCCTGAAACTGCTGGACCTGGCGGAAGAACACGGCGTGCACACGCTGGGCGACGCCCTGCGGATATCGCGGAAGGCGCGTCGATTTCGCCGCATGCAGAAACAGTTCTAGTCGTTGTCATTGGCAGAAACCGTGGCCGGATTGTCATTCATCGCGCGGCCGGCCGGCATATGCTTGGATCGGCAATTCGAGGAGACCGTTCGTCATGTCTGACCAACCGTTTCATGTCGGCTTTTTGCTGTTCCCCGATCTGACACAGCTCGACCTGACCGGCCCATTCGAGGTGCTGGCGCGCATGCCGGGCTGTAAAACACACCTCATTGCACACACGCTCGATCCGGTTACCTCGGACACCGGCCTGACGATCACGCCGACGACGACCATGGCCGACTGCCCATCGCTCGACATGATCTGCGTCCCGGGCGGCCCAGGCATGAACCGGCTGTTGACCGACGCGGAGGTGCTCGACTTCCTGCGCGAGCAAACGGCCAAGGTGTCGTACATCACGTCGGTCTGCACCGGCTCGCTGGTGCTCGGCGCCGCCGGCTTGCTGAAGGGACGGCGGGCGGCGACGCACTGGATGTCGCGCGACATGCTGACCGCGTTCGGGGCCGAGCCGGTGGCCGAGCGCGTGGTGGTGGACGGCAATCTGATCACCGGCGGTGGCGTCACCGCCGGCATCGACTTCGGCTTGCGGGTGATCGCCGAAGTTCGTGGACCGGCCGTCGCCCAGGCCGTACAGCTCGGCATCGAATACGCCCCCGACCCGCCGTTCAACGCCGGCTCGCCGGAGACAGCGGATCCGGCGATCGTCGAAACGCTGATTTCAGGGGCGGCCGCCCGACAGAAGGAGCGCACCGCCCAGGTGCGCCGGGCGACCGATACGCTCGCCGCCGGCTAAAACAGATCGCCGGTCAGTTCACTCCGCAGGCGTCGTTGCAGCGCCCGGATAGCCTTGAAGCCGTCGACCAGCATATCGCGCTCGCGCTCGCTGAAATTGTCGGGGTGGACATAGTTGCTGACACGCCCATTGGCCCGATAGTCGGCCAGTTGCTGCCGTAGCAGCAGATCGGTGATGTGACGGAAGGCGCCCTGCAGATAGTCTGCCTCGTCGCTGTCCAGGACGCCGCTGTCACGCAGTGCCTCGATCCGCGCCAGCGTCGAGGTATCCGCGATCCCCTCGCGCAGCGCTAGGATCCGCACGCTTTCGACCAGAGGCAGCGAGCCCGATATCTTCAGGTTCAGTTTACCCTTATGCGGCTCGACGTCGCGCTCGACGATGAACCGATTGAACAACCCCAGACCGACGCCGTAAGCCTCGTCCAACCGGTACACCTCTCGCAGAAAGCGGGTATTGCTGCGGATCCGGTGCAGGATGTGATCGCGCAGAATGTCGGCCAAAGACGCATCGCCATAGACCGGTTTGAAATCGAAGAAGATGTCGGCCAGCCTCAGCGTGCCGGGGTTCTGCTTGGCGATCCAGTAGTCCATCTGCCGACGCCATTGGCTGTTGGTCTTGCGCCAGGTCGGGTTGGTCGCCATCACGCCGCCGTTGCAAAGCGGCAGACCGATGTCGTCGAGCGCCGTGGTCAGGCGTCCGGCGAGCTCATTGAACCAGCCGTCGATGCGGTCATGGTCGGCGTCCGGATAGTCGTCGATGATGAAGCCGTTGTCCTGATCGGGGTTCAGAAAGCTCTCGCCACGCCCGCCCGAGCCCATGACCAGCACGCAGAAGCCGGTCGGCGGCGGCCCCAACCCTTCAGCCGTCATCGCGCCGAGGCAGAGCTCGGTGGCACGGGCATAGATGTCGTTGTTCAGGTCGGTCAGCAGGGCCTGGATTTCGAGCGCCGGCATGTCGTCGGCAAACAACTCCTCGGCCACCTCGACCTGGGCCCGCTTCACCTCGGCCAGACCCGACAGCGTTTCGCTGTGGGTCAGGCGATCGATCTGATCGACGAGCTGCGCCGCCGCCGTGCTCAAGGCCTCATGCAGATGCAGCAGGCCGACGACCTGTCCCGCGGCGTCGACGACCGGCATATGCCGGAAGCCGTCGCGCCGCATGCGGGCGATGCCGTGAAACAGCAGATCGTCCGCCTGGATCGTGACGAGCGGCGCCGACATCACGGTCTCGACCTGCGTTTCCGGCGGCAAGTCGAATACCACGCGCCTGGCGACGTCGCGTTCGGTCAGAATCCCGGCCGGCCGACCGTCCGCGCCGGTGATGACGACGCTGGCCGCCGTTGATGCCCGCATTTGCTCAATCGCCGCGGCGCAGGTCGCGTCAACCGCCAGCTGCGGCGGCGGCGGCGCCATGTGATCGGCGACCCGCCGGCGGAACGCCGCCGTCCGCGATGGGCCGATGGCGCGGTCGGCCGGTGGCGCCGAGGCCTGATCCTTGTCGTGGTCGCTGCGATGCACCTCTCCAGCCTCAATTGTCGGCCCATCCGGCCTCATGATAGCCTGCGGAAAAAAACGGGCGGTACCACGAAGCGCCGCCTACGCAGGGACCGAGGACGCGAACGCGTCGGAAGGGAGCGGAAGCCATCATGGCCAAGTCCGTCCTGATCGTGGACGATGAGCCGAATATCGTCCTATCGCTGCAATTCATTATGGAACGCGCGGGATATGCCGTCACCACGGCGGCCGACGGCGACGAAGCCCTGCGTTTGGCCCTTGCCGCGCCACCGGATGTTGTATTGCTGGACGTCATGCTGCCCAATCGAAATGGTTACGATATTTGCCGCGAACTGCGGGCCAAGCCGGAATTCACCGGCACCAAGATCGTCATGCTGACGGCCAAGCACCGCGATGTCGAACGGGAAACCGGCCTGGCGCTGGGCGCCGACGACTACATCACCAAGCCGTTCTCGACACGCGAGGTCATCTCCCAGGTCGAGGCGCTGCTGCAGCAGAGCGGCCAGGCGGAGTAGCGGCCGATGATGCAACGGCCCCGGATATTGCAGGAGCGGATGATCGGTCTGCTGTGCCTCGGGCTGCTGCTGTTCAACTATCCGATCCTGTCGTTGTTCAGCGTCGACGGTATGCTGTTCGGTATCCCCATCCAGTTCGTCTACGTGTTTTCCTGCTGGCTGGCTCTGATTCTGCTGTTGGCGCTGGTCGTCCGGCCCACCGCGCAGCGTTCGTCCGCCAAACGCGGCGGACCGTCGGGATAGCCCCGTGCTTCAGGGTTCCGTCATCCTGCTGGTCGCGCTGGTCTATCTCGGCGTCCTGTTCGCCGTCGCCTCCTGGGGCGACCGGCGCTCGGACCGCGGCCACAGCCTGATCAACAACCCTTATATCTACACGCTGTCGATCGCCGTTTACTGCACGGCCTGGACGTTCTACGGCAGCGTCGGGCGGGCGGCGACCACGGGCATCGGCTTCCTGCCGATCTATATCGGCCCGACGCTGATGGCCATGGTCTGGCTGATCGTCCTGCGCAAGATCATCCGCATCAGCAAGGTGCATCGGATCACCTCGATCGCCGACTTCGTCTCGTCGCGCTACGGCAAGGACCCGTTGCTGGGCGGCCTGGTGACGATCATCGCCGTGGTGGGGATCATGCCGTATATCGCGCTGCAGCTGAAAGCGGTGTCGACGAGCTTCCTGATCCTGCTGCAGTATCCCGACATCGTCATGCCGACGCAGATCGGCGATATCGCGTTCCCGCGCGACAGCGCCTTCTACATCGCCCTGCTGCTCGCCGCCTTCGCCATTCTGTTCGGCACACGCCATATCGATGCGACGGAACATCATGAGGGCATGGTCGCGGCCGTCGCCATCGAGTCGGTGGTCAAGCTGATCGCGTTTCTGGCCGTCGGCATCTTCGTCACCTACGGGATCTACGACGGCTTCGGCGACCTGTTCGCGCGGGCCGCCGAGTCGCCTCGAATCGCCAGCCTGTTCACGTTCGATGGCGGGCCACGCGAGTACGGCGGCTGGGCCTCGCTGACGCTGCTGTCGATGATGGCGATCATGTTCCTGCCGCGGCAGTTCCAGGTCGCGGTGATCGAGAACAAGAGCGAGGATCACCTGCGGACGGCCATGTGGCTGTTCCCGCTCTATCTGCTGGTGATCAACATCTTCGTGCTGCCGATCGCTTTCGGCGGGCTCATGCGCTTCCCCGGTGGCGAGGTCGATGCCGACACCTTCGTGCTGACGTTGCCCATGGCCGAGCAGCAGCAGTTCCTGGCGCTGCTGGTCTTCATCGGCGGCCTGTCGGCGGCGACCGCGATGGTGATCGTCGCCACGATCGCGCTCAGCACCATGGTCTGTAACGACCTGGTGATGCCGATCCTGTTGCGCATCCGCCGGCTGCGGCTGTCTGAACGGGAAGAACTCGGCCCGCTGCTGCTGACGATCCGCCGCGTCAGCATCGCCGTGATCGTGCTGCTGGGGTACATCTATTTTCGGCGCATCGGCGAATCCTACGCGCTGGTCACCATCGGCCTGGTGTCGTTCGCCGCCGCGGCCCAATTCGCCCCTGTCATCCTGGGCGGCATCTACTGGTCAGGCGGCAGCCGACTCGGCGCGTTGGCCGGGCTGCTGGGCGGCTTCGTCGTCTGGACCTATACGCTGCTACTGCCGGCCTTCGCGCAATCCGGCTGGCTGCCACAGAGCTTCTTGACCGACGGCCCGCTGGGTATCGAGCTGCTGCGTCCCTACGCGCTGTTCGGCCTCGGCGGCCTCGATGGCATCACACATTCGCTGTTCTGGAGCCTGTTGGCCAATATCGGCCTGTATGTCGGTGTTTCGATGGCCAGCCGCCAGTCTGCGCTCGAGAGAACGCAGGCCATCCTG
The DNA here is from genome assembly GCA_965232515.1 of Alphaproteobacteria bacterium. GTDB lineage: Bacteria > Pseudomonadota > Alphaproteobacteria > JANQKO01. The sequence continues at coordinate 6,332,100 of CBDDPY010000002.1, read as the reverse complement.
TTCGTCGACGTGTTCCAGCACTCGGCCAAGGACGGCGGACCGCAGTTCTGGCGCGGCACGGCCAGCATCGACGATCTGCATGCGCTCGTCGCCCGTTTCGTCGGCAGAGATCGCGCCGACCAGGCCTTCACCAACTACGCGACCGGCCGCGGCGTCGATCTGGCGGCCATGCAGCATGCCGATGCCAGCCTGGTGAACTTCGCCGAACGGATGCTGGCGGGCTCGATCGGGGCGGCGTCGGCCAGGGTGATGGTCTCGTCCGTCGTCGCCGAGGAGCCGCTCGGCATCGGCGAGGTCATGGAGATCCTGGACGAGGCCTCTCAGGTCATTCAATACAGCCGTCAGCTGGAGGAGAAGTCCTGGCAGCTCGAGCAGGCGACAAACGAGCTGCGCGAGGCGAATGACCGGCTGAAGGAGCTTGACCGCCTGAAGGACAGCTTCCTCAGCACCATTACGCATGAACTGCGAACACCGTTGACCTCGATCCGCTCGTTCTCGGAGATTCTGTTCGATGATCCTGATCTCGACGCCGAGAAACGACGCGAGTTCCTGACCATCATCATCCGCGAGAGCGAGCGGCTGACCCGCCTGATCAACCAGGTGCTCGACCTGGCCCGGTTGGAGGCCGGGCAGGCCGAGTGGCGGATAGAACCGCTCGACCTGCGGCAGGTCTTGGATGAGGCCGTGGCGGCAACCGGACAATTGTTCCGGGAGAAATCTGTCGAGCTTGTTGTCGAGGCGCCGGAAACCTTGCCGCCGGCACCCGCCGACCGGGACCGGGTCATGCAGGTGATGATCAACCTGTTGTCGAATGCCGTGAAGTTCGTGCCCGACAAGGACGGCTGGGCGCGCATCCGCCTTACGGCGGAGGCCGAGCGCATCCGGGTCGACGTCACCGACAACGGTCCCGGTATTGCGCCTAAGGACAAGCAAACGATTTTCGATAAGTTCCGCCAGGGCGGCGATACATTGACGGAGAAGCCCATGGGCAGCGGCCTGGGGCTCGCTATCTGTCGGGAAATTCTGGACTACTTAGGCGGCGACATCTGGGTCGAGAGCCGTCCCGGCGTCGGCGCCACTTTTTCGTTCGCGATCCCGCTGACGTCGCGGGTGTCGGACGCCCGCGCGGCCGCCGAATAACCCACTCCCTCAATCGGTATCGAGCGGCACGGGGAACGTGGCGTGCACCGACGGCCCGCGCAGATTCGTGTCCAGTTCGAGCCGATGGCTGATCGGCGTAAACGCCCGTTGTCGGCAATCCAGCCGCTCGCAGATGCGGCAGCTGACGCCGACCGGCATTGCGCGTTCGAGGTCCTGAAGGTCCACACCGTCGGCATAGACAAGCTGGTCGGCATGGCTCGCATCGCAGCCAAGGGCGATCGACAGGTGACTGCGCGGCGCGCCGAACGCGCCGCCTTTGCTGACCGTTTGGGCAACGGTGAAGAAGGTCCGGCCATCGGGCATCACGCCAAGCTGGGTCACAATTTCACCCGGCGTCAAAAACGCAGCATGCACGTTCCAGCGGGGACAGGCACCGCCGTAACGCGGGATGCGTATGCCCGAGGCGCTGAACCGCAACGAAATATTGCCGGCGATATCGACGCGGATCAGATGAAACGGGACGCCGCTGTCGCCCGGTCGCTGCAGCGTCGTCAGCCGGTGACAGGCCTGCTCGAAACTGACGCCGTAGCGGCTCCGCAGCCGGTCGATGTCGTAGCGCAACTCCCGCGCGGCAGCCAGAAACGAACCGTAGGGCATCAACAGAGCCGCCGCGAAGTAGTTCGCCAGCGCGATACGACACAATACACGGCTCGCCTCGCCGCTGAAGGTCGCTTCGGAAATGATCTCGTCGAACGCCGGCTGCAGTTCCAGCAACCCGATCTGTACAGCCAACTGAAATGTCTGGCTGCCGTGGCTCAGCTCGTCCGAGAGCATCAGCCGTTTCGACGTAGGCGAAAAAAACCGAACCGCGCCGCCAAGCTCGCCGGCACCGACAATTTCCACAGTTACGCGATGGGCGTCATGTAGATACGCAATCAGTCCGGGATGGCTTGCATGACCGGCAGAACCCAACGTCGGCACCAGCGCTTCAGCGGCGTCTTCCAGGACGGCCAGATAGTTGTTCCAGGACTGAAACGCGTCGGCGACCTCGTCCGCGGCCGAGCGCGCGACGCCCACGTCCCGGTACTGGCCCGCGGTCGCCCGCCCCAGGAGTCGATCGATCACCGGCGACAGACGCTCGCTGTCCTTCAGGATCACATCGACGAATTGCTGCCGTTGTTCCAGCGGCATGTCGGCATTGTCACGCAGGATCTCGGATGAAGACCGGACAGTCGTCAACAACGAGCGAAATTCGAAATCGGCATCGTCCAGATATTGATCATCAGACAGCCGTTCGGAGATGGCGGCGAGTTCATCGAGATTGTTTCGGTAGGCGCGATAGAGCGCCAGCATCGCGCCGCCCACCGCCGGATGACGCAACGCCAGCTGCCGAAGCTCAGACTCGCCCGCCGGGACGGAATCGAAAAGCGGGTCGGAAAACGCTTCGACCAGGTCAGCCGCGACGATCGCCTCGGCGTCCTCGGCAAACGTCTTCACATCGACATCCAGCGCCCGGGCGATCTCGACCTGCAGCACGGCGGTGGCCGACCGGCGGTCGTTCTCGATCAGGTTCATATAGCTCGGTGAGATGCCGACGCGTTGCGCGAGCTCCCGCTGAGAAATCTCCAGCTCTCGGCGACGCTCGCGAATCTTGTTTCCCATCAAGGTGCTAGCCGCCATTCCCTGCCCCTTCCCATCGACAATCGAGGCATTCACATATTTACAATATTAACCAGAATTCCAATAAATTAATTTACAAGAATTTTCTTTTGATTCAATATGTTATTGACGGTTTTCCATAATATGTGAACAATTCGCCTGCGCGAATCGATGGCGATTAAGATCGCCCTCGGCCCGCGGGATCGCGCCGGCGACAAGGTGCGACCCAACGTCGACCGTCGTGGCGAAGTTCGTCACGACGAGAAAATGAGGGCAATGCCGGTCCCGGTCGGCGAACTCCCGGACCTCACGGTTTGGGCGTCGCCGGGATCGAACCGGCGCCACCAAGGGGAGTGGGCGTCACGTGGTTGCGGCAAACCAGTGTTTCGATTGCTCCGGCGGGATTGGTTCCCGGCGGCCGCAGCCTTGCGCCATGGCGCCAGCCGCACGCTGGCGCGACTGCTTTTCTGCGGGACCCGTCGCAATCCGTATGACGACGGGCCTCCACACAGGAGGGAGTTAGATCATGGAAGCGAAGGTAGTCTGGTTATTCGCCTTTGTTGCCCTGTATTGGGTTTACTGCATCTATTGGGGCATCCGGGGCGCCATGACGGCAAAGACGGCGTCCGACTATTTCATTGCCGGCCGCCGGTTGTCGATCTGGGTGTTCGTGCTGGCGGCGACGGCGACGTCGTTCTCAGGGTGGACCTTCATGGGCCATCCAGGGCTGATCTATCGCGACGGCTTCCAGTACGCCTACGCGTCGTTCTACACGATCACCATTCCGTTCACCGGCGTCATGTTCCTCAAGCGCCAATGGATGCTGGGCAAGCGTTTCGGCTATGTCACGCCGGGCGAGATGCTGTCCGACTACTTCCAGGGCGACTTTATCCGCATCCTGGTGGTGATCGTCGCGCTGCTGTTCTCGATCCCGTATCTCGGCCTGCAGCTCGCGGCTTCGGGTTCGCTGTTCAACGTGCTGACCGACGGCTTTGTCAATCAGACCTTCGGCATGTGGGTGCTATCGCTGGTGGTGCTGATCTATGTGGCCTCCGGCGGGCTTCGCGCCGTGGCTTACGTGGACACGCTGCAGTGCATTCTGCTGGCCTTCGGCATCGTCGTGATCGGCTTCATTGCCTACAACCTTGCCGGCGGCTGGGGCGCATTGAATGCCGGCTTGGCCGAACTGGCCAAGACCGACATCGGCAAATGGGGCACGACGCAAGGTTATGGCGGCGGCGACTACAACGCCTATTTCGCCATTCCCGGCGTGATCCAGTTCGTGCCAGCCGGCGCCCAGGCGATCGGCGGTCCATGGACCGGCATTATGGTGCTGACCTACATGTTCGCGTTGATGGGCATTCAGTCCTCGCCGGCGTTCTCTATGTGGGCGTTCTCCAATACCGACCCAACGCCGTTCGCGCCGCAGCAGGTCTGGGCCTCCTCGCTTGGCATCGGCCTGATCCTGTTCTTCTTCACCGCGGCGCAGGGCATGGGCGGCAATCTTCTCGGCGCCAACGCCGACGTGAACGCGGCCGGAATGTCCATCGCGCAGGTGCTCGATCCCGAGCAGATCTCGGCCGTGCCGAACAAGATCGTGCCGTTCTACATCAACCAGATCGCGGATGCCGCGCCCTGGCTGATGGGCCTGTTGGCGGTCTGTGCGCTGGCGGCCATGCAGTCGACGGGGGCGGCCTATATGTCCACCGCCGGCGGCATGCTGACGCGCGATCTTTACAAGAAGTATCTGAACCCGACAGCGTCGCACGTCACGCAGAAGCTGTTCGGCCGCATTGGCGTCGCCTTTATCGTGCTGGCGGCTTTGACCGTCGCTACGATCTCGACCGACGCCATTGTCCTGCTGGGCGGTCTGGCCGTGGCCTTCGGGTTCCAGATGTGGCCATCGCTGGCCGCCGTCTGCTGGTTCCCGTGGATCACCCGACAGGGTGCGACCTGGGGTCTGGTGTTCGGTCTGCTGGCGGTGATTTTCACCGAGAACTTCGGCCTCAGCATCGCGGCCTTCTTCGGCTTCGAGCTGCCCTGGGGCCGGTGGCCGTGGACCATGCATTCGGCCGGTTGGGGTATCATGTTCAACCTCGTCGTCTGCGTGATCGTCTCGGCGATGACCCAGAGCAACGAGGCGATGTCGCACCGCATGAAGTATCACGAGTTCCTGCGTGAGCATGCGGGCCTGTCGGCCGATAAGAAGAAGCTGGTACCGGTGGCTTGGATCGTCACCATCGCCTGGCTGTTCTTCGGCATCGGCCCGGGCGCCGTGATCGGCAACGACATTTTCGGCGCGCCGGACGCCGGGGTCGAAGGCTGGACCTTCGGCATCCCGTCGATCTGGGCCTGGCAGATCCTGTTCTGGCTGCTGGGCGTGGCCATGATGTGGTTCCTGGCCTACAAGATGGAAATGTCGACAGTGCCCGAGAAGGAAATCGAGGTGCTGGCCGAAGATATCGGCGACGTCACGCAACCGGCGGAGTGACCGGCGGCGAACATGTTCTGATGTCGCGTCTGTTGAGGGGAGGGCCTTTGCCCTCCCCTCTTTTCTTGCTAGCGTCCTCGCCGTCTCGGACACGGATGACCTGACGATGACGTCTCTGTTCTCGCAGGACTATTGGATGCTCTGGGCGGCAGCCCTCGGCCTCGCGCTGTTCGTGCCCGTTCGCAATCTGATCTGGGTGCTGTATGTGCGCCGCGGCGAGGCCAAATCGGGCGAGCGGCTGGACGACGCCGAGCGTGGACGCCTGAAGCGGCGGGCGAGCGTGACCGGCGGCCTTATCTGCCTGCTGTTTGCGGTGTTCTATACGCAATGGCTGTTCCGGGACACGCCATGAACCCCGCCGTTCTCAAGCGCTTCATATCGCTGATGTTCATCGCGACGCTGGTCGGGTTTACGGCCTTCTATTTCTACAGTTCGGTCATCGACCGGCCGCCCGGCGACTACGAGGCGGAAAAGGGCGACATGATGCTGTCGGACGGCAAGTTTGACGAGGCGCTGGACTGGTTCAATCAGGCGCTGCGGCAAAGCTCCGATCATCTGGGCGGCCTGATGGGCCGATCGATCGCCCTGATCCAACTCGAGCGCTACACTGACGCCATTGCCGAGTTGACCTACATCATCGATTTGCTGGAAGAACGGCTGGCCGAAGATCCGAAAGACTCATTTATCAGGCGATCGCTGTCGGTGGCCTATGCGAACCGCGGCAATGTGCACGATCGCGAAGCCCGCTACCGGCAGGCCTTCGACGACTATATTGCCGCGCTGCGAATTGACGCCAACGCCGTCGACGGACCCGGGCTGGTGGACAAGATCGTGCACGATCCCCGTCCGCATACGGTGCGCGACCGAGCGAGATATCTTTACGAGCAGTTCCAGAAGCCAGAGAGCGAGCGGATCATGCGCATCCCGGAACTGGACGCCAAGCAACGCATGTACAAGCCGTAGTCCCTATCCGAACGTCGCGATCCCCAGCACGTCCTGAAACAGCACCAGGAAGAAGAACACGGCGGCGATGCAGCCGAATAACAGCCGCACCGTGTCCGAATTGCCGTCCTGGTCGCGATAGCGGATGCCGTGCCACGCGATCGCGCCCGTGGCGATCAGAAAGACGATGTTGACGAGGGTCTCGTACTCTTCCGGTATGCCCAGCATGCGAGCGGCCGACCGGATCAGTCCTTCGCTTGGGACGACGGCAGTTCCGCTTCGGTCATGCAGGGCGGCAGCATATCGATGCACTTGCCGGTGTGGCTGACCGTGTAGCTCGCCATGGCGATGCCGCCGCCGAGCACGCCGGTGACGATCGTGACCGCGACGATAAATCGGCGCACCCCATTGGGCAGCACGGTCGAGAAATATTCGTTGTCGTAACGGTGATAGCGGCGATTGTTGATCTCAAGCTCGCCGCGCTCTTCCATGTCGATGATCTTGCGGGCGTAGCTACGCAGCCACGCCGGCGCCTGTCCGCGCAGCATGAAACTATCGAACGCCGCGTCACTCTCGGCCTTGGTCATTTCCCGGCCGTGCCACTCGACAAACGCCAATTGCAAAAACTGGAACTCGCCCACCTGCAGCAGGTTGGCGGCATGCGAGATCTGGCCACGGTCCGGATCGTCCTCGTGATCGGGATGCAGCAGTGTCTTGAGCAGGCCCATGGGTCAATGTCCCGGATGGTTCAACCCATCGTAACCAGCGGCCGCCCCCACTGTCGAGGCGGCTGGTGTCTGTCGCGCCTATTCCGCCGCGCTCGCCCGTGCCGCCGGCTGCCTGAATTCGTTCAGCAGCTGCGCCTCCTCGGCCTCGACCGCCTGCAGGTTCCTTTCCTTGACATGGCCGAAGCCCCGGATCTTGTCGGGCAAGGCGGCGATGTTGACCGCCAGCATGTGGTTGTCGTGGTCCAGGCCCGCGAGCAGCGTTTCGACGGTGGTCATGTAGTCTTCGATCAACCGACGTTCTGTCCGGCGTTCCTCGGTACGACCGAAGATATCGAACGGGCCGCCGCGCAAGCCCTTGAGCTTCGCCAGGAACTTGAAGGCCGTCAGGATCCAGGGGCCGTATTCGCGCTTCTGCAATTCGCCGGTCTCGGGGTCCCGGTTCGTCATCAACGGCGGGGCCAGGTGGAACGTTAGCCTGACGTCGCCCTCGAACTGCTGGCGCAGCTTGGCCGCGAATTCGCCCGTGGTGTAGAGCCGCGCCACTTCGTACTCGTCCTTGTAGGCCATGAGCTTGAACAAATTCCGTGCCACCGCCTCGGCGAGACCGTCCAGGCCCTTGGCGCGCTCAGCTTCGACTGCGCCGACGCGTTCGACAAACGCGGCATAGCGCTGCGCATAGGCCGCATCCTGATAGTCGGTCAGGAACGCCACCCGCTTGGCGACGATCTCGTCCAACGTGCGCGCGAAGGTCGGGCTCTCGGCCGCCCGAACCGTCGGTCCGGCCGCCGCCTCGACCCGCGGCAGATCGTGCGCCGCCAGCCGACCCCAGCCGAAGGCGCGCTTGTTGGCCTCGACGGCGACATTGTTGAGCTCGATCGCCTGCATGATGGCGTCCGCGCTCAGCGGCACCAGACCCTTCTGGAAGGCATAGCCCAGCATGAAAAGGTTGGTGGCGATGGAGTCGCCCAGCAGCGCCGTCGCAAGGCGCGTGGCGTTAACGAAATGGCTGCGTTGCTCGCCCGTGGCGTCTCGCAACAGGTCGATCATCAGCCGGGCCGACATGTCCTGGTCGGCATTGCCGACGAAGGACGCCGTCGGCACCACGTGGCTGTTCACGACGGCGCTGGTGACGCCTTCGTTAATGCGCGCACGGGCGTCCGGCCCGGCGGCGACAACGATGTCGCAACCCAGCAGCAGCTGCGCGCCGCCCGCGGCAATGCGCACGGCATGCAGATCGTCGGGGTCGTCGGCGATGCGGATATGGCTGGTGACGGCGCCGTTCTTCTGAGCGAGGCCGGCCATATCAAGCACCGAGACGCCTTTGCCTTCGATATGCGCCGCCATCCCCAACAGCGCGCCGATGGTGACGACGCCCGTGCCGCCGATGCCGGTGACCAGGATGCCGTAAGGCTCGCTCGCCGGCGGCACCGCCGGCATCGGCAGGTCGGCAAACAGGTCGTCGGCGACGGTCGCCGGGCCAGCGGATTTGGCGCGACGCGGCTTGCCGCCATGCACCGTGACGAAGCTGGGACAGAAGCCTTTGACGCAGGAGAAGTCCTTGTTGCAATTGGATTGGTCTATCTGCCGCTTGCGGCCCCATTCCGTATCCAGCGGCTGCACCGAGACGCAGTTCGACTTGACCGAGCAGTCGCCGCAGCCCTCGCAGACCAGATCGTTAATGAACACTCGCTTGTCAGGATCGGGAAAGGTGCCGCGCTTGCGGCGGCGACGTTTCTCTGCCGCGCAGGTCTGATCGTAGATCAGAACGGTCACGCCGGGCGTCTCGCGCAGATCGCGCTGCACGCTGTCCAGATCGTCGCGATGCCAGACCGTGACGCCGGACGCCCAGTTGGTGCCAACCGGATACTTGTCCGGCTCGTCGCTGACCACGACGACCTTCGATACGCCCTCGGCGGCGACCTGCCGGCTGATCTCGTCCGGTGTGATGCTGCCTTCGACCGGCTGGCCGCCGGTCATGGCGACGGCGTCGTTGTAGAGGATCTTGTAGGTGATGTTGACGCCGGCCGCGGCGGCGGCGCGGATTGCCATCAGGCCGGAATGGAAATAGGTGCCGTCGCCCAGGTTCTGAAACACATGTTTCGTTGAGGTGAAGGGCGCCTGACCGATCCAATTGACGCCCTCGCCGCCCATATGGGTGATGGTCTGGGTGCGGCGCTCAGGCATCCAGATCGTCATGCCGTGGCAGCCAATGCCTGCCATGGCTCGGCTGCCCTCCGGCACGTTGGTCGAGGTGTTGTGCGGACAGCCGGAGCAGAAATAGGGCGTGCGCATCATCGACGGCGCCGCGCCGCGGGCCTGCTTCTCGATCTGCTCCATGCGCGCCAGGCGCTGCTCGAATTCCGGGCGGTCGTGATACCGCCGCAGCCGGCCGACAATGGCCTCGGCCACCATGCCCGGCGTCAGCTCGCCGGCTTCCGGCAGCAGCGGCCGGCCCTCTTCGTCCAGCTTGCCGACGATCATCCGCGGCATGTCGCTGCGGTTGTAGAGCAGCTTCTTGAGCTGATCCTCCAGGATCGGCCGCTTCTCCTCGACCACCAGGATGTCCTCTAGCCCGCTCGCGAAGGCGAGCGCGCCCTCGGGCTCCAGCGGCCAGGTCATCGCCACCTTGTAGAGCCGCAGGCCCATCTCGGCGGCCTGGGCGGGACCGATACCCAGCTCATCCAACGCCTGGCGAACGTCGAGATAGGCCTTGCCGGTGGTGACGATACCGAGCCGGGGCTTGGGCGCATCGATCACGACGCGGTCGAGGCCGTTCGCCCGGACAAACGCCTTGGCGGCAGGCAGCTTCCAGTTCAGCAGCCGGTCTTCCTGCGCCATGGGCTCGTCGGGATAGCGGATATTCAACCCGCCGGGCGGCATCTCGACATCCGGCAGCTGAACCTTGATGCGCAGCGGATCGATCGAAATCGCGGCCGTACTTTCCACGGTGTCGCCGACGGCCTTGAAGCCGACCCAGCAGCCGGAGAACCGCGACAACGCGAAGCCATACAGGCCGAGGTCGATGTATTCCTGCACGCCGGCCGGATTGATCACCGGCATGGAGGCGGCCATGAAGGCAGGTTCGCTCTGGTGCGGCAGGGTCGAGGACTTGCAGCCGTGGTCATCGCCGGCGATGACCAGCACGCCGCCGTTCGCCGCCGCGCCCGCCACATTGCCGTGCTTCAGCACATCGCCCGAGCGATCGACGCCCGGGCCCTTGCCGTACCAGATGCCGAAGACGCCGTCGTATTTGGCGCCGGGCCAGAGGTTAATCTGTTGACTGCCCCAGACCGATGTCGCCGCCAGGTCCTCGTTCACGCCCGGCTGGAAGTGGATGTGGTTGCTCTTAAGGAAACGCGAAGCTTGCCACAGCGCGGCGTCGTAGCCGCCCAAGGGCGAGCCACGATAGCCCGAAATAAAGCCGGCCGTGTTCAAGCCCGCCGCGTCGTCGCGCTGCCGCTGCATCATCGGCAACCGCACCAAAGCTTGCAATCCGGTCAGGAACACCCGGCCCGACGAAAGCGTGTATTTGTCGTCGAGCGATACCTGGGCCAACGCCATGCCCACCTCCCATTAAATCAGCCGCCTACTATAGCAACTCGGCAGCGACGGCGAGAATTGATCCGGACAAATCAGCTATGCATCGGCACGGGGGTCCGCATATCGCAATCCTGATCAAACCCGAGTCCTGCCCGCCTGCCAGAATGGCCGCGACATCAACGCAAGCGGCGAGCCGACGATGACCAGTACCAAACACAGCGTCCGTTTCGAAGCCATCGACGAACCCTTGCCCGGCGGCAAATGGCGCCGCCGGTTTGACGAGACCTGGCCGTTCTACCGAGACTGGTTCTGTCATCAGGGGCTAGAGGCACGGCCAGATCGGACGACCTGCATCGCGGCCTTGCGCCACCACATGCCGGAACTGCTGCCGATCTACAATGCGATTTGCGAGCTGGCCGGCGGCGACAACATCGCCGGCCGTTACCTGAGCGGCTACAATCCGCCGCCGGTAATGCCGGGCTGCAGCGTCGTCGTGGCGCCGGGCGATCAACCGCTGCTGATCCGAAACTACGATTTCAGCCCCAACTTCTGCGAGGGCACGATCCTCCACAGCCGGTGGACGGGACGCCGGGTCATCGCCGTTGTGGACGGCTCGTGGGGCGTGCTCGACGGCATCAACGACGCCGGCCTGACCGTGGCGTTGACGTTCGGCGGCCGACCGGTGCACGGCGACGGCTTCAGCATCCTGGTCGTCTTGCGTTATCTGCTCGAGTGCTGCGAAACGACCGCCAGCGCGATCGAGGTGTTACGTCGTGTACCGGTCTGCATGTCGCAGAACGTCATGCTGCTCGACCGAACCGGCGATCATGCCGTCGTCTACCTGGGGGCCGGACCGGAAGGCCGCGGTCGACCGCACGCCGGTGACCACCAACCACCAGGAACGCGTCGAGCATCCAGAGATGGCCGCCCATAGCCGGACCGTGGAGCGCAGCGACCGTCTGCACGATCTGCGCACCGATCCGGCGACGACGCGGGATCGGCTTATCGCCGCATTTGCCGAACCGCCGTTGTTCCAGACCGACTACGACGGCTGGCTCGGGACACTCTACACGGCAGTCTATGATCCTTTGGCCGGCGAGGTGGAATTCCGGTGGCCGTCGGAGACGTGGCGACAGTCGTTCAAAAGCTTCGATGAGGACGTGCGCACGATCCGTTATTAGCCGACGCGCCGCCAAACCAGCTTGTTGTGCATCTCGGCGCCGGATGCGGTCCGCATACGCGCCGATAGAATGAGCTGATCGCCCGAATAGTCCATGTCGCGGATCTGATCGCTGCCGACGAAGTTCGGGTTCAGCGACTGCTCGACCGTATGGATGACCTGCTCGCCGTCGATCCGCCAGGTGCCGGCGTATTGAAAGTAGCTGTCGAACGCGGCCGCCTTTTCGGCCATCGGCGCCTGCCGCACGTTCTCGTTGGACATCCGTTCGCGCTCGCGGCGGCAGATCGTGCCCGACATCCGCCCGTCGGCGGAGTACATCAGCTGCCCGTCGGGTTTCTCGCCGAAGGGATAGGTCGTCGGCCGACCATCCGAGTATTCGATTGCCCAGTCGGCCAGACGCCAAGCGCCGATGAGATCACTCGCCGAGACCATTCCATCTACTCCCATTTGTTTGCCGATGACCGTTTGCCTAAACTGCCGCCGTCATTGGATAAGGAAGATACACCGGATCATGGACGAAAGCGTTTTGTTCGATCTGTACCGCGACGAAGTTCGGCCCGAATGGATCGACCACAATCAGCATATGAACATGGGCTATTACCTGCTGGTCTTCGATTTCGCCACCGATGCCTGGCTGGATTACCTCGGTCTGACCCGGGCGCACCGGAAAGAACATCGCGTTTCGACGTTCTCGCTCGAAGGCCACATCACCTACCGGCGCGAGGTCATGTCCGGCGATCCGCTGCGTTTCACGACCCAGCTGCTGGCCTTCGACGAGAAGCGCATTCACTACTTCCACGAGATGCATCACGCCGATGAGGGATACCTGGCGGCAACCAATGAGCTTATGTCGCTGCACGTCAGTCGGGAGACCCGCCGCGCCGCGCCGATGGCGGGCGCGGTTCAGGACAAGCTGGCGGAGGTCCTGGCGGCGCATTCGACCCTGCCGACGCCACCGCAGGTCGGCCGTGTCATGGGCCTAACCGCCAAACCAACGACCTGAGCGGCGTCAGGTTTCCAGATCGTCCACGGGGAAAAACCAGGCGCCGCCGATAATCATCTCGACCTGTCCGATCTCGCCGAACAGCGGCAGGAGCAGACGCGAATAGCCGCGGTAATCGCGCCAATGCGACACGACGCGGTCGGGCAAATAGTGCGGCCGGGCATTGTCGCGCACGAACAGGTAGCCAGCATTCACCTCGTGCACATTCTCGATATGGGCGTGCTGCTCGAAGCGCCAGCCGGTGCGGTCTTCGCCGAAGCCTTCGACAACCGCGGTGCCGTACAACCGAAAGCGAAATTCGCCGATATGCTCGGCCGTATCGACCAAGAACACATACGGCAGGAAGCCGCGCATCTCCAACGGATCGATGTCCGCGCGTCGCGGCGGAAGCCCTTTTGCCCTGAGGCCATCCCAATAGTCGTACAGATCTCGCAGGACAGGCTCTGCGACGTCGTCTGGATCGATCAGGCCATAGCCGGTTTCGGCGTGGAGCTGCGGCGGTGTTGACAAATCGGACACGGCTGCCGGGCGGTTACGCCATCGACCGTTGCCTGCGTTCCTGCCCCGGCATCAGTCCCGAACAGGCGCGGACGAATAGCGGTTGCTTACAAATCGACTCGAATCGCCTTTAGCTTGACGCGTCACGCCAAGCCGCGCAACCGCATGAAGCGGCCCTCAGCCGCGGCCTGTTGCTCGGCTATTCGTCGGCCTGTCCCGCTCAGGATCGTCTCGCTAGAGCTGATCCGCGTACGCGGTATTGGTCGCTTTCAGGCTCTGTTCGGTGCCGAAGTAAGCGTGCTTCGACATGTCGACCGAATACCGGCTCGCTTCGGGCTGCCGGCCGAGCGCCTCGGCCATCGCACGCACGTGATGCGGACCGGTGCCGCAGCAACCGCCGATATAGTGCACGCCGGCCTCGTAGGCCTGCTTGGCGAAATCGGCCATTTCGTATCGATTGCAGACGAAGGGATCGAGCGCGACCGGGAACGGTCGGTCGTCCGGGATCGAGTTGCATCCAGGATCCCGCAGCGACTGGAACGTCGGCTGCGCGGGCAGCGTGCGATACGGAACCGGCAAGGCCGCCAGATGGCCCGGCACCTTCTGCCGCAGTTCCGGCAGCAACTGCACCATGGTCCAGGGCCCACGAATACAGTTGTAGCCGACGACATCGGCGCCAGCGTCGTGCATCTGCTTGAAGCCGTCATTTGGATCGACGCCGTCGCGTGTCGTCGGCTCGCGGTGCAGCGCCAATGTCATGACGGACGGCAGGTCGGTCTGACTAATGACCTCTAGCGCGATCATCGCCTCGCCGACCCATGAATAGGTCTCGCCGATGATCATATCGACACCGGCATCCACCGCCCACTGCACCTGCTCTTCGAAGATCGCCCGGGCTTGTTTGTGCGACTCGGGATCGGCCGGATCGTAGAGATTGGTGTTGCAGATATTGCCGGCGAGCAACGTGCCGTACTCATCCGCGACACCCTTTGCGATTTGCAGGGCGTTGCGGTTGATCTCCTCGAGCTGCCCCTCGCGGCCGATCAGGCGCATCTTCTCGCGGTGCGCATAGTAGGTGAAGGCTTCCATAACGTCGCTGCCGGCCCGGGCGAACTCGATATGCAGTTGCCGGACGGCTTCGGGATGCTCCAGCACCACCTCGGGCACGAAGGCGCCCGCCTGCAGGTACCCGCGACGCTCGAACTCGAACAGATAACCTTCGGCGACGATAACAGGACCTGCTTCCAGGCGCTCCAGCAAGCCGTGCTTGGCCGTTGATTGATCGGCGCTCATTTTCGAATCCTCCGTTTGGCGTCCGGCCGTGCCGTTAGAACGCGGCGTCGCGGCCTTCGGCCTTGGCGATTTCACGCGCGTTCGGATTGACCGACGGCCGGAACGGCATCTCGACCACCTTGGCCGCGACCGGCTGACCGGCCGTTTCCTGATACTGCTCCGGCAGCCAGACCTTGAGCTCGGTCCCCAGCGCGGACATGCCCACCGGCACGAAGCCCATGGCGATGTTCGTACCGAGCTCGGGCGCGTACCAGGGCGACGTCACATAGCCGAACGGGTCGCCGCCGTCGGGGCCGGAGATCAGCCAGAAGTCCGGCGCATATTCGTCGATCGGCTTGCCGCCCAGTTCCATGCCGACCAGCGTGCTCTTGAACGGCGGGTTGCCGGCTTCGATGTCGGCCCGCATCTTTTCCAACGCCGCCTTACCGATATAGTCGGCCGTCTTCTTGCGCGGCACCTGGTAACCCAGATTGACCTGGAACGGCACGGTCTCGAAATCCATGTCCTGGCCCCAGGACAGGATGCCGGCGGCAATCCGCCGCTGATGGCCCGGCGCGATGACCCGCAGCTTGTGCTTCTTGCCCGCCGCCAGCACCGCGTACCACATGTCCTCGGCATGCAGCGTGGCATCGTAGAGGTAGATCTCGAAGCCCTTCTCGCCGGAAAAGCCGGTCTGCGAGATGACCACGTCGCGACCGCCGACCTGCGCCCGCATCATGCCGTAGCTCGGCAGCTCGCGGACGGTCTCGCCGACCAGATCGGCCATCAGGTCTTCCGACTTCGGCCCCTGGATCTGCACCGGGCAGACGTCGATCTCGTTGATCTCGACGTCGAAGCGCTTGCCGACATTCACGCCCTGCAGCCACAGCATCAGGTCTGAGTCCGAGATCGAGAACCAGAACTCATCTTCGGACAGACGCAGCAGCACCGGATCGTTAAGGATGCCACCCTTCTCGTTGCAGAGAATGACGTATTTGCCTTTCATCGGCTCGATGCGGGTGGCGTCGCGGGTGATCACGAAGTTGACGAACGCTTCGGCGTCGGGACCGATGACCTGGATCTGACGCTCGACGGCGACGTTCCATAGAGTGACGTCGTTCACCAGCGAGTCGTGCTCCACGGCCGCACCGCCATCCTCCGGCTTCACATAGCCGCGCGGATGATAAATCCGGTTGTAGACCGTGCAGCGCCAGCAGCCGGCTTCCATCGACAGATGCCAATAAGGCGACTTCCGCACCCGCGTCGAGATCAGCATCTCGACCGCGGTCGGTCCGGTCTGCCGCAGGTTTATCGGTACCTTGCGATCGCTCTGATCAACGCTGTTTTGAAAGTTAACGTGGCGCGGTCCGGCGGCGCCATTGGTCGCTTGTGCTTTCAGCATCACCCAAGATCCTCTGCCAGGGGAACACCGATTTTCGACGCCCACGTTGCGCCCGACCGCCGGCCGCAACTGGCTTTCGAGCGACATTGACTAATCCGTTTGCGACCGTTCGCGATCGTCCTGGCGTCACGCCCGCCGCCGGGCTCGATTTCCGCTCGAACTGGCCACTGGTCTGCCCTAGGCTTTGGGCACGAGGAGAGGATCCGTAATGACAGAAATTAACTATGAAACCGCGCCATTCGCGGTGCGGGCCGACCTGACTGCGGCCCATACGCGCGCCTGGCATCGCCTGGCCAGGCCCGGTGCCTGGTTCACCGGCGCCGAGCGGGTGGCGATCGCGGCCGAGGCCCGCAACGCCACCGCCTGCCCGCTTTGCCGGGAACGGAAAGCCGCGCTGTCGCCCTATGCCATCGATGGCGAACACCAAAGCCTGGGCGTTCTCGGCGCCCCGATTGTCGAGGTCATCCATCGAGTCCGGACGGACCCGGGCCGGCTGACCCGGCGCTGGTTCGACAGTGTTCGGGCCGATGGCCTGAGCGATGGGCAGTATGTCGAGATCATCGGCGTACTGGCCAACATCGTCGCCGTGGACACCTTTGCCCGAGGCATCGGTGTCGAACCGCTGCCGTTGCCCGAACCCATGGACGGCGCGCCGACCAATTATCGGCCCGCCGGCGCCAAACCGGGCCCCGCCTGGGTGCCGTGGATCGCGCCGGAGGACGCCGGCGACGCCGAGGCGGATCTCTACGGCGGCACCACAGGCGCCCACATCCGGCGCGCCCTTAGCCTGGTGCCCGACGAGGTGCGCGGTTTTTTCGATATCGTCGAAACCCAGTATCTGCCGGGCGCAGCCATGCGCGACTTCGACCGCGAGTTCCGGGCCATCGATCATGCGCAGATCGAGCTGATCGCCGGCCGGGTATCGGCCCTCAACGGCTGCGTCTATTGAACCACCAGTCATGCTCAGTTGCTCCGTGCGAGCAGCGCTCATACTGGTGACGAACTGGACCTGCAGGCCGTGACGGGCGAAGCCGCAGGCGACGGCGGGATCGCCCACGGCGCCCTGCTGACGGCCTTTGCCGAAGCCGCGATCGGTGACAACGATCAAGCCCTGGCCGAGCTGCGCGACCGCATCCGGCAGCAAATCGGCGACGACGCGCTGGTGGATGCGGCCGCCGTCGCCGGCCTGTTCAACGCCATCGATCGGGTCGCGGACTCGACCGGCATCCCGTTGGAGGACGCCAAGGCGGCGGACACCGTGGAATTGCGGCAGGACCTTGGGATCGACCGCTTCCACTCGGCGCTGCAGCGATAGCCGCGTCGATCAGGACCAGTTGGGTTTGCGCTTTTCGAGGAAGGCGCGCACGCCCTCGGCGAAATCGGGATGGGCGGCGAGGGCCACGACGGCCTCCGCCTCCATCGCCAAGCCCTCGTCGAATGTCCTGCCACCGCCTTCGGTGATGGTGCGTCGGATCGCGGCCAGCGCGCCCGCCGGCTTGGCCGCCAGATCGAGCGCGTAGGCGCGCACCTCCGCCCGCAACTGGTCCGGCGGCACGACGACATCGACCAGCCCGATGTCGAGGGCTTCGGCGGCCGGCAGCAGGCGACCCTCGTAGAGGTAACGGATCGCCCGCGGCCGGCCGATTAGCCGCGCCAGCGCCTGGGTGGCGCCGATCGGCGGGATGAAGGCGATGTTGATCTCGGGCTGGCCGAGGCGGGCGTCGGCGGCGGCAAACCGCACGTCGCAATGCAGCGTCATCTCAAGCCCGCCGCCGACCGCCGTGCCGTTGATCGCGGCCAGCAGCGGCTTGTCGGCCGCCCGCATCTTGCGGACGATGCCATGCACGTCCTCGACCCAGGCGCGCATGCCGGCCTCGCCAATGCCGTCGAAGACCGTCAGATCGGCACCGGCGCTGAAATAGCTTTCGACAGCGCTGGCGATGACGAGAACCCGCACTTGCGGATCGGCAAGCAACTGGTCCAAAGCCTCGGAGACTTCGCGAACCATCTCCATCGTGAACGCGTTGACCGGCGGTCGGTTGTATTCCAGCCAGCCGATCCGGTCCTCAACCGTCACACCGAGATGATCGAAAGCCATGGCTCAGGCGCGCGCGGTTGGCCGCGACACAACGCTTTCGAACCAGCGCGACAGGTTCTCCAGTGCTTCAGGGATCCGCATATCGACGGCTTTGCCCATCAGCAGGCCGCACTGCGCGGTGATATCGGCGACGGTGTAGCTGTCGCCGACGATGTAATCCCGATCGGCCAACTCGCCGTCGAGCCAGTTCATGCGGTCCCGCAGCTTTTCGCGGCAGACCTCGCCGAAGGCGGGGACCTGGGTGATGCGGTCCTTCCAGAACTCGTAGCCATGCTGGAAGACTTGCGTCATCGGATAGGCGATCTCCAGCTCCATGCGCCGGTTCCACATCTCGACCTTCGCGCGTTCCAACGCGTCGCGACCAAACAGCGGCGGCTCGGGATGCAGCTCCTCGAAGTAGCGGCAGATCGCCATGGACTCGGTCAGGATGGTGCCGTCGTCCAGCTCCAGGACCGGCAGCTTGCCGAGTGGATTCAACGCCAGGAACGCAGGTGTCGCGTTCTCGCCCTTCATCATGTCGACGTCGACCTTCGGCACCTCGATGCCTTTTTCGGCAAGAAAGATCCGCACCCGCCGTGGGTTCATGCCAGCCTTCAGGTCATAGAGTTTCATCGCCTCGCCTCCGCAGTGTTGTTGGGGGTGGCGGGCGCGCCGCGCTTCCGCCGTCATCGAATGTTCGGCCTATATCAGCAGAAAGTGGCGACACCGCCAACCGGCGCGACAATCGCAACCGTGACTGCCTCCGCCCGCCGACGGGGTTAGACTGTGTGCTCGACGACATCGAGAGCGAGAAAAGGCGAAAGACGCAGACATGACCGAAACAGCGCTCAAATCCATGGCCGGCAACCGCGATCTGAAAGCCGGGCACTTCCTGTTCGAGTTCAACACATCAGGCATCGGCTACATCATGAAGGAAGCGACCTGCGACTTCGTGATCTTCGACACGGAGCACAGCGGCTATGGGGTCGAAACGGTCAAGAATGTCGTCGCCTATATGCGGGCGGCCGGCGTACCGACGGTCGTTCGGGTGCCGTCCAAGGACTATAAGGACATTGCCCGCACGCTGGACGCGGGCGCCGAAGCCGTGATGCTGCCGATGGTCAGCACCGCCGCCGAGGCCGAAGCGATCATCCATTGCATCAAGTATCCGCCGGCCGGCGGCCGGGGCGTGATCCTGCGCAGCGCCCATGACCGCTACACCGCCGGTCCGACCTTGGACAAGCTGTCCGAGGCCAACGCGCGCACGGCCTTCTTTGCGCAAATCGAGACCGCCGAAGGGGTCGAGAACGCCAAGGACATCGCCGCGTTGCCCGACGTCGATTGCCTATGGGTCGGGCATTTCGACTTGTCCTGCTCGCTCGGCATTCCCGGCGAGTTCGACAATCCCGCTTTCACGGACGCCATTGCCGCTGTGATCGACGCCTGCAAGGCGACGAACACGTCGGCCGGACGCCTGGTGCCGGACGTCGCCGATGCCATCGCGCTCTACAAGCAGGGCTTCGACTTCATCGCTTACTCGGCCGACGCCTGGGCCTGGGGCGATGCCGTGAAAGCAGGCCTCACACAAATCCGGGCCGGGTGCGATGCGTAGCGACCGGCAAAAACGCGGCGGGAATCTTAAGGGTGAAAATACCCCCACTGCCTCTTAAGATAAGCGTCGGTTTGCGGGGTGACGGGACAGTTATGGGAGGCGCGGCCGCCATTCGCCGATTGGGCGGCATCCGGAAAATCTAGAAGAGCGGTCCGAACCAAGGCCGTGAATGGCCTTGGCGACGGCCTGCGAGCCCGCAAGCACAGGCAACGAGCGTAGATTGTATCGGCCGAGTGACAAGAAAAGGGAGAACGGGGATGAAGATCTTTAAGGGATTGGCCGCCGCAGCCGTCTTGGTGCTGGCGGCTACCACGGCCAACGCACAGGAATACAAGTGGCGGGTCGCGACGTTCGACGGCGAGACCGGCTCGTACTGGAACAACTTCATGCTGCCCTTTGTCGATCTGGTCGAACAGCTCACCGCGGGGCGCATGAAGCTCGAACCGCTACCAGGCGGCACGCTCGGCAACATCTTTAAGATCTACGAGCAGGTCGACGACGGTCTGGTCGAGATGGCGATGATGCCGCCGGCCTTCCTTGGCACCAAGGACCCGATCAACGCCATGATCCTCGGCTTTCCGACCGGGCTCGGCGTCGATTCGATGGTGCCCTGGCTCTACTATGGCGGCGGCGAACAGATCCTGAAGGCGCACCGCGCCGACAAGATGGGCATGCACAGCTTCGTGCTCGGCGCCGGACCGTCGGAGTTCTTCGCGCACAGCCATATCAAGATCGAGAATGTCGGCGACCTCGCCAACGTCAAGTACCGCACGCTCGGCAACTGGGCTGCCATCGTCAAAGAGTACTTCCAGGCCTCGCCCACGACCGTCCCCGGCCCCGAGATCTACGGCATGCTGGAAAAGCGCGGTCTCGACATGACCGAGTACTCGACGCCCGGCGAGAATATCAAGCTCGGCTACCAGGAGGTGGCGCCCTACATCATCTACCCCGGCATCCATGCCGGCGCCTGGGCCTTCGAGGGCGTCGTGCTGCTCGACAAGTGGAACGAGCTGCCGAAGGACATCCAGCAGGCGATCGAGACCGCGGCCCGGCTGACGACCTATGACGGCATGAACCGCTTCATCATGTCCGACCTCGACGCCATGGAAAAACTGCAGGGCGGCAACAACGAGTTCATCCGCCTGTCGGACGACTTCGTGGCGAAGTCCCGGGAAGCTTCGCGCGCTTGGGCCAAGAAGGTGGCCGAAGAGGCCGCCGCCAAGGGCAACCCCTATCCCATGCAGGCGATCGAGTCGATCATCGCCTTTCAGGAAAAGTGGCAGGCCAACGCCAAGTATATGGTCGTCGACCATCGCGACTGACCGATTTGCCGGCATCGTAGGCCGCCGGGCGCACTTCGCATGAAGGGTGCCCGGCGTGCCGGGATGGGGGCCGGGTGAGCACCGAATCCATTCTGAAAATCCTGCGCGGCCTTGACCAGGTCGGGCGCTGGCTTGGCGTGATCGCCATGCTGCTGATGCTGTTGATGATCGGCGCCATGATCTGGGAGGTCGTCGCCCGGCGCGGCTTCAACGCGCCGACGATGTGGGCGAACACGGTCTCCTACATGTTCAATGGCACGCTCTTCCTGCTGGGCGCGGCGTTTACGTTGCGCGCGAACCAGCATGTCCGCATCGACTTCGCCTCATCGCGATTGCCGCTGCGTGTGCAGCACGCGATCAACGCGGCCTTTTATCTCGGTATCTTTCTCCCGGCGCTGGCCATGACGGCCAACTTTGCCATCGGCAAGGCGGCAAAGGCCTATGAGCGGGGCACGCTTGAAAGCATGAGCGCCTGGGAGCCGCTGATCTGGCCGTTCCTGACCGGTATCGCGATCGGCCTCACCAGCTTCGCCTTGCAGGTGCTGATCGAAGCGGTCCGGCATCTGATCGGTCTGTGGCGGCCCGAGGCGGTGCCCGCGCCGAGCGCACGCGAGCAAACGGCAGCCTGACGCATGGACGGCCAAACGCTCGCGGCGTTGATGTTTCCGCTGCTTTTCCTGTTCGTCTTCCTCGGCATCCCCGTCGCCTTCGCGCTGATCGCCACGGCGTTCCTCATGGCCTTGCCTGCCTTCGGCGCTTTGGCCTCGCTGCAGATCTACGGCGTCATTCAGCACACCGCGTCCCAATTCCTGCTCTCGGCGGTGCCCGCCTTTGTGTTCATGGGGGTGATGCTGGAGTCCTCCGGCATATCCGAGCGGCTGTTTCGGGCGATGCAGGTCTGGCTCGGCCGGCTGCCCGGCGGCCTTTCGCTGGCGACCATCGGCATGGCGGCGGTGATCGCCGCGTCGACCGGCATTGTCGGCGCCGTCGAGGTCGTGATCGGCGTGATGGCGATCCCGATCATGATGCGCTACGCCTACGACCGCTCGCTGATCGCCGGCACGATCTGCGCCGGCGGCTCGCTCGGCACCATGGTGCCGCCGTCGATCGTCGTGGTGATCTACGCCTCGATCTCGAACCAGTCGGTCGGCAAGCTGTTCGCCGCCGTGTTGATTCCAGCCGGCATCATGGTGGCGCTGTTCCTCGGCTATATCCTGGCCCGCGCGCTGCTCAAGCCCGAGGGCTCGCCGGCGGTCACGGAAGGCACGGACCTGCCGCTCGGCGAAAAGCTGAAGATCACCGCGACCGGCATGGTGCCGGCGATCGGCCTGATTGGCGCGGTCCTGGGCGCGATCATATTCGGTGTCGCTACGCCGACCGAAGCCGCCTCCATCGGCGCGCTCGGCGCCGTCGTGCTGACGATCGCCTACGGCCGTTTCTCCTTCGCCGTGTTGGCGGATACGCTCCGGCGAACCCTGCTGATCAACTGCATGATCCTGCTGATCGTCGTCGGCGGCAACATCTTCGCCGGCATCTTCCGGCTGCATCAGGGCAACCAGCTGGTGCAGGGTCTGGTGTCCGCGCTCGACCTGCCAAGCTGGGGCGTCGTCGGCGTGCTGCTGCTGCTGGTCTTTATCGCCGGATTCATCCTCGACTGGGTCTCGGTGGTGCTGATCACGCTGCCGATCTTCCTGCCGATCCTCAGCGATCAGGGCGTCGATCCCATCTGGTTCGCGACGGTGATGATCATCGTCATCCAGACGTCCTATCTGACGCCGCCGATGGCGCCCTCGATCTTCTATCTGCGCTCGATCGCGCCGCCGGAAATCACCTTCGGCGACATGTACCGCGGCGTCATGCCCTTCATCACCTGCCAGGCCATCGTCCTGCTGCTGGTCCTGCTGTTCCCGGCGCTGGCGACCTATCTGCCGGCCCAGATCCAGGGCTTCAACTAACGCGACGTTGAATTGTCGTCGGGTGGCTTGCCACCCGAAGCCCGCAGGGCGAAGGGTGGTGGGCCCGGCAGGACTCGAACCTGCAACCAGACCGTTATGAGCGGCCGGCTCTAACCAGTTGAGC
Source organism: Alphaproteobacteria bacterium (assembly GCA_965232515.1). Taxonomy (GTDB): domain Bacteria; phylum Pseudomonadota; class Alphaproteobacteria; genus JANQKO01. The sequence continues at coordinate 6,309,194 of CBDDPY010000002.1, read as the reverse complement.
TACGGGCCCTTGTGGCGGCATTTGCCTCCGTCAGCGGCTGCGGGGTTATAGCAACTGGCGATGACCGACAAAAGCCACCTCCGCGTGGGCTGGGCATCACGCGCCATACGCGTTAGACATGCCGCACATGCGCTGGCTCTTTCGTAAACTCGATTCCCTGGTCGCCGCCATGTTCGCGGCGCTGGGCGGCATCGCCGCGTCGCAGTTCCTGGCCTTTCTGCAGCAGTACCGGCAGCGGCTGGGCGGCCGGCTGGAAGAGGCGGAAGCCAATCACCTCCTGATCCGCGACGGCACGCTCTACCGCGCGGTCGACGAGACCACGCGCGCGCAGCTTGCCGAGGCCGCGCGGGCGCGTGTCGAGGCCCTGGCCTCCGCGTACGACGCCATCGCGGCGGCCGATCCCTTCGCCAAGCCATTCGTGTTCCTGCGGCATATCGACGGCGAGATTGCGCGCACCACCTTCGCGGCGTTTCAGCCGGCCTTGCCGCTCGATCCGGTCAGTCTCGCCTATGGCGGCGCCGGGCTGGGCCTGACCTGGATTGCCTACGAGCTGCTCAAGGTACCGGTGGCGGTCGTCATCGCCGGACGGCGCGGCACGCGCAACAAAAAGGGCCGGAGCGACAGCCCCGGCCCTTAGGCGCTGATTATCAACGCAATCTAGTTGTCGAGGAAGCTGCGCAGCTTGCGGCTGCGGCTCGGATGCTTCAGCTTGCGCAGCGCCTTGGCCTCGATCTGGCGGATGCGCTCGCGGGTCACCGAGAACTGCTGGCCGACCTCCTCCAGCGTGTGGTCGGTGTTCATGCCGATGCCGAAACGCATGCGCAGCACCCGCTCCTCGCGCGGCGTGAGCGACGCCAGCACGCGGGTCGTGGTCTCGCGCAGGTTCGACTGGATCGCCGCGTCCACCGGCAGCACCGCGTTCTTGTCCTCGATGAAGTCGCCGAGATGGCTGTCTTCCTCGTCGCCGATCGGCGTTTCCAGGCTGATCGGTTCCTTGGCTATCTTCAGGACCTTGCGCACCTTATCGAGCGGCATGCCGAGCTTGCCGGCCAGCTCCTCCGGCGTCGGCTCGCGGCCGATCTCGTGCAGCATCTGCCGCGACGTGCGGACCAGCTTGTTGATGGTCTCGATCATATGCACCGGGATGCGGATCGTGCGGGCCTGGTCGGCGATCGACCGGGTGATGGCCTGACGGATCCACCAGGTGGCGTAGGTCGAGAACTTGTAACCGCGGCGGTACTCGAACTTATCGACCGCCTTCATCAGGCCGATATTGCCTTCCTGGATCAGGTCGAGGAACTGCAGGCCGCGGTTGGTGTATTTCTTGGCGATCGAGATCACCAGCCGCAGGTTGGCCTCGACCATCTCCTTCTTGGCGATCCGGGCCTCGCGCTCGCCCTTCTGGACCGTGTTGACGATGCGCTTGAACTCGCCGATCGGCAGGCCGGTCTCGCTGGCGACATGCGCGATCTGATCGCGGATATCCTTGATCTGGTCCTTTTCCTTGGCGGCGAAGTCGGCCCAGCCCTTGCCTTTCAGCCGGCGCACCCGGCCGAGCCAGCGCGGGTCGAGCTCGTTGTTCTGGTACTGCTTGATGAAGTCTTCGCGCACCACGCCACAGGAATCGGCGAGCCGCAGCAGCCGGCCCTCGAGGCCGATCAGGCGCCGATTGATGCCGTAGAGCTGATCGACCAGCGCTTCGATCCGGTTGTTGTTGAGATGCACGGCCTCAACCAGTTCGACCAGTTCGGTCGCCAGCTTCTGGTAGCGCTTTTCCTGTTGCGGCGTCAGTTCCTGGTGCTTCAGCGCCGCCTCGATGCGGGCGTCCTGAACCTTCTTGAAGCGTTTGAAGGTCTTGGCGATCTGATCGAAGACCTCCAGCACCGTCGGCTTCAGCGCCAGCTCCATGGCCGCCAGCGACAAGCTGTTGTCTTCCTCGTCGTCGTCGCCGTCACCGTCGGTATCGCCGTCTTCGCCTTCGCTGGCTTCGGTGTCTTCGCCGTTGGCCTTGGTCTCCGCCCCCGGGGTCGCGTCGGCGCCCTCCGGCTTGGCGGCGCCGTTGGTCTTCGCCGCCTGACCGTCACCGTCAGGACCGGCGCCATAGGTCGCATCCAGATCGATGATGTCGCGCAGCAGCACCTTGCCGTCGACCAGCATGTCGCGCCACTCGATCACCGCGCGGATCGTCAACGGGCTCTCGCAGATGCCGGCGATCATGGTCTCGCGGCCGGCCTCGATGCGCTTGGCGATGGCGATTTCGCCCTCGCGCGACAACAGCTCGACGCTGCCCATCTCGCGCAGATACATCCGGACCGGGTCGTCCGTGCGGTCGTATTCCTCTGTCGGCGCTTCCTGCGCCGGCGCCTCTGCGTCGGGCTTCTGCGAGGCCGCGACCGCGTCTTCGTTCTCTTCGCTCTCGATCAGGTTGATGCCCAGCTCGGAGAGCATGGTCATCACGTCTTCGATCTGCTCGGACGACACCTGGTCCTGGGGCAGAACCGCGTTCAACTCGTCATAGGTGACGAACCCGCGTTCCTTGCCTTTCGCGACAAGCTTCTTCAGCGCCGCGTTGACGGTATCGAGCAGGGGACGGTCCTGAGCTTCGTCGCGTTCTTCGTTCTCGGCCGCCGGTGCCGCTTTAGCCATAGGGCCTTACTCCCGCCAATCGTTTGAAATGGTGAATGTCGCTGCCGCCATCAATCGCACGCTTCCACTAGATTCTCTGACCGGCATCCAGTGACGTCGCCTCGCCCTGTGCCCGGTCGAATTCCTGCTTCAAAGCCAAGTATCGCGCGTAATTCTCTTCCGTCATGTCCTGCGCCAGAACAGCCGCGGCGGCGTTCAGGTCAAGGCGAAGCCCTTCCAAGCGGTGCAGCCCAAGGGTCTGCACCCAACCTGCCCTCGCCTCGTTCAAATCTGCGTCCAGACGCGCAAATGGCTCCAAATCGGCCGCATTCGGCCCAGATAAGCTTATAAGCTCAGCCTGTGCGCTGCCGGAGAGATTGTCCTTTAAACCAGCAATATCAAGGGGCTCGCCCAAACCGGCCTGTTTTATGATCGCATTCCGTAGGCTGTCAAGCGCGGGGCTGGACAAGGTTAACGAAGCGTAATCCTCCCAAACCTCTTCAAGTAGCGCCGGTTGGTTGAGCAACACCGCCGTCAATAACCGCTCCCGGCGAACGGACTGCGCCTCGCTACCCTGCCCGAGACTATGTCTTGCAGGTAGTTTCTCTATGGTAAACGTACGATGACGGCCGCCGCGGCGCTGGCCGCCGGAAACCGGCGTCGATGCCCGATTGCCGGCGAACAGGCCGTCCATTTTCTCAGCAAAAAACTGACGGTAATAGGTGCGTACCGTCTCGTCGCGGATTTCCGCGGCCAATCGGCCCAAATCGCGCCGCAAGCCGGCTCGCCGCTCCGGCGTGTCGAGCGGCCGCCCGCCGCCGGCGCCGCCGCGCCACAGCACCTCCGCCATGGGCGAGGCCGCATCCAGCACGCGCTGCAATGCCGACGGTCCCTCGGACGCCAACAGGCTGTCGGGGTCGTCGCCGGCCGGCAACTCGGCGAAACACAGCGATTTCCCCGGTTGCAGCAACGGCAGCGCGCGTTCGGCGGCGCGCTGGGCCGCCCGGCGACCGGCATTGTCGCCGTCGAGACAAAGGATGGGTTCCGGCGCCAGCCGCCAGAGTTCGGCGATCTGGGCTTCCGTCAGGGCCGTGCCCAGCGGCGCCACGGCGTGCTTGAAGCCCGCCCGATGCAGCGCGATGACGTCCATATAGCCTTCCGTGACGATCACCACCCCGGTTTCGTGGGCGGCCTGCCGTGCCGGGCCGAGATTGTAGAGCACGTTGCCCTTGTGAAAGACCGGGGTTTCGGGCGAGTTCAGATACTTCGCGCGCGACTCTCCAAGAGTCCGGCCACCGAATGCGATGACCCGGCCTCGACGGTCGGTGATCGGAAACATGACGCGGTTGCGAAACCGGTCGTAGCTCGCACCGCCGTCCTCGGGCGCGATCAGCAAGCCGGCCTCGATCAGCACCTCTTCCGTGAAGCCGCGCGCCAGCAGCGCTTCCTTCAGCATGGTGCGCTGTTCCGGCGCGAAGCCCAACCGGAAATGCTCCACGGTTTCGGCGTCGAGGCCGCGTCCCCGCAGATAGTCGGCGGCGTGCCGGCCGGCCGGGCTGTTCAGCTTGGCCTGAAACCATTGCGTCGCGGCTTCCTGGGCCTCGATCAGGCCGGCCCGGCGCTCGGCCCGTGCGCGGTCTTCCGGCGCATCCTTGGGCACGTCCAGACCGGCTTCGGCCGCCAACCGCTCCACCGCCTCGGGAAACGACAATCCCTCCGTCTTCATTACGAAGGTGAAGACGTCGCCATGCTCGCCGCTCGAGAAGCAGTGATAGAACCGCTTCTGATCGTTCACCGTGAACGAAGGCGTCTTTTCGCTGTTGAAGGGGCTGAGGCCGACATATTCGCGCCCCCGCTTGATCAGCTTGACCCGCCGACCGACGACATCGGACACCGGTACACGGGTCCGGATCTCGTCGAGGAACTGATCGCTGAATGCCATCGGCGGATGTTGGTATCAGATGTTGCTGCAGGACGCCCCGTGTAACGTTGGCGCAAGACCAAGTTAGCCCTTAACCCATTCAGGGCAAGCCTATTGCGTCGATGACGGGCCGCCGGTCAATAGCTGCCGGACGATCAGGCTGGCCTTGCTCGTATCCATCCGGCCGGTATAGCGCTCTTTGAGCACCCCCATGGTCCGGCCCATATCCTTGATTCCCTCGGCGCCGATCTCGGCGAGAACCTCGGTCACCACCGTCTTCATCTCGTCATCGCTCAACTGCGCCGGCAGGTAATCCTGTATGACGTCGATCTCTTCCTGCTCCTGCGCGGCCAACTCCAGACGCGCGCCCTGCTCGTAGTGCGCGATGCTCTCGCGGCGCTGCTTGATCATCTTTTGCAGGATACCGAGGATCTCGTCGTCGCTGACGCCGTCCGCCCGGCCGTCGCTGCGCACGGCGATGTCGCGGTCCTTGATGGCGGCCAGGATCAGGCGCAACGTCGAGACTCGACGGCTGTCTTTCGCCTTGATGGCTGATTTGAGCGATTCTGACAGATCGGCACGCAGCATTCGGACGACTCCCGCTGTTCGTGCATAAGGCTTGGAATGCTAACTGAAAGGCATCGGCGACGCAAACCGTCGACGCGGAACTAAGATATTGAAATATATAGATTTTCTAACAAATAGACAGGCTTGACGACGGCCGGGCTTTTGCTTAATGTCCCGGCGCTTTTTTGAGTGCGGCAAGGCGAATCGTCGCGGCCGCGCGACCGGCTCGGAACCCCTCGGATGACAACCAACAGCAGCGATCCCGCCGCGCCGCCCTCACGCGCGACGGCCGCGTTGGTGCTCGACGACGGAACGGTGTTCTGGGGGCATGGCCTGGGCGCCATCGGTCAGGCGGTCGGCGAAGTCTGCTTCAACACGTCGATGACCGGCTACCAGGAGATCATGACCGATCCCTCCTATGCCGGTCAGATCATCAACTTCACCTTTCCGCATATCGGCAACGTCGGCGCGAACGACGAAGACCACGAGACGACGACGCCGGCGGCGCGCGCCTGCGTGCTGCGCATGGACATTACCGAGCCATCGAACTGGCGCGCCGCCCGGGGCTTCGATGCCTGGCTGTCGCGCTTCGACCTGCCGGCGATCGCCGGTATCGATACCCGGCGCCTGACCCGGCGCATCCGCGATCTCGGCGCGCCGCGCGGCGTGCTGCGCCACGATCCCGACGGACAGTTCGACGTCGCGGCGCTGCAGGCCGAGGCGAACGACTGGCCCGGCCTGGAGGGCATGGATCTCGCCATCGACGTCAGTTGCCGGCAGAGCTATGCCTGGGAGGAAACCCGCTGGTCGCTGGCGGACGGCTACGGCCAGCTCCAGGATCCCCGCCATCACGTCGTCGCCGTCGACTACGGCGTCAAGCGCAACATCCTGCGCTGCCTGGCGTCGGCGGGTTGCCGGGTCACGGTCGTGCCGGCCGATTCGACCGCGGAGGATATCTTGCGCCACGATCCGGACGGCGTGTTCCTGTCGAACGGCCCGGGCGATCCGGCCGCGACCGGCGAATACGCCGTACCGGCGATTCGCGGCGTCATGGCGTCCGGCAAACCCCTGTTCGGCATCTGCCTCGGACATCAGATGCTGGCGCTGGCGTTGGGCGCCCGGACCGAAAAGATGCATATGGGCCATCGCGGCGCGAACCAGCCGGTCAAGGATCTGACCACCGGCAAGGTCGAGATCACGAGCCAGAACCACGGCTTTGTCGTGGTCCGGGACTCGCTGCCGGCGGGCGTCACGCCGACGCATATTTCGCTGTTCGATGGCAGCCTCGAGGGCTTCGCTGTCGACGATAAGCCGATCTTCGCGGTGCAATACCACCCCGAAGCCTCACCCGGCCCACAGGACAGTCACTATCTCTTCCAACGCTTCGTCGATTTGATGGCCAAGAATGCCTAAGCGGACCGATATCTCCTCAATCATGATCATCGGCGCCGGGCCGATCATCATCGGTCAGGCCTGTGAATTCGATTATTCCGGCACCCAGGCCTGCAAGGCGCTCAGGGACGAAGGCTATCGCGTCGTCCTGGTGAACTCGAACCCGGCCACGATCATGACCGATCCGGACATGGCCGACGCGACGTATGTCGAGCCGATCACGCCGGAGATCGTCGCCCGCATCCTGGCCAAGGAACAACCCGACGCCCTGCTGCCGACCATGGGCGGCCAGACCGCGCTGAACACGGCGATGGCGCTGAGCCGCGACGGTACGCTCGAACGGCTGGGCGTACAGCTCATCGGCGCCTCGCCGACGGCGATAGCCAAGGCCGAGGACCGGCAGCAGTTCAAGCAGGCCATGACCGAGATCGGGCTTGAGACGCCGCGGGCGCATTTCGCGCACAGCCTGGACGAGGCGCTCGTCGGGCTCGACTATGTCGGCCTGCCGGCGATCATCCGGCCGAGCTTCACGCTTGGCGGCACCGGCGGCGGCATCGCCTACAACCGGGACGAATTCCGCACCATCGTCGAGGGCGGGCTCGACGCCTCGCCGACCAGCGAGGTGCTGATCGAGGAATCGGTCCTCGGCTGGAAGGAATACGAGATGGAGGTCGTGCGCGACCGCGCCGACAACTGCATCATCGTCTGCTCGATCGAGAACGTCGATCCGATGGGCGTGCATACCGGGGATTCGATCACCGTCGCACCGGCGCTGACGCTGACCGACAAGGAATATCAGATCATGCGCAACGCCTCGATCGCGTGCCTGCGCGAGATCGGCGTTGATACCGGCGGCTCGAACGTGCAGTTCGCCATCAACCCGGCCGACGGACGCATGGTCGTGATCGAGATGAACCCGCGGGTCTCGCGCTCCTCGGCGCTGGCCTCGAAGGCGACCGGCTTTCCGATCGCCAAGGTCGCGGCGCGGCTGGCCGTTGGCTACACCCTCGACGAGCTCGACAACGACATCACCGGCGGCGTGACGCCGGCGAGCTTCGAGCCGACCATCGACTATGTCGTCACCAAGGTGCCGCGTTTCACCTTCGAAAAGTTTCCGGCCGCCGAACCGCTGCTGACCACGTCGATGAAATCTGTCGGCGAGGCGATGTCGATCGGCCGCTGCTTCGCCGAGAGCCTGCAGAAGGCCATGCGATCGATGGAGACCGGCCTGACCGGACTGAACGAGGTCGATCTGTTCGACGGCGAGGACGGCGATCCCGACACCGTGCGCGCGGCCCTGTCGCGGCCAACGCCGGAACGGCTACTGGTCATCGCCCAGGCCTTCCGGCTGGGATATTCATTGGAAGAGATTCGCCGCTACACGCACTACGACCCGTGGTTCCTGGATCAGATCCATCAGATTGTCACGGCCGAACAGACGGTTCGAACGAACGGTATGCCGACAGACCACGACGGCATGCTGGCCCTGAAGCGTCTGGGCTTTTCGGACGACCGTCTGGCAGAGCTTTCGGACAAAACGTCGGCCGCCGTCACCGAGCAACGCCGACGGCTCGGCGTCATCCCGGTGTTCAAGCGCATCGATACCTGCGCCGGCGAGTTCGAAAGCCAGACGCCGTACATGTATTCGACCTACGAGACCGGCGACGCGGCGGAGTGCGAGGCGCGTCCGTCGGCGCGCGAGAAAGTGATCATCCTCGGCGGCGGCCCGAACCGCATCGGCCAGGGCATCGAGTTCGACTATTGCTGCGTGCAGGCGGCCTTCGCGCTCGCCGAGGCCGGTCACGAGACCATCATGATCAATTGCAATCCGGAAACGGTCTCGACCGACTACGACACCTCCGACCGGCTCTACTTCGAGCCGCTGACCGTCGAGGACGTGCTGGAGATCGTCGGCGTCGAACAATCCGCCGGCACGCTGAAGGGCGTCATCGTACAGTTCGGCGGCCAGACGCCGTTGAAGCTGGCGCAGGGCCTAGCCGCGGCCGACGTGCCGATCCTGGGCACGTCGCCGGACGCCATCGACCTCGCCGAAGACCGGCACCGCTTCCAGAAGCTGTTGCACGATCTCGACCTGCGGCAGCCGCCGAACGGCATCGCCACCTCGGCCGAAGAGGCGCAGGCCGTCGCGACCGAAATCGGCTATCCCGTCGTCGTCCGACCGTCCTACGTGCTCGGCGGCCGCGCCATGGAGATCGTCCGCGATGCCGGATCGCTGGAACGCTACATGCGCGAGGCGGTACGCGTCTCCGGCGACAGCCCGATCCTGATCGACAGCTATCTTCAGGACGCCATCGAGGTGGATGTCGACGCCCTGGCCGACGGTTCGACCGTGGCCGTCGTCGGTGTGATGGAGCATATCGAGGAGGCCGGCGTGCATTCCGGCGACTCGGCCTGCTCGCTGCCGCCCTACTCGCTCGACGGCGACGTCGTCGCCGAGATCCAGCGGCAGACCGAGGCCCTGGCGCTGGCGCTTAACGTCGTCGGGCTGATGAACGTGCAGTTTGCCGTCAAGGACGGCGATATCTACGTCTTGGAGGTCAATCCGCGGGCCAGCCGGACGGTGCCGTTCGTCGCCAAGGCCGTCGGCAAGCCCGTGGCCAAGATCGCGGCCCGGGTCATGGCGGGCGAAAAGCTCAGCGATTTCGATCTCGAGATCGACCGGACGGATCATGTCGCCGTCAAGGAAGCGGTATTCCCATTTGCCAGGTTCGCGGGCGTCGACATCCTGCTGGGCCCGGAGATGCGATCGACCGGCGAAGTCATGGGCCTGGACCGTAGCTTCGACGCGGCATTCGCGAAATCGCAGATCGCCGCCGGCACCGATCTGCCACGCGACGGCACAGTCTTCATCAGCGTCAAGGACAGCGACAAGCCGGCCGCTGCGGAACTGGCGACGCAGCTTGTCGAGCTCGGCTTCGAGGTTATTGCGACGCGGGGAACCGCATCGTTCCTGGATGACGCCGGCATCCCAGTCAGCCAGGTGAACAAGGTGCTCGAAGGCCGGCCGCATATCGTCGACGTGATCACGAACGGCGGGTTGTCGTTGATGTTCAACACGACCGAAGGCGCGCAGGCGATCGCTGACAGCTATACGCTTCGCCGCGCCGCGCTGCTCAACAAGATCCCCTACTACACCACGATCGCCGGCGCCCGCGCCTCGGTTCAGGCCATCGCCATGCTGCGCGCCAGTGGCCTTGAAGTGGCCCCGCTACAGTCATACTTCTAGCCATTCGGGGGTTTCCGCCGAGATGCGCAAAAGCATGCACCCGTCGTCAGTTTCTGCAACACTTGACTGATTCTTGCTGCATACTGAGTTAGCTATGGAACGTCATCCTATGACCCTGCAGGGCTTTTCCGCCCTGGAAGACGAATTGAAGCGACTGAAGTCCGTCGAACGACCGGCCGTAATCCGGCAGCTCGAAGAGGCGCGCGCGCACGGCGATCTGTCGGAGAACGCCGAATATCACGCGGCGAAGGAGCGGCAGGCGTTCATCGAAAGCCGGGTGGCCGAGCTGGAAAATAAGATCAGCCGGGCACAGGTCATCGATACATCGTCACTGTCCGGCAAGACGGTGAAGTTCGGCGCCACCGTGACGCTGATCGATGAAGACATCGACGAGGAGATCTATTTTCAGATCGTCGGTGAAGACGAAGCCGACGTGAAGTCGAAACGGCTGTCCATCGGCTCGCCGCTGGCCCGCGCACTGATTGGCAAACAGGTCGGCGACGAGGTCGAGGTGACGACGCCGAGCGGCGGCAAGTATTACGAACTGGTCAAGGTCAAATACAAGTAGCGCGTGGCGCCATTCAGGCGTCGCTGATCAGCGCTGCATCCAGCGGCACGCCCGGATCGGATTTCGAACGTCGGAGCACCGGCGAGGTTTTGACGCTGGCGACGTTTGGCGCAGGCGTCAGTTCGGTCGTCAGGAACGTCTGCCAACTATCCCAATCGCGGGCGACAACCTTGAGAATAAAGTCCGCTTCACCCGTCAGCATGTGGCATTCCCGGACCATCGGCCACGACCGCACCATGCCTTCGAATGCCTCAAGATCCGCTTCCGCCTGACTGTGCAGGCCGACCATCGCGAACACCGTCAGGCCATAGCCCAACGCCTCGGCGTTCAGTTCGGCATGGTAGCCGCCGATAAAGCCGGCTTCTTCGAGCGCCCGCACCCGGCGCAGGCAGGGCGGCGCGGAGATGCCGACCCGCCGGGCCAGCTCGACGTTGGTGATCCGACCGTTGGTCCGCAGTTCTTCGAGGATCTGCCGGTCGATTTTGTCGAGCTTTACGCGCTGCATGTTTTGAACCCTGGCCTGCCTGATCGCGCAATAATATTACGCAATGCAGTCGAACCGCAAAGGATGCCCGCACAATCCGCTCTGTTTCTTGTGGTCCGAACCGCTGCCTCGGCTTGAGCAATAGACGGGACATGACCGAATCGTCCGACAATCCATCGTGCTGGGTGCTGACGCCCGGACATGCCGGCATGGAAAACCAGGCCGTCGGCCTGGCGGAGCGGATCGGCCTGCCGTTCGAGATCAAACGCGTAAAGCCGCGACGGCCTTGGATCTGGCTGCCGGCGGGCTGGTGGCCGGCGCCGCTCGCCTCTCTCCCGGTCGACCACGAGCCCATAACGCCACCCTGGCCCGACCTGCTCATCACCTGCGGCCGACGCAGCGTGCCGTTTTCACTGTTCATCCGCCGGGCAAGCGGAGGCCGCACCTACACGGTGCATATCCAGGATCCGAAAACGGCGCCTCGGCGCTTCGATCTGGTGGTGCCGCCACGGCATGACCGGTTGTCCGGCCCGAACGTCATCGAAACGATGGGCGCCCTGCACAGGGTTACGCCGGAACGCCTCGCCGCCGAGGCCGAGCGGATCGCGCCAAAGCTCGCGCATTTGCCCCGGCCACTCGTGGCCGTCCTTATCGGCGGCAACAGTTCGGCCTATCGCCTGACGCCGGAGATCACGGCAGGCCTCTGCGACAGGCTCACCGCGCTCGATGCCGGGCTCGCCGTCACCCCGTCGCGGCGAACGGGTGCGGAAAACATTGCCGTGCTGCACGATCGGTTGGCAAAGACCGGCGCCGAAATCTGGGACTTCGAGGGCCCGAATCCCTATTTCGGCTACCTCGGGATCGCCGATACCATTGTCGTCACCTGCGACTCGGCCACCATGGTTTCGGAGGCTTGCGCCACCGGAAAACCGGTCTACGTGGTCGATCTCGAGGGCGGCAGCAGGAAATTCAACGATTTCCACGCCGGCCTGCGCCAGGCAGGTTATACACGCCGCTTCGAAGGCGGTCTCGAAAGCTGGACCTATCCGGCGCTGGACGAAACCGGTGAGGTCGCCAAAGAAGTTCTTGCCCGGCTCGCGCGGCACGCCAGCGCCTGAATCCCGGTTTGCCGCCATTTCAGGTTCGGGATGCGGTCGGCCCCCGCTTCGGCTAAAATGATTGGAATCGGGGACGCTGACGTCGAAACCGGTTGCCGGGTGGCGTTTGACGGTCCGGCTGTCGACGTTTGTTCTGACAATTGTCTGTCCGCCTTGCGAGGGCTTAGGCGGCGATTTACATAACGGATCTGTTGACGCGCGGTGCGGGCAGGCGTTGCTGCCGGACTGCGCGCGTAAGGAGAGAGCTATGTCCGAGACCCGCCATTTTCGCGTGCTTATCCTGGGATCGGGGCCAGCCGGCCTGACGGCAGCCATCTACGCCGCACGCGCGGGTCTGAAGCCGGCGATCGTGCACGGTATGCAGCCTGGCGGACAGATGACCATTACCACCGACGTCGAGAACTATCCCGGCTTCGCCGACGTCATTCAGGGCCCCTGGCTGATGGAGCAGATGGAGCAGCAGGCGGCGAATGTCGGCACCGAACGCATTAGCGACATGATCGTCCAGGTTGACCTCAAGTCGCGTCCGATCCGCTGCGTCGGCGATTCCGGGGACGTTTACACGGCCGACACGCTGATCATCAGCACCGGCGCCCAGGCGAAGTGGCTGGGTCTGGAGAGCGAGCAACGCTTTCAGGGCTTCGGCGTTTCGGCCTGCGCCACCTGCGACGGGTTCTTCTATCGGGGCCGTCAGGTCTGTGTCGTCGGTGGCGGCAATACGGCGGTCGAGGAGGCCCTGTTCCTGACGAACTTTGCCGACAAGGTCTATCTGATCCACCGTCGGGATCAGTTGCGGGCGGAAAAGATCCTGCAGGACAGGCTGTTTGCGAATGATAAGGTCGAGGTTGTCTGGAACCACGTCCTGGACGAGATCCTCGGCGAGACCGATCCGCCAGGCGTCACCGGCGTCCGACTGCGCCAGGTCGCGAGCGGCGAAACCCGTGAGATCGCCCTCGACGGCGTCTTCATCGCCATCGGCCACAAGCCGCAAACCGACCTGTTCCGCGGTCAGTTGCAGATGGATGACGAAGGCTATCTGTTCACGGCCGCCGACAGTACGGCCACCGAGATTCCCGGCGTCTATGCAGCCGGCGACGTACAGGACAAGGTCTATCGTCAGGCGGTAACGGCGGCCGGCACAGGCTGCATGGCCGCGCTCGAGGCCGAAAAATATCTTGCCATGCTCGATGCCGGCGCTGCTCAGGCCGCCGAATAAGAAAATCAGCATGCGATAAAACGGGGAGGTCGCGGGCGCAATAAGCCCGCGCACACAGGTTGGCGTCATGGACTGGGACAAGCTCAGGATATTCCACGCTGTCGCACAGGCAGGCAGCTTCACGCATGCCGGCGAGGAACTGGCGCTGAGCCAGTCCGCGGTCAGCCGGCAGGTCAGCTCGCTCGAGGACGAACTCGGCGTCTCGCTGTTCCACCGTCACGCGCGCGGTTTGATCCTGACCGAGCAGGGCGAACTGCTCTACAGCACCGCGCATGACGTGTTCGGCAAGCTGGCGATCGCAAAGGCAATGCTGGCCGACAGCAAGGCCAAGCCCTCCGGCGATCTGCGGGTCACGACGACCGTCGGCTTCGGCTCGACCTGGCTGACCCCGCGAATCCGCGAGTTTCTGGAACTTTATCCGGATATCTCGCTCAGCCTGATCTGCGAGGACCGGGAACTGGACCTGGCGATGCGCGAGGCCGATGTGGCCATCCGCCTCAGCGCACCGACGCAGCCCGACTTGGTGAAGCGCCGGCTGCTGACGGTGCACAACCACATCTACGCCACGCGCGAATACATCGAGCGCCACGGCGAGCCCGAGAAAGTCGAGGACCTCGACAAGCACGCCATCGTCGTCTACGGCAGCGAAGCGCCGCCGTCGCTTCGTAACGTCAACTGGCTGCTGAATTTCGGGGCCAAGCCGCATACCCGGCGCCGACCGGTACTGCAGGTCAACAATATCTACGGCCTGGTGCTGGCGGTCGAGTCCGGGTTGGGCATCGCCGCCCTGCCGGACTACATGGTGCACGGAAACAACTCGCTGATTCGGGTGCTGCCGGACATCGAAGGACCGAGCTTCGACACCTACTTCGTCTATCCCGAGGAACTGCGGAACACCAAACGCATTGGCGTTTTCCGCGATTTCCTGATCAGCAAGGTCCAGGATTGGACGTTCTGACGGCCATTTCCAAAGGTATGCGGAACGCGCATATCACCAATGCGACCATGTGGGTGGCAAGAGGGCACATCAACCACTAAATATTGTTTCGACGGATGTTGCATTGCACCATCCGCCCGGGCCTCCGGGTCCGGGACTGGGTCATCGCACGACCCCCCATGTTGCGAGATGGCCCAAACTTCTACGTCTCCCAGACGTGAAGCCTCCCTGTTAGACTTGCCCGGAAATCCTTTGGATTTCCGGGCATTTTTTTGCTTTTTCAGGCTTGGTTCCAGGCGTCCACCCGGCGCAACAAGTTCGCTTTGGTCGCATCGTCGGCAAAGCTGGCCTCGACGGCAGTGCGCGTCACCCCGACAAGATCCATGTCCGAAAAGCCAAATTCGTCGGCGGCCACGCGGTATTCGCGGCCCACGGACGTGCCGAAATACGGCGGATCGTCGGAGTTCAGCGTTATCCGGCAACCGGCATCACGCAATTCGCACAATGGATGCGCGTCATAGCCGTCATAGACCCCGGTGGCGACGTTGCTGGTCGGACAGACCTCGAGGGTCACGCCCCGGTCGGCGAGTTCACGAACGAGATCCGCGTCCTCGATAGCGCGTACGCCATGACCAAGGCGCGAAACCGGCAGCGCGGCCAGTGCCGCGCGAACGCTTTCCGGACCGCCGAATTCGCCGGCGTGAACCGTGCACGGCAACCCGGAATCGTGCGCGAGCCGGAAAGCCGGCGCGAAGTCGGCGGCGGCATAGGCCGATTCATCGCCACCCATGCCGAAGCCGACGACGAGCGGATGGGGGTCGGCAACGACTTGGCGCGCGACTTCGATGGCCCGCTCGGGCCCAAAATGCCGCACGCAGGTGACGATGATGCGACCCTCGATGTCATGATCCCGTTTGGCGTCGGCGATCGCCGCCACAATGCCTTCCAGGTGATCGGCATAGGTCATGCCCGCCGCCGCCGCATGATCCGGAGACGACATCACTTCGACATAAATCGCCCCTTCCCGCGCGCAGGCCGCCAGATATTCCGATGTCACATCGTAATAGTCATCCGGCGTGCGGATGCAGCCGGCCGCGACGTCATAAACCCGCAGAAAGTCGACGAAGTCGGTGAACGCGAACCGCTCGCCGTCGGCAAAGATCGTCTCCGGCAGGGCCACGCCATTGCGGGCCGCCAGACGGCGGACCAGGGCCGGCCCGGCCGCGCCTTCGAGATGGCAGTGCAGTTCGGTCAGCGGGATCATGTCTCGAAGCCGCGCAAGGGCATGTCGGGCCCACGCTGCAGCCAATTGTCGTCGGCGTAGCGGGTATGCCCGTCGATCACATGCAACGCATAGGCATGCCGCGAGGACGTGGTCCGGTTGGCGCTGCTGTAGTGCGGCAGCAAGCCATGCAGCACGACCAGCGTCCCCGCCGGCACCTCCAGCGGCTGCGCGGCGTCCGTCGGCCACACGGTATCGTCCAGCACCTCAATCTCCAGGCCGGTGCCTGTGCGCCGGAAACGCGATTTCAGACCTGATTTGTGCTGGCCCGGCAGGGCCCACAGGCAACCGTTCTCGACCGTCGCGTCCTCGAGCGCGAACCAGAAACCAACGACGCTTATGGGGTCGGTATGGAGAAACGTCGCGTCCTGATGCCAGGTGACCTCACCGCCCACCTCGGGCTGCTTGAAGATGTACATGGACTGCAGCAGCAGCGGCGTGACGAAACCAAGTTCCCGGGCCAGATCGGCCAATTGCGGGGCGCGAGAGAAACGGCTGAACACGGGGTCGAGATCGTGCAGGGCATGGCCGATCTTGTTGATGGCCAACGCCTTTGGTCGGGTCAACGCGCCATCGGCGTCGAAGGCGTCCTCCTCGAAGAAGAACCGGATCTTGTCGCCGGAGGTTTGGAAGTAGTCATCGGCCGCGTGCGACTGCGACCGGGTCGAGAACACCGTCGCGTCCGCTTGCGGTTGGAAACCGTCAACCAGTTCGCCGGCGCGTTTCCTCAGCCCGGCGCGATCGGCCGTCGGAACGAATTCCTTGATGACCAAAAAGCCATCGCGCTCGAAGGCCGAGCGCCGATCGGCCGCCGGTCCCTGTCGATCAGCCCGCGCCATAGCGCCCGTAGATCAATGCCGCAGCGGAATCCGCCGGCCGTTCGGTAACGGAAACCGCCGCCCTCACCTTGCCTGCCGCCGCATTCCAGGCATCGTCGTCGCCCGCGTGCAGGACGGCGATCGGCTGGTCGGAGCCCACCGCTTCGCCGAGCCCCCCCATCTCGGTCAGGCCGACGGCGTGATCGATCGCATCGCCGGGCAACCGTCTGCCGCCGCCGAGCTCGACAATCGCCATGCCGATGGCGCGTACGTCCAGTGCGCCGATATAGCCGACCCGATCGGCGTAGATGGGTTTCACCACGGGCGCATGCGGGAGACAGCCGTCGGCCTTCTCAATGAAGTCGGCCGGCCCGCCCAGCGCCGCCACCATGGCGCTGAACCTCTCTGCCGCCCGCCCGTCGTCCAGCACCGCCGACAGCGTGCCGCGTGCGGCGTCGGCGTCGTCCGTCATGCCGCCGAGGCGCAGCATCTCTTCGCCGAGCGCCAGAACCACATCGTGCAGTCGCTGGTCTCGATCGCCGCCGGTGAGGAAGGCCACCGCTTCCCGGACTTCGACGGCGTTTCCGGCCGTCGATCCCAAGACCTGGTTCATGTCCGTGATCAGCGCCGTCGTCGGCAAGCCGGCGCCGTTCGCCACGTCGGCAATGCTGGTCGCCAGCGCCTGGGCGTCGGCCAGCTCGCCGGCGAAGGCGCCGCTGCCGGTCTTCACGTCCATGACCAGCGCCTGTACCCCGGCGGCGCGCTTTTTCGACAGGATCGACGCGGTGATCAGCGGGATCGACTCGACCGTCGCGGTGACGTCGCGAACCGCATAGAACCGCCTGTCGGCCGGCGCCATCTCGTCGGTTTGGCCGACAATGGCACAGCCGACATCGCGCACGACGCGGCGAAACCGTTCGAGATCCGGCGTTACGCTGTACCCCGGAATGGCCTCCAGCTTGTCGAGTGTGCCGCCGGTATGGCCAAGACCACGGCCGGAGATCATCGGCACATGCGCGCCGCAGGCCGCGATCATCGGCGCCAGCACCAGGCTGACCTTGTCGCCGATGCCGCCGGTCGAGTGTTTGTCCAGCAGCGGTCCGCGCAGATCGACGTCACGCCAGTCCAGGACCAGGCCCGAATGGGCCATGGCGTCGGTCAGCGCCACGCATTCGGCCCGCGTCATGCCGTTCAGGTACACCGCCATGCCGAAGGCCGCGACCTGGCTTTCACTGACCGAACCGTCGCTGATGCCGCGGACCATGAACCCGATCTCGTCGTCGTTCAGGGTCTCGCGGTCGCGCTTGCGGCGTATGACCTCCTGCGCCAGCACGTCAGTAGGCCGAGGCGGCGGGCGCGTCTACGTCCACGCCCAGCGTCGCGGCAATATCGTTCAGCAGCCCGCTGGCGCCGATCCGGAACGTCGACGGCGAAACCCAGTCAGAACCCATGATGGCGTCCGCCTGCGCCATATAGGCACCCGCGTCCGTCACCGAACGAATGCCACCGGCAACCTTCAGGCCGACCGGACGATCCGACGATTTGATCACCTGCAGCATCGCTTCCGCCGCTTCGGGCGTCGCCGCGATATCGATCTTGCCCGTCGAGGTCTTGATGAAGTCAGCGCCGCCGGCGATGGCGTCCTCGCTCGCCGCCCGGATGTTATCCGACGTCCCCAGCCGTCCGGTCTCCAGGATCACCTTCAGCCGCACCGTATCGCCACAGGCCTCCCGACAGGCGGCGACCAGATCGACGGCAAGCTGCCGGTCGCCGGCCAGCCATGCCGTGTACGGCAACACCACATCGATCTCGCCCGTGCCCAGCGCAACAGCCTGACGGGTCTCGTCGGCCGCCGCCGCGACATCCGGCGCACCGGCCGGAAAGTTCGTCACGCAGGCGATGCGCACGCCGCTGTCGGCCAGCAGGTCACGACACAGCGGCACGAAGCGGGGCCAGACGCAGACCGCCGCGGGCCGGCCGGCCGGGCCCAGCGCCCGACGGCAGACCGCGGTCACGGCCGCATCGTCGTCGTCATCGTTCAGGCTCGTGAGATCGAGATGCGCGAGCGCGCGCCGGGCGACGGCGTCATCCGTCATGTTCGAGGCCCTCGAGAAAAGCGATCAGCAATCGGCGGACATTATCCGCCGCCGCGCCGACCACGTCGATGGTCTGCTGATGCGTGAGCGGCTCGGTCGTCATGCCGGCCGCCAGGTTGGCGATCAGCGACAGCGCCACGACCTTGAGGCCGCGGTGCCGGGCCAGGATCGCCTCCGGCACCGTGGACATGCCGACGGCGTCCGCGCCCAGAATGCCGGCGGCGCGGATTTCCGCCGGCGTTTCGAAGCTCGGTCCGGAGAACCAGGCGTACACGCCCTCCTGCAGCGGAAACTTCAACTTTGCGGCAGCCTTCAGCATGCCCTGCCGCAGATCGGGATCGTAGGCGTCGACCAGATCGACGAAGCGGTTCTCGTCATCCCGGCCTACCAACGGATTGAGACCGCTGAAGTTGATGTGATCGCTGATCAGCATCAGGCTGCCGGCCGGCATCTCGGGCCGCAGGCTGCCGGCAGCGTTGGTCAGCAAGAGCGTCTGACAGCCGACGTCCGCCAAGGCTTGCACGGCCACGGCCATGCCATCCGCCCGCCCGCTTTCGTAGTAGTGCGCGCGGCCCTGCATCATCGCGACCGGCACACCGCCCAATCGGCCGAGCAATAACTGGCCTTGATGGCCATGCACGCCCGGTTTCGGGAACCCTGGCAGATCGGCATAGGGAATGACCGTCGGTGCCTCCACCGCGTCGGCGACAGGCCCCAGACCGGAGCCCAGCACAATGGCGACACGCGGCGACAGCGCGCCGGCCCGCGATCGGATTACGTCAACCGCCGCCGCGTCGTCGGTCGGCACTAGAGATGCTCCGGTCCGAACGACCGCGGCAGCAAGGCGCCCAACGTCTCACGGCGCTGCGGGCCATCGGCATTGCAGAGGTGGACGGGTACGTCATCGGCCGCGAATTCGCGCAGGCGCTGCCGGCAACCGCCGCAAGGCGTGATCAGCTCAGGGCCGCCGCCGATCACCAGCACCTCGACGATGCGTCTCTCGCCGGCGGTCACCATGGCGGCGATTGCCGCCGTTTCGGCGCAGGTGCCCTGGGGATAAGCAGCGTTCTCGACGTTGCAGCCGGCGTAGATATTGCCCTGATCGGTGCGGACGGCCGCCCCGACATGAAACTTCGAATAGGGCGCGTAGGCGTTCGCCATGGCAGCCCGCGCCGCCGCCAGCATGTCGTCGACCGCCGTCATCGTTCCTTGACGTAGGGAATGCCGCTCGCCCGCGGCGCGATCGCCTGGCCGATGAAGCCGGCCAGCAGCACGACGGTCAGGATATAGGGCAGCGCCTGGACGAACTGCACCGGGATCTCGCCGACCATCGGCAGGGCCACGCCCTGCAGGCGCACGGCCACGGCGTCGAGGAAGCCGAACAGCAGGCAGGCCAACAGCACCGGCACCGGCCGCCACTTGCCGAAAATCATCGCCGCCAGCGCGATATAGCCCTTGCCAGCCGTCATGTCGCGGATGAACGAGGCGCTGTGGCCGGTCGAGAGATAGGCGCCCGCCAGACCGCAGAGGATGCCGCAGCAGATCAGCGCCAGAAAGCGCATGCGCTCGACGGAAATGCCGGCCGTGTCGACCGCCGCCGGATTCTCGCCGGTGGCTCTGAGGCGCAGACCGAAGCGTGTGCGATAGACCAGCCACCAGACGAACGGCACGGTCAGGAACGCGACGTAGACCAAGACATTGTGGCCGCTCAGCAGCTCGGAATAGATCGCGCCGATCAGGGGCACGTCGGCCAGCGCCTCGGCGCCCGGGAAGGTCACGGCGCCGAAACGCGCGTCGTCGGACAGCGGCGGCGTCTGGCCGCCACGCGCGAACCACGCAACGCCCAACAACGCCGTCAGGCCGGAAACCATGATGTTGATGGCGACGCCGCTGACGATCTGGTTGCCCTTGTGCGTAATGCAGGCAAAGCCGTGCAGCAGCGCCAGCAGCACCGACACGACGAGCGCCATCAGCAGACCGAGCCAGGCCGACCCGGTGACCGCCGCGACCGTGGCCGCGGCGAATGCCGCGCCCAGCATCTTGCCCTCGAGGCCGATATCGATGACGCCGGAGCGTTCGACGATCAGGCCGGCCAGCGCCGCCAGAACCAGCGGCGTCGCCACGCGCACGGTGGCGTCCAGCGTCAGGACGAGGAGAAACAGGAACTCGCCGACGTCCGCCATCTAGCCCTCCGCCAACGCCGGCGCGGGCCCGCGTACGAACAGCCGTTCCAGATAGGGCCGGAACATGAAGCCGAGCGCGCCCGAGAACAGCACCACCAGGCCTTGAATGACCACGATCAGATCCGGCGTGAAGGCGGAATTCTCGAACGCCAGTTCGGCGCCGCCCTGATAGAGCGCGCCGAACAGCAGGCTCGCCAGCACGATGCCGACGGGATGGTTGCGGCCCATCAGGGCGACAGCGATGCCGGTGAAGCCGTAGCCCGCCGAGAAGTCCAGCAGCAGCCGGTGCTGCACGCCGAGGATCTCGTTGACGCCAACGAAGCCGGCGAGACCGCCGGAAATGCACATGGCGATAATGATGATCCGGTCCGGCTTGATGCCGGCATAGACGGCGGCCGTCTGGTTGCTGCCGACCGTGCGGATCTCGTGTCCGAGCTTGGTGTGCCAGATCAGCAGCCAGACCAGCACGCAGCAGGCCAGAGCCCAGAGCAGCGACAGGTTGAGCGGCGAGCGGGCGGCCTCGACGCCGAACCAGCCCAGTGCCTCGTGCATGAATGGCAGCCAGGCATGCTCCGCCAGCACGCGGCTTTCCGGCGACATCTGCCCCGGCCGGATCAGCACCTGGGTCATCAGGTAGACCATCAGCGAGGCGGCGATGAAGTTGAACATGATCGTCGTGATGACGATATGGCTGCCCCGCTTCGCCTGCAGATAGCCCGGGATGAAGGCCCAGCCGGCCCCGAACAGCGCAGCCCCCGCAATCGAAATCGGCAGCAGCAGGATGAACGGCAGGCTGCTGTCGAGCGCGAGGGCGGCAAGGCCGACGCCGAGGCCGCCGATATAAGCCTGGCCCTCGCCGCCGATGTTGAACAGGCCGGCATGAAACGCCACGGCGACCGCCAGTCCGGTAAAGACGAAATTCGTCGTGTAGTAGAGCGTATAGCCGAGCGCGCCGTCATAGCTGAACGCGCCCAGCACCAGGATCTTGGTCGCCTCGAACGGATTCTGGCCGATGGCGGCGATGATGATGCCGGAGACGATGAACGCCATCGCCACGTTGATCAGCGGCAGCACGACGATGTCGGCCCATTTCGGCAACTGGCCGCTGCCGTTAGCCATGGCCGGCCTCCGCGTCCTGATCGGGCACGATGTTCGCCATCATCAGGCCCAGCGTGCGGGAATCCGCGTCCTCGGCGGCGACCTCACCGACGACGCCGCCCTCGAACATCACCAGGATGCGGTCGCTCAACGACATGATTTCGTCAAGTTCGACCGAGACCAGCAGGACGGCGCAGCCGGCGTCGCGCATCTCGACGATGCGCTTGTGGATGAATTCGATGGCGCCGATATCCACGCCGCGAGTGGGCTGACCGACAAGCAATATATCCGGATGGCGCTCCATTTCCCGCGCCAGGACAATCTTCTGCTGATTGCCGCCCGAGAAATTCGCCGTCTTCAGGAAAGGATCCTGCGGCCGGACGTCGAAGCGCGACATCTTGTCGGCCGTGTCCTCGACGATGGCGCGGCTGTTCATGAACACCATGCCCGAATACTTCGGATCGTCGTGGTAGCCGAGGATCGCCGACTCGTTGGCTTCGAACGGCATCACCAGGCCCATGCGGTGCCTGTCTTCCGGCACGTGCGCCAGGCTCGCCTGCCGCATAAGTTTGGCGTCCGTCGGCTGAGACGGCGTGACGTGCTTGCCGTTGACGCGGACCTCGCCGCTGTCGATGGCGCGGATGCCGGCCAGCGCCTCCATCAGCTCGCTCTGGCCGTTACCGGAGACGCCGGCGATGCCGACGATCTCGCCGCCGCGAACGGTGAAGCTGACATCGTTCACGCAGCGCAGTCCCTTTTCGTCGATGACCGTCAGATGATCGACCTCAAGTGCGGGCTGGCGCGGCTGCGCCGGCTGTTTGCCGACCTCCAGCAGCACCTTGCGCCCGACCATGAGCTCGGCGAGTTCTTCCCGCGTGGTCTCGGCCGTCGGCCGGTTGGCCACCACCTCGCCCGCACGCATCACCGAGACATTGTCGGTGATGGCCATGATCTCGCGCAGCTTGTGGGTGATCAGCACGATGGTGACGCCCTGCTGGCGCAGAGTGTCGAGCACGCGGAACAATTGATCGGTCTCCTGCGGCGTCAGCACACCGGTCGGCTCGTCCAGGATCAGGATCTTGGCGCCACGGAACAGCGCCTTCAGGATCTCCACGCGCTGCCGCAGGCCGACCGGCAGGTCGCCGACCAGCGCGTCGGGATCGACCTGCAAGCCGTATTCCTCCTCCAGCCGCGTGATCTCGCGCCGCGCCGCCGCCATGCCCTCGGCCAGGAGCGCGCCGCCCTCGGCGCCGAGCAGGATGTTTTCCAGCACGGTGAACACGTCGACCAGCATGAAGTGCTGATGCACCATGCCGATGCCGGCGGCGATGGCGTCCTCGCTGCCGTGGATCTTCATGGTTTCGCCGAAGATGGCGATGTCGCCGCTGTCGGCCTGATAGAAGCCGTAAAGGATGCTCATCAGCGTCGACTTGCCGGCGCCGTTCTCGCCCACGATGCCGTGGATGGTGCCGGCCGGCACCAGCAGCGAGACGTCCTTGTTGGCGTGGACGGGACCGAACCGCTTGTTGATCCCACGGAGTTCGATGGCGGGCGGCGGGCCGCCGGTCATGGCCGCCCGCCGTTTCGCATTGGACGAACCCCCGTCGGTCGCATGGTCAGGATGACCGTGGCGGCCGGCCTCAGCGGGGCGTGCCCATCAATAGGTGCATTTGCTGTCGGCCATGTAGTCATGCACCACGATCTTGCCGTCAATGATGTCCTGTTTGGCGGCTTCCACCTGCGCCTTCATCTCTGGCGTGATCAAGCCTTCATTGTGCTCGTCGAGCGCCCAGTCGACGCCGCCCTCGGCCAAGCCGAGCACCTGAATGCCGGGCTTCCATTCGCCATCGTTGGCGCCGCGGAAGGTGTTGTAGGCAGCGACGTCGACGCGCTTCAGCATGGACGTCAGCATGGTCCCGGGGTGCAGGTGGTTCTGGTTGGAATCGACGCCGATGGCGTATTTGCCGTTGTCCTTCGCCGCCTGGTACACGCCGATACCGGTGCCACCGGCCGCGGCGAACACGACGTCGGCGCCACGGTCGAACTGGCTCTTGGCCAGCTCCGAGCCTTTCGTCGGGTCGTTCCAGGCCGCCGGCGTGGTGCCGGTCATGTTGAGATAGACGTCGGCATCGGGGCTGGCGTATTTGACGCCCTGCTCGTAGCCGCAAGCGAAGCGCCGGATCAGCGGAATGTCCATGCCGCCGACGAAACCGACCTTGGCGGACTTCGACGCCGCGGCAGCCAGCACGCCGACCAGGAACGAACCCTCGTGCTCCTTGAACACCACGGACTGCACGTTCGGCAGGTCGACGACCATGTCAATGATGGTGAAGCGCGTGTCGGGGAAGTCCTTGGCCACGGCCTCGATCGCCGGGGCCTGGGCGAAGCCGACGCCGAGCACCGGATCCGCGCCGCGCTCGGCCATCTTGCGGACCGCCTGTTCACGCTGCGTCGGGTTCTTGACCTCGAATTCCCGGTATTTGATGCCGGTCTCTTCGCGGAACTTCTCGACACCGTTGTAGACGCCTTCGTTGAAGGACTTGTCGAATTTGCCGCCCATGTCGAAGACCACGGCCGGCTTCAGGTCCGCCGCCGAGGCCGCGCCGGCGCCCACCAGCATGGCAAGCCCGAAAATCGCAATACCCTGTTTCATCGTTGCTTCACTGCTCCCTGTTGTCGGGCTTTGACCGCGCCTGATCGTCGACCGGTCGCGTCCCCCGTTTCTTGCGCCATGCTAGCCGTTTATCTTGCCGAACTTCAATTGCGACGCGTAGCCTCCAGTTCACGCGGTCCATGACGGAAGGAATACAAATTGGACGAGGTGCGGAGAATTCTGGACTTCCTGAAGCTGTCCGAGCGCCTGAAGCTGGAGTTGCGGCACAGCTGGCTGTCAAATGGCCGGCACGAAAGCGTCGCCGAACACAGCTGGCAGATGGCGTTGATGGCCCTGCTGATGCATCGGCACCTTGACGTCGAGATCGATCTGGAAAAGACCCTGAAGATGATCGTGGTGCACGACCTGGTCGAGGTCGAGGCCGGCGACGTGCCGTCGTTCGCGACCGGCGAGGCCATGGAGCAGAAGGCCGCGCGCGAGGACGCGGCCATGCGGAGCATCCGCAAACAGCTGCCGGATGCCGTCGGCGAGGAAATCCAGGCGCTTTGGCAGGAATACGAGGCCAAGCAGAGCAACGAAGCCAAGTTTGCGGGCGCCCTCGACAAGCTGGAAGTTCAGGTTCAGCACAATCTCGCCGACATGGCGAGCTGGGAGCCGGTCGAATACGACCTCGTCTACACCAAGATGGACGGGCCCTGCGCCTTCGATCCGTTCCTTACGGCGTTCTGCGACGCGGTGAAAGCACAGGCCGAGACCCGCATGCGCGAAACCGGCGTCAACCCGGATGACATCAAGCGCCGCGTCGAGGCCGCTAGAGCGTCCTGATTAACTCGGGCAGCCGCGCCATGTCGTCGAACTCGATGGCGCCCTCGGCCGCCAGCGGACGTGCGAGACTGCCGCCGACATAGCCGAACACCGTCATCCCGGCGGCCCGCGCCGCCTGCACGCCCGGCAGGCTGTCCTCGATGACGACAGAGTTCTCCGGCGCCACGCCCATACGTTCGGCAGCATGCAGGAACAGGTCCGGCCAGGGCTTGCCGCGGGTTACCATGGCGCTGTTGAAGATGCGTCCGTCGAAGCGGTCCCACAGACCGGTGATGCCGAGCGAAACCTGCATCTTTTCCATCGTGCCGGACGATGCGACGCAGGTCGCTTGCCCGTCTTCATCGAGCGAATTGAGTACGTCGATCACGCCCGGCACGGCTTCCAGATCGGTACGGAAGCGGGCGTAGGTTCGTTCCTGCAGCGCCACTTCGAAGTCTGGCGGCATCGGGCGGCCAAACCGCTCTTCCAGCATGGCAAAGCACCGGTTCAGCGTCAGGCCGATAAAGTTCTTCGCCACCTCCTCGAACGACAGGTCGAAGCCGGCTTCGTTGAGACAATCGGTCAGCACCCGGTTCGACAGCGGCTCGCTGTCGACCAGCACCCCGTCGCAGTCGAAAATGATCAGATCAGGCCCCATGGCCTGCTGCTTAGCAGGCTACCCGACGCTCGCCAAACGGTATTTGTCCAGCCGGAGTCAGGCCCAGAGGCGCTCGTCTTCCTTGCCCTTGTAGAGATCGGCGACGAACTCGCCGTAGCCGTTGAACAGCTTCGTCGGCACGCGTTTGCCAGTACCGATCAGTTCCTCTGTCGCCTGGCTCCAGCGCGGGTGCGCCACCTCGGGGTTCACGTTCGCCCAGAACCCGTATTCCTTGCCCTGGATCTCTTCCCAGAAGCTGACCGGCCGTTGGTCAGTGAACTCGAAGCGCACGATCGACTTGATCGACTTGAAGCCGTACTTCCACGGCACCGCCAGGCGAAGCGGCGCGCCGAACTGCTTCGGCAGCGGCTTGCCGTAGATCCCCGTCACCAGGAAGGCGAGCTCGTTCGTCGCTTCCTCGATGGTCAGGCCCTCGACATAGGGCCAGGGATACCAGAACTGCTTCTGGCCCGGTGCCATGTCGGCATCGAGGAAAGTCTGCATGACGACGTATTTGGCCCCCGACAGCGGCTGCGCCAGATCGACCAGCGCCTTCATCGGGAAGCCGGACCAGGGCACGGCCATGGCCCATGCCTCGACGCAGCGATGCCGGTAAAGCCGTTCCTCCAGCGGCATCTTGCGCAACAGCGCGTCGATGTCGATGGTCTGCTCGGTCTCGACCATGCCGGCCAGTTCCACCGTCCAGGGCCGGATCTTCAGCTTCTGCGCCGCCCGCGCGATCCGCTTGTGCGAGCCGAATTCGTAGAAGTTGTTGTAGGTGCTGGCGACCATCTCGTCGGTGATGTCGCGATCGAGCTTGTAGGCCGGGTTGCGCATCACCGGATAAAGCTCGGCAGACGGATCTGCATCGGCGGCATCGGAACTGCCCGACGACATCAGCAGCGGCGTACCGACGGCAATCGCGCCCGCGCCCAGCCCGGCGCCCTTGATAAAGCGACGTCTGTTCAGAAACACCGATTCCGGCGTCGCTTCCGATTCCGGCATCTCCCAGCCGCGTGGACGTTTGATCAGCATGGCAGCCCTATCTCCTGCTCGACACGCACGACATTTTCCGGCGCCCGTTGGACGCCGCGCGTCGTTGAAGTGAGACTAACCTGCCCGAAGATCAAAACAACCGCCGTTCAAGAAACCGTGACCCCCCAGGACAGGAAAACCGCGGGAAACAGCCTCCGCCGCGTTCAATCCAGGCCAGCAATTCTCTTGCTTTGACAGCACCGGGGCGAGCTGTCATTTTTGCATCGTCAATGGCTGGGGTGCCCCTCGTACGGGGGCTGAGAACACACCCATCGAACCTGATCTGGGTCATGCCAGCGCAGGGAGCGGCCGCAAAAGACCGAAAAGCTTCTGCGATGGCCGGCTCCCCCATTAGGGAGACCTTAACCATGTCGCGCCGACGCCTTCCGCCGTCATTCCCCCCGATAGATCGCCGCGCACTGCTCGGCGCAGGCGCGGCCGGCGCCGCGGCCATTGCCGCCACGCCGGCCGTCGCCCAGGACCGCTACGCCTGGAACCTGGTGACGTCCTGGCCGAAGAACGCGCCGGGTCCCGGCACCACGGCGCGCCGCATCGCCGAGCGCATTACGCTGATGAGCGGCGGCCGGCTGACGGTCAAGCTCTATGCCGCCGGCGAGCTGGTGCCCGCCTTCGAAGTGTTCGACGCGGTCCGCCGCGGCGTCGCCCAGATGGGCCACAGCGCCTCGTTCTTCTGGGCCGGCAAGGTCAAGGCAAGCCCGTTCTTCACCGCGGTGCCGTTCGGTCTGACGCCGGACGGACACAATGCCTGGATCTATCAGGGCGGCGGCCAGGAACTCTGGGACGCGCTTTACGCGCCGTTTGGCGTGAAACCGTTTCTGGCTGGCAATTCCGGCATGCAGATGGGCGGCTGGTGCATCAGGGCGATCCGCAGCCTCGACGACCTCAAGGGCCTGAAGTACCGCATGCCCGGTCTCGGCGGCGAGGTCATGCGCCGGCTCGGCGCCACGGCGGTCAGCCTGCCGCCGGGCGAGATTCTGCCGGCGCTGCAAACCGGCGTGATCGACGGCGCCGAATTCCTCGGCCCCTGGAGCGATATCGGATTGGGCCTCGCCAAGGCCGCCAAGTTCTATCACTGGCCGGGCTTTCACGAGCCGAACGGCTCGGCCGAATGCCTGGTCAATCGCGCGGCCTACGAGGCGCTGCCCGCCGACCTGCGTGAAATTGTCAGCGCCGTCTGCGAAGCCGAGAACGCCCGCGGCATGGCCGAGGCCGATTGGATGAATGCTCTGGCGCTGGACGGCATCGAAGAGAAATACGGCATCACACTGGTGCGCTTCGGGAACGACGTTCTGGCCGCCGCCCGCGCCGCCGCCGATGAGGTCTTGGCCGAGGCCGCCGCCGGTGACGCAGCGACGCGGCAGATCTACGAATCCTACATGTCAGCGCGCCGTCGCTCGGTCGCCTGGGGTCGGGTCGCGCGGCATGCCGTGCTGGATGCCCAATTGCGATCCGCCGGGTGAACCGGGGGCGAAAGCCGTGACATCAGACGCAAGTCCCTGGCAGACACTACAGGCAATCCGCCAGCGAACGCCGCTGGTCCACAACATCACCAACTTCGTCGCCATGGACCTGGCGGCCAACGTCATGCTGGCGGTCGGCGCCTCGCCGGCCATGGTGCAGGCCATCGAGGAAGTCGAGGAGTTCGTCGCCAAGGCCGACGCGCTCACCGTCAATATCGGCACGTTGTCGGCGGACCGGGCCGAGGCCATGCAGGCCGCGGCGACTGCGGCGGTGAACAACGGCAAACCCTGGGTGCTCGATCCGGTCGGCGTCGGCGGCACCCGTTTTCGGCGCGAGCTTGCCGGCCGGCTCTGCGCGCTGCGGCCGACGGTCATCCGCGGCAACGGCTCCGAGATCATGACATTGAGCGACGACGCGGTTGCCCGGGCCTCGGGCGTCGATTCCGCGCACGCCTCGAAGGAAGCCGTCGACGCGGCACGCGCGCTTGCCGCCAGCACGGGCGCCGTGGTCGCGGTGACCGGCGCTATCGACTATGTGACCGACGGACGCGACGTGATCGCCGTCGGCGGCGGCGATCCCATGATGACCAAGGTCACGGCGCTCGGTTGCGCGCTCACCTGCCTGATCGGCGCTTGTTGCGCCGTAAACGCGGCTCCCCTGGCGGCTACCGTCGACGGTCTCGCCATCATGGGCGTTGCCGGACAATTGGCGGCAACCGAGGCGGCGGGACCGGGCAGCCTGCGGGTACGCCTGATCGATGTGCTCTACAACCTCGACGAACGCCAACTTGGCGATCTTTCCAACATCAGCAGCGAAACGCCTCTCGCGTAAACGAAGAGGCCGTCGTCTCGCGTGCAGCGATCACGCAACGGTCACAGGTTCGGTTCGACTTCGCGAATAGACAATCTTCGTCGTTTTTTGAACGACTTGCGTCAGCGCGCGCGACATAACATCGTTCACTGTCACGCAGTACCAATTCGACGACCGCGTCGGAGCGCACAGGCGTCTCTGGTCGAAAATAACAAAGAAGTTGGAGGCGGCCGTTCGCATAAGAGCGAATCTTGCTCGCCGCCCCCACACCTGCGGAGGGACGGAAGCATGAGCAGCATCGACGCCACCGACTATGAGGTCGGTCAGGACAATATCCGGATACTGGGCCTCGACATCCACAACCCCGTCTTTCTGATTTCGGGCGTGATCATTGTCGCCTTCGTGATCTTCGTTCTGATGTTCCAGGAGGGATCGGCGGCGTTCTTCGGCGCGCTGCGGCCCTGGTTGACGTCGACGTTCGACTGGGTGTTCATGATCGCCGGCAACATCTTCGTGCTGTTCTGCCTGGTCCTGATCGTCTCGCCGCTCGGCAAGGTCCGGATCGGCGGTCCCGACGCCAAGCCTGACTATTCCTATCCCGGCTGGTTCGCCATGCTGTTCGCCGCCGGCATGGGGATCGGCTTGATGTTCTTCGGCGTCCTGGAACCGGTCTTCCACTTCCAGAACCCGCCGCTCGGCATGAGCGGCGACGATCCGGCCGCCGCCCGCTCGCTCGGCATGGCGGCGACGATCTTCCACTGGGGCCTGCATCCCTGGGCGATCTATGCCGTCGTCGCCCTGGCGCTGGCGCTCGTCTGCTACAACTACGGCCTGCCGCTGAGTATCCGGTCCGCGTTCTATCCGGTGTTCGGTAACGCGGTCTGGGGTTGGTTCGGCCATGTCATTGACACGCTGGCCGTGTTCGCGACGCTGTTCGGCCTTGCCACGTCGCTTGGCTTCGGTGCCGAGCAGGCCAGCGCCGGCCTGGACTATCTGTTCGGCATTCCCGTCACCGATGTCACCAAGGTTCTCCTGATCCTCGGCATTACGGCCGTGGCGCTGGTCTCCGTGCTCGCCGGCCTCGACGCTGGCGTGAAACGGCTCAGCGAGATCAACATGGTGTTGGCCTTCCTGCTGCTGGTTTTCGTGATCGCCGTTGGACCGACGCTCGATATCGTGCAGGGCTTCTTCACGGGCGCCGTCGCCTACGCGGTGAACCTGGTGCCGCTCAGCAACTGGATCGGCCGCGAGGACACCGACTTCATGCACGGCTGGACCACGTTCTACTGGGCCTGGTGGATTTCCTGGTCGCCGTTCGTCGGCATGTTCATCGCGCGGGTGTCGAAGGGGCGCAGCGTGCGCGAGTTTATCTTCTGCGTGCTGATTATCCCGACCGTCGTTTCGATCCTGTGGATGAACGCCTTCGGCGGTTCGGCCATCAGCCAATTCGTCAACGACGGCTATACCGGCGTCACGCAGACCATCGAGACCTGGGCGCCCGAACTCTCGCTGTTCAAGATGCTGGAACCGCTGCCGATGTCGGGCGTGCTGTCGTTTATCGGCATCACGCTGGTGATCGTTTTCTTCGTCACCTCGTCCGACTCCGGCTCGCTGGTGATCGACACCATCACCGCCGGCGGCAAGATCGACGCGCCGGTGGCGCAGCGCATCTTCTGGTGCATCTTCGAGGGCCTGGTCGCCATCGCGCTGTTGCTGGGCGGCGGACTGGGCTCGTTGCAGGCAGCCGCCATCGCCACAGGCTTTCCGTTCGCGCTCGTGCTGCTGCTGATGTGCTTCAGCGTCTTCAAGGGATTGCGGGTAGAGAAGGCAAAGCTTTAGCGGCAGATTACTGGCGCGTCGGCAACCCCTCGCTGGCGCGCCGGTCGGCCACGAAACCGACGCCGCAGGACAGCTTCTTCGCGATCGGCGTGTCGACGTCCAGCACCCGCCAGAACGGCGTTATCTCGGCGAGCGAAGCGCCGGCCGCGAGCGCTTCGCAGGCCGCCTCGGCCACGATGCGCACGTGAATACCGGCCGTAATCGGGCAGGTGACCTCGGCGCCATATTGCTCGGCGAGCTTCTTGCGTAGGGTCTTCACATCCATCTCGATGCGGTCCGGGATCGATCGGATGAAATCGTCGACAATGCGCGCGGACGGCACCAGCATGATCTCGCCCGCCTTCATGCCGGCCATGTCTTTCGGGACTGGCTTCACCTTGTGCGGTGTTTTGTTGTTCAGCTTTTCGGTCCAGGTTTTCTTTCGGGCCATAGCGCTCTCCCGCGTCTAAGCTTGCCGCGCCAGCGGCAGACAGATATCGGTCAGCAGATCGGCCGGGGCCGTATCGCGCGGATTGTTCAGATATTCCTCGAACACCGGCACATTCGCGGCTTCACGCCCCGATTTCACCAGCCACTCGCCGTAGAGCCACTGATAGGCGCCCTTCATGTCCGCGTACGGCCCCTTGTAGCGCAGGACCGCATAGGGACCGCCGGCGACACGCTTGCGGGTCAACGGCGCTTCGATCGCGACATCCTCGTCGATCAGTACGCCGGCCGCCGAACAGAGCGCTTCCTCGGCAACGGCGTCGGGATCGTCGTAGTAGACCGCCACCGACCGCAGCCCGGGCCGGATCAGGCCCCGCGCCCCAAGCCAGCCAAAGGCTGTCTCGAAGGCCTTGCCGATGTTCATGTAGGAACCAACGTGCTCCACCATGCCCGCCGTCATATCCGGCAGTTCCCTGATCTCGACCTCATGCAGATCCGGCCTGTGCGTTTCATTCGGCGACTGGAAGCGCATGTGACTGCCGTTCTTCCGGTACTCGCCCGGCGGCATGCCGTAGGCGGCGCTGAAAATGCGCGTGAAGGACTGCAGATTCGTATAGCCCGACCGCACGGCAATCTCGGCGACCGGCATGCTGGTATGCGCGAGATAGCCAGCCGCCCGATGCAGACGCAGGCGCTTCACGGTCGCGGCGATCGTCTCGCCGGTGACGGCCCGATAGACCCGGTGCCAGTGATAGGGCGACAGGCAGGCAACGTCGGCCAGCCTGTTCAGATCGATCTCGTCGTCCAGGTGATCGTAGATGTAAGCCGTCACCCGGTTCAGGCGGTCTTCATAGTTAACCAAGTTGGGCGCGTTGCTCATGTCCATTTCCGTCCGCGTCGTCCCGTCCACTCATCGGCACCTAACCACAGGTCGATTTGACGAATCTTGCGCAATTTCGCGACCATCGCTCAAGACGAGGACCAGACCTCCACGGGCGCGTCCTGGCCGCGTAGCGTGTGCCGGCCCTGGCTTTGCAATGGCACGTCGGTACCCAGCGCATTCGCGGTTTCGGGGTCGACTAGCAGCTGCGTGCCGGTGGTCTTGTTGAGTTGCTCCAGGCGCGCGGCGCGGTTGACCGTGTCGCCATAGACCGTGAAGGCCTGGCGCGCAGACGAGCCGACACTGCCAGAAGCAATAGCGCCCGAGGCGATGCCGATACGGATACGAAAATGCTCTCCGTCGTAACGCCGTTCGCGCGATAACGCCAGAAGATCGCGGGCGGCCTCAAGCGCGCGGTGGCCCGGACGTTCGACATCGATTGGCGTGTTGAATGTCGCCAGCAGACCGTCGCCGAGATAGGTGATGACGACGCCGTCGCAGCGGCTGACCGCGTCGGCGCAATCGGCCAGAAAGCGGTTCAGGGTCTCGATCACGGTCTTGGGATCGCGCCCGGCCGCATAGCCGGAGAAGCCCTCGATATCGAGTACGAGCGCCGCGCCCTGCCGCACCTGCGGCTCCAGCCCGGCCTCGTTTGCCACCAGCCGCTGCGCGATCGTTTCGGGCACGTAGCGCCCCAGGATCCGGGTCGTCCGCTCCCGGCCTTCCCGCTCGCGCTCGCGCTCGGCTTCGGCGGCGACCTGGGCCAGAAAGACCCGCCGGGCGCGGTAGACCGCGAGCGACAGCACGAGCGCCGCGATCAGCAGGAAGCCCGTTTCCTCAACACGATTGCCGACGCCAACGAAGTCGATGGACAGGAACACGGTCTCGTAGTCGGCGCGCGTCGCGTTCTGCGGCACGTCACCCCAGGACAGGGTGCGGTCCATGCCCGCAACCACGATCGCGAACGCGGCCCACCAGCCGATGCAGGCGATGATGCCGGTCCAGGCGACAAGCCCCCAGGACAACGACAGGCAGGCGAGCGCGATCGGCGGCAACAGGTAGTAGATGCCGTAAGCCCGGAAGGCGATGATCTGCGGCACTTCGCCGGCGCGGCTCACGGGGATCAGCACGAACAGCGCGCACAAACCCAACATATCGACGGCGTAGATCAGATACTTGACCCAGGGACGGTCGAGATGCGTGCCGATGATGAAATAGTAAGCCGCGCCAATGGCGACGAAGAGGCCGAGCGCCATCATGCCCCAGGGCCGGGGCGTATTGCCGACCGCGAGCGTCGCGAACACGAACCAGGCCAGCATGACGGCGAGCGCCAGCGTCCGGCACAGAATGGCGAGCCGGAGCCCGTCCTGTTCCGCCCGGGTCAGCCGTGCCATGCGTCGGCTGTCGTCATTGGTCATGGTGCTGAAGATCGATCAAAACGGCCGCCGGCGCAAAGCCATCGGCAACGCACACGCAAACAAGCCGCGACCGGCCGGCGTCGATCGTCGCGGCCGGATCTGAACGTCGCCCTAGCGATGCCAATGTTTCTCCAGTAAAATCAGAATGTTATGCGCTGTCTGCTGCTCATCTCGCTGGTCTGCTCCCTGGCCGCCTGCGCCGGCCCGGAGAAGCCACTGCTGGAGCGCATCGTTGCCGATTGCAGGTCCGACAATGTAGTCGACAAGGCGGCCGATTTTCGCTGTCGCCGTCAGGCTGCCGAAGTGCATGACCTGAGTCGCGTCGACGTCCACGGCGACCTGATCGAACTCACGTTCGCCTATCTGGAGGCCGTCTGGCAGCGGCGCAATGAAGGCGAGGTGAGCGACGTGAATGCCCGTCTTGCCGATTTAGCAATCAAAATGCGGCTTTACGAATTGATTCAAAAGCGCGGCGGCGAGCGGCGCATGGCGGCCGCGGGTGCGTTCGGCGACAACGGTCGGCTGCTGCTTACCAAGAGCGGCCTGAACGCCATAGACCTGCCCAAGGACATCGAGATCTCCTGCGGCGCGACGCCGACCGGTTATCGCTGCGAATAGATCGACCCGACCGATCGGTCGCTCGACGTGAATAGCGCTGGCAACCGCGGGACGTCGCTTCGTGCCCAGCGGGAGTATCTTTAAGAACGGCCGTTTGTTTACTGGGCTGTCGACAATCCCGACAACCGCCGCTACAGTTCCCCGGTCGCGCCGATCCGCGCGGCACGTTCTCGGGGCGGGGTGGAAGTCCCCACCGGCGGTGTGAGCGCCCAGCGCTCAAGCCCGCGAGCGCCTTTCAGCGGCCAGTTCAATTGCCCGTCTGGAAGGGTCAGCAGACTCGGTGCGATTCCGAGGCCGACGGTGATAGTCCGGATGGAAGAGAACGGAGGAGCGATTTCGGCCGCCTGCGCGCGGCCGCCTCGCTGTTTCGTACGCCCTGATTCTGGTCTCTGACGTTTAAGGAGAACGCAATGAATCAGAGCTCCCAAGAAATCATCAGCAACCTGCGTATCGCGTTTATTCAGGCGCGCTGGCACGCCGACATCGTCGACAATTGCCGGATCGCCTGTCTGGACGAATTCAATCGCCAGACCAACGGCACGGCCGAGGTCGAGATCTTCGACGTGCCTGGCGCGTTCGAGATCCCGCTCCAGGCACGGACGCTGGCCCGCACCGGTCGCTACGCCGCGGTGATCGGCTCGGCCTTCGTCGTCAACGGCGGGATCTACCGGCACGATTTCGTCGCCGACACCGTGATCGCGGGCCTCATGCAGGCGCAGATGGACACCGACGTGCCGGTGTTGTCCGCGGTCCTGACGCCGCACAACTTTCACGAAAGCGACGAGCACCGACAGTTCTTCCTCGAGCACTTCAAGGTGAAGGGGCGCGAGGTCGCCGAGGCCTGCCTGTCAATCCTGGCCACGCGCGATCGGGTCGCGACGGCCGCATAACGGAACGGCCCGGCGCTCCATCGCGCCGGGCCGCATCCATCCCAGGTCTATTTGTTGGTCGCTCAGTCGAGCAGGCTGCGGAGCATCCAGGCCGCCTTCTCGCTGACCTGCATGCGCTGGGTCAGCAGATCGGCCGTCGGCTCGTCGTTCGCCTCATCCGCCGCCGGGAACACCGAGCGCGCGGTTCGGGCGACGGCCTCATGACCCTTCACCAGGTTGGCGATCATGTCGGTCGCGGCCGGCACGCCGTCCTCCTCGGCGATCGAGGAAAGCTCGGCATAGGCCTTGTAGCTGCCCGGCGCCGGCATGCCCAGCGCGCGGATGCGCTCGGCGATCTCGTCGACAGCCAGCGCCAGCTCGTTGTACTGCGTCTCGAACATGGTGTGCAGCGTCTGGAACATCGGACCGGTGACGTTCCAGTGATAGTTGTGCGTCTTCAGGTACAGCGTGTAGGTGTCCGCCAACAGCCGCGACAAACCGTCGGCGATGTCCTTCCGTTGACCCTCGGCGATTCCGATATCGATTTCCATCCTGCTAACCCTCTCGCATTCGCCTGATTAACTTTCGGCGACGGCAGTGCCGCAACCATCACGAATTAGATATAAGCGCTCCGATAGCAGTTTCCAGTATTTTTTAGAATTATTCTAAACTAAATTGGGCCGGCCGACGATCCCTCATGTGAACCGGACGCTGACCTGACCAAGATCGCCGAAATCGGCCACCGCCGTCTCGCCCTTCGCGGCCGGAAACGGCTTGGTGCAGGACCCGGTGGTGACATATTCACCGGCCTTCAGGGTCTCGCCCCGCGCGGCCAGGTGATTGGCCAGCCAGGCAAGCGAGTTCAGCGGGCTGCCCAGCACGGCCGCCCCTGAGCCGCTCTCCCGCAACTCGCCATTGATGCTGATGCTGACGGGATAGCCGGCGAAATCC
The DNA here is from genome assembly GCA_965232515.1 of Alphaproteobacteria bacterium. Classification (GTDB taxonomy): domain Bacteria; phylum Pseudomonadota; class Alphaproteobacteria; genus JANQKO01. Next base: position 6,273,238 of record CBDDPY010000002.1, on the reverse strand, counting down.
AATGCCGCGAAGTCGGTGATCTCGGCGCCCTTGACCCAACGGCCGCCGCCGCCCTGATCGGCGATGACGCTCAGGCCGCCGACGCTCGTCCAGTCTGTGAACCGGGAATCGACAATCTCGATGGCCGGCACCACGGCAGCAATCAATGGACGAATGCTGTCCGCATCGTAGGGCGCGCTGTCCGTCGTCGTGTCTCCACCCATGCGGAAGGCGAACTCGACTTCCATCACCCGCATGAACATGTCGTCGCCCGGAATCTCCGCCGGGCTGTCGAGCACGAACGGCGACAGCAGCTGGGCCTGGAACGGCTCCGACACGCCCAGCATCTCCTGCGCCGTCGGATTGGTGGCGCCGACCTTGCGCCCCACCGACACACCGCCACCGGCCGCGTCGAGCACGCCGGCGACGCCGGCTTCCTGAATCCGGTAGGCGTCATCCGCGTCCGCCGGCCGCAACTCCGTGGGCAACGCGTCAATCAGCGTGCCGCCCGTCCGCACGTCATTCAGCATCGCGGCCGCGCGGGCGGCCGCCGCCGTATCCAGCATGCAAATACTCCCCCAGTGTTAGGCGGCCGCGTCGGCCTGATGTTCCGAGATCACTTGATCGGCCAGACGGCCCGTCAGCTCCTGCAGATGATCGAACGTCGCGGTATAGCCGCCGACGCCCTGCGTCACCGACCGCAATTCGACGATCAGGTCATGCAACTCCGATTGCGGCATGTGCGCCGACACGACGTCCCAGCCGGACCAGCCGGGCCGGGCATCGAAGCCCAATATCTGGCCCCGCCGCGAGCTGACGATGGTATTGGCCTTCGGCGTATAGTCCGACGGCACGGCGATCTCCACCGCCATGATCGGTTCCAGCAGCACGGGGCCGCACTGCGGCATGCCTTCCTGCATGGCGATCCGCGCCGCCGTGCGGAAGGCGATCTCCGAGCTGTCCACGCTGTGGTACTGGCCGTCGAACAACGTCACCGAGACGTCGACCACCGGGAACCCCAACGGACCCTGGCTCAGATATTCCTTCACGCCGGCCTCGACGCCCGGAATGAATTGCTTCGGCACCGAGCCGCCGACGATCTTCTCGTCGAACTGGAAGCCGGTGCCGCGCGGCAGCGGCTTGATCTCGAGGTGCACGTCGCCGAACTGGCCATGGCCGCCGGACTGCCGCTTGAACCGGCCGTGCTGCTTGATCGGTTTGCGGATCGCCTCCTTGTAGGGAACCTTCGGCTGCCGCGTCGACACCGACAGGCCGTATTTGTTCAGCAGACGGTCGCAGGCGATTTTCAGGTGAATGTCGCCCTGACCACGCAGCACGAACTCGTGGGTGTCTTCTTCGTGCCCGTAAATGATCGACGGGTCTTCCTCGCCGACCTTCTGCAACGCGCCGGACAGCTTGACCTCGTCCTCGCGCTTATCGGTCGAGATTGCCTGGGCGAAAACCGGCTGCAGGATCTCGGCTTTCGGCAGCCCTTCGACCTCCTTCGCCGCGCCCAACGTGTCGCCGGTTACGATGCTTTCGAGCCGGCCGAGACCGACCACGTCGCCGGGTCCCGCATCGGAAATCTTTTCGGTGTTGTGGCCGGACATCAGGAACAGGCCGGAAACCCGCTCGTCGTTCAGTGTCATGCCGTCCTTGATGCCGCCGGACCAGATCCGGGCGATCGACAGCTTGCCGCCGTGCTGCGTGTGATAGGTCTTTAACACTTGGGCCTTCGGCTCATCGCCGCTGACGCCGACGCGCTCGGCCGCCTTCGCCGCCGAAGGCACCTCGTGGCGCAGGGCCTTCAGCAGGCGACGGACACCGTGGTCCATCTCGGCGGCGCCGAAGATCACCGGCACGATCAGGCCGTTCTGATAGTCGCTGGTCAGGTTCTGATAGACCTCGTCCTTCTCGGGCTCGACGTCCTCCAGCACCTTCTCCATCAGCTCGTCGTTGAAGTCGGCCAGCGTCTCCAGCATCTGGTAGCGGGCTTCACCGACGCTGTCATTCATGGAATCGGGCGTCTCGACGATCTCCGACGGCTGGTTCGGCTTGTAGACAAACGTCCGTTCGGAGGCGAGATCGATGTAACCGGTGATGCTCTCGCCTTCGCGGATCGGCAACTGCCGCAGCACCAGCGGATGCGACGAGACCGGTTGCAGGGAATCCAGCAGGGCGGCGACGTGTCCGGTCGCCTTGTCGATCTTGTTGACGAAGACCATGCGCGGAATGCCGGCATCCTCCAACGCCTTCATCAACGGCATCAGGCCCAGGAACTTGTCCCGGTCGGGCTCGCAGACGAGGACCGCGGCATCGACCCCAGGCAGCACGTTGAGCGTCTCCTGCAGCAACTCGACCGAGCCGGGGCAATCGAGAAACGTGAAACGGTCGTCCAGGAACGTCGTCGTCGCGACATTCACTTCGGTGCTCATCTGGCGGTCGCGCGCTTCCTGTGCGCTGTCGCCGACGGTATTGCCGTCGGTCACCGACCCTTTCCGGCTGGTCGCGCCAGTCACCCACAAGATGCTTTCGAGCAACGTCGTTTTGCCGCTCATGTAGGGCCCGATCAGGGCCACGCTGCGGGGACCGGAGGGCTTCGAAACGCTCATGGGTGCGCCCTTCCTTCGTATCGTTGACGTGTCCTTCCCTGTCCCGTGGCGACACGGGACTGTCATGTTTTCAAACTTCCCGAAGGGGGCGCAAGAAGAATCGGGGTGAACGGCCGGAAATCCCGATTCCGCTAGCTTTTGGTCGGAGAATTTACCTTATCGCCGTCCACGTAGGGCCTGAGCGCGGCATAGGCGACCCGGTGCACGGGCACGTCGAGATCGTGCGCCCGGGCAAGCCGGAACACGGTGCCGGAGAGCCAGTCGACCTCCAGCCGGTTGCCGCGCTCCAGATCGAACAGCATCGAGGCCTTCATGCCGTCGGGCAGTCCGCTCATGGTCTTGATCGTGGCATCGACCGCGTCAGCGCCGATATCGACGCCCACGGCCTCCGCCACGGCGACCACTTCGCGGATCGCGTCCTGGGCCATGCGCCAGGAATCGGGATCGTCGCGGATCGGCCCGATCGGCAGCCGGGTCAGACAGGTGATCGCCGCGAGGCTCGCCAACAGGGCGAACTTGCGCCAGATCGGCACCGCGATATCCGCTTCCAGCGCGGCGTCGATCCCGGCCTTCTGGCAAAGCTGCAGGAACTGCTCCAGGAGCGGGCTGGCGCTGCCGTCCATGGTCCCGAATACCAGGCGGGCGAACTGCGAATGGTGCCGGATCAAGCCGGGCTCGCCGATCTCGGCCGAGATGTAGGCAACGCCACCGGCGACATGCTGCTCGCCCAGGATCGACGCCAGCGCCTCTTCGGAGTCGACCCCGTTCAGGAACGAGACCACCAGCGTGCCGTCGCCGATCAGCGGCTTGCACAGATTGCCGGCGCTCTCGACGTCATAGAGCTTGGTGGCGAACACCACCAGGTCGACCGGCCCGATCTCGGCCGGATCGTCGGTCGCGGTGATGTCCGTCAGATGCGCGTCGCCGAGCGGGCTCTCGATCCTGAGGCCGGATTCGCGGATCGCCGCCAGGTGCGCGCCACGGGCGATGAAGCTGACCTCGGCGCCGGCGGCGGCCAGCCGGCCGCCGAAATAGCCGCCGACACCGCCAGTCCCCATGACGGCGATTTTCATGGGTCCGGCCTCAGGTCAGGTTGCCGCAGAAGCGTTGGATGCGCGTGCAGGCTTCCTCCAGCGCCTCGGTCGAGGTGGCGTAGGAAATCCGGAAGTGCGGGCTCAACCCGAAGGCCTCGCCGAACACCACGGCGACGCCCTCCGCCTCCAGCAGCTCGGTGGCGAAATCGCCGTCGTTCTCGATCACCTTGCCGCTTGGCGCCGTCTTGCCGATGCAGCCGGCGCAGCTCGGGTAGACATAGAAGGCGCCTTCCGGTGTCAGGCAGGAAATGCCGTTCGCCTGGTTCAGCATCGAGACCACGAGATCGCGGCGCTCCTTGAACACCTTGTTGTGCTCGGCGATGAAGTCCTGCGGTCCGTTCAGCGCCTCGACCGCGGCCGCCTGGCTGACCGAGCTCGGGTTCGACGTGCTCTGCGACTGCACCTTGCCCATGGCCTTGATCAGCTCGGCCGGACCGCCGGCATAGCCGATACGCCAGCCGGTCATGCAGTAGGCCTTGGAGACGCCATTCACGGTCAGCGTGCGGTCGTAAAGGCCTGGCTCGACCTGCGCCGGCGTGACGAACTCGAAGTCGTCGTAGACCAGATGCTCGTACATGTCGTCGGTCATCACCCAGACATGCGGGTGGCGCATCAGCACATCCGTCAGCCCCTTCAGCGCCGCGCGGTCGTAGCCGGCGCCGGACGGGTTCGACGGCGAGTTGAAGATGAACCACTTGGTCTTCGGCGTGATCGCCGCCTCGAGCGCTTCCGGCGACAGCAGGAAGTTCGTTTCCTCGGTCGCGTCGACGAACCGCGGCTCGCCGCCGGCCAGCAGCACCATGTCGGGATAGGACACCCAGTAAGGCGTGGGGATAATGACTTCGTCGCCCGGGTTCAGCGTCGCCACCAGCGCGTTGTACAGCACCTGCTTGCCGCCGGTGCCGACGTTGATCTGGTCGACGCCGTAGGTCAGGCCGTTGTCGCGCTTGAACTTGTCGACGATCGCCTGCTTCAGCGCCGGCGTGCCGTCGACGTTGGTGTACTTGGTGTCACCCTCGCGGATCGCCCGGATCGCGGCTTCCTTGATGTTGTCGGGGGTGTCGAAATCCGGCTCGCCCGCGCCCAGGCCGATCACGTCGCGGCCGGCGGCTTTCAGGTCGCGCGCCTTGCTGGACACGGCAATCGTCGGCGAAGGCTTCACCCGGCCCAGGGAATCGGCAAGGAACGACATCTCAGGTCACCCGCTTTTTGGTTTTCGGCTCGGCGGAAAACTAGACCGCGGCCTGAACCGGCGCAAGCGATCTCAGGGCCTCGCGCATCTCCGCCGTTTCGTCGACGATCCAGTCGCGAAACGCCTTGACCTTCGGACGCGCCAACGCGCCCGGCAGATAGACCAGCCGGTGAGCGAAGCTGATCGGCAGGCTGAGGTCGAACGGGTTCACCAGCCGCCCGGCTTCCAGATCGGCGGCGCACAGTGTTTGCCGGCCCAGCGCGACGCCCTGCCCCTCGATCGCCGCCTGCATCACCATCGTCCACGGCGTGAAGGTCATGCCGTAGTTCGCCTCGATGCCCTCGATACCCATCGCCGCCAGCCACATGTGCCAGTCCGGCGTCATCACGCCCGGCCGGTGCGAGCCGTCGTGCAGGAACTGGTGGTATTTCAGGTCCTCCGGCGTGCGCAGCGGATGCTCGCCCTCCAGCAGCTTCGGGCTGCAGACCGGGATCACTTCCTCGGCCATCAGCAGCTCTTCCTCCAAACCCTCATAGCCGCCGGCGCCGAACCGGATGCCGACATCGACCTCGTCGCGGTCGAAATCGACCAGCTCCATGCTGGCCGTGATACGGACCTCGACGTCGGGATGAATGGTGTGGAAGCGGTCGAGGCGCGGGATCAGCCATTTCGCCGCGAAGCCGGGCGAGGTGTTGACGTCGAGGCTGCCGGCCTCCTGCTGCCGCACGCGGCGCCAGGAGACGGCCAGGATATCCAAGCCGTCGGAGGCCCCCGGCAGCAGCGAACTACCGGCCTCGGTGAGCGTCAGCGCCCGGTTGAGGCGGTGGAACAGTGGCGCGCCCAGATGTTGCTCCAGCGACTTGATCTGCTGGCTGATCGCGGCCGGCGTCACATGAAGCTCCTCGGCCGCCTTGCTGAAGCTCAGATGACGGGCGGCGGCCTCGAAGGCGCGGATCGCGTTCAGGGGCGGAAGGCTGCGGGTCATGGAAAAATTCTCGCGCCTTTACGAGAGGTTAAGACAAATTAGTTTATCTAACACGACATATAGAATTAGTCGTTTGTCGGATCAACCGCCGGCGCCCAAATAACACTCCAACAACACAGCAATCAGCGCCGAACAGCGACGGAAACGCCCGAGGCTCGCGAGAGACGAGAAAAGCTAACACGAAGTTGATGCACATTGAGGAGTATCAGGATGTATCAGGGGCACAAATTCATGGCGAAGTACGCCGGCTATAGCGAGCTGGGCGACATCTCCGAGCTGGATGTGCACGAGATGATGGCGCAAGGCCGGCGCGAACAATCGCGCGAAATCGGACGGTTGACCAACGGGCTTGTGGCGAAGGTCCGCGGACTGTTTGGCAGCAAACACGAGACCGTCGCACAGCATTAAGCTCGCCGCCATCGAGCCTGAAGCCGACAGGGCCGGACCGCAACCGCGGTCCGGCCCTGTCGCTTAACGGGCGCCGCAAAAAGCAGTAGCGTCACGATCGACAAGCAGACAGGGAGACGACGATATGCAGGCGGCATGGTACGAGGGTTTCGGACCCGCCTCGGAAGTCCTGAAGACCGGCCAGCTCGATGTGCCGGAACCGGCGGCCGGCCAAGTCCAGGTGCGGGTTGCCGCGTCGGGCGTGAACCCTGTCGACGTGAAACGGCGCGGCGGCGGTCGTGGCGACATGCCGGCGGCGCGGGTTGTGCCGCACTTCGACGGCGCCGGCATAATCACCGCCGTCGGCGACGGCGTGCCCGCGACCCGGGTCGGGGAGCGGGTCTGGATCTACGAGGCGAACTGGGGTCAGGCGCGGGGCAGCGCTGCCGAATTCACGACGATACCGGCTGAACGAGCCGTGCCGTTGCCGGCCAACATGGATTTCGCCGCCGGCGCCTGCATGGGCATCCCGGCACTGACCGCGCATCGCAGCGTCTTCGCCGACGGCCGGGTCAGCGGCCAGACCGTGCTGGTGACCGGCGGGGCCGGTTCGGTCGGCAGCTATGCCGTGCAGTTCGCAAAGCTGGCGGGCGCCACCGTGATCTCGACCGTGAGCAACGACGAGAAGGCCGAGTTGGCGCGGAACTTTGGCGCCGCGCATACCATCAACTATCGCGACGAGGACGTGACCGCGCGGATCATGGACCTGACAGACGGCGCCGGGGTCGACCGGATCGTCGAGGTCGAGTTCGGCGGCAATCTGAAGACCAGCATCGCCGCCCTGAAGGTGAACGGTGTCATCGCCGCCTATGCGTCAGACGCGGCGCGCGAGCCGGCGGTGCCGTTCTATGAGCTGGTCTATAAGAACATCACGGTCCGCCACGTGCTGGTCTTCAACATGCCTGAGGCGGCGAAGGCCGATGCCATCGCCGACATCGCGCGCTGGTCGGCCGCCGGCGACCTCAGGCACCATATCGGCCCGCACTTTCCGCTGGACCAGATCGCGACCGCGCATCAGACGGTCGAATCCGGCTCGATGGGCAACGTGATCGTCGACGTCGCGGCGCTCTGAGGCGTTCGTCAGGCCTGCGGAAAGGCCCGGCGCAACTCGGCGACCTGTTCAGGGGTCAGCGGCCGGGTGCGGTGTCCCTGCAGCAGCAGGTGGAGCTTGGCCGTCTCCTCCAGCTCCTCGGTCGCGTCGACGGCTGCGGCCAACGAGCTGCCGGCGACGACCGGGCCGTGGTTTGCCAGCAGAACCGCTTGATGCGCGCCGGCGAGCCCTCGCACCGCGTCGGCCAGCGCCGGATCGCCCGGCGGATAGAACGGCACCAACGGCAAACGGCCGACGCGCATGACGTAATAGGCGGTGATCGGCGGCAGCACATCGTCGGCGTCGATATCGGCGAGACAGGAAACCGCCACGGAGTGCGTCGAATGCAGATGCACGACGGCTTGCGCATGCGGTCGTTCCTCATAGACCGCCAGGTGCAGAAAGGATTCCTTGGTCGGCTTGTCGCCGTCGGTATGGTTGCCCTGGGCGTCGAGGCGCGACAGCCGGGCCGGGTCGAGGGCGCCGAGCCGCGAGCCGGTCGGCGTCATCAGCCAGCCGTCCTCCAACCGCACGCTGATGTTGCCCGTGGCGCCGTGGGTCAGGCCGCGATCGAACATCGACTTGCCAAAGGCGCAGATCTGCTCTCGCAAGATGGTCTCGGTCATGCCAGTCGCTCGAAGGCTTTAAGGAAGAAGTCCGTGGTGCCGAAATTGCCCGATTTCAGGGCCAAGGCCAGCGGCGGGTCGCCAACGCTCAATGTCCAGGGCACGCCGGGATCGATCTGCGGACCGATGCGGATGCCGGCAATGCCGAGGCCCTGCACCACCGCGCCAGAGGTCTCGCCGCCGGCGACGACCAGCCGTCGCACGCCGGCGTCCACCAGGCCGCGGGCGATCTTGGCCATGGTGCCTTCGACCAGCTCGCCAGCCGCCTCGCGCCCGAGCTGGGCTTGCGTCTTCGCGACCTCGTCCGGCGGCGCGGTCGCGTAGACCAGCACCGGCCCATCGGCCAATTGCGGCCTCGCCCAGTCCAGCGCCTCGACGGCCAGATCGTCGCCCGCGGCGAGGCGCGTCGGATCGATGCGAAACGACGGACGCGTCGCTCGCATCTCGGCCACCTGGGCCTGCGTCGCCTGACTGCAGCTTCCCGACAGCACGGCGGCGAAGCCGTCGACCGGCGGCAGGGCATCGGCCGCCTGCCCCACGGTCAGCAGACCGGCGCGTCGGAAGTTCTCGGGCAACCCCATGGCGACGCCGGAACCGCCGCTGATCAGCGCCAGCTCGGACGCCGCGGCGCCGATGTCGAACAGATGGGCATCGCTCAGGGCGTCGACGATGGCGTGCCGCTTGCCCGCCTGCTTCAGGCGGTCGCAGGCATCGCGAATGGCAGCCGCCCCCCGTTCGACAATCGTGTAGGGCACCAGGCCCACATCGTGTTCCGACTGCGCCGCCAGCACCCGAACCAGGCTGGGATCGGTCATCGGCGTCAGCGGATGGTCGCGCATGCCCGATTCCGACAACAACACGTCTCCGACGAACAGATAGCCGTAACAGATCGTCCGGCCGTTCTCGGGAAAGGCCGGACAATGGATCGTGAAATCCGCGTCCAGCGCCTCCAGCATAGCTTCGGCGACCGGGCCGATATTGCCCTCCGGCGTCGAATCGAAGGTCGAGCAGTACTTGAAGAAGAATTGCCGCGCGCCCGCGCGCTGCAGCCAGTCGAGTGCCGCCAGCGATTGGGCAATTGCTTCTTCCGGCGCGATCGTTCGGGATTTCAGGGCCACGACGATCGCGTCGGCGTCGGGAACGGCCGTATCGGCCGTTGGCGCATCGAACAGCTGCACGGTACGCATGCCCTGGCGCACCAGCGTGTTCGCCAGATCGGTGGCGCCGGTGAAATCGTCGGCCACGCAGCCGAGCAGCAGACTCATGAATGGCTCCCGTTCACGCCCATTCGGATGTGGCGCAGTTTAGTCCGATTTGGGCGTGTTGACAGGCTCATCGCCGCCCGCTGTCCCTGCCACCGAAATCCCAGCAAGCTGCTCGTAGACCTTCACGACGGCCGCATCGTCCAGGCGTCCATGGCCGGCCGCGGCGGCAGCCAGGAACTGCTGGTGGGCGGCGGCCGCCAGCGGCAACGGAAAGCGCAGGCCACGGCCGCTGTCCAGCACGATGCCGAGGTCCTTGACGAAGATGTCTACCGCGCTCAGCGGCGTGAAGTCGTCGTCGAGCATATGCGGCACCCGGTTGACGAACATCCAGGAGCTACCGGCGCTGTTGGCGATGATCTCGTACAGTACGCGCGGGTCGGCGCCTGCCCTTGTGCCCAGCGCAACCGCTTCGGCCGCGGCGGCGATGTGCACGCCGGCCAGATGTTGATTGATCATCTTGACGGTCGAGCCCAGTCCGGGCGCCGTGCCCAAGCGGTAGACCTGCGCCGAAACCGCCTCGAGTGCCGGATCCGCGGCCGCGAAGGCTTCGGCACTGCCGGATGCCATGACCGTCAGCTCGCCGCTGCCGGCCCGGGCGGCACCACCGCTGATCGGCGCATCGAGCAGGAAATGGCTGCTATCTGCCAGACGATCCGCGAGCTCGCGAACGAAATCGGGCGGCACAGTGCTATGCACGGATACGGTGGCGCCGGCCGGCAAGTGCGCGATCGCGCCATCCTCGCTGAACAGCACTGCTTCGATCTGGGCGGCCGTCGCCACCACCAGCATCAGCAGGTCGGCGCCGGCTGCGGCCTCGGCCGGACTCGTCGTCGCGGCGCCGCCGTCCGCTTCGAGCTGCGTCAGCGCCGCCGGGCTGACGTCGAAGCCACGCACCTCGAATTGACGGCGCACCAGGTTTCGCGCCATGCCGGCCCCCATGGCGCCCAGTCCGATAAAACCAATGTTGCGCGTCATCTCCGACATGGTTCCCACTCCATTCCGCCCCCATCTCATGAGCCGTTCTTATCCGAGCATAAGCAAAACCGGTTTGTCGCCGTCGGCGGGTCACGTTATCCAACGGTCCTGTCGAGACGCCACCAGGAGAACCGGCGATGCTGACCCTTTACGACGATCTGGCATCCGGCAACGGCTACAAAATACGGCTATTGCTGACGCAGCTCGGTATCCCCTTTCAATACCGCGAGCTCCATGTCCACGAGGGCCAGACCCGGACGCCCGACTTCCTGGCCATCAATCCCAACGGCAAGATCCCGGTGCTGGTCTTCGACGACGGCCGGACGCTGTCGGAATCCAACGCCATCCTCTACTTCTTTGCGCAGAACACGCCGTACTTTCCGGAAGATCCGTTCGAGCAGGCGCTGGTCATGCAGTGGATGTGCTTCGAGCAGTACAGCCTGGAGCCTTATCTCGGCGTGGCGCGTTTCTGGACCAAGCACCCGCCCGACAGACCGGATCGCGCCGAACGAATGGCGGAGCTCAAGCCGAAAGGCGACCACGCGCTCGGCGTCATGGACAAGCACCTGGAGAAGGGCGATTTCTTCGTCGGCGGCCGCTATTCGATCGCCGATATCTCGCTCTATGCCTATACCCATGTCGCCGAGGAAGGGGGCTTCGATCTCGCCGCCTATCCGGCCATCCGGGCCTGGATCGACCGCGTGGCCGATCAACCGGACCATATCTTGATCACGCAGTCGGCGTTCGGCTGACGATTCTGTCCCATTTTTGTCACAGAGCGACCGCCGAATTATCTCAGGCCGTCATATTGGAACCGTGCTAGCGATTACCCACGTATGGTGAACGGTTATTGCATGTCGTGAGTAAAGGGGGCCAATCGTGCTGAACTCCCGCTACCTTCCGAAATCGCCCGTCGACGCGACCGGTTCCGATGATTTCCTGTTCAAGCTCGTGCTGTCCGGCCTGTTGGTGGCCTGGATCCTTGTCGCGATGGCGACCGGAAACGCGTTCGGCGTATCGCACTGGACGCAGAAGGTGATCGCTTACGGACCGTTCGATACGCCCAGCAAGAATGTCATCTGCGACGCGCCGGCGCCGCGCTGGCCTGGCGACGTGCTGCGTTGCGTGATCGAACGCTACCAGGTGCCGAACCGCATCTGAGCCGCTTTCAAGCCGTCAAACGGGCAAATTGCCGCCTTGCGGTAGCGGTCGTCGTGCCGCTGTTTTGCCACAAACAATCTTCTAATCGACATCGTTCGGTCTAACGGCCGCCCCACGGGCCGGCTGCAATCCCCCCGTCCACAAGAAGGGGGACTTCCATGCCGAACCCGTCGTCCGTACGCCAACATTCCAGCCTCGCCGCCCGCCTGACCCTGCTGCTGAGCGTCACGCTCGCGGCGCTTTTCATGACGGCCTTCCCCCGAAGTGCGCCGGCAAACACCGCCGCGCCTGCGGCGCTGCCGGTCAAGCTCGACGATGTCGGGCGGGGCGGGCTGCTGTTCCGGACCGAGGAGGCCGATCTCTATCTGCCCGCGCCGGAGCTCGAAACCGATGTCGAAATCGACATCAACGGCATGGTGGCCCGCGCCACCGTTCGGCAGCGTTTTCACAACCCGACCGACCAGTGGCTGGAAGGCGTTTACGTATTTCCCCTGCCAGAACGCGCCGCCGTCGACCGCCTGCGCATGCGCATCGGTGAGCGCTTCATCGAGGGCAAGATAGAAGAGAAGCAGAGGGCCAAGGCGACCTACGAGCAGGCCCGGGCCGAGGGCAAGAAGGCCGCGCTGCTCGAGCAGGAGCGGCCGAACATCTTCACGGCGTCGGTCGCCAATATCGGGCCGGACGAAGCCATCGTGGTCGAGATCCAATATCAGGAGACGATCGTTCTCGATGACGGGCAGTTCAGCCTGCGCTTTCCGATGGTCGTGGGACCTCGCTTCATTCCCGGCGGTGTCCAGGTGGCGAACTTCGGCGGCACCGGCTGGGCCGTCGGCACCGACCAGGTGCCGGACGCGGCCCGCATCACCCCACCGGTCGTGCGCCCTGAGGACGGACCGATCAATCCCGTCAAGCTGGCCGTGCGCCTGGACGCCGGCTTTCCCCTGGCCGAGGTCAAGAGCCACCATCACGCCGTGACCGTGTCTGAGGAGTCGGAGGCGGGCGGCACCGGTCATGTTCGCCTGATCGCCCTCAAGGACGGCACGGTCCCGGCCGACAGCGATTTCGAGCTGACGTGGCGGCCCGCGGTCGGCGATGCGCCGGCGGCCGGCCTGTTCAGCGAGACGGTGGACGGCAAACGCTATCTGCTGGTCATGGTGATGCCGCCGGATGTCGGGGGCGAAACGCCGACAACGACCGGCGCCCGCGAGCTGATCTTCGTGGTCGACACATCGGGCTCGATGGCCGGCGAGTCGATCCGCCAGGCGAAAGCAGCTCTGCAGGTCGCGCTCGACCAACTGCGGCCCGGCGACAGCTTCAACATCATTCAGTTCAATTCGCAGACCTCGGCGCTGTTCGGCAGCGCCCAGCCGGTCGACGCCGGCAGCCTGCGCACGGCCCGGGCCTACATCGCCGCGCTCGAGGGCAACGGCGGCACGGTCATGGCGCCGGCCCTGGAACTGTCCCTTGCCGGCAGCCGCGACACCGGCCGCCTGCGGCAGATTGTGTTCATGACCGACGGCGCGGTCGGCAACGAAACAGCGCTGTTCGATACGATCCGCACGCGGCTCGGCAACAGCCGGCTGTTCACGGTCGGCATCGGCTCGGCGCCGAACAGCCACTTCATGCGCGGCGCGGCCCGGCACGGCCGCGGCACCTTCACCCATATCGGTCAGATCGATCAGGTCGCGACCCGCATGCAGGAGCTGTTCGATAAGCTCTCGAAGCCGGTTCTGACCGACATCCGGGCCTACTTCCCCGGCGCCGCGGCGGCCGAGATCGCGCCCGACCCGATCCCCGACCTCTATGCCGGCGAACCGGTGGTGTTCGCCGTCGCGCTCAGCGCGGACGCAGAACGCGTCGTGCTCGACGGCCGCGTCGGCGACGCCCGTTGGCGGCAGACCGTGACGCTGGACGGCGGCAACGCGGCCAGCGGCATCGCCAAGCTGTGGGCCCGCAACCGCATCGCGGCGCTGGAGGACGCCTGGCTCGAAGGCGAGGATCGCGCGGAGACCGACGTGGCGATCCTGCAAACGGCGCTGGATTTCCATCTGGTCAGCCGCCTCACCAGCCTGGTCGCGGTCGAAGTGACGCCGAGCCGGCCGGACACCGAGGAAGTCACCACCCGGCCGGTGCCGACGAATCTGCCGAAGGGCTGGGAATTCGACAAGGTGTTCGGCGAGAGCGGTCCGGCGCCCAGCCCCGAGATCCGCAAGGCCATGCAGGAGCAGTTCCGCCAGGCCATGACCGCCTCGGCCGCGCCCAAACTTGCGGCGTTACAGAACCTGGCGGCGGCGCCGTCGGCCGATGCCGGCGCGGTCGCCCTGCAGGACCGGTCCGCGCGTTTCGCCGCGATCCCGCAGACCGCGACGCCGGCCAGCCTCATGCTGCTCACGGGCCTCGCGCTGCTGATGTTGGCCTGGTTGATGAGCTACGTCGCCCGGCGGCGTTGGGTTCGGACGTGACGGTGCATCCCTCCCCCGGCTGCCACACGTCCGGCGCCCGACGCGGGCGGCGTATCACGGGGGCAGCCCGGCGATCTTCACCCTGGATCGTCGGGCTGCTGCTCGTGCTCGGGCTCGGCTTGGTCGTGAACGGCACCTGGATCCACGCCAAGGCGGCGCTGGCGCAGGTGCTGCTGGACCGGGCCTGGCTCCGCACCTTGGACGGCGCGACCGCCGTGCAAGCCTGGCCCTGGGCCGATACCTGGCCGGTCGCCCGCCTGCAAATCGCCGACGCGACCCAGATTGTCCTCGCCGGCGCCAGTGGCGAGGCGCTCGCCTTCGGGCCGGGCCTGATGGCTGGCAGTGCCAAACCGGGAGCGCCGGGCACGACCGTTATCGCCGGCCATCGCGACACGCACTTCCGCGCCCTGCGCGATATCCATATCGGCGACGCCGTCCGCCTGCAGGACGCCACGGGCCGCCTACACGGCTACCGGGTCACCGCGACCGATGTTGTGAACGAAAACGACGCGCGCATCCGGCTCGACGGCGACCGGCACCGGCTGCTGCTGGTGACCTGCTGGCCGTTCGACGCCGTCGATCCGAACGGGCCGTTACGCTATCTGGTGCTCGCGGAACCGGTCGCTGATGTCGCGGGCTACTCCGCGGCCGACTTGCCCGAGGGATAGCTGCGGGCCATGCCCAACGCCGGATCCATCTGCGCCCCATAAGGTGGGATCGGGTAGCGCAGGCCGTTCTTCGACAGCGCCTCCAGCCCCTCGATGCCGCGGGCGAACTCGTCGGGCGGCATGGCCAGCAGCATCTCGTCGTCGGCGACGCCGCCATAGCGCCGCTCGGCATAACACGGGATCGAGATGCTGGTCTCACCCGTCTCCAGGGCCCGGCCCCAGGAATCCGAACAGGCGCTTTCGCCGGTGATGGTCATGTCGTAGCGGCGATAGCGCTTCCACTGCAGGCCGTTGACGAACAGGATGGTCTGGGCGGGAGTGCCGTAGAACAGGACGATATCGGGCGGATCGAGACGGCCCGAGCGCAGCGGCGAGGCGCAGAGTCCGTTGTAGCGACCCGGCGTCACCCGGACCATTTCGTCCTGGTGCTGCTTGGCGGTCGCCTTGTCGGCGAACCAGACGCCGTCCATCTGCTGACCCGAGAGATAGTCGTCGCCCGGCACGTTCAGGCCGATAATGCCGCCGCAATTGCTGTTCGGCCGTACGTTGTCGTGCACGACGCCAAGCGTGAAACCGGCCATCCGCGACTGCGTCACAAGCTGACAGGTGGTGAACTTGAAGCTCGCGTTGGGCGTCCGAATACCCGGGATCTGCAACATCTCGTCGGCGTCCTCGAACAGCTTCATGCCGATCGGCAGCGTGCGGATCCGCAGCAGCTGGACCAGCTTGTCGGCCAATTTCTTCAGGTTCTCGGCGCTGACGTCGTAGGCGTCGGTCTCGGACATCGTTTACCCTCCCGGTTGTCGACTCTCGTGCGAAATCAGGCGCCGACTATAACGCAGCTATTTGGCCGGCCGCACATAGACCACGTAGTAGACCAGCCCGACGAATACGCCGCCGCCGACGATGTTGCCGAGCGTGACCGGCAACAGGTTCGCGGCAAAGTCGGTCAGGCCGACATCGGCGCCAAGCAGCATGCCGATCGGCATCAGATACATGTTGGCGATGGAGTGTTCGAAGCCCAGCGCCACGAAGGCGGTGATCGGGAAGATGATCGCCAATACCTTGCCGGCGACCCGGCGGGCCGCGAACGTCAGCCAGACGGCGAGACAGACCAGTACGTTGCAGAGCACGCCCCTGACGAAGGCCTCGGCGAACGGCAAGGCCGCCTTCCCTTCGGCGATGGCGATTGCGGTGCCGGCGATCTCGCCGCCCGCAGCCGCCAGCACGCCCGACTGCCAGACCGCGACCGCCGTCGCGATCGCGCCGACGAAGTTCCCGATATAGGCGACACCCCAGTTCCGCAGCAGCTCCACCAGGGTCGCCTTACCGTCGGCCCAGGCCATGACGATCAACGCATTGCCGGTAAACAGTTCGGCGCCGCCGACCACGACCAGGATCAGACCGAGTGAAAACGCCATGCCACCCAGCAGCCGCGTCGGGCCGTAGCCGAAGGTCGAGCCGGTGACGGTCACCGTATAGAAAAGCGCCCCGAAAGCGATAAATGCGCCAGCCAGCACAGCGAGCGTCGTCAGCGGCAGCAGCGGCAGATCCGCCTTGGCGACGCCGACTGTCTCGACGCGACGCGCCATCTCGGCCGGCGTATAGGCATCGTAACCTTGGCTGTCGGGCATGATTCCGGGATCCTATTGCGTTCGCGCATCGGCTGGCTTTGATCGCGCGCAAGGCGATTGGCGTTGAACCACACGTGATTTGCCGCAACCGGCAGATGGATGCTTCATTGTCTTCCATGCTACGTCGCACGTTCCTGCAGATCGCCTGTGGTTTGACCGCGCTGCCACTGATTGCGCGGGCGCACGGGTCGCCACTCTCTCTGCTGCCAGGGCTGGCGCCCCTGTGGGGCGGGCCCGTGACGGCCGAATCCCTGTCGAATCGACTGGTAGTCGTCACCTTTTTCGCCAGCTGGTGCCCGCCCTGCTATGCCGAGTTCAAGCATCTGAACGCCATTCGAGCCGGCTTCGACGAAGCGGATCTGGCGATCGTCGGGATTAACCTTTTCGAGGACTTCGGCGGTTTGTCGAGCCCCGCGAAACTGGACCGGTTCATCGATCGGACCCAGCCGGCGTTTCCGCTGGTCAGGGGCGACGACCGGGCCAAGAAGGCCTTCGGCGATGTCGACCGCATTCCCACGGTCGTCGTTTTCGACCGTCAAGGCCGGCAGGCCTGGCGTTTTCGGCATGCCCCCGGCGCCCGCAAGACCCACGTTACCCAAGCCGAACTAACGGCCGTTCTGAAAGGCCTGCTTGCGTCGTCGGCATGACGTCATAGATTCCCACGTGTTGGCAATGCCCCCCTGGCGTTCCGCGCACGCGTGCCGATATAACTAGGTCATGGCTCACACCTCGCTGCAAGAGACCCAGCGCCAGTTCGAATACGCCCTGGCCCAGGCCGAAAAGGTCACCTGGGTACCGGTACGTCCGGAGCGCCCGGAGAAGAGCGACGGCGGCCGCCGCTTCGAGCTGCAATCGGACTATCGGCCGTCGGGCGACCAGCCGCAGGCCATCGTCGAGCTGACCGATGGCATGAACCAGGGCGAGAAGGATCAGGTGCTGCTGGGCGTGACCGGCTCGGGCAAGACCTTCACCATGGCGCACGTTATTCAGAACGTGCAGCGGCCGGCCTTGATCCTGGCGCCGAACAAAATCTTGGCGGCCCAGCTTTACGGCGAGATGAAGGGATTCTTTCCGAACAACGCGGTCGAGTATTTCGTTTCCTATTACGACTACTACCAGCCGGAAGCCTACGTGCCGCGCACCGACACCTATGTCGAGAAGGAATCGTCGATCAACGCGCAGATCGACCGCATGCGGCACGCCGCCACGCGCGCCGTGCTGGAGCGCGACGACGTCGTCATCGTCGCCTCGGTCTCCTGCATCTACGGTATCGGCTCGGTCGAAACCTACAGCGAGATGACTGTCAGTCTGTCGGTCGGCCAGCGCATCGACCGGCAGGAGCTGTTGCGGCAGTTCGTCTACCTGCAATACAAGCGTAACGATGTCGGCTTCGGTCGCGGCAGTTTCCGCGTGCGCGGCGACACTGTCGAGCTGTGGCCGGCCCACCTCGAGGACCGCGGCTGGCGCTTCGATCTGTTCGGTGACGAACTGGTCGGCATCGTCGAGTTCGACCCGCTGACCGGTCAGAAGACCGACACGCTGGACAAGGTCAAGGTCTACGCCAACAGCCACTACGTGACGCCACGGCCGACCCTTCAGCAGGCGATCAAGTCGATCAAGGAAGAACTCGTCATCACGCTCGACCGGTTCCGCGACCGCGGGCTGCTGCTGGAGGCCGAGCGTATCGAGCAGCGCACCATGCTCGATATGGAGATGATCGAGGCCACCGGCTCCTGCCCCGGCATCGAGAACTACTCACGCTACCTGACCGGCCGCAACCCGGGCGAGCCGCCGCCGACGCTGTTCGAATATCTGCCCGACGACGCGCTGCTGATCGTCGACGAGAGCCATATCACCGTGCCGCAGGTCGGCGGCATGTTCCGGGGCGACTATCGCCGCAAATGGACCCTGTCCGAGTTCGGCTTCCGGCTGCCGTCCTGCGTCGACAACCGGCCGCTGAAGTTCGACGAATGGGACACCATGCGGCCGCAATCCGTGTTCGTCTCGGCGACGCCCGGCAAGTGGGAACTGGAGCGCACCGGCGGCGTGTTCGTGGAGCAGGTGATCCGGCCGACCGGCCTGACCGACCCGCCCTGCGAGGTGCGGCCGGTCGAAAGCCAGGTCGACGACCTGATGGCCGAGTGCCGCGAGATCATCTCCATGGGCTATCGCGCCCTGGTGACGACTCTGACCAAACGCATGGCCGAGGACCTGACCGACTATCTGCACGAGGCCGGTTTCAAGGTCCGTTACATGCACTCCGACGTCGACACGCTGGAGCGCATCGAGATCATCCGCGACCTGCGGCTGGGCGTGTTCGACATCCTGGTCGGCATCAACCTGCTGCGCGAGGGCCTCGATATCCCGGAATGCGCGCTGGTCGCGATTCTGGACGCCGATAAGGAAGGCTATCTGCGCTCGGAAACCTCGCTGGTCCAGACCATCGGCCGCGCCGCGCGGAACGTCGACGGCCGTGTCGTGCTCTATGCCGACCGGATGACCGACAGCCTGACGCGGGCGCTTGAAGAGACCGATCGCCGGCGCGCCAAGCAGGAAGCCTTCAACAAAGAGAACGGCATCACGCCGGAAACGGTCCGCAAGAACATCTCCGACGTAATGCAGAGCGTCTACGAGGCGGATCACGTGACCGTCGACACCGGCGACGCCGACACGCCGCATCTGATCGGCCACAACCTCCGGGCCTATATCGAGGACCTGGAGAAACAGATGCGGACCGCGGCGGCCGAGCTGGAATTCGAGGAAGCGGCGCGGCTGCGCGACGAGATTCAGCGCCTCGAGCAACTGGAGCTGGAAACCCTGGAAGGCGACGGCAAGGCGCGGCCGCGACGGCGCGGCAAGGGCGCGGCGCCGAAGCCGGCCGGCGGATCGCGGCGCAAGACTGCAAAACGGCGCGATGACGCGCCCCAACCGGACTCCGATGCCGCCGTTGTATTGACACCGGACATGCTGGACGGCGCGCGGGGGCGCCGTCGCGGCGGACGCGGCCGGGGCCGCTAACAGAACGGATCGGGCAGCCATGGCAATTGACATCAAGGGCATCGATCACGTCGTGCTGCGTGTCAGGGATCTGCCACGAATGCTGGCTTTCTATAGCGACGTCCTGGGCTGCCGAGAGGAACGACGGGTCGACAAGCTTGGGCTCGTGCAACTGCGCGCCGGCGCGTCGCTGATCGACCTGGTCCCGGTCGACGGCCAGCTTGGCCGCGCGGGCGGCGCCGCGCCGGGTTCCGAGGGCCACAACATGGATCACGTCGCCCTGCGGATCGCCACCTTCGATCTCGACGCGCTGACCGCCTACCTGACAGCTCACGACGTCGACATCGGCGAAGCGGGCACCCGCTATGGCGCCGAGGGCGACGGACCGTCCCTGTACCTGAAGGATCCCGAGGGCAACACGGTCGAGCTTAAGGGACCGCCGCACGACGCAACCGCGTCGTAAACCGCGTCGCCGCCTTTACCTGACGTGTGCACCACCTTTATAAGTCGGCGTCGGCGTTCGGATCTCTGGGGAAGACCGTCGCCGCGGGATCGTAACCGCCGAGTGGCGCTCGTATGATGTATCTGATGGTCGCCGGCGGGCTGGTCATTCTGCTGGTCGGCGGCGACGTTCTGGTGCGCGGCGCGGTCGCCCTGGCCCAACGCCTCGGCGTGCCGCCATTGGTCATCGGGCTGACGGTGGTGGCGTTCGGAACCTCGTCGCCCGAGCTGGTGGTCTGCGTCAAGTCGGCGATCGCCGGCGTTCCCGAAATCGCCATTGGCAACGTCGTCGGCAGCAATATCGCCAACATTCTGCTGGTGCTGGGCTTGCCGGCGGTGATCTTTCCGATCGCCTGCAATGCGGAAAGCGTTCGCCGCGACAGCGCCATCATGGTCGGTGTCAGCGTCTTGTTCGTGGCGCTGTGCTGGACCGGCCTGATCCAGTTCTGGCAGGGCGCCATCATGCTGGCGCTCCTGATCGGGTTCCTGGTTCGGTCCTACCTGTCGTCGCGCAACGGCGATCAGACCGTCGAGGCCATCGTCGACGAGATCGAAGGCATCGCCGTGCGGCCGCATTCGATGTTCGTTTCGTCGGTTCTGGTCCTCGTCGGACTGGTCGGTCTCGTCGCCGGCTCCAGCTTGCTGGTCGACGGCGCCACCGGCCTCGCCCGCGCGGCCGGCATCCCGGAAGAGGTGATCGGCCTGACGCTGGTCGCGATCGGCACGTCGCTGCCGGAGTTGGCGACCTCGGTCGTGGCCGCCATCCGCCGCCACGGCGATGTCGCGGTCGGCAATGTCGTCGGCTCCAACCTGTTCAACATTCTCGGCATCATGGGCGTCACCGCCATGGTCCGGCCAATCCCTGTGCCGGACCAGTTCCTGACCTTCGATCTCTGGCTTATGCTGGCGTCGTCGGTCGTGCTTTTGCTGTTCGTGCTGCGCGGCGCGTCGATCAATCGGATGGCGGGAACCGTTCTGGCCGTTGGCTATGCGATTTATCTCTGGGCCTTGTTCCATGGCGTTTCGGCGATGGCCGATCACGCCGGCATGACCGGCTGAGGCGATGTCGGCGGCGAAAGACCAAAGGGCCGTATTGGTAACGGGCGCGGGCCGACGGCTCGGCCGCGCGATCGCCCTGGATCTGGCGGCGCACGGCTGGACGGTGGGCGTGCACTACCTGTCGTCCTCGGAAGATGCCGATGCCGTCGTCCGGGAAATCACCGATGCCGGCGGTACGGCCAGTGCAATTCAAGCCGATCTGGCCAGTCTCGACGACACCAAGTCGCTGATCGTGCGCGCGGTCGACGCCATCGGCCCCCTCACCTGCCTGATCAACAACGCCTCGCTGTTCGAGATGGATACGGTCGAGACCGTGACGCCGGAATCCTGGCACGCTCATCTCGACATCAACCTGCGCGCGCCGGCGCTGCTGACTCAGGCCTTCTCGGCGCAACTGCCGGCCGGTGTCGAAGGCAACGTAATTAACATCCTGGATCAGCGCGTATGGCGGCTGACGCCCTACTTCCTGTCCTATACCGCCGCGAAGTCAGGGCTCTGGGCCCTGACGCGAACCACGGCGATGGGCTTGGCCCCGCGAATTCGCGTCAACGCCATCGGTCCCGGTCCGACCTTGCCGTCGACACGCCAGTCGGATGCCCAGTTCGAAGCCCAGTGCCGGGCAACACCGCTTGGCCGCGGCGCCACGCCGACGGAAATCTGCGCCGCGGTCCGCTTTATTCTGGATATGCCGTCGATGACCGGACAGATGATCGCCCTCGATGGTGGCCAACATTTGGCTTGGAAACCGGCCGATTCGGACAATTCGATCGAGTGACGCTGATTCGCGGAAGACCTGATCGGTATCGGAAACCGCTTTTGTTTTGGCCTCCAAGAATTCATTCGGCTAATTGTTAAGTTAACTTCCATTAACCATAAACGGTCATCGAGCAGCCAACGGTCCAGGTCTAGGGGCGCAATTTGACGTCATCGAGCTATCATCATGTCAATATCGGTAATTTGTGCACAGGCGGGATTCTCGGTTAAGTTTTTGTTAAACGGCTATTTACCTTTCCGCCGACACCCTGATTGCGCGCATAAAACACCACATTAATTCAATGATTTCAAAGACTTGCCTGATTGCCTAATTTTTCGGCAACGCTTAGAAAAAGCCGGATTCCTGCGGGGGAGTCGCAACGGAGGGTTGGTTTGCCACAAAGTTATCCACAGCTTCGGTGGATAGCCGCCGAATCTGAAAAACGGTCGCGTCGCGTGCCTGGCAATCCGTGTGGCAACGTCCCCGAGATTGACGTGATCCGGGTTCGAGCCAGAATGGATCAGGATGTCGAAAGCCCGAAAACCTGAGGACGCGCCGGCCAATCTGCCGGGCGACGCCGCGCCGGCCGAGGCCGAAACCGGCATGGCCGCGCTCGACCGTGGGCGCGCCGCCATCGGCAACGCCCTGAAGACCATCCCAAACAGCCCCGGCGTCTATCGTATGATCGGCGCCGACGGCGAGGTCCTGTATGTCGGCAAGGCGAAAAACCTCAAGAACCGGGTGCAGAGCTATGTGAACCCGGCCGGTCTGTCGACCCGCATCCTGCGCATGGTCAGCCTGACCCACGCCATGGAGGTGGTGACCACCCATACCGAGGTCGAGGCGCTGCTGCTTGAATCCAACCTGATCAAGCGCCTGCGGCCGCGTTTCAACATCCTGCTGCGCGACGACAAGTCCTATCCGTTCATACTGCTGACCGGCGACCACGAATGGCCGCAACTGCTGAAGCACCGGGGCGCGCGCAGCCGCAGGGGCCGCTATTTCGGGCCGTTTGCCTCCGCCGGCGCGGTCAACAAGACGTTGAACACGCTGCAAAAGGCGTTTCCGCTGCGCTCCTGCTCGGACAGCATTTTCTATTCCCGCACCCGGCCCTGCCTGCAGTATCAGATCAAGCGCTGCACCGCGCCCTGCGTCGGCCGGATCTCGCAGTCGGACTATATCGACCTGGTGCACCAGGCCACGGACTTTCTGTCGGGCCGCAGCCAGGAGGTGCAACGCGACCTGTCTCAGCGGATGACGGCGGCCAGCGACGCGCTCGACTTCGAGACCGCGGCGCACTATCGGGACCGCGTGCGGGCGCTTGCGCATATCCAGTCCCACCAGGGCATCAACGTCGCCAGCGTCGACGAAGCCGACGTCATCGCCGCGCACCAGGAGGCCGGACAAACCTGCATTCAGGTGTTCTTTTTCCGGGCCGGACAGAACTGGGGCAATCGGGCCTATTTCCCAAGCCACGGCCGCGAGCAGAGCGCTGCCGAGGTCGTGGCCGCGTTCGTGGGCCAGTTCTACGACGACAAGCCGCCTCCGCGCGAAATCCTGATCGACGAAAGGATCGACGCCGCCGACCTCATCGAAGAGGCGCTGACCATCAAGGCGGGCCACAAGGTGCGGCTGCTGCGGCCGCAGCGCGGCGCCAAGCGCGAACTCGTTCGCCACGCCGCGGTGAATGCCCGGGAGGCGCTGGGCCGGCGT
Organism: Alphaproteobacteria bacterium; assembly: GCA_965232515.1. Classification (GTDB taxonomy): domain Bacteria; phylum Pseudomonadota; class Alphaproteobacteria; genus JANQKO01. The sequence goes on along the minus strand of CBDDPY010000002.1, from coordinate 6,250,024 downwards.
CTGGCCGAGAGCAGCGCGCAGCGCAGGTTGTTGGACGGCGTCGCCGAGGTCTTCGGTCTGGACGGGCCGATCGCACGCATCGAGGTCTACGACAACAGCCACATTCAGGGCACCGCCGCCATTGGCGGCATGATCGTGGCCGGCCCCGAAGGCATGCTGAAGAACGCCTACCGCAAGTTCAATATCCGCAGCGACAGCCTGACCCCCGGCGACGACTACGCCATGATGCGCGAAGTGCTGCAACGCCGCTTCGCCCGTTTGCTGAAGGCCGAGAACGCCAGCGACGATGAAGACGACAAGGCCATTGCGGCAAATCGCCGCGTCGCCGGCGAACGACCCGATCTGGTGCTGATCGACGGGGGCGCGGGCCAGCTGAACGCGGCCCTGGATGTCTTCGCCGATCTCGGTATCACCGGCATCGCCGTGGCGGCGATCGCCAAGGGCCCCGACCGCAATGCCGGCCGCGAGCGGCTGTTTCTGCCCGACAAACCGGCCTTTAGCCTGGACCCCCGAAGTCCGGTGCTCTACTACCTGCAACGCCTTCGCGACGAAGCGCACCGCTTCGCCATCGGCACGCACCGCGCCCGTCGCGGCAAATCGGTCGGCAAGTCGGCCCTTGACGAGATCGACGGCATCGGACCCGGCCGCAAGCGGGCGCTGCTCAACCATTTCGGCTCGGCCAAGGGGGTCGAGCGGGCGGCGCTCGTGGACCTTGAAGGTGTCGCTGGAATCAGCAAAACCGTGGCGCGACGCGTTTATGATTTTTTTCACCCTGACGGGTAAGTTTTATACCGGCGGCCGCGGGGTCCGGTACGTTGTCCGCCCCTCGCCCGACCAAGATTGTTGCGTTAGGATGGCGCCCAACGACCGCGGGGAACCGACGGCATGATCACCAGCTTGCCCAATTTGCTGACGGTGTCGCGGATCCTCGTGATCCCGGCGCTGATCGCGTCTTTTTACCTCTCGTCGCCGCTGGGCAACTGGGTGGCGCTGGCGCTGTTCGCCGCAGCCGGCGTGACCGACTGGCTGGACGGCCATCTGGCCCGCAGCCGCAACGAGGTCTCGGGCCTCGGCCGGTTCCTGGATCCGGTCGCCGACAAGCTGCTGGTCGCGGCGACGCTGTTGATGCTGGTGCATGTCGGCCGGATCGACGACTGGACCATTCTGCCGGCGGTCCTGATCCTCTGCCGCGAAATCATGGTCTCGGGCCTGCGCGAGTATCTCGCCGAGCTGCGCGTCGGCATGCCGGTCAGCCGGCTGGCGAAGTGGAAGACCGGCGTACAGATGCTGGCCATCGGCTTTCTGATCGTCGGTGACGCCGGCTGGCACGTAATTCCGGTCATCGAAATCGGCGTGGCCGGACTTTGGCTGGCGGCGACGTTGACCGTCTTCACGGGCTACGACTATCTGCGCCTGGGTCTGCGGCACATGACGGAGCCGGCGCCGCCGGCGCCCGCCCCCGATCAGGACACGCACCCAGATACCGAATTGGCCCACGTGCGGCGCACCGGAACCGACGATACATGAAAGTTTTCGGGCTCGCGGGTTGGAGCGGCAGCGGCAAGACGACATTGATGATCCGGCTCCTGCCGGAGCTGATTGCCCGCGGTCTGACGGTGTCGACGGTCAAGCATGCGCATCACGCGTTCGATGTCGACAAACCAGGCAAGGATTCGTACCGGCACCGCGAGGCCGGGGCCCGCGAGGTCATGGTCTCGTCCGGCAAACGCTGGGCGCTGATGCATGAAAACCGGGACATGCCGGAGGCCGATCTCGGCGAATTGCTGGCCCACATGTCGCCGGTCGATCTGGTCCTGGTCGAGGGCTTCAAACACGAAGCGCACGACAAGCTTGAAGTTTATCGCGCCGCCGTCGGCAAGCCGCTGCTCGCCGCGGATGACCCGTACATCAAGGCGATCGCGTCCGATATCCCACTGCCGAACGCGCCGGTGCCCGTTGTCGTTCTTGACGATGTGGCGGCAATTGCCGACATCGTAATGAGGGCTTGCGGTTTCGAGGATGCGGCGGCATGACGCAACTGACCGACGACTGCTTTGCATTCGGCGGCAATCTGATGACCATGGCGGATGCGCTGGCCGTGCTGAACCAGCGCGTCGTGCCGGTGGCCGAGATCGACGACGTTGCGTTGGCAGATGCCCGCGGACGCGTGCTGGCCGAAGATATTGTATCCGCGGTCGACGTGCCGCAGCACGACAATGCCGCCGTCGATGGTTTCGCCCTGCGCTTCGCCGATCTATGCCCCGACGCCGAGACCAGGCTCGCCGTCCGCGCCCGGGCCGCGGCCGGTCACCCCGCAAAGACCGCCATCGGCAAGGCCGAGGCCGCCAGGATCTTCACCGGCGCGGTGATGCCGGCCGGCACCGACACCGTGGTCATGCAGGAAGATGTGGCGCGGGACGGCGACGACGTGCTGGTCCCGCCCGGCCTGAAGACCGGCGCCAACCGGCGTAAGGCCGGCGAGGACATCGCCCGCGGCGATATCGTGCTGCGCCGCGGACATCGTCTCCGGCCGCAGGATCTGGGCGTACTGGCGGCAATCGGCCGCGATCGGTTGCACCTCTACCGGCGTCTGCGGGTGGCGGCGTTTTCGACCGGCGACGAGCTTCAGGAGCCGGGACAGCCACTCCGGCCGGGCGGCGTCTTCGACAGCAACCGGCGGGTTCTGGTCGCTTTGCTGCAGAACCTCGGCTGCGAGGTCGACGACCTCGGCATCCTCGCCGACGACGCCGACGATGTGCGCCACGCGCTTGCCGCCGCCACGGACGGCCATGATCTGCTGATCACCTCGGGCGGCATGTCGACCGGCGACGAGGACCATGTTAAGGCGGCGGTCGAGGCGCTGGGCAACCTGCATTTCTGGCGGCTGGCCATCAAGCCCGGCCGCCCTCTGGCGCTGGGCCAGGTGGGGCGCACGCCGATCGTCGGGTTGCCGGGCAATCCGGTCGCCGCGATGATCTGCTTTCTGCGCTTCGCCCGGCCGCTGATCCTGCGGCTCGCCGGCGCGACCGATGTCGAACCGACGCTGTTTCGGGTGCCGGCTGACTTCGCGCACCGGAAGAAACGCGACCGCCGCGAATGGGTCCGCGCGCGGCTGGTGCGCGGCGGCGATGGCGTGCTGGTCGCCCGCAAGTTCGATCGCCAGGGTTCCGGGGTTCTGACCTCGATGGTCGATTCCGACGGGCTGGTTGAGCTGCCGGAAGAGCTGACCCAGCTCGATCCCGGCAGCCCGGTCGACTTTCTGCCGTTCAATGAGGTCGTCGGCTGACCATTTGCACGTCGTCTGATGGTTTTGTCTGATATTCTGCCGGTAGCCACCACGCGATAGGGATGCGGCGTGAAGATTCTTTACTTTGCCTGGCTGAAGACCAAGGTGGGACTGGCCGAAGAGACGGTCGAGCCTCCGGCTGACGTGACCACCGTCGGCGGTCTGATCGACTGGCTGACGCAGCGCTCCGACGGCCATGCCGAGGCGTTTGCCGATCTCGGCGCCGTGCGCTGCGCCGTCAACCAGGACTTCGCGCAGGCCGACGCGGCGGTGGCGCCAGGCGACGAGATCGCCTTCTTCCCACCGGTCACGGGTGGCTGAGCCTATGATCCGGGTCCAGCGTGAGGATTTCGATGTCGGCGCCGAGCTCGCGGCATTGAGCGACGGCCGCACCGACATCGGCGGCGTGGCGTCGTTCGTCGGCCTGGTCCGCGACATGAATGACGGGGTCGGCGTCTCCGCCATGACGCTGGAGCACTACCCCGGCATGACCGAAAAGATGCTGGCCGAGATCGAGGCGGAGGCCCGCGGCCGCTGGCCGCTCGACGCCGTGCTCATCGTCCACCGGTATGGCGAGCTGCGGCCGGGTGACCGGATCGTGCTCTGCGCCACGGCCTCGGCCCACCGTCAGGCCGCTTTCGAATCTTGCATGTTCCTGGTCGACTGGCTGAAGACCAAGGCGCCGTTCTGGAAGCTGGAGGACACCGACACGGGCGCGGCCTGGGTCGAAGCCCGGGCGAGCGACGACGCGGCGGCGGAAAAATGGGCGAAAAACTGAACGGGAGAAAAACACCGATATGGCCGACAACCCCTTCGATCTGAGTGGCAAGGTGGCATTGATCACCGGCGGCAATCGCGGCATCGGGCTCGGCATGGCCGAGGCCATCGCGCGCGCCGGTGGCGACGTGTGCATCTGGGGCAGCAGCGCCGAAAACAACGCCGCCGCGCTTGCCAAACTGGAGGGGCACGGCGGCAAGGTCGCGGCCATCCAATGCAATGTCGCCGACGAGGCCGCCGTCGAGCACGCGTTTTCCGACACCCTGTCGCAGTTCGGCCGGGTCGACGGCTGCTTCGCCAATGCCGGCGTCAGCGGCGGCGGCAACGCGCCGTCGTTCATGGAGATGACGACGGATGAATGGCGGCGCGTGACCGGCGTCAATCTGGACGGCGCCTTCTTCACCCTGCGCGCGGCCTGCCGGCACATGGCCGAGCGTGGCGATGGCGGCCGCCTGGTCGGCACCGCCAGCCTCGCCGCGCTGTCGGGTCAGGCGCGCGGCCAGCACTATGCCGCCACCAAGGGCGGCATGGTCTCAATGATCTATGCGCTCGCCGTCGAAATGGCCCGCTACCGCGTCACCGCGAACGTCATCCTGCCCGGCTGGATCGAGACCGCCATGACCGAACGCCTGGTCAACTGGCAGAAATTCTCCGATGCCGTCATTCCGCGGATCCCGGCCCGCCGCTGGGGCCAACCCGATGATTTCGGCGGCATTGCCGTCTACCTCATGTCGGACGCCAGCGCCTACCACTCCGGCGATACCTTCCTGATCGACGGCGGCTACAACAAGTTTTGAGCACGTGCCGGCGCACCGGCAAAAAAGAACGGCGCGGCCAATTCTCCATGGCCACGCCGTCTATTGTTCTTGGTGACCGAGGTGCTTACGCCGCCTTGCGCAGGCGCACCGCCGCGTCGTAATCCTCGATCATCTGCCGCGCGATCGGTCCCACCGTGAAACGATAGTCGTCGATCTCCGACACCGGCGTCACCTCGGCCGCCGTGCCGGTCAGGAAGACCTCGTCGGCCTTGGTCAGCTCCTCCGGCATGATCGTCCGCTCGACCACCTCGATACCGCGGGCGCGGGCCATGTCGATCACCGTGCGGCGGGTGATGCCGTCCAGGAAGCAGTCCGGCGTCGGCGTGTGCAGCACGCCGTCGATCGCCAGGAAGATATTGGCGCCCGTGGCTTCCGCGACCTGGCCACGCCAATCCAGCATCAGCGCGTCCTCGTAACCCTTGGCCTCGGCCGCGTGCTTCGACATGGTGCAGATCATGTAGAGGCCGGCCGCCTTGGAATGCACCGGCGCCGTATCGGGCGCCGGCCGCCGCCAGGGCGAAATCGTCATGCGGATACCCTTCAGCCGGGCTTCCGGCGAGAAGTAGGACGGCCACTGCCAGGCGGCGATGGCGAGGTGAATGGTATTGGCCTGCGCCGACACGCCCATCATTTCCGAGCCGCGCCAGGCCACCGGTCGCACGTAGCCGTCGACGATGCGGTTCGCTGCCACGACTTCGCGATTGGCTTGATTGATCTGCTCGGCCGTGTACGGAATCTCGAAATCGAGGATCCTGGCCGAATTGATCAGGCGATCGGTATGCTCTTCCAGCTTGAAGATCTGACCGTCATAGACCCGCTGGCCTTCGAACACGCAGCTGGCGTAGTGCAGCCCGTGCGTCAGGACATGGACCTTGGTGTCCTTCCACGGCGTCAATGCGCCGTTGTACCAGATCGAGCCCTCAAGCTCGTCGTAAGGGATTATTGCCATGATCGCGCTTCCCTGGTTCTTTTGTGTCGCGGAAACTGATCCTTACGTAACATTCCGTCGAAAATATGTCAACACTACTGACCCAAAAATATGACAGCAAAGCTGACGCACTCGGTGTAGCATGGCCGCCATGTCGGACCTGTCGGCCGGACCGAACCCGCTCTTTCTGCGCGACGAGGAACTGCGCAAAGGCATCGAACTGCTGTTCTATGCCTACCGGGACTTCACCAGCGATCCCGACACCATCCTGAAGGAATACAATTTCGGCCGCGCACATCATCGCGTCGTGCATTTTGTCGGCCGCAACCCGGGCATCTCGGTCGCACAGCTACTCGGCATTCTGCGCATTACCAAGCAGAGCCTGAGCCGGGTGCTCAGCCAGCTTGTCGAGCAGGGATTCGTGCGGCAGGAGAAAGGCGTGCGCGACCGGCGGCAGCGTCTGCTCTACCTCACCGACAAGGGTATCGATCTCGAGCAGAAACTGTCGAAGCCGCAACGCGCGCGCGTCGCGCGGGCCTACCGCGAGGCCGGCGCCGAAGCAGTCGCGGCCTATCGCAAGGTGCTGGCAGGGCTGATCAACGAGGCGGAGCGAGAAACCATCCTCGACTCGATCGAAAAACCCTAGCGACGATGCCCGGCGCGCGTTAAACCCTGCGCCTGGAACATGATTGACAGCAGTCACATTCTCGTCGTCGACGATGACAGCCGTCTGCGGGATCTGCTGCGCCGGTATCTGACCAAGTGCGGGTTCCGGGTCAGCACGGCGGCGGATGCCGCGGATGCCTGGGCGCGCATGTCCGGCCTCACCTTCGACCTTCTGGTGATCGACGTGATGATGCCGGGCGAGAGCGGTCTGGACCTGGCGCGCCGATTGCGCGCGACCAGCGACATTCCGATCCTGCTGCTGACGGCGATGAGCGAGACCGCGGACCGCATTGCCGGCCTCGAGACCGGCGCCGACGACTACCTCGCCAAGCCGTTCGAGCCGCGCGAACTGGTGCTGCGCATCGAGGCGATCCTGCGCCGCGGCCGCGACCGCCGCGAAACGCCGGCCCGGGTCAAGCTCGGCGATTGCGATTTCGACATCGAACGCGGCGAGTTGCGGCGCAAGAACAAGATGGTGCGGCTGACCTCCAGCGAGGCCGAACTGCTGCGCACCTTCGCGCGCAATCCCGGCAACACCATCAGTCGCAGCGAACTGATGACCCAATCGGGCGACGCGACCAGTCGCGCGGTCGATGTTCAGATCACGCGCCTGCGCCGCAAGATCGAACCCGATCCGAAAGCGCCACGCTATCTGCAAACCGTCTGGGGACAAGGCTATGTGCTTTGGCCCGACTAGACGCTCTTTCTGGACAACGATTTGAGATCATGCTGAAAAACCTGATGCCGAGCTCGCTGTTCGGACGCTCGCTGATCATTATCGTTACGCCGGTCGTCCTGCTGCAGGTCGTTTCCGCCATCGTCTTCTACGACCGTCATCTCGAAACCGTCGCGCGCCGCATGTCCCGCGCCGTCGCCGGCGATATCAGTTTCCTGATTTCATCGATGGCGCAATTTCCGGGGGCCGAGGCGCGCGACAAATTCCTCGACAGCGCACGCCGCTACATGAACATGAACGTCGCGCTCGTTGCAGACGCCAAGTTGCCGACCGACGTCGAGTCGGTGGCGGCGACACCGTTGGAAAAGGTGCTGTTCCGAACCCTCGAGATCGGCATCAGGCAGCCCTTCGTGGTCGAGCCGCATCCGGAATTCGAGGCTTACCGTCTGCGCGTCGAGGTCGACGATGGCCTTCTGGTCGTGCTGGTGCCGCAGAATCGCTTTACCACCAGCACGGCGCACATCTTTTTCTTCTGGATGGTCGGCACCTCCCTGCTGTTGCTGACCATCGCCATTCTGTTCCTGCGCAACCAGATCCGACCAATCGACCGCCTGGCAGACGCGGCGGACCGTTTCGGCAAGGGCCAGGAGGTTAATGACTTCAAGCCCGCCGGCGCGGCCGAAGTCCGTCAGGCATCCGCTGCTTTCATCAAGATGGCCGAACGCATCCAACGTCAGATCCGGCAGCGCACGGAGATGCTGGCCGGTGTCAGTCATGACCTGCGGACGCCGCTCACGCGCATGAAGCTGGCGCTGGAGATGCTTGGCGACCGGCCCGAGGCCGCCGACATGAAGGCCGACGTCGAAGAGATGGAGCGCATGGTCGACGGCTACCTGTCGTTCGCCCGCGGCGCCGATGGCGAGAGCGCCGTCGACACGGATGTCGGCGCGCTGCTGAACGAGATCGCCGAACGGGCGCGGCGCAACGGCGCCACGGTCGAGCTGGACACGGACGGCGACATGGTCATGGCCGTGAAACGGCAGGCGCTGAAGCGCTGCGTCAACAATCTCGTCGATAATGCCCGCCGCTATGCCCAGCGCACGCGGGTCACGGCGCGGCGATTGTCGGACTCCATTCTGATCACTGTCGACGACGACGGCCCCGGAATTCCGCCGGCCGAGCGCGGCGCCGTGTTCCGACCCTTCTACCGCCTCGAGGACTCGCGCAACCGCGAGACCGGCGGTATCGGTCTGGGTCTCGCCATCGCGCGCGATACCATCCGCAGCCACGGCGGCGATGTCACGCTCGACACCTCGCCCGACGGCGGACTGCGGGCACTGGTGCGGTTGCCGGTCTAGGCGACACGGCGGGCGCGGCAGTCATGGCCATCGGCATCAATCATCTGACTTTCGCTGTCGCCGACCTTGACCGCTCCTTTGACTTCTACGTGCGCGTTCTGGGCTGCGATCCCGTGGCCCGCTGGTCGACCGGCGCCTATCTGACGGCCGGCGGAACCTGGCTGGCGCTCGTCGTCGACGACGGCGCCTCGGCGATGCATCGGCCCGACTATTCTCATGTCGCCTTCTCCTGCGACCGACAGGACTTCGACAAGCTGGTCGCGGCCCTGCGGCACGAAAGGTGCGAGACTTGGTCGGAGAACCGGTCGGAGGGCGACTCCTTCTATTTCTGCGATCCGGACGGCCACAAGCTCGAAATCCATGTCGGCGATCTGCGAACCCGGCTTGCCGCCATGCGGATAGAGCCTTGGGATCAGATCGAGTTTTTTGGGAAATCCTGAACCCCGAGTTGTTGGGAGCGCGTGCATGAAAGCCATGATCTGCCGGGCCTATGGCGAGCCGGACAGCCTCGAATACGGCGAGCTGCCGGCGCCCGAGATCGGCCCCGACGACGTGCGCATCGCCGTGCGCGCGGCCGGCGTCAATTTTCCCGACATCCTGGTGGTGCAGGGCAAGTACCAGTTCAAGACGCCGTTTCCGTTCTCGCCGGGCATGGAATGCGCCGGCGAGATCGTTGAGACCGGCGCCAGGGTGACCGATCTGAAGCCAGGCGATCGGGTGGCGGCGCATCCCTGGAACGGTTGTTTCGCCGAACAGGTAGTGGCGCCCGCCGCGACCGCGTTCAAGCTGCCGGATGGGATCGATTTCGCCATCGCCGCTGCCTGTCCCGTGACCTACGGCACGGTCTATCACGCGCTGATCGATCGCGGCGAGCTGCGCGCCGATGAGACGCTGCTGGTGCTCGGCGCCGCCGGCGGCGTCGGTCTGAACGCGGTCGAGATCGGCAAGCTGCTGGGCGCGCGGGTTATCGCCGCTGCCGGCAGCGCCGACAAGCTGGCGCTCTGCCGCGAGTACGGCGCCGATGAGACCGTCGACTACACCGCGGGCCCGCTACGCGATCAGGTCAAGGCGCTGACCGACGGGCGCGGCGCCGATGTGATCTTCGACGCCGTCGGCGGCGACATGACGGATGCCGCCATGCGCTGCATCAATTGGCAGGGCCGGCTGTTGATCATCGGCTTCGCCGGCGGCCGTATCGCTCGTGTGCCGGCCAACCTCGCCCTGCTCAAGGGCGTCGCCCTGGTGGGCGTCGCCTACCAGACCTTCGCCAACCGCGATCCCGCCGCCAGCCGGACCAATATGGCCACGCTGCTCGACTGGCTCGCCGACGGCCAGCTGCGCCCGCACGTCTCAATGCGCTTCCCGCTCCGTCAGGCGCCCGAGGCCATGCAGGCGATCGCCGAGCGCCGCTCGACCGGCAAGGTCGTGCTACTGGTCGACGAGCCGGGGAGGTCGTGAGGCCCTAAGCGTTCGGCCGAGGCGGCCCATTACCAATCGACACAAGGCTGTCCTGCAGTGGTGCGATGCTATCCTGCATCACCCGGGTCGCCAGGTTCGTCAGCTTGGTCGCTTCCTCGCTGTACTGTGCCGCCGCGCGATCGAGGAAGTCCTTCTGAATATCCGCCACCGCCGACCAGTCCTTGCACTGCATCAAGGCCTGCGCCGTTTCGCCATCGGCCTGCAAACGATGACTGGCGAAGTCCGCCATCTCGCGGTTCCACTCGACAACGCCGTTCATCATGGTCTGACTGGCCTTCATGACGGCGCCGAAATAGGCCCCGCCGACGCCGGCGAACGCGTTCATGCCGTTCTCCACCGCGACCATTGGATTGTCCTGGATCGCGCCGCCTTGGTTCGTCTTGGCTGTTGACGCTGTACTGCGTGAAGTCGCCATGTCGATGCCCTCCATTTGGCGTTAGCGGCGACAAAAAACACCGCTCTGGAGAGCTTAGCGTTGACCTATGTCACGACGTTGACGTTTCGACGCAGATGTCACCGCCGGCGGACGATTTGCACTCAATACATGCGGCCGCCATTCGGCACCTGCAGACTCGGACCGATCAGGACGACCTCGCCGTCGTCATCGGGAAAGCCCAGCACCAGCACTTCGGACATGAACTTGCCGATCTGCTTCGCCGGGAAGTTGACGACGGCACAGACCTGCCGGCCGACCAGCGTCTCCGGCGTGTAGTGCTTCGTGATCTGCGCCGAGGTCTTGCGCTCGCCGATCTCCGGCCCGAAGTCGACCCACAGCTTGTAGGCCGGCCGGCGCGCTTCCGGGAAATCGTCGGCACGGATAATCGTGCCGACGCGAATGTCGACTTTCAGAAAGTCGTCAAAACTGATCTCGGACATGAGCCGGCCCCGCCTGTTTCGCAGCGGCGCACGCTAACACCGCCGCCGCGATCCTGACAATCCGGCCGGCGTCTGTCTTCGCGGCTACTTCTTGTCGTTTCCGCCGGCCGCCTTGCGCATGGCCTCGTTGCCGAGCTCGCGGACCTCTTCCATGCTTTCCATGATGCGGTCGTTCAGCACGTCGAAGACCTCTCGGTTCGACTCGGCCGTCATCTCGGCGATTTCGCGCAGGTTGCTCAGCGCGGTTTCGAGCGCCCGGTTAATGACTTCGGTCTGGCGCTTGGCGCTGTCCTCCGGGCTGGTTGACGCCGAGATCTGCTGCAGCGTCTCGGCCAATTCGCCCATGGTGTCGCGCACCATGTCGGCCTGCCGCGCGACGATGCCCTGGAAGTTCTCGGCCGCGCGCTCGTTGGCCTTTTGCCAGGCTTCAATGTTTTTCTTATGCGCGCTCAACATGCTCTCGATATCGACGCCGGGTAGCTTGAAATCCGTCATCATTTTGGTGACGTCAAATCCGGCGAACGGATTGTCCTTGGCCATTGTGGTGCCTTTCCAATCGGAAATCTGAATTCGGTGAAGCCCCGCGTCACGCCTCGCGAAGCCAATGCGGCGTCGCCGCAACGCAAATGCTGCACTGCACAAATCAGGCCGGTCGTATCGCCCGTCGGCGTCGACGGGTCAAGCAAATTCTGGTCGTGCCGTCAGGTGCTTTCGGCGCCCGCCTCGGCCTGCTCGCCGCTTCGGCGACCGCCACCGAACGGGAACGACGCGACGATCGAATCGGCGCGCCGCAGCGCCTTGTCCAGCGCCGCCATGGTCTTGCCCAGATCCTCGCTGTCGTCGCCCAGCCAGGTGCGGGTGACGGCTGCCTGGATCAGTCCGAGTCCCTTGATTTGCAACGGCTGCAGCGGTCCCCAGTTGCCGATGCGCGCGGCCTCGAGCGTCCATTCCAGCGACCGCCGATAGGGGCCCGACAGGAAGCAGGCGAACACCGCGGGATCGCGTGGCAGCTCCCGCGCCACGGCGCGCAATCCATCCTTGTAGGGCGTCAGCGTATCGAAGCGACGCATGTAGATATCGAACAATCTGTCGCGCACGGGCTCGTCGCCGATGTCGGGATCGGTGCCGGCCAGAACGACACCGTCGACATGTTCGACAAATGCGGCGAGCAGCGCCGGCTTGCTGCTGAAATGCCGATGCAGCTCGTCGAGGCCGATGCCGGCCTCGTCGGCGATATCGGCCATCGTGGTGTCGGTCCAGCCCTGCAAACCGGCCAGCTTCATGGCCGCCGCGAACGCCGCCTGGCGCGGATCGGCCGCCGTCTTGCCGCCACCGGATTTTCTGCGCCGGGTCGAAGTCGGTTGCTTGGCCATTGCCGTATCCCTCCGATTGGCATGATATAAGCGAGCCCACGAACGCGGCAAGCGACGCGGCGAACCGGCGACAAGTCGCCGCAGCGCATTGCGGCAACGAAACCGCGACAACAAAAAGGAGGACGCCAACATGGCCGATGTGGTGGTTCAGGCCGACAAGCTTACCGAATTGACCAAGCTGATCTGTATGCGCGCCGGCAGCGAGGAAGCCGAAGCGCAGATGGTCGCGGACCGCCTCGTCGAAGCCAATCTCGCCGGTCATGACAGCCATGGCGTCGGGATGATGCCGGCCTATATCAGCGCCGTTGTCGAAGGCCGGTTGAACGTCGGCCAGCACGCCGAAATCGTGATCGACAAGGGCTGCTTCCTGCTGGTCGACGGCAATGCCGGCTATGGCCAGGTGATCGCGCAAGAGACCACGGAGATGGGCATCGCCAAGGCGCGCGATCACGGCGTCGCCGTCGTCGGTCTGCGGAACAGCCACCACATCGGCCGCATCGGCGCCTGGGGCGAGATGTGCGCAGACGCCGGCTTCGTCTCGATCCACTACGTGAACTCGACGTCCTATCATGCGCTCGTCGCGCCGTTCGGCGGTTCCGACGCGCGCTATACGACCAATCCCTATTGCACGGCCATTCCCGCCACCAAGGACCATCCGCGCCTGATCCTCGACATGGCGACCAGCAACATCGCCATGGGCAAGGTCCGGGTCGCCCACAATAAAGGCGTCGAGGTGCCGACAGGTTCGCTCATCGACGAGAAAGGCAATCCGACCAACGACCCGGGTGTCATGTTCCGCGGCGACGGCGAGCCGACGGGCGCCCTGATGTCGGTCGGCGCGCACAAGGGCTATGGCCTGGCGCTGATCTGCGACATTCTGGCCGGCGGCGTCACCGGTGGCGGCACGTTCCTGCCAGAGCGGTTGGAGCGCGGAACGATCATCAACAACATGCTGATGATCATCCTCGACCCCGACGTCTTCAACGCCAGCGACTTTTTCGGCCAGGACCTCAACGCCTTCACCGACTGGGTCAAGGCCTCGCCGCCGGCGCCCGGCGTCGAGGCGGTCATGGTGCCCGGCGACCCCGAACGCAAGATGCGCGACAAGCGTCTCGCCGATGGCGTTCCCATCGACGCGACGACCTGGCAGGAGTTGCTGGATACGGCACAGATGGCGGGCGTGAATCGGGTCGAGGTCGAGGAATTCGCCGCCTAGCTGCCGAGCTCGCGACTGCGGCGGGCGGCGGCGTCGACGGCGCGCCGCAGCAGCGGCGCCAAGCCGTCATCCGCCATCAGCACTTCGAGCGCCGCCTGGGTGGTGCCGCCCGGGCTGGTGACGTTGACGCGTAGCTGGCTCGGCGTCTCCGCCGATTGCCGCGCCAGTTCGCCGGCGCCGGACACCGTCGCCGCCGCGAGCTGGGCCGCCAGCTCTACGGACAATCCGGCCTCGACCCCGGCCTGCGCCAGGCACTCGATCAGCAGGAACACGTAGGCCGGGCCGGAGCCGCTGACCGCCGTGACCGCGTCCATCAGCGCCTCGTCCTCGATCCAGGCCGTCTCGCCGACGGCCGCCATCAAACCGGTGCAGGTCTCGCGCTGCGCGGCCGACACCCGGGCGTTCGCGCATAGCACCGACATGCCGCGCTCGACCGCAGCCGGCGTATTCGGCATCACCCGCACGATGGCGGCATCATCGCCGAAATGCTGTTCGAAGTAAGCGATCTTGGTGCCCGCGGCGATCGACATGAAGACCGTGTTCGGCTGGGCAAACCGGCCGTAGTGCGCCGCCACGTCATCCATCGTCTGCGGCTTCACCGCCAGAACCACCACGGCGGGTTCGAAATCGGCCGGCAACTGCTCTGGCTCGGCCAGCATCTTCACGCCGGGCGCGGCCAGCACGCGGTGCGGATCGGCCATGGGCTCGACGACCAGGATATCGGCGGGATCCGCGCCCTGCCGTAGCCAGCCTTGCAACAGCGCCCCGCCCATCTTGCCGCAACCGACCAGCAGCAGCGGCCCGGCGATGGCGCCCGTCATGGTCAGGCCTCGCCGACGGTTTCCAGCATCGACGCCTCGATCGCTTCGTCCGGCGCCTTGCCGCCCCAAAGCACGAACTGGAAGGCCGGATAGAACCGCTCGCATTCGCCGATCGACACCTCGATCATTTCCTCGAGCTGCGTCGGCGTCAGCGCCGGCCCGCCGCGCACCAGCACGGTGTGCCGGAACATCGGCACGCCCTCCTCGGACCACAGGTCGAAGTGACCGAGCCACATGCGCTCGTTCACCATGGCCAGCAACGAGTAGATCTCCTCGCGCTTCCGTTGCGGCACACGCAGATCGTAGGCACAGGCGATCTGCATGGCGCCCTGCCCTTGCGGAAACGAAAAGCCGAGATGGTAGTCGCACCAGCTGCCGGCAATGGAGACCGAAAGCTCTTCCTCGCCCTGGCGATCGAACGGCCATTGGTTCGCGGACACGATCTGCTCAACGACGTCCAGCGGGTTGTCGATATCGGTCGGTTCTTCGAATTCGGTCGTCGGCATTGCCAGCGCTCCTCAGCGGCGGAACAGAATTGCGTTGTCTGGGCGCAGGTATTCCATGGGGGAAAATCGAGGGACCCGATTGATCGACCACATCTTGTGGCTGAGCACCATCTCGAACACCATAAAAGCTAACGTGCCACGAAGCCCGAGCCGCGCGCAAGCGTTTTGCCGCTCCCACAACCCCCGGACACCATCTGCTCTCATGCTAGTCACTGGGAACAAAGAAACCGTTATGACATGTTTCTATGTTAGGTAACGTTCAGTGCTCGACAGGAAGCGCGAACGGAGCCAGCCATGTACGTCGGAAATCACGTTTATGGTTAATGCCAGATGCTAAGTGTCGGGATTTCTTACATTATGTCGGGTTTCTTTACAGAATCGGAGAACCCCGGCCGGGCAAGGGACGTTAAACCATTGAAAACCCATCCTATTGGTTTGGACTCCCCTGGCCCGAATTTTGCTTGTATGATGGTGAGAGCCTTCGGGCGGCCGTTGTTCGTGCCAAACTGGGAAATCACGTCGCGGGGGATACGACGGGATTGCTTCCAGTTGTCATGTTCGGCGCCAGCGAGCGGGTGACCGTCCGTAGGGAGAGGTTTCGCCGGTAAAGCGACGCATTGTTAGCGTTCAGCCGGTTGAGCAGGGCGGACTGGACAGTGACAGGTGTATCTGGGTCATGGACAAGATGAAATCGCACGGCAAGAACGGCGCCGATAACTCCGCTAATCTCGCGGACCAGGCCGCCGATACCCCCCAGGCCAGCGAGTCCGGCGGCGCCACACGGCGACGGCTGCTCAAGGGTGGCCTGATCGGTGCCCCCGTTATTTTGACCCAGTATGGCCGACCGGCCTGGGCCGGCGGTTGTTCTGAGTCGGCGATGGCCTCGGAGAACATGTCCGAAATCGTCGATTGTGAGGGTGAGGGCTGCAGCAAGGGCTTCTGGAAGAAGCATACGCACCTCTGGCACCCTCAATACGGGCCCGACAAGGAGTTCTTGGAAATCTTCCTGATCCAGGCCTTCAACGCCAAGAACAGCCAGGTTGGCGCGACCCTGGAAGAGGTGATCCGGGGTGATTGCGATCCAGTGATCCCGGCCAATTGCGATGGCAACTGCAGCCGCCAGCTTCCCAACCTCGGCAGGCAGGCGGTCGCCGCGTTGCAGAATGCGGCCTGCGACGTGAAATTCGATCTCGATGTGCTGACGGTGATCAGCAAGTTCGTGCAGGCTTACCAAAGCAACACTGCCGACGTCATGGAAGAAGTCAAAAACGAGTTCGACTACTACAACAACCAGTATTGCCCGCTTGACAGCCACGGCAACTACTACAGCTGATACATGCCGCGGCCGGCCGCCGCGTTACCATTTCTTCGCCTTTGCCTGCGACAAACGGCCGGGATTGACCCATCATCCCGGCTTGCGTGATGCTTGCGCGGGACCAACGACAACCGATCGTTCCCGGCCATGGTCACGCAGTCGCACTCTCGATGGCGCATGCCCCGCGAATTCTCCGTCCAGCTGCGTGGCTGGGGTGACGAGTCCGTCGCCTATCACGACGGCTCCGGCGATACGCATCTCTTGGGTCCCGTCGAGGCGGCGGCGATCCGCGCCTTGCAGCAATCGCCCGCCGATGTCGACAGCCTGACGCGACAGGTCGCCGCGGACTTGAACCTACCGCCGGATCCTGACTTGGCCGCCCATCTGGCGGTCTTGATCGATGAGTTTCACAAGCTTGGCCTCGTCGAGCCAGACGGAAGCTGACGTGAAGATCGCCGACCTCACCGAGAGCGAAATTCGCCGCCGCCTTCGCGGCGACGGGCTGGCCTGGCGGATCGGGCCGCTCACGGTCCGCGTGCGCTCGCAAATGAACGGACTGGTCGACGGCATTGCCGTGCTCTACCGGGACTATGCGATCGCACCGGACGACGCCTTTGTCGATTTTCACGTCCGGCTCAGATCTCCGTCGCTGCTGCGGCGCTGGCTACGACCGCTGGTCATCTTCGATCTCGACGGCCATGTGCCGTTCACGCCATTGTCCAGCAACCAGGCGTTCCCGGTCCTGGAATGGGGACTGAACTGGGCGACCCACGCCCATCTGCATCAGCACCTCGTCTTGCATGCCGCCGTGGTCGAGCGCAACGGCTTCGCCGCCGTACTGCCCGGCGCGTCGGGTTCGGGCAAGAGCACGCTCTGCGCGGCCTTGATCAACCGTGGCTGGCGGCTGTTCTCCGACGAACTGGGCCTGATCGCGCACGACGGCGCCAGCCTGTCGCCGATGCCGCGGCCGGTCAGCCTGAAAAACGAATCCATCGGCGTGATGCGCCAGTTCGCGCCGCAAGCTGTCATTGGCCCGGAGACCCGCGATACCAACAAGGGCACAGTCGCGCATGTGAAGCCGCCGACCGATAGCGTCGCGCGCTGGGCCGAACCGGCGACGCCGGCCTGGCTGATCTTCCCGACATTCACGGCCGGCGCGTCGCCGGCGTTGACCCCCATCAGCAAAGGACAATCGGTGCTGCGCCTCAGTGGCGGCGCCTTTAACGCCAATGTGCTGGGTGCGGCCGGCTTTGCCGCGCTGACCGGCTTTGTCGACCGCTGTAGCTGCATGGAATACAGCTATGGCGACCTGGACGACGCCATCGCCATGTTTGACGCTCTGACACCACCCGCCGCGGCCAGGCCGCGAATGTCGGCATGACCGCCGTTCCCGCGCTGACTGCCGCGTTGCGCCAGCCCTTGGACGCCGCCGATCTGACCGGTCGCGAGTGGGATCGGCTGATCCGGCAGGCGCGCAAGTCCGCCATGCTGTCACGGCTCTACCTGGCCCTGCGGGACCAGGACCTGCTGGACAGCGTCCCGGACCGGCCATTGGCCCACCTCGAATCGAACCGCCTGTTCGCCGACCGGCTGGCCATCGATGTCGCCTGGGAAGTGGCTCAGATCAAGGCCGCCCTCGCGCCCCTCGATCTGCCGATCGTGCTGTTGAAGGGCGCCGCCTACACCATGGCCCAATTGCCGCCGGCGGCCGGTCGGATCTTCTTCGACGTCGACATCCTGGTGCCCAAGACATCACTGGACGCGGTCGAACGTCAATTGTCATTGAAGGGATGGTCCAGCGGACCGATCAGCGACTACGACAGCCGCTATTACAGGACCTGGATGCACGAACTGCCGCCGCTGCGGCACTACAAGCGCAAGACCTACCTGGACGTGCACCACACGATATTGCCCGAGACGGCACCCTACCATCCCGACCCGCAAAAGCTGTTGGCCGCCGCCCAGCCAATTCCAGCGCACGACGGTCTGTTCACCCTGGCGCCGGCCGACATGGTCATTCACGCGGCGACCCATCTGTTCCATGAGGGCGAGTTCGACAAGGGCCTGCGCGATCTCGGCGACCTCGACGCCTTGCTTTCTCATTTTGGAACGGATGTCCGGTTCTGGGACAGTTTGGTGCCCCGCGCGATCGAACTCGAGCTGTCCCGACCGCTTTTCTACGCGCTGCGCTATGCCCGCAACGTGTTGGGCACGCCGATCCCCGACGACGTCATCGACGCATCGCGCGCCGGCGCGCCATCGCGGCCGCTATCGGCATTGATGGATTTTCTCTTCGACCGCGGCCTCAGACCGAATCACCCGACCTGCGACGACGGGTTCAGCGGCCTCGCCCGCTGGCTGCTCTATGTCCGGGCGCATGCGCTGCGCATGCCGCTCCGTCTCCTGCTGCCCCACCTGGTGCGCAAGGCCTATATGGGTCATTTCGGCTGACGGCTATTTCGTCGATTTGCCGCGCGGCTTCGCTTTGGTCGTCGACTTGGCTCGGGCAGCGCGTTGCGCCGCCGGCCTGGCGGCCGCTTCCAACGCCGCGATCCGCTCCTTCAGGGCGGCATTCTCCTCCCGCGCGGCGACCGCCATCGCTTTCACCGCGTCGAATTCGTCGCGCGTCACCAGATCCATGCGGTCGAGCAGCCGCTCCATGCGGATCCGCATCAGACCCTCGGCCTCCCGACCGGCGCCCTGCAGGATTCCGACGGCGCTGGTTGCGATTTTGGCGATATCGTCGAGGCGGCGGCGGTTTGGAACCATCACGTTGTACTCCCTTCGCAGGCAATATGGCCCGCCGCCGGACATCAGGCAATGGCGGCCGCCGATCTGCGTTGCTTGCGAGCCGCCGGCACGGCGGCTATATCCTGCGCATCCGCCGAGACGGTCGAGTATGATCAGCCTGACGACCCTGCCCGTTCTTCCTTATCCAGCCATCGACCCCGTGCTGCTGCAGATCGGCCCGGTGGCGATCCGCTGGTACGCGCTCGCCTATATCGCCGGCCTGTTCGGCGGCTGGCGTTACGTGGTCTGGCTCAATCGGCGGCCAGGCGCGCTGATGCAGCGCAAGGATGTCGACGACCTGCTGTTCTGGGTGACGATCGGCGTCATCCTGGGCGGCCGGATCGGCTCGGTGCTGTTCTACAACCCGGCCTACTATCTGGCGCACCCCCTTGAGGTGTTCGCGATCTGGCGCGGCGGCATGGCGTTTCACGGCGGCTTGCTGGGCGTTGTCGTTGTCATCCTGCTGTTCGCACGTCAGCGCAAGATTCCGTTGTTGTCGTTGGCCGACATGATCGCCGCGGCGACGCCGATCGGCCTGTTCTTCGGGCGCATCGCCAATTTCATCAATGGCGAGCTTTACGGCCGGACGACAGACGTCCCCTGGGCCATGGTGTTTCCCAACGGAGGTCCCCTGCCGCGTCACCCGAGCCAGCTCTACGAGGCGGCGCTGGAAGGCCTTGTGCTGTTCCTGCTGCTGTTCTGGCTGGTGCAACGGCGACGGATCTTTGAACGACCGGGTTTTGCCACCGGCGTCTTTCTGCTCGGCTATGGTCTGGCGCGCGGCACCGTCGAGCTCCTGCGCGAGCCCGACGCGCATATCGGCCTGCTGGCCGGCGGCAGCACCATGGGCCAGCTATTGTCGATCCCCATGCTAATGCTGGGCCTCTACTTGATCTGGCGCGCCCGGACATCGCCGCCGACAACCTCATGAGCGCGCTCGCCGACCATCTTCGTCGCCTGGTCGCGGTCGACGGACCGATGCCGGTATCGCGCTTCATGGCCGAGGCGCTGACCCATCCAACCCTCGGCTATTACGCCAACCGCGATCCCTTCGGCCAAGACGGCGATTTCGTCACCGCGCCCGAGATCAGCCAGATGTTCGGCGAGCTGATCGGTCTGTGGTGCGCGCACGGCTGGCAGCAGCTCGGTCGGCCGTCGGCGTTTCTGCTGGTCGAGCTCGGCCCCGGCCGCGGCACCCTCATGGCCGACGCCGTGCGGGCCTGCCGGGGTGTTCCGGGCTTCCTGGACGCGGCCGATATTCGGCTGGTCGAGGTCAGTCCGGCGCTTCGCGAACGCCAGCGCGATACGCTTGCCGGCGTCGACGTCACCTGGCACGCCGACATCGCCGAGCTGCCCGACGCCCCGTTGCTGCTGATCGCCAACGAGTTCTTCGACGCCCTGCCGATACGGCAGTTTCAGCGGCACAAGAACCGGTGGCACGAACGCCTCATCAACGTCGGCCCGAGCGGCCTCGCCTACGTGCTGTCGCCACAGCCCATCGCCGATAGCGCGCTGCCGCCCGCCGTCCGTCAGGCGCCCCCCGACAGCATTGTCGAGGCTTCGCCCGCCCGCGCGTCCGTTATGGCCGAGATCGCCGCGCGCATCGCCGCGGCCGGCGGCCTCGCGCTGGTCGTCGACTACGGCTACGTGCGCACGGCGCCGGGCGATACCTTGCAGGCCGTGAAGGGACACGCCCGCCATCCGGTGCTGCAGGCGCCCGGCACGGCCGACATCACCAGCCATGTCGACTTTCAGGCGCTTGCCGAGGCGGCGACCAGCGCGGGCGCCGCCGCCCACGGGCCGGTGCCGCAGGGCCGGTTCCTGGAACGCCTCGGCATCGCCGCGCGCGCCGCGACGTTGAGCGCCAAGGCGACGCCGGCGCAGGCCGCCGCGATCGAGACGGCGACGGCGCGGTTGACCGGTGCCGGGCAGATGGGCGCGTTGTTCAAGGTTCTGGCGGTCACGTCGAAAGACATGCCGGCGCCGGCTGGATTCGAGGACGAGATGGCATGACCGAGCCGATTGTCGCCAGGAACCTGGATGCCGCCGGCATCCGACACGGCTTCTTCACCCGCCAGGGCGGCGTGTCCGGGGGCGTTTACGCCTCGCTGAATTGCGGTTTCGGCTCGCGCGACCGGACCGACGATGTGGCCGAGAACCGGTCCCGTGTTGCCCGGACACTCGCTGTCGACAGGCAGGCGCTGAACACGGTGCATCAGGTCCACAGCGCCGAGGTCGCGACTGTCGCTGCCGGCTGGGAGCCGGCCGCGGCGCCGCGCGCCGACGCGATGGTCTGCCGCACGCCGGGCATCGCTATCGGCGTGCTCACGGCTGATTGCGGACCGGTCCTGTTCGCCGACCCTGAGGCCGGCGTCATCGGCGCGGCGCATGCCGGCTGGCGCGGCTCGCTGAATGGCATTGTCGAAGCAACGGTCGACGCCATGTGCGGCCTCGGCGCAAGGATCGAGCGGATCGAAGCCGCGCTCGGCCCCTGCATCGCCCAAGCTTCCTACGAGGTCGGGCCCGAATTCCGCGACGCGTTCCTCGCCGCCGACGAAGCCAATGACGGGTTCTTTGTTGTCTCGGACCGACCGGCGCATTTCCGCTTCGATCTGCCTGGCTACGTGGTCCAACGTCTGGCGCGGGCTGGAATCGCCGCCGTCGAACGGCTGGACGTCGACACCTATGCCGAGGCCGATCGCTGCTTCAGCTACCGGCGCGCCACCCACGCCGGCGAGGACGACTACGGCCGGCTGATTTCGGCCATTGCCTTGGTCTGAATTGATTGCCGCGCCGTTGCCGGTAAACTAACGGCCGTTCCAACGACGCGGGAGGGTCGATATGCCAGTGCTGCAACTCGGACCACAGGACGGTCTCTACTACGAATACGACCCACCGACCGCCGACGGCGGCTGCACCTTCGTCTTCGTCAACGCCATCACGGGCGACGCCGGCATGTGGCAGGCCGAGGTCGGCCCGGCGCTGCGCGAGGCGGGCCACGGCACGCTGGCCTATAATTTCCGCGGACAGGCCAACAGCCCATACGCGCCGGATCTCAAGCTGACCGACGAGGTGATCTACGGCGATCTCGGAAGGCTGGTTGGGGACCTGGCGCCGCCGAAACCGGTGCTGGTGGGCCTGTCGATCGGCGGTCTCTATTGCTGCCGCGCCTTCCTGGCCGGCTGTCCGGCCGCCGGTCTGGTGCTGGTCAACACGCTGCGCGAGATCGGCCCGCGCATCGCCTGGATCAACGATGCGGCGCTGATGGCCATGCAGGTCGGCGGCCCGAACCTGATGCGCGACATGATGACGCCGCTGCTGTTCGGTCCGGCCTATCTCGAGACACATCGCGGCGAATGCCTGCAACCGGACACGGCCTACGAGCCGCTGGATCCAGATTCCGGCGCCATCAATTTGCTGACCTGGATGGGCAAGACAGACTGGGTTGTGCCCTATGACCAGCTCACCTGCCCGGTGCTGGTGATGATGGGGCCGAACGACCGGGTGTTCTACGATCCCGAAATCGTCGACCGGCTGTTCGCGCGATTGCCCGACGGCCGCCGCGTTGACGTGCCGGAGGCCGGTCACATGCTGCCAGTCGAGGCGCCACAGCCGTTCATTGCGGCGCTCAAGGACTTTGCCGCGACGCTCTAGGGCCCTGGGCGCGTTGTAGCCGGCGGCGTGTGCAGCTCCCGCCAGATTACCGCCGCCAGAATCAACGCCGCGAGGCCTTCGGCAGCAACGATGCGCAGCGCCGGGGCCGCGCCGATGGCCTCGGCCAGCGCGCCGAGATGCAGCATCCCGATCGGCGAACAACCGATGCAGGTCGCCAGCAGCCCCATCATCCGCCGCCGCACCTCCGGCGCGCTATGCCGCAGAACCAGGCCGCTCTGCATGCCGGAAAATCCCGCGAAGCCGAATCCGGCGGCGAGCAGCAGCAGGCCCGACAGGAGATAGCTGCCCGACAAGGCGAACAGCAGCACGCCGAGTAGAAATATCCCGGTCCCGAACACGAACACCCGGCCGGCCCGCAGCCGCTCGCCGAATGCCGTCGCCAGTATGGCGCCACAGAACGCGCCGAAGCCATCGGCGGCCAACAGCAAGCCGACCAGCGTCGGCGTCAGGTTCAGGATCTCCTTGCCGATCACCGGCACGAAGGCCACATAGGGCGCGCCGAACAGATTGAAGACGATGGTGATGAACAGCACCGCCGTGACCTGCCGGTTGCGTCGCAGGTATGCCAGCCCCTCTCGCCAGCCCCCGGCCCGCGTCGGCTCGACTGCTGCCCGGCGTAGCGTCGGTTCGTGAAGCCGCAGGAGCAGCAACACCGCCAGACCGTAGAGGGCCGCCCCGGCGAAATAGGCGCCGTGCAGTCCGATGACGCCGACCAGCACGCCGCCGACCAGCGGGCCGATCATGCGGGTGGCGGCCATTGTCACCGAGTCCAGCGCCATTGCAGTCGAAAGCCGCTCCGGCCCCGCGACGTCGCCAAGCAATGTGCGCCGCAGCGCATAGTCGCCCGACCACAACAGACCCATCAGGAAACTTCCGGCGCCGATCTGCCAAAGCGCAATCTGCCCGCCAAGGGCCAGCAGACCGAGCAGCACGCTGACGCCGGCGGCCAAACCGAAACCGGCCAGCAGGAACGGCTTGCGCCGTCCGTGCTCGGCATAGGCGCCGATCAGACCGCCGAACAGCACCAATGGCAACCAGCGCACCAACTGGACCACCGCGACCGTCAGCGCCGAGCCGGTGCGGTCGAACACATAGACGCCGATAGCCAGAATTTCGAGCCAGCGCATGGTGTTCAGCACACCGCCGGCAAGCCAAAGGTTGCGGAACCGGGGATCGGCAAGCAGCGCCAGCGCCGCGTGCCGGGGCGCTGCTGTTTCGGTCGCGCCGATCCTCGGATCGCGCGCCGGCGGGTCAGCCGGGATCTCTGTCGCCTCCGCCCGCTGCCGTCGCGCGCGCCGACACCCGGTGCAGGAACGCGGACATATGAAACCGCGCCTGATCCGGATGGTACCGGTACGCGGCGCCGATCGGGCAGGCAGCCCGTGCGCGGCAGCTGCCGTTCAGGCAGTCCGCGCCGTCTGACCCGGCGACATGACCGGCACAGGCGGCAATGTCGTACGAACCCGGCGCCAACGCCTCGACCGGACAAGGCGTCAGGCAGGGCTTGTCGATGCAGGCGTCACAAGGCGACGGTCCCGCCGATGTCGCGGCGAGCTCGACAACGTCCGCGAACGCCAGGGCGCCGCGGTATGCATGCCAAAGTCCGAAGACGGGATGAATCAATAGCCCGATCGGCGATTGATGCACATCGTCGGCGCGTTGCGCCCAGCGCTGGAACGGCAACCAGGGCGGACCGTCGAAGGGAAAAAACGCCGACGCCCCGACCACGGCCGCGACCCCGTTCAGCACCTCACGAGTCCAGCCGTCGAGCGGATCCTCACCGCGTACGCCGGCAGCTGCGAAGGCCCGCCACATGGCCGGCCCGGCATTGCCGATCAGAATGACGGTGCCTGGTGACGCGCCGTCCGGCAGCGCGGGCACATCGTCGGACGCCGAGACACGAAAACCGCCCCGCGGAATCATACCAACCGGCCTCAGCCGTTCGTTCAGCCTCGTCAGGATCGCGCCGTCAGCCTTTTTCATTGGCAAACCATGCCGCGCCGGGTATCGAAACGGCAAGTCCGCCAACGTACAGGTGTCCCATGGCGATCCATTTCAGCGAATCCGAACTGGCCGCGCGCCGCGACCGCGCCACGGCGGCGATTGCCGAACGCGGGCTCGACGGCCTGCTGATCTTCCGCCAGGAAAGCATGTTCTATCTCACCGGCTTCGACACCTTCGGCTACTGTTTCTTTCAGTGCCTCTATCTCGGCGCCGACGGTACGTTGACGCTGCTGACGCGCGCGCCCGATCTGCGGCAGGCACAGCACACCTCGATCATCGAGGACATCCGCGTCTGGGTCGACCGCGAGGGCAAGAACCCGGCCGACGATCTGCGCGACATGCTGGCGGGGCACGGCTGCGCCGGTCGCCGCCTTGGGATCGAGTATGACGCCTATGGGCTGACCGCGCAGAACGGCCGCCGGGTCGATCAGGCGCTCGACGGATTTTGCTCAGTAGAAGACGCCTCCGATCTGGTCAGCCGGCTGCGCCTGGTGAAAAGCCCGGCGGAGCTCGACTACGTGCGCCGCGCCGCGGTACTTGCCGACGACGCGCTGGAGCAGGCCAACAACCTCGCCCGTCCCGGTGCCTTCGAGGGCGATATCCTCGCCGCCATGCAGGGCGCCGTGTTCCGCGGCGGCGGCGACTATCCCGGTAACGAGTTCATCATCGGCTCCGGCGAGAACGCGCTGCTCTGCCGTTATTTCACCGGCCGCCGGCACCTGGAAGCGCAGGACCAACTGACGCTCGAATTTGCTGGCGTCTACCGCCGCTATCACGGCGCCCTGATGCGAACCATCCTGACCGGCACGCCCGAGCCCGGACAGATCGCCATGCACGCCGCCTGCGCCGACGCCATGGCGGCCTGCATCGAGGCCCTGAAGCCAGGCCGGCCGATCGGCGAGGTGTTCGACGCGCATGCCCGCGTGCTCGACGCCGCCGGCTATGAAGCGCATCGGATGAACGCCTGCGGCTACAGCCTGGGCACGACGTTTGCGCCGAGCTGGATGGATTGGCCCATGTTCTATGCCGGCAACGCGGTCGAGGCGGCGCCGAACATGGTGTTTTTCATTCATATCATTCTCATGGACAGCGAGGCCGGCCGGGCCATGACTCTGGGCCAGACCATGCTGGTCACCGAGAACGGCTGTGAACGGCTGAGTCGACTGCCGCTCGATCTGGTTGTGAACGGCTAGGCAGGCTATATTTTTATCGTATTGCCATGCCGCACATCCTGATCTTCAGCGCCCTGCTCATCATCGGCTTGATGGTGAGCTGTGTTCTCTAGGCTCTGCACAACCGTCCTGGCGGCGGCGCTGCTGGTGGGACTCGCCGCCTGCGAACGACCGCCACGGCCGTTCCAGCCGGACGGCAAGCTGAGCCCGCCGCGCCAGGCGCTCAACTTCGGCCCGCAGGCCGGAATTCTGGTCACCCCGGTCATCGGACTGGCCGGCAAGTCGCCGACGCTCCTGAGCAGTCAGGTCGCCCAGGCCCTGACCGAGCGCGAGCTTCCGGCGGTCACCCGCGGCAGCCATCACGGCAGCTACCTGCTCCAGGGCACGGCTATCAAATCGGCCAATGGCGACGGCAAGCTCGATCTGCGGTGGCGGCTCGTCGATCCCTATGGACTGACGCTCGCGAAGATCGAGCAGCCGGCGGCCCTACCCGCCCCTACCGCGGCCGCCGCGTCGCCGGAACTGCTGCGTGAGATTGCGCGTCAGACGGCGCGGCGGATCGACGCGGCAATCCGCGCCGACGACCGGGAACCACAGCTGGCCCTTGACGGCATCCTGATAGAGCCCGTGACCGGCGCGCCCGGCGACGGCTATCGCTCGCTGACGCGGGCGCTGCGCGCGGCCTTGCGGCGTGCCGGGCTGCCACTGGCCGAAAGCGTCGGGCCCGACGTTTATGTCGTGCTCGGCGCGGTCGGCGTCACCGACAGCGGCCCTACCCATCAGCTCGTCCGCATTACCTGGACCGTGTTGGGCCCGGACGGCGGGGAGCTAGGCAAGGTCGAGCAGGCCGACGAGATCCCGACGGGGGTGCTCGAGCCGCGCTGGGGCGAGGCCGCGCTGATTGTCGCCGACGGCGCCGCCGTCGGTATCGTCGATCTGCTGCAACGCGCCGGCCGCGTCAAAAATGCCACATCGGGACGTCGGGCCGCGGCGGCGTGCGAATCGATTTACAGCCACCCTGCCCCTTGCTAAGAGTCCGGCGCAATCCGCTTGGGAGCGGTTGGCCGGCGCCATGATCGGACAGAACAGACGAAACCTACCGGAACGAGGATCCGAAGCATGAAGTTGCTGAGCGGGAACAGCAACCGACCCCTGGCCGAAGCCATCGCAGGCTATCTCGGCGTGACATTGACCGACGCCGATGTGAAGCGTTTCTCCGACATGGAGGTGTTCGTCGAAATCCACGAAAACGTTCGCGGCGAGGACGTTTTCGTGATCCAGTCGACGTCCTATTCGGCGAACGACAATCTGATGGAGTTGTTGGTCTGCATCGATGCGCTGAAACGCGCATCGGCGCGCCGGATAACGGCGGTGCTGCCCTATTTCGGCTATGCCCGGCAGGACCGTAAGCCCGGGCCGCGGACGCCGATCTCAGCCAAGCTGGTGGCCAATCTGATCGTGACGGCCGGCGCCAACCGGGTGTTGACGATGGACCTGCACGCGGGCCAGATCCAGGGCTTTTTCGACATTCCGACCGACAATCTGTTCTCCGCGCCGGTATTCACCCGCGACCTTCAGGAACGCCTGAACGGCGAGCGGCCGATCATCGTCTCGCCGGATGTCGGCGGCGTCGTCCGGGCCCGGGCGTTGGCCAAGCGGATCGACGCCGATCTTGCGATTGTCGACAAACGGCGCGAGCGGGCCGGCGTCTCGGAAGTCATGCACATCATCGGCGACGTCAAGGGACGAAGCTGCATACTGTTCGACGATATCGTCGATTCCGCCGGCACGCTTTGCAACGCCGCCGACGCGCTGATCGCCGAAGGCGCAAAGGAAGTTTCGGCCTATGTGACGCACGGCGTGCTGAGCGGCGGCGCGGTCGCCCGGGTCAACGCTTCGGCGCTGCAGGCGTTGACCGTCACCGACAGCATCCAGTCCACCGAAGCGATGAAGAACTCCGGCAATCTGCGTTGCGTCACCATCGCCCCCTTGATTGGCGAGGCAATCCGCCGGATCAGCGAAGAATCGTCGGTATCCAGCCTGTTCGACTAGGATCGCCGCCAAGTTCCCGTTAACCATGTTTTCGGGGCCTTCCGAGGTCCGAAATTGATTGAGTTTTGCCGCCGGCACGCGTATATCAACGCCGGATTTTCCGAGATATTCATCGATCTCGCGGGCGCGGCGATGGCCGGCTGCCTGGGACCGTCGATGGCGAGAGGATTGAACGATGGAAGAAGCCAACGAGATCGTCGTTGAGGCGCGCGAGGGCACCGGCAAGGGGCCGGCCCGAGCAGCGCGGCGGGCCGGCATGGTGCCGGGCGTGGTCTACGGCGACAAAAAGCCGTCCGCGGCCATTTCGCTGAGCCGCCGAACGCTCGAGCGCGAGCTGAATTCCGGCGCCTTTTTCAGCACCCTCTACGAGTTGAAGCTGGACGACCGGCGTCAGAA
The DNA here is from genome assembly GCA_965232515.1 of Alphaproteobacteria bacterium. Lineage (GTDB taxonomy): Bacteria > Pseudomonadota > Alphaproteobacteria > JANQKO01. The sequence goes on along the minus strand of CBDDPY010000002.1, from coordinate 6,221,840 downwards.
GGTGCTGCCCCGCGACGTGCAGCGCCATCCCGTCACCGACGTGCCGCTGCACGTTGACTTTCTGCGGCTGTCGGCCGATGCGCGGGTCACCATCGAGGTCCCGGTGCAGTTCGTTAACGAAGAGGAATCCGACGGCCTGAAGCGCGGCGGCGTGCTGAACGTGGTTCGCTACGAGATCGAAGTGAGCTGCCGTGCCGACGCCATTCCTGAGCGGATCGAGGTGGATCTCGCCGGCACCGATATTGGCGACAGCGTGCATATCAGCGCCGTGAAGCTGCCGGACGGCGTCGAGCCGACGATTACCGATCGCGACTTCACCATCGCCACCATCGCCGCGCCGACGGTCCAGGAGGAAGAAGCGCCGGCCGAGGGCGAGGAAGGCATGGAAGAAGCGCCGGCCGAGGCCGCGGGCGAGGAAGCCCCGGCGGAAGGCGGCGACGACGAGTCAACCGAATAGGCAATCGCTTTGCTGCTGTTTGTCGGGCTCGGCAATCCCGGGCCCGAGCATGCCCACAACCGGCATAATTTCGGCTACATGGCGGTGGATGAGATCGTCCGCCGCCATAACTTTTCGAGCCCGCGCAAACGCTTTCAGGGCCTGACCTCGGAAGGCCGCCTCGACGGCGAGCGGGTCATGGTGCTGAAGCCCACGACCTACATGAACGAGTCCGGCCGTTCGGTTGGCGAGGCGATGCGCTTCTACAAGCTGTCGACGGACGAGGTCATCGTCTTCCATGACGAGGTTGACCTTGCCCCTGGCAAGATCCGGGTCAAAAGCGGCGGCGGCAGCGCTGGCCACAACGGCATCCGCAGCCTCGACCGGCATATCGGCAACGACTATCGCCGTGTGCGGCTTGGCGTCGGGCATCCCGGCGGCAAGCATAAGGTGGCGAAGTACACGTTGTCGGATTTCGCCAAGTCGGATGCGGAATGGGTCGAGGACCTGATTGACGCCATGGCCGACGCGGCGCCGCTGCTGGCCGCCGGCGACGATCCGGGATTTGCCACGAAGGTCGCGTTGCTGCGCCGTCTGCCACCGCCAAAGCCGCCGGAAAAACCGACGTCAGATCAGGATCGTCCGGCCTGATGTCCCCGGCTGCCGGCGGCTAATCGCGATCGCCGCGCCACCAGACCAGAACGCTGATGATGTTGGTGAAATCGTCGGTCCAGACGCCGAAGCGCGGCTGCCGTTCCAGCGCGTGCCAGTCCGGCCGGTCGGCAAGCGCCGCCAAGGTATCGGGCGAGCGGGCCAATACGACCCAGGAGCCGCCCGACCGCAGCACCCGCTCATCGCCCCCTGCTTCGGCCAGCTGCGTCTGACTGAAACCATGGATGCCGGCGTCGGCGGCCAGGTTGGCCAGCACCGGCTCGAGATTCAGGTAGCGGTTTGAGATATGCGCCAGGATCACGCCGCCGACCGACAGCTTTTCGAGGTAAAGCGCAAGCGCTTCCCGGGTCAGCAGATGCGCCGGGATCGAGTCGGAAGAAAAGGCGTCGATGATAATCCGGTCATAGCTGCCGTCGTCGGCCTGGGCGAGCGTGATGCGTCCGTCGCCAAGTACCACCGGCGTGTTGTCGGCGCAGTCGGACATATAGGTGAAGTAAGGCGTGTCGCGCGCGATCGACGCCACCACCGGATCGATTTCGTAGAAGGTCCATTTTTCGCCCGGTCTGCGATAACAGGCCAGCGCGCCGGTACCCAAGCCGATCACGGCGGTCCGCTTGGGCGGGCCGTCGGCGAACGCCGCCATCGCCTGGCCGAGCGGGCCGGCGCGGTGGTAATAGCTCACCGCCTCGCGCCGGCGCGACGGGTCGCGGAACTGCGCGCCGTGCATGGTGGTGCCGTGTTTCAGAACATTGTAGGTGCCGGATTTGTCGAGCAGCACCTGATGGACGCCGAAGAAGCTGCGTTCGCGCAGCAGCACGTTCGAGTTGGCGGCGCTGACAACGGCGCCGGACAGCAGAATGGCGGACACGCCCAGACCGAAGCGGTAGGGTCGGGTGTTGAAGCTGTAGGCGACCAGGCTGGCGATCACGTAGAAGCCGGTCCAGAGCACGATCGCCAGCGTGGTGTCGATGGCCTCGAACCAGCGCCGGTAAATCAGCATCACGATGCAGAGCGCCAATGGCCAGATCAGATCGTAGGCCCGCCAGCGAGGCGCCGCGCCGTCCGCCGCCGGACGCAGCATGCAGGCCAAGACGATCATCAGTGGGTACTCGACGACGGAATCGAACAGCACCGGCGCCAGCAGGCCGTTGAAGGCGCCGCCCAGAACGCCGCCCAGCGACATCACCAGATAGAACTCGGTCAGATGGCTGGTCGCCGGACGCAGGCGCGCCAGTTCGCCATGGCAGACCATGGCGGTCACGAAGAAGGCCGCCAGGTGCATTGTCATGACCATGCCGAGCGAAAAGGTCGGCCAGAAAAAGGTGATCGCGACCAGCAGCACGAACAGGGGCTGCGCCTTGATCATCCAGCTGTGCTTGAGGATCGGCCGCCGCGAGAACACGATCACGTGCGTCAGCAGGTAGAGCGCCAGCGGTACGACCCACAGAAACGGCGCCGCGGCAACATCGGTGCTGATATGGCTGGTTGCGCCCAACAGCAGACTCGACGGCGCAAACGCCAGGATCATCCAGTGCAATCGGCGTCGCCAGTCGGGCGGCGCCGACCGCGCCTCGGCGGCGGCCGCCGGCTTGGCATCCGCCGCCTGCTCGGTGAAGTTGCGTCGCAGAAGAAAGACGCAGACCCCGATCAGAACGACCAGCAGGCCGTAGCCGAAGGCCCACAGCATGCCCTGCCCGGTCAGGGTCACGAACGGTTCCAGCAGGACCGGATAACCCAGCAACGCGAAGATGCTGCCGATGTTGCTGGCCGCATACAGGAAATAGGGATTGGTCGAGTCCCGGTGCCCGATATGCGCGAACCACTTCTGCAGTAGCGGCGCCGTCGTGGCCACGGCGAAGAACGGCAGGCCGACCGAGACCGTGAACAGGCCGATCAGCCAGGCGAGCGGCATGGCGTCCCGCGGCGGCGACCAGCCCGCCATCACCGCAATCGGCAGAAACGGCAGGGCGGTCAGCAGAATCAGCAGATGCAGCAGGCTCTGCCGCCGCAGCCCCAGCCAGCGCGTGGTCAGATGCGAATAGCTGTAGCCGGCCAGCAGAGCCGCCTGAAAGAACACCATGGCGGTATTCCAGACAGCCGGCGAACCGCCCAGCAGCGGCAGCACCATCTTCGTGAACATCGGCTGAAGCCAGAACAGCAGAAGGGCGCTCAGGCACAGCGTGCCGGCGAAAATCGGCAACATGACGGTCTCCGGACGCGGGCCGGCATGATCGGCGAAAGTGGTTACCAGCCCGTCAATGCTGATGGGCTGGACAAAGCCGGCGCTTGGCGCTACCAAGCCCGCCCGTAGCTATCCGCCTGATCCGGAGTTCGCCGCCCATGGGTTTCAAATGCGGCATCGTCGGCCTGCCGAATGTCGGCAAGTCGACCCTGTTCAATGCCCTGACAAGCACCGCCTCGGCCGCGGCCGAGAACTATCCGTTCTGCACCATCGAGCCGAATGTCGGCCAAGTGGCAATCCCGGATCCGCGACTGGACCGGCTGGCGGAACTCGCCAAATCCGCCAAGGTGGTGCCCACCACCATGGACTTCGTCGATATCGCCGGGCTGGTTCGGGGCGCCAGCCAGGGTGAAGGCCTGGGCAACCAGTTTCTGGCCCACATCCGCGAGGTCGACGCCATCGTCCAGGTGCTGCGTTGCTTCGAGGACGAGAACGTCACCCATGTCGATGGCCGGGTCGATCCGCTGGCCGACGCCGAGACCATCGAGACCGAGTTGATGCTGGCCGATCTCGAAAGCCTGGAAAGGCGCATCGAGCCGCTGAACAAGCGCATTCGCGGCAATGACAAGGACGCCAGGCAACAGCTGGTACTGGTCGAAGCCGTGCTGGCGGCCCTGCGCGAGGGCAAGCCGGCCCGTACCGTGCCGGTCGCGGCCGAGCTGGCATCTGTCTTCAAACAACTGCAACTCCTGACCGCCAAGCCGGTGCTCTATGTCTGCAACGTCGACGAAGCGTCGGCCGCCGAGGGCAACGCGCTGTCGGCCGAAGTCGCCGAGATGGCGGCCCGGCAGGGCGCCGGCGCGATCGTCGTCTCGGCCAAGATCGAGGCCGAGGTCGCCCAGCTCGACGATCTGGAAGAGAAGCAGGCTTTTCTCGCGGAGCTGGGCCTGGAAGAAACCGGCCTCGACCGGCTGATCCGGGCCGGCTATGCGCTCTTGAACCTGATCACCTTCTTCACCGCCGGGCCGAAGGAAGCCCGCGCCTGGACGGTGCCCGAGGGCGCCACCGCGCCGCAGGCCGCCGGCCGCATCCACACCGATTTCCAGCGCGGCTTCATCTGCGCCGAGACCATCGCCCACGACGACTACGTCTCGACCGGCGGCGAGCAGGGCGCCAAGGATGCCGGCAAGATGCGGCAGGAAGGCAAGGACTACGTCGTCAAGGACGGCGACGTCATCCTGTTCCGTTTTAACGTCTAGCGGTCTACAACCGTCCCTCAAACGCTGACGGAATAGCCGCCGTCGGCAACGATAGTCTCGCCGGTGACGAAGCCGGCGAGCTCGGAGGCCAGGAACAGGGCGACACCGGCGATATCCTCGGGCGTGCCCCAGCGGCCCATGGGCGAGCGGGCCAGGATCGCCGCGTCGAGGGACGCGTTCTCCTTAATCCGCTGCGTCATGCTGGTCTCGACCCAGCCCGGCGCGATGGCGTTGACCCGGATGCCGTCCGGCGCCCAAGCCACGGCCAGCGACTTGGTAAGCTGCACGATCGCGGCTTTACTGGCGCCATAAGCCGGATTGCCGCGCGAGCCGAAGAAGCTGGTCAGCGACGCGATATTGACGACGGAGCCATGGCTGTAGCGCAGCTTGTCGTGGAACCGGTTCGCCAGATGCAACGCGCCGGTCAGGTTCACGTCCAGCACCTTGCGAAAGGTTTCGGGCTCGAACTCGCGGCCGCGGTAGACAACCGTGCCGGCATTGTTCACCAGGACGTCCAGCGCCGGCACGTCGGCTTCCAGCGCCTCGACGGCCGTATCGTCGGCGACGTCGAGCTGACGGTACGCCATGCCGGAAAGATCGGCCTGGTACGCCGATTGCGCGCGGGTGCCGGTAACGGTCACGTTGGCGCCGGCATCGCGGAATGCACGGGCAATGCCATTGCCGATACCGCTGGAGCCGCCGGTCACCAGCACCGTCCGGCCGCTGAAGTCGAGGCTCGCCGCCATTCCCGCGGCCTCAGTTGTCCTCGGCGACGAACTGCTCTTCGGTCAGGAAGCAGGGCGAGTTCGCCAGATCGATGAAGTTCAGCTCGTCCTTGTACATTTCCTTGCCGGCCGCGCGACCGTCGGCCGAGCCCGTCGCCGCCTGAAAGGCCGCCAGATCGTCCCACCAGACCTCGGCGACGCCGTCATAGGGCTCCGGCCCGCCGCGGCTGTTGGCGATGAAATCCGCCGCCTCGCCGTCCAGCGTGCGCTGCTGGACATACTTGCGTACCCCCATGGCGGCCATGTTTTTGCGCATCAGCGGCCCATGGTTCTCGCGCCAATAGCGCTGGAATTCCTCCCGGCTCAGGCCCGGCTTGCGGCGCAGGCAAAAGGTCAACTTCAGCATCGGCCGGCACGGCCTCCCTGTCTGTAGGCATGATCGAATAGAATAGCTATGTTACGCGCCGTATCGCACCGGGGACAGTTCGCAGCACACCAATCATGAAGTATTTCGAGGACATCAAGGTCGGCGACGTCGCCGAACTGGCGGCCCGGCACGTCAACGAGGCCGACATCATCGCCTTCGCCAAAAAGTATGACCCGCAGGTCTTTCACACCGATCCGGAGGCCGCCAAACAGACCTCGTTCGGCGGTCTGGCGGCCAGCGGCTGGCATACCAACGCCCTGATGATCAGTATGCTGGTCGAGCGGTTCAAGACCGAGTCCGTCGCCGCCCTCGGCTCGCCCGGCGTCGAATCCTGCCGCTGGCTGATCCCAGTGCGCCCGGGCGATACGCTGACCGGCCGGCAGGAAGTGCTGGAGATCTGGCCGTCGAAAAGTAAGCCCATGGGGTTCGTGCGCAGTCGTACCGATCTCATAAACCAGAACGGCGAGGTCGTGATGACGACCGTCGGCCTGGGCATGATCGCGCGGCGGCCGGAGGCGGCGGCATGAACGACGCCACTTCGCCCAAAGCAACCACCGGCAAGCCGGTCTATTTCGAGGACTTCGAGATCGGCCAGACACGCGAATTCGGCGCCTATGCGGTGACCGAGGAAGAGGTCATCGAGTTCGGCCGGCAGTTCGATCCGCAACCGTTTCACATCGACAAAGAAGCCGCGCCGCAGACCATGTTCGGCGGCCTGATCGCCAGCGGTTGGCATACCTGCGGCATGATGATGCGCATGGTCTGCGACGACGGCCTGCCGCGCACGGCCGTGCTGGCCTCGCCCGGTTTCGAAAACCTGAAGTGGCTGCGCCCGGTGCGCCCTGGCGACGTGCTGTCGGTGCGTTCCGTCGTGGCCGAGAAAATCGAATCCAAAAGCAAGCCGGACCGGGGCATCATAAAGATCGCCAACACGGTGCTGAACCAGGCCGGCGAGACCGTCATGACGATCACCAACATCGCCTTCTACCGCCGTCGACCGGCAACGACGGCCGACGGATGAGCAGCGGCGACCGCGCGGCGGATGACGCACCGGCTATGCCGGCAGATCCCGGAGACCGGGTCCAGCCCATCGAGATCATGGCCTCGAAGGGCAAGTATGTCGGCATGGCGCTGCCCTGCCTGCTGATTTCGCTCGCCGCGCTCGACGCGATGCGTCGCGGCGTCAGCATCACGGAAAGCAACGGCATGGGCGTCGATATCGGCGTGTTTCTCGTCGGTCTCGTCACCGCGGCGACGCTGATCTACCTGGGCTTCGACCGCAAGCCGGTGCTGACCATCGGTGAGGACGGCATCCGCTGCCGCCGGCCTGCGATCGGCCTGATCCCCTGGGACCGGGTCATGGGCATGGGCTTCGCGCGGCCGACCGCGTTTCGCAAACAGTTGCTGGTCGCCGTCAACACGGACAACGACCTCGAGCTTCAGCAACGCCTGAAACGCTTCACCGCCGGTGGCTTCAACCGCGGCGCGGCACATTTCCGCGGCCAGATGCAGGGGCTGCCGACCGTTCAGATCCCGATTTCGATGCTCGCCATCAAGCAGGCCGATCTGCAGCAACTGCTTGAGGAACGGATCAGCTACAGCGGCAACTGAAACTGAAAAAACGGAGGGAGAAAATGGGACAGGACCTCACACTAACCGCCGATGACGGCCACACGCTCGGCGCCTACCGAGCCGATCCGGCGGGCACGCCGAAAGGCGGCATCGTCGTGCTGCAGGAGATCTTCGGCGTCAACAAGCATATCCGCGAGGTCGCGGACGGCTTCGCGGCCGACGGCTATATCGCCATCGCGCCTGCGCTCTACGACCGGTCGTCGAAAAAGGGCGTTCAGCTCGGCTACGAGGGCGACGACATCGCCATCGGCCGCGACCTGCGCGAGGAATTCTCCTGGGACGACACGGTGCTGGACGTCAAGGCCGCCGTCGACGTGCTGAAGGCCGAAGGCCTGAAGGTCGGCACGACGGGCTATTGCTGGGGCGGCACGATCTCTTATCTCGCCGGCTGCCGGCTCGACGTGCAGGCGGCCGTCGTCTACTACGGCGGCCAGATCCTTCCCTACGTGGACGAGAAGGAGAATTGCCCGCTGCTGATGCATTTCGGCGAGCATGACAAAGGCATCCCGCTCAGCGACGTCGACGCCATCAAGGCCGCGCATCCGGAGGCTGTTGTCCACATCTATGACGCCGACCACGGCTTCAACTGCGATCACCGCGGCAGCTACAACGAAGCCGCCGCCAAGACCGCCCGCGAACGCACGATGGCCCTCTACGCCGCCAATCTGAGTTGACGTCAGCCGGCCGGACCGGCGGTCAAATGATGGTGAGGGCCGGCCAAGCGCCGGCCCGTCTCCGCTACAGTCGGGCGATGTGCTAATCACATCCGAGGTAGCCACATGCGCCGTGTCGTCGCCACTCTGGCATTCCTGGCCGGTCTCGCCATCATCGCTTCAAACGCACCGGCGCGGGCCGCCGACTACCCGCATGCCGGCACCAACGTCATTGCCACACCGCACAGCTTCCAGACGCTGTGGAACCGGTTGGAGCAGGCGATCAAGGACAACAAGATGGGGCTTGTCGGCCGCGCCAGCGCCAGCATGGGCGCATCCCGCCGCGGCGTGACCATCCCCGGAAACGCCGTATTCGGCGTCTATCGCAACGATTTCGCGGTGCGCATGCTGGCCGCCAGCGTGTCGGCGGGCATCGAGGCGCCGCTGCGCTTCTACATCACCGAGAACCCCGACGGCACGGCGACCCTGGTCTATCGCACCCCGAGCGCCGTCTTCGCCCCCTACGACAGCGCCGACCTCGACGAAATGGCGCGGGAACTGGACGTCATCTTCAAAAGCATCGCGGATGCCGCAACGGCAAAGTAGCCACGCTCAATCCGCCGGCGCGAACTCCACCAGCGTGCCGTTGGCGAATTGCGGCGCGACCTGCAGCGCGCCGTCGAGGCCGGTCTCGTAAGCGACGCCGGCGCCGTCGAGATAGGCTGCCGTCGCGTTGATATCGGCCACCGCAAAGCTGACGGCAGCCCCGCGCGGCACTGGACCGCCGAGTGGCAGGTCAAACTCCGGATAGAGCGCCGACATATCTTCCTCGTTGGCGAAGACCAGCCGGGCGCTGCCGGTGAAGACTGTCAGCGTCTCGTCGGTCATGGTTGTGGCGCCGGGACCGAACAGGGCGGCGTGCGCCGGCTCCAGCCGCGCCGGCTCGGCAACCACGGCAGCGATGGTGCGAATCCCCGTCACGCCATTGGCATGGCGCAGCCAAGCCGGTTGGCGCACCGCGTCCGGTGTCAGGTGATCGCAGACGAAGAGCCGGAAATCCGGTGTCCGGTCCGGCGGCAGCTCGACGAGCGCGAACCGCGCCTCGCTCGGACCGTCCGGCAGATCGACCGGTCGGACCAGATCGGCCACCGGTGTCGGATCGAGTCCGGCCTCGCGCATCTGCCGATAGGACTCATGCGCGCCCTCGGTCGCCATGGCCGCGCCGATCAGTCCGTCGCCGCGCTCGGCCAGCAGGGTTTCCAGGCTCGATGGCGGTGCGTCCGTGGTGACGATGCCGATCAGCTCAACATAGTCGCGCTGGAACATGATGCAGTAGTTGCCGGTGCGCCGGCCGACATGCGCGCCGCGCGGCGCCGTGGTGAAGCCCAGCCGCCGCCACGCCTCCGCCGCGGCCTCGAGATCGCCGACCCCGATCAGGACGTGGTCGATGCCGGTGATGGCGTTCGCCATATCGCCCCTCAGTCGCCCTCGAATTCCATCAGTGTCCGCACCGGCACGTTCATGTCTTCCAGGCGCTTGCGGCCGCCGATGTCGGGCAGATCGATGACGAAGCTGCAGCCGACCACCTCGCCGCCGCCCTCGCGGATCAGCTCGATCGAGGCCATCGCCGTGCCGCCGGTCGCGATCAGATCGTCGACGATCAAAATGCGGTCGCCCTTGTCCAGGCTGTCGATATGGATCTCGACCTCGTCGGTGCCGTATTCCAGCTCGTATTCAACGCCGATGGTCTGCCAGGGTAGCTTGCCTTTCTTGCGGATCGGCACGAAGCCGACCGAAAGCTGGTGCGCCACCGCGCCGCCCAGGATGAAGCCGCGCGCCTCGATGCCGGCGACCTTGGTGATGCCGCTGCCGGCGAAGGGCTGCACCAGTTCGTCGACGGCACGGCGGAAGCCGCCGGGATGGCGCAACAGGGTGGTGATGTCCCGGAACATGATGCCGGGCTTGGGGTAGTCCGGGATTGTCCGAACCAGGCTTTTCAGATCCATGTCGGGTCAGCCATTCAAGACACGGCCCGCGACCGCGTCGAGTTTCGCCAGCAGCGCCGGATCGCGTGCGTCGGGCGCGGTGATCAGCGCATTCTCCAGCGCCCGGTCGCAGCCCTGCGGACATAGCGCCGGCCGCTGCTTCATGTTCGGCGCGATCCGTTTGACCAGCGTCCGCGCCTTGTCGGCGTTGCCCATCAGCACGCCGATGATGGCCTCGACCTCGACATGGTCGTGGTCCGGGTGCCAGCAGTCGTAGTCGGTGACCATCGCGACCGTGGCATAGCTGATCTCGGCCTCGCGGGCGAGCTTCGCCTCCGGCATGTTGGTCATGCCGATGACATCGCAGCCCCAGGACCGGTAGAGATTCGATTCCGCCAGGCTGGAGAATTGCGGGCCTTCCATGGCCAGATATGTGCCGCCACGGTGGAAGGGGATGCCCTCGGCCTCGCAGGCCGCGGCACACCAGTCGCCCAGCCGCCGGCTGACCGGATGGGCCATCGAGACATGCGCGACCATGCCGTCGCCGAAGAAGCTCTTTTCGCGCGCGAAGGTCCGGTCGATGAACTGGTCGACAATCACGAACATGCCCGGAACCAGCTCATCGCGGAACGAGCCGCAGGCGCTGACCGAGATGATGTCGGTCACGCCGGCCCGCTTCATGGCGTCGATATTGGCGCGGTAGTTGATGCTCGACGGCGAATGCCGGTGGCCGCGCCCATGTCGGGGCAGGAAGACCATCTGCACGCCGTCGAGGCTGCCGAACAGCAGCTCGTCCGAGGGCTCGCCCCAGGGCGACTCGATACGTCGCCAGGCCACGTCGGCCAGGCCGTCGATCTCGTAGACACCGCTGCCGCCGATCACGCCCAGCACCGGCTTCGGATGAATATCCGTCATGAACGTTCCCAGAAGCTCCCTTGATTTCGGCGCAGTCTTTCAAGGATCGCAGACCCGATCAACCGCGAAAAAGGGCCGCCCGAAGGCGGCCCTTGTTTTCGTGCCGTGGGCGGCGCGATCAGTGCAGGTCGGCCCAGACCTTGCGCTTCACCGCATACATCAGGATCGAGAACAGCACCAGGAAGATGATCACCTTGACGCCAAGCTGCTTGCGGTCCTCGAGCCGCGGCTCGGCCGTCCAGGTCAGAAAGTTAGTGACGTCGTAGGCCATCTGCTCGACGGTGGCCGAGGTGCCGTCGGGATATTCGACGATATCCTCGGCCAGCGGCGGCGCCATGCTGATCGCACCGCCAGCGAAGTAGGGATTGTAGTGCTGCGTGTCGCCGAGTTCGACATCGGCCGGCGGATCCTCGTAGCCGACAAGCAGCGAATAGAGATAGTTTTCGCCGCCCTTGCGCGCCTTCACGACCAGGGACAGATCGGGTGGCAGAGCACCGCCGTTCGCCGCGCGCGCCGCGTTCGCATTCGGAAACGGGCTGGGGTAGTAGTCCGACAGCTTGCCCGGCCGTTCGAACATGTCGCCCACCTCGTCCGGCCCGTCCGTAATCTCGTACTCGGCGGCAATGACCTTGGCCTCGTCCTCGGACAAGCCGATCTCGACCAGATTGCGGAAGGCGACGTATTCCAGGCCATGGCAGGCGGCACAGACTTCGCGATAGACCATCATGCCACGCTGGATCGAGGCCCGGTCGAAAGTCCCGAACGGGCCGGCGTGCGACCAATCGCGGGTCAGCGGCGCCCGCGCCTCGCCCGCGGCCTGCGCTTGCGTGACCGCGACGACGCTGCCGAGGCCCAGACCGACGGTAAGCGCGACAACAAGTTTTCCGATCCCACGCATCAGCCGCGCTCCTCCGCTTTCGCCGCCGCGCCTTCCGGCATGGCGGCGCCGCCACCGCCCTTCAGGACGGCGGCATTGATACTCTCAGGCAGCGGACGCGGCCGCTCGAACCAGCCGATGAACGGCAGCAGGCCGAAGAAGGCGAAGTAGAGGAACGTCGCGACCCGGCTGACGGTGAGGTAGATGCCTTCGGCCGGCTTGGCGCCGCACCAACCCAACACTAGGCAGACGATGACGAACAGCCAGAACATCTGCTTGTAGATCGGCCGGAAGGTCGCCGAGCGGACCCGGCTGGTGTCGAGCCAGGGCAGCACGAACAGCACGAAGATCGCCGCGAACATGGCGACCACGCCGCCCAACTTGTCCGGGATCGCGCGCAGGATCGCGTAGAACGGCAGGAAGTACCATTCCGGCACGATGTGCGCCGGCGTCACCAGCGGGTCGGCCTTGATGTAGTTGTCCGGCTCGCCGAGCGCGTTCGGCATGAAGAACAGGAACACCGCGAAGAACACGCCGAAGACGGCCATGCCGAGCGCATCCTTCACCGTGTAATAGGGATGGAACGGAATGGTGTCCTGCGGCCCCTTGATGTCGATGCCGAGCGGATTGTTCGACTTGCGGTGATGCAGCGCCCAGAGGTGCAGGAAGACGATGCCGACCAGCACGAACGGCAGCAGATAGTGCAGGCTGTAGAACCGGTTCAGCGTCGGGTTGTCGACCGCGAAGCCGCCCCAGAGCCAGGTGACGATCCCGTCGCCGACCAGCGGTATGGCCGAGAACAGGTTGGTGATCACGGTCGCGCCCCAGAAGCTCATCTGACCCCAGGGCAGCACATAGCCCATGAACGCCGTCGCCATCATCAGCAGCAGGATGATGATGCCGAGGAACCAGAGCACCTCGCGCGGGCTCTTGTAGGAGCCGTAATAGAGGCCGCGGAAGATGTGGATATAGACGACGATGAAGAACATGGACGCGCCGTTGGCGTGCATGTAACGCATCAGCCAGCCGTAATTCACGTCGCGCATGATGTGCTCGACACTGTCGAAGGCGTAATCGACATGCGGCGTATAGTGCATCGCCAGCACGATGCCGGTGACGATCTGCACGACCAGCATGACGCCGGCCAGCGAGCCGAAGTTATAGGCATAGTTCAGGTTCTTCGGCGCCGGATAGTCGACCAGATGCTCGTTGACGTAGCTGAAGATCGGCAGCCGGTACTCGATCCACTTGATGATCCGGCTGTTCGTCTGAAATTCGCTCATCTCGCCGTCCCCCTAGCCGATCCGCACGCGGTTGTCGTCCAGGAACACGTATTCCGGCACTTCCAGGTTCAGCGGCGCCGGACCGCGGCGGATGCGGCCCGAGATATCGTAGTGCGAGCCGTGGCACGGGCAGAACCAGCCGTCGTAGTCGCCCTGTTCGCCGATCGGGATGCAGCCGAGATGCGTGCAGACACCGACCAGAATCAGCCATTCCGGCCGCTGCACACGGTCCGAATCGGATTGCGGATCGGGCAGATCGTCCATGGATACGCCCTCCGCCTCGGAGATTTCAGCCTCCGTGCGATGGCGGATGAACACGGGCTTGCCGCGCCAGAACACCTTGACCGACTGGCCGAGCTCGATCGTCGAAAGGTCGACCTCAATGGACGACAGTGCGAGAACATCCTTCGAGGGGTTCATCTGGCTGATGAACGGCCAGACCATCGCACCGACGCCTACCGCTCCCATCCCCCCGGCGGCGATGTAGAGAAAATCCCGCCGCGTCTGTCCCCCATGGGTCGTGTCCGCCATGCCGTATTAACCTCTTGTTTACGAAAACTTCCCTGGCGCTTAACCGCTGTCTTTTGTCACGATGATGTGGCTTTGTCCAGCCGGCGGGCGATGCGACAGCGTGACGCACCGCGGGCGTGCGGGAAAAGGACGGCGGACATTGCGACTGGCGCTTTACCAACCGGATATCCCCCAGAACGCCGGCGCCATGATCCGGCTCGCCGCCTGCCTCGGCGTTGGGCTCGACGTCATCGAACCCTGCGGATTCACCTTCACCGATCGCCAGCTCAAGCGGTCGGCGATGGACTATGCGCCGCTCGTCGATGTTCGGAGGCACGCTTCCTGGGATTCGTTCCGGCTGGCGCGCGGTGGACGGCTGGTGCTGTTGACCACGGCCGGCCGTATCGCCTACACGGAAGCCGCCTACGCGGCCGACGACGTCCTGCTGGTTGGCCGCGAGTCGGCCGGCGTGCCGGACACCGTTCACGCGGCGGCCGATCTGGCGGTGCGGGTGCCGATGCGCGATGGCGCCCGCTCTCTCAACGTCGCGTTGGCCGCTGGCTTGGTGTTGGGCGAGGCACTGCGGCAAACCGGCGGTTTCGAAAACCTGGTGTGAACGCATGAATGAGGCCATGGAAGACGGCAAGGCGACGGCGAGAGCCTGGTTCGAGCGGCTGCGCGACGGTATCTGCGCCGCCTTCGAAGCCATCGAGGACGACTATGCCGGGCCGCTCAAGGATCGGCCGGCCGGGCGCTTCGAGCGTACCGCGTGGGATCGGCCCGACGGCGGCGGCGGCGTCATGTCGGTCATGCGCGGGCGGGTCTTCGAGAAGGTCGGCGTTAACGTCTCGACCGTCTGGGGCGAGTTCTCCGAGGAGTTCCGGCAACGCATCCCCGGCGCCGAGACCGACCCGCGTTTCTGGGCCAGCGGCATCAGCCTGGTCGCGCATATGTGCTCGCCCCTGGTGCCGGCGGTCCATATGAACACCCGCCATATCGTCACCACCAAATCCTGGTTCGGCGGCGGCGCCGACCTGACGCCGATGACGCCGGATGAGGACGACACGGCGGCCTTTCACGACGCCCTTCGTTCGGCCTGCGACAAGCACGGCGCCGACTACTACGAGCGTTTCAAGAAATGGTGCGACGAATACTTCTACCTGCCGCACCGGGGCGAGCCGCGCGGCGTCGGCGGGATCTTCTACGACTATCTCGACAACGACTGGACGGCGGATTTCGCCTTCACCCAGGACGTCGGCCGGGCCTTCTTGGAGGTTTATCCGCGCATCGTCCGCCAGCACTTCAACGAAACCTGGACCGAAGCCGAGCGCGAGCACCAGCTCGTCCGCCGCGGCCGCTATGTCGAGTTCAACCTGCTGCACGACCGCGGCACCCAGTTCGGCCTGCGCACTGGCGGCAATACCGAGGCCATCCTGATGTCGATGCCGCCGATGGCGAAATGGCCCTAGGCCGCTGTGACCGGCGGCGGAAATCGGCGCGGGCTCAGCGCCGAGTGGAACCAGGTCACGAAGTTGTAGATCGAATAGACCGGCAGGCCGGTGGCAGCGCGGACATCGGCGGCATAAGGGATCATGTTCGTGCACTCCAACAGAAGCGCGCCGAGATCAGGATGATCGGCCACAAGCCGGACCGCCGCTTCGACGTTGTCGCGTCGCGCCGCCGCCACATCCAGCAACATCTCGTTGCCAAGGATCGCTCGGCAGAAAGCGCCTGATTCGTCGGTGCCGCCAACGGGCGTTGCGGGATCGACGCCTGCCGCGTCCAAGTGCTCGGGGCTCAGGGACGATGGCGAGATCGTCAGAACGCCAACACGCCGGCCGGGCGGCAGCGTCGCCTGGATCAGCGGCGCCTGCATCAGCGACGACGTCGCCACCGGCACGTCGAGCGCTTCCGAAAGTTCGGCTTGGTAAAGCGACAGGAACCCGCAATTGGTGGTGATGCCGTCGGCGCCGTCGGCGACCAGGTCTCGGCCGGCCGCGACGAAAGCGTCGAGAAGGCCCTCGGCGCGCCGCCGCACAACCCGGTCCGGCGAGGCGTCGCGCACGACCCGGTAATGCACGGGAAACGGCCAGGTCAGCGCATTGCCCATATCCCCGGGAATGCGCGGAAACCGCGCCTCCAGCATCAGGATACCGACCGCGGCGCCGTAGACGGCCTTGCCGCCGCTGACCTTGGTCATCGCTCTTCTCCCTTGTGCCGGCAATATGTTTGACCGGCGATCCGCACGCCGCCTAGCTTAGTCGCGTCGCGCCAACGGCAACAACCGGCCACAGATACCCCACAAAACAGAATGCCGATGAACCAGGACACGACCGAACGCCATGTCGCCGTTGTCGGCGCCGGCATCGTCGGCGTCTCGGCAGCGGTCTGGCTGCAGCGTGCCGGATATCAGATCACGCTCGTCGATCGGCTCGCCCCAGGCGAAGGCACCTCCTACGGCAACGGCGGCGTGTTGGCGTCGTGTTCGATCGTGCCGGTCACGGTGCCGGGCCTCATTGGCAAGGCGCCGGGCATGCTGGCCGATCCCGAGAGCCCGCTGTTCCTGCGCTGGTCCTATCTGCCGAAACTGCTGCCGTGGTTGATCAAATACCTGCGCCATTGCCGTCCGGAAGAGACCCGGCGCATCGCCGCGGCGCTCGAACCCATTGTCGGCGACAGCCTGGATCAGCACCGGGCGCTCGCCGACGGCACCGGCGCCGAGAAATGGATCTCGGCCTCGGACTATGTCTTCGTTTATGGCGACCGGGCCGGTTTCGAGGCCGATGCCTTCGGTTGGAACCTGCGTCGGGCCCACGGGTTCGAGTGGGAAGAACTGGAGAAGCCGGCGTTCCGCAATTACGATCCGGCCTTCGGCGACGGGTTCGATTTCGCCGTACGCGTGCCGAACCACGGCCACATTACCGACCCCGGCCAATATGTCAAAGACCTGGCCACGCATGTCGCGGCCTCGGGCGGACGTGTCGTCAAGGCCGACGTCGCGGACGTGATTCGCGAAAATGGCCGCGTCACGGGCATCGCCACCGACCAGGGACCGATTCCCTGCGACGCCGCCATCATCGCGACCGGCGTCTGGTCCGGCCCGCTCGCGGCCAAGTTGGGCCTGCGCGTGCCACTGGAAAGCGAGCGCGGCTATCATCTCGAGCTGATCGAACCCAGCCTGATGCCGCGCGCGCCGGTGATGGTCGCCGCCGGCAAGTTCGTCGCCACGCCGATGGACGGCCGCCTGCGGCTCGCCGGCATCGTCGAATTTGGCGGTCTGGACGCGCCGCCCAGCCGTAAGCCCTTCGAACTGCTCACGAAACGGGCGCGCCAGGCGATGCCCGGCCTGACCTGGCGCGAGACGCGGGAATGGATGGGTCACCGCCCGGCGCCTGCCGATTCGATCCCGATCATCGGCGAGGCGCCCGGCGCCGCCGGCGCCTATCTCGGTTTCGGCCACCACCATATCGGTCTTACGGGTGGACCCAAGACAGGGCGTCTGCTCGCCGACCTGATCGCCGGCCGCCGACCCAACATCGACCTCGCGCCCTATCGGCCGGCGCGATTTTCGTAAGCACATTCTCAACATCACATGCTACTAAATTGCCTCTGATTCTGGGGGTCGTCATGGAGAAGCCGAATGAACTTCATCAAGACAAGCCTTAGCGTCTTGGCGACGGTCGGCCTGTTGGCCACCAGCGCGACCGCGGCGGAGAAATGGGACATGCCCATGGCCTATGCCGCGACGAACTACCACTCGGAGAACGGCGCGGCGTTCGCGAAATGCGTTACCGCCGGCAGCGGCGGCAAGCTGGAGATCGTCACCCACCCGTCCGGCTCGCTGTTCAAGGGCAACGAGATCAAGCGCGCCGTGCAGACCGGCCAGACGCCGATCGGCGAGCGGCTGCTGTCGGCGCATCAGAACGAGAACGCCATCTTCGGCGTCGACTCGATCCCGTTCCTGGCAACCTCGTTCGAAGATTCCGAAAGGCTCTGGAAGGCGGCGCGCCCGACCATCGAGAAGCTGCTCGAAGAACAGAACCTCGTGCTGCTCTATTCGGTACCCTGGCCACCGCAGGGCCTTTATTTCAAAAAGCCCGTGAACGGCGTCGCCGACATGCGCGGCATCAAATTCCGCTCCTACAACACCGCGACGGCGCGCCTGGCCGAGCTCGCCGGCATGCTGCCCGTACAGATCGAGGCGGCCGAGCTGTCGCAGGCGCTCGCCACAGGTGTCGCCGAGTCCTTCATCTCCTCCGGCGCCACCGGTTACGACCGCAAGGTCTGGGAGCATCTGACCCACTTCTACGAGGTCGATGCCTGGCTGCCGCGCAATCACATCTTCGCCAACAAGGACGCCTGGGAAGGCCTCGACAGCGGGACCCAGGGCGTGCTGCGCAGCTGCGCAGACGAAGCCGCCGCGAACGGCCTGAAGCGCGCCGTCGACTACACGCAGTTCACCCTCAAGGGTCTGCGCGAGGGCGGCATGCAGGTGGTGAAGGCGGGCGACACGCTACGCGCCGACCTGATGAAGATTGGCGAGACGATGACCGAGGAATGGCTTGGCCAGGCTGGCGGCAACGGCAAAGCCATCGTCGACAGCTTCAAGAGCATGTAGGCGACGGGTCCGTTAACGGTCTTGCCAACCTGGTCTGGAAGCGGACGGACGCGACGGCTGTGGTGGCCGCCGCGTCCGGTAACACCACTGGCGGTTCACGGTTGGTAGCAATGTCATGGTGAAGGCCATCGGCAACGGCCTGCGTGCCATCCTCGACCGGCTCTACTTCGCCGGTGGCATGGTCGCGGCCGGCTTTCTGATCGCAATCCTAGTGATCATCGTGCTGCAGATGGCGGCGCGCTGGACCGGGCAGGTCTTTCCGGGCTCGACGGACTATGCCGGCTACTGCATGGCCGGCGCCTCGTTCTTCGCCTTCGCCCACGCGCTTAGCCGTGGCGCGCATATCCGCGTCAGCCTGCTGTTGAGCAAGCTCGGCCGTTACCGGCGCTGGGCCGAGATCTGGTGTTTCGCCGTCGCCAGCGCGCTGTCCTGCTATTTCGCCTACTACGCCATCCGCGCCGTCTACTGGTCGTACAAGCTGAACGATATCAGCCAGGGCCAGGACGCTACGCCGATCTGGATCCCGCAGCTCGTCATGGCCGCCGGCACCGTGCTGCTGGCGGTGGCGCTGGTCGACAACCTCGTCCGGATCCTGTTCTTCGGCGCCCACGGCATCGAGTCCGACACCGTCGAACAGAGTCACGGCGAATAGGACGGCGGCATGGAACAGCTCGCGCTCACGGCCATCTTCCTCTTCGTCCTGTTCCTGTTGCTGGGCACCGGTGTCTGGGTCGGCCTGGCGCTGATGGGCGTGGCTTTCGTCGGCATGGAGCTGTTCACGTCGCGGCCGGCCGGCGACGCCATGATCACCACGATCTGGACAGCGTCGTCGTCCTGGTCGCTGACCGCTCTGCCGCTGTTCATCTGGATGGGCGAGATCCTGTTCCGAACCCGCCTGTCGGAAGACATGTTCAAGGGCTTGGCGCCTTGGATGGCGCCGCTGCCGGGCGGCCTCCTGCACACCAACATCGTCGGCTGCACGATCTTCGCCGCCGTTTCCGGTTCGTCCGCCGCCACGCTGACCACGGTCGGCAAGATGTCGATTCCCGAGCTGCGCAGGCGGAACTACGCCGAAAAGATGACGATCGGCACGTTGGCCGGCGCCGCCACGCTGGGCCTGATGATCCCGCCGTCGCTGACGCTGATTGTCTACGGCGTCACGATCAACGAGTCGATCTCCAAGCTGTTCATCGCCGGCCTGCTGCCGGGCCTGGTGCTGGCGCTGATGTTCATGGGCTACGTCGCCGTCTGGGCGCTGATCCGGCGCGACCTGCAGCCCGCGCCCGAGCCGAAACGCCCGTTGCTGGAAAAGCTCAAGAATTCGCGCTTTCTGATCCCGGTGATCTTGCTGATCATGCTGGTCATCGGCTCCATGTATCTCGGCGTCGCCACCGCCACCGAGGCCGCGGCCTTCGGCGTCATCGGCTCGCTGATCCTGGCCGCCAGCCAGGGCTCGCTGACCTGGGCGACTTTCACCGAGAGCCTGATGGGCGCGACCCGGACCTCGGCGATGATCGCGCTGATCCTGGCCGGCGCGGCCTTTCTGTCACTGTCCATGGGCTTCACCGGGCTGCCGCGGGCGCTCGCCGGCTGGATCGACACGCTCGACCTGTCGCCAACCGTGCTGATCCTGGCGTTGATGGTGTTCTACATCATCATCGGCTGTTTCCTGGACGGCATCTCGTCGGTGGTGCTGACCATGGCCGTGGTCGAGCCGATGATCCGCCAGGCCGGCATCGACGTGATCTGGTTCGGCATCTTCATCGTCGTCGTCGTCGAGATGGCGCAGATCACGCCGCCCATCGGCTTCAACCTGTTCGTCCTGCAAGGCATGACGCGGCACGAGATGAGCTACATCGCCATCGCCGCACTGCCGATGTTCCTGATCATGGTGGTCATGGTCTTCGTGCTGATCGCCTTCCCCGACCTCGCCACCTGGCTCCCGGAAAACATGCGCACCCGGCCGGGTTAACGCGCCACGCATCTTTATCTTCCGCCATCATTGGCGCGCCGCCGGTCGATGCGGTAGATACGGGCGATCGACATCCGCGCCGCGAGCCCAGCATGACCAGACGGAACGAGATCGGCGAGACCGAGGTTGCGGCGGCCTGGGACGCGAACGCACCGACCTGGACGGCGCACGTGCGGGCGGGCTACGACCGTTATCGCGAACTGATCAGTTTGCCGGCCTTCCTCGATTTTCTGCCGGACATGAACGGCCGGCAGGTGATCGATCTCGGCTGCGGCGAAGGCCGTAATACCCGCGAGTTCGCCCGCCGTGGCGCTCGCATGACCGGCATTGACATCTCTCCGCGCATGGTTGCGGCGGCCAGCGCCGCCGAGACCGAGGAGCCGTTGGGCATCGCCTATCAGACCGCTTCCTTCACGCGGCTGGACGGCATCCCCGACGACAGCTTCGACGCCGCGGTCTCGACCATGGCGCTGATGGACAGCCCAGACTTCGCTGCCGCCGCGCGTGCCGCCCATCGCGTGTTGCGACCTGGCGGCGCACTCTATTTCAGCGTCCTGCACCCCTGCTTCATGACGCCCGGCTTCAACCCGCAGCAGGGCTCGGATGTCCCCGACCATGTGACCGTCGCCGACTATTTCGGCGAGCGCGCCGCGGTCGAACGCTGGCGCTTTTCCAAGGCGCCCGAGACGGCAACGGCCGAACCGTTCGTCGTGCCGCACTTTCCATTTCGTTTGGAACACTACGTGAACGGTCTCTGCATGGCCGGATTTCGCATCACCCGCATCGCCGAGCCGCAGCCCGACGCCGCGCTGATCGCGGCCAATCCCTGGCTCGAACGCTGGCATCGCCACGCCGCCTTCACGCTCCTCGTCGCCGCCACATCAGACGCTTAAAAGCGCCGTGCCAATTCGCTTGTGAAGGCACTCACAAGCTCCGTCGCCTTCGCCGCCTAGTGTTTCCCGCAAGGGTTCGGGCCGTTCGTTGTTCACAACCAACGGAGCACAGCGACATGGCATCCCATGGATTTGAACCGCATTCGTCCGTCATCGGCCACCGGGGCCGGTCCGATCAGGACGGCACCACCTTCGGCCGCATGTTCGGCTATCTCGAATCTCTCAGGATCGAACGCGAGGCGCTGATCGAGCTCGGCGCGGCCGCCGGCCCGATGAATGCCGGCGCGCACCCGGCCGAGAATCCCGACGTGCCCCTGGGGTTCGTTTTTCTCGGCCAGTTCATCGATCATGACATCACGCTTGACACGACCAGCAGCCTCGACGCCCGGTCGCGTCCGCGCGACGTCGTCAATGTGCGTACACCGGCGCTCGACCTGGATTGCGTCTATGGGCGGGGTCCCGAGGCATCGCCGTACCTCTATTTGAACAACGGTGAGTTCGCCGGCATCAAGCTGCTGACCGGCCGCGACGGCACCGACTTGCCCCGCAACCGTGAGGACGTCGGTGGCACCGAGCAGCCGCAGCGCGCGCTCATCGGCGATCCGCGCAACGACGAGAACCGCGTGGTCTCGCAGCTTCAGCTCATGTTCCTGAAGTTCCACAACGCCGTCGTCGATCACCTGGCGAGCGCGCACGGTCTTGCCGGCAAGCCGCTGTTCGAGGAGGCCCAGCGTCTGGTGCGCTGGCACTATCAGTGGATGGTTGTGCATGAGTTCCTGCCGAAGATCGCCGGCCGTCGGCGCACCCGGCGCGCCATCCACTGGCGGCGTTTCTACCGCCCGCATAAGCGCGTCTACATGCCGGTCGAGTTCTCGGTCGCGGCCTATCGCTACGGCCACAGCCAGGTGCCCCCGACCATGAGGCTGCAGCCGCAGGCGCAGGCGCACGGCCTGTTCTCGGCCGCCTTCGGACGCGGTTTCCAGCCGGTGACGAGCGACGACGAGGTGGTCGATTGGGCCGCCTTCTTCGACACCGGCAGCGGCGCACCGCAGCTCTCGCACAAGATCGACACCAAGATCGACCCATCGTTGCTCGAGCTGCCGGCGCCGATCGTCGGCCCGGACGCCGATCCGTCCATGGCCTCGCTCGCCTCGCGCAATCTGCTGCGGCACTGGACCTACGGTCTGCCGGCGGGCGAGCACGTGGCCGCGGCCATGAACATTTCACCGCTCGACCACGGCCAGCTCTGGAACGGCGTCGCGCCGTCGCTGGCGGCGAAGTTCAGTGATGGGGCGCCGCTCTGGTACTACATCCTGAAGGAGTCGGAGATCCGCCGCGACGGCCGCAAGCTGGGTCCGGTCGGCGGCCATATCGTCGCCGAGGTGCTGGTCGGGCTGATGCAGCTCGATTCGACGGCCTACCTCTGCGCCGACCCCGGCTGGACGCCGACCCTACCGCGCGCCGACGCCGACACGTTCCGCATGGCCGACATCGTCGCGCTGGCGGCGCAGGCCTGACGCGTCCGCGCAGACGCCGGGCTCGCGGAACGCCGCGGGCCCGGCCGCTGCCGGCAACCGGTGAATTGACGATATGATGGCATCGATTCGCAAACGCGGGACGCAACCGCATGGCCGAGCTCGATCTCGACGATCCGCTGTCCGTCATCGACTATCCGCGCCTCCTGGTCGAGCGGATCGAGGGCGTGCTGGCGTTCGCCGGCATCGAACTGCCGCTCGTCGGCGTGCAGATCGGCATTTTTGCCGTTGCCGTCCTGCTGCTGGCACTGTCGCTACGGCGTGCTTGGCCAAAACCGCTCGACGCGCCGCTGGCGCTGATCGCGAGTCTCGGCAGCGGCCTCCTGGTTCTGTTCGTGGCGGCGTTCTGGATCGGCGGCTGGCTCTGGCCGCTGCCGGGAATCGTGACAGGCACCGTTGAGGCCGGTTCCGGGACGATGCCGACCGATCTGCGGGTCAGGCTGCTGGACGCGCGCGGCCGCGAGATGCAGACCGAGGGCGGCCGCGTTGACACGACCAATGGCCGCTTTAGTCTGGCCTATGCAGGTGGCGTCGCCGCGCGACCGCAGATGCTGGTGCTGACGACCAGCGATTGCGCGCCGCAGCGCCAGCCATTGTCGCTACCGCGCCTGCGCGCAGGCGCCGATATCGTGGTCTCGTTCGAATGCCGCGAGGACCGATGATCGCATCACGCATGGCAAGCCTCTGTTCGGCTCTACTCCTGTCGCTGCTGCCGCTCGGCGCCGCCGCACAGGCGCCGACGCTGGAGGGCCGTGTGGCCTTTGGGCCGGGCAACACGCCCGTCGCCGGCACCGCAATCGGCGTCGAGTATGGCGCCAAGATCCGCCAGGCGGCCGCCGAGACCGACGCCGCCGGCCGCTTTCGGTTGGAACTGGCGACGCTGTTTCCCGGTTATGTCGCCCGCCTGCCCGACGTCACGCTCAGCTTCGAGAAGCCGGACCACGAACCGGTCGTTCGGGTTCTGCCCTGCGCCCCGGCCGGCAGCGTCAATTGCGGCGATCTGCTGGTGCGGATGCCGCGGCTCGCCGGCGGCACGGGCCTGAGCAATGACGAGCGCGCGCTGCTCGATCCGCTGCGCCGACCTGGCGGCACGACGATCTTCTTGATGCCGTACCTGATCGGCGGCGGCGCGGACGCCGGTCAAGTCGATCTCGACGCTCTCGCCTGGTCGCTGCATCGGGTTATTAACACCGGTCTGCAGGAGAGCGCCTTTAACAGCGACGATCCGCTGCTCCAGCCGCCGCCGGAGATCGGCATCACCACGATCACGGATCTCGCCGTCAAGCGCAGCGATACCGAACGCCTCCGTCAGATCGGCGAGTTCGTCGAGGCGCTGGCGCTGGTCGGCGGGTTCGGACAGCCAGCCGGATCGGCCCAACCCGACGCCGTGCGCCTGTCGTCGCACTATTTCGTGGTGCCGCAACTGCCGCGCTTCCGCACAGGCGCGCTGTTCATCGACGATCAGGTGCCGACGGCCCGCCTGAATTCGCCGGATCTCTACGAACAGCTCAGCGATAACTGGGCGCTGCACACACTGCTGGCCATCTCGATTCGCCAGATCCAGGCGGCCAGCGCCGGCCGCGACGCCGACGCGCTGCGACAAGTGCACGGCCGGCTCGTCGCCAAACGGTCGGAGTATGGCGCCGACGAGCAGGCCAAAGTGCGGCCGCTCACTCGCCTGATCGCCATCGTCGACGGCGAACTCAGCAAGCTCGAGGGCGGCTGAGCCATGCCTGTCGCCAACCAGTTCCGCCGCCTGACCGCCGCCGCGATCCTTGCGCTGCTGCCCAGCTTCGCCAACGCCGGCGCCGTGATCACCGACTTCACGCCGACGCACGAACCGGGATCGACACCGGAGGCGCTGACGCATCTGACCAACAAGGCGCTGGTGACGGAAGCGCTCGATCCCGGCGACACCGGCCGCGGCAAGGCGGTCGGCTTCGTGCTCTGGCGCGAATTGCTGAGCGCGGTCAGTGACCAGTCCGGCGTCGGCGTGATCCTAGCCCGGCCGCCGGAAGGTCAACGCCTGACCGAGCTATTGCGCCGCGACTACCATCAAGCCGCCGTCCAGATCGCCCGCAGCCAGAAAACCTGGTTGGCGCTCTGGGCCGTGGTCGAGGTCAACGACGACCTGTTATTCCTGCACCCGTACCTGTCGCTGCTGCCCGAAGTGCGTGGCGCGCAGCCGTTGCTGGGCGTCTACGCACGGGGTCGGCGCACGCCGCTGCCGGGGTTTTCGGCCGAATTGTCGCGCACGCAATTCAGCTTCCGCACCCAGCGCATCCAGCTCCGCGACCTGTTCACGCGGGCCGTCGTTACCCGGCGGCAGGCAACGCTGCGCCAGGCGCCTGATGCCGGTTCGACGGTGATCGCGCGCCTGCCGGCGCAGACCGCGCTCAGCATGCGCGACATGCGCGACGTCTGGGCCGAGGTCGAAACGCCGGATGGCACGATTGGTTATCTGGAGATGCGGGAGGACAGCCCGGTCGATATCCCGCCGGCTTACGTGGTCGGCCGCCAGCGCTCCGGCAACATCCGCGCCGCGCCCAGCGTCTCGGCCGAGCGCATCGACACCCGCATCATCGACGGCCGCTTCGCCGTGCTCGATCAGCGCTTCGTGAAGGAGCGCGGCAAGTGGCTGAAATGGTATCGGCTGGACTTCGATTTCGGACCTGCCTGGATCTGGGCCGGTCTCGTCGACGACCGGTATTCATTGCCGGCGATCGACTTCGTCGCCGGCATGCTGCGCCATGGCCTCAGCAACTACGGACAGGCGGCAGCCCACTTCCGGCGCTATATCGAGACCGCCGGTCCCGACGCGCGTAACGTGAACCTCGCGACGGCCTACCAGTTCCTCGGCGCGACGACGTTGATCGGCAAGGGCGCGAACCCACCCGAGGCGTTGCGCGCCTTCGATCGTGCGGTCGACCTCACGCCCTACGATCCCAACGCCTACGCCATTCGCGCGATCGCCAATGCCGGCCTGACCCGCCGGATTGACGAATCACTGCTCGGCGATCTGGACAAGGCCCTGTCGCTCGACCGCCTGAATCCGACCGCGCGCGCCCTGCTCACGGCCGTCGATCGGGTCAACGAGAACATCGGCCCGCCCCTGCTGCAGGACACCTTTCCGATCCGGAATCGCGACGCCCTTCGCCGCGACCTGATCGAGATCCGCACGCGCTATGGGGTCCAGGAATAGGACCGCCGGCCCGACCCACCGAGCGCGAAACAATTGAAGCAATTCAGCCGCTTGCACGACATCAAGCGGAAACAGCCGCACCCCATCTATGCCACGAACGGATGAAGCGGACTGATCCGCACAACGGAAGATATCGAGGGTGCCCAGATGACCGCCCATATGACAACCGCCGGCCATGGCCGGACCACCGCCACCCATACCTTTAGCAGCAACCTGCCGGCGCGGATCTGTCAGGCCGTGCTGGACTGGCAGATGCGCGTCAACGAGCGCTCCGCGCTGTCGCGGCTGGACGACCGGATGCTCCGCGATGTCGGCCTGACGCGTGCCGACGTCGATCGGGAAGTCCGAAAGCTGTTTTGACCACCCCGAACCTTTGATTTAGCGAGGCAGCCATGCAGGTCTATATCGTCATCAAGAATGACAAGCCGTGCGGCGTCACCCTGAAGCGCCGCGAGGCCTACGAGCTCTACGACGACATCGTGCGCTCGGGCCGTTATCGTCAGGCTGCCGTTCGCACGATCGCCGCCGGCGACGACGATCAGGAGGTCGTGTTCGAAGCCTTCCAGGCGCCGGACGTGAACTCTCACGGCTCCCTGCTTCGGCCGCTGCTCTATAGAGTCTGATGCGGATCACAGCCAAAGCCAGCGAACCGCGCCGACGCTACTCGATGTATTCGCGCAACTCCTCGCGCAGTTCGTCCAGGCGCTCGTAGGTGGTGTCCGTCATCCAGTCGCGGATCAACTCGGGCACGTCATCGTCGCTGAAGCGTTTCTGCTCTTCGAGGTCGTAGACGAACCCGGCGATGTGGGCCAGCTCCTCGCCGGTCATGTCGATCTGATAGCCGAGCTCCATCTCCTGCAGCACGAACATGGTCGGCGCGCCGCGCCACATACGGGCGGCGAACTCGAAGATGTCGGCATGCTGCACATCGGGATCGACGTCCAGCGGCGGGGCGGCCTTGCCGCCGACTCCGTTGATCGAGTGGCAGATCACGCAGCCCTTGCCGACGAACAGCTGCCGGCCGCGCGCCGAATCGGCAAACGGCACGATGAAGCCCCGGACCCGCTGACCGTCGCTCGTGTCGGCGCTGTGGGAAGCCGCCGCCGCGCCACCGGCGGTGAACAATATGACGCCAGCCGTCGCCAGCGCCAACGCGCCCAGCAGCAGCCAAAGCGGCCATCGCCGCCGGGTGTCTCGAAACAAGCTCAGCATGGCATACGCGAAATCATGGCATCCGCCCCTGTCGTTACCGTCACCGAACCGTCGGCATCGCCCGGCGTGCCGTGACTCCCGTGCCGTCGGTCGGACCCCAGTCTCAATCGACCTGCAGGCTTTGCGATGATTTGGATCAAATGGGCCGGCGGCGGCGATCCGGCCGTCAACCGTCCGTGCCGGTCTCCGCGACGCCTTCGCGATTGCGGGCGAGCCAGCGCTTCAGACCACCGCTGGCGGCGGGTCCGGGATGCGTAACGACATCGGCGGTTCCGATCGCGCGCCCGTCGTCGAGGCGACAGAACCGGACGCCGACCGCGGCGTCGGTATCGCGCTCCCGCAGCTCGAGGCGCGCGCCCTTCGGATCGGCCCGCCAACGTTCCCCCCATTCGGCCAAGGCCAGAATGGTCAGGCGGAGATCTTTGCATTTCTCGGTCGGCCGGTATTCGTAGCGGCGCGAGCCTGGGATCCGCGTCCGCTCCAGCAGCCCCTCGGCCACGAGCTGTTTCAGCCGCCGCGCCAGCAGATTGCGAGAGATGCCCAGGCTCGACTGAAAGGTCTCGAACCGCCGTGCGCCGCGCAGCACGTCGCGCACCAGCAACAGCGTCCATTGATCGCCGACGACCGACAGCGTCTGCGCGATCGGACAGGCATGCCGGTCATAGCTGCGCACGGTCATGGCGCTGGATCTCCAACGCAACCGCCGATCGGACAATTGGCATCCGCGCGCCGATCTATTGTCGTTTTTCGATCCACACCCGCTCGCACATCCATCGTCAACCGCGCGCTGTGATCGTGGCGCAAACCCTTCGCCACACCGACGAATAACTCACCGACAGAATAACATAAAAAGTTGACTTTTTGAACTTAACATCTAAAGTTCAAAAACTGAACCTTTCTGATAGATGTTAACGGCACGGGCGGCGGATAGCCGGGCCCGGCGGGAGACAGACCGCATGAACAGTCCGGCCCTGCTGACGTCGCCGATCGCCGGCACCATCGCCCGCCTCGCCGCCCCCAACATCGCCGCCATGTTCGTGATGCTGGCAACGTCCATGGCGGAAGCCTGGTATGTCGGCCAGTTGGGCACGACGGCGCTCGCCGGCCTGGCGCTCGCCTTCCCCATGTTCATGCTCATGACCATGCTCTCGGCGGGCTCGATCGGCGGCGCCATCGCCGGCGCCGTGGCGCAGGCGCTCGGCGCCGGCGACCGGCAGCTTGCCGAGACGTTGACGCTGCACGCCGTCATCATCGCCATCGTCGCCGCCGCCCTGTTCGCGGCGCTGTTCCTGCTCGCCGGCCGGCCAATCTTCGCGGCGCTCGGCGGCCGGGGCGAGGCCCTCGACCACGCCATCGCCTACGCCAATCTGCTGTTTGCCGGCGGCGCCAGTATCTGGCTTGCGAATACGCTCTCGAGCGTGGTCCGGGCCTGCGGCCATATGCGCATCGCCGCCGGCGCGCTGATGGCCGGATCGGCATGTCAGGTCGTGCTCGGGGGTCTGCTGGTGTTCGGCATCGGTCCGTTTCCGGCAATGGGCATCGGCGGCGTGGCGCTCGCCGCCGTCATCGGCTTCGGTCTCGCCGCACTGCTGCTGGCGGCCTACCTCGTGAGCGGCGCGGCCGGCATCCGGTTGCGGTTCAGCGGCCTGCCGGTCCGGGCAGTCTATTTCGCCAATTTGTTGAAGGTCGGCCTGCTGGCATCCGTCTCGCCGGTGACGTCTGTCGCGACGGTGATCGTGGTGACCGGTTTCGTTGCCCGGCTCGGCGACGCGGTGCTGGCCGGCTACGGCATCGGCGCGCGGCTCGAGTTCCTGATGATCCCGATGATCTTCGGCATCGGCGCGGCGCTGATCACCATGGTCGGCGTGCATTTCGGCGCCGGCCAGGTCGACCGCGGCCACCAGGTGGCCTGGACCGGCGCGCTTGCCGCCGCCGCCGTCACCGGCACGATCGGCATCGTCCTGGCCCTGTTCCCCAGCCTCTGGGCCAATCTGTTCACCGACGTCGAGGCCGTGCGCGAGGCCTGCCGCACCTATCTGCGCATCGCCGGTCCATTCTATGCGTTCTTCGGCCTCGGCCTGTGTCTCTACTTCGCCTCGCAGGGCGCCCGGCGGGTATTCTGGCCGGTGCTGGCCGGCGTCGCGCGTCTGAGCCTGATCGTGGCCGGCGGCGCGTTGATCGTTGTCGCCGCCGAGCCGACGCCGCAGCTCGTCTTCGGGCTGATCGGCGCCGGCATGCTGCTCTATGGCCTGACCGTCGCCGGCGCCATCCGACTCGGCGCGTGGCGCTGACCGGATAACCCGTACTACTATCTGCCATCAGGGCCGACATGTGCCCGCAGATATGACGGGAGGAAGGACATGGGACGGCTGGACGGCAAGATTGCCATCGTCACCGGCAGCACCAGCGGCATCGGCGCACGCACCGTCGAGATCTTCGTCGACGAGGGCGCGACGGTCGTCTTCTGCGGCCGACGCGAAGAACTGGGACAGGCGCTGGCCGAGCGGCTGGGCGGCAAGGCGGCGTTCGAGAAGGTCGACGTCACGGTCGAGGCCGAGGTCGCCGGGCTGATCAAGCGCACGGCCGACGCGCACGGCCGCATCGACGTGCTGTTCAACAATGCCGGCGGGCCGGCGCCGACGGGCTCGATCGCCGACGTCGACATGGATTTCTATCACCGCGCCATGGACGTTCTGGTCGCCGGCGTCGTTCACGGCATGAAGCATGTCGCCCCGGTAATGAAGGCGCAGGGCGCGGGATCGATCATCAACAACGGCAGCATCGCCGCGCACCAGGCCGGCTGGTCGTCGTCAATGATCTATTCCGCCGCCAAGGCCGCCGTCGTGCATCTGTCGCGCTGCGTCGCCATGGAGCTCGGCGAAAGCGGCGTGCGGGTGAACTCGATCTCCCCGGGCGCCATCGCCACCGGCATCTTCGGCAAAGCGCTCGGCCTCGACGACGACAAGGCCGAACAGACCGCCGACGTCGTCAAGCAGGCCTTCGCCTCCATGCAGCCGATCAAGCGGGCCGGCCTGCCGGACGACATCGCGCACGCGGCGGTGTTCCTGGCCAGCGACGAAGCGAGCTTCATCAACGGCCGCGACATTGTCGTCGATGGCGGCATGATCGGCGGCCGGCAGTGGACCGCGTTGCAGCAGGGCCTCGCCGGTCTGCGCACGGCCTTCGACGCCATGGGGTAGCAATCCGGCCACAGGAGACGCAGCGATGACCGAGACCACGCCGGAATCGCAGACGGCGCTGCTCTGGACCTATCTCAAAGGCTTTCACGCCGTGCACCACATCGCCATCGGCACGGAGACCGGCCTGCTCGAAAGAATTCACGCGGCGGGCGATGCCGGCGCTGCGCCGGAAGCGCTTGCCGGCGAACTCGGCCTGCACCCGCCCTACGTCGATGTCTGGTGTCAGACCGGCCATCACTATGGTGTCCTGGAGGCGGCCGACGACGGCCGTTATCGTTTGGCGCCGACCATGGATGCCCTGCTGGTCGATGCCGGCGACCCGCGGCATCTGGCCCCCTACTTCCGCACGACGGTGAACTTCGGTTCGGACGAACTGCGGGCCTATCCCGAGTTCTTCCGCACCGGCGCCGTCAGCCGGTTCCAGGAAAAGGGCCACGACTTCTCCCGCCATGTCGGCGACACCACGGCCGGCTTCCATAACGTCGTCGCCCGCAAGATGATCGCCGGCATTCCGGGCATGAAGGAACGGCTTGAGCGCGGCGCCGATGTGCTCGATGTAGGCTGTGGCGTCGGCGGCCTGATGATCAAGATCGCGCAAGCCTGGCCGAACGTCCGCTGCCACGGCGTCGACATCGACCCGCACGGCATCGAGCAGGCGAAGCAGAACATCGCGCTCGCGGCCCTCGAGGACCGCGTCAGTGCCGAGCTTCAAGGCGGCGACGATCTTGGTGGCACGGCTGCATTCGACCTCGCCGTCATGTTCGAGGTCCTGCACGAAATCGAGCAGAGCAAGCGGCCGGCCGTAATCGGTTCGGTGGCGCGGACGCTAAAACCCGGCGGCGCGCTCTTCATCCTGGACGAGACCTACCCGTCCAATCTCGAGGATCTGCGAGATCCGGCCTTTGCCTTCGCCGTGCAGACCCAGTTCAACGAGCTCGTCTGGGGCAATGTCGTCCCGACTCGGGAAGAGCAGCACGAGCTGTTCGCCAGCGCCGGCCTCGAAGAGGTCGCCCGCCAACAGATCGGCGGGCTCTTCACCATGCTGGTCGCGCTCAAGCCGGCATGAGCGGGCGTCGCGCTACCGCACGCCCCAGCGCACGGAGTAGGTGACGTCCATGCCCGGGCGCGATTTGTGGCCCAGGACCGATCCGTCGAAATACATCGTATAAAAACCGGTCTCGGGAATCCGGAACGTTACCTCGCCGCGGCCGCTGTCCTTTATGTGACGGACAAAGTGGATCCGGTCGTCCGGGTTGTCGATCAGCTTGAAAATGCCGATCGCCAGCGCGCCCCGGCGCACCTCGACGTCGTACTGCGCGAAGAATGTCTGGCCTTCAAAGAAGTAGAAATCGTTCACGCCGAAGCTGCCGCCCTGGCCGCCGCCGCCCATGAAGCCGCTCAGCCTGTCGTGCCGGTATTCATATCCCAGCGTGTTCAGCCAGCCCGTCGCGTAGCCGGTCCACATCAGCACCAAGACAAGCGGGATGGCGAACATCGCGATAGACGCGTTGCGCCGTTGTGGCCTCGTCGCTTCCTGCATCGGCGTTCGGACTGGCGTGCTACCGCGCGCCCCAACGCACCGTGTAGCTGACGTCGTAGCCACGGCCCGTGTCACCGCCCAGAACAGACCCCTCGAAATAAATCGAGTACACGCTGGTCTTGGGAATGCGGTAGACGACCTCGCCACGGCTGTTGCCGGTGACGCTCTCGACGAAATGCGGCTTGTCGCCGATCGGCCCGAAGGTCTCCAGAATGCCGATCCGGAGCGAGCCCTGCCGCACCTCGGCATCATAGGCCGCATAGAATGTCTGCCCTTCGAAGAACAGCATGTGCTTCAGGCCGACGCTGGTTCCGGAACGCGTCCCGCTGGCGAAGCCGGAAAACGTTGCATGGCGGCTCTCGTAGCCCAACGTGTTGATGAAACCGGCGGCGTAAGCAGCCCCGGTCAGCAGCAATCCGATCAGCGCAAGGATGGCGACGGGGCCGGAGATCCGGCCGCGCGCGACGGCAAGTTCCATCGGACGTTTCCCGTTCTCGTCGATCGTCTGGAAGAGCCGGAAAGCCTAGCCGGCCAGCCTCAACATTCCCTTAATCCGCGCGCCGCAGGCGCACGTCGGCGAAATAGGCGATGCTGCGGCTGCCGGTATCGTCGCTGTCGCAGAAAATGGCGATCAGCTTCACCCGCGGCGCGTCGTCACGCTTGGTGATCGTCCGATAGATCGCCAGCAGATCGACCTGCTCGTCATGCCAGCGGCCGGCGTTTTCGTCGTGTCCGTTGGCCACATAGTGCGGAAAGTCGCCGATATACTTGTAGTCGCCAGGCGCGTACTTCCGGTTGCTCCAAATAATCTCGAGGTAGCGTTCCTCGCCCGCCCCGTCGTCGATGCGAATGAACAGGCGCGCCGGGTGGTCGTCGCCGGCTTCGGTCGCTTCATCGAGATCGCTGTCGATCGGCAGTTCCACATGCCAGCGCCAGGCCAGCAGCGGATAGTCCGCGAGTGCGACGTCGGTGTTGCGGCCGAAGATCGAGCCGCTGCCATCCGTCTCGCAGCGCAACGCCTTGACGCCGTCCTTGTCGGCGAACCCGATTTCCATGGCCGGCCGGGTCCAGAAGGTCCGGTGGCGCCAACCTTCGGGCGGCGGGTCGAGCGGGAACGGTTCGGTGAAATCCATCACGCTAATCTCGTCGCCGGCGCCGTCGGCCGTTACCGGATTCGCGTCGTCTTTCGAACAGGCCGCCAGCAACCCCAATATGGCCGCCAGGTTGACGATGGTTTTGAAACGACCCGATCCCATGTCGCCATCCATTTCCAGATCCGCCGACGAACATGCACACTGTTCAATACGACATCGGCACGGGGCAAAACGCGCGGCCGGCGAAGTTGTCGACCGTCGATAAGAAACTCGTTATATTGATCTTTCGGTTTTCATTCGATCGGCCGCGGTTGGGCAAGAGAGCGACCGGTTAGCATCGGCAGCGACGCGTAGACGGCCCACCGATCGAATGACGCACCAATCCGCCGCTTGGTGCAAGCTCGGTGCGTTGATGTTTTCAGAGCCGATACACCGACAGCGGCCATAACTCGCTTCGGTGATCTTGTTGGGGTTTCGAGCCCGTCTCCAGGGGCAGGGAGGCCGAGGACCCATGAGCAAGAAGAATAGCGCGGCGGACGTTACGGAGAACTCTGGTCGCTTAGCACGCTCTCGGCGGCCGCCTGACCGCGGTTCGGCCAGGCTGTCATATGCGGATACCGATCATGCCGCCACGCCCGGCCAATCTGAATTCGCACGCGGCGACAATCCGACGGAAGACCTCGCGCTCGCCGGCTTCGCCGCGCTCGATCAGCTGTCGATCGGCGTCGCCGTTGTCGATCCGGGCTGCCATGTCGTCTGGGCCAACCGCTATTGCAGCGAGATACTGACTGAGGCTGACGGCCTGTCAATTATCGGCGGCGAACTGCGTGCGTCGACCCGCAAGCAGTCATTGGATCTGCACCGACGAATCAGGGAAATCGGCGATCGCTGCGGTGACGGAGAGATGGCGACCGGCGTGATTACGCTGGCGCGACCATCGGGAAGGCGCTCTTATCATGCCGCCGTGCGATCGCTGGACCAGCCGGCGCCGGCCGCAGCGCATTATGTCGCCGTGTTCGTCACCGACCCGCAACGCGACGAGCGTCTCGACGCCGGCCACATCGCCTCGTTGTTCGATTTGACGCATTCCGAAAGCGAGCTCGCCGCACGCCTTGCCGCCGGCAAACGCCTCGATCTCGCGGCTGCGGAATTGGGCGTCGCCACGGGAACCGCGCGCACCCATCTCAAGCATATCTTTCAGAAAACCAGTACCGGCCGACAGGGGGAGCTGAGTCGCCTGCTCCGCGCGTTGCTCGGCAAACTTCTTTGGAACCGGTCGGAATCCGACGACAGGTCCTGACGGGATCAGCCGTCCGGCGCGTCCGGCTTCTTGTCGTCGTGCCAATGATCGATCGGCACGTTGTGGCTCTCGACGACTTTCCTGAACATATCGTAGGCGTGGCGCGGCAGTTCCTGGAATGCCCAGGTGTCCAACTCCAGCCATTCCTCGCCGGTGAGCGGCCCGAATTTCTGCTTCTTATCGTTGTCCGAGCTCACGTCCGTGTCCCGATCAATGACACGGCTGTCCGACAGGAAAGCAGTATCGGCAGTTTCGCGCATCCCAACTCTGTATTCCCGAAAGTGTTAACAAATCCTTAACATTCCTCCGCAAGACGCGTGAGCCCGGAAAAGTACCTAGGTTCAACGCGCCGATGCCCACAAGTCCTGCGTACTGGATTGCCGGGCAGCCCTCGTCGAGACGCCGCCGCCGTCCCGTAATCGTCTTTTTGAGTCGTTCGTGTTGGTACCGGCCACACAGGCGATCGCGATTCCGCAGCGTTGCTAACCACGATCCGCGAGCATCGCCGAGCACGGCTTCGGCATCGTGGGCGATGCCCATCCCCCAACTTTTCCGACCCCCAATTCAGATCGCCTGAACCGCGGGAATATTAGGGGATAATGAGCATTCGTGCGACCCAGAAGTGAGCGCTCGCCAGTGTCAGATCAAGGCGTCCGACGTGACATTTACGTGTAGTGACTGTGAGGTCGGACGGACGGCGGCCGCTCTCTGGGCCACCATCGGCCCCCGCGCCGCGGCTCCGCGCGCCCCGGTCGATGCCTGGACTTGATCGGCGACGCGAACGAACCGCCGCGAACCTCCAATCTGCCGTCATCGGTCAGTATGCGCCAAATCTCCGGCCGTTCTTGCCGTGCCAGCTCCAGCAATTGCTGCAGGTTCGAACAACAGGGCACGCGCGGGCCATGGAAGTCGACCATGGGCGCGACGGGATCAAGGTGAATGCCGAAGCCGGCGAGGAATCGCAACAGTGTCGGCGCCGCCAAAACCAACCAGTGCTTGACCCCATTGGCCATACTCGTCTCGACAAGGCCGCGCACCAGACCCATGGCCGCATAAGGCAGGATCCGGCGACCCTCGTCGACCGCGTCGACGGTCGCCGGGGCGCCGCCAGCGCCGGACAGCGCGGCGATCCGCATCCCTGTCGTCATCGGCGGCCGTCGCAGTTCGCGCGAAATGCAAAACCGCGAAACCTCCGCCGCGTCGCGCACGGCACGAAGCCGCGCACCGCAAATGCTCTGGAACGGAAAGCTCCGATACGGATGCCGGGCATCGGGCAGCACCAGCCGTACGGTTCCGATAAACCGTCGGCTCGGTGCGAAATACAGCAGGCTATGCGCCGACCGGGCGTCGTAGGCGTCGATCTCAAGTCCGTTCGGATTGCGATCGCGCGGCTCGAAATCGTTTTCGACGCAATAGACCTGATGACGCAAACGGTGCGCCTCCCGCACCAGGTCGGGCGTGTCGGCCGTGACGACGCTGAAAAACCTGTCGAACGCCTGTAGAAGCGACGTGTCGTGCTGAATGGGCAGGCGACCGGCTTTACAGGATTGGGGCACGCGAGCGGGCATCTGAACCTCCTGTCGTTCTTATTCGTATTGATGCCGTTGCGCATCCGGTGCCCCGTTCCTCCCCCGGTCGTGGCAACGCCTCCTGTCGCCGGCAAGCCGACATTCGACGCCAGCCGGCAGATTTCCGAGCATCCAAACTGATCATGTGCAACTGGCGGAGTCGTCCCCCAAATGGGGCAAGCCAAACCTGCAACCGGACATCCGGCGGCGTCTGTGGGTTCGCGGGGCGCAGCATCGCAAACGAAACGAACTCTGATCGCGGTCAAAACGATCGACGCGCGCCGCCGCGACGCTTCAGGTTTCGCAAGACTGACACGTAACTGTGTTCACATATGGAAGGGCGAGCGATCAGGAGCGTGTTCTGCCCATCCATCTTCGACATCGTCGCGCTGTGACATTCTGGTAACGCGCGACCAAGAGTGATCGAAGTCACAAAAACGGTCACGGCAAGCTGACAGACTTCGGATCACCTGAACGGGCTTGATTTTGCGCTAGCCCTAGCTGAGGGCCGAGGTCCAGATCTTCATGAACATGAGGGGAGAGGGGACAGACCTTGCAACCCGACAGGGTATGCTGCTCGACGTCTTGTTGGGCATGCGTCGCGACCTTTCCAACCTCGATATCGACGCCCAACGACGCGACGCGCTGACCGCCCGGATCGATGCGCTCAGCAAAGCCGTCGCGCAGTCGCAAGCGCTCGCCGATGCCGCGCTTGGGACATTGAACCGGGTCGCTGTCGGCGTCGCGCTTGTCGATGCCGCCGGGACGGTTATCTGGTCGAACCGGTATCTGGACGACATCTTGGCAGAGGATGATGGACTGACCGTCGCCGCCGGGCGCTTGCGGGTGCACAACTCAGAGCAAGCGAACGCACTCAGCCGGCTGATAGAGCGGGCGCACGATCGACAAGGCGACGCCGACGACACGACGGGCGCCGTGCTGGCCATCGACCGCCGGCGGCATGAGCGGCCATGCCTGGTCGCGGCGTTTCCACTACGTCATGGGAATTCGACCTCGCAACGACATCGCAATATCGTGGCCGTGTTTGTCGCCGATCCGGATCGACCGATGTCGTTGCCGGCCGCAGACCTCGAAACGCTGTTCGGCCTGACGCCGGCCGAAAGTCAGGTAGCCGCCCGGCTGGCCGGCGGTGACCGCCTGGACTCCGCCGCCGAAAAGCTCGGCGTGACGACAGGCACCGCGCGCACGCATCTCAAACATATCTTCGACAAGACCGGCACCGGCCGGCAAAGCGAACTCGCCCGGCTTCTGCATTCTCTGCACGGAAAGATCCGCTAACCAACGCGAGGTCGCGCGCCGAAACCAAACGCGCACGACGCCTCGTATGGACAATCCTGCTTCGGATGGATTGGCTAAGCTGTAAAGAATCTCGACGCATTGTCGGAGGATTTTACACTTTCTTGCCCCACGGCAGCACACGGCCGGTCTTAAGGCGTTGTTCAGGAAGATAAATTGGAATTAACCACGTTTGGCACACTGCTTGCTAATACTACAGGTAGAGAATATTCAGGGCTGACGAATATTATATTCGAACTAAAACTAATATAAGTAGTAAATGCTGCATCTGTACTGAACATCACGTCGGCTCTTCGTTTGCTTCAGTAATGCGTCTGGGAGCAATAAAGCGCCATCGGGGTTCGGGCCGCGTGCAGAACAAACCACAACAAAATGCCGGGATGGGCATTTCATGAGCGTGGGGCGTCAGCGAGCGGATACGGTCGCATCGACGCACCGGCTGCAGGTTGCGATCTCTCAGCTCATTGATGAAATCGCGGACCTCCCGGTCGATGCGGCTCAGCGTCGGCTTCTGACCGACCGTCTCGATGATCTTGCACGCACAGCAGCTGCGTCAGACGAATTCACAACCGCCGTCACGGCGGCACTCGACAGGCTGGCGATTGGCGTCGCACTGCTCGACCGTCAGGAACATGTCTTCTGGTCGAACAGATACGTGAATGAGATCGTGGCGCAGGATGACGGGCTGTCGATCACGGCCGGTCGACTGAGCGTGGACAGTTCGACGCAGGCGGGCGAACTCGCCCGGATGGTCGCCTGTGTTCGCGACGGATCGCGCGGTGACGATGATCCGGCAACGAACGTGCTCGCAATCGACCGCCACGATCATCGGCAGCCGCTTCTACTCGCCGCATATCGGCTGCAGCGACAAGACCCGTCGCACCTGGACGATCACGATCCGATCGTGGTCTTCGTTGCCGATCCGGAACGGCCGGTATCGTTGCCGCCCCACGATCTCGAAGAGCTCTTTGGTCTGACGCCGGCGGAAAGCCAGATTGCGGCGTTGTTGGCCGGCGGCGACAGGCTGGATCTCACCGCCGAAAAACTCGGTGTGACCACCGGAACGGCGCGCACGCATCTGAAGCACATGTTCGACAAGACCGGTACCGGGCGTCAAAGCGAGCTTTCGCGGTTGCTGCAAGCGCTCCATGCGCGCCTGGCGACAGACTAGCGCGCGGCGACCCGTCGTATCCGGACGAGCTTCGGCATTTGCCATCGACCTTCGTCAGCGCTCGGGGCCATCGGCCGCATCCTGACTATGCCAGCGTTCGATCGGAACTTTGTGCGCGTCAAGCAGCTTCGTGAACAACGCGTAGGCATGCCGCGGCAATTCCTGAAACGACCAGTGGTCGAGTTCGAGCCATTCCTTGGCCGTCAATGGGCCAATTGACTTTTCATTGTCGTTTGCCTGTATCACACCCCCCATCCCATCAGATCGACGCGCGAACATGGGACTGCCACACGTTTCCCCAACGCACGCGCAATTCCGTACAGGCCAAATCAACACTGACACACGACGGCCTTGCGCGCTGGGACAGCAATACGCCTTTACTGGCGAGGTCCTTCTGCGCGCGGGGCCAATCCCGGCACACCTGATTGCCGTGCGGTCGAGAGATGCAAAATCCGGCAATCGTCACGCTGTCGTTGCCGCACGCTAGACAAAGGTCCGTCGGGCCGCGACCCCCAAATGAGGGTCATGCGGTGACAAAGTTCAGATGACGAAAATGCTGTCGACGTTCCCCGACATCAGTCAGCCGACATGCACGGGTATCGGTGTCAAAAAAAATGGCCGCCGCTACCCCATTTGGGAGACGCGCCGCTCCCTTCCGAATGATCTGCTTTCATCGGGGCCCGTCGTCGGCGGGCCGTCGGGCTGGTTCCCGTGGGCTTCATGAATGGCTTCCACCCTAGTGACTGCCAACGCCGGTAACCAGCGGTATTTAACAGGAGGAAAAAGCATGAGAAACGTGCTTTTGAGCACTGCAGCAGCGCTGCTCCTCATGACGAGTCCGGCGCTGGCGCAAGAAGAGGAGAGCTCGGGCGAGGTCGACGTCGACGCCGAGATCTTCAAGTTCAAGGACAAGGACATCCAAGAGGATATCCTGAAGGACAAGGCCGTATTCCTGCAGGTGCAGGTGATGGCCATGGTCGAGAAGTTCGCGGAGTCGGATCTGCAGGTCTACCAGAAGAACGACAACAACGAGCTGGAAGAAGTCGAGACCTTCCGCACCGACACGATCGAAAACTCGGCGAACACCAACACCGGCGTGCTGAGCGTGAACCAGGCCTCCGGTAACTTCCTGAACCAGGGCAACGCCGTCAGCGCGGCCGTGGCGACGGGCGCCGATCCGAGCTTCGGCGAGGCGCAGGCCAATGCCCAGCAGATCAACAGCGACGTCCCGTTCAACTCGGTTGACGGCACGGAGCGTGAAGCCCTGATCACCGGTTCGGTGCAAGGCGGCAGCGGCATCACGCATGTCAACCAGGCCGTCGGCGTGTTCAGCAACCAGGCAAACGCCGTCTCGATGGCCGTGACGACGGGCGCCGGTGGCGCGGGCACGATCCTGACGGAAGCCGATCTCGGTCAGCTGAATCTCGAGCTGGTTCTGACCGAGCAGAACGCTTTCCGGTTGGCGACGCTCACCACGTCCGTGACCAACAACAGCGGCATCACGGGCGTCAACCAGTCGGTTGGCAACTACTCGAACCAGGGCAACATCGTGGCCTTCGGGTCGGCGGTGATCCAGTAAGCCCGGTCGCGGCAACCTAGCGAATACGGAAGGGAGCCTAAGTGATGAGAAAGCTCTTACACGCAAGCCTGGGGCTGACGACGGCGCTGCTGCTTGGCACAACGTCCTGGTCGGCCATGGCTGATGTCGATGTCGAGGCCTTCCTCGACAAGGACAAGGAAATCAACATCGACGAGGACATCCTGAAGGACAAGGCGTTGTTCATTCAGGTCGAGTCGATGATCATGCCGGAAGGCGCGGCCGAAGCCGAGGCCGTGGTCAACGCCGAGAACGAGCTCGTCACCAATGACACCAATGGCTCGGAGGAACTCGGTCTCGATTTCGACGCCGTTATCGTCGATTCGATCAACGCCAATACCGGCATCACGCACGTGAACCAGGACGCCGGCAACTTCGCCAACCAGGGGAACGTCGTGGCCTTCGCGCTGACCACCGGCCTATCGTCGGCGGCCGACGCGCAGGCGTGGGTCGAGCAGGACAACGACGACAACACCCTCGTCCAGGTCGAAAACGACACCGGCACCGAGACGGTCGACGAACCCGGCAAGCCGCCGATCGTCGTCGTCAAGTTCGACGAAACCCGTGTCAACAGCATGACCAATTCGGTGATCGGCAACAGCGGTATCGTCGGCGTGAACCAGAATACCGGCGATGCGGTGAACCAGCACAATGCCGTGTCACTGTCGGTCGGCATCAACGGCACGGCCGCGTTGTCCGAGTCGGCTTTGGGCCAGGAGAACGAGAACAACACGTTGTTCGAGGAGAACTTCGCCCGGTCGAACACCATCTCGGCATCGATCACCGGCAACAACGGCATCACGGCGGTCAACCAGACCACCGGCAACTACATCAACCAGGCCTCGGTCGTTTCCTTCTCGGCGCTTACGTCGCAGGTCACGATCGGCGCACCGAATATCTGATCCGCTATTTGCTCGGGAGGGGGCTCGCCCCCTCCCCGCTCTTTTTATTCGTTTGGGACATTTAGTCGTTTGGATAAGCAGGTTTTGGTGACGGGCAATGTCGTGGAGAGGACCAGGGCGCAACGCTGCGCTGGCAGGCGCGGTCGCCGTCGTGGCGATCCTGCCGCTTACCGCAAGTGCGCAGTCCATTGGCGTCAATGATATTGCCGGTGTCGCTGCGCTCTCCAGCAGCACCGCGGTGGCAACCGCCAGGGTCGACCAGGCGCTGATCGGCAATCGCGTCACGATCACGCAGGACGAGGTCGAGCATCCGCTCGCGGGCACGCTCTACTACGAAACGTTTAAAGACAACCCGGCCTTCATCAAGTTCATCGGCGAGCCAGAGGAGCCGGTGCGTCGGACCACGATCTTCGAATCGTTTTCCGAGTCCCACGGGATGATGAGCATCAATCAGGAAGTCGGCAACCTGAACAATCAGGCCAATGTGCGCGCCGTCACGCTCGGCACGGCGGCCGATCAAACGCAGCTGCAGGAGGTCATTGTCGAGACCCGGCTGATCGACAACCGGCTTACCGTCACCGACGTCGCCCGCGACAATACGGTGATGAACAGCTTCGACAACGCGACCGGGATCGTCGGCGTCAATCAATCGGCCGGCAACCTGAACCAGCAAACCAACGCGCTGGCGCTCGGCATCGCCGACAACCCGCAGACACTGTCGCCGCTGAACGCGATCACGCTCGACGAGCAGGTGGCGAACAACCATCTGACGACCATCTACCAGGAGGATGGCCTGCAGCGGCCGCGCGGCGATTTCGTCACCGATTCCTTCACCAACTTCCGCGGCATCGCCCAGATCGGCCAGGCGTCCGGCGACGGCAACATCGCGCGCAATGCGCTGGCGATGTCGGTCAATGTGGTGCCGCTGCAATGACCGCCCGGCGCCTCATAACCGTACTGCTTGCCGTATTCGCGCTGTCAGCGCCGGCGGCCGCGCAAACCTTTGCCATTCCGGGCAACACCGTGCTCAATGTGCCGGTCGAGAGCATGGCCGGTCTGCGCTTCAAGAATGTGGTGCGGCAGGGTTTCGATGTCAGTTGTGGCGCCGCGGCGATGGCGACGCTGTTCACCTACTTCTACAGCGACCCCCGCACCGAACGCGAACTGATCGACGACATGGTCGCGGCCGGCGACGTCGAGGAGATCCAGAAGCGCGGCTTCTCGATGCTCGAAATGAAAAAGGCGGCGGAAGCGCGCGGTTACGCGGCCGACGGCTTTCAATTGGCCAACGTACGCGACCTGCTTCAGCTCAAAGTGCCCGTCATCACCCTTATCAACACCCGTGGCTATGCGCATTTCGTTGTCGTAAAGGGCGTCGAAAATGGCCGGGTTCTGATCGCAGATCCCGCCTTCGGCAACCTGTCCCGCCCGCTCGACCAATTCGAATCCGAGTGGAAAAACATCATCCTCGCGGTCGTGGATCAGCAACGGCAAGGCGACGAGTCCTTCCGCACCAGCCAGGTCGTGAAGGGGCCGTCCGAAGAAATCATGATGCTGCTCAGTCGCAACTTGGCGACGATCCGGCCGCTGGCAGGTGAATTCTGATGCCATGCGCCAATCCAGACACTGAACCGCGGCGGCGATCGAACGCCCGTCCGCGGTCATTGGCGGCCGCACTGCTATTCACGCTGGCCGCCTGCGCACCACCATCGACAACCCAGACCTCGGCGCCGCCCGAGCTGGCGCCGGCGCTCGTGCCCGTCGTCCGCGTCCATATGGAATCGCAGACGGTGACGACCAAAGAGGTCGAGATGTCGCGCGGCGAGGTCGAGATCGAGGTCGCGCAGCTGCCAAGCGTCGCCAAGATCGACTGGGCGACGCTCGCCAAACGCGCGCCGGTCGCGCCGACCGACGATGGTACGACATCGACCAAAAACGACACGACGTCGGGGGTGATGTCGTTGCCGCCGAGCCTGGTCGAGGTCGTCGCCGACGATGGTGTGCCCGCGGGTTCGATCGATGGCGTCCGGCACCTTGCCGCGGCGACCGTGTTCAATCCGCAATGGGCAGCGTTGGACGAGAGCGAG
This sequence comes from Alphaproteobacteria bacterium, assembly GCA_965232515.1. GTDB lineage: Bacteria > Pseudomonadota > Alphaproteobacteria > JANQKO01. The sequence goes on along the minus strand of CBDDPY010000002.1, from coordinate 6,179,076 downwards.
ATGGCCACCGAACGCGGTGCCTTCAACGGCCTCGATTTCAGCGTGATCTTCAGCGGCTCGATCCAGCCGAACAGCAATCCAACCGGCAACCTCGTGGTCAACGGGCCGCCAGCGCCGGCGCCGTCACTGGCCGATGTCAATGTCGGTAACAACGGCGACGTCACCATCCAGACCGTCGTCGGCAACCTGAACGGCGCCAGCGGCATCTTCCAGATCACCCAGGTGCCCGGCGACTTCAACATCGTGAACAACAATCTGTTCGTGCAGATCAACGTGGTGCAGGACCTCGCCGCCGCCCCCGGTCTGCAATCGGTGTTGAGCATGGCGCCCTAAGAGGCGTCTAATAACGGCAGCGACAATGCGTCAGGACGGTCGGCCATGAAACGACAAGTGATTTCGGTTGTACTCGCAGCGCTGATTGCCGTGTTCGCGGTGCGGGCGTCGGCGCAGGAGTCTTCCCTGGTACGCCTGTCGTTCAGCAGCGGCTGGGACGCCTTGCCGGCCATCGTCGGCATCGAACGCGGCCTGTTCAGCGAGGAGGGCCTGTTGGTCAGCGGCCTGGCCATCACCTCGGCCACCGCGGCCTTGCGCTCCATAGGCGTCGGCTCCAGCGACTTCGCGGCCGTGCCGCAACGGACGTTTCTCGTCGCCGCCGCCTCCAGCCTGCCGGTCAAAGCGATTTCGTTGAATGGCTGGGGCACCAAGACCGAGCTGGTCGTGCCGAAGAGCAACCAGGATCTGAACGGCGTCGCCGACCTGAAGGGCAAGTCCGTCGGCGTCGGCAACGGTTCGGAAGCGTTCCCGGTGCTCATGCGCCTGCTCAATCAGGCCAGGCTGCAGCCCGGCGATGTTCAGATCCGCCTGCTGACCGCCGACCAACTGACGAGCGCCTTCAAGAACAACCTCGCCGACGCGGTGTTCGAATCGCAGCACTTCACCAAGGTACTGATCGACGGCGGTCAGGCCCGGCATCTGCTCACCGCCGATCAGGTCGTCGGCACCCTCGGCGTCATCGGCGCGCAGGCGTTGATCACCCGCAATGAGATGATCGAAAAATCGCCGGTTACCGTGCAGCGGTTCGTCAACGGCTGGGTCCGCGCGCTGAACTACATCAACGAGGATCCGGACGACGCGGCGCGGCTGCTGATCATCTTCTTCCACCGCCAGGGCGTGGTCGTGCGCGACGAACAAGCGCGCGAATGGGTCGAGATGACCCGCTACGACCGTTTCGTCTGGACCCAAAACGACATCGCCGACGCCGAATACAACGGCTGGGGCCTGACCATCGGTCAGGTTCTGCGCGAGGCGCCAAAGCTCGCCGGCTTCGTCGACAACAGCTTCGCCGAAAAAGCGTCAGCTGGTTTGGTCGCGGCCAAGACCGAATAGACCGCCGATACGCCTGACCCGTTCGTCATCCTGGCGCAGGCCAGGATCCAAGTTTGTCGACTCGCAAATGTGTTGCGCGGCCAGTGGATGCTGGCCTACGCCAGCATGACGGTCAGAAGATTGGGCTGCCGCGCCTTAGAACAAATCGAAATTGATCGGCACGCTGACCGTGAACTGGAAGTCGGGCGACTCGTCGGTCAGCCCGGCCGCGGCCGACACCAGCAGCGACATGTTCTGCGTCAGGCCCACGGACGCGCCCAGCACGACACGGGCGTCATTGGTGTCCGTGCCGGGCACCTTCACGTCGCCCTGCTTGGTCTTCATCGTGAACTCGTTGATGAACGAGAAGTTGATCGCGGCGCGATCACTGAGCGCGATATTCATACCGCCGAAATACTGGATCGAGTCGCCCGGATCGATCTCGCCGAACTCCTCGCCGAAATCGCGCTCCAGGTTGAAGGTGTAGCTGCCGCCAGTGAAGAACACCACCGGATCGGTCCGCCAGACAAAGGTCGCGCCGGGCGACACCGCGAAGAAGCCGCTGCCGATCGGCGGTTCGTCCAGACGCACGGTACCGCCGGTCGTGGTCTCGCGATCAACGTCGAATGGGTCGCGCCCGTTGCGGGCCTTGCCGCGCACCCGGACGATCGCGTCTGGAATCCAACCGCGCCGGAACAGCGCCTGGTAAGAGATCGTGCCCTCGATATCGCCGATGCCGTCGGCGCTGATCTGGCGGTCTTCCTGGTCGGCCGTGCCGACGCCGAGAATTTCGTCGTCGCGCCGATATGTGTAAGGAACCCGCGCCTCGATCTGCAGGCGGCGGGTCAGACCGTATCGTGCCGTCAGGCCGGCCGTCAGGATATCGCGCTCCAGGTCGTCGACCCGGATCGTGCCGATGATGATGGCCTCGAAGATCGTGAAGCCGGCGATCACCACGCGGTCGCTGGAGAAATGCGAGTACTCCAGGCTCGGCTCGATCTGCAGCCGGCCGGGCCGCAGCAGGATGCCGCCCGCCTCCAACAATAACTGCTCGCCCTGATCCGGCTCGCGCTCGGTGGATGCGGTCTCGGTCGGTGCCGCTGGCGCGGGCGCCTCCACCGGTGGCGTCTCGACCGGCTGGGGTGTTTCCGGCGCGACTGGCTGCGGTGCGACGGGCTGCGGGGCGACAGGCTGCGGCGCGACAGGCTGCGGCGCGACAGGCTGCGGCGCCGCGGGTCGAGGGGCGACCGGCTGCGGCGCCACGGGTTGCGGCGCTACCGGCACCGGCGCGACGGGCCGCGGCGCGGCCTGGGTCGTCTGAATCCCGGCGCCAGGCACGGCCGGAATCGGCCGCTGAACGTAAGGCTGAGCGGGGGGCAGACCGGCGCCACGGATTTGATCGAGTTGTTGCCGTTGCAGGATCTGGCTGCGCAGCAGCTCCAGCTGGCGTCGCTGCTGCTCCATCTCGAGGCGCTGCCGCTCCAGCATGCGCTCCTGCGCATCCAACCGGCTCTGCAAGTCGTTCAGAACGCTGGGATCGACATACACCTGCGCGTCGGCAGCGGTCGCAAATGCGGTGGCAGCAAGCAGGGCGCAGGTAGGCAGCGAACGCCGCTGCACTTTGCCCAGCGCCAAGGCACGCCACAACCGCCGTAGTGCCACGCCTACCCCCTGATCTCAATCTAAAATCAATCCCAGATCAGCCATCAAGAAGATGCAATATTCCGTCCCGCAATTGCAATAGCGTCAAGGTGTTCGGCGTCGACTATTCTTCGCCGTGTCACCATTCCGACACATGTATGGTCGCGGGCAAAAGTAACGGATCGTGAATCCGGTAAGATCAGATATCGCGCGTCAACGAGCGAATCTGCTGTCCCGCATTGCATGAGCTACTTGATCGACGACTGTCCGCTGGCTCCGCCATCGGCTACACTCCGGCCGGGGTCGTAACAGAGCGTGGGGCTGCAATGCGTCCGAAGGGTTGGCTTCGTAGGTTCGTTGGTACTGTTTTCACTGTTGTTGTTGTCGCCGGGCCGGCGCGGGCGGCGGATCTCAACATTGCGGCGTTTTTCGGACAGTGGCAGGGCAACGCCGTATCCGAAAGCGCCATCAGCCTCTATTTCCAGCTCACCAGCCGCGACATCGGCGTCACGGTCAAGCCGTCGGGCGACGGCTTCACGCTGACCTGGAACACGGTGCAGCGCCAGAAGGGCGACCCCAACAACCCGGCCGAGGAGTTGAAATCGACCACCGTGCAGTTTCGCGCCGAACGGCCCGGTGTCTGGCGCTCGGTCGATGCGCGCGATCCGCTGACCAGCGGCGTCCCCTATATCTGGGCCCACATCCGCGAACGCACGCTGGTGGTGAATGCGCTGCAGATCAATCCCGACGGCGGCTACGAGGTCCAGGTCTATCGCCGGACGCTGTCCGGCACCGGCATGGAGCTCGAATTCGTCCGCGCCGTCGACGGCGAGCCGGTTCGCACGGCCAAGGGTCGCCTGATCAAGGTCGCCAACTAGGAAACTTCAAAAGCGTCGCGAAGCCAGGCGACGAAGTCGTTGACCGCGGCGACGTGCGCGCACCGCCGCGGATAGACCACGTAATAGGCGTCCGCCGCCTCGATCTCCGGACCGGGCAAGCGCACCAACTCGCCTGATGCAAGCGCCGGCGCCAGCAGGCGTTCATGGCCGATCAGCACGCCGGCCCCGGCCCGCGCGGCATCCGCGGCCATGCTGTAGTGCGTGAAATACTGACCCGTGTGCCGGTTCGGCAGCTCGACACCCGCCGCCTCGGCCCAGCGGTGCCAGTCGTCCTGCCAATAGGTGTCATGCAGCAAGCGGCAGTCGGCCAGGTCGGCCGGCGTGCGCAACCCCTGGGCGTCGGCATAGGCCGGCGCGCAGACCGGAAACAGTCTGTCGAGCCCCAGCGAATGCACACCGCCGCCGGTCATGCCGCCGGCGCCGTAGCGGATGCCGACCTGCACGTCGGTGCGATCGAAGTCGACGATCTCGGCATTGGCCGACAGCTGCACGTCAATGCCCGGGTACCGGGCCTGGAACGCGGTGAAACGCGGTACCAGCCACATCGAGGCGAAGGCCGGCAGCACACTGAGCTTCAGCGTCGCCCGCGTCTGCGGCGGCACGAAGCGCGCGGTCGCCCGCTCCAGGGTATTGAGGCTGCTGCGCACGGCCGAATGATACTGCCGGCCGGCGTCGGTCAGGCGCAGGCCCCGCGCCTGGCGCTCGAACAACGGCGATCCGAGATAGTCCTCCAGCGCGCGGACCTGCTGGCTGACCGCGCCCTTGGTCACGCCCAACTCGCCCGCCGCGACCGCGAAGCTTTCATGCTCGGCGGCCGCCTCGAAGGCGCGAATGGCGTTGAGCGGCGGTAGTCGGCGTTTCATAAGGTATAGAATTTCTATCCCAGCGAATAGCAGCGATGATTTGATTTGCGCAAGACATGTCGGGAAAATCAAGTCCGTCGCACCTGATCGACAAGGCAAGGGTCAGCCCCATGAAACTCTCGGCCACGGAACTGCAGCGCCTGGAACGGCAGGGCTTTCTGATCCTGCCCGACCTGTTTTCCGAGACCGAGGCCGACGCGCTCGCGGCGCGGCTGCCGGCGCTGTTCGCCGACGGTCATCCCGGCAACATCGTCGAGCGGGCGTCTGGCGCCGTGCGCACGGCCATGGGCCTGCATCTGCGGGACGATCTCTATGCCAGGCTGGTCCGCGACCCGCGCCTGATCGAACCGGCCCGGCAGATCCGCCCCGAGCCGCTCTACGTTCAGCAGGTCAAGGTCAACGTCAAGGCGGCCTTTTCCGGCGAGGTCTGGCAGTGGCACTACGATTTCGCCACCCACCACGCCGAGGACGGCGTTCCGCAACCCCTGGCGCTCAACCTGCATGTGTTTCTCGACGACGTCACCGACCTGAACGGACCGCTCTACTTCATCCCCGGCTCGCACGCCTACGGCAGCCACGAAACCAGGCTCGATGAGGAAACGACCAGCTATCCGCTCTGGGTCGTCGACGAGCCGCTGGTCCGAGACCTTGCTGACACGCACGGTATCGTCGCCGCGACCGGCAAGAAGGGCACGGCGCTGATCTTCGTCGACACGCTGCTGCACGGATCGCCCGTGAACATGTCGCCCTGGGACCGGGCGATCTTCTCGCTGATCGTCAATCCGGTCTCGAACGCCTACCGCAAGACCGCCCGCCCCGACCATAAGCACCACCGGGACCTAGGGCCGATCGAGCCGCTGACCGACGGCGGCCTGCTCGGCAGCCGCGCGGCGTGACTGTCGCCAAGCCCAAGGAGACGCCAATGAGCGATCCGACATCGTCTGAAGAATTCGCCGCCCTGTGGCCGGGCGGCGCGCTGGCCGTACCGGCCGTACCGCCGGCGCCGCGACCATCTTCGCTCGACGGCAAGACCATCGCCTTTGTCTGGGACGATATGTTCCGCGGCGACGAGATCTTCCCGGTCATCGCCGACGCCCTTGCAGCCTCGGCCAAGGATGTGCGCTTCGTCGGCCACGAGGCCTTCGGGTCGACCTTCGGCGGCGACGAGCACGCGGTGCTGGCGGCCCTGCCCGACCGCCTGCGCGAACATGGCATAGACGCGGTCGTTTCCGGCGTCGGCTGCTGAGGCGCGTGCACGCCCGCCGTGATGCGGGCAAGCGCGGTTGTCGAAAAGGCCGGCATTCCCACGGCGTCCCTGGTCTGCGACGGTTTCATCGGCCAGGCCGGCGCGATCTGCGGCGGCCTCGGCATCGCCGATCTGCCGGTCGCCCGCCTTGTCGGCCATGTCGACGGCCAGGGTGACGACGAACTCACACGCAATGTTGAGGCCGTCACCGTCGCCGATGTGGTCCGCTGCCTGACGGAAACGCCAACACCCCGAAACGAACCGGCGCCGACCACGAGCGACGGCATCGTCGCGCGCGGCGCGTTCGACGAGATCAACCGGATCTTCGAGGAAAAGCAGTGGAGCGACGGCCTGCCCATCGTGCCGCCCACGCGGAACCGCGTGGCCGCGTTCCTCGCGCAGACTGACGACGCGCCCGACCGCGTAATCGGCGTGCTGCAGCCCTCGGGCGCCGCCGCCACCGTCATGAATGTCGCCGTCAACGGCGTCATGGCGAACTGCCGGCCCGAATACATGCCGGTGCTGGTCGCCATCGCCGAGGTGCTGGCCGATCCCGGCTACGGCATCGAGCACAGCGGCGACACCACGGGCGGCGACGCGTTGGTCATATTGAGCGGCCCCGCCATTGGCCGGCTCGGCTTCAATTGCGAGAACGGCGCGCTGCGGGACGGTTATCGCGCCAACACCAGCGTCGGCCGGTTTCTGCGTCTGTTCCAACGCAACGTCGCCGGCTTCCTGCCGGGCGCGGCCGACAAGAGCACCTTCGGCCATACCTTCCGGGTCGTGCTGGCCGAGCACGAGCCGGCGGCGGCCGCGCTCGGCTGGCCGACCTTCGGGACCGACCGCGGCTTCGCGCCCGACGACAGCGTCGTCACCATCGGCCGCTTCACCGCCGGCGGCACGGTCGGGTCGATCTACGGCAAGGATCCCGAGCAAATCCTGGCCTACCTCGCCGACGGCCTGGTGCGGCAGACCAGCTGGGAGTTCGTCTTCACCGCCGGCTTCGCGCCCGGCACCTACCGCCCGCTGTTGGTGTTGAGCCCGATGGTGGCGCGGACGCTGACCCGCGCCGGCCTGACCAAGGCCGATGTGCGCGACGGCCTGTTCCGGCACGCCCGCCTGCCGGCCGAGAAGCTCGAGACCTATATCGGCCCTTGGTCGAACCTGGTGCCCGGCCGGCCGACGCTCAACGATCTGGTCGCGGCCGGCAAGGCAGCCCCAATCTTCGCGGAGAACGATGACCCCGCCCGTCTGGTGCCCATCGTCGAACGCGCGACCGACATCCTGCTGGTCGTCAGCGGCGATCCGCTGCGCTCGAACGCCTACGCCTTCGCCAGCAATGGCATGCACGGCTTCCCCACCAGTCGCCGCGTCCGCTGGCCGTCAGGATAGGCCCGTGGCGGGTTAGTCGAGCGCAAGGCGCACGACGTGGCGCCGGCTGCCGGCTGTGCCGACACGCTCGAAGCCAGCGCGTTGGAAGATATCGACGACGCCCATGTACCGGTAGCTCGGCGAATCCCGATCGACCGGATAGGCCTCGACGATCCGGGCGCCTTGCCGGCGGGCGTGGGCAGTGGCGGCTTCCAGCAACCGGTGCATCATGCCCTCGCCGCGATAGGCGCGCTTGACGAAGAAACAGGCGACCGACCAGACCGCGTCCTCGGCTCCCGGTTCGGCAGGTCCGCCCAGCGACCGATAGGTCGCGCGCGGCGCAATCGAGCACCAGGCGATCGGCTCGTCGCCGCGATAGCCAAGGATGCCGACCGGCACGCCGTCGGCGACGCGCTGGCACATGGCCGCCTTCAGCATGGCCTTCCGGTCCTTGGCGTCGGCTTGCTTGAATCCGGGCGGCTTCTCTCGCCAGGCCATGCACCAGCAATAATGCGGGCTGCCACGCGACTCGAACAGGCGCGCGAGGTCGTCCCAGCGGTCGGGGTCGACCGCCTCGAACCTGGGTTGCGAAGTCGGGCTCACAGCGCCAGCGCCGCCTCGTAGGCGAACAGCGACGGCGCGCCGCCGGTATGGATGAAGACGACGTCGTCGTCCGGCGTCCAACGGCCCTCGCCGATCAGCGCGATCAAACCCGCCAAACCCTTGCCCGAATAGACCGGATCGAGCGCCAGCGCTTCGAGCCGTCCGGCGAGCCTGATGGCGTCGGCGGTCGCCGCGTGCGGCACGCCGTAGGCAGGACCGGCATGGCCGGCGACGACCTCGACGCGGTCGGCCGCGAACGCCACATCGAGCAAATCAGCGCCCGCCGCGCCATAGCGGCAGACATCGTCGCGCACGCGTTCGGGCTCGGCGTCAATGTCGATGCCAACGATGTCGACCTGCGGCAGGGCCACCGACGCGCCCAGCACCAGACCCGCCTGGGTGCCGCCGCTACCCGAGCAATGCACCACAGCGTGCGGTGTAAAGCCCAATGCGTCGCATTGTCGGGCGATCTCGGCCATCGTCGACGCATAGCCGACCGCGCCGAGCCCATCCGACACGCCATAGGGCACGACGAACGGACGGCGTCCCTCGGCCGAGAGCCGGTCGGCCAGATCGCGGATCGCGCCGTTGCGGTCGCCGGTCCAGGGGATGTCGTGCAGCACCGCGCCGTAGAGCCGGTTCAGCAGCGCGTTCCCCGACGTCTCATAGGTAGCGGTCGGCGGCGCCACCCGGCCGTGATAGACGGCGAGATGACAGCCGAGCCCCAGCTTCGCCGCTGCCGCCGCGACCTGCCGCTGGCTGTTCGACTGCACCACGCCGCCGGACACCAGCGTGTCGGCGCCGGCATCGATCGCCTCGCGCAGGACGAAATCGAGCTTGCGCAGCTTGTTGCCACCGAAGCCGAGACCGGTCTCGTCCTCGCGCTTCACCCACAGCCGCGGCCCGCCGAGGTGTTCCGTCAGCCGCGTTAATGGCTCGAGCGGCGTCGGCAGCCGCGCCAGACCTACACGCGGGTGGCGCGCCAATCGGCGCTCGAGCTCGGCAATGCGTTCTTGATTCATGGCCGCAAGGTAGCGACGTTTGCGTCGACCAGAAAGCGCCCCGGACGCAACGGAGTTTTCGCCATGGCCGAACTTGACCTTATCGACAGGGCGTTGCGCCCGTTTCCGCGCGCGCGGGCGGCCCATACGCCCACGCCGCTCGAACCGCTGGCCAATCTCGGCGCCGAGCTGGGACTCGACTTGTATGTGAAGCGCGACGACTGTACCGGGCTGGCGTTTGGCGGCAACAAGGTGCGCCAGCTCGAGTTCTATCTCGGCGCGGCGCTGGCCGAACAGGCCGATACCATTCTGATCACCAGCGCCGTCCAGTCGAACTTCGTCCGCACGGCCGCGGCCATGGCGCGTCGGTTCGGCATGGCCTGTCACATCCAGCTCGAGGAGCGCGTCCCGGATGTCAGCGACGTATACCGAAGTAATGGCAACGTGCTGCTCGACCGGCTGTTGGGCGCGGTGCTGCACAGCTATCCCGAGGGCGAGGACGAGGCCGGCGCCGACGCCGCCGTGGCGGCGCTTGCCGGCGAGCTGAGGTCGCGTGGCCAGCGCCCCTACGTCATCCCGCTGGCGGCGGACCGTCCACCGTTGGGCGCGTTGGGCTATGTTCTGGCCGCCAAGGAGCTTGCCGCCCAACTTGCGACGATCGAGGCGCTGGACGAGATCATCGTCGCCTCGGGAAGCGCGCTCACCCACACCGGTTTGCTGTACGGTCTGCGCGCGCTCGGTCTGGATATCCCGGTGCGCGGCATCTGCGTGCGCCGTGGCGCAACGGCCCAAGCAGCGCGTGTTGCGCAACGTGCTGACGATCTCGGCAATCTGACCGGACTGCAGGTAGCGGTCGGCGAGGCTGACATCAGGATGTTCGACGGCACGCTCGCGCCCGGATACGGCAGGCTCAACGACGCCACGACGGATGCGATCGAACGGACGGCGCAGCGCGAGGGCCTGTTTCTCGACCCGGTCTATACCGGCAAGACGATGGCCGGCCTGATCGAGCTGGCACGGACGAGCGGGCTTGCAGGCCGGCGAATCTTGTTCTGGCATACCGGTGGCCAACCGGCGCTGTTCGGTTACGCCGACCAGTTGGCCGGATCAACGCATTCATGATCGTATCGCTTGCCGCGATGCCGACCGGCACGATGTTCGAAATTCTGCTGGCAAATCTCATCGTCGTCGTTGCGGGCTTCGTGCAGGCATCGGCCGGCATCGGATTCGCCATGATCGCGGTGCCGCTGCTGGTGCTCATCGATCCGACCTATGCACCCGGACCGTCGTTGTTCGTGATGCTGTTTTTGTCCCTCGCCATGGTCGCGAAGGCGCGGCGCCATATCGACAAGAACGGCTTGGCAACGCTCTTGCCCGGACTTTGTGTCGGAACGGTCGCGGGCGCGCTTTTGCTCGGCGCGCTTTCGCCATCGTCCTTCGGGCTGGCCTTCGGTGGCATTGTGCTGACGGCGATCGTCCTCGGGCAGTTCGGTTTCGCACCGCGTCAGTCCCGCACCGCATCCGGCGTGGGCGGCTTCTGCGCGGGGCTCATGGGTACTCTTTCCGGCATTCACGGCCCGCCGCTCGCCGTTCTCTATCAACGGGCGGAGCCGGCCCGGGCGCACGCGACAATCGCCTTGATATTCGTGATTGGCAGCGTTCTGTCGCTGGCGTCGCTCTATGCGGAGAATCTGTTCGGAAAGCTTGAGTTTCTTCTCGGCCTGTCACTCATACCGGGCCTGATCGCGGGCTATGTGCTCGCACGCCTATGCCGCGGCTTAATCTCTGACAGGATGGCCCGCAATCTGATGCTCGTCATCGCCGCGACGAGTTCCGTCGTTCTGATCGCCAAATCCGTAATCTAGATCCGGGGCTAGACCTTCCAGAACACGAAGGCGCCCCAGGCGACGGCGATGGCGAGCGCGCCCCAGAGCGGCGTGCCGACCAGGCCAAGCCAAGCCAGGAAGATGAAGGCCGAGCCGAGCAGCGTGATGAACAGCCGGTCGCCGCGCGTCGTGTCGAGCCCGAGAATGCCGTGCCGCGGCGCGCCGCCGGGGCTGCGCCATTCCAGCAGGCCCATGACCGAGATGCAGACCACGATGAAGGCGAAGAACGCCGCCGTCGGCCATGTCCAGGCCATCCATGCCAGTCCCATCGCCCGTCCTCCTCAGACCCGGCCTAGGGCGAAGCCCTTGGCGATATAGTTGCGCACGAAATAGATCACGAACGCGCCCGGCACGATGGTCAGGCACCCCGCCGCCGCCAGCAGACCCAACTCATAGCCGGCGCTGGAGGCCGTCTTGGTCATGGTCGCGGCGATCGGCTTCGCCGCGACCGCGGTCAACGTCTTCGCCAACAGCAGCTCGACCCAGGAGAACATGAAGCAGAAGAAGGCCGTCACGCCGATGCCCGCCGTGATGTTCGGCATGAAGATGCGGAAGAAGAAGCGCGGGAAGGAATAGCCGTCGACATAGGCCGTCTCGTCCAGCTCCTTCGGCACGCCGGACATGAAGCCTTCCAGAATCCAGACCGCCAGCGGAATGTTGAACAGGCAATGCGCCAGCGCCACGGCGATATGCATATCGAACAGCCCGACCGCCGAATAGAGCTGGAAGAACGGCAGCGCGAACACGGCCGGCGGCGCCATGCGGTTGGTCAGCAGCCAGAAGAACAGATGTTTGTCGCCGAGGAAGCGAAAGCGCGAGAAGGCATAGGCCGCCGGCAGCGCCGCCGCCACCGAGATCACGGTGTTCACCGACACGTAAATCAGCGAGTTGATATAGCCCCAGTACCAGGTCGGATCGGTGAAGATCGTCCGGTAGTTATCGAGCGTGAACTCATGCGGCCACAGCGAGAATCCGCCCAGGATCTCGTTCGTGGTCTTGAATGACATGTTCAGCAGCCAATAGATCGGCAGCAACAGGAAGACGATGTAGAAAACCGGCGCCAAGGGCTTCAGGCGTCTCATCGGGCCGCCCTCACCGGTCGTCCTGCCGTGTCATCACGGTGTAGAAGATCCAAGAGACCAGCAGCGTGATCAGGAAGTAGATCAACGACATCGCGGCCGCCGGCCCGAGGTCGAACTGGCCGAGCGCGATCTTCACCAGATCGATCGACAGCAGCGTCGTCGAGTTGCCCGGCCCGCCGCCCGTCAGCACGAACGGCTCGGTGTAGATCATGAAGCTGTCCATGAAGCGCAGCAGGATGGCGATGGTCAGCACGCGGCGGATCTTCGGCAACTGGATATAGCGGAACACCGCCCAGGGCCGGGCGCCGTCGATATTGGCCGCCTGATAGAACGCGTCCGGGATCGAGATCAGTCCGGCATACGCCAACAACACCACCAGCGAGGTCCAGTGCCAGACATCCATCAGCACCATGGTGAACCAGGCCGACCACGGCTGCTGCGTCATGTTGTAGTCGATGCCCATCGCGTTGAGGCTGCGGCCCAGCAGGCCGATGTCCGGCAGCGCGAAGATGTTCCACATGGCGCCGACCACGTTCCAGGGGATCAGCAGCGGCAGCGCCATCAGCACCAGGCAGACCGACACCCAGATGCCCTTCCTGGGCATGGTCAGCGCGATGGCGACGCCGAGCGGGATCTCGATCGCCAGAATGATCGCGGTGAACAGGAGCTGCCGCCCGAGCGCGGCGTGGAACCGTTCCGAGCGCAGCACGTCCTGGAACCAGCCGACGCCGTGCCAGAAGAACAGATTGTTGCCGAAGGTCTCCTGCACCGAGTAGTTCACCACGGTCATCAGCGGCACCAGTGCGTTGAACGCGACCAGCAGCACGACCGGAACGACGAAGAACCACGCGCGGTGATTGATGGATTGACCCGACATGCCTCAGCCCCCGCCCACGCCGTCGATCAGCCAGCCGTCCGCATAAACGCGGGTGCGGCTCTGATCGAAGCTGAGATGTGTCGCCCCGCTGGGCGCCGACTCGCCCTCGCGCAACAATGCGTGAACCGTCACATCGCCGGTTCGCGCCTCGACCACGCGATAGCGGCCGGCATCGGCCACCCGGACCACATCGGCCGGAATGCCCGCGTCGGCGAAACGCACGAATTCGGGTCGGACACCGAGTTCCAGCCGTGCCGCACCCGCCGGCGCGTCGCCCGTGTTTTCCGTCGGCACATGCTGGCCGTTGAAGAAGGCGCCGCCGTCGCGGAGTTCGCACGGCAGCACATTCATGCCGGGCGAGCCGATGAAATGGCCGACGAACGTATGCGTCGGCCGCTCGAACAGGTCGACCGGCGTGCCGATCTGGACGACCTCGCCTTCCTGCATGACCACGACCTGGTCGGCGAAGGTCAGCGCCTCGGTCTGGTCATGGGTGACGTAGATCATCGTCGCCCGGACCTGGTAGTGCAGCTCCTTCAGCTTCGAGCGCAGCTTCCATTTCAGGTGCGGGTCGATCACCGTCAGCGGCTCGTCGAACATGATGACGTTGACGTCGTCCCGCACCAGGCCGCGGCCCATGGACAGCTTCTGCTTGGCGTCCGGCGCCAGGCCCGCCGCGCGCCGGCCGAGCATGTCGTCGAGCTCGAGCATGCGCGCGATTTCCTGCACGCGGGCGTCGATGTGCTGCCGGTCGACGCCACGGTTGCGCAGCGGAAAGGCGAGATTGTCGTAAACCGACATGGTGTCGTAGATCACCGGGAACTGAAAGACCTGCGCGATGTTGCGCCGGACCGGCGGCAGCGCCGTCACGTCGTTGCCGTCAAACAGGATCCGTCCTTCCGACGGCGTCACCAAGCCCGAGATGATGTTGAGCAACGTCGTCTTGCCGCAGCCGGACGGCCCGAGCAGCGCGTAGGCGCCGCCGTCTTCCCAGTCGAGGTCGATCTGTTTCAGCGCATAGTCGGCGGGACTCTGCGGATGCGGCAGATAGCTGTGCCGAAGTCCGTGCAGACCGATGCGCGCCATCCGCCCCCCTCGCCGCCTCAGGCCGCCGCGACTTGCGCCCCGTCGGGCCGGAAATACAGGCAGCCGCGCGTATCGATATGGAATTCGTGGCTCTCGCCGACGCGATAGGGATGCACGCCGTGGCTCTGCGACACCCAGGGCCGCCCGTCGAGATCGAAATGCGCGATACTTTCCGAGCCCGACAGCTCGGTGATCTGGATCTGCCCGGTGATTGGCACGCCCTCGGCGCTGCCCATGGGCGAGACGAAATGCGGCCGTACGCCCAGGACGTATTCCCCGTCGGGCGCCGCGGCGATGGCGTCGGATGCCGGCCAGCGCGGGCCGTCACCGAGCCGAATCTCGCCCCCCGTCTTGACGATCGGCGCCACGTTGATCGGCGGATCGGAAAAGATACTGGCGGTTTCAAGATCCCCCGGCGCGCGATAGAGCGACGCGGTCTCGCCGAACCGGGTCACACGCCCCTCGCTCAGGGTCGCCGTATGCCCGCCCAGCATCAGCGCTTCCGACGGCTCCGACGTTGCATAGACGACAATCGCCTGACGTCCGGCGAAGAGCTGCGGCAGCTGGTCACGCAGCTCCTCGCGCAGCTTGTAGTCCAAATTGGCGAGCGGCTCGTCCAGCAGCGCCAGGCCGCTTTCCTTGACGATCGCGCGGGCCAGCGCCGTGCGCTGCTGCTGGCCGCCGGAGAGTTCGGCCGGTCGCCGCTGCAGGTACGGCCCCAGCCGCAATATCTCCGCCGCCTCGCCGACCCGCCGCTGCACCTCGGGCTCAGGCACGCGCGCCACCCGCAGCGGCGAGGCAATGTTTTCGAACACCGTCATGTTGGGATAGTTGACGAAGAACTGGTGCACCAGGCTGACGTTGCGCTTGCGCGTCGGCACTGATGTGATGTTCTCGCCGTTCAGCCAGATCTCGCCCGCGGTCGGCTTCTCGAGATCGGCCATCAGCTTGATCAGCGTCGTCTTGCCGGCGTTGGTGGGCCCCAGCAGCACGTTGAAACCGGTTGGCGCGAGCGCGAACGAGGTCTCGTAGATCAGGGTCTCGGCCCCGACCCGCTTCACAACGTTGCGGAATTCAAGCGTCATCTCGTGCGACTCGGGAGCGTGCGACGCCCGCGCCGTGGCGCGGACGTCGCGTTGCCCGTTGATGCCCTCTAGACGGGCGTCCTCATTTGGCCGAAGCCCAGCGCTTCACGAGCTCATCATAATTGACGGTCTCGCCTTGCGGCTTCTCGTTCGCCAGCTTCGCCTTCGGCGAACCGGCCTTGTTCAGCCATACGGACGCATCCTGCTCCTCGTTCAGCCGCGGGCCGCAACCGCCATAGACGTTCGCCGCCTCGTCGGCCGCCTGCATCCGCGCCATGGTCACGTCCATCTCGTTGGCCAGCCGGTCCATGGCTTCCTGCGGCGTGAAGGCGCCGGAGTTCACATCGCCGATCTGCTGCCACCAGATCTGGGCCAGCTTCGGATAGTCAGGCACGTTGATGCCGGTCGGCGTCCACAGCACGCGGTCGGGCGAGCGGTAGAACTCGACCAGGCCGCCCAGGTTCGGCGCGCGCTCGGTGAAGCTCTCGTGCCGGATCGTGCTGTCGCGCACGAAGGTCAGGCCGACATGGCTCTTCTTCACATCAACGGTCTTCGAGACCACGAACTGCGCATAGAGCCAGGCCGCCTTGGCGCGGTCTGTCGGCGTCGACTTCAGAATCGTCCAGGAACCGGCGTCCTGATAGCCGAGCTTCTGACCTTCTTCCCAGTAGGGGCCGTGCGGGCTCGGCGCCATCCGCCACAGCGGCTTGCCGGCGTCGTCGACGGTGTTGTTGCCGTCGGCCTTCGGCGCCACCATCGAGGCCGTGAAGGCCGTGTACCAGAAGATCTGCTGCGCCACGTTGCCCTGCGACAACGCCGGCAGCGACTGGTAGAAGTCGTAGCTCGCCGCTCCCGGAGGCGCGTAGTTCCTGAGCCACTCGTCCCACTTGCGGATCGCGTAGACCGCGGCCGGGCCGTTCGCGGCGCCGCCGCGGCTGACGCTGGCGCCGACGGGGTTGCAGGTGCCGGGCTCCATACGGATGCCCCATTCGTCCACCGGCACGCCGTTCGGCTTGCCCTTCGAGCCGGCGCCGGCCATCGACAGCCAGGCGTCCGTCATGCGCCAGCCGAGGTCCGGCGCGCGCTTGCCGTAGTCCATGTGGCCATAGACGCGGACGCCGTCGATCTCCTTCACGTACACGCTGAAGAACTCGGCGATGTCCTCATAGGCCGACCAGTTCACCGGCACGCCCAGGTCGTAGCCGTACATCTCCTTGAACTTCGCCTGCAGGTCGGCGCGGTCGAACCAGTCCTTGCGGAACCAGTAGAGATTGGCGAACTGCTGATCGGGAAGCTGATAGAGCTTACCGTCCGGTCCCGTGGTGAACGACTTGCCGATGAAGTCGTCGACGTCGAGCATCGGGTTGGTGACGTCCTTGCCCTCGCCCGCCATCCAGTCGCTGAGGTTGACCGCGAGCTGCAGGCGCGAATGCGTACCGATCAGGTCGCTGTCGTTGATGTAGGCGTCATAGAGGTTGCGGCCGGTCTGCAACTGCGTCTGCACGGCCTGCACCACCTCGCCCTCGCCGAGCAGTTGGTGGTTCACCTTGATGCCGGTGATTTCCTCGAACGCCTTGGTCAGGACCTTCGATTCGTATTCGTGCGTCGGAATCGTTTCCGACAGCACGTTGATCTCCATGCCGGCGAACGGCTTGGCCGCGTCGATGAACCATTGCATCTCGGCCTTCTGCTGATCGGCCGACAAGGTCGACGGCTGGAACTCGTCCGAGATCCACTTCTCTGCCGCGGCCATGTCCGCGACGGCCGCCGGCATGCCCGCGAAAAAAGCCATCGCGGCGGCAGCCGACATCAAACCTGTGCGCATTTCTGCCTCCCTGAATGCGTCCGTCTAAGCGGAGTGACCCGCGTTTTGCGGGTTATCGGATGTTCATTTGATTTTTCGCTTTACGTCAAGTGAAAGTTTTGCATTTCATATGAACTTCGACATCTTTCTAAATGAACATTATTGAATCAGCAACCGCTCATGGACCTCAACGAACGTCAAACCGAGATCATGGCGCGCGCACGCGCCGAGGGTCGTGTCATGGTCGACGACCTGGCGACGACGTTCGATGTGACGACGCAGACCATCCGGCGCGATCTGAACGAGCTCAGCCTCAACGGGTTGCTCGCCCGCGTGCACGGCGGCGCGGTGCTGGGCACCAGCGTGACCAATGTCGACTATGCCGAACGGCGGGCGCTGGCCCGTGACGAGAAGCGCGCCATCGGCGCACGCGCCGCGGCCATGATCCCGAACGGCTGCTCGCTGATCGTCAATATCGGCACGACGACCGAACAGGTGGCGCACGCCCTGCGCGGCCATCACGACCTGGTCGTGGTGACCAACAACATCAACGTGGTCAACATTCTCTCCGGCTCGCCGGGCAAGGAGATCATCCTCGCCGGCGGCATGGTGCGGCAGTCCGATGGCGCTATCGTCGGCGATGAAGCGGTGGAGTTCATCCGCAAGTTCAAGGTCGATTACGCGGTCATCGGCGCCTCGGCGCTGGACGAGGACGGCTCGATCATGGACTACGACATGCGCGAGGTGGCCGTCGCCCGCGCCATCGTCGCCAATGCGCGGCAGACCATCCTGGTCTCGGACCACGAAAAATTCGAACGCAACGCCCCGGTGCGCATCTGCACGCTCGCCGACATCGACGCCTTCGTCACCGACCGGCCGCCGCCGCCGGCCTTCGCAGAAGCCGGCGCGCGTGCGGGCATCGCGATCGAGATCGCCGACGGCGATCCGACGGATGACGGCGGTCATGGCTGACACGCCAGACAAAACATTCGATCTCGTCATCGTCGGCGGCGGCATCAACGGCTGCGGCATCGCCCGGGACGCCGCCGGTCGGGGCTTGCGGGTCCTGGTCTGCGAGCAGGGTGATCTGGCGCAGGCGACCTCGTCGGCCTCGACCAAGCTGTTCCACGGCGGCCTGCGCTATCTCGAATATTACGAGTTCCGTCTGGTGCGAGAGGCGCTGATCGAGCGCGAGACGCTGCTGCGCGCCATGCCGCATATCGCCTGGCCCATGCGCTTCGTGCTGCCGCACCACGGCGGCCTGCGGCCGGCCTGGCTGCTGCGTCTCGGCCTGTTCATCTACGATCATCTGGGCGGCCGCAAGATCCTGCCGGCGACCAGGACGCTCGACCTGAGGCAGGATCCGGTCGGCGCGCCGCTGAAGGACTCGTTCCGCAAGGCCTTCGAATATTCCGACTGCTGGGTCGAGGACTCGCGGCTCGTCGTGTTGAACGCGCGCGCGGCCGCCGACCTCGGCGCCGAGATCCGCGTGCGCACCCGCTGCCTCTCGGCCGAACGGCGCGACGGCCTGTGGTGCGCGACGCTGGAAGACCTGGCCAGCGGCGCGACGCGCGAAGTACGCGCGCGGGGTCTGGTCAACGCCGGCGGGCCCTGGGTCGACGACATCATCCGCAACAAGCTGCGCCGAAATTCGCCGGCCAGCATCCGCCTGGTGCGCGGCAGCCATATCGTGGTGCGCAAGCTGTTCGACCACGACCGCGCCTACATCTTCCAGAACGCCGACAATCGCATCGTCTTCGCCATCCCCTACCAGGACGACTTTACGCTGATCGGCACCACCGACATGGACCATGGCGCGGCGCCCGACGCCGCCGTCTGCACGCCCGAGGAAGCGGACTACCTGCGCGCCGCCGCGTCGGAATACTTCGCCCGGCCGATAGCCGCCGAGGATGTGGTCTGGACCTATTCCGGCGTCCGTCCGCTCTACGACGACGGCGCCTCGTCGGCGACGGCGGCGACACGGGATTACGTCCTGCAGGTCGACGCCGCCGACGGCGACGCGCCGTTGCTCAACGTCTTCGGCGGCAAGATCACCACCTACCGCCGCCTCGCCGAAGCGGCGCTCGAAAAGCTGACCGCCCATTTTCCGTCGATGGGCGGCCCATGGACCGCCGGCGCGCCGCTGCCGGGCGGCGACTTCCCCGTCGACGGTGTCCCGATGCAGATCCAGCACCTCCGCGCCGAGTTCCCGTTCCTCGACGAGCCCTGGGCCCGCCGCCTGGTCCGCGCCTACGGCACCCAGGCGGCCGACTTGCTCGGCGATGCGACCTCGGCCGACGCCTTGGGCCAGCGTTTCGGCTGGAACCTGACCGAGGCCGAGGCACGCTGGCTCATGACCCGCGAATGGGCGCGCACCGCGGCCGACATCCTCTGGCGGCGCTCGAAGCTGGGCCTGCGCCTGAGCGAGGCGGAAGCGGCGGCACTGGACAGCTGGATGAAGAAGGCGAACGATGGCGGCGCGGCGGCCGCCGAATAGGAAGGTAACATGAGCTACATCCTCGCAATCGACCAGGGTACGACCTCCAGCCGGGCAATCCTTTTCGACGGCGACCGCCGCGTCGCCGGCATGGCGCAGGAGGAGTTTACCCAGCACCTGCCGCGCTCCGGCTGGGTCGAGCACGATCCCGACGACATCTGGTCCACGACCGCCGCCACCTGCCGCGAGGCGATCGAGCGGGCCGGCGCCCGCGCCGCCGACATCGCCGCCATCGGCATCACCAATCAGCGCGAGACCACGCTCGTCTGGGACCGCCATACCGGCGCGCCGGTCTGCAACGCCATCGTCTGGCAGGACCGGCGCACGGCCGATCTCTGCCAGCGCCTGAAGGCCGACGGCCACGAGCCCATGGTGACGCGGAAGACCGGCCTGCTGCTCGATCCCTATTTCTCCGGCACAAAGGTCGCCTGGATCCTGGACAACGTCGACGGCGCGCGGGCCAGGGCCGAGAACGGCGACCTCGTATTCGGCACCGTCGATACATTCCTGATCTGGCACCTGACGGACGGCGCGCTGCATGTCACCGACGCGACCAACGCCGCCCGCACGCTGCTCTACAACATCTACGACGGGTGCTGGGACGACGAGCTCTGCCGGCTGCTCGGCGTACCGGCGTCGATGCTGCCGGAGGTGCGCGATAGCGCCGCCGACTTCGGCACCACGCGCGACGATCTGTTCGGCCGGCCGCTGCCGATCCTGGGCGTCGCCGGCGATCAGCAGGCGGCGACCGTCGGCCAGGCCTGCTTCCAGCCCGGCATGCTGAAGTCGACCTACGGCACCGGTTGCTTCGCGTTGCTGAATACCGGCGACCAGCCCGTTCCCTCCAAGAACCGCCTGCTCACCACCATCGCCTACCAGCTCGACGGCAAGCGCACCTACGCGCTCGAGGGCTCGATCTTCATCGCCGGCGCCGCCGTGCAATGGCTGCGCGACGGCCTGAAGATCATCCGCGAGGCGGGCGAAACCCAGAAGCTCGCCGAGGCCGCCGACGACGACCGGCCGCTCTATCTGGTGCCGGCCTTCACCGGTCTCGGCGCGCCGTGGTGGGACGCGGAGTGCCGCGGCGCCATCTACGGCCTGACGCGCGGCGCCGGGCCGGCGGAGTTCGCCCGCGCGGCGCTGGAAAGTGTCGGCTACCAGACCCGCGATCTGCTGGAAGCGATGCGCGGCGACTGGGCCGCCGGCGACGACGACACGGTGCTGCGCGTCGACGGCGGCATGGTCGTCAGCGACTGGACCATGCAGTTCCTGGCCGACATCATCGGCGCGCCCGTCGACCGGCCGCGGATCACCGAGACCACGGCGCTGGGCGCGGCCTGGCTCGCCGGCCGGCAAGCCGGCGTCTGGCCCGACGCCGAGGCGTTCGCCGCCGACTGGGCGCTGGAGACCCGCTTTCAGCCGGCCATGGACCGCGGCACCGCCGACCGCAAATACGCCGGCTGGCAGGACGCCGTGAAACGCACCCTCACGGCCTGATATCGGCGCGCGGCGATTATGGCGTCCGCGGCGCCGCAGCGGCGTAGAATCCCGGCATGATGACAAAGAAAACGGTTCTGCTAACGGGCGCGACTGGCATGGTAGGCGGTCAGGTGCTCGACATCCTGCTGGCATCTCCGGCCGTCGACAAAGTCATCTCCATCGGCCGGCGCAAAACCACAATCCAGCATGAGAAACTGCACGAGATCGTGCACGCGGATTTTCGCGACTTCTCGACAGTGTCATCCGAACTCGTGGGCGTCGACGTCTGCTTCTATTGCCTCGGCGTCTATCAGGGCCAAGTGTCCAAGGAGACCTTCTTCGAAATCACCTGCGACTATCAGCAGGCGCTCACCGATGCCTTGGCCCGCGTCAGCCCGCAAACGACATTCGTGCTGTTCGGCGCCAGCGGGGCCGATCCCAGCGAGCAGAGCCGGACTCTGTTCGCGCTCGCCAAAGGGCGGGCCGAAAACCTGCTGCACGAAGCCGGCTTCCCCAGGCGGTACATTTTTCGCCCGCGATACATTCACCCCACCGGCGCGCGCCGGCCGACGGGTCTGCCCTACCGGCTGCTGCTGCCCATCGCCGGCATATTGCTCAAATACCTCCCCGGCCTGGCGCTGACCGATCGCGACCTGGCGAGAGACATGGTCTCGGTCGGGATCGAGGCCGAACAGGATTCGGCTGTCTTCAGCAATCGGATGATCAAAAAAATCGCCGATTCGACGGCCTGAGGTAGGTCAATCCGATATTTGACCAGGAACAGGTATCGGCCGCCTCCTCCATCCGGCGAAGCCGGTTCCTCACGGCTCATCAAGGTTTTTTGATCGATCGGTCATGGCTTGTCATTTCAGGACCGGCCGGCGCCTCCCCACATCGGCTGCAATTGTTTCGAGCCCCGTTGCCGAACGTCGCGACGGCCAGGCGCTGACCCGATCCGGAGACCCGACATGACATCGATCCAAAAGACTTTTGTCACAACGCTAGGCGCACTCGGCTTGGTGCTCGCCGTCAGCGGCGCTGCCAACGCCACCACCAGCCAGGATCTGAAAGAGCGGATCAAGGCGCTGGAAGAAAGAGTGACGACAATCGAGGAGATCGCCAGGCCGTCCCTCTCGGGCCCGTCTTCCGAGGCCGCGTGGCCCGCCGTCGATCAATCCGTCGACAGTGACGACGACTGGATCGCGCGCTACCGCGAGTACCGGGCGCGCTACGCCAATTAGCCGGCCCCCCCGCACACCCAGAATTTCGTTCAGCTTACCCCATTCCCGCGTCATATTAGCCTTCGTGCATCCGCACTGCACCGGCACATGGCGCCCCGGAACGGGGATGGAGGATGATCTACGCCTTCGGCGCTTACGTGGTGGACACGGCGGCGTGTGAAATCCGCCGCGACGGCAATCTCGTCGCGGCCGAGCCGCAGGTCTTCGACCTGCTGGTCTACCTGCTCGAAAACCGCGATCGCGTGGTTACCCGCGACGAGATCATCGCGCATGTCTGGGATGGCCGCATTGTCTCCGAGGCCGCGCTGTCGAGCCGCGTCAAGTCAGCGCGACAAATCCTCGGCGACGACGGCAAGCGGCAGATGCTGATCCGCACCTACCACCGGCGCGGCTTCCGCTTTGTCGGCGAGGTGGCGGCCGTGCCGTCGGCGGGCGAAGTTTCACTTGCCAACGTGGGCCCAAGCTGCGATGCCGCGACGTCGGACGCGGTCGATACAGCATCCGGAATCGATCTGTCGCTGCCCACACGGCCCTCGCTCGCCGTGCTGCCGTTCCACTGCCTCGGCGACGACGCCGCGCATCAGGTGATCGGCGACGGGATCGCCCTCGACATCACCACCCGGCTCGCCCGCCAGTCCTGGCTGTTCGTGATCGCCCGCGGCTCGGCCTTTCGCTTCAGGGGTCTGGATCACGATCCCCGGCAGGTCGCCGACCGGCTCGGCGTCCGCTATATCGTGGAAGGCAACGTACGCCACTTCGGCACGGGCCTGCGAATTCAGGTGACACTGACCGACGCGGTCGCCGGCCGTGAGGTCTGGGCCGAGAACTACGACCGCCGGCTCGCGGACGTGCTGACCCTGCAGGACGAGATCGTTGACATCATCGTCGGTGCCGTCGAGGCCGAAATCGAGCGCATCGAGCAGTCGCGCGCGCTGCTCTATCAGACATCGAACTTCGATGCCTGGACCGCCTACCACCGCGGCATCTGGCACATGTTCCGGTTTACCGAGGACGATTTCGACGAAGCCGAGCGGTTGTTTTTGCAGGCGCACCGGCTCGACCTCGCGCTCTCGCGCGTGCAGGCGGGCCTGTCGTTCGTGCATTGGCAACGCGCCTTCCTCGAGGCAACGCCGGACCGCGAGGACCAAATCCGCATGGCCTTCGATTTCGCCGAGGAGAGCATCGCCGCCGGCCCGCACGATCCCCAGGGCCACTGGGCTCTCGGCCGGGCATGGCTTCTGCGCCGTGATTACGAGCGGGCGATATCGTCGCTCCAGGTCTCGATCGATCTCAGCCCCAGCTTTGCCCTCGGCCACTATTCCCTCGGCCTGGCGCACTGGATGGCGGGCAATGTCGGACGCAGCCGCGACGCCGTCGGCACTGCCCGCCGCCTCAGCCCCTACGACCCCATGGCCTACGCCATGCTGGCGCAGCAGGCGGTCAACTGCGTGATGTTCGGCCGGCTGGACGATGCGGCGGATCTGTCGGACCGCGCCGCACGGCTGCCGAACGCGCATGTCCACGTCCAGTTCATCGCGACCTACTGCAACATGCTGGCCGGACGGGAAACCGCGGCCCGGCGGCATCTCGAGAGAGTCAGGCGAATTCGCCCGAACTACAGCACGGGCGACTATTTCCGTGTCCTGCAGGTCGAGTCGGAGGAGTTGCGCCAGCACGTCACCCGCGCCGCCGGCGCCCTGGGTCTGCGCGAATAGCCAGCTCTACGAATTCGCGGCCGCGTGGACTTCCGACAGATCGTCCCATAGCGCGGCCAGAGCGGTTTCGACCGGTTGCTCGATCAGCGATGCGATGCGGCCGTCCCGCGCCAGCTGCTCGGCTAGCCGCAGCAGCGTCGGATGCCGGTCGGCGTAGCGTCTGATCACGGCGCCGTCGGGCTTGCGCGCGACAAACCAGAGCACGGGCAGCAGCTCGCAGAACACGGCGACCGGACTGTCGAGCGGTCCGGTCCGGGTCGGCCAGCGCTTGGCGACAAAGTCGTTCACGTCGGCGAGCCGGGTGATGCCGTCCCAAAGCCAGTCGCGCGCGGCGTAGCGAACGTTGCCGACGCTGCTCATCACGATCGCCGACGAACACAGCAGGCAGGGCTCCAGCGTGGTCCAGACCGTGTGGCCGGGATAATCGCCGGGCCGCAGTTGCGCCAGCACGTCCATCTCGGCATGCGCGATGAAGGTCGAACGCAGCCGTCCCGGCGGCGCCTCGGCGTCGACGATCCGGTTGCGCCCTTCGGCGACAACAGCGCCGTCGTCGTCGGTCAGAACCGCGCCGACACCGATATTGCCGGCCGCATGCGCCGCCCAGGCCTGCGCCAGCGCCAATTTCCAGGGCCGTGCCAACGCGGACCAGTCGTTATCCCCCGAACGCTCGTTCACCCCCACGCCTCGGCTTGCTCAGCCGCCGCGGAGCATAGCGGCGGCGGCCTCCATGGTCTCGTCCGACAGCCAGTCGCCGAACAGCGGATCGGCCTTGTCGTCGACGGCCGCGCGCATCTGCGCGAAGACCGGCCACCGCATCTGGCTCTTGATCTTGCGGAAGCCGTCGCGCGGCAGCTGCGCCAGCATCTCAGCCTGCTCCATGGCCGTGTCCAACAAGCGGTCCTGCGACACCATCTCGTCGAAGATCCCCATCTTGTGCGCCTGCGCCGGCTGGATGGTCTGGCCGAACAGCACCAGGTTCCGGAAGTCAGCCGGCGCCAGCTCGGCGCGGCAGACCTCGATACCGCCCAACGGATAGGGTATGCCGACGCGAACTTCCGTGACGCCCACCATATAATCGCCGTCGGCGGCGATGCGCTTGTCGGTGCAGAGCAACAGGACCAGGCCGCCGGCAATGGCATGGCCGTTGACGGCGCAGACGACCGGCACGGGCATGCGATAGACGTTGAAGAAGGCCCGGTTCAGCGCATCCAGCAGGCGGTCCTGCTCTTCCGCGCCGTAGTGCGGCACCCGTTTCAGATCGAGGCCGGCGCAGAACGCTTTGCCCTCGCCGGTCAGCACCACGGCGCCAACGGCGTCGTCGGCGGCGAGCTCGGCGAAAACCCCCGCGACCGCGTCGGTCGCCTCCAGGTCCAGCGCGTTCGCCGGCGGCCGACAGAGGGTGACGACCGCGATGTCGCCTTGCCGTTCGAGACGTACGTTCTCGGACATCGTCCAATCCTCCTCGGCCGGGAGTATGGACGAGCTTTGACGTCAGGTCGCGCTGAATCCGCGTTCAGTCGCACGCGGCACAGCCATCGCGAACAAGACAATCGCCATCCCGACCGATAGCGCCATGACCACCGGCGTGGCGAAGATCGGCATCGCCGGCTGCACGGCGCTGACGACAACGGCGCCCAGCGCGCCGCCCGACATCTGAATGAAACCCTGCAGCGCCGCGGCGGTGCCGGCGCGGTCCGGGAATCGCGACAGAACCTGGGCGATGGACGTTGGCAGAAACACGCCGAGCCCGGTGACGATGACGATCATGGCCGCGTTGAAGACATGTTTGTGCACCAGGCCGAGCGCCGGGACCGTCAGCATCAGGGCCAGACCGACGCCCATGATAGCAAGCCCGGTACCCGCGATCCGTCGCGCCGCGACCTTGCCGGCAAGCCGTCGCGTGATGATGCCGCCGATGACGAAACCGGTCACGGCGAGCGGCGGATAGAGGCCGTATTCCGCCGGCCCCACACCCAACTGCTCGATGTAGAGCGCCGGCGAGGCCGCGAAGAAGGCCGACATGGCGCCGAACACCAGTCCCGCCGTCAGCGCGTAGGACACCGCCGTCCGGTCGCGCAGCACCGCGCCATAGCCGCGGCCGATCTCACGCGCATCGATGCGGTCTATTCGCGACCGTGCGGTCTCCGGCAGCTTCATTGTCGCGACCAGCGTAACCGCGACGCCGACGGCGAGCGTCAGCCAGAAGATCTCGCGCCAGCCGGCCAGCTCCTGCACCACGCCGCCGATCAGCGGCGTCAGACCCGGCACCAGGGCGAAGGCGATGGTGATGGCACCAAACGCGCGCGCGAGCTCGACGCCGTCGAAGCTGTCGCGGGTCGCGGCGCGCGAGACCACCAGCCCGCCGGCCGCGCCCACGGCCTGCAGGGCCCTCGCCCAAAGCAACGTGGTCAGACTTTCGGCCAGCGCACAGGCAAGCGTGCCGGCCAGAAACAATGCCAATCCGGCGAACAGCACCGGCCGCCGGCCGAACCGGTCGGTCAACGGTCCATAGACTAGCTGCGATACGGCAAAGGCGAACAGGAAGATCGCCAGCGTCAGCTGCGCCGCGCTGGCGTCCACGCCCAAGGACGTCGCCACGAATGGCAGCGCCGGCGTATAGACGTTCGACGCGAACTGCCCCACCGCCGCCAATGCCGTCAGCAGCAGCACACTGCCGAGTCCGGGTGGCAAGGGCCGCGCCACAGACTTTGCCCGCATCTCCGAAACGGCCATGTTGTCGCTCCGTTCCACTAAACGTGTATATGCACTTCTCGAAACAAGCGATCAAGCCATTTGTACCGCCGCTCGCGCCTACGCCAACGCCTTGATCTGCTCGGCCATGTTCAGCACGTTGCGGGCCTGCTTCAGGTGTGGCATGTCGAGCATCTTGCCATCCAGCCCGACCGTGCCGAGGCCGGGATTCTGCTCGAATACCTCGACGACCCGTTTCGCGTAGGCGATCTCGTCCTCGGACGGCGTAAAGGCCCGGTTGATGACCTCGACCTGGGCCGGATGGATGGCGATCTTGCCAACGAAGCCGGCCCGCCGATCACGCAGACAATCGGCCTCCAGCGCCGCCAGATCACGAAAGTCAGTGAAGACCACGCCCACGGGCTGGGCGTCGATCGCCCGCGCCGCCGCCAGACACAACGACTTCGCCATCAGGTAGGGATCGTCGTATTCACCGGTCGCCGGATTTCGGTTGTCGATGGCGCCGAGCGCCGCGGACAGGTCCTCGGCGCCCCAGGTCATCGCCACCAGCCGCTCGGTGACGCCGTCCAGATAGGTATGGAAACTCAACAGCGAGGCGGCCGTTTCGGTGGCGACGCAGCAGATCTTGGTCACCCCCTGCGCAAGGCCCTCGCGCGCTTCCAGCGCCGAGAGGTAGTGCCCGAGCGTGTTCACGTCGGCCGCCGAATAGACCTTGGGCAGCACGATCCCGTCCGGCGCGCCCGGCATCACCGCGGCCAGGTCCGGCAGCGACAGCTCGGTGTCGAGCGGATTAATCCGCACCCAGAGCTGCTGGCGCGAACGGTCGGCGTTCGCCTTCAGATAGGCCTGCACCATGTCCCGCGCGATTTCCTGCCGGTCGTTCGAGACCGCGTCTTCCAGGTCCAGGATCAGTGCGTCGGCCGGGTTCTCCCGCCCCTTTTCCAGCTTGCGCTCGCTGTCGCCCGGAACGAACAGCCAGGACCGGATGATCATGCCGGCCGCTTCATCATCAGGCCGGTGCGCACGCAGTACGCCACCTCCTGGTCGCGCTGGTTGAAGCCGAAATGCTCGAACGTCACCAGACCTTGCGTCGGCCGCGACTTGCTCTCGCGCATTTCCTTCACCCGCGTGACGGCGCGGATGGTGTCGCCGTGGAACACCGGATTGGCGAAGCGCACGTCGGTCATGCCGAGATTGCCCAACGTGGTGCCCAGCGTCGTGTCGCCCACGGTCACGCCGATTACCAGGCCCAGCGTGAAGATGCTGTTGACCAGACGGTGGCCGTATTCGGTTTCCTTGGCGAACTCCTCGTCCAAATGCAGCGGCTGCGGATTGTGCGTCAGCGCGCAGAACATGATGTTGTCCATCTCCGTCACCGTCCGGGTCAGGGCATGCTTGAATTCCATGCCGACCTCGAACTCTTCGTAGTAAAGCCCTGCCATCGTCGGATCACCCTTCTCCTGCCAGCCGGAACACCGGCAGCGCCATGCCGCCCTCGGTCTCGCGGAACGTCACCTCGACCGCCTTGCCGATGGCGATGGCGTCGAAATCCGCATCGACGATGTTGCTCATCATTGTCACGCTCTCGGCGAGCGTGACATAGGCGATGACATAGGGGATCTCGGCCCGGCGCATCACCGAATAGCTGTAGATCGTGCCTTTGCCGCTGGCCTCGCGCCATTCAGTGTCCGTGCTGCCGCAATGCGGGCAGATCTCGCGGGGGTAGTAATGCGCCTCGCCGCAGGCATTGCAGGTTTTGATCAGCAGGACGCCGTCCTTGGCCGCCGCCCAATAGCGTTCCGTTTCCAGGTTCGTCGTCGGATCGGGATAGCTGCGTTCGGCCGTTGTCATGCGTCGTTCCTCCCCAGGATCACCGTGGCGCTGCCCATACGTGTGGCGATCGAGCCGCCGGTGCCGTGCGCCAGCGCCAGCGTACAGTCCGGCACCTGCACCTTCGGATGCGCTTCACCGCGCAGCTGCCGCACCGCTTCGATCACCTTGGTCATGCCGCCGCGGTTGCCGGGATGGTTGTTGCAGAGCCCGCCGCCATCGGTGTTGAACGGCAGCTTGCCGACACCCGAAATCAAATTCCCGTCGGCGACCAGCTTGCCGCCCTCGCCCTTCTCGCAGAAGCCCAGGTCCTCCAGCGTCTGCAGCACGGTGATGGTGAAGCTGTCGTAGATCGACACGTAGTCCATGTCAGCCGGCGTCAGTTCGGCCTCGGCAAAGGCGACCGGTCCGGACAGGGCCGCGCCGTTGAAGCTGAGATCGACCTTGCCGCCGTTCAGGTGCTTCACCGCCTCGCCCGTGCCCAGGACCTTCACGCAGCGGTCGCCGATCGATCTGGCGACCTCCGGGCTGACGATGATCAGCGCGCCGCCGCCATCGCTGATCACGCAGCAGTCGAGCCGGTGCAGCGGATCGGCGATCATCGGCGAGTTCAGTACGTCCTCGACGGTCACCACGTCGCGCAGCAGTGCGTGCTCGTTGTGCTGCGCATGGTGCGACGCCGCGACCTTGATCCAGGCGAGCTGTTCCGACGTCGTGCCGAACTCGTACATGTGCCGCATGGCGGCCATGCCATAGAGGTTGGTGATCGCCGGCCCGTAGGGCAGCTCGAAGCCGACGTCGGGCGAGGCCGGCCCGTAGTTGCGCGACCCTAGCGTCGCCACGCCTTCCGCCCGCGGCCGGCCGGCAAGCGTCACCAGCGCCACCGAACAGCGCCCCGCCGCGATGGCGTCGACCGCATGCCCAACATGCACCGTGTAGGACGAGCCGCCGGTCTCGGTCGTGTCGATGTGCCGGACCTTCAGGCCCATATACTCCGCCATCGACAGCCCGCCCAGGCCGGGCGCGTCGCCGGCGCAGAAATAGCCGTCGACGTCGTCCTTGGTCAGGCCCGCATCCCGCAGCGCCCCCAGCGCCACCTCGGCATGAAGTTGCGGGATCGTCTTGTCGACGGCCTTGCGCGTCGGATGCTCGAACACGCCCGCGATAAAGCCCTTGGCGGGCCGGCTCATACTTTCACCTCGTCAGTCCCCTTCTTTCCCATCCGGCGCGCGACGCCGGAACATCAATACGATTTCGGCAATCCCAAAACCCGTTCGGCAATGTAGCAGAGGATCAGGTGCGGCGTGATCGGCGCAATGCGATGGATCAGCGCTTCGCGCAAGTAACGCTCGACATGATACTCCTTGGCGTAGCCCATGCCGCCGTGGGTCAGGACGGCGTTGTTGCAGGCCTTGAAGGCTGCCTCGCCGGCGAGATACTTGGCGGCGTTGGCCATGGCCCCGCATTCCTCGCCCCGGTCGTAGAGCTGCGCCGCGCGAAACGCCATCAGGTTCGCCGCCTCCAGCTCGGCCCAACTCTCGGCGAGCGGATGCTGGATCGCCTGGTTCATGCCGATCGGCCGGTCGAACACCACGCGCTCCTTGGCGTATTCCGTCGCCTTGTGCAGCGCTGCCCGGCCGAGGCCCACCAGACCGGCGGCGATCAGGATCCGCTCGGGATTGATGCCGTGCAGCAGATAGCGGAACCCCTTGCCCTCCTCGCCAATCCGGTCGTCGACCGGGATCTCCAGGCCGTCGATGAAAAGCTGGTTCGAGTCGACGCATTTCCGGCCCATCTTCTCGATCCGCCGGATCTCGACCTTCGACCGATCGAGGTCGGTATAGAACAAGCTGAGGCCGTCGATGGGCCGGGCCGTCTCGCTGATCTCGGCCGTGCGCGCGATCAGCAGGATCTTGTTGGCGACCTGCGCCGTGCTGGTCCAGATCTTCTGCCCGTTCACCACATACCGGTCGCCCTTGCGCACGGCCGAGGTCTTCAGGCGCGTGGTATCGAGCCCCGTATTCGGTTCGGTGACGCTGAAGCAGGCGATGTCGTCGCGCCGGATGATCGGCGGCAGCATGCGCGCCTTCTGTTCGTCCGTGCCGTAGCGCACCACCGGATTGAGCCCGAAGATGCCGAGGCTGACCGACGACACGCCGCCGTTGCCGGCGCCCGACTGCGAGATCGTCTGCATCAGGATTGCCGCCTCGGTGATCCCGAGCCCCGCGCCGCCATACGCGGTCGGCATGGCGATGCCCATATAGCCCTGGTCCGCAATCGCCCGGCAGAACTCTTCCGGAAAACGCCCATCAGAGTCCCGTTCCAGCCAGTACTGATCCCCGAACTCGGCGCACAGGCGCGACACGCTCTCGCGAATCTGCTGCTGCTCCGGCGTGAAATCGATGCTCATGGTTTTGCTTTTCCCGCCAACATGCCACGCCTCACGGAAGGCCAGCGCAACCGGCCTTGGCGCAAGGTCCGAGCACCATAGCAAATCAGGCGCTCGGCTCGTCGGACGGCAGCGTTAACAATTGAAACCAAAATCCGCGGTTGCTGATGCGGGTCGGAAACAACCGCTTCCCACATGTCAAAGCTGGAAGGAACGAGAGCGAACGGAGATATCGAGATGAAACCGGCAAGCCAGGCCTTGGGCGCGTTGGCCATCGCATCGGCGTTGCTGGTGCCGGCCCAGCCCGCGACAGCGCAACAAGTGTGCGCGCCGCACGACAAGGCGGCGCAGAGCCTGCAGAAGCAGTTCGACGAGCAGGTGGTCGGGCGCGGTCTGACACCCAGCGGCAAAGCCATGTTCGAGCTGTTCGTCAGTAAGACGGGCTCGTGGACCGTCCTCGTCACCCGCCCCGACGGGCGCAGTTGCATGGTCGCAACCGGCGAAGCCTGGCAGCGCTTTCCCGTGCGCACCGGAGATCCCGCCTAGACCGCAAGGTCTGCCTTAAGTCTTCTCGCCCGCAGATTCTCGGCTAGGTCCGGCATTTCATTCCGTCCCGGAAAGGCCCATATCTGAGTTAGACGCGCCGGATGGGGTGGGATGAGAATCGCCGGGCAGATAGACGCCGGAATCCGACAACGACGCCGGACCCGCACACTGCATCGCGCATCGCGACGCACTGTGATCGTATGCCTGACCGCTGGCGCAGCGTTGCTGGTCGCTGCCGGCACGCCCTTCACTGCCCTTGCCGCGTCGACAGACGCGGCGCAAGGCAACGTCACGATCCAGGTCACCAGCAACGGCTGGCATTCGGCGATCGTGGTGCCGCGGTCGGCGTTGCCGGCGGACGTCATTCCCGAGGCGGCCGACTTCCCCGACGCGGTCTACCTGAGTTTCAGTTGGGGCGATGCCGAATACTTCCCCGAGCCCGAACCGACCTTCGCCATGACGCTGCGGGCGGGCCTGCGGCCGACGCCGGCGGTCATGCACCTCCTCGGTCTTGAATCGCGGGTCGGCGCCACCTTTCGCTCGATCGAAGTCGTCGACCTGCCCGTCACGGCCGAGGGCTTCCAAGCTCTGATCGCCTATCTCGACAGCAGCTTCGCCCGCGGCGACGCCGACCGCATTGCGGCGTCCGAGCCCGGTCTCTACCGCTTCAGCAAGTTCTATCCGGCGACCGGCAAGTTCCACATGCTCAACACATGCAACACCTGGACCGCCCGCGGCCTCGCCGCCGCCGGCCTACCCGTCGAGGCCAGCGGCACCAAGATGGCCGACGACCTCATGACCCAGCTCCGCCCGCTGGCCCAGTCCCAGGCGACGAATTAAGTCGCCCCAGGCCCACCCCACTCGTCACCCCGGCGCAGGCCGGGGTCCATGGGCGGTTGCCGTTCACGCCTCCGGCAATTGCCGCACCGCACCTTTCGAGGCGTCGCTGGCGAGCAGGGCGTAGGCCTTGAGCGCGCGCGAGACCTTGCGGGGGCGGGGCTTGGCCGGACGCCAGGTGGTCTCGCCGTCGCGCGCCGACATGGCCTGACGCCGGCGCTCAAGCTCGTCCTCGGCGACCTGGAGATCGAGGCGGCGGTTGGCGATGTCGATGGCGATGGCGTCGCCGTCCTGCACCAGGCCGATCAGGCCGCCGGCCGCCGCCTCGGGCGAGATATGGCCGATGCTGAGGCCCGACGAGCCGCCGGAGAAGCGGCCGTCGGTGACGAGGGCGCACGAGGTGTTCAGCTTCATTGAGCGCAGGAAGCTTGTCGGGTGCAGCATCTCCTGCATGCCGGGTCCGCCCTTCGGCCCTTCGTAGCGCACGACCACGACGTCGCCCGGCTGCACGGCGCCGCCGAGGATGCCGGCGACGGTGTCGGATTCGGATTCGAAGACCCGGGCCGGTCCGCTGAACTGCGCCATGCCGTCGGGCACGCCCGCGGTCTTTATCACGCAGCCCTCGGGCGCCAGGTTGCCGAACAGAACCGCGAGGCCGCCGTCCGGCGAATAGGCGTGCGCGATATTGCGAATACAGCCGTTGGCGCGATCGAGGTCGAGCGTTTCGTAGCGCGCGTCCTGGGAAAATGCCTCGACCGTGCGCCGGCCGCCGGGCGCGGCGCGATAGAACGTGTCGACATCGGCATCTGGGTTGCGCATCACGTCCCATTCTTCCAGCGCTTCGCCGAGGCTCGGCGCATGCACGGTCGGCCGCGACGTATCGATCAGGCCCAGCCGTTCGAGCTCGCCCAGGATCGCCATGATGCCGCCGGCGCGATGCACGTCCTCGATATGGAAGTCCGGCGTCGACGGCGACAGCTTGCAGAGATGCGGCACCTCGCGCGACAGACGGTCGATGTCGGCCAGCGTGAAGTCGATCTCGCCCTCCTGTGCCGCGGCCAGCAGGTGCAGGATGGTGTTGGTCGAGCCGCCCATGGCGATGTCGAGCGTCATGGCGTTCTTGAAGCTCGCCTTGTCGGCGATCCGACGCGGCAGCACGCCATCATCATCCTCGACGTAATACCGCCGGGTCAGGTCGACGATGCGCCGACCGGCCTCACGGAACAACGCCTCGCGGTCGGCATGGGTCGCCAGCACGGTGCCGTTGCCCGGCAATGCCAGACCGATCGCCTCGACCAGACAGTTCATCGAATTCGCCGTGAACATGCCGGAGCACGAGCCACAGGTCGGACAGGCCGCCTGCTCGACCGCCAGCTTTTCCTCCGCCGATAGATCCGGCGACTGGCCGTCGACCATGGCGTCGATGGCGTCGACCGCGCGCACGGTGTCGCCGGCGACGACCTTGCCGGCCTCCATCGGCCCGCCCGAGACGAAAATGGTCGGGATGTTCAGCCGCATCGCCGCCATCAGCATGCCGGGCGTAATCTTGTCGCAGTTCGAGATACAGACGAGCGCGTCGGCGCAATGCGCCTCGACCATGTATTCGATGCAATCGGCGATCAGCTCGCGCGACGGCAGGCTGTAGAGCATGCCGTCATGGCCCATGGCGATACCGTCGTCGACGGCGATGGTGTTGAACTCCT
Organism: Alphaproteobacteria bacterium; assembly: GCA_965232515.1. Lineage (GTDB taxonomy): Bacteria > Pseudomonadota > Alphaproteobacteria > JANQKO01. The sequence continues at coordinate 6,145,318 of CBDDPY010000002.1, read as the reverse complement.
TGGCGTTGGCGCCGGCGGCCTCGATCTCCCGCGCGACGAGCTGGCCCAGGTCCTTCAGGTGCACGTGGCCCGGCACGAACTGGGTGAAGCTGTTGGCGATGGCGACGATCGGCTTGCCCAGGTCGGCCTCCGACATGCCGGTCGCCCGCCACAGCGCCCGGGCGCCGGCGCGGTTGTCGCCATCCATGGTGGTGCGGGATCGGTAGGGGCGCATGGCGGTTCTCCTTGCATGTCAGAGCTTGGGAGTTCCGCGCATTTTGTTTCCCGCATACCAATTTGAAAAATGAATTGTTCTGATATGATCAATCAATGAATCCGATTAATCAGGCGTTTCGCGATATCGACGTCGCGCTCCTGCGCAGTTTTCTCGCGATCCAAGACCATCACGGCTTCACGAGGGCCTCGCAGGCCGTCGGCCGCTCACAGTCGGCGGTCAGCATGCAGATGCGCCGACTGGAGGCGGTCGTCGGCGCGCCGATCTTTCACCGCGACGGCCGCAAGACCCGGCTGACGGCCCACGGCGAGACTCTGCTCGGCTATGCCCGGCAGATGGTCGCGCTCAACGACCGCACGCTCGAGGCATTGACCGACGCCCGGATCGAGGGCACGGCGCGCCTCGCGGTCATGGACGACTACGCCACCATCGTCCTGCCGGACCTGCTCAAGACCTTCACCGCCATCCATCCCGGCGTCCGGCTGGAGATCACGACCGGCTTCACGCTGCAGTTGCTGCCCGGTCTCGGCGATGAGTTCGACCTGGTGCTGACCACCCAACCCGCCGGGACGGGCGGCGAGGTCCTGCGCAGCGAGCGCGTGCGCTGGGCCTTTTCGCGCCGCGACCCTCTGCCCGACCTCAGCCGCGAGGTGCCGCTGGCGACCCATCCGCTCGGCAGCCTGTTCCGCAATCTCGCCGTCGAGGCGCTGAGCGCGGCCAACATGCGCTGGCGTGTGGTGCTGACCAGTTCCAGCCTGTCCGCGACCGAGGCGATCGCGGCCGCCGGCATCGCCGTGACACTGGTGAAGGAAGGCACCGCCCGCGCCGACCTGCGCTTTCTCGGGGCCGAGGAAGGCTTGCCCGACCTGCCGCAGGCCGAAATCGCCCTTCATCGCGTGCCGGCCGGCCGCAACAAGGCCGCGGACAAGCTGGCCGATTTCCTGACCCACAACCTGGCCCGCTGAGTGCAAAAACGGAGTTTCCGGAATCGGCCGAATTCAGCCATTTCCGGCCCTTGACAGGTCCTGTGCATGGGGTTGTTCACGCGTTTCCCGCGCGCTACCCCCCCTCCCCCTGCAAAAGCCGGTCGAGTTCGGCCAGGCACCGCGCCCGGTCAGGCGCGAAGTCGGCATCGAGCCACCAGGCCTCAACCGTATCCAACAGCCTGCCGACCCGCGGGCCCGGCTTCACGCCCTGGGCCACCACATCGGCGCCGGCGATCGGCAAGACCGGCGGCGTCCAGTCGCGGATCGCCGCGGCGGCCGGCGCTTCGCCTGCCAGCAGCAGCCGGTCGGCGACCAGATCCACGCCATGCCGATAGGCGGCCCGGCGCAGGTCGGCCATATCCGTACTTGAGACGACTTCGGCCAGCGGACGGTGCAGGAAGGCCAGCCGGTCGCGCTCGGCGTTCGACAGGCGCAAACGCTGGGCCGTGTCAGGATGATCGGTCAGCGCGGCGAGGCGGCGCAGTGGCTCGGGTTCGGCCTCCAGGCCCGCGAGACGATCGAGCGCGTCGAGGTCGGCCGGGCCGGGCAGCACATGGACCAGCACGCCGGCGTCCGCCATCAGCCGCACGACGGCAGGCCCGGCGGGCGCGGCCAGCAGCTTCAGCACCTCAACCCGCACCCGCTCGGCCGACAGCAACGCGATTTCAGGCGCCGCGGCCGTGCAGGCGGCCAGCGCGTCGGCCGCCGGCGCGCCATGGCCGTACCAGGCGTGAAAGCGGAAAAACCTCAAGATTCTGAGGCGATCCTCGGCGATGCGCTTGGCGGCGTCGCCGACGAAACGCACCCGCCCGGCCTCGAGGTCGGCCCGCCCGCCCATGGGGTCGTAGAGCGTGCCGTCGGCATCGGCGTAGAGCGCGTTCATGGTCAGGTCGCGCCGCGCCGCGTCCGCCGCCCAGTCGTCGGTATAGACGATACGGGCATGCCGGCCGAAGGTCTCGACGTCGAGCCGGAGCGTGGTGATCTCGAAATGTCGGTGGCCGCTGACCGCCGTCAGCGTGCCGTGCGCCAGGCCGGTCGGCACCGCCTTGATGCCGGTCGCTTCGAGATGTCGGATATTGTCGTCGGCCGCGCCGGTGGTGGCGATATCGACATCGCTCACCGGCCGGCCCAGCAATGCGTCGCGCACGCAGCCGCCGACAAAGCGGGCGATACCACCGCCGGCCGTCAGCGCCGCCAGGACCGCCGCCGTCTCCGGCGCCGTCATCCAGGGCTGCGGCGTCAACCGGCCGGCGGGTTCCATGGCGGAAACGCTATTCGACGCGGCCCGGCACGACCTCGCCGTCGACGACGGTGGCGGGCACATAGGTGCCGCCGGGCGGATCGCCGCCGATGACCGCGGCCGTCACCAGACCGGCGATCACCAGCATCAGGCCGCTGCTGGTCAGCCAGAAATAGGGCGTGTCCGCCCACATGGAGCCCTTGCGCTGCGCCCGCCGCGTCACGATCGCGTAGATCACGAACGCGATAAACGGCAGCAGAAACGGCAGCAGGTGTATGAATAGCTTACGAACCATCGGCTGCGACCCCTCATAACAAGCCGTGTACGCGACGGTACAGATTCATCAGCATGCCTGCCGTCGCCCCCCATATGTAGTAATCGCCATAAGGCATGGCATGATAATGCCGCTCGACGCCGTTCCAGGTCCGGCTGTGCCGTTGGTGATTGGCGGGATCGAACAGGAAATCGAGCGGCACCTCGAACACTTCCGCCACCTCGAAATCGTCCGGCGCCAGCGCGAATCCCGGACGCACGAAGCCGACAACCGGCGTGATCCGGAACCCGGTGCCGGTTTCGTAGGTGTCGAGATAGCCGCCGAGCTCGATATGCGCGCGCGTCAGGCCGATCTCCTCCTCGGTCTCGCGCAGGGCCGTGTCGAGCGGATGCTTGTCCTCCACCTCGACACGGCCGCCGGGAAAGCTGACCTGGCCGGCGTGATGCTCCAGATGATCGGTGCGTAGGGTCAGCAGCACGGTCGGACCGCCGGCATGCTCGACGATGGGCACCAGCACGGCGGCCGGTCGCAACGGCCGGTCCTCGCGCAGCTTGTCGCGCATCACCGGGTTCAAATCGAAATCGCCCGTCGGCGCCGGCGCGGCCCAGCCGTTCAGGTCGTCGGCGTCCGGCTTCAATCGCTCGACGATTCGCGTCCGATGCCTCTCAGCCATCCGTTGCGCCGTCCAAGCTGCCGATCGGGAAGAACACGCCGGCGCTCCAGACGCCGAAGGTCTCGACCCCGTCGATGTCGCGATTCTCGCCGTGCTCGACCAGGTCATAAAACACCGAACGCGCAATCAGCGCCTCCAGCCGGTCGCGGACCAGCACATAGGGCGACGGCTCGCCGGTGCCGATGTCGGTTTCGACGCGAATCGGGTGCTCGGGCCCGGCCATCACCTCGTCGTCGACATGCGTGCGAAAGGTCAGCACCTGATCCCGGCCGCTGCCGTGCGCCGTCATCTCGACGGCGACGAACGGCGCGTCGTCGACGGTAATGCCGATCTTTTCCACCGGCGTCACCAAATAATAACGGCCGTCGTCGTCATGCCGCAGAACCGTCGAGAACAGCTTGACCATGGGCTTGCGGCCGATCGGACTGCCGAGATAGTACCAGGTGCCATCGCGGGCGATGCGCATGTCGAGATCGCCGCAAAACGGCGGATTCCACTTATGCACCGGCGGCAGCTTGCCCTTCGGCAGACGCGCAGCGATGGTCATCGGATCGGGCGGGCTTGCGGTCATCACTTTTTTCTCATCTTGCGACACCGATATGGTATCCGGCGCACGCAATCGTTACCTTTGCTCTGGTCATTTCGTCCCAGGGAACAAATATAGTCGACATCATGCAAACCGTCAGTGAAGCAGGCGAAGCCCTGGTCGAAGACATCGAGCGGGTCGGCCATAAGATCGCCGAAGCCCGACGCTCGATCGGTCAGGTCATATTCGGTCAGGAAGAGGTTGTCGAACAGACGTTGATCACGCTGCTCGCCGGTGGGCACGCGTTGCTGATCGGCGTGCCCGGCCTCGCCAAGACCCGGTTGGTTGAAACGCTCGGCACGGTCCTGGGGCTCGACGACAAACGCGTGCAGTTCACGCCCGACCTGATGCCGGCCGATATTCTCGGCTCGGAAGTGTTGGAAGAATCGGACACCGGCCAGCGCAGCTTCCGCTTCATTCATGGCCCGGTTTTCTGCCAGTTGCTGATGGCCGACGAAATCAACCGGGCGAGCCCGCGCACCCAGTCGGCGCTGCTGCAGGCTATGCAGGAAAAGACGGTGTCGATCGCCGGCCACCGGCATCCGCTGCCGGCGCCGTTCCACGTGCTGGCAACGCAGAACCCGCTGGAGCAGGAAGGCACCTACCCGTTGCCGGAAGCCCAGCTCGACCGCTTCCTGCTGCAGGTCGACGTCAGCTATCCCGAGCTCGAGGCCGAACGGCGCATGCTGATCGCCACGACCGGCGTCGAGGAAGACAGCGCCGCGCAGGTCTTCACGGCCGACGAATTGCGCGCGGCCCAGCGCCTGGTCCGCCGCATTCCGGTCGGCGACAGTGTGGTCGACGCCATATTGCGTCTGGTCCGCGCCGGCCGGCCCGACGACACCGGCGACCCGCAGATGCGGGCACAGATCGCCTGGGGACCGGGCCCGCGCGCCAGCCAGGCCCTGATGCTGGCCGTGCGCGCCCGCGCGCTGATGGACGGCCGTCTGGCGCCGTCGATCGACGACGTTGTGGCGCTGGCCGCGCCGGTACTGCGCCACCGCATGGCGCTCACCTTTGCGGCGCGCGCCGACGGCATTTCGATCGGCGACATCATCGGCCGGCTGACGGCGCCGCTCGGCTAGGACGGACAGGGGAAGGCCTGCCATATGGCAGAGACGGCTTCGCTGGCGCAACACAACGTCGTCCGCCAGCGCGCCGAACAGATGGCGGCCGCGCTGCCGCCGCTCATGGTCGCCGCAGAACGGGTCGCCGCCACCGTGGCGCAGGGCGTGCACGGCCGCCGCCGCGTCGGCATCGGCGAAACCTTCTGGCAGTTCCGCCGCTACGATATCGGCGACCCGGCCCAGGCCATCGACTGGCGGCAATCGGCCAAGACCCAGAAGCTGTTCGTGCGCGAGAACGAATGGGAAGCCGCCCAGAGCGTCTGGCTCTGGCGCGACGGTTCGCCGTCGATGGACTTCCGGTCGGACGCGGCCGAGCAGGACAAGCTGGAGCGGTCGACGCTGCTGCTGTTGGCGCTGGCGGCGCTGCTGGTCCGCGGCGGCGAGCGCATCGCCCTGTTGGGCGTCGACGATGCGCCGTCGACCGGCCGGGCCGCGCTCACCCGGATGGCGCAGGCGCTGATCGGGAACACGCCGCTGGCAACGCCCAGCCTGCCCGACATCGCCCGGGTGCCGCGCTATGCCCAGATCGTGCTGATCGGCGACTTTCTGTCGCCGATGCCCGAGATCGATACCGCGATCAAGAGCTTCGCCGGTCAGGGCGCCCGCGGGCATCTGTTGCAGGTGCTGGACCCGGCCGAGGAAGATTTGCCGTATAATGGCCGCATGCTGTTCGAGGGCGTCGAAGGCGAAGGCAGCATCACCATCGGCCGTGTCGAGGGACTGCGGTCCGACTATCACGCACGCATCGCCGCCCGACGCGATAACCTCAGCGTCACCGCGCGCAGCGTAGGTTGGACCTGCGCCTTCCATCGAACAGACCGGCCGCCGCAAACGGCCCTCCTTTCCCTATATAGCGCACTTGCCGATGCGCTGGTGACCGCGTGACGGAGCGCGCATGCTGAACCTCGGTGCGATTGGGTTCGCCGCGCCCTGGATGCTGCTGGGGCTGATACTGCTGCCAGTGATCTGGTGGCTGCTGCGCATCATTCCGCCGACGCCACGGCGTGTCTCGTTTCCGGCCGTGCGGCTGCTGCTGTCGCTGCGACCCACCGACGAGACCTCGGCGACGACGCCGCTGTGGCTGACCATCCTGCGCATGGTGCTGGCGGCGCTGGTGATCCTGGCGCTGGCGCATCCGCTGCTGAATCCCAGCGCCGAGCTGGACGGTGACGGGCCGTTGCTGCTGGTCGTCGACGACGGCTGGGCCGCAGCGCCGAACTGGGACGCGCGCCAGGACATGCTGGACGGCCTGCTCGACCGGGCGCAACGCGAAGACCGGTCGGCGGCGCTGCTGTCGACCGCGCCGCCGGCCGACGGCGCGCCGATCGCCGTCAGCAAGCTGACGTCGGCGGCCGACCTGCGACCGACCGTACGGGCCTTGACGCCGCGTCCCTGGCCGGTGGACCGGTCCGCGGCCACGGCGGCGCTGGCCGACATCACTTTCGAGCGGGCGCCGCAGATTGTCTGGCTGAGCGACGGCATCGACGACGGCGCGGCGGAAACGCTCAGCCAGCGGTTGGCGCAGCTTGGCGCCCTGACCGTCATCACCGAGGACAGCCTGGCACTGGCAAAGGCGCTGTTGCCGCCTGATATCAGCGGCAGCGGCCTGCGCGCCTCGGTGCTGCGCGCCGACCCCGAAAACGAGGAACAGGTCTGGGTGCGCGCCATGGCCGAAGGCGGGCGGGTTCTCGCCCGCAGCCGCGCGACTTTCGAGGCCGGACAGACCCGGGCCGAAACAGACCTCGAACTGCCCAGCGAACTGCGCAACCAGGCGGTCCGGCTGGACGTCGACGGCGAGGCATCGGCCGCGGCCGTGGTGCTGCTGGACGAACGCTGGCGCCGGCGGCCCGTCGGCATGGTCTCGGGCGCCGCCACCGAGGAACAGACCCAGCCGCTGCTGTCGAACCTCTATTATCTGGACAGGGCGCTGTCGCCCTATAGCGACGTGCGTCTGGGCGACGTCACCGAACTGCTGCGGCGGCCGACGGCCGTGCTGGTGCTGGCCGATATCGGCCGGCTCGATCCCGGCGCCGCCGGCGCAGCGGAGCAGTGGGTGCGCGACGGCGGCATGCTGGTGCGGTTCGCCGGCCCGCGCATGGCGCAGAACGCCGACGACCTGATCCCCGTGAGACTTCGCGGCGGCGGCCGGGCGCTCGACGGCTCGCTGTCCTGGGCGCAGCCGGCCAAGCTGGCGGATTTTCCCGAGACCAGCCCCTTCCATGGTCTGGAGATTGCCGACGACATCTTCGTGCGCCGGCAGGTGCTGGCCGAGCCGTCGTTGGATCTGAACCGGAAAACCTGGGCGCGGCTGGCCGACGGCACACCGCTGGTGACCGCCGACCGCCTGGATGACGGCTGGCTGGTGCTGTTCCACTCGACCGCGAACACCGACTGGACCAACCTGCCTATTACCGGGCTGTTCGTCGACATGCTGCGCCGGCTGGTGACGCTGTCGCGCGGCGTCGCCGGCGAGGACAGCGAGGCCATGCTGCCGCCGCTCGCCAGCCTGAGCGGCGACGGTCAGCTCGGACCGGCCAGCGCCACGGCGCGGCCGATCGCCGGCGATGTCATCGACACGACGGACGCCGGTCCGCAGCATCCGCCGGGTTTCTACGGCAACGACGACGCCAAGCGCGCGCTGAACCTGTCGTCCGGCATCGACGGTCTGCTTCAGATCGGCGACTATCCCGGCAGTTCCGCGGTCGCGCCCTATGCCGAACAGGCCGAGACCGACCTGAAGCCCTGGCTGCTGACCGCCGCGATCCTGCTGGCGCTGGTCGATATTGTCGCGGCGCTGGCGCTGCGCGGCCTGCTGTCACCGCAACGGCGCGCCCGCGCGGCCGCCTCATTGCTGCTGCTCGGCGTCGTCGCCGCCCTGCCGATGGACAGCGCGCGGGCGCAGGACCCCTCTGACGAATTCGTCCTGCAGGCGACGCTCGACACCCGGCTCGCCTACGTGCTGACCGGCGACGACGAGATCGACGCCATGAGCCGGGCCGGCCTGATCGGCCTCAGCGAGATCCTGCGGCGGCGCACCTCGATCGAGCCGGCGGATCCGTTCGGCCTCGATATCGAATCCGACGAGCTGGTGTTCTTCCCGCTGATCTACTGGCCGCTGACGCCGACCCAGCCGCCACTGTCGGATGCGGCGCTCGCGCGCATCGACAACTACATGCGGACCGGCGGCACCATTCTCTTCGACACCCGGGACTCACAGACGGCGAACCTACGCCTGCCCGGCGGCGTCGGCGGCGGCAGCGCCAACAACCAGCGGCTGCGCCAGATGCTGCGGCGCCTGGACGTGCCGCCCCTGGTGCCGGTGCCGCAGCATCATGTGCTGACCCGCGCCTTCTACCTGATGCAGTCGTTCCCGGGCCGCTACGCCAACGGCCAGGTCTGGGTCGAGCTGCGCCCCGGCGGCGTCAATGACGGCGTCGCCTCGATCATCATCGGCGGCAACGACTGGGCGGCGGCCTGGGCGACGGACGATCTCGGCCGGCCGATGGCCGCCGTGGTGCCGGGCGGGCCGCGCCAACGCGAGATGGCCTATCGCTTCGGCGTCAACCTGGTGATGTACACGCTGACCGGTAACTACAAGACAGATCAGGTGCACGTGCCGGCGATCCTCGAGCGTCTGGGCCAATAGCGGACCGGCACGCATGACGACCATCGCCAACATTTCGTTCGCGCCGCTGATCCCGTGGGAACTGCTGGCGATCATCGCCGCCTTCGCGCTGCTGTTCGTCGGCTACGCCCTTGCCCGACGGCTGCCCGGCGCCTGGTGGCGGAGCCTGGCGCTGGCCTTCGGCCTGCTGGCGCTGGCCAATCCGGCGCTGGTCGAGGAGCAGCGCGAGCCGCTGACCGACGTGGCGGTGATCGTGGTCGACGAGTCGCCAAGTCAGGATGTGGGCGAACGCGGAGAGCGCGCCGAACGGGCGGTCGCGCAGCTCGAGCGACGCCTCGAGGGTTACGGCGATCTCGAGACCCGGGTTGTCTATGCGGGCGGCCGTGAGGCCGGCGACGCCACCATGCCGGACGGCACGCACCTGATCGGCGCGTTGCGCCGCGCGCTTTCGGACGTGCCGCGCCAGCGCGTAGCCGGCGCCGTGCTGGTGACCGACGGTCAGGTGCATGACCTCGGGGCCGAGGTCGAACGCGACGATCCGGGCGGACCGGTGCATGTCCTGCTGACCGGCGAGCGCGGCGAGCGGGACCGCCGGCTGGTCATCGAAGAAGCCCCGCGTTACGGCATCGTCGGCGAGGAGTTGAGCCTGACGCTCAACATCGAGGACCAGGGCGTTGGCGGCGATGGCGCGGCCGAGGTCACGGTCAAGCAGGATGATGGCCCGCCGCAGTCCTACATCGTGCCGATCGGATCGCCCTACACGGTGCCGTTCACGCTGCAACATGGCGGCCTGACGGTGCTGGAGGTCGAGGTCGAATCCGGCCCGGACGAACTGACCATGATCAACAACCGGGCGGTGGTCGTCGTCAACGGCGTGCGCGACCGGTTGCGCGTGTTGCTGGTTTCGGGCGAGCCGCATGCCGGCGAGCGCACCTGGCGCAACCTGCTGAAGGCCGATCCGTCCGTCGATCTCGTGCATTTCACCATCCTGCGGCCGCCGGAGAAGCAGGACGGCACGCCGATCCGCGAACTGTCACTGATCTCGTTCCCGACCCGCGAGCTGTTCCAGACCAAGCTGGACGAGTTCGATCTGGTGATCTTCGACCGCTATCGCCGCCGCGGCGTGCTGCCGGATCTCTATTTGCGCAACGTCGTCGAATACGTGCGTCAGGGCGGCGCGGTGCTGACCGCCGCCGGCCCGGCCTTCGCGACGCCGCTCAGCCTGCACCGCACGCCGCTGGCGCAGGTGCTGCCGACCAGCCCGACCGGCGACATCATCACGGGCGGCTTCCGCCCCGAGTTGACGGATGCCGGCCGCCGGCATCCGGTCACGGCCGAGCTGCCGGGCGCGCAGGCGGACGAGCCGGACTGGGGCCGCTGGTTCCGCCTGATCGATGTCGACCTGATGCGGGGCACGACCCTGATGCAGGGCGAATCGGACCGGCCGGTCCTGATCCTCGACCGCATCGGCGAAGGCCGGGTCGCGCAGCTGCTGTCGGACCACGCCTGGCTCTGGACCCGGGGCTTCGAGGGCGGCGGGCCGCAGGCCGAGCTGTTGCGCCGGGTGGCGCACTGGCTGATGAAAGAGCCGGATCTGGAGGAGGAAGACCTGCGCGCGGCCGCCGACGGCAATCGCCTCGAAATCTGGCGCCGCAGCCTGGCGCCGGGCGGCGGCGACGTGACGGTGACGGCGCCGTCGGGCCGGGAATTTACCGTCCCGCTGAGCGAAGACGAGACCGGTGGCCTGGCGCGCGGCAGCCTGCAGGTGAACGAGCCCGGGCTCTACCGGCTGTCGGACGGCGCCCGCGCGACGGTCGCGGCGGTGGGCGTGCTCAATCCCCTGGAATACGCCGACCTCAGATCGTCACCGCAGCCGCTGGCACCGCTTGTGGAACGGACGGGCGGCGGCAGCTTCTGGCTGAGCGACGGCATTCCCGACGTTCGGCGCGTGAAGCCCGAGCGGGACGCCGCGGGCCGGAGCTGGTTCGGCCTGCGGGCGAACGGGGACTACTTGGTGACCGGCGTCGAGCAGATCCCGATGCTGCCGGCGCTGGTGGTGCTGGCGCTGGTGCTGGGCGTCACGATGTTGGCCTGGCATCGCGAGGGCCGCTGAGGATCCCGGTCGGCGAACGCCCCTCCCGGGCCGCAGGGCCCCACTGACATTCCGCAGGGCATCCGGCCGTAATTCGTGCACCCGCAACCGCTCGGTCTCGCCGGCAAGCGTGATCCCGAGATCTGAAGCGGCGCGGAAGCCGAACCGGCGATAGTAGGCCGGGTCGCCGACCAGCAGGACCGAGCCATGGCCGGCCTTTTCGGCCATATCCAGCGTCGACCAGACGAGCGCCGCGCCGATCCCGCGGCCCTGGCGCTCCGGCGCGACCGCGAGCGGTCCGAGCAGCAGCGCCGTCGACCGCCTGGCGCCGATCTCGACATGCCAATAGCGGATCGCGCCGACAACATGGTTACCCTGCCGCGCGACCAAACAGAGATCGGGTTCACGCGAACAGCGCTCGCGCAGCTTGGAGACGGGTTTGTCGGGGTGGTCCGGTCCGAAAGACCGGGCGATCAGTTCACGTATTGCGGCGGCGTCTTGCGACCGCTCATGGGAAAGTAAAAACACGGCTTCGATTCCGAACGACGTTTGACATAGGCATCCTGGCGACGGCTCGTGCGGAGCCGCTGGTTCTTGCCTCGTCGTCGGAGTCGGTTGGCGGGCGTCATGATGCAGGCGATGTAGCAGCTTTCCGCGCCGTTGCCAAGCATGGACCTGCCGGGGCTTTGCCGCTAGCGTGCCGGGCGGACAGCTTGGACATTCCGGAGGAGCGAGAAATGGGGGTGATGGACGGCAAGGTCGCGCTGGTCACCGGCGCCGGCCGCGGTATCGGCCGCGAGGTCGCGTTGGCGATGGCGGCGGAAGGCGCGCGGGTCGTTGTTAACGATCTCGGCGGCACGCTCGGCGGCGATACCACGGACGAAAATCCGGCCCAGCAGGTCGCCGACGAGATCGCGGCGGCCGGCGGCGAGGCCGTCGCCAACAATGACAGCGTCAGCAGTCCCGACGGCGCCGACGCCATGGTGCAGGCCGCGGTCGACGGCTTCGGGCGCATCGACGCCGTGGTTAACGTCGCCGGCATTCTGCGCGACGCCATGTTCCATAAGATGGAGCTGGCGCAATGGCAGGCCGTGCTGGACGTGCATCTGAACGGCACCTATCTCGTCAGCCGCGCCGCCATGGACCGGTTCCGGGCGCAGGAGAGCGGCGCCTTCGTGCAGTTCACCTCGACATCGGCGCTGAACGGCAATATCGGCCAGGCGAACTATGCCGCCGCCAAGTTCGGCATCGTCGGCCTGTCGCGCGTGATCGCCATGGAAGGCCAGCGCTTCGGCGTGCGCTCGAACGCCGTCGCGCCGTTCGCCTGGACCCGCATGATCGAGGCAATCCCGGTACAGAGCGAGGCCCAGGCCGAAGCCTTCGAGAAATTCCGCGCCGGCGCCACGGCGGCGCAGATCGCGCCCCTGGTGGTCTACCTGACCAGCGACGCAGCGAGCGGCGTCAGCGGCCAGATCTTCGGCGTGCGCGGCAACGAGATCTATCTGATGTCCCAGCCCCGGCCGGTCCGCACGCTGCATAACAGCGACGGCTGGACGCCGGACAACCTCGCAGACATGCTGGAGCCCGCCCTGCGGCAGGACCTCTACGACCTGAAGGGCACCGGCGAGTATTACAGCTGGGACCCGATCTGAGGAGCTGAGCCCATGTTTTTCGATCCCGCCGAGGGCATGCGGCCACCGCCGCTGAAGCACAGTCCCTTCAAATCGCTGGTCGTGCCGCGGCCGATCGGCTGGATCTCGACGATCAGCACCGACGGCGTCGTCAACCTGGCGCCGTTCAGCTATTTCAACGCCGTCTGCGACGATCCGCCGATGGTGATGTACTGCCCCAACGGCGGCCATCCCGAGGGCGGCAAGAAGGACAGCCTGAAGAATGTCGAGGACACCGGCGAGTTCGTCTTCAACCTCGCCAGCTGGGAGACGCGCGAGCAGATGAATGCCTCGTCAGAGCATGTCGCCCGCAGCATCGACGAGATGAACCATACCGGCCTGAACGCGCTGCCGTCGGAAAAGGTCAGGCCGCCGCGTGTCGCCGCGGCGCCGGCGCATTTCGAATGCGTGCTGCACCAGGTCGTCGACCTGCCGCAAAGCCGGCGCGGCGACGGCAACTACATGGTGATCGGCAAGGTCGTCGGCATTCATATCAGCGACGACGTCATCGTCGAGGGCAAGATCGACATCGGCCGCCTGCGGCCCGTCGCCCGGCTCGGCTATTTCGACTATGCGGTCGTCGACGAAGCCTTCGAGATGCTGCGGCCGGATTAGCCCTCGAATGGTTTGACGACCGCCAGCAGCACGATGGCTGTCGCGCCCACCACGACAAGCGGTGGCGCAAACCGCAGGAATGCGGGCGGACGGTGATCCAGACCTTCGGCCCGTCGCCGCAACGTCCCCGTCAACATGCCGTGCAGGGCCGAGAGCGCCAGCACGATCACCAGCTTGACAATCAGCCAGGCGGACGGAAACCAGTCGGCCAGCGCCGCCAGCGCCAACCCCACGATCCAGACCAGCAGCATGGCTGGCGACGTGACCCGCCTGTCCCATCGCCGGATCGTCGCGAACGTCGTCGTCGAGGACGCTTGCACGGCGGCCACGGCCATCGACGAGACCAACAGGCCGCCGATCCAAACCATCACGGCCGCGATGTGAAACGCCTTCAGCCAGAGATACGCCATGTCCGTCAGCAGCCTGCGTGCGCGATCAGCTCAATTTCCTTCCGACGCAGCAAGCCCGCGTTCACGAGCCCACCGAATGGGATGAAGGCGACGATCAGCAGCCGGGATGTTTCGCCGGCCGACCAGCCGCCTGTCGCGACGGTCTGAAACGCCATCCAGACGTAGAGCAGGAAGGTCATGCCATGGACCGGGCCCATCACCGCCGTCGCTTGCGGATAACCGCCCAAATGCTTGAGCGGCACGGCGACGAAGACCAGGACAACGAGCGTCGTTCCCTCCAGCAGCGAAACCCAACGCATGCGCCGCAGTTGATCGCGCTCGATCTGGAGGTGGCGATCCCGCTCACGCGGCACTCGCCGCGCTCCCACCGGTCTTATCCTGGCGCCGGCTCGCCTGCTTCAGACCATGGCCCATCAGGTTCGCGGCGGCGGCCTTGAGCTTGAAGGTCCGGCTCATCGCCGTATGCCGCGACATGACGCCCTCCTTGAACGCGGGCCGGCTTGTCACCCGGCCATACCAGGCGAACAGCGCCGGGAAGTTCGCGGCGAAGGGATAGCCGCATTCCTCGATCCTGAGCACTTTCAGCGACCAGATAATGTCGGCGATGCTGAAGCTGTCGCCCGTCAGAAACGGCTGGCCGTCGCCCGACAACAGCCGCTCCAGCGCCCCGTAGCCGCCCTCGAGCGCCGCCAGGTGCTCGGCGAAGGTCGCCTCCTCGATCTGGCCGCGGTCATATCTTTCATAGAAGTTGACGAGCTGTTCGGGCGAACCGTCGGTCTCGAGGCGTCGCAGGTTTTCTTCGTCGCTGGCGTTCAGCTTGCCGAGGCGACCCAGGCCCCAGCGGAACGACACGTAACGCACTGAAACATGCAGCGCCTTCGCCTGGTCGACCAGTGACCGGGCCAGCGCCGCGCGGTCGGAGTCGTCCGGCACCAGGCGGTTCTCCGGCCAGGTCGCGTCGATGTAGTCCACGATGTCCATGGATTCGATATAGAGCCGCCCGTCATGCACGAGCGCCGGCACAACCAGGTTCGGGTGGATTGCCGCGTAGGCGTCGGTCAGGTGGTCCTTCTTGACCAGCGAGACATGCCGGCTGATCCAGGTGCCGGTCTCGGCAACGAGCGTGTCGGGCGCGACCGACTGCCAGGCGACGTCCCGGTCCCGCGCCAGGCCCTTTTCCGCCAGCGCGAAGCGGACGCGCTGGGCGCAGGGCGCGCCTTCGAAGTGGAACAGATGCAGGCCCTGGAGCTTGGGCACGAGGGGGCTCTTGGGATGGTCGATTCTGGGCATGGTCGGGTCTCGCGGTCTGGATTTTTTGTATCGTTCCGCATAAAATTATCGGAGTCAATTAAATTATGCGAATAGGTACAAAAATGAGCAGACCGCGCGGCCGGCCACGGCAGTACGATCCCGACGAGGCGCTGGAAGCGGCGATGCAGTTGTTCTGGACCCAGGGCCTTACCGCCACGTCGCTGGACGATCTGGCCCGGGCCACGGGCATGAACCGGCCCAGCCTCTACAACGCATTCGGCGACAAGGAGATGATCTACCGCCGGTCCATGGCACGGTTCGCGGCGCAGCTCGAGACCGAGGTCGGCGACCGATTGACCGACGAACCCGACCTCGCCCAATCGCTGCGCAAGCTCTATCGCGCCGCGCTCGACGTCTATTGCGGCGGCAAGCCGGCGCGCGGTTGTTTCGCCTTCTGCACGGCGCCGGTCGAGGCCGTCGTGCACGCCGAGGTGCGGCGTGACGTCAAGCACCTGCTGAGCCAGATCGACGACATGCTGACGCGTCGGTTTCGGCAAGCCCAGGACGACGGCCAGTTCCCGACGTCGCGCGCGCCGGAGGCGGCGGCGAAGCTGGCGCAGGCGGTGCTGCACAGCCTGGCGCTGCGCTCCCGCTTGGGCGAGGCCAAGGCCAGCCTGGTGAAATTCGCCGACGATGCGGTCGAGATGATCTGCCGGCCCGCCTAGCGACGACGCTTTCCTTCGGCCAGACAATGGGAGAGACTGGCGGCCTGAGCAACCGAGATGTCGGAAACACTGTTATGGCCAGCAAATATCATCTGGTGAGCTCGGTAACTTGACCCTGGGTTCAGCGCGCCGTGATCGTGATGCGTGCGAAACAGGTCGAGTTCGAGGTCACCTACATCAATCTTCGTGAGAAGCCGGGCTGGTTCCTGGAGATCTCGCCGCACGGCAAGGTGCCGGTGCTGAACGTGGACGGCGAGCCGCTGTTCGAATCGAACGCCATCGCCGAGTTCCTGGACGAAGTGGTGCCGCCGCGCCTGCATCCGGAGGACCCGATCAAGCGAGCCCGCAACCGGGCCTGGACCGACTTCGTGCCGGATTTCTCCAAGGGCCTGAGTGGCGTCTACTACCAGGCAACTCGCGAGGGCGTCGACGAGGGTCTGGCGGCTGCGCCCAAGGTGCTGCAAAAGCTGGAGGACGCCATCGCGCAGGAGCGCGGCAATGACGGTCCCTACTTCAACGGCGACAAGCTGTGCCTTGTCGACGCGGCCTATGCGCCGTTCCTGCAGCGCTTCGACATGGCCGAGCAGCGGCTGCAAAGCGGGTTGCTGAACGACTTCCCGCAGGTCAAGGCCTGGTCGGACGCGCTGCTGGCGAGCGAGATCGTCACCGGCTCGGTGGCGCCGAGCTTCGCCGACGAATGGGTCGCCAGCCTGAAACGGCGCGGCTTCTACATCGGCGGCCTGTTCGACTCCGCCGCGGCGGAGTAGCGGCTACTCGGCGGCGTCGGCGGTCGGCGCGTCGCCCACGTGGATCGCCTTCTCGTTGGCGAGTTGCGCAATCTCGGCCGCATCGAAGCCGTATTCCAGCAAGACCTCGCGGGTGTGCTGACCGAACGTCGGCGCCGCGGCCCCCACCTTGCCGGGCGTGTCGGAGAACTTCACCGGCAGGCCGATGGTCTGCACGTTGCCGGCCACGGGATGCGCGACCGTCGG
Organism: Alphaproteobacteria bacterium; assembly: GCA_965232515.1. Lineage (GTDB taxonomy): Bacteria > Pseudomonadota > Alphaproteobacteria > JANQKO01. The sequence continues at coordinate 6,128,838 of CBDDPY010000002.1, read as the reverse complement.
CACCATGTCGCGGGCCTGCACTTGCGGGTCGGCGTGCATCTCCTGCACATTGAAGATGGGCCCCGCCGGCACGCCGGCCTGCTCCAGCTTGTCCAGCAGCTCGGCGCTGGTGAACGGCGCGAAGGCCGTTTCAATCTCGGTGATCAGCGCCTCACGGTTCGCCATGCGGCCGGCATTGTCCCTGAAGCGTTCGTCTTCGCCCAGCCGCTGCAGACCGAAGGCCTCGATGAACAGGCCCCAGGTCTTGACGTTCGCGGCGCCGATATTGATGTAGCCGTCCTTGGTGCGGACCGCCTGATACGGCGCGTTCAGCGGATGCGCCGAGCCCATGGCTAGCGGCGGCTTGCCGTCGGCGAAGCAGATCGCCGATTGCCAGTAGGTGTGCGTGATGCCGGCCTCCAGCAGCGAGGTATCGACGACCTGGCCCTCGCCGGTCTTCAAGCGATGCGTATAGGCGGCGAGCACGCCCATGGCCAGCAGCAGCCCGGCGGTGATGTCGCAGAGCGGCGCGCCGACCTTGACCGGCGGCCGCTCGGGGCTTTCGCCGGTGATGCTCATCAGGCCGCTCATGCCTTGGGCGACCAGATCGAAGCCCGGACGGTCGGCATAGGGGCCTGAGCGGCCGAAGCCGGAGATCGAGGCCAAAATCAGGCCGGGATTGACCTTGCGCAGGGCTTCGTAGTCGAGGCCGAGCTTTTCCATCGTGCCCTTGCGGTAGTTCTCGGTGACGACGTCGGCCTTCTCCAGCAAACGGCGCAGCACGCGCTTGCCGCCTTCGGTCTTCAGGTCGACGACGACGCCGCGCTTGTTGCGGTTCATCATCATGAAGGCTGCCGGCTCGCCGTTGATCTCGGGCGGCAGGGCCCGGCGCGTATCGTCGCCGCCGTCGAGCTTCTCGACCTTGATCACATCGGCGCCCATGTCGGCCAGCATCAGCCCGCAGGTCGGGCCGGCCATCACGTGGCAGAGTTCGATAACGGTGACGCCCTTCAGCGGGCCAAATCGCTCGATTGGCATGTCTATCGTCCCTTGAAGTCCGGTTTCTCTTTCGCCAGAAAGGCTTTATAGCCGATCTGGAAGTCCTCCGTCCCGAAGCAGGCGAAGCCTTCGTCCAATTCGGCCTCGCTCAGCGGGCGCGGATCCATCAGGCGGCTGACGAACTGCTTGTGCCAGCGCGCGACCAGCGGCGCGCCGGCGGCGATCCGCTCGGCCGTCGCCAGCGCCTCGGCCTGGACCATGTCGTCGGCGACGATGCGGTTCACCAGGCCTTTCTCGCGCGCCTCCTCGGCCCTGAACACGCGGCCTTCGAGCACAATCTCCAGCGCCGCCGCCTTGCCGACCAGATCGACCAGCGCGCCCATCTCCTGATAGGCCATCACCAGGCCCAGCCGGTTCACCGGCACGCCGAAGCGGCTGGACTCGCCGCAGATGCGGATGTCGCAGCAGCAGGCCAGCTCCAGACCGCCGCCCACACAGGCGCCCTGGATCTGGGCCACCACCGGATGCCGGCAATTGGCGACGGCGTGCAGCCCGCCGTGGAAGACCTTGCCATACGCCCGGGCCTTCTCGACGCTGGACCGGTTGGCCTCGAAGTCGGCGATGTCAGCGCCGGCGGCAAACGCCTTGTCGCCGTGCCCGCGAATGATGATGCAGCGCCAGCTGCTGTCGGCGTCGAGCCCCTCGAACACCCGGCGCAGCTCGTCCCACATCGCCATGTTCAGCGCGTTCAGCCGATCCGGCGCGCGCAGAATCACGGTCGCGATGTCGCCGTCGCCTTCCATCACGATGTTACCGCTCATCAAAAAACCTCAGCTTGTTTGAAATCAGCGCGCCAGCCAGCCGCCGTCGACCGCCAGGCTCTGACCGGTGACCAGCGCCGATGCCGGGCTCGCGAGATAGAGGATGGCGCCGGCGAGATCGTCGACCTGCGCGACGCGGCCCAGGGGATGCAGGCGGTCGATCTCGGCCCGCATCGCCGGATCGCCCAGCACCGGCGTGGCCAGCGGCGTATCGACGAAGGTCGGCGCGATGTCGTTCACGCGGATGCCGCGGTCGCCCCATTCGGCCGCCAGCGCCCGGGTCAGGTTCACGACCCCGCCCTTGCTGGCGTGATAGGCCGGGTTCGGATAGAGCCCGCCGCCGCTATGCCCCATGATCGAGGAGATGTTGACGATGGCGCCCGCCCGGCGTCGCAGCATCACACGCGCCGCGGCCCGGGCACAGAGGAAGGTGCCGGTGAGATTGACGGCCAGAACCTGGCTCCAGGTCTCGAGCGGGATCTCTTCCGAGGCCAGCCGTTTCGAGATCCCGGCCGCGTTGACCAGCACATCAATACGACCATGCGCGCCGTCGATGTCGGCCATCAGCGCATCGACGGCGGCCTCGTCCGCGACGTCCAACTGCCGGGCCTCGGCCCACTCGATCTCAACGGCCACGGCTCTCGCGGCCGCCGCATCCCGGTCGGTCACGACCACGCGCGCGCCGGCCTGCGCCAGCACGCGGGTGGCCAGGCCGCCGATCGCGCCGCCACCGCCGGTCACCACCGCGACCTGGCCGTCCAGACGAAATAGCTTGTCGAGGTCCGGTGTGGACGCCGTCATTGTCTGTCGCAACCTCCCGATAGACCGAGAGGATGCGGCATTTTTCGGCCGACGCCAAGGTGAAGGCTTAACCGCGTGGGCGTGTCGGTCAGTCGCTCGGCAGTTTGGCGCCGACCGACGTCAGCGCCAGATAACACATGCGCTTGGCCTCGCGGCGGCCGCGGCAGACGCTGTCCAGGATCAGCCCGCAGGCAAATCCGAGGCAGGCGAGCAGCATGACGCCGGTGGCCAGGATCGCGGTCGGGAACCGGGGCACCTGACCGGTCAGCAGGTATTCGACGATGACCGGATAGGCCAGTCCCAACGACAGGGCGGCGAATGCCGCGGAGATCGCGCCGAAGAACCAGAACGGGTGGACCTCCTTGAACAGCAGCATGATGGTCCAGAGGATCGACAGCCCGTCCCGCACCGTGCGGAGTTTACTGACCGACCCGCTCGGACGGGCGCCATAGGCGGTTTCGATCTCGGCCACGGGCAGATGCAGGTCGAGGGCGTGAATGCTGAGCTCGGTCTCGGTCTCGAAGCCCGTCGCCAGCGCCGGAAACGATTTGACGAAGCGGCGAGAGAACACGCGATAGCCCGACAGGATGTCGTGCAAGCCGTCGCCGAACAGTATCGCGACGACCTTGTTGAACATGCGGTTGCCGAACACGTGCCCCCAACGATAGGCCGCCGCGCCGCCGCCGGCCCGCGTGCCGACCACCATATCGAGATTGTCCGAGACCAGTCGCTCGACCAGCTCGGGCGCGGCAGCGGCGTCGTAGGTGCCGTCGCTATCGGCCATCACGTAAATGTCGGCATCGATGTCCGCGAACATGCGCCGAATGACATTGCCCTTACCGCGCAGCGGCTCGCGGCGGACGACCGCGCCGGCCGCGGCGGCAAGCTCGGCCGTCGCGTCGGTCGACGCGTTGTCATAGACGTAAATCTCGGCCTCGGGCAACGCCGCGCGGAAATCGGCGATTACCTCAACGACCGTCGCCTCCTCGTTGTAGCAGGGCAATAGCACCGCCACCCGGGGCGCATCGACGGCGGCGACCAGCTCCCGGATCGCCGCGGCGGTCCAGTTCACCGCCTGCTCAGGCATGTGCCGCCCGCGGTCGAACATCGGTCGGGGTTGCGCCGGCAAGCGCCGGACTACGGGCGCGACGGAAGATCACGAACAACAGGATCATCAACAACGGTGGCGTAATCGGCAGCGACAGGCTCAGACCGATCGGCCGCGACAGAAGCGGCAGCAACCAGACGGCGGCCAACGTCAGCTTCTCCCAGGGCAGGAACCCGCGTCGCAATCCATCGGCCGCCAGCCAAGCCACCGGTAGGGCCAGGATGACCAGGTCGTAGTCCAGGACATAAGGCGTCAGCAACGGGGTCGCGGCCACCAGCGCGGCGCATTTCAGCCCGTGCGGAACCGTCAGGGCCCACAACCACAAGACCGTCGCCATGGCGCAAATGCCGACGGCCGCTTGAATGAGATAGGCCAGCTCGATACCGGCGCCATACATGCGCGCGGCCGCGAACACGCTCATGATCTTGTGCCAGCCGGTCACACCCTGCTCGACGATCACCTCTCTCGTCAGCGCCAGACTGTCGAGGAACGCGATCCAGGTTTCGGGTCCGAACAACAGCAACGAAACCATGGCGACGAAGGCCGCGGTCCCGGCCGCCACCACAATGGTATCCCAGCGTTGTCCGAGCAGCAAAACCAGCGGGATCAAGAGCCCGAACTGCGGCTTGTAGGTCAGCAATCCGAACAACAGACCGGCCAGCAGCGGTCGCCTCTCGAGCAGCAGCAAACCGCCGCCAAGTAGGGCCGCGGTGAGAAAACCATTCTGCCCGTGGCTCAAATTGACGAAAACGCCGGGGAACGCCAATGCCAGCAAAAGCGATTCGCGGCGCGGCAGAATTCGATAGACCGCCAGCAAGAAGAGCGGCAGCGTCGACAGCAGCCAAAGGCTCAACGCCGCCAGGTAGGGCAACAACGCCAGCGGTAGGGCGAGCAGCAGGAACATGGGCGGGTAGTGCCAGCCGAAATAGGGCACATGGGCGCCGCCAAAAGCTGCCTTTTGGGCCTCGTGATGGGCGGTATACTCGTAGATGTCGGCTGATCGGTCGGTCAGCGCCAGGCTGCCGGCCGCCCAGACATTGACAAAATCGGGACCGATGGGCCTGCCGTTGATGTCGATGCCGCCGCTGCTCATGGCCAACCAGATGCCGGCGGCGACGACATACATCACGACAAAGATCGCCGAATAGGCGACCAGCCGTCGGCGGACCAGCCAATCGGCCTGCCGCATCCATTCCATCATGCCGGACATACCGCCGTTCCGTTCCGCAAATCGGCCTCCGCCGGCCGGGCAGCGATGTCGAATGGCTGCCGGGCGCGGCGGTTCAGCAGCGCAACCGACGTATGGTGGATAGTCCGGATTAAGAAATGCTTGAGGGCGGCCGTGGGGCGGCCGCCCTCAAGGTTAACAAGCGCTAGGGCTAATGAGCCCAAATGGTGTCCGGCGGGAGACTACTCCGGCTTCACGGCCTCGGCCTCGATGATCAGCTCGACGTCATCGCCGATCGCCGGCAAACCATAGGCCATGCCGAAATCGGAGCGCTTCAGCATGCCGCGGGCCGAGAAGCCGACGGTCATCTTCTTGTTGAACGGATGCGGCGCCGCCTTGTTGAAGGTGACGTCCAACGTCACCGGCTTGGTCACGCCCAGCAGGGTGAGATCGCCGGTCACCTTGCCGGTATTGTCGCCGGTCTGCTCGATCGCGGTCGAGGTGAAGGTCATCGCGGGAAACTCGGCCGTGTTGAAGAAATCGGGCGACCGCAAATGCTCGTCCCGCTTCGCATGGAAGGTGGTCAGGCTCTCCGTCTTTACGGATACCGCAAGCGTACTGTTGCCAACCTGGTTCTGATCGAACGCCAGCGCGATATCGAAATCGGCGAACCGGCCCAGCATCATCGAATAGCCGAGATGATCGATCATGAAGGCGATATTCGTATGCGCCGGGTCGATCTCCATCTCGTCCGCGGCCTTGGCGGGCAGTGTGCCGAGCGCCAAGGCGAAGGCGGTGGCGATACCCAAAACACGAAACGGTTTCATCTGAAGCACTCCCTTCCTGTTGTGTGCGAAAATCGTCGGCAGGTCAGCCGGTGTAAACGTCGCCGTTGAGCCAAAAGCCCAAAGCGACCGCGAGCGCGGCCGGCAACGCCGCGCAAAACCCGATGACAAGGGGGGACAGCGCGGCACGAACCGCGCCGCTGCCGATGCTCAGCCGCGACGCCGGTATCGCGGCCAGAAACACCAGAACCAAGGGCGCGAGCGTCCACGGATCGGCCCGGGTGAACAGAGCCGCTTGCGTCGTCAGCGCCGCGAAGGCGCCCATGGCGCCGAACAACAGCGCGGCGGAGACGGGGAAACGCGCCTTGGGCCAGTTCCAGACGAGAAAGCCGCCAACGGCGGCGGCCAGCGCGCCGGCGATCTGGGATAGCGATGCCGAGTTCGCCGTCAACGCGACCATCGCCAGGCCAACCGCGGCGATCAGCAACATCACCGCCGCCGAAATCCCGTTCGGCGCCGCGCGCGCCAGCGGCACTGCCGCTGTCAGCAGGAGCAGGAGCGTCACAGCCGGCATCCAGGTGTCAGGCGCCGCCGCCAGGCGTTTCCAGGCCGGCCAGCCGACCCACACCGACGCGACGGCAATGAATGCTAACAGCAGCAGGGTCAGAACTCTGCCGCGCATCCGGCCCAAATCGAGCGCGATGCCGAGCACCAGACCCGCGACCGCCACGTAGAACAGCTTCTGCCCCGACGACCGGGGCGGAAACGGCGGCATCCCCAGCACGACCGCATAGACGACCAGCACCGCCAGGCCGACCGCCGCGCCGGCCAGCAGCGCGCCGCGCCCGCTGCCGCCCGCCAGCCGGATCAAACCGGCAACGACGGCGGCCAGAAGAAACGGCAGCACCGCGCTCTGAAAAGCCGGGTTATCGGGAGACAACAGGCCGGCGAGCATGGCTCAATCCGGCCGTCGCACGTCGCGAACCGTAGCGATCATCTTGCCGCGGCTGTCTTATTCGGCCGCGGCGACGGCGAAACGGCCGCGGTCATGCGGCGCGCTGAGATCCAGCTCGGGCCCTCTCGCCACGATACCGGTCGGATTGACCGACAACTGGCTCGCATAGTAATGGGTCTTGAAATCTTCCAGATCGACCGTGTCGGCAACGCCCGGCATCTGGTAGAGCTCGCGCAGATAGTTCGACAGGTTCGGGTAGTCGGCGATGCGCCTCAGGTTGCACTTGAAGTGCCCGAAATAGACGGCGTCGAACCGCACCAGCGTGGTGAACAGTCGCCAATCGGCCTCGGTCAGACGATCGCCGACGAGGTAGCGCTGCCCGTCGAGACGTTGCTCCAGGTCGTCGAGCGTGGCGAACAGAACGTCGAAAGCCTCATCGTACGCCTCCTGCGCTCTGGCAAAACCGCACTTGTAGACGCCGTTGTTGACGCGGTCGTAGATGACAGCGTTGATCGCGTCGATATCAGCCCGCAGCGCCGCCGGATAGTAGTCCACCGCCGCATTGCCGATCGTGTCGAAGGCGTTGTTGAACATACGGATGATTTCGGACGACTCGTTGTTCACGATTCCGTCGGTCTGCTGGTCCCACAACACCGGGACGGTCACCCGGCCGGTGTAGCTCTTATCGGCGCGCTGATAGATCTCGTGCAGGAAATTGGCGTCGAACAGTGGGTCGGGCTCGCTGGTGAAGGCCCAGCCGCCGGCCAGCGCGACCGGATCGACATAGGACAGCGAGATCGCGTCCTCGAGACCCTTCAGCTTGCGGAACAGGATCGTCCGGTGCGCCCAGGGACAGGCCGCGGCCACATAGAGATGGTACCGCCCGGCCTCGGCGGGATAGCCGGACGATCCGTCCGATGTCACCCAGTTGCGGAAATGCGAGTCGCGGCGAACGAACTTGCCGCCGGATTGCCGGTACTTGGCGTCGTCCTCAATCCACGCGCCGTCGATCAGCATGCCCATGCTGCCACTCCCCTGTTTCGACGACATATAAGTGGGGCCACGGCCGCCACAAAGCGACCAGACGGAACAATATTGTTTCTTAGACGAAAACAATCACGGGCGCGGTCAGCCCGTATTGGTGCCCTGACCCGCCAGATTGAAGAACGAGCCGCTGTGCGAAGCGGCCGGCAGCTCGACCCGGTCGACTGTCAGCCGCGCGGTTCGCACGGCCTGCCCGGCGACGATTTTGTTCTCGAACCGGTTCGGCAACGGCGACGCCGCCAGGGCCACCGCGTCCGCGGCCGTGTAGACGGAGATAAACAGCGTCCGCCGCTCGTCCGAGCCGTTCGGCGCCGACCCATGCAGCAGATTGGTATGCATCAGGCAGACATCGCCCGCCTTGCCGGTCAGCGTGACCAGGCGACCTTCCATTTCCGCCGCCACGTCGGCGGCGACCTGCCCGGTGAACACACCGTCGTGCCAGAGGCTCTTCTGGCCCTCGCGATGGGTGCCGGGCGCGACCCGCAACGGGCCGTTCTCGACCGTCATGTCATCCAGCAGCAGCAGCACGGTGACGATGTCGTCGTTGGTGTGCGGCGTGTAGGAGAAGTCCTGATGCAAACCGACCCGGCTGTCGGTGCGCGGCTGCTTGCTGTTGATCTTGCCGTGGTGGAACTTCACATCTGGGCCGATCAGGTCGGCCACCATCTCGGCCACCGGGCCGTCGAAGGTGGTGGCGAAAAACGCGTCTGAAATCTCGGCCGGATTGTTGATCCGCCGCAGGCGCGGCGCATCGGCCGCGTGTCCCGCCTCCAGATCGAACCGGGGCGATCCGCCGACGGTCTCGCCCCAGCTATCGGCATGCTCGCGGCTCTCGTCGATCCAATCGTCCAGTTGCTGCCGCATCGCCGCCAGCGCGGCCGCGTCGACCGCGCCGCCGACCATCAGATAGCCGTCGCGCCGGAACGCGGCGATTTGCTCGTCCGTCAATTTCGTCATGGCGACAGCATAGCCTGTCGACGCCCGCGACGGAACGTGCGCCGATGCCGATCTCAGCCGCCGGCGACGGCGCGCACCTTGCCGTCGGGCCAGGGGCCGACATAGCTCGATTGCGGACGCATGATGCGGTTGGTCGCGATCTGTTCGAAGACATGCGCCGTCCAGCCCAACACGCGGCCCATGGCGAACAGGCAGGTGAACAGGTCGCGCGGCAGACCGACCGCCTCCAACGCCAGCGCCGTGTAGAACTCGACATTGGTATCGAGTCGGCGGCCCGGATAACGCGTCGCCAACTTCTCGATGGCGGCGCGCTCGATCTGCTCGGCGAAGGCGATACGGTTGTCGCCGGTGCGCAGATCCCGCACGACGCGCTTCAGGACATCGGCGCGTGGATCGCGGGTGCGGTAGACCCGATGACCGAAGCCCATCAGCCGCGCGCCCGCGGCCAGCCGTGCGTCGAGCCAGCCTTCGATCCGGTCGGCCGAGCCGATCTCGTCCAGCATGTCCAGCACCGGGCCCGGCGCGCCGCCGTGCAGGGGCCCTTTCAGGGCACACAGCGCGGCGACGACGCTCGACACCATGCCGGCCCGAGTCGAGGCGACAACGCGGGCGGTAAAGGTCGACGCGTTCATGCCGTGGTCCGACACCGTCACCAGATAGGTGTCGAGCGCCGCGACATGCGAGCGCTCCGGTTTCCGGCCGTGCAGCATGTGCAGGAAGTCATCCGCCTGCCCGCGTTTCGCGTCAGGCATAACAGGTGACAGGCCTTGCGCGTGCCGCGACAGTGCCGCCATGAAGACGGGGATCGCCGCGGTCACCCGGATATGGTCGCGGTCGTCGTCGTGGTCGGCCAGCATGGCGAGCCCGGCGCGCAAGCCTTCGATCGGGTTCAATCCTTCGGTCGTGTGCAGGAGCTCTGGCAGCATTTCCGCCGCCGCCAGCCGGGCCGCGCCCAATTGTTCGGCGATCTCCGTTGCGTTGGCGTTCCGCGGCGCCAGATCCTGCCAGAGCAACGCCGCCACATCCTCGAACCGCATGCCGCCGGCCAGGTCATCCACATCGTACCCGGCGATCAGCAGCCGCCCCGCTTGGCCATCCACGTGGCTCAGACGGGTTTCCGCGGCGACGACATCTTCCAATCCAGCGGCCATCTCGCGCTCCTTTCGATCTCTATTGCTTGACGGGAGATAGGCATGCGATCAATATATCGTCAATATTGATTAATACGATCAACACGACGATGACGACGGAAAAGCAGTACCTGACGGCGCGGGAGGCGGCAGCCGAACTGAACGTCAGCCGGGCGACGCTCTACGCCTACGTCAGCCGTGGCCAGATCCGCTCGGAGGCCAGCGGCAACAGCCGCAGCCGCCTCTACCGGGCCGACGACGTCCGAGCGCTGCGGGCGCGGAAGGGACCGGGCCGCGATCCCGAAAGCATTGCCGGCGACGCGTTGAACTTCGGCCTGCCGGTACTTGATTCCAGCCTGACCCTGATCGCCGACGGCCGGCTCTATTATCGCGGCCGCGATGCCGCGCGCCTGGCTCGGGCGGCCAGTCTCGAAACGGTCGCGGGCCTGTTGTGGGACGCCGGCGAGGCCGATCCGTTCGTCGACAATCCGCCGCCCGACGTCGCCGTGCCCGACGGCCTCGACGGCATGGTCAGGTGTCAGGCCATGCTGCCTTGGGCAGCCGAGGCCGATGCGCGGGCCTACAACCTGGAAGCCGCTGGCGTCGCCCGCACCGGCGCCCGCATTCTGCGCCTGCTGGCGGCCGGCGTCGCCGGCACGCCGGTGGGCGACGCACCGATCCACAGTGTGCTGGGCGAGGCCTGGAGGGTCGACGCCGCGGGCGCCGATTTGCTGCGCGCCGCGCTCGTGCTCTGCGCGGATCACGAGCTGAACGCGTCGACCTTCACCGTCCGTTGCGTCGCCTCGACCCGCGCCACGCCATATGCCGCGGTGCTGGCCGGCCTGGCGGCGCTGCAGGGTCCGCGCCACGGCGGTATCACGGCGCGCGTCGCGGCATTGTTCAACGAGTTCGAGACCGCCGGCGATGTCGAAGCCGCGGTCGCCGAACGCCTGTCACGCGGCGACAGCCTGCCTGGCTTCGGCCATCCGCTCTATCCGGCCGGCGATATCCGCGCGCACGCTCTGCTGGCGATGCTGCGCGAGGCCGATGCCGTCGAATGGGGCGATCGCGTGCTGGCGGCGGTCAGGCTGATGACCGACGGCGAGCCGACCATCGACGTAGCGCTGGTCCTGCTGGCCCGCGCCCTCGGCCTGCCGTCATCGGCGCCGCTGTCGATCTTCGCCGTGGGCCGTTGCGTTGGCTGGATCGCGCATGCGCAGGAGCAGTACCGGCAGGGCAACCTGATCCGCCCGCGCGCCCACTATGTCGGCGAACCGCCGCAGCCCGCCCATCCGGAGCGTTAGCCCACATTTCTTAAACCCTGCATGGTCTGCGCGGCGTCGTGCTGCCGACAGGGCAGGAGCGCTGCGCGGCGCGATGTGGGACATCGGGCAAGCAGCGCGACGCTCCCTGTCGGCAGCACGGCGCCGCCCGAAGGGTCGCGCGCAGGCGCCCGCCCGCGGCGTCGCGGCCCTCAACCGTAGGCCCGCTACGCTTTTCGGCCCGCTCCTGGCGGAGCGGACGCCTGTGCGCGACGCAGACCGTGCGGGGATTGAGAAATGCGGGCTAGTCGCCGATCAGGTGCAGGTCGAGCTCCCGTGGCCGGGGTCTGCGGCGGTGCTCGAACAGATAGATTCCCTGATAGCGGCCGATCCGTAGCTGACGCCCACGCACCGGTATATTCAGATGGGTCTGCGTCAACGCGCCCTTGATATGCGCCGGCATGTCGTCGTCGCCCTCGGCGATGTGGCGGTAGAGCGTGGACTCCTCCGGCACCAGCTTCATGAAGAAAGCCTCGAGATCGGCCTGCACGTCGTCGTCCCAGTTCTCCTGGATCAACAGCGAGGCCGAGGTATGTCGGATGAACACCGTGAGCAGGCCATCGCCGACCGCCTGTTCGGTCAGCCATTCGGCGATCTCGGCCGTGATGTCGTGCAGCCCCTGCCGCGGCGGCTCGATGACGAGACAATGGTGTTGCTGCTGCATGATCTTACACACCTCGCTTGCGCGCATGCTGGCAACAAACCTAGGCTGTTCCTACACCGTTCGCCATAGGGGGCATGCCGAGATGACCGGGTTCCAGGAATACGAAAACTACGATGCGCTTGGGTTGGCCGATCTGATCCGCCGCGGCGAGGTCGGCGCGACCGAGGTGCTGGACGCGGCCATCGAGCGGGTGGACGCCCGCAACCCGGCGCTGAACGCTGTTGTCCACAAGATGCACGACACGGCGCGGGCCAGCATCGACGCCGGCCTGCCGGCGGGTCCGCTGTCGGGCGTGCCCTACATGCTGAAGGACCTCTATGTCCTCTACACCGGCGCGCCGACCACCAACGGCAGCCGCCTGTTCGCCGACTTCGTCGCCGACCACGACAGCACGCTGACCGAACGCCTGCGCGCCGCCGGCCTGGTGATCATGGGCAAGACCAATTCGCCGGAGTTCGGCTACAACTTCTTCACCGAGCCGGTGCTGCACGGCGCCACCCGCAATCCCTGGAACACCGAACACAGCCCCGGCGGCTCCAGCGGCGGCGCCGCGGCGGCCGTGGCGGCCGGCATGCTGCCGGCGGCGCACGCCACCGACGGCGGTGGCTCGATCCGCATCCCGGCCGCGAACTGCGGCCTGTTCGGCCTGAAGCCGACGCGGGCGCGCAACCCGTCCGGCCCCGATGTCGGCGAGGGTTGGAGCGGTATGGGTGTCGGCCATGCGGTTACCCGCAGCGTGCGCGACAGCGCCGCCCTGCTCGACGCGACGCACGGCCCTGCGCCCGGCGATCCCTATTGCGCGCCGCCGCCGGCGCGGCCGTTCAGCGACGAGGTCGGCGCCGATCCGGGCCGGCTGCGGATCGGACTGATCACCGCCGCGCCCAGCGGCCACGACGTCGATCCGGTCTGCGTGGCAGGCGCGGAGGCGACGGCGAAGCTCTGCGAGGACCTGGGCCACCATGTCGAGCCCACCGCCATCGATGTCGACATTGCGGCCATCAATGATGCCGTGCAGATCATTATCGGCGGCAACATGCGGCACGTCATCGACACGCGCTGTGCCGCGCTCGGCCGGGAACCGCGCGAGGACGATGTCGAGCGTGCCACCTGGTACCTGGCCGAGCAGGCGCGCGGTTTCTCGGCCGCGGACTATGCGCGTGCCATCCAGGTGCTGCACGCGACGGGCCGGCGGATTGGTGGCTTTTTCGCAAACTACGATTTGTTGCTGTCGCCAACGCTCGCCAATCCGCCGCTGCCGCTGGGCACCGTCGACATGATGGCCGCGCCCGAGGATTATTTCGACGCGTTGTTCCGGCGGCTGCCGTTCACGCCATTGTTCAACATCACCGGCCAGCCGGCCTGCTCGCTACCGCTGCACTGGACCGACGACGGCCTGCCGGTCGGCGTGCAGCTTGGCGCCGACTTCGGCAACGAGGCGCTGCTGCTGCGCATGGCCAGCCAGATCGAGCAGGCGCAGCCCTGGTTCGATCGCCGCCCGCCGTTGGCCTGACCGACGACACGCACGCCGCGGTCACAATCGCGCCATGTGGCATTGACCCCGGCGCGGCGACGTGGAACGCTTTTCACGTGCACGCGGGCCGAGCCCGCGGCGGCCATCCGCCCCGGGTCCGCGTGAGCGAGCGCCATTCTGCCGAGGGGACACGCATGCGGACCGAATTCAAGACATTGGGGCTTTCGATCATCGCGGCCGGCGCGATGGCGTTGAACGTCGCCGCCACGCCGGCGGAAGCGGCGCCGCAGGTGCTGGCGCTGGTCGCGGACAGCCAGCCGGTCGAGCTGAACTGTGCGGGCGGCGAGTGTTGGGCCGAGTTCTCGGCCTATTGCCTGCAGCCGGACCGCCGCTCGCCGGTGCACGGCACCCGCTATCTGACGACGGCGGACGCGGACCTGCGGGCGACCGGCACCACGCATGACGGCCGCACCGTGATGCTGGACCCGGCGAAGGACCTGACCATTACCGCGCTGCGCACGCACGTCGCGGTCCGCGTCGCGGTCGCCGGCGACGTCGTACGGGATCTGGAGCTCGCCAAGGTATCGGTATCGGTCGGCCAGAACGTCGCGCTAATCCCGGAACCGATGCCGGGCGACGATAACCCGCAAGACGAGCTGGAGCTCGACCTCGCCACCGGCCCGCTGCGGGCGCTCGGCGACACGCTGGTCGATTCCGAGGGCGATCGCGTCGTCGCGGCGCGCCTCGCCAGCCAGATGATCAACGCGCTGCCGACGCGGGGCCGCGTCGATGCGGCCACCCGGCAATCGTTGTGGCGGATGACGGTATCGGATCCGCGCTACGCGACGCTGACGCCGAACACGGTCGAGTCGCTGCGCTTCGCCTGGTTCCACTGCGACCATGGCGCCAGCTACGGCCTGGCGAAAAGCATGCGCAAGTGCCTCGAGGGCCAGCACGACAGCATGATCGGTTACCTCAACAACCAGTACTGGGACGCGGCGAAAGCCGGCAGCTAACGCATGTCGTCATCACAGGCGTTGGCCATCGATCGGGGCCATTTCGGCCGCGCGGTCGTGGACTCGGCCGCCATGGACTGGGTCGCCAGCCCGGCCGCCGGCATCTGGCGCAAGCGGCTCGACCATGTCGGGCCGCCCGAGGCGGGTCGCGTGACCTCGATCGTGCGTTTCGACGCGGGCGCGCAGTTTCCCTATCACGGCCATCCGGAGGGCGAAGAGATCCTCGTGCTGGAAGGCACGTGGGCCGACGAGCATGGCGTCTACCCGCCCGGCAGCCATCTGTTGAACCCGGAAGGCCACGGCCATGCGCCCTGGTCGGACGACGGCTGCACGCTGTTCGTGAAGCTGCGGCAGTATGCCGGCCTCGAACGCCAGACCACGGCGACCGAGAGCGCCGGCATGGACTGGTCACCGGGGTCGGTCGACGGGTTGGAGGTCAAGCTGCTCTATAGCCAGTCGGGGTTTCCGGAGACGATCCGGCTGGTCCGGTTCGCACCCGGCGCACGCGTGCCGCACCATCCGCATCCCGGCGGCGAAGAGGCCTTCGTGCTGGCAGGATCTGTCAGCGACGAAAACGGCACCTATGCCAAGGGCACCTGGGTGCGCTGCCCCGTCGGCAGCGGGCACAGGGCCTGGTCGGACGAGGGCTGTCTGCTCTACGTCTGCACCGGCGGCCTGCCGGTCGCCGAATAGAAAGATCAGGCGGCCAGCCGCGCCTCCAGGCCGGCCTTCACGCCCGGCCAGTCTTCGCGGATGATGCCGAACTGGACGCTGTCGCGGACATAGCCGTGCTGCACGATCATGTGCTTGCGCAGCACGCCCTCCTCGACCGCGCCCAGCTTGTGCAGCGCCGCGCGTGAGCGTTCGTTGCGGGCATCGCAGCGGAACTCGACCCGGTTCAGTTCAAGCGTCTCGAAAGCATGGCGGATCATCAGCAGCTTGCATTCCGGATTGACCTTGCTGCCCCAGGCGTCCGGCGCGTACCAGGTACTGCCGATCTCCAGTCGCTTGTGCTCGGGAAAGATGTTCAGGTACCGGCTGCTGCCGACCAGCCGGCCGTCGGCATTTCGGCGGACCACGAAATGGGCGTCGCTGCCGTTTGCCGTGGTCGCCTCGGCGGCGGCGAACCAGGCGTCATAGCTACCGCCCGAGGCATCCATGCCCATATAGGGCCAGATTTTCGGGTCATCGACGATCGCCGCCAGCCCCTCGTAGTGCGATCGTGCGAACGGCTCCAGCGTCAATCCTTCGCCGTTCAACTCAACTGCCTCAATTTTCATCACAGCGCTTGCTCTGTCGCCTTTGCCGGGTATAGGTAAGGTGAGAAGAGATACTACGGGCCGCTCCGGCATTGGCATGCATTTTTCGACGGGCCCCATTCGTCAAGACGGGCGCGGTCGATTTTGGTTGAGGATTTGCGGTTGAAACTTCGGGGCATCGTCAACGACGGCCTGCGGCGCGAGGATATCACCGAGGAACGTGTCGCCCAGATCCGCCAGGAGGCCCACCGGATCGGCGCTTTCATCGTCATGGAGGCCGAAGAGCGCGAGGCGATCCGCCGCGACGTGCTGAGCGATATCGGTCCGGACGAGGACGTCTGGATTTTCGCCTACGGCTCGCTGATGTGGAACCCGGCCTGCCATGTCGCCGATCGCGTGCCGGGCTTGATCTACGGCTATCACCGCAGCTTTTGCCTGTCGACGCCGATCGGCCGCGGCTCGCCGGAACAGCCCGGCCTGATGCTGGGGATGGAGCCCGGCGGCAGCTGTCGTGGTCTCGCGCTCCGGATCGATTCCGATCACGTCGAGAGCGAAACTCAGATCGTCTGGCGCCGCGAGATGCTGAGCGGCGCGTATCGGGCCGAATGGGTGACGGTGCACACCGACAAGGGGCCGATCCGCGCGGTCACCTTCGTGATCAATCGCCAGCACGAGCGCTATGTCGCCGACATGCCCGAGGACGAGACCGTCAAGGCGCTAGCCACGGCGGAAGGCCAGCTCGGCCGTTGCGCCGACTATCTGCACAATCTGGTGCTGCACCTGGACGAGCTCGGCATCGCCGACGGTCCCATGCACCGGCTGATGAACCGGGTCGAAACATATCAACGGTGCAACGGCGGCTGATTCTCCGGCATCGCGCCCTATATATCCGTGGTGTTCGATAGGCAACGGAGGCCGTGTTGATCGCTTTTCGCTATCTTCTTGTCGCCCTCGCCGTGTCCCTGACGATGATCTCACCCGCGATGGCGGCCGGTGCCGCGGGGCTTTGGGCCACGGAGAAGGAGAAATCGCATGTCCGGATCGAACCGTGCGGCGAACGCCTGTGCGGCGTCATCGTCTGGCTGAAAGAGCCCAACGACGATCAAGGCGTGCCGAAGCGCGATATCTTCAACGAAGACGAAACCCAGCGTGACAGGACCATCGTCGGCCTGCGCCTTCTGTCGGGCTTCGAGACGTCGGACGGCGCCAGCTGGTCCGGAGGCCGGATCTACAATCCGGAAGACGGCAAGACCTACAAATCGAAGATGAGCCTGCAGGACGACAAGACGTTGAAGGTCGAGGGTTGCGTGCTGATCTTCTGCAAATCCCAGATCTGGACCCGGGTCGAGTAGCACGATCAAAACCGCTTGCGTCGGCGTCACGGGGCGTTTAACTCCCAACCAGAAACGCTAATTCGCCCGGACCGGGTGAATCCGGCGCTATGTTCAGCGCCGCGCCGGCCGACAGCCGGCGCTTTCACGTCTTGGGAGGTCGCCAATGTTGAAGCAACTCGTTCTTGCCGCCGTCGCGACCGGTCTGATGACCGGCCCGGCGCTCGCCGACAAGGTCTATCGCCTGAAGTTCGGACACTTTCTGCCGGTGCAGTCACTGACGCACAGCAATCTGTTCGTTCCCATGGCGGAGAAGATCAAGGAGGAGACCGACGGGCAGGTCGTCATCCAGATCTTTCCCGGCGGCTCGCTGGGCCGCAACCCGCGCGCGCAACTGCAGTTGCTGATGGACGGGGTCACCGACATCTCGTTCATCGTGCAGAGCTACACGCCCGGCGAGTTTCCCGACAACTCGCTGATGGAGCTGCCGCTGGTCATGGAATCGACGCTCGAAGCCTCGCTGGTACACCAGCGGCTCTACGAGCGCGGCCTGCTCAGGGGCTATGACAAGGTGCACGTGCTCGGGCTCGGCACGACGTCGGCCTACAACACGCATATGAACTTCGACTACGCCTCGCTCGACGACCTGAAGGGCAGGAAGATCCGCGTCGCCACGGGCATCCAGTCGCAGATCATCGAGGCCCTGGGCGGCACGCCGGTCGGCGGCATTCCGGTCACGCAAACGGCCGAGTCGCTGAGCCGCGGGGTCATCGACGGCACGCTGCTTGGCTGGGAGTCGATGAATACGTTCCGCGTGACCCCGACGGTCACCCATCACGTCAACGTCCCGCAGGGCTTCACGCCGCTGATGGTCGGCATGAACAAGAAGAAGTACGACTCGCTGCCGGCCAACCTGCAGGCCGTGATCGACAAGTATTCCGGTGATTGGATCGCCGAGCGCATGGCCAAGAACTACAACATCGTGGGCGATCAGGCCCGCGACGCCGCGGCCGCGTCGGGACGCAACACCACCGTCGAACTGTCGGCGGATGAACGTGGTCGCTGGGAAGAACGGCTGACGCCGATCATCGACGACTGGAAGACGAAGCATCCGAACGGACCGGCGCTGTTCGCCGCCATGGAAGAGGAACTGGCCAAGGTCCGCGCCAGCCAGTAGCCCCACGGTCGCGTCGCCATGACCGAGGCGCTGTTCCGCCTGAACCGGCAGGTTATGCAGGCAAGCCGCATCATCGCCTGGCTGGCGGTGTGCGTCTTGCTGCTGATCTCGCTCGCGATCATGCTCGACGTGCTGCTGCGCTGGCTGTTCCTGAGCCCGATCCACGGTCTCGAGGACATCGTCATCCTGACGATTACGGTCGCCATCGCCGCCTGCTTCGTCTCCAGCTTCGGCTTGCGCACCAACATTACGGTGCGCTTCGTAGGCAAGGCGCTCGGACCCCGCGCCGCGGCCTGGCTCGAGGTCTTCGGCCACAGCCTGACCTTCGTGTTCATCGCCGCGGTGGCCTGGCAGCTGATGATCCATGCCAGCGAGGTCGGCAATCAGGTCACCTTCATCATCGCGCTGCCGTTACAGCCGACCTGGTGGGCGGCCGCCGTGCTGTCATCCGCAGCGGCGGTCGTGCAGGCACTGGTGCTGCTGGCCCAGATCGCGGCCGCCGTGTCGGGCCGGTCGCTGAACGACGGCGGCGAGAAGGCGTCGATCCTTTGATGACGGACCGCAATATCGGCCAGGCGCCGGTCTGATGGATCCGATCCTGATCGTCGTCCTGGGGCTGGTCGGCATGTTCGCGCTGATTGCGCTCCACGTGCCGGTCGGCGTCGCCATGACGGCGACCGGTCTGATCTGCTTCGGCCTGCTGGAAGGCGACATGGGCCTCGCCTTCAGCATCCTGAAGACCGAGGCCACCAGCGCGCTGTCGAGCCTGGAACTGGCCGTGATTCCGCTGTTCCTGCTGATGGGCGGTTTCGCCACGGCGAGCGGCATGTCGACCGATATCTACCGATTGGCCCAGGCCTTTATCGGCCATTTCCGCGGCGGCCTGGCGCTGGCGACCATCGGCGCCTGCGCCGGCTTCGGCGCGGTCAGCGGCTCGTCCATCGCCACCGCGGCCACGATGACCCGCGTCGCCCTGCCCGAGATGCTGCAGCGCCGCTACAGCGCGCAGCTGGCGACCGGCTCGATCGCCGGCGGCGGCTCGCTCGGCATGCTGATCCCACCGTCGATCCTGATGGTGCTCTATGCCGTGCTGACCGAACAGTCGGTGCTGGCGATGTTCGCCGGCGCCATCGTACCGGGCGTGCTGACGGTCGCCGTCTACATGGTCGCCATCTCGGTCTATGTGCGCATCAATCCGGAAGCCGGCCCGGCCGCGGAACGGACGGCATGGCGCCAGCGCGCCACCGCCACGCGCCAGAGCTGGCGCGTCGTCGCGCTGGCCTTCGCGGTCAGCGGCGGCATCTATGGCGGCATCTTCACGGTGTCGGAGGCCGCCGCCGTCGGCGCCGGACTGGCCTTCCTGTTCTACCTGTTCGGCGGCCATACCAGCGCCAAGACGCTGACCGAGGTGCTAGGCGATACCGCCGGCACCACCGGCATGATCTTCCTGATCATCATCGGCGCCTCGACCATGTCCTATTTCGTCACCATCTCGGGCGCGCCGGGCGAGCTGGTCGGGTGGATCCAGTCCCAGAACCTGCCGGGCATCGTGGTGATCGGCATCCTGGCGGTGATGTTCATCATCCTCGGCAGCGTCTTCGACACAACGGCCGGCATGGTCATCACACTGCCCTTCGTCTACCCGCTGATCATCGGCCTTGGCTACGATCCGATCTGGTGGGGTCTGGTGATGATCGTGCTGATCGAGGTCGGCATGATCACGCCGCCGATCGGCCTGAACGTCTTCGTGCTGCACGGCATGGCGCCGCAGGTGCCGCTCGGCACCATCTTCCGCGGCATCGTGCCGTTTCTGCTGGCCGACCTGTTCCGCCTGGCGCTCCTGATCCTGTTCCCACAACTCATCCTCTGGCTGCCAACCGCCTTGGGGTTCACGAGCTATTTCTAGCCCTGGCCGTTGGTATAAGCTGTGCGGCGAAGTCAGGGAGGAATTACGGATGGAGTATCGCAAACTCGGCGCCAGCGGGCTGAAGGTCTCGCCGCTCTGCCTCGGCACGATGATGTTCGGCGGCCAGACCGACGAGCCGACCAGTGGCCGCATCATCGCCAGGGCGCGCGACGCCGGCGTGAACTTCATCGACACGGCCGACGCCTACAGCCGCGGCGGCTCGGAGGAAGTTACCGGCCGGGCGATCGGCAACCAACGGGACTGGTGGGTGCTGGCGACCAAGCTGGCGAACGCCATGGGCGATGGCCCCAATCAGGGCGGCCTGTCGCGCAAATGGGTGATCGAGGCCTGTGACGCCAGCTTGCGCCGGCTCGGCACCGACTATATCGACATCTACTACCTGCATAAGGAAGACCATGACACGCCGCTGGAGGAGACCGTCGGCGCGCTCGCCGAGCTGATCCGCCAGGGCAAGATCCGCTATTTCGGCGTCTCCAACTACCGCTCCTGGCGCATCGCCGAGATCTGCAACATCTGCGACCGGTTGGGCATCGACCGGCCGGTGGTCAGTCAGCCCTACTACAACGCCATGAACCGCATGCCCGAGGTCGAGCAGCTACCGGCCTGCGCCTACTACGGCCTCGGCGTCGTGCCCTACAGCCCGCTGGCGCGCGGCGTGCTGACCGGCAAATACGATCCCGACGCGCCGCCGCCCGACGACACCCGCGCCGGCCGTAGCGACACCCGCATGATGCAGACCGAATGGCGCAAGGAATCGCTAGAGATCGCCCAGACCATTGCCAAGCATGCCGAAGCCCGTGGCGTCACGCCCGGCCAGTTCGCCGTCTGCTGGGTGTTGAACAATGCGCTCGTTACGGCGCCGATCGTCGGCCCGCGCACCGAAGCGCACTGGGACGACTATGTCGGCGCGCTCGACTATGCATTCACAGCCGAGGACGAAGCGCTGGTCGACGAGCTGGTCACCGCCGGTCATCCCTCGACACCCGGCTACAATGACCCTGCGTATCCACTCGAAGGCCGGGTGCCGCTGACCAATGACTAAGTCTTACGAGACACTGACGGTCGAGACGCCGGAAGCGCATCTGCTGCGCGTTACCTTCAACCGGCCGCAGGCGGCCAATGCGCTCAACACGCAAATGGGTCGCGACCTGCACGACCTGTTCACCGGCCTGGTGCTGGATCCCGGCGACGTGCGCTGCATCGTCCTGACCGGCAGCGGCGACCGCGCGTTCTGCGCCGGCGGCGACCTGAAGGAACGCGACGGCATGACCGACGAGGCCTGGCGCCTGCAGCATGTGCTGTTCGAGCAGGCCTTCTACACCATGCTGGACTGTCCGGTGCCGATCATCGCCGCGGTGAACGGCGCCGCTTTCGGCGGCGGCTGCGAGTTCGCGCTGGGCTGCGACTTCATTCACGCGTCCGAAACCGCGCGCTTCGCGCTGACGGAAATCACCCTCGGCATCATTCCCGGCAGTGGCGGTACCCAAAACCTACCGCGCGCCGTCGGCATCCGCCGCGCCAAGGAGCTGATCCTGTCCGGCCGTCCGTTCAGCGCCCAGGAGGCCTACGACTGGGGCATGGTGAACGAGATCCATGCGCCGGATGCGTTGATGGGCGGCGTGCTGGAGGTGGCCCGCCGGATCTGCGCCAACGCGCCGCTGGCCGTGCGCCAGGCCAAGCGCGCGATGAACCTGGGCATGGGCACGGACCTGACGACGGCGCTCGGCATTGAGATCGAAGCCTATAACCGTCTGGTGCCGACGGAAGACCGCATGGAGGGCGTGCGCGCCTTCAACGAGAAACGCAAGCCCCGCTTCGTCGGACGCTGAGGGAGGAAAGCTGATGGTTGCTGAATTGGATGCGGGGCACGGCGCCGATAGTGTCACGGTGGTCCCGGTCGATGAGGACTATGCCGATATCCGCGACAGCGTGCGCCGGATCTGCGAAGGATTCCCCGGCGAATACTGGCGCGAGAAGGACGAAAAGTCGGAATATCCCGAGGAGTTCGTCCAGGCCCTGACCCAGTCCGGCTACCTCGGCGCCCTGATCCCGGAGGAATATGGCGGCTCCGGCCTGCCGATCCGCGCCGGCTCAGTGATCCTGGAGGAGATCCACGCCAACGGCTGCAACGCCGGCGCCTGCCACGCCCAGATGTACATCATGGGGACGCTGCTCAGGCACGGCAGCGACGCGCAGAAGCGCAAATACCTGCCCGGCATCGCCTCCGGAGAGATCCGGCTCCAGGCATTCGGCGTCTCCGAGCCCACGACCGGCACCGACACCACCCAGCTCAAGACCCGGGCTGTGCGCGACGGCGACCATTACGTGGTCAACGGCCAGAAGATCTGGACCTCGCGGGCAAGGCAATCGGACTTGATGCTGCTGCTCGCCCGCACCACGCCGGCCGACCAGGTCAAGCGCCGCACCGACGGCATCTCCACGTTCATTGTCGACCTCAACGCGGGCAAGGACAACGGCCTCGAGATCCGCCCGATCCCGACCATGATCAACCACAACACCAACGAGGTGTTCTTCGACAATCTGCGGGTGCCGGCCGAGAACCTGATCGGCGAGGAAGGCAAGGGCTTCCGCTACATCCTCGACGGCATGAACGCCGAACGCGTGCTGGTCGCCTCGGAAGCGCTCGGCGACGGCCGCTGGTTCATCGACAAGGCGGTGGCCTACGCCAACGAACGCGAGGTATTCGGCGCACCGATCGGCAAGAACCAGGGCATCCAATTCCCTATCGCCCGCGCCTATGCCCAGGTGCGCGCCGCCGACATGATGGTGCGCCGCGCCGCGGCACTGTTCGACGACGGCAAGGACTGCGGCGAGGACGCGAACATCGCCAAGATGCTGGCGTCCGAAGCCGCCTGGGAAGCGGCCGAGACCTGCATGCAGACTTTCGGCGGCTTCGCCTTCGCCCGCGAATACGACATCGAGCGTAAATGGCGTGAATGCCGGCTGATGAAGACGGCGCCGATCTCGACCAACCTCGTGCTGGCCTATGTGGCCCAGCACGTGCTCGGCCTACCACGCTCCTACTAATCAATCATGGCATTTGGGTTTCGCGGCCGGGCCGAACTGACGGCCCGTCAACGCGAGCCCGAAACTGCCACCGCTCCGGATGGCCGTTGGGTGCTGGCGGCGACGATCATCGCCTCCAGCATGGGTTTCCTCGACAGCACCGTGGTCAATGTCGCCCTGCCGGTGTTGCAGCGCGATCTCGGCGCCGATATCACCCAGTCGCAATGGGTGGTCGAGGGCTACATCCTGTTCATGGCCTCGCTGATCATGGTCGGCGGCGCGCTCGGCGACCGGCATGGCCGCCGCCGTATCTTCAATCTCGGCATCGTCATCTTCGCCGTCGCGTCCCTGCTCTGCGGCCTCGCCATGACGCCGCTGCAATTGAACCTGGCGCGGGCCGTACAGGGCATCGGCGCCGCCCTAATGATCCCCGGCAGCCTCGCTATCATCTCGGCCTGCTTTCCCGAACAGCGGCGCGGCCGGGCGATCGGCACCTGGTCCGCGGCGACCGCGATCACCGTTTCCCTCGGCCCGGTGTTCGGCGGCTGGGCCGTCGACGCGCTGTCCTGGCGCTGGATTTTCTTCATCAACCCGCCGCTGGCGATATTGGCGCTCGCGATCAGCCACTGGCGGGTACCGGAGAGCCGGGCCGAATGTCAGCCGCCGGACTGGATCGGCGCCGCACTCGGCACGCTGGCGCTCGCCGCCATTACCTTCGGTCTGTTGGATTCGGTGCGTCTCGGGTTCGGCCACCCGCTCGTCTGGGGCGCGCTCCTGCTCGGACTCGTCGCCGTCGTCGCCTTCCTCTGGGTGGAGGCCGTATCGAACGCGCCGATGCTGCCCCTCGACATGTTTCGCTCGGCCACCTTTAGTGGCGTCAACGCGCTCACCTTCACGCTCTATGCCGGACTGCAGGGCGCGCTGTTCTTTCTGCCCTTCAATTTGATCCAGGTGCAAGGCTACAGCGCGTTTGCCGCCGGCGCGGCCATGCTGCCGTTCGTCGCCATGATCTCGCTGCTGTCGCGCTGGGCCGGAGGCCTGGTCGACCGATACGGGCCGCGCCCGCCGCTGGTCACGGGCACGCTGATCACGGCCGCCGGGTTCGCGCTGTTCGCCGTGCCCGGCATCGGCGACAGCTACTGGACCGGCTACTTCCCCGCCGCCCTGGTTCTGGGCCTCGGCATGGGGGTCTGCGTCGCGCCCGTGACCACGGTGGCGCTCAACGCCGCCGGTCCCGACCGGGCCGGCGTCGCCTCGGCCATCAACAATACCGTCGCCCGGGTCGGCGGCCTGATCGCCGTCGCCCTGTTCGGCATTATCCTGGCCGCCTTTTTCAATCAGGCGCTCGATGCCGGTCTCGCGGCCATCGCGCCGCCGCCGGACGTGCTGTCGACGCTGGACGCCGAACGCATCAAGCTGGCCGCCGCGGCATTGCCCGCGGGGCTCGATCCGGACCTGGCCGATGCCCTCAGAAACGCGATTAATGAAGCATTTATCAACGGTTTTCGGGCAGTCATGGTGCTGAGCACCCTGCTTGCCATCGGCAGCGCCGTGATTGCCTGGATGTCACTGGACCGGCAAGGCGCATGTGATATACGAGCGGGGCGTGAGTAGATCCTGAAGGGGCGTTCCGATGGCCGCGAGCAAGATCCATCCCGTTATCCTCTCCGGCGGGTCCGGCACCCGGCTATGGCCGCTGTCGCGCCAGGTCTACCCGAAGCAATTGCTGTCGCTGGCGGGCGAACGCACCATGTTGCAGGAGACGGCGGACCGGGTCTCCGATCCCGACCGGTTCGCCGCGCCGATGGTGATCTGCAACAACGACCACCGCTTCATCATCGCCGAGCAGCTACGCGCCATCGAGATCGAGCCGTCGGCCATCGTGCTCGAACCTGTCGGCCGCAACACCGCGCCTGCCGCGGCCGTCGCCGCGCTGACCTTGAGCGAACGGGACCCCGACGCGCTGATGATGCTGCTGCCGTCGGACCACACCATTCTGCAGCAGGACGCCTTCATCGCGGCCGTCGACAAAACGGTGCCGCTGGCCGATGACGGCGCGCTGGTCACCTTCGGCATCATGCCGGACGCACCCGAGACCGGCTACGGCTACATCAAGCGTGGCGCCGGCAAAGGGAGCGCCGACGACTGCTATGCCGTCGAGGCCTTCCTCGAGAAGCCCGATGCCGCCAAGGCCCAGGCCTTCCTGGATGACGGCGGCTACTATTGGAACAGCGGCATGTTCGTGTTCAAGGCCGCTAAATACCTGGACGAGCTGGAACGCCTGCAGCCCGAAATCGTCTCGGCCTGTCGGGCGGCCCTCGCGGGCGGCGCCGAGGACCTGTCGTTCACCCGGCTCGACGCCGACGCCTTCGGCAAGTCGCCGTCGATCTCGATCGACTACGCGGTGATGGAGCATACGTCCGATGCCGCCGTGGTCGCCGCCGATATCGGCTGGAGCGATGTCGGCTCCTGGTCGGCATTGTGGCAGATCGGCGATCGGGACGATGCCGGCAACGTCACCGTTGGCGACGTAGTCACGCACGACGTCGAGAACTCCTATCTCAGGTCCGACAAGCGTCTGGTCGCGGCCCTGGGCCTGTCGAACGTCGTGGTGGTCGAGACCGACGACGCCGTCCTGGTGGCCGACCGCGAAAAGGTGCAGGACGTGCGCGCCATCGTCGACGACCTGAAAACCAACGGCCGCAGCGAGACGGACGTGCATAACCGGGTCTACCGGCCCTGGGGCTATTACGAAAGCATCGATTTCGGCGACCGCTTCCAGGTCAAGCATATCGCGGTCAAGCCGGGCGCCCAGCTCTCGCTGCAGATGCATCACCATCGCGCCGAGCACTGGATCGTCGTCCAGGGCACGGCCACCGTGACGCGCGGCGAGGAAACCGTGCTGCTGCACGAGAACGAGAGCACGTATATCCCGATCGGCGTCAAGCACCGCCTCGCCAATCCGGGCATGATCGAGCTGAAGCTGATCGAGGTGCAGTCCGGCAGCTATCTCGGCGAGGACGACATCGTCCGCTTCGAGGACCAGTACGGCCGCGAGGGCGAAAAGCCTTAGCCTGCCCCGACGATCTCCCGGAACCGCTGGTGCACCAAAGCCTGGGTCGCCCTTAAGCGCCGATCGAGGGCGGCGAAGTCGGCCTCGCCGGCCACCTTCGCCAAAACGTCGCGCAGGCCCTGCGGCGACTTCTCCGGATCGAACGGGCCTTCCATGGCGATCCGCAGCACGCCGGTGAGGCCGCGGATCAGGGTCACGGCCGAAACCAACTCGCCGGCGACGTCCGCCTCCAGCACGCCCACCTTGCCCAGCTTTGCCAGGGCTTCGCCGGTGTTGCGGTCGAGGCAATCGGGATGGCTCGCGGCGTTCACGAGCTGAAGATACTGAGCGATGAATTCGAGATCGATCAGGCCGCCGCGGACCTGCTTCAGCTCCCAGGGGTCCTCGCTCGGCTTCTCCCGGGCAAGGCGTGTCCGCATGTCGACAACATCGGTCGCGATCTGCGCCGGCTCGCGCGGCTGCCGCAGCACCTCGTCGACCGTGGCGGCGATTTCCGCCGTCAATGCCGGCGGGCCGGCGACCACACGCGCCCGGGTCAACGCCATATGCTCCCAGGTCCAGGCCTGCTCGCGCTGATAGGTCTGGAACGTCTCCAGTTGCGTCGCCACCGGCCCGGCGTTGCCCGACGGCCGCAAGCGCATATCGACCTCATAGAGCGCGCCTTCCGAGGTCTGCACCGTCAGCGCGTTCAGCAAGCGCTGGCTCAACCGGGTGAAATAGTGCCCTGCGGCAAGCGGCCTGGCGCCATCCGACTCGGCCGCGGACGCGTCGTAGTCATAGATGAAGATCAGGTCCAGGTCGGACGTCGCGCTCATCTCCCGGCCGCCCAGCTTGCCCATGGCCAGCACGGCCATGCCACCGCCTGGCACCCGGCCATGACGCGCCGCGAAGTCGGCCTCGACGCGCGGACAGAGGTCCGTGATCACGGCCTCGGCGACATCGGCGTAATTGCGGCCGGCCGTGTCCGCGTCGGTCGTGTTGTTGAGCACTTGCACGCCGAGCTGGAACCGCCGTTCGCGCGTCCAGCGACGCGAGACATCGAGCACATCCTCGAAGTCGCGCGTCGTGCGCAACGCTTCCTGCAGATCCTCGCAGAGGATCTCGCACGGCGGCAGGTGATTGAAGAAATCCGGCTCCAGCACGGCGTCGAGTACCGTCGCGCTGCGGCTCAGATAGTTCGCCAGCCGCGGCGCCGCGCCCATGATGGCGGCCATCAGATCGAGCAGATTGGGGTGCGCGAACAGCAGCGAGAACAGCTGCACGCCCGACGGCAGGCCCTCGAGAAAGCGGCCGAAGCGGCCGAACGTGGCGTCCGGATCCGCCGTCTTCGCCATGGTCGCAAGCAACGCGGGCATCAGCTTGGTCAACAACTCGCGGCTGCGCGTGCTACGAGTGGCGCGATAGCGGCCGTGATGCCAGCCCCGGATCTCGGCCGACACGCTGTCCGGCCGTTCGAAGCCCATGCCGCTCAGCGTTTCCAGCGTTTCCGGATCGTCCTCGGTGCCGGTGAAGACCAGATTGCCGCCGGCGGCCAGCGGCGCCGATTTCTGGAACAGCGCCGCATAGTGGCCACGAACGGTGTTGAGGCGCTCGAGCAGGTCTTTCTCGAACGCGCCCCGGTCGTCATAGCCCATGAACCGGGCGATATGCGTCAGACCATCGTCGCTGTCGGGCAGCGAATGGGTCTGCTCGTCGCCAACCATCTGCAGTCGATGCTCGACCTGGCGGTGATACCAATAGCATGCGGTCAGGGCGTCGGCGACGCCGTCGTCGATCCAGCCGGCTTCGGCCAGAGCACGCAGCGCGCCGCAGGTCGCGCGCTGGCGCAGATCGGGATCGCGGCCGCCGGCGATCAGCTGCTGGGTCTGGGCAAAGAACTCGATATCGCGAATGCCGCCCGGCCCCAGCTTGATGTTCTGGCCCGGCACGACGATCTTGCCCAGGCCCCGGTGGGCATGGATCTGCGACTTGATGGAATGCACGTCCTCGATGGCGGCGAAATCCAGGTTTTTGCGCCAGATGAAGGGCGCCAGCCGGGCGAGATACGCCTCGCCGGCCGGGATGTCGCCAGCCGCGGCGCGGGCCTTGATCATCGCCGCCCGCTCCCAGTTCTGGCCCATGCTCTCGTAATACTGCTCCGCCGCCATCATCGAGATCACCGTCGGCGTCACGCCGGGATCCGGCCGCAGCCGGAGGTCGGTGCGGAACACGTAGCCGTCGGCGGTGGCCTCCTGCAGCAGCTTGACGAGGGCCTGGCTGAGCCGGATGAAGCTCGCTTGCGGCGTGTCCTTGCCCTGATAGGGCGTCACGTCCTGGTCGAACACCATCACGAAGTCGATATCGCTGGAATAGTTCAGCTCGTGCGCGCCGAACTTGCCCATCGCGATGATCGCAAGGCCGCTGCCGACGTCCGCCGCCGCCGGATCGGGAAGCGCCAGGTCGCCTTTCTCGTGAAGCTGCCGCAAGAGCCAGCGCACCCCGGCCTGCACGGTCGCATCCGCGAATGCCGTCAGGGCCTCGACGACCTGAGGCGCCTGCCACATACCGGCGATATCGGCCATGGCGACCAGCAGCGCCACGCGCCGCCGCGCCAGGCGCAGCCGCCGCGTCATCTCGGCCTGCGACGCCGCCTCGGCCGGCGTCGCGTCGACTTCGGCCAGCACCGCCGCGAAGGTCTCGGCCGCGGACGCCGACAGCAGCGTCGGAAAAAACGCGGTCTCGCGCAGCAGTGTGCGGGTCAGAAACGGGCTGTTGCCGAACACGGCGGCCAGCAGCGCCTCGCCGGCCGCGTCGCCACGCATCAATGCGACCGCGTCGGCAACGGCGCCGTCGGCCTCGGCGGCGGCCGTCGACAGATCTTCGCTGGCGCGCGCCACCCGTTCCCGGTCGTGCGGCGGCGGGCAGGTGGCGATGGCGTCGATAAACGGCGAGGTCGGCATTCTTGATCCGCTCATGTCTCAGATGCGAACCTGCGGCAGGCAACGTCCAGCGTCAACCGGCCCGCGCGATCGCCCGGTATCATGGAGCCGTCATGTTCAGAATTCTCGGTTTCTGCGCCGCCGTTGCGACGATGATCCAGGCACCGGCGGCGCTGGCCGACTTCGATGTAGGCTATGACACCTATTTGCGGGGCAATTGGCTGCGGGCGGTCGACGAATTCACGCCGCTCGCCGACCAGGGCGATGCCCGGGCCCAGTTCTATCTCGGCGTGATGCAAAAAGAGGGCGGCCACGGCATCGCCAAGAACGCGGCGGCGGCCCTCGTCTGGCTGCGACACGCGGCCGAGCAAGGCCATATCGGCGCTCAGTACGAGCTCTATCTCCACTACTCCGCCGGCAGCGAAGCCGACGAGGACGCGTTGGCGGCGCGCCTGTATTGGGGCCGCGCCGTCACCGCCCAGGGATTATCGGCCGACGACCACGGCAAGGCCCAGGCCGCGGTCTGCGCCATTCAGATGGGGCTGCTGTACGCGCGTGGTTGGCTGGTGCCGGAAGACCGGGTCGAAGCGCATTTCCTGCTGACCTATGCCGGCCTGCTGGGACGCAGCGATGGCGCGGTCGCCGTTGCCGAACTCGAAACCCGGATGACCGCGGCGGAAATTTCTCTCGCCGAAAAACGACTGAAGGCGCTGCTCGCCCGGCAAAATCCCTGATCGCGTCGCTGTCAATCGCCGCCCGCCGCGCCCTCGTCGGTGTCGGTCTGCGTCAGCTTGCTGACACCAGGCAACTGACCGGTCTTCGCCGAGGCGAGCTGTTCGTCGGAGATGAAAGCGTCGCGCAGATCCGCGCCGCGCAGATCCGCGTCATCGAGCTCGGCGCCGTTCAGGTTGGCGCCACGCAGATCGGCCGCGGCCAGATTGGCGCTTTGCAGGTTCGCCTTCGCCAGAATGGCATCGGCGAGGTTCGCCGCCGCCAGCATCGCGCCCCGGAATATGTGGCCGCTCAAATCCAGCGACGAGAAGTCGCCGCGCGCGCCCTCCTGGCCGTTGCTGGCAAGCCATTGCTGATGCGCATCCAGCATGCGCCCCAGTTCCGCCGGCTCGGGCGCCTTGGGGTTTGTTTGCACCAGGGTCAGGTCGACATCGCCGAGGTCGACGCCCTCGAACGACGCGCCGCGAAGATCGGCGTCCGTCAGATAGGCGCCCCGCAGCTCGGCATCGACGAACGCGGCGTGTTTGAACTGCGTGCCGCGCAGGTCGGCGCCCTTGAAGTCCGTGCAGTCCAATGTCGCCGCCGTGAAGTCCGCGGCCTTGAGCTTGGCCCCGGCGAGTTTCGTCTTCCGTAGCCGGGCGCCGCGAAAGGTGGACGGCGCTTCGTCGGTCAGCACCAGTTCTTCCAGGTTGATCTGGCCGGCCCGGCGCAGGTCGGCGCCGACAAACGAGGTCTGCGTCAGGTTGGTGTCCTGAAAGGTCGCGCCGCGCAGGTTGGCGCGCTCGAAATCGGCCCCGCCCAGATTGGCCCCGTCGAACTTGGCGCTATAGATCGTCGCCGAGCGGAAGGTCGCGCCGCGAAAGTCCGAGCCGGAAAAATCGCAGGCAATGAACTCGGCGTCCGAAAAGTCGAGTTGGCGGAAATCCAGATCGCTGAGATCGCACATACAGAGCACGCAACGACGGCCATTCGGAATGCCCTTCAGATAGCGTTCGTGCAGCCTTTGCACGCGCTCGAGCAGTTCCTGCGTGAACCGGACCGACGTGAAGCCCTGGCCGCCGGTTATGTCGCCGCGGGCGGCCGTCAATCCACCGCTCCGGACAGCTCGTCAGACTGCGGAATGCACATCACCATACCTATGCCCTCGCGCCCGGTCTGTCAGCCGATCAGGTGCCGTGCGGCGAATATCACCGAGACCGGCTCCAGACATGGGTACGCCTAAATGGTGATCACAATTATTGTTAAACCGCGTTAAGGTTGTCTTAAGGCCATGCCGGCGATCGCCGCCAGCTGTCGTCCACGAATGGCGACGTCAAGGCAGCACGGCGTCGATGGCGGACGTCAGTCGCTCACTGTCCGGCCGCTCGCGGGTCGAAAACCATCCGGCGAGCCGGCCATCGGGCGCGACCAGATATTTGTGGAAATTCCAGCGCGGCGCGGCGGCATCCCCCAGCTCGGCCTTGGCCCATTGATAAAACGGGTGCGCCTTGGCGCCGCGAACGCTGACCTTCTCGGTCAGCGGGAAGTCCACGTCGAAGTTGACCTCGCAGAATTCCTTGATTTCGGCCTCGGTTCCCGGCTCCTGGCCGCCGAAATCGTTCGACGGCACGCCCAGAACCACTAGACCCTTGTCACGATACCGCTGCCAAAGGGCCTGCAAGTCGGCGTACTGGTGGGTGAAGCCGCAAAATGACGCGGTATTGACGACCAGCACGGCTTTTCCCGATAGTCGATCGAGCGGCAGCGGCGCGCCGTCGATACTGGTAAAACTGAAGTCATGCGCCGATTTCGCACCGGCGAACGCCGGCGCAGAGACGATAAGCAAGGCCATGGCGAGGAGCAGACGGCGCATGATCGGACACCTCGTGCGGGCAATTTCGGTCTCCGGCTAGACCTTGGCCCGGATTGCGTGAAATCAAGCCCATGATTGACCTGATCACGTATGATTGCACATAACCTGGAGCGGTATTCGGCATCGGGAAAGGAACGCATGCTGTGACGACAGACACCTATACGCCGCCTGCGCCGCCTGTCGTGCGCAAGGTGGATATGGAGCAGCCCTGGACATGGCTCGCCGCCGGCTGGCGCGACCTGTGGCGCTCGCCGGGCATCAGTCTGCTTTACGGCCTCGCCGTCACGGTCGCCAGCTTCGCCATGACCGGCGCGTTGTTGGCATTCGATCTGTTCCCCCTGGTGCTGCCGATGGCGGCGGGCTTCATGCTGATCGGCCCGATGCTGGCGGTCGGCCTCTACGAAAAAAGCCGCCGGCTTGAGGCCAATCAGCCGATCCTGGCCCGCGACGTGATTTTCGTCGCCACCGCCTCGCCAACTCAGCTTGCCTTTATCGGCGCCCTGCTAACCTTCTTCATCCTCGCCTGGATCCGCGTCGCGACGCTGCTGTTCGCCGTGTTCTACGGCGCGGACTATCCGCCGCTGTCGGAATTCGTGCCGACGCTCCTGTTCACGCCAAGGGGGCTGATCTTCCTCGCCATCGGTTCCGCCGCGGGCGGCGTCCTGGCCTTCATCGCCTTTGCCGTGTCGGCGATCTCGGTGCCGATGCTGATGGTCCGCGACCTCGACGCCATCACCGCGATGCTCACCAGCGTTCAGGTCGTGCGCCAGAACTTCAAGGTCATGCTGCTCTGGGCCTGGCTGATCGCGCTGATCACCGGCTTCGGCATCGCCTTCGGCTATCTTGGCCTGATTGTCACGTTCCCGCTGGTTGGCCACGCCACCTGGCACGCCTACCGTGCGATGATCGAGCCGCCGGCCTGACGCTCTATTTCGGCCGCTGGTCGTCCGATGGATTGTCGTCGTCGAACAGGATGCGATGGGCGGCGCCGTCGAGGTCGTCGTATTGCCCGGACCGCAGCGTCCAGAGAAAGGCGGCGAGGCCCAGCAGTCCCAGAAACAGCGCCACCGGTATGAGATAGACCAGACCGGTCATCGGCCCGCATCCGTTCCGGCCGCGATGCCGCCGCGCCGCAGCCGCAAGGCGTTCAGCGTGACGATCAGCGACGAAGACGACATCGCCACCGCCGCGATCAGCGGCGTCACCAGGCCGGCGAGCGCGATCGGCACGGCGATCACGTTGTAGGCCAGCGCCAGCGCGAAGTTCTGCAGCACCAGATGGCGCGCCCGCCGGGACAGGTCCAGCGTGCCGACGATCGGCGTCAGGCGCCGGCCCTGAAACACGAAATCGGCGGCCGTGCGGCTGATATCGGCGGCCTCGGCGGGCGACATCGAGGCGTGGGCCGCCGCCAGCGCCGGCGCATCGTTCAGACCGTCGCCGACCATCAGCACCTTGCGTCCCTCGTTCGCCAGTGCCTCCAGCCGCGCCACCTTGCCCGCCGGCCGGCAGCCGGCCGACCAGCGTTCGATACCGAGACGCTCGGCCACGGCTGCGACAACGGGTGCGCGGTCGCCGGACAACAGCTCCACCGCCAGCCCGCGCCGCCGCAGCTCCGCCACGACATGCTCGGCGTCGTCGCGCAGCCGATCCTCGAAGGCGAACCGGACCGGTTCGGCGCCGGGCCGCCGCAGCCAGAGCTCCGAGCCGGGCGCCGTCTCGTCCGTCGCGGTCACCTCGCACCAGGCGGCATTGCCAAGCCGCGCTTCGCCACCGTCGACGGGCGCGGCCAGTCCCATACCGGCGGTTTCGCGCACACCATCGCGCAGCGGCGTCGGACCGGCGGCGCGGCTGAGCGCGCGGGCGAGCGGGTGCCGACTGGCCGCCGCCAGCGAGGCCGCGATCGTCAAATCCTCGTTCGACACGTCCTGACGGTTGGTCAGTTCCGGCCGGCCGACCGTCAGCGTGCCGGTTTTGTCGAACACCACCGTATCGGCGTCCGCCAAGCGCTCCAGGCCGTCGGCCGCCTTGACCAGCACGCCGCGGCGCATCAGACGGCCACTGGCCACGACCTGCACCGCCGGCACGGCCAGACCCAACGCGCAAGGACAGGTGATGATCAGCACGGCGACGGCGATCATCAGCGCCGGCTGCCAGGCGAGCCCGCCCAGCAGCAGCCAGCCGACAAATGCGCCACCCGCAAGCAGATGCACGGCCGGCGCATAAACCCGGGAGAACCGGTCGGCGAGACGCACGTAGCGATCGCGCCCCTGCGCCGCGGCCTCGATCAGGCGCACGATCTCGGCCAGCAGCGTGCCCTCGCCGGCCGCCGTCACCGTCACCTCCAGCGGCGCATCGAGATTGAGGGTGCCGGCAAAAACGTCCGTGCCCGGCGCCACCGACAGCGGCATCGTCTCGCCAGTGACCAGACTGGTATCGACCGTCGATTGACCGGCGCGGACACGCCCGTCGACCGGCAGCCGGTCGCCAGGCGCCACCGCGACGGCCATGCCGGGCCTGACAGCGCCCACCGGACGCGCCCGACGCTGGCCGTCCGGCTCGATGACCGTCGCCGCGACCGCGCCCAGCAGCATCAGCTGCTCGGCCGCATCGCGCGCGCGGCTGCGGGCACGCCGGTCGAGGTAGCGGCCGATCAACAGGAAGAACAGCAGCGTGACCGAGGCGTCGAAATAGGCGTGCGGACCGCTGACAATGGTTTGCTGCAGGCTCATGCCGGTGGCGAGCAGGACGGCGAGCGAGATCGGCACGTCCATGTTTGTGGCGCCGTTGCGCAACACGGCGGCCGCCGAGCGGAAGAACGGCCGGCCCGCGTAGGCCACGGCCGGCATCGCAATCAGGGCCGATATCCAGTGCAGGAAATCGCGCGTCGCCGGCCCCATATCGTCGGAGAAGGCGCCGGCCCAGACCGAGACCGACAGCAGCATCACGTTCGCCGCGGCAAAGCCGGCGACGGCGACGCAACGCAGCAACATGCGATCCTGCTCGGCGGCGTTGCTTTCCAGCGCGGCGGGATTGAACGGCACCAGCCGGTAACCGAGCGCCGTCACCGGCGCGAGCAACTCACCGGCGCCGGCGCCGTCGACGCGCCAGCTCAACGCCAGGCGGCGGGTCGTCATGTTCACGCGCGCTTCGGTCACCGCCGGCTGTGGCCGCAACGCGCCCTCGATCGCCTGCACGCATTTGCCGCAATGCAGGTTCTCGACCAGAAGATGCAGGTGCGCCATGCCCTTGGCGTCGACGCGCACGTAGGCCTCCGGACCGACGACGTCGTCGGCCGGTCCGCGGCTGGTCGGGATCGCCGCTACTTCAGCCATACCCGCTCCGCGCTGCGATAGGTGGCGCCGTCGCGTGCTGTCGCCACCAGTCTCAGATCCCATTGTCCGCGCACCGGCAGGTCGACCTGGGCGTCGTAGCGGCCGGCGCCGACCTGGTGCAGAACCACCGGCCGGTCCATGCCATCCTGCGCCGGCCGCCAGAACATACCGTTAATCCCCAGTCCGTCGACCGGCTCGCCGTCGGCGGTGCGCATGGTCACGGTCAAGATGCCGCCCCGTTCGGTCGGGGTCAGGACGGTCTCCATCCGCCAGCCGAGCGCCGCCTGCTGCTCGGCGGCCTCGATCATCGCGTTGTAGTTCAGCCCTTTGATGTAGGCATTCTCCGTATGCACGCCGTTGAAGCTGCTCAGCGCGAAATAAACGAAGACGCCATTCACGGCGAAGATCAGCCCGAAGAATCCGAGCAGATAGGCCAGCACGCGGCGGCCGGTCAGGGTTTTTGCGCCAACGCCGATCATGCGCCCGGCCCCAGGAAGACGCTGTCGTACCGCGCCGTCGTGCCGTCCGTGTTGTCGGTGACGACGAAGCCGATCGGCGTCGACTCGGCGTTCACGGCGCTCGCCGGCAGCGTTACGAAAATTCGGAATGCGCCCAGCCGGTCCGATCCGACCGAGAGAGACGAGCCGCTCTCGTTGCCAGCGCCAACCACCTTGATCTCCGCCTGCGGCACGCCATCGACCGCCAGGCCGAACGTGCGCGTCTCATGCTGCTTGTTGAGGATCTTCAGCGTATAGCCATTGCGCAGGCTGCCGTCCGAGAGGGTCACGAACAACGGGTTGCGGTCCCGCAGCACGTTGACGTCGAGCGACGGTCGGGTCAGCAGCACGCCGAGCATGATCAGGCCAACGGCGACGATCACGCTGGCATAGATCAGCGTGCGCGGACGGAAGATGTGCGACTGCGTCGGCTCGCCGCGCGCCCGGCGGACCATGTTCGACGTGGTGTCGTAGCCGATCAGACCGCGCGGCAGGTCGATCCGGTCCATGACATCGTTGCAGGCGTCGATGCAGAGCGCGCAGGAGATGCACTCCAGCTGCATGCCGTCGCGGATGTCGATCCCCATGGGACAGACGGCGACACACTGATTGCAGTCAATACAATGGCCGCGGCCTTCCCAGCTCTCGCCCTTGCGATGCGGACCGCGCGGTTCGCCGCGTTCGCGCTGGTAGGTGACGATCAGCGTGTCGTCGTCGACCATCGCGGCCTGGATGCGCGGCCAGGGGCACATGTAGGTACAGACCTGCTCGCGGGCGAGGCCGCCGAACATGTAGGTCGTCGCCGTCAGCACGCCGATCGAGATATAGGCGACCTGCGGCGCCTGGAAGGTCAACAGGTCGGCGGCCAGCGTCGGCGCGTCGGCGAAGTAGAACACCCAGGCGCCGCCGGTGCAGACCGCGATCAGCAGCCAGATCGCGTGCTTGACCACACGCTTGGTCATTTTCCCAACGCTGAACGACTGCTTGTCGAGGCGGATGCGGGCGCCGCGATCGCCCTCGACAAGGCGTTCGACGGCGATGAACAGGTCGGTCCAGACGGTCTGCGGACAGGTGTAGCCGCACCAGACCCGGCCGGCGAGGCTGGTGATCAGGAACAGACTCAATGCGGCCAGGATCAGGAGACCGGTGAGGTAGTAGACCTCCTGCGGCCAGATCTCGATGAAGAAGAAATAGAACCGCCGGGCCGGAAAATCGATCAGGATGGCCTGGTCTGGCGTGTTCGGCCCGCGGTCCCAACGGATCCAGGGCGCCAGGTAATAGACCGACAGGGTCACCGCCATGATGACCCATTTCAGCTTGCGGAAATTGCCGCGCGCCAGGCGCGGGTGGATCTTCTCCCGCTTCTTGTAGAGCTGACGGTGCTCGGCCTTGTTGACGGGCTCGACATCGACGCGGTCGACGCCGGGTCCCGCGGCTGTCCCCCTGGCAACCGAGACCTGGTTCATCACCACTCTATCCCCTGTCGCCGTTGCCGGCGCCAATTACGGCGAGTTATTCGCCGCCCCCCAGTGTGTGCACATAGACGGCCAACTGCTTGATCGCCGCCGGGCTCAGCCGGTCGACCCACGGCGGCATCACGCCGCGACGGCTATAGGCGATGCTCTCGACCACGGTCTCGCGGTCGCCGCCATAGAGCCAGATCGCGTCCGTCAGATCAGGTGCGCCCAGTTCCTGATCGCCCCTGCCGTCGTCCTGGTGGCAGGCCGCGCACTGCTCGACGTAGATCTCCTGGCCGCGGGCGACCGCCTCCTGGTCCTCGGCCCGACCGCTCAGCGACAGGACATACTCAGCGACGTCCGCGACCTCCTCTCGGGTCAGCAGCTCGTCGACCAGGAATGCCGGCATGTCGTTCAGTCGGGTCTCCTCGTGATCCGAGCGGATACCGAAGTTGATCGTGTGCTGGATGGCGTCGAGCGTGCCGCCCCAGATCCATTCGTCGTCGTTCAGGTTCGGATAGCCGACCGATCCGGCGGCGCCGGAACCATGGCACTGCGAGCAGTTGACGGCGAAGGCCGACCCACCGCCGGCGAGCGCGAAGGCCAGCAGTTCCGGATCGCTGCGGATCTCGTCGAGCGAGGCGCCGGCGATGCGGTCGGTGTAGACCTGCTGGGCCGCCTGCCGCTCGGCCAGCTGTTGCGCGACCACGCCGCGCTGCGAATAACCCAGCACGCCGGCCGTATAGTCCGTCACCAGCGGCCAGGCCGGCATGACGATCCAATAGCCGATGGACCAGACGATGGTGACGTAGAACGTCCAGACCCACCAACGCGGCAGCGGATTGTTCAGCTCACGGATACCGTCCCATTCGTGTCCGGTCGTCTCGATTCCGCTGAGCTGGTCGACCTCGCGATTCTCCGCCATGACCTCAATCCTCCTTCAGCGGGATCTCGGCGGCGTCCTTGAACTTCCGCCGGTTGCTCGGCCACAGCGCATAAACCACGACACCGAGGAACAGAATGAACAGATAGACCAGGCCATAGGTCTGGGCGAACCTGGAAACCGCTTCGTAGTCCATGCCGCCCTCCCCTAGCGAAGGTTTTCCTGCGCCTCGTAGGCGCTGAAATCGACCATCGTGCCCAGCACCTGCAGATAGGCGATGAGCGCGTCGAGCTCGGTGATCATCTGCGGGTTGCCGTCGAAATCGCGCACCTGGGCGCCGGGATAGCGCTCCATGAAGGCATCGAAATCGTCGGCGTCGGGATCGACCTGCGTGCGCACGTCGCTGACCGCCACTTCGATCATGGTGTCGTCGTAGGGCACGCCAACCGCGCGATTGGCCTTCAGGTCATCGGCGATGCGGTCGAAATTGAGCGCCTTGGTGGCCAGGAACGGATAGCCCGGCATGATCGATTCCGGCACCACCGAGCGCGGATTGATCATGTGCTGTACGTGCCAGGCATCGGAATAGCGGCCGCCGACCCGCGCCAGATCCGGCCCGGTCCGCTTCGAGCCCCACTGGAAGGGATGGTCGTACATGCTCTCGGCCGCCAGGCTGTAGTGGCCGTAGCGCTCGACCTCGTCGCGCAACGAACGGATCATCTGCGAGTGGCAGGTATAGCAACCCTCACGGATGTAAATGTTGCGGCCGGCCAGCTCGAGCGGCGAGTAGGGCCGCACCCCCTTCACCTTCTCAATCGTGCTCTCGAGGTAGAACAGCGGCGAGATCTCGACGATGCCGCCGATCGACACGACGATCAGCGTCAGCACGGTGAGGAGGATCGAGTTCTTTTCGATGGTCGCGTGACGGAACATGTCGCCGTACTCCTATTCCGCCGGGGCAGCCACGGGGGCCGCCGCCATCGGCTTTTCTTCACGCACGTCGCCGCGCACGGTGCGCCAGAGGTTGTAGGCCATGACCAGCGAGCCCAGCACGAACAGCAGACCGCCGAGCGCGCGGATCACGTAGAACGGATGCATCGCTTCGACCGTCTCGACAAAGGAGTATTCCAGGAAGCCGAGCGAGTCGTAGGCCCGCCACATCAGGCCCTGCATGATGCCCGAGACCCACATCGCGGTGATGTAGAGGACGATGCCGAGCGTCGCGATCCAGAAGTGCAGGCTGACCAGGCGCAGCGAGTAAAGCTGTTGCCGCCGCCACAGCACCGGTACCAGGTGGTAGAGCGCGCCGAAGCTGACGAAGCCGACCCAGCCGAGCGCGCCGGAATGCACGTGGCCGACGGTCCAGTCCGTATAGTGGCTGAGCGCGTTCACGGCCTTCACCGACATCAGCGGGCCCTCGAAGGTGCTCATGCCGTAGAACGCGACCGACACCACCAGCATGCGCAGCACCGGATCGGTGCGCAGCTTGTCCCAGGCGCCGGACAACGTCATCAAGCCGTTGATCATGCCGCCCCAGGACGGCATCCACAGCATGATCGAGAAGGTCATTCCCAGCGTTTGCGCCCAGTCCGGCAGCGCCGTGTAGTGCAGGTGGTGTGGACCGGCCCAGATGTAGAGAAAGATCAGCGCCCAGAAGTGGATGATCGACAGCCGGTAGGAATAGACCGGCCGCTCGGCCTGCTTCGGCACGAAGTAGTACATGATGCCGAGGAAGCCCGCTGTCAGGAAGAAGCCGACGGCGTTATGCCCGTACCACCACTGCGTCAGCGCATCCTGCACGCCGGCGAACAGCACATAGCTCTTGGCGCCGAACGGCGAGACCGGCACCGCCAGGTTGTTGACGATGTGCAGCATGGCGATGGTGACGATGAACGCCAGGTAGAACCAGTTCGCCACATAGATGTGCGGCTCCTGCCGACGCCACAGCGTGCCCAGGAAGACCAGCAGGTAGACGACCCAGACGATGGTCAGCCACAGATCGACATACCATTCCGGCTCGGCATACTCCTTCGACTGCGTGATGCCGAAGATGTAGCCGGTCGCCGCCAGCACGATGAAGAACTGATAGCCCCAGAATACGAACCAAGGCGCCAGCTCGCCGGCGAGCCGCGCGCGGCAGGTCCGCTGCACGACATGAAACGAGGTGGCGATCAGCACGTTGCCGCCGAAGGCGAAGATCACCGCCGACGTGTGCACCGGCCGCAGACGGCCGAAGGTGGTCCAGGGCAGATCCAGGTTCAGAATCGGGAACGCCAGCTGCAGCGCGATCACCAGACCGGCCAGGAAGCCGACGATGCCCCAGAACATTGAGGCGATAACGCCGGCCCGCACGACGGCGTCGTTGTAGACCACGCCGGTGCCGCTGGTGGTGACCGCGACTTGTCCAGTCGACGCCACGGCTGCGGCGTCATAATGACGCTTGACCAGGACGATCAGGCCGGCAACGCTCACGACGCACAGCAGCAGTCCGTGCCAGTAGAACGCCGCATCCACCGACTTCGATGCCAGCAGCGCACCTAGCAACGACCCAATGGCCAAAAGAATGCCTGCGAGCATGTTCATCGCTGTCACCTCTAACGCCCTTTCGGCGCCGTTGCGGGCGCACATGTTTGATGCACGCGAGTATACCGCACGGGCCGCTCTTCGCGAGGCAGACTGATTGTCGTGTTGCGCCGCAACATTGATTTCGATCAAAGGCTTGGCGTCACGCGACGTTGTGTCGCAACATCGACGCCGACCGTCGGACGTGCGAAAAAGTGGCCGCCGTCACAGACTTCAATCGCTCCGATATGCCATACTCACGCCTAACATTCATCGATCGAACCAGTGGAGCAGGGCTATGAGACGATCGAGCCTTACGGCCCTTTTTGTCGTCGCGCTGACCGCGACCATGGGATGGGCAGATACCGCTGCCGCACAACGGCCGGTGGCGTTAATTACCGATATCGTCGGCGCCGTGACCACCGACGTCGGTCCGTTCGACGAAATCTCCGCCGGAAAGTCGATCGACCTGGGCAACGGCGGCCGGTTGGAATTCCAGCACTACCAGCGTTGCGAAACGGTCGTCGTCGAAGGCGGGCGCGTTAACTTCTCGCGTCAGACCTATACGACCCAGAAAGGCAAGATCCTGGACGTCCGGCGCAGCAAGTGTCCCAAGACCGTGGCCGTCGGCATGGAAGTCAGCGGCGTTCAGCTGCGCAACGTCGTGCCAGGCGGTCTGCGTCTGACGACCAAGCCGAGTTTCGTGCTGGTCGGCGCGAATCGTGCGCGGGTGGCGCGGCTACGCGTCCGCGACGGCGAGACGACCGTTTTCGAAGGCCGCATCGACGGCTGGCGCTTCACCTGGCCTGAAGGCACGGCGCCATTGAAGGCCGGGTCGGCCTACGACATCGACCTGCTGACCGACGACGGCAAGGGTCAGCACAGCCTGAAGGTGACGATTGCCGAGCAGCGCGGCAGTACGCCGCTCACCTTGATCCGCGTCGAGTGACGG
Source organism: Alphaproteobacteria bacterium (assembly GCA_965232515.1). Taxonomy (GTDB): domain Bacteria; phylum Pseudomonadota; class Alphaproteobacteria; genus JANQKO01. Next base: position 6,087,639 of record CBDDPY010000002.1, on the reverse strand, counting down.
CAACCCGCCGTTGGGGGGGACGACGGGTGAACCTGAGCAAACGCGCCGCCGCCATCACCATCGCTGTCTGCGCCATCGCCGGCGGCATCGTCGCGCAATTTGCCGACGGCGTCGGCCGTGTCGATGGGTTTCTCTACGACGCCGCCATCGCCGCCCGCGCGGCCGTCATGCCGGCGCCGGTCGAGACGCGTTTCGCCCCCGTCGTGGTGATCGCCGTCGACGAGCGCAGCCTTACCGATCCCCGTCTGGCCACCTATCCGCGCGCGATGTTTGGCGAGATCTGGGAACGGCTGATCCTTGCACTGGTCGAAGCCCAGGCCAAGGCAATCGCGTTCGACCTGTTGCTGGCCTACAGCGGTAACGAGTTAAAAGACGGATTCGACCGTCCTTTCATGATCGCGCTGTCGCGAAACCGGGATCGGATCGTACTCGGACGCTCCGCCGCAACCTTGCCGGCGCAGCAATACCGCGCCGCGCTACGAGAAGACCCCGGCGCTTTCGGCTTACTGGAGATCGTCCCTGACGAGGACGGCATCTATCGTCGTGTCCAGGCGATGCCGGTCATCATCGATGGCGAACCGTTGCCGGGCCTCACTGCGGCCACGCTCAACCGCAGCGGCGGCCCGGCCATGCCGCCCGAGGTCCTGCTCGCGCCCCGCCGACATCTGGAAGCCATGCCGACCTATTCGCTAATCGACGTGCTGAACTGCGCCGAGAGCGAGCCCGCCCGGCTGGCGGACGTGTTCGCGGACCGGATGGCATTTGTCGGCACGACCCTGCCGGACGAGGACCGCAAGCGGTCCGCCGGCAGGTTCCTGCCCGAACCAGAACCGGTTGCCGCGGCGAGCGAGCCCGACAAGGCAACCTGTAGTTTGATTCCAAAAGGCGTTTCGGTGTCGGCGTCCGACGCCGAGCAGGCCGCCAGCACCGTTCCGGGCGTGTTTCTGCATGCGACCGCGGCCGAGGCGGTGCTGAACGATGACCTGACCGAGGTGCTGCCGATCGCCTGGCGTGTCGCCGCCGGCGTCCTGTCCGGCGGCATCGGCGCGGTGATCGGCCTGACGCTGATGCCCTGGATGGCGGCTGGCGCCACGCTGCTCGCGGGTATCGCTGCCTGGGCCGGCGAAGTCGTTCTGTTGGAGGCGGCCTACTGGTTCCCCGCCGGTCCGGCGATCGCCGTTCTTTTGGTTTCCGTCATACTTGCCTACACGGTTCGGTATCTCGCGGTCGAGCGGCGTCAGCTTCTGGTGACCAAGGCATTCGACCACTACCTGGCGCCGGCCCTGGTGGAGCGCCTGGCCGAGAACCCGGACGCCCTGCGGCTGGGCGGCGACACCCGGCCGGTGACGATCATGTTCGCCGACCTCTCCGGCTTCACGGCCCTGTCGACCAAGGTCTCGGCCGACGAGCTGATGCAGATCACCAACCGCTATCTGGCGCTGATCGCGGACGCCATCGACGATAGCGGCGGCTATGTCGACAAGTTCATCGGCGATGCCGTCATGGGCATCTGGGGCGCGCCGGCCGACGATCCGGATCACGCCGCCAACGCCGTCGGCGCCGCCCTGCGCATCACCGACTTGATCCACCAGGCGCGGGCCGAGACCACGGGCGGCGGGCACAGTTTTGGCGTGAAGATCGGTGCGCATACCGGCGACGCAATCGTCGGCAACGTCGGATCGCAGAAGCGCTTCAATTATACGGCCGTGGGCGAAACCGTGAATGTGGCCTCGCGCCTCGAGGGCCTGCCGGGCGTTTATGGCTGCGAGATCGTGATCAGCGATACCACGGCAGCCGCCGTTGCCGGGTGGTTCCTGATGCGCGAGCTGGACCGCGTGGCGGTCAAAGGCCGCGCCCAGCCCGTCGGCATCTACGAGGTCATCGCGCCGCCGATGACCGCGAGCGAGGCCCAGCATCGTCTGGTCGAGGATTACGCCGCGGCTCTGACGCTCTACCGGTCACGCCGCTTCGACGAAGCCGCCACCGCTTTCGACAAACTGGCTGACGATGGGCCCGCCGCCGTGATGGCGAAGCGCTGCCGCGAGTATCTCGACCAACCGCCACCCGAGGATTGGGACGGCGTGCTGGTGCTAACCAGCAAGTAGTTCGGCCGTCGCGGTCATCGCGGCCGCGCCGTCACAGCGCTCGGCCGTCAGCTCGATGCCTTCGCCCGTCGTCTGACCGATCACCCGGAACGGTGCGCCGGCGAACAACGGCGCGTTGGCCCGGAATTGGAACGCGCGCACCGGACGGTCGGCATGCCGGCGCACAAGATCGATCAGCAAGGTCGCGATCAGCGGCCCGTGCACGACCAGTCCCGGATAACCTTCCTCGCCGGTGACATAGGGATAGTCGTAGTGAATGCGATGGCCGTTGAAGGTCAGCGCCGAATAACGGAACAGCAGCACCGGATCGGGCGACACCGTCTCGACCCAGGCGCCGGCCGGCGCGGCCGGCAATTCGGACAACGGCACCGGCGCGGGCGTCGGGCCGCCGGCCTCGCGATAGACGATGTTGCGGGTCTCCTCGATGCAGAGCCGGTCGCCGTCATAGATCCGGTTGCGCACGGTCACGAAGACCAGCCGGCCGCTGCGGCCGGACTTCTCGACGACGTCGAGGATCTCGCTCTCCCGCCGCACCTCGACGCCGATCCTGAGCGGCGCCTCGAACGTCATCCGGGCGCCGGCGAACATCCGCCGCGGCAAGTCGACCGGCGGCAGAAACCCGCCCCGAACCGGATGGCCGTCGACGTCGATGGCCGATTGCGGGGCCTGCGCCAGAAAGTACAGCCAATGCCAGAGCGGCGGCAGCTCGTCGCCTTCGGTCAGAACCGTCGCGGCATCGTTCAGCGTTGCCAGCAGGCCGCGGGCTGGCGCCAGCGCGATACGATCCACCGTCGTCTCCCGGCGGCCGACCCAGTCCGCGTAGGCGCCGCCGGCCGGCGATTGGACTTCTGACATGCTTGCGTCTACTCCTTCGGCGTCGGGCCGGCGACCAATCCCCGATCGTGCAGGCGGCCGATCTGGACATCGCTCAGATCCAAGAGATCGTACAGGATCTCGTCCGTGTGCTGGCCCAAAAGCGGCGCCGGCCGGGCCGGATGACGATCCGCGGCCTTGAACTCCAGTGGCGAGCCCGGCATCAGGTGCCGGCCGATGCCCGGCTGCTCGACCTCCGCGAACATGGGATTTGCCGTGGAGCAGCGGCGGTCCTCCTCGAGCATCTGCCGCACCGTCTGATAGGGCCCCCAGCTCACCCGCGCGAGATTCAAGGCATCGGCCACCTCCGCCATGCTACGCGCCGCGCACCAGGGCGCCAGCAATGCGGCGATCGCCTCGCGCGCCCGATAGCGGTCGCCCTGCTGGTTCAGGTCCACGTCCTCGGATTCCTCGATGCGCTTGACCGCATCCGCGATGCCCGTCGCCTTCACCAAAGCCTGCCACTGCCGCGGACTGATCGCCGCGATCATCACCCGACGGCCGTCGCGGGTCTCGAAATCGCGGCCGAAGGCGCCGTAAAGGTCGTTGCTGGTGCTGCCGCGTTCCGTGCCGCTGATCTGGTATTCGGAGATGAAACCCAGGTTGCCCATGGTGGCGAAGGCGACATCCGACAGCGCCAGCTTGATCAGTTGTCCCTCGCCGCTCAGTCGCCGATGCCGCTCCGCCGTCAGCAGCCCATTCACGGCGGTCAGGCCAGTCAGCAGATCCCAGGCCGGCAGCACGTGGTTCACGGGCCCCGGATGCTCCGACGGTCCGGTCATGAAAGGCAGGCCGGTCGCGCAGTTGACGGTGTAGTCGACTTCCGATGTACCGTCCGAGTTGCCCATGATGTTGAGCATGATCAGATCGGACCGGCGCTTCTTCAATTCCTTGTAGTCGAGCCAGCCGACGGCTGGGAAATTGGTCAGGAAAAGGCCGGCGTCGACGCCCGCCGCGGTGATCAGCATGATCACGAGATCGCGGCCCTCTTCGCTTCTGAGGTCCACCGCGATCGACCGCTTGCCCTTGTTCAAGCTGGCCCAGTAGAGACTGCTGCCGTCATCGGTCACCGGCCAGCGATGATAGTCGAGGCCGCCGCCGATCGGGTCGAACCGGATGACATCGACACCCTGCTGCGCAAGGGTCATGCCGGCGAATGGCGCCGCGACGAAGGCCGATCCCTCGACCAGCCGCAGTCCCGCAAGACTGTTGTTCATTCCGTTGATTGTCTCCCGAGCGGCCGCTCTCTCCCCCGGCGGCGAGTGTAGCTTGCATGACAATACGGATAAACCGGGTCCGGCGCGCCGGCGTCAGGAAACGAAGTTGTTGATCTCGCGCAACAGCTTACGACGGATCGCCTCGAGATAATCGTCGTAGTCGTCCGCGCGCACGATGAATGCGCCGGCGCCGCCGATCACATCCGATTCGAAATATCGGTCGAGGGTCTGATCCTCGTTCAGGATGACCAGGCCGTTGATCGTGATGCCGTCGGCGACAAGCCGGTCGCGCACGGGCCGCAGCTTGACGCCGTTGTTGTTGCGGCCGTCGCCCGAGACGTCGATTACATGACGGTCGCTGTTGAAGGGATTGACGGCGAACAGCGCGGCCGAGAATTCGAGCGCATGCGAGATCGACGTGCCGCCTTCGCGGGTCAGCCGTTGTGTCGCGGCGATGCGGTCGGCGAGCTGATCGGCCGCGTCCGGTCCATCGACCAGCGTCCAGGGCACGGCGGCGACCTGCGCGCCGGACGACGACCATTGCACCACCGCCACCGAGATCGCGCCGTGACGGCCGCCCTGGATCGCCGCAATCACCTCCGGGTCGCGAAGCGCCAGCGACAGACCGATCACCTGCTTGCGGAACTCGTCGGCGCTGACGCTGTAGGAACAGTCGACCGCCAGGATCAGGGCCAGATCCACCGGTCGGCCGGCATTCACCGCCGGCCCGCCGAACAGGCAGACGGCGGCCAGCGCCAGCACGGCCAAAATCCCGCGGCGGCGCATCACGGTTGCCGGTCTCCATCGTCAATCGCGGCAATCACCCGGCCGACGACCTGCCGATCGACCAACGCCTGCATTGCCGCCGGCACCTGGTCCAGGGGATAGACGGCCGACACCGTCGGCCGCACCTTGCCATCGGCCTGCCAACGGCACAGTTCCTCGACACTTCGGCGCAGTAAGTCCGGGCGCTGGTTGCGGAAATAACGCAGCGACGAGCCCAGGGCCGAGCGGTGCTTGACCAGCAGGCGGTTCGCCGGGATCTGCTGAATCCCGCCGACGAACCCGATCAGCAGAATGCGACCGCCCCAGGCCAGCGACGACAGGGCCTGATCGAACAGCGGCCCGCCCACCGGATCGAAACAAATATCGACGCCGTGTTTGTCGGTGAGCGCCGCGACCTCGGCGCGCAGGTCGCCGTCGGCATAGTTCACGACCTCATCGGCGCCATGCGTGCGCGCCAGCGCCAGCCGCTCGTCCGCGCTGGCCGCGGCAATGACCCTGGCGCCCATCGCCTTGCCGATCTCGACCGCGGCGAGCCCGACACCGCCGCCCGCGCCCAGCACCAGCAACGTCTCGCCGGCCTCGAGCCGCCCCTGCCAGCGCAGCGCCACATGGCTCGAGACATAGGCGCCCAGCATCGCGGCGGCGATGTCCATGTCCATGCCGTCCGGCAGCTTGAAGGTCTCGACCGGGTTCGCCACGACCTGCTCGGCGAAGCCGCCGTGCCAGACCAGCGCCATGACCCGGTCGCCGGGCGTGAAGTCCGTGACCTTGTCGCCGCAGGCCAGCACCTCGCCGACCGCCTCGATGCCCGGGCTGAACGGCAGCTCAGGCTTGGTCTGATAGTCGCCGCGCACCATGATCGTGTCGGCATAGTTGACGGCGGCGCGGCGCACGCCGATCAGAATTTCATCTGGACCCGGCGACGGCGGCGGCACGTCTTCAAGCGTCAGGTCTTCCGGTCCACCCCACTGCCGGCAGACGATTGCGCGCATACGCGCCACTCCATCCCTTGCGATCGGTCCGAGCCTAACCCGCGCGCTCGCTGTCGACCAGACGGGTTTCCCACGCCAGCGCCGAGCCGACGATATCCGCCAGGTTGTCGTGCCGCGGCTGCCAGCGCAATCGCGCGCCGAGCGCCGACACGTCGGCCACCAGTGCCGGCGGATCGCCGGCGCGGCGCGGGCCGGTACGGATATCGAGCGGCCGGCCGGCGGCCGCCGTCACCGCGTCCAACACCTCGCGCACCGAATGACCGCGGCCATAGCCGCAATTGAGCGCGAAACTGTCGCCGCCGGCCTCGAGGTCGGTGAGCGCCGCGAGGTGCGCGGCGGCCAGATCGCTGACGTGGATATAGTCGCGGACGCAGGTGCCGTCCGCGGTCGGATAATCGTCGCCGAAAATCGTCATGTGGTCGCGCGCGCCGGCAACGAGCTGGCTCGCGATCTTGATCAGATGCGTCGCGAACGGCGTGGACTGGCCGCTACGTCCCGCCGGATCGGCGCCGGCCGCGTTGAAGTAGCGCAGGATGCCGGATCGCAGACCGTGCGCCGTGCCGGCGTCCCGCAGCATCCACTCGACCGCCAGCTTGCTTCGGCCATAGGGGTTGATGGGCTGCAGCGGCGCGGTCTCCGGGATCGGCAGCACCGCCGGCTCGCCGTAGACGGCGGCGGTCGAGGAGAAAATGAACCGGCCGACGCCGGCCCGAATGCAGGCGTCGATCAGCACGCCGCTTTTGGCCGTGTTGTTGTCGTAGTAGCGCAGCGGTTGTTCGACCGATTCCGATACGATGATCGAGCCGGCCGTATGGATGACGGCGTCGATGTCATGCGCGTCGAAACAGGCGTCGAGCGCCGCCCCATCGCCGACATCGGCCTCGATAAAAGCGGCATCGGCCGGCACGAGCTCGCGCCGGCCGGACGACAGATCGTCCAGGACCACGACCCCGTGGCCCGCGTCCAGCAGCGCCAGGACGATATGCGAGCCGATGTAGCCCGCGCCCCCCGTCACCAATACCGACTGCGCCATGCTTGAGCCCCTAACCTTCAAATGGTCGCTTCCGCGAACCGAACGGCATCAATTGTGCGACCAGTTGCCGGGATCGTCGGAATCGTTCGGCGACAGGCCCAGGACATCGCCGTCGGTGTTGACGCCGAGTCCCAACACGGTGCGGTTGGCGTAGGCGAAGTAGCTGACGACCTGATTGACCTCCAGGATCTCGCCGTCGTCCAGACCGGCGGCGCGCAGACGATCGATCGTCCCGGCATCGATGCTTTGCGGCGACGTGGTCAGGGCCGCGGCGTAGTGCATCATCGCCAGCTCGCGGCCGTCGAAAGCACGCTCCGGCGCACCGGCTTCGAAGGCCGCGCGTATCCCGTCGGCGCGCGCATCGTCCGCCAGCAGGCGCCGCATACCCTGGAAATGATGCTCGACGCAGTAGCTGCAGCCGTTCAGCAGGCTGGTGTAGACGCCGAGCGCCTCCAGCAGCCACTTCGACAGCCGGTTGCCGGAATGGTGCAGCACGTACTTGTAGATGTACATGTGCCCTTCCATGGTGTGCGGCCTGAGGCTGTGCGCCATCATGATGTTGTCGACGTTGTCGTCCGGCCCCTTGATCCGATCGTAGAGCGTCTTCAGCCGACCGCTCGCCTCGCCGTATGGCACCGTCTTTATCCAGGTCATGTCTCGCCGTCTCTTTCCCCGCGAATTCCACGTTGGCGGGAACTTAGCACGCTTGCCGACAGGCGTCGGCCCGCCTCTAATGCGCCCATGCGACGCACCGCCAAGCCCGATCTGGAGATCGCCCTCGACCGGATCGACGCCATTCTGGGACCGGGCGGCCTGCTGCGCGCGCCGGAAGACCTAGCCGGCTTCGGCCGCGATGTCATCGGCCTGCATCAGGGCCGACCGGCCGCTGTCGCCCGGCCGAAGACCACCGAACAGGTCGCCGCCGTCGTCCGGGCCTGCCGGGATGCGGGCGTGGCCCTGGTACCGCAGGGCGGCAATACCGGATTCTGCGGCGGCGCCATTCCCGACGAAAGCGGGGACCAGGTGGTCGTCGCGCTCGCCGGCCTGAACCGCATCCGCGACATCGATCTGGCGAACGACACGATCACTGTCGAGGCCGGCTGCACGCTGGTCCAGACACAGACCGCCGCGGCCGAGCATGACCGCCTGTTTCCGGTCAGCCATGGCGGCGAAGGCAGCAGCCAGATCGGCGGCAATATCGCCACCAATGCCGGCGGCAATGCCGTGCTGCGCCACGGCAACATGCGCGAGCAGGTGCTGGGCCTCGAGGTCGTGCTGCCGGACGGCCGCGTCTGGGATGGCCTCAGGGGGTTGCGCAAGGACAATACGGGCTACGATCTGAAGCAGCTCTTCATCGGCGCCGAGGGCACGCTGGGCATCGTCACGGCCGCCGTCCTTCGGCTGCAACGCCGGCCCGGCGTGGAAGCCGCGGCGCTCGCCGCCGTCGCCAACCCGGCCGACGCGATTCGGCTGCTGCGCCGGCTGCAAAGCGCCGTCGGCGAGACGGTGACGGCGTTCGAGCTGATCCCGCGCAGCGGGCTGGACCTGCATTTCGACCATATCGGCGCGGTGCACGAGCCGTTCGGGCAACGCCATGACTGGCAGGTGCTGCTCGAAGCCTAGGGCGCGGCCGCGCAGGCCGGCCTGCCTCGGGATCTCGAAGCCGCGCTCGCCGCCGCCATCGATGACGGCCTCGTGCTGAATGCGGTGATCGCGCAGTCGGCCCGGCAGACGGCGGCGCTCTGGCGCTATCGCGAGGGTCTGGCCGTCGCGCAGGTCGAAGACCCCGGCAACCTGAAGAACGACACCTCGGTGCCCGTCGGCGCAATTCCCGACTTCATCGACCGGGCCAGCGCCGTCGTTGCCGGCCTGGTGCCGGGCGTCCGGCCGATCCCGTTCGGCCATATCGGCGACGGCAACATCCACTTCAATCTCAGCCGCCCGCTGGCCATGCCGCCGGACGCCTTCATGGCGCACTGGCCGGCTTTGATTGACGCGGTGGAAGAGACTGCCGTCGTGCTCGGCGGCTCGATCAGCGCCGAGCACGGTCTTGGCCAACTGAAGCGGGAGACCATCGGCCGCTACAAGTCGGCGACGGAACTCGAGCTGATGCGGCGGCTCAAGCGGACGCTCGATCCCGACGATCTGATGAATCCGGGCAAGGTGCTGCCGGAACTGCCGCCGTTCAAAGACCTGTAAGCCATTGTCGATAAAAGGATTTCCTTATGCCCGAAAACGTCAGCGACGTCGCCTTCAGTCCCGCCGTGAAAGCCGTGCAGGAGCGGCTGGGCTCCCGCGCCGCCTATGCCGGTCGGGACGACAAAGGCTCATGGCGGACCCGGATCGACGGCGATCTCGCGGCCTTTATCGCGGCTCGTGACTCCTTCTATCTCGCCACCGCCAGCGCCGACGGCCAGCCCTACATCCAGCACCGCGGCGGCCCGACCGGGTTCATCAAGGTCCTGGACAATCGAACGCTGGGTTTCGCCGATTTCGCCGGCAACCAGCAATACATCACCATCGGCAATGCGTCCGAGAACGACAAGGCCTTCATATTCTTCATGGATTACGCCAACCGCCGCCGGGTCAAGCTGTGGGGACGCCTGCGGGTGGTGGAGGACGATCCGGCATTGCTGCACAGCCTCGCGCCCGAGGCGGACCAGGCGGTCCCCCAACGAGCAATCCTCTTCCAGGTAGAAATGTGGGACATCAATTGCCCGCAGCACATCACGCCGCGGTTTACCGAGGCCGACCTCGCCGAGCCGATCGGCAGGCTGCACGCCCGAATTGCCGAACTTGAAGCCGAAATCGCGGCGGTGCGCGAGAAACACAACACATAATGTTTCCTAAAATATGAGCAAGACACGACTTGCGCGGACATAACCGCGGCAACAAAACCCCAGTCTTTAACGTTTCTTTCTGCACTCCAGCCTAACAATAGCGGCGTGTCTCACGCTGTGAGGAAACCTGAAATGCTCTCCGCGGAGGCCGCACCGCCGGGAAGCCATATGCTGGACATTGTCCAGACCCTTTCGGCTGCGCTCAGCGACGCGCTTGTTGTCACCACGGCCGGTACCGGTTCGTCGCAGCCGGAAATCGTCTACGTGAACCCCGCGTTCGAAGCGCTCACGGGCTATGCGGCCAACGAAGCCGTCGGCAAGCCGACATCGTTGCTGCAGGACGCAAAAACGTCCCGCGCGGCGCTTGCCCGTCTGCGGGCTGTCCTGACAAAGGGCGAGCGGTTTGCCGGGGAACTGATCCTCCAACGCAAGGACGGCAGCGAATGCCCGGTCAGGGTGCAGGCTTTCTGTCTGACAGACCCGCAGAGTGGCGAAGTTTGCTGGGCCGCCGTGTTGACGGCAAGCGCCGCCGACAAACCGGCCGCGCAATCGACGAACGGCGAGCTTCAAGCCGTGGCCGATGCGGTGCCCGTTCTGCTGGCGGACATGGACGCGGATCAGCGCTATCTGCTGGTCAACCGCCAGCACGAGGAATGGTTCGAGGCCAGCCGTGAAGATATTGTCGGCAAGGCGATGCACGAGGTCGTCGGCTACGACGCCTATATGGAATTGCGGCCGCACGTTCAGAGCGTGCTGAGCGGCAAGTCGACGGAATTCGAAAAAGAGCTGCGCTACAAGACGGCGGGTCCACGCTTCGTGCGGACGTCGTTCATCCCGAAATTGAGCGACGACGGCGCGGTGACCGGTTTCTATTCCCTGACGGAGGATATCAGCGCCATCAAGCGGGCCGAGGGCGCGCTTTATGACGCGATGATGGAATCGGAGGCAGCAAGCCAGGCGAAGTCGGAATTTCTGACCCATATGAGCCACGAGTTGCGGACGCCGCTCAACGCCGTCATGGGCTTTTCGGAAACCATGAAACTCGGCATGTTCGGCGAGCTGGAGCCGCGCTATCAGGAATATGCCGAGTTGATCTACAGCAGCGCCGATCACCTGTTGGACCTGATCAATGGGCTTCTGGATCTGGCGAAGATCGAAGCCAATCGTTTCGAGCTGTCCGAGGAAGAAATCGACATCCAGCCGGTATTGGAAGAGGCCGTGCGCCTGACCCGGGCCCGGCGCGACACCGAATGCGCGCCCATCGATATCGACCTGCCCGCCGACCTGCCGCATCTGTTTGCCGACAGCCGTTCCCTGCGGCAGATGTTCCTGAACCTGCTGTCCAATGCCGTAAAATTCACGCCCGGCGACGGCCGGATCTCGGTTGAATTCCTGGTCAGCCCTGCCGGATCGCTGCGCATCTCGATCCGCGACACCGGCATCGGCATCGCGCCGGATTGCCTGGAAACCGTGATGGAGCCGTTCGGGCAGGCCGCCGGCGCCGAACGCAGCAGTCTGGAAGCCGGCACCGGACTTGGGCTGCCGTTGGTGAAATCGCTGATCGAGCTGCACGGCGGCAACCTTGAACTCAACAGCGAGCTTGACGTCGGCACCGCCGTGACGCTGACCTTCCCGGCCAACCGGGTCCGCGTCCGCGAAGCCGGCCAATCCCAACAGACCGCCATCGCGCCCTAGATTTCCCGGCGTCCGATCTCCTACCATCTCCCGCCGCGCCAACGCGCGCGGGACAGTGGGAGGGAATGCCGATGGCAAAAGGGATCATGGCCTTCTGGACGGATATCGTGCCCAGGGCCGAGAACGACTTCAACGAGTGGTACAACCGCCAGCATCTGCTCGAGCGGGTCGACGTGCCCGGCTTTCGCAGCGGCGCCCGCTATCAGTCCGTCGGCGGCAAGCCGAGATACTTCACCTTCTACGAGGCCGACGAGGTTGGCACGTTTCAGTCCCGCGCCTATAAGCGCCGGCTGAACAACCCCACCGACTGGACCCGCAAGGTCATGCCGAAGATGCGCGACGTCACGCGCACGGTCTGCCGGTTGCGGCACCGGGAAAGCCGGGGCCGGGGCGCGTTCGCCGCGACGATCCGGCTGTCGCCGGCCGACGGACGCCGGCGCGAGCTCGAGACCTGGCTCGCCAAAACAGCTCTGCCGGCGGTGGCGAAGGAGCGCGGCATCGTCGGCGGCCAGTTCTGGATCGCCGACCTGGCGGCGACCGGCGGCGGCACCACCGAGCAGCGCGAGCTGCGCGGCGGCGCCGACAACCTCGTCGACTGGGTGGTGCTGGTCGAGGGCACGGATGCCAAGCAGGTGCGCGCGGCCTGCGCCAAGCACTTGGGCGTGGCGAAGCTGCGGTCGCGCGGCGCGGCGCCGGGTGCCCGGTCGGGCCTCTATCGCCTGATGTACACCCTGACCGACTAAGGCCATGTTAGCTTTGGGTCAGATCCTATTTCCGACGGGAGTGCCTTTCCGGTGAGCTACGAGCAGATCCTTTACGAAGAAGACGGCCCCATCGGCACCATCACGCTGAACCGGCCCGACGACGGCAACATGTTCACGGCCAAGATGTGCCTGGAGATCCGCGACTGCATCGAGGCGATCCGGCAGGAGACGCGCACCCGAGTCGTCGTGCTGACCGGCGCCGGCGACCGCTTCTTCTGCATAGGCGGCCGCAAGGAGGGCCTGGACGACACGCTGATGTATGCCGGCGTGCTGCCGACGCTGGAGATGTACGAGGCCATCGACAAGCTGCAGAAACCGGTGATCGCGTCGGTTAACGGCTTCGCCGTCGGCGGCGGCAACGTGCTGCAGGTCGTCTGCGACCTGACCATCGCCAAGGAAAGCGCCGTGTTCCGCCAGGTCGGGCCGATGATGGGCAGCTTCGATGCCGGCTACGGCACCTGGTATCTCGAAGACCTGATCGGCAAGAAGAAGGCCAAGGAGATGTGGTACGGCAATCCGCGCCTGCCCGCCGCCGAGGCCGAGCGCATCGGCCTGATCAACCGCGTGGTGCCGGACGACAAGCTGGCCGAGGAAACCCGGACCTGGGCGCTCGAGATCGCCGAGCGCGGTTCGTTCGCGCTCGCCGCCATCAAGGGCGCCTTCAACGCCCGCCACGGCGGCGTCGGCGGCCTCTCGCGCGTGACGCACGACATGCTGCTCCGCACCTATCTCGACAGCGACGAATCGAAGGAATTGCGCGAGGCCTTCGGCGAACGACGCAAGCCGGACCCTTCGTCCTTCGGCCACTAGATCCCGCCGGTACCAATGAAGCCGCTGCTGACGACGCACGATCCGGCGACCGCCCGCGCCTACTACGACGCCGGTCTCTGGCGGGACGACACGTTCTATACGCTCATGGCGGATCAGGCCGCAGCCCGGCCCAACGCCCTGGCGCTGCACGACCGCGAGCGCCGGCTGACCTGGGGACAAGTGAAACGCTGGACCGACGCCGTCGCCGCCGAGCTGCACACGGCCGGCGTCGACAAGGGCGAGAGGGTTTCGATCTGGCTGTCGAACCGGGCCGAGGCGGTGATCGCCTTCCTCGCCTGCGCCCGCAACGGCTATGTCTGCAACCCATCGCTGCACGTGAACTACACCGTCGACGAGATCCTCGGCCTGCTGGACCGCATCGGCGCGACGGCGTTCATCGCCGAGGACGGTCATGGCGCCGACGGCCGCAGCCGCGACATCTTCGGTCCGGCCGACGGTCTGCCCGCCATGCGCCGCGTGTTCCGACTGCCGAGCGAACGTGACGCCGGCGCAAATTTCCCGAACGGGGACACCGCCGCCACCCCTCACGCGGCCGTAGATGCCAATCCCGACAAGGTCTGCTACCTCGCCTTCACCTCCGGCACCACCGGCCTACCCAAGGGCGTGATGCATTCCGACAACACGCTGCTGGCCAATCCGCGCGCCATGGTCGAAGACTGGGGGCACGACCACGAAACCGTGCTGTTGAGCCTGAGCCCGCTCAGCCACCATATCGCCTGGGTCGCGGTCGGCCAGTGGCTGGTCGCGGGCTGCGAGCTGGTGGTCAACGATCCACCGGCCGGCATGAAGCCGATCGACTGGATCATCGAGACCGGCGCGACCTATGTTATGGGCGTGCCGACGCACGCCATGGACGTGCTGGCCGAGCAGTCCGCGCGCGGCCTAGACCGCATCGGCGAATGCAAGATCTTCTACATGGCCGGCGCGCCGATCCCGCCCAGCACGGCGGAAGCGTTCCTGCGCCAGGGCATCACGCCGCAGAACATCTATGGCATGACCGAGAACTCCTCGCACCAGTACACGCTGCCGAGCGACGACGCCGCGACCATCGTCAACACCTGCGGCCGCTCGGGCCGTCACTACAAGGTGCGGATCTTCGATCAGGCCGATCCCGACGTCGAACTGCCGCCGGGCGAGGTCGGCCAGATCGGCGGCCGTGGGGCCTGCCTGATGCTGGGCTATTTCGACAATCAGACGGCCACCGAGCAGTCCTTTAACCGCGGCGGATGGTTCATGAGCGGCGATCTCGGCCGTATCGACGAGAACGGCTGCCTGCAGATCGTCGGACGGCTGAAAGACCTGATCATCCGTGGCGGCCACAACATCCACCCGGCGCGCATCGAGGACCTGGCCGTGACGCATCCTCAGATCGACAAGTCGGCCGCGTTCGCCGTGGCGGACGAGCGGCTGGGCGAGCGGGTCTGCCTCGCCATCATCGCCAATACGCCGGCGGCGCCGGCGGCCGACGACGTGCTGCGGCACCTGTTCGCGGCCGGCCTGTCGAAATACGATATGCCGGAATACTTCATCGCCCTGCCCGAATTTCCGCTCACAGCCAGCGGCAAGATCCTGAAGCGCGAGCTCGCCGACTGGGCCCGGTCCGGCCGCATCGCGCCGGAACCGGTGCGCTTCGTCGACCCCGCCAAGCAGGCCTGATGCTAAGGAGACACCCGTGCCCGTCGAACTGACCCGCGTCGAGGAATTCGCCCTCATCACGCTGAACCGGCCGGAAGCGCTGAACGCGCTCAGCTTCGAGATTGTGCGCGAGATCGGCGCCGCCATCGACGAGGCCGAGGCAAGCGACGCCCGCGCGCTGCTGTTCACCGGCGCCGGCGAAAAGGCGTTCTGCGCCGGCGCCGATATCAGCGAGCTGATGGGCCGCACCATCATCGAGGAGAAGGCCGGCGCCGAGCGTGGCCAGGCAACGTTTGCCAAGCTCGACCGCCTGGCGATCCCGTCCGTCGCCGTGATCAACGGCTATGCGCTGGGCGGCGGTCTCGAGCTGGCGCTCGCCTGCACCTTCCGCATCGCCACGCCCAACGCCAGGCTCGGGCTGCCGGAGATCAAGCTCGGCCTGATCCCGGGTTATGGCGGCACCCAGCGCCTGCCGCGTCTCGTCGGCGAAGGCCGGGCCCTGGACATGGTCATGACCGGCCGCATGGTCGATACCGAGGAAGCCCTGCAGATCGGCCTGATCAACCGCGTCGTCGAGGGCGATCCGGTGCAGGCCGGCATCGCCTACGCGCGCGAATTCTCGGGCTTCGGCCTGCCGGCGCTGCGCCTCGCCCGCGAGGCCGTGCAGCGCGCCGCGACAACGACGCTGACCGAAGGCCTGCGCGTCGAGGCCGACCTCAACACGCTGTCGTTCCGCACCGAGGACGCCATGGAAGGCACGTCGGCCTTCCTGGAGAAGCGCAAGCCCGCGTTCAAGGACCGCTGAGGTGGCCGAGGAAGCCGTCATCGCCGTCACCGGCGCCAGCCGGGGCATCGGCTCGTGCATCGTCGTGGAACTGGCGCGGCGCGGCTTCACGGTCGGCTGCTTCAGCCGCAAGGGCGTCGGGCCGGAAAACAAGACCCTGCCGTCGGCGCTGGCGGCGCGCTGCATCGACATTGCTTGCGACGTCACCGACGAGACCCAGGTCAGAACCGCGCTGCAAACGCTCGCCGACAAGGCCGGCCGCATCGACGGCCTCGTCAACAATGCCGGCCTCTACCTCGAGGGCCGGAGCCACGAGGTCGCCACCGCCGACTTCGAGCGCGTGCTGGCGACGAACGTCACCGGCCCGTTCGTCATGTGCCGCGAGGCCTACCCGCACCTAGTTGCCGCCGGCGGCGGCACCATCGTCAACCTGGGCTCGTTTTTCGGCAAGCTCGGCACCAAGTCCGCGCTCGCCTACACGGCCTCCAAGGCGGCGATCGACGCCCTCACCCGTAGCCTCGCCGTCGAATGGGCGAAAAAACGCATCCGCGTGCTCTGCGTCGCGCCCGGCTTCGTCGCCACCGACCTGAACAAGGAACATCTGGCGCAGGACAAGATGCGGACGTTTCTGGAACAGCGCATTCCGACCGGCGGCCCCTGCGAACCGGAAGAGATCGCCCGCCTGATCGCCATGCTGTTGTCGGAAGATCTGCCGTTCCTGACCGGCGAAACGATCTATATCGATGGCGGACAGGGCATCGCGCACTGAGGAGCCGTACATGAAAGTGTTTCACCGCCTCGACGCCTCGCCGCCGTTCGATGACGAGGAAAGTCTGCTGCTGGACGCCGTGCGGGCGATGTGCCGGGACCGGATCGCGCCCCGGGCCGAGGCCTACGATCGCTCGGCCGAATTCCCCTGGGACAATGTCAACGACATTAACGAACTGGCGCTGAACAGCCTGTTCATCCCCGAGGACTATGGCGGCGTCGGCCTGTCCTACGCCGTCTATCTCGAATGCGTGCGCGAGATCTCCAAGGCCTGCGCAGCAACCGGCATCATCTGGTCGACGACGTTTCACGGCATCAAGCCGGTGATCGACTTCGGCAGCGAGGAACAGAAGCGGCGCCTGCTGCCCGTCATCGCCGAGGGCGGCCTCGCCTCGCTCTGCATCACCGAGCCGTCCGCCGGCTCGGACGCCACCGGCATGAAGACCAAGTTCACCCCCGATGGCGACGGGATCGTCGTTACGGGCGGCAAGACCTTCATCACCAACGGCGACGTCGCCGACGTTTTGCTGGTCTTCGGCAAGTGGTCCGAGATCGACGACGACCGCGGCGCGATCTCGGTGCTGGCCATGGAGAAAGGCACCGAGGGCCTGAATGTGCTGCGCAAAGAGGAAAAGATGGGCGTGCGCGCCTCGTCGACCGCCGCGCTCTCATTCGACAATTGCCGGGTGCCGCGCGCGAACCTGATCGGCGCGCCGGGCGACGGCCTGAAGATCCTTTTCGCGGCGCTCAACAAGTCGCGTCCGTCCGTCGCGGCCCAGGCGCTCGGCATTGCACGCGCCGCCTTCGAGGACGCCGTCGGCTATATCAACGAGCGCCGGCAGTCCGGCCGTACGATCATCGAGTTCCAGGGCATCCAGTTCATGCTCGCCGACATGGCGACGGACCTCGCCATGTGCGAAAGCTGGCTCTGGCGCGTCGCCGGCATGATCGACGGCGGCGAAACAGACGTGAACATCGAGGCCTCGATGCTGAAGATGCGTGCGGCGGACCTCGCCATGCGTATCGCCACCGACGCCGTGCAGCTCCACGGCGGCTATGGCTACTGCGCGGACTACCGGGTCGAGCGGCTGATGCGCGACGCCAAGATCTGCCAGATCTGGGAAGGCACCAACCAGGTGCACCGCCAGCTCATCGGCCGCAGCTTCATCGAGCGCTAGCCGGCATGCGCGCTGTCGTTGTCGAGCGGCACGGCCCGCCCGAAAGCTGTGTCATCAAGGACCTGCCGACGCCGGAACCGGGCGCCCGGGAGGTGCTGATCGACGTGCACGCCATCGACGTGAACTATCCGGATCTGCTGGTGATCGGCGGCACTTACCAGATCCTGCCGCCGGCACCGTTCTCGCCGGGCAAGCAAGTCGCCGGCGTGATTGCCGCGGTCGGGAGCGACGTCGACAACTTCAAGCCCGGTGACCGCGTCACCGCGCAGCTCGAATACGGCGGCTATGCCGAGCAGATCGTCGCGCCGGCGGCGCACACCTATCCCATGACGCCGTCCATCAGCTTTGTGGATGCCGCAGCCATGGGCCTGACCTACCAGACCGCGCACTTCGCGCTCATCGAGCGCGGCCGCTTCCAACCGGGCGAGAGCGTGCTGGTGACCGGCGCCAGCGGCGGCGTCGGCATCGCCGCCATCAGTCTGGTGAAGGCGCTCGGCGGCGTCGCGCTCGCCGGCATCACCAACCCGGCCAAGGCGGACGCCGTGCGCCAGGCCGGCGCCGACCACATCATCGACCTCGCCGCCGACGATCTGCGCGACTCCCTGCGCCGGCAGGTCCGCGAGGCCACGGACGGCCACGGCGCCGACATCGTCATCGATCCCGTCGGCGGCGACGTCTTCGACGCGGCGCTACGTGCGCTGGCCTGGTCCGGCCGGATCGTCATCATCGGCTTCGCCGCCGGCCGCATCCCCGAGGTCAAGGCAAACTATCTCCTGGTCAAGAACCTGACCGCCACCGGCTGCCACTGGTCCGACTACCGCGAGCGCACGCCCGAGGCCGTGGCGCGGGCCCAGGCCGAGATGTTCGACCTTTACGAACAGGGCAAGATCCGCCCGCACGTGATGGCGACCTACCCGCTCGAACGCTTCGCCGACGCCCTCGACGTCATCAAACAGGGCCAGGTCGTCGGCAAGGTGGTGCTCACCACCGGCCGCGACTAGGCACATGATGGCCAATCCTTCGAGACGGCCCTGCGGGCCTCCTCAGGATGAGGTTATATATTGATATCAATACCTTACCTCATGCTGAGGAGCGGCGAAGCCGCGTCTCGAAGCATGCGATATCGGTTTCCGCGTCTACCGTTTGCTATAAGATCGCCACTTCCGCCGTTTTCCCGAACCGCACCAGGGATATCCGCGCCATGAGCGTACCGTTGTTCACGTCCTACGAAATGCGCGGGCTCGGCCTGCCGAACCGCGTCGTCGTCTCGCCCATGTGCCAGTACATCAGCGAACACGGCTCGGCCAACGACTGGCACCTGATGCATCTCGGCCAGTTCGCCATGGGTGCCGCCGGCCTGGTGATCACCGAGGCGACGCACGTCTCGCCCGTTGGCCGGATCACGCACAAATGCCTCGGCCTCTATTCCGACGAGAATGAATCGACGCTCAAGCGGGTGATCGACTTCTGCAAGACCCACGGCGTCGCCGCCATGGGCATCCAGTTGGCGCATGCCGGCCGCAAGGGATCGACCCATCCGCCGGGCGCCGGGGGAAAGCCGCTGGGTCCGGGCGAAGACCCCTGGGAGACCGTGGCGCCCTCCGCGCTGCCGTATGCAGACGGCTGGCACACGCCCAAGGCGCTCGACCGCGACGGTCTGGACGAGGTCAAGCAGCAGTTCGTCGACGCCACGACACGCGCCATCCGCATCGGCTTCGATCTGATCGAGTTCCATGCGGGCCACGGCTACCTGCTGCACCAGTTCCTGTCGCCGATCAGCAACCGGCGCGAGGACGACTACGGCGGCAGCCTGGAAAACCGCATGCGCTTTCCGCTCGAATGCTTCGCCGCCGTGCGCGCCGCCTGGCCGGCGGACAAGCCGCTCGGTGTCCGCGTCTCGGCGACCGACTGGGTGGACGGCGGCTGGACGCCCGAGGAGACGGTGATGTTCGCCCGGGAGCTGAAGAAGCTCGGCTGTGACTTCATGGACCTCACCACCAGCGGCCTCGATCCACGCCAGCAGATCCCGATCGGACCGGGCTATCAGGTGCCGTTCGCCGCCAAGGTCAAGGCCGAAGCCGAGATCACCACCATGGCGGTCGGCATGATCACCGAGCCGCAGCAGGCTAACGAGATCATCGCCGAAGGTCAGGCCGATTTCGTCATGCTGGCGCGCGGCATGATGTGGAATCCGCGTTGGGCCTGGCACGCGGCCGAGGCGTTGGGCGCCGATACCGAATACGCGCCGCAATACGCCCGCTGCCATCCCGCGCGCTGGCCCCAGGCCTTCGCGCACCGCCGGGCCGCGGAATAGGATTGTCCGATGACCTACGTGCCGCCGCCCGGCAACGATTGGGAACGCATGACGCCGGCCGCCGCCGGCATGGACGCCAACCGGCTGGCCGAGGCCACTAAATTCGCCGAGGACCACGAGACCGAATGGTCGCGCGACCTCGCCGAGCAGATCGCCAAGGGCGCCTTCGAGCCGGCGCCGTGGAACGAGATCCTCGGCCCCACCAAGCCGCGCGGCGGACCGAACGGCCTGATCCTGCGCGACGGCTGCATCGTCGCCGAATGGGGCGATACGGCCCGCACTGACCTGACGTTCTCGGTCACGAAGAGCTATCTCGCGATCCTGGCCGGCATTGCGGTGGCCGACGGCCTGATCCGCAGCGTCGACGACCCGGTCCGCGACTATGCGCTCGATGACGGTTTCGACAGCGAACACAACGGCGCCATCACCTGGCGGCACTTGCTGCAGCAGACCAGCGAGTGGGAAGGCACGCTCTGGGACAAGCCCGACCAGGTCGACCGTCACCGCCAGGTCGGCCCCGGCAAATCCAACGCCCAGAAGGGCACGCACCGCGATCTGCAACCGCCGGGCACCTACTGGGAATACAACGACGTCCGCGTGAACCGGCTCAGCCTGTCGCTGATGCAGGTCTTCCGCCGGCCGCTGCCCGAGGTCCTGAAGGACCGCGTCATGGACCTGATCGGCGCGTCCGACGCCTGGGAATGGCACGGCTACCGCAACTCCTGGGTCGAGATCGACGGCAGGCGCATGCAGTCGGTCTCCGGCGGCGCGCATTGGGGCGGCGGCATGTGGATCGGCTCGCGCGACCATGCGCGCATGGGCCTGCTGATCGCCGACGGCGGCCGCTGGGGCGACCGGCAGATCCTGGATCCGGCCTGGATCGACGAGATGTTGACGCCGGCCGAGACCAACCCCATCTACGGCTATCTCTGGTGGTTGAACACCGATCAGGCGAACTGGGCGCGCGTGCCGGCCGACAGCGTCTCCGCCGTCGGCGCCGGCAATAGCATCGTCTGGCTGCACGCGCCGTCCAGGCTGGTCGTGGTCGCCCGCTGGATCCAGGACGCCGCCATCGCCGGCCTGCTGACCCGGGTCATGGCGGCGCTTGATTAAGCCGCCCCTTCGAGACGGCCGCTGCGCGGCCTCCTCAGGGTGAGGTTTGTGTTCAATATCAGTCTCTTACCTCATGTTGAGGAGGGCCCGAAGGGCCCGTCTCGAAACATGCGATGTCGGTGTACGGCATCACCGATTGGTATAAGCCGTAAAAGCCGCTAGGTTGCGGCCGGCCAACGTAACAGACCTGAACGATGTCTGATTTGACCAACGCCGTCGCGCGCCGGCGCACCTTCGCGATCATCTCGCACCCGGATGCCGGCAAGACGACGCTGACCGAGAAGCTGCTGCTGTTCGGCGGCGCCATTCAGGCTGCCGGCGCCGTCAAGGCCCGCGGCGAGCAGCGGCGCGCGCATTCCGACTGGATGAAGGTCGAGCGCGAGCGCGGCATTTCCGTCGCCTCCTCGGTCATGACCTACGACTATGCCGGCCGCACCTTCAATCTGCTGGACACACCGGGCCACGAGGATTTCAGCGAGGACACCTACCGCACGCTGACCGCCGTCGACTCGGCGGTGATGGTGCTGGACGCCGCCCGCGGCATCCAGAGCCAGACCCGCAAGCTGTTCGAGGTCTGCCGCCTCCGGGACGTGCCGATCATCACCTTCGTCAACAAGCTCGACCGCGAGGCGCGCGATCCCTTCGACCTGCTGGACGAGATCGAGCAGTCGCTGGCGCTGGACGTCACGCCGGCGAGCTGGCCCATCGGCATGGGCCGGAATTTCCTCGGCTGCTACGACCTGTTCCGCGACCGGCTGATCCTGGTCGAACGCGGCAAGAACGGCGCCGTCGACGAGGGCATCGAATGCCGCGGCCTGGACGATCCCAAGCTCGACGAGCTGCTGCCCGAGCATGCCGTGGCGCAGCTTCGCGAGGAGGTCGAGATGGCGCGCGGCCTCTGTCCCGAATTCGATCTCCAGTCCTACCGCGAAGGCCACCTGACGCCGGTCTATTTCGGCAGCGCGTTGAACAACTTCGGCGTGCGCGAATTGCTCATGGGCCTCGCCGAGCTGGCCCCGCCGCCCAGGCCGCAGCCGACGCTCAACGGCGCGATCGAGCCGGGCGACGGCAAGGTCAGCGGCTTTATCTTCAAGATCCAGGCGAACATGGACCCCAAGCACCGCGACCGTATCGCCTTCATGCGGCTCTGCTCGGGCCATTTCAAGCGCGGCATGAAGATGCGCCACGTGCGCAGCGGCAAGATGCTGAACGTGCACAATCCCGTGCTGTTCCTGGCTCAGGACCGTGAAATCGCCGAGGAAGCCTGGGCCGGCGACATCATCGGCATCCCGAACCACGGCAATCTCAGCATCGGCGACACGCTGACCGAGGGCCAGGAGATCCGCTTCACCGGCATCCCCAGCTTCGCGCCCGAGCTGCTGCAGAACGTCCGGCCGGAAGACCCGATGCGGGCAAAGCATCTCGGCCGCGCGCTACAGCAACTGGCCGAGGAGGGCGCGGCGTCGGTGTTCAAACCGACGATCGGCACGGACTGGATCGTCGGCGTCGTCGGCGCGCTCCAGTTCGACGTGCTCGCCGACCGCATCCGCACGGAATACGACATCCCCGTCCGCTTCGAGCCGACCTCGCTGCACACCGCCCGTTGGGTCGAGGCGCCGGACAAAGTGGCGCTCAAGAAATTCAGCGACGCCAACCGTGCCGCTCTAGCGGAAGATCACGCCGGCGAGATGGTCTTCCTCGCCCGCAACGGCTGGCACCTCGACAGCACCGCCAAGGACTGGCCCGATATCAAGCTCCTGGCCACCAAGGAACAGGTGCAATAGGCGGCCGCCACAAGTCCGTCCCTGGATTGCCGGGTCAAGCCCGGCAATGACGATGTTGTTCCGATTTGCCCCTATCCGTCATGCCCGGACTTGATCCGGGCATCCAGCGGCAGCTGGAATCGGTGCGTCGATCGATTACCGCTGCTCCGGCGGCATATCGCGGTAGCGTTGCAAGAAGTCGTGGTGTTTGGCCGCGTCGATGGGCTTGTGCACGCGTTTGGTCGATGCCGGCGCCTTCGCAAGCATCGCCTTCGGCCGGATCGGCCGCGCCACCAGACCGCCGCCGCAGTTCGGGCAGACATTGTGCAGCTCGCTTTCGACGCAATCGGCGCAGAAGGTGCATTCGAAGGTGCAGATGCGCGCCGCCGTGCTGTCCGGCGGCAGGTCCTTGTCGCAATGCTCGCAGTTCGGTCGTAGTTCCAACATCGGGCGCCTCGCCTCCTTCACTTTCGCGCGCATCCCCTTACCTATCACATCAGGATTGGTCCAAAGGGAGGGTCGGCCCATGATCCTGTCGTATCTCGTCGCCACATCCGCGTTCGTGAAGGGCGCGGCCGTCGGCGTGGCGCTCGGTTGCGCCGCCTGTCGGGCCCGAAAAGCCCGCAAACGGGGAGACAAATGATGCTTGTCAGGCTCGGTCTTAACGCCGCCGCACATCTCGCCGCCGGCATCGGCGTCGGCCTGCTTGCCGTCGCCGCCATGTCCGCCTGCAAACGGCGGAAGCATGATGCGGCCCAGTCAGAAGCCGAGGGCGGCGACGCGCCGGCGGCCGAGGCTCAAAGCACTTCGTAGACCCTGTAGACCGGCCCCTCGGGCCGGCGCTCGCCGGTGCCGACGGCGACGATGCGGTTCAGCCAGCCGTATTTGCCGGACGAGGTCTCGAAGAACGGCGCGGTGCGGAAATAGTATTCCGACGGATCCACGGCCTCGCCCCGGTTCAGCCGCGCCATGACCGCGTCCGGACCGTGCCGGATGCCGCGATAGGTCATGTAGATCAGGTGATTGTCATCGGTCTCCAGCGTGACCCGGACATCGAGCTGCGTCGCGCCGTCGTTGCGGAACAGCAGCCAGTCGCCGCCGCCGTGCTGCACGGTGCCTTGCAGTTTCGGTCCCTCGAACGTCCCGCCCGTGACCAGCGCGATGCGGCGATCGCCGAACGGCGTATCGCCGAGCGGCGTCGGCCCTTCCACCGTCAGCGTGATGGTGAACAGCAGCTCGGTCTTGATCTCGGACATATCCGACCCCTTTCTTTGTCACGCGCGCATCGCAACATAACCTTGCGACCATCGTAATCCCTTCGGAGCCGTAGACGATGAAAACATCTCTTGCCGCCCTGTTCGCTAGTTTTTGCCTGCTGGCCGGCCCGGCCGTCGCCGAACGCGTCGACCTGGAGCTGGTGCTGGCCGCCGATGGCTCCGGCTCGATCGATGACCAGGAATTCCAGCTCCAGCGCGCCGGCTACGCCGCCGCCATCACCAGTCCGGGCGTGCTCGCCGCGATCCAGTCCGGCTATCACGGCCGCATTGCGCTGGCACATGTGGAATGGGGCGGCCCGTTCTCGCAGCACACCATTGTCGATTGGATGGTGATCAGCGATGCCGCCTCGGCCCAGGCCTTCGCCGACAAGCTGATGGCGGCGCCGCGCGTGGCCCAGGGCTACAATTCGATCAGCGGCGCCATCGACCATGCCGCCGATCTGATCCGCGGCAACGGCATCGACGGCGCGCGCCTGGTAATCGACATATCCGGCGACGGGCCGCAGATCGGCGGCCGGCCGCTGCCGATTTCGCGGGCCGAGGCGCTGGCCGACGGCATCACCATCAACGCGCTCGTCATCAAATCGCCGGGCGGCGGCTATCCCGGCCCCGGCGGCATGCCGCTCGACGCCCACTACGATCGTGACGTCATCGGCGGTCAGGGCGCTTTCGTCATGGTCGCCGAAACGCGGGCGAACTTCGCCGAGGCGATCCTGGCCAAGATGATCGAAGAAATCGCCGACGAACGCCCGACCGGCTTGCCGAAGACCGAGCTCGCCGACCACCGCGCGCCGGCGGACTGATGGCGATGTGAACGGTCGTGTTTGGCAACCGCCGCGCCCGCGCCTAGGTTAGAGCGCAAACAGCGGAGGCGTAGACATGCTCCGAGCGATTCGTGCCGGCCTGGCCGCGACGGTCATTCTGGCGACACCCGTCGTCGCCGCGACGGCGGAAGAAGGCAAGCCCAAGGTCACGCCGGAGCAGGTCGAGATCCTCGTCCGGCAGGTCTTCTCGCCGAACCCCGGCGAACGCGATCTGGCGCTGGGCCTGCTGGTCCGCCGCGGCGAGAAAGACGTGGTGCCGGCGCTGATCCAGGCGCTCCGCTTCGTGCCCGACGATGGCGCGCTCAGCCGCGCGCTCTCGGCGTTGACCGGCGAATATCTCGAAGGCGACTGGCATCAATGGATGCTGTGGCAGCAGGCGCATCCGGAGATCAAGCCGTTCGAGGGCTTCGACGGCTTCAAGGCCGACCTGATGGCGCGGATCGACCCGCATTTCCGCGAGTTCCTCTGGCGCGGCGTCGAGCATGAGATCCGGCTCGAGGAAATTGCCTGGGGCGGCGTGGTCAAGGACGGCATCCCCGCACTGAACAATCCGGAACTGATTTCGCCGGCCGAGGCCAGCTACATCACCGACGACGAGCTGGTGTTCGGCGTCGAGATCAACGGGGACGCCCGCGCCTATCCCCTGCGGATGCTCGACTGGC
This sequence comes from Alphaproteobacteria bacterium, assembly GCA_965232515.1. GTDB lineage: Bacteria > Pseudomonadota > Alphaproteobacteria > JANQKO01. The sequence continues at coordinate 6,062,185 of CBDDPY010000002.1, read as the reverse complement.
ACGAGATGTTCAACGACATCATCGGCGGCGTGCCGGTGGCGCTCGCCTACTGCACGCTCTGCGGCTCGGGCATTCTCTACGAGACCACCGTGCCGCCGCGCCAGCTGCCGTTCGTCTTCGGCTCCTCCGGCTTCCTCTACCGATCCAACAAGCTGATGTACGACCACGAAACCAAGTCGCTCTGGAACCAGTTCACCGGCCGGCCAGTGGTCGGAGAGCTAACCGGTTCCGGCATCGAGCTGAAGATCCGCCCCGTGACGATCACGAGCTGGCGTGACTGGCTGACGCGGCATCCCGACACCAAGGTGCTGTCGCTCAACACCGGCTTCAACCGCGTCTACGAGCCGGGCCGGCCCTACGGCGAATACTTCGCCAGTCCCGACCTGATGTTCCCCGCCGTGGTCCTGGACCAGGCGCTCAATCCCAAGGACTACGTCTTCGCGCTCCGCGTCGGCCTGGCCGAGAAGGCATGGCGTCTCACCGACTTCGAGGGCGGCAAGGTGCTGAACGACAGCGTCGGCGAAATCGACGTGGTCCTGATCGGCAACGCCGCCACCCGCACGGTGCGCGCTTACGACGCCGGCGGCCGCGATTTCGAGGCCGCCGGCGAGGGCAGCCTGCGCGACGCCGGCGACGGCAGCATTTGGCAGATCGACGAGGAAGGCCTGATCGGCGCGGACGGCACGCGCCTCGTCCGCCTCGGCGGCCACATCGCCTACTGGTTCGCCTGGACCGGCTACAAACCGCAGGCCCCGCTCGCCGACGGTTGACGCCCGGCAACGCCGCCCCGGATACTTCAAGGCTATTCGGGCATTGGGCAGCCGAGGGGTGTCGTCATGGATCTCGATCGCGTTCCCATCGTCGACCTGTCGCCATTCCGCGGCGACGACCGCACAGCGCAGGACGCCGTCGCCGGGCAGCTCGGCCTGATCTGCGAGCAGATCGGCTTCTTCGTCGTCGCCGGCCACGGCGTGCCGGAAACGACCGCCGAGCGGCTCTACGACCGGGCCATGGCCTTCTTCGACCTTTCGCTCGACCAGAAGATGACGGTGCGGCGGCCGCGCGACGATCAGAACCGCGGCTACATCCCCTATGGCGAGGAGACGCTGGCGCGGATGCACGGCGGCGACACGCCGCCCGACGTCAAGGAGGTCTTCGCCATCGGCCCGGACGACGTGCCGGACACGCCCTACTACACCGGTCCCAGCGCCTATCCCAGCTTTGCGCCCAACCTCTGGCCGGATGCGCCCGACGGCTTGCGCCCGGCGATGCTGGCCTATTGGACCGAAATGGAGCACCTGGTCGAGCTCATCGCGCGGGCCTTCGCCCGTTCACTCGACCTGCCGGACGACTACTTCCAAAGCCGGCTCAACCGGCACACCAGCCAGCTCCGCCTGCTGCACTACCCGCCGATCGCGGGCGAGGTGCTGCCGGACCAGCTGCGCTGCGGCGTGCACACCGACCTCGGCATGATGACACTGCTGCGCAACGAAGCCGCGCCCGGCGGCCTGCAGGTGCGCCGCCGCGACGGCGTCTGGATCGACGCGCCGGCGATCCCGGAGACCTACGTGGTCAATCTCGGCGACCTGATGATGCGCTGGACCAACGACCGCTGGGTCTCGACGCCGCACCGGGTCGCGCTGCCGCCGGACGACCTGAAAGCCGGCAGTGAACGGTTGTCCATCGGCTTTTTCGTCGGCCCCAACTACGACGCCATGGTCGAATGCCTGCCGACCTGCCAGAGCGCTGAACGCCCGGCGAAGTATGCGCCGGTCAGCGTGCACGACTACCGCACCGACCGCTTCGCCGCCGGCGCCGGTCTGAACAGCGAAACGACGGCCGCCGGTTAGCTCAGTCGATCCCGTCCACGATCATCAGATTGTTGGTCGTGGTTACCGACTCCCGCAGTTCCTTCCACGGCAGATATTCGGGATCGCTCATCAGGTTGTTCAGCGCCTCTCGGCTCGGCCATTTGAAGATGACGATGCGGTTGGGCTTCCAGTCCCCGACCATGACGTCGAAAGCGCCGTCGCGCGCCAGATACTCCCCGCCGTGCTTGGCGACCAGCGCCGGCACCGCGGCCTTGTAGCGGTCGTAGGCCTCGGCATCGTGAATCTCGTTGTCGAGGATGACATAGATCGTCATGAAGCTGCTCCTGCAAACGTGTGCTGAGACCTGACCGTCAGTCCAGCCGTGTCAGCTTGGTGATGCCGGGCGGCGACATCTCGGTCATGTAGAGATTGCCGTCGGCGTCGCCGGCGATGCCGTGCGCGCCATTGAAGACCGGCCGGCAGCGGCCAACGAGCGTACCATCGGGCGCGAACATGGACAGCCGCGGGATCTGGTCGGTCACATAGACGAAGCCGTCGGCATCCTCGTAGACGTCCATCGGATGGTAGAGGTCCGGCCATTCGTCCAGATATGCGCCGTCGCGGTCGAACACCTGCACCCGGTTGTTCTCCCGGTCCAGCACCAGCACGCGGTTCTGCCGGTCGACCCAGACCGCGTGCGGCGTCGTGAACTCCCCCGGCCCCGCGCCCGGCCGGCCCCAACTCTGCAAATGCCGGCCGTCGGCCGAGAAGCGGTGCACGCAGGAATTACCGTAGCCGTCCGACACGTAAACCTCGCCGTCCGGCGCCACGGCGACGCCGGTCGGATGATTGAACGGCGCCTGGAACGCCGCCACGTGCCGCTCTCCCAAAGCCGACTGCAGCCCGCCGTCGGCGTCGAAGGCCAGCACCTGATGCGCATCCCGGTCGACGATCAAAATACGCCCATCCGTCGCCATGTGCAGGCCGTGCGGATCGGCGATCTGCCCCTGCCCCCAGGTCCGCACGAATGTTCCGTCGGTCGCGAACACCAGCACCGGCGGATCGAGCCGCCGGACCGCATGCACACGGCCCTGGCCATCGACGCCGATCGCCGACAACAGCTCCGGCGAGACACCGGACGGCGGCGTGCCCCAGCGCCGGTTCACCGCATAGCGGTGCGCGCCGAGCGTGACGGAAAGATTGGGGTCGAGCATGTGGCGGCCTCTTGATCTGCCCGGTCGGCGGCAATCCGCCTATAATCCGCATCATGACCCATCTTGAGACCGATGTCCTGATCGTCGGCGCCGGCGCCGCCGGTATGTATGCCGCCATCTCGGCCGCCCGGTCCGGCGCCGACGTGCTGCTGCTGGACAAGAGCCTGATCGGCCGCGGCGGCGCCACGGTGATGGCACAGATGACGGTGGCGGCGGCCATCGGCCATGCCGAACCCGACGACTGGCAACGCCACCTCGACGACACCATCGCGGCCGGCCGCGGCCTCTGCGATCCGGCGCTCGCCGAAATTCTCTGCCGGGAGGGTCCGACGCGCATCCTCGAGATGGACGACTGGAAGGTCGGCTGGGCCCGCGACGGCGACCGCATCCGTCAGGTCATGGCGCCAGGCCATTCCGTCAGCCGCTGCGTCTATGTGGATTTCCTCAACACCGGCCCGGCCGTCTCTAAGACGCTGCGCGGCCGGCTCAACCGAAGCGACGGCATCCGCCGCGTCGGCGACCTCTGCGTCACCGACATCGTCACCCGCGACGGCGCGGCGGTCGGCGCGATGGCGCTGCACAACACGACCGGCGAGACCGTAACCATCGCGGCCAAGGCGGTCGTCATCGCCACCGGCGGCCTGACCCGGCTCTACCGCCGCAACAGCGCGTCCGTCAACATGGGCGGCGACGGCTATGCGCTGGCGCTCCGCGCCGGTGCCGAGTTGGTCGATATGGAGTTCCCGCAGTTCTTCCCCATCGGCCATCTGGCGCCCCGGCTGATCGGCATGGACCCGATCATGTGGGACCCGTTTCGCTACAAGCTCGGCGGCCGGCTGCTGAACGCCGACGGCGCCGAGTTCCTGGACGCCTATGGCGTCGCCGAGGACGGCAAGTATGTCGCCACCCGCGATCTCGCCACCTATGCCATCGTCAAGGAGGCCGAAGCCGGCCGCGGCAGCCCGCACGGCGGCGCCTATCTCAGCTTCGAGCACGTGGCCGAAGCCGATCTGCGCGCCGCCTTCGGGCCCGTCATCGACCGGCTGGCCGCCAACGGCATCGATCTCACGAAAATGCCGGTCGAGGTCGCGCCCATCGCCCACTACCACATGGGCGGCATCCGCGTGGACACGGACATGCAGACCGGCGTCGCCAACCTGTTCGCCGCCGGCGAGGCCATCGGCGGCCCGAACGGCGCCAACCGCCTCTCCGGCAACGCCATCACCGAAGCGTTGGTCTTCGGCGAGCGTGCCGGCCGCGCCGCCGCGCGGGCCGCAAGCGGCCGCCCGCAGGCCTGGACCGATGCCGCCGCCGCGCCCATGCGCGACGTGCTGCAGGCATCTGGGCCGGCGAACGATACGGGCAACGCCACGGCCGATATCGCCGACCTGCAGGCGCTGATGGCGGACAATGTCGGTCCGTTCCGTGACGAGAGCCGGCTGACCGCCGCGCTCGAACGTATCCGCGAACTACGGGCGGCAATCGCCGAGCGCAAGCCGCCGCGCGTCACCGGCTACGACGCCGCCTTCATGGACTGGCTGGAACTGCGCAACATGGCGCTCACGGCCGAAGCCGTCGCGCTGCCGGCCCTGCAACGTCGCGAGAGCCGCGGCGCGCACCAGCGCGAAGACTTCCCCGACAGCGATCCGGCCTGGCAAGTGAACCAGGTCGTGTCCCTGCATGAGGGGCAACTAAACGTGCGGCGACAGGCCGTTGGAGAGCCGGAGCGAGCAATGGCATGACCGCACCGACCGAAACCACCGTTCTGAAGATCCGGCGTGGCGGCCCGGACGAGCAACCGCGCTACGACCGTTTCGAGGCGCCGTTCGAGCCGGGCCAGTCGGTGCTGGACGGCCTGCGCTGGCTGCGCATCCACGCCGATCCGACCATCGGCGTGCGCTATTCCTGCATCAACGCCAACGCCTGCAAGGAATGCATGATGCGCATCGACGGCAAAGTCGCCTATGCCTGCACGACGAAATTGCAGGCCAGCGAAATGACCCTCGAACCGCTCGCGAACAAGCCGCTCATCCGCGACCTCGTCACCGAAATCGCCCCACCGAACGAACGGCTTTAAGCTTCACCCGCCTCGACGGGCGTGTGGGCGTTGATCACGTCAAGAAACGCCTCGCCGTAGCGTGTCAGCTTGGACTGGCCGACGCCCGGCAATTGGGCGAAGGCGTCGAGGCCCGCCGGCCGGTGCCGCGCCATTTCGGCCAGCGTCGAGTCGTGAAAGATCACGTAGGGTGGGACGCCCTGCGCCTTCGCCAGCTCCAGGCGTTTCGCGCGCAATGTCTGGAACAGCGCCTGATCGTCGGGGTCCTCCAATGCCGCCTGGCTGCGGACCTTGGCTGCCGCGGTCTTCTTGCGCACGGTCTCCTTGCGCAACAGCACCTCGCGGTCGCCGCGCAGCACGCCCCTCGCGCCCTCGCCCAGCCGCAGGCCACCATGGCCGGCGACGTCGACGCGCAATAACCCCATGGCCACCAGCTGGCGGAACACCGAGCGCCATTCGTCCCGGCTCAACTCGCCGCCGATGTCGTAGGTCGACAGCCGGTCGTGGGCGAGCCGACGGATGCGCTCGGTCTCACCGCCCAGCAGCACGTCGATGACATGGCCGGCGCCGAACCGCTGTCCGGTCCGATAGACGCAGGACAATGCCTTCTGCGCCGCGACCGTGCCGTCGAAGCTCTCCGGCGGCTCAAGGCAGATGTCGCAATTGCCGCAGGGCGCGTCCAGGCGATCGCCGAAATATTCCAACAGCACCTGCCGGCGGCAGCGCGTGGTCTCGCAATAGCCCAACAGGGCATCGAGCTTCTGGCGCTCGACCCGCTTTTGCTGCTCCGGCGCGTCGGAGGTCTCGGCCATCTGCCGCAGCTTCACCACGTCCTGCAGGCCGTAGACCATCCAGGCGTCGGCCGGCAGGCCGTCGCGCCCGGCCCGGCCGGTCTCCTGGTAATAGGCCTCCATACTCTTCGGCAGGTCGAGATGCGCGACGAACCGCACATCCGGCTTGTCGATGCCCATGCCGAAGGCGATGGTCGCGACCACGATCACGCCGTCCTCCTTCAGAAACCGGTCCTGCCGGGCGGCGCGCTCATACTTCTCCAGGCCGGCATGATAGGCCACCGCCGGATAGCCCTGGTTCGCCAGCCAATGCGCCGTCTCCTCGACCTTGGCCCGGCTCAGGCAATAGACGATACCGGCCTCGCCCTTGTGCTCTTCAGCGATGAAGCGCTGGAGCTGCGCCCGTGGGTTCTGCTTCGCCGCCACGCGGTAGCGGATGTTGGGCCGGTCGAAGCCGGCGACAAAGACGCGCGCCCCGGTCAGGTCCAGCCGTTCGACGATATCCTTGCGCGTCGGCGCGTCCGCCGTCGCGGTGAGCGCGATCCGCGGCACGTCCGGAAACCGTTCGTGCAGCACCGTGAGCTGTCGGTATTCCGGCCGGAAGTCGTGTCCCCATTGCGACACGCAATGTGCCTCGTCGATGGCGAACAGCGACAGCCGGCAGGCATCCAGCAGCTCGAGAAACGGATCGGTCAGCAGCCGTTCGGGCGCCACGTAGACCAGATCCAGCTCACCCGTCCGCATCGCGGCCTCGACCCGTCCGGCCTCGGCGAACGACAACGTCGAGTTCAGCGCCGCGGCCCGCACGCCGAACTGCCGAAGTGCCGAGACCTGGTCCTGCATCAGCGCGATCAGGGGCGAGACCACGATGGCGACGCCGTCGCGGCAGAGCGCCGGCAGCTGATAGCAAAGCGACTTGCCGCCGCCCGTGGGCATCAGCACCAGGCAGTCGTTGCCGTCGACGACGTGCCCGACGATCTCGCCCTGCTCGCCGCGGAAGGAATCGAAGCCGAAGACCTCGCGGAGGATATCGGAGGGTACGCTTGTCATACGCCGCTATTCGATTTCGTCGATGCGCACCCAGCGCCGTTCATCGACCGACAGCAGAACCGCGTCGATCACGCGGGAGATCCGGTGGCCGAAGTCGAAGTCGGGCTCGGCCCGCCCGCCTTCCGCCACGGCGACGATGAAATCATGCGCCTCGATGATCTTCTGTTCGTTATAGCCGAGGCCGACGCCCGGCAACGGCTGGAACGCGGCGTAGTTCGGATGCTCGGGCCCGGTATAGATGGTCTTGTAGCCGCGCTCGGCCGGCGGATCGCCGTGGCGATAAAGCTGCAGCTCGTTCATGCGTTCCTGGGTGAAGAACAGCGCGCCCTTCGTGCCCTGGATCTCATAGCTCGCCCAGAGCTTGCGACCGGTGGCCACGCGGCTCGCCTCGATGCAGCCCATGCCGCCATTGGCATAGCGTACCAGCACCATCACGACATCGTCGTTCTCGACTTGCCGCATCTCGGCGCCCGCGCCGACCGGTCGCTCGGCAACGAACGTGCCGGTCATGCCGCAGACTTCCTCGATATCGCCGACGAGATACTGCGAGAAGCTCATGGTGTGCGAGGCCTGATCGCCCAGCGCACCGGAACCGGCGAGCGCCTTTTCCGTGCGCCAGGTAAAAGGCATGTTGGGATCGGTCATGTGATCGACATCGAAGGTGCCGCGGAACTGGATGACGTCGCCGATCTCGCCGGCCTCGATCAGCTGCCGGGCGAAACCCTGGGCCGGATTCTTGAGATAATTGAACCCCACCATGGTCGCGACATCAGCCTCGCGCGCGGCCTCGGCCATCTCCCGCGAGCCCGCCGCGGTCAGCGCCAGCGGCTTCTCGCAATAGACCGCCTTGCCGGCCCGGCAGGCGGCGATGGCGATCTCCGGGTGCAGGTCGTTCGGCGCCGTGATGTCGACGGCGTCGACCCGCGGATCGGCCACCACCTCGCGCCAGTCCGTGGTCCAGCGCGCGAAGCCGAAGCTCTCGGCGACGGCGCGGGCCCCGTCTTCGTCGATGTCGGCGATGACCTCCAGCCGCGGCACGGCTGGCGCCGGACCGAAGGCCATCGGCACGTTGCGGTAAGCCGTGGCGTGCACCCTGCCCATCCAGCCGGCGCCGATCAGACCGATGCCAATCTCAGCCACGATGACCCCTCTCGTTGCATCGACCGCCCGCGCCCGACAACGCGGTCAGCCGTACGTTCCGCTATTCGGCAGCGTAACGCGGGCCCTCCAGCTTCAGCCGCTCGCGCGGGATCTGTCGGACATGGCCGCCGGTGACGCCGTTCGGGATCTTGGCCGCCATGTCGGCCGCCTCCAGGAACAGGTCAAGATCGATGCCGGTATCGACGCCCATGCGGTGGAACAGGTAGATCAGGTCCTCGGTCGCGACGTTGCCGGTGGCGCCCGGCGCGAACGGGCAGCCGCCCAGTCCCGCCGCCGAGCCGTCGAACACCGTCAGCCCGGCCTCGTGGCCCGCCAGCACGTTCGCGACGGCAAAACCCAGCGTGTCGTGGCCGTGGAAGCCCCAGGTGATCCCGTCGCCGAACTGCGCGATGCATTGCCTGGCGAGACCGCCGACATGATCCGGCATGGCAAAGCCGGTCGTGTCGCTCAGCACCAGCTCGACATCCTCGCGGATGGCTAGGATCTGCTCGATATTACGCAGCACGTTGGCCTCGGGCGTGCGGCCCTCGAACGGGCAGTCGAACGAGGTCGCGAGGCCAATGCGCAGCCGCAGCTTGCCGTCGGGGTCGACCTCGCGGCAGAGCACGCCGAGATCGTCGATCGATTGCTGCACCGGCCGGCGCACGTTGCTCTGGTTGTGGGATTCCGACATCGAGACCACGTAGATGATCTCGTTCATGCCGGCCTCGACCGCATCCCGCGCGCCGCGCGTGTTCGGTACCAGCACCATCGGCCGCACATCGCCCAGCGGGCCCAGGCCGGCGATCACGTCGCGGATGTCCTTCATCTGCGGGATCGCCTTGGGGCTGACGAACGAGCCCATCTCGAAGCGGCTGACGCCCGCGCGCAGCAGAGCCCGGATGAACGCGACCTTGTCCTCGGTCGGCACCCAGGTCGGGACCGATTGCAGGCCGTCCCGCGGCCCCACCTCGACGATCTGCACGGCGCTCATGCCGCCTCTCCTTCCAACTCTATTTCCGACGCTCGGCCATGATAGCATGCCCGCGCCGTCCGAAAATCCGCCAGGGAACCTTTTCGCATGCCAGACACCGTCCTTGACCTCGCCGCCGACCTCGCGGCCGGCCGCACCACCAGCCGGGCGCTGACCGAACGGGCGCTTGCCCGCATCGAGGACCCGTCCGGCGAGGGCCAGCGCGCCTTCCTGCATGTCGACCGCGAGGCGGCCTTGGCTATGGCGGACACGAGCGACCGGCTGCGCGCGCACGGCGTCACGCCCTCACCCCTTGCCGGCCTGCCGGTCTCGATCAAGGACCTGTTCGATGTCGCGGGCCAGGTCACCACGGCCGGCTCGGTGGTCCTCAAGGATGCCGCCCCTGCCACGACCGACGCGCCCGTGGTGGCCCGTGTCCGGGCCGCCGGCGCGGTGCCGATCGGCCGCACCAACATGACCGAGTTCGCCTTTTCCGGCATCGGCGCCAACCCGCATTACGGCACGCCCGGCAACCCGCACGACCGGACCCGCGTGCCGGGCGGCTCGTCCTCGGGCGCGTCCGTGTCGGTGGCCGACGGCATGGCCGTCGCGGCGCTCGGCACCGATACCGGCGGCTCGGTGCGCATCCCGTCGGCCTTCTGCGGCATCACCGGCTTCAAGCCGACGCAAGCGCGCGTGCCGCTCGACGGCGCGGCGCCGCTGTCCTTCTCGCTCGACAGCATCGGCCCGCTCGCGGCCAGCGTCGCCTGTTGCGCCATTCTCGACGCCGTGCTGGCCGGTGTGCCGATCCGCCTACCCGACGAGGCACCGCTCACCGGCCTGCGTTTCGCCGTGCCGCAACAATATGTCCTGGACGATCTCGACGACGCCGTCGCCGGTGCTTTCGACGCGACCTTGTCGCGGCTGTCGACCGCCGGCGCGACGATCACGGACATTCCGCTGGCCGAGCTGCATGAGATCCCGCAGCTCAGCGTCAACGGCGGCTTCCCGGCCGCCGAGGCCTATGCCTGGCACCGCGACCTGCTCGACCGCGCCGGCGATCGTTACGACCCGCGCGTCGGCAGCCGCATCCGCCGCGGCGCCGAGATGAGCGCCGCCGACTATATCGATCTGGTGAACGCGCGCGCCGACCTGATCGCCCGGGTCCACAAGCTGACCGCGCCGTTCGACGCGGTGCTGATGCCGACCGTGGCGATCCTGGCCCCGCGCATGGCGGATCTGGAGGTCGACGACGACTATTACCGCCTGAACCTGTTGAGCCTGCGCAACTGCACCGTCGGCAACTTCCTCGACCGCTGCGCCGCCTCGCTGCCTTGCCAGGCGCCAGGCGACCTCCCCGTGGGCCTGATGATCATGGGCGAGCACGGCGCCGACCATCGCGTGCTGTCGATCGCCGCCACCGTCGAGGCCGCGCTGAAGAACCAATAATCCGTAACGAGTGGGGAACAAGAATGACAACGACACCATCCCGGATCTGGACCGAGCTCGACTTCGAGGCCGACGGCAAGCAGAACGGCTATCTGCAAATGCCCTATTCGGTCACGCGTTCGGCCTACGGCAACATCTCAATCCCGCTAACGGTGATCCGCAACGGCGAGGGCCCGACGGTGCTGCTGATGTCGGGCAACCACGGCGACGAATATGAAGGCCAGGTCACGCTCTGCCGCTTGATCCGCGAGTTGCAACCCGAGGACATTTCCGGCCGCGTCATCGTCATGCCGGCCGCGAACTATCCCGCCGCCATGGCCGGCGCCCGCGTCTCCCCGCTCGACGGCGGCAACCTGAACCGCTCGTTCCCCGGCGACCCCAGTCGCGGTCCGACGCAGGAAATCGCACACTACATCCATACCGTCCTGGCGCCCATGTGCGACGGCTGGATCGACCTGCATTCCGGCGGCTCATCACTCGACTACGTGCCCATGGCCATGTGCTATCTGACCGAGGACGCCGACTACAACGCGCGGGCCCGCGAGGCCCTGATGGCGTTCGGCGCGCCGATCAGCGTGATCTGGGACTATTTCGACGACAAGCGCCTGGCCCGCAGCACGGCGCAGGACAACAACGTCATCTACCTCGGCACCGAAGCCGGCGGCGGCGGCCGCGTCAGCCCGGCCGGCGTGCAGCTGACCCGCAACGGCGCCGTCCGGGCGCTCGACTATTTCGGCGTGCTGAAGAACCGCGACCGCTTTCCCGACGTCGGCCCGCCCGAGAAGATCCGCCTGGTCGAGATCGCGACCCGCGACTACTTCGTCTATGCACCCGACGCCGGGCTGTTCGAGCCGTTCCATGAGCTCGGCGCGGAGGTCGAGGCGGGCGCGCCCGCCGGCTGCATCCATTTCGTCGACGATCCCGGCCGCGAGCCCGTCACCGTCAGCTTCAAGGCCGGCGGTATGTTGATCTGCAAGCGCCACTTCGCCCGGGTCGAGCGTGGTGACTGCATCGCCCACCTCGTCACCGACATCGTCGGCGCATAGGCATGTGAACCGCGACACTTTGATAAGGAACGGCGGCGGGATAGGCTAATCCGACCGACAAAGCACAAAGACAAAAACAACTGATCTGTTGGGGGCTGCCATGAATATTTCGCCGCACTTCACGCTGGCGGAAGCCATCAAGTCGCAGACTGCGCTGCGCAAGGGTATCGACAACAAGCCCGACGACGAAGCGCTCAAGGCGCTGAAGCTGGTCGCCGAGCATATCCTCGAGCCCTGCCGGAACCATTTCGCCCGGCCGTTCTCGCCCAGCTCCTGGTACCGCGGGCCCGAGCTGAACCGGGCCATCGGCTCGTCCAACCGCTCTCAGCACGTGAAGGGCCAGGCCGTCGATTTCGAGATCCCCGGCATCTCGAACATCGAGCTGGCCCGGCACATCGCCGACAATCTGGATTTCGACCAGCTGATCCTGGAGTTCTGGGTCGACGGCAACCCCACCGCCGGCTGGGTGCATTGCAGCTATGTCGGCCCCGACCAGAACCGCCGCGAGGTCCTGACCTATGACGGCCAGCACTATTCGCCGGGCTTCCCCGGCGAGATCATGCAGGCCTGACAACCAAGACCAACAACCAACGGTAAAGCGTCATGCAGCGTATCTCGAAGCCCGTCCGAGCCTGGATCGCCCTCTGTGCCGCCGCCGCGCTCGGCCTTGCGGCCTGCGCCGACGTGCCCCAGGAGGCTGTCGAGCTGTCCGACCTGGTCTCGCAAGACATGGCCGAGATGCAGCGGGCGCACCGCGATCTGGCCACGGTCTATTTCGATCAGAACCGGCAGACCATCAACAACTTCATCGACAACACCTACAGCCCGGCCCTGACCCAGGAAGCGCTGACCCGCCGCATCCCGGCCTTCGGCAACAAGACCTTCGTCGAGCACCTTCGAGATTCGGCCGCCGTTCCCGACAACACGGCGCTCCGGCTGATGCAGGGCTTCATCCGCCGGCAGCAGCGCGAGACCGAGGCCAAGCGCCGCGAGCTGCTGGATCCGCTGGAGCAGCAGCGGCGCGACTACATGGCCGCGATCGACGCCTCCTACCAGCGCATGCAGCGCGGTTATTCCGTGGTCGCCGGCCATCTCGCCTCGATCCGACAGGTGCAAGTCGCGCAAGACGAGATCCTGGCCGATGTCGGCGCCGATGGTTTGCGCGAGAGGGTTACCTCGACGCTGACACGGCTGTCGGATGACATCGCCAAGATCACCAGCGAGGCGGAATCCAAAGCCGACAGCGTCGGCGACGCGGTGGCCAAGGTCCAGGCCCTGCGCGAGGGCCTGGACAAGCTGAAGCAGCGCATCACGAACGAATGACGACGCGAGGGACAACGTCATGAGCGACACCGGCGGCAATCCCACCTTCGGCGACGACGCCGATATCGACGCCTATCTCGACGAGTTATTCGAGGTCTCGGTGGCGGCGGTGAACGGCCGCTACAAGGACCAGTTGGCGGACCTGAAGAACCTCACCGGCGACGTGATCAAGGGCATCACGCCGGACACCGCGGACGAGGCGGCCTACGCCAAGCTGATCAAGACGGTCGAGCTCGCCTCGGCGCGAAACTGGTCGCAGGCGCAACTCAAGGCCCGCGTCGAACGCCTCGGCGCGGTGGCCATGGAGATCGCCAAGAAGGTCCCGACGCTCGCCGCGCTGGTCGTCTGAGGCGCCGATCGACGCAAAAGAAAAACGCCGCACCGGGAGGCGCGGCGTCGCAGTTTTTCACGTTAGGTGAAGCCGGGGCCGTTCTTGGCGACCGCCGGTCGGCAGTGAGTGCTGCCTATGCAATCCCCGTTCGAGAAGGCGTCGTCCAAGTCATCGTGTTGGATCCGCCACCGAACGCGGGCGCAGTACTCACCGTCACCAAAACGTCAGACATTGGATCACCTCCTTTCTGCTGTTGCACCGATGCGGAAAGACTGCATCTAGCCGCCGCGTTGTCAAGAGCCACAATATCCGCCTTCGAGACAGGCCTTCGGCCTTCCTCAGGCTGAGGCCGTGGCTCCTACTGCACAGCCTCACGCTGAGGAGCGCCCATAGGGCGCGTCTCGAAGCGCGCCGCGGGAAAAGGCGCTACGTCAGCAACCGAAACCGCGGCAGCCATTGGCCGTCCGGGCCCTCGTCCCAGGCAAGCTCGACGGCCGAACCCACAGCCAGCGCGCCGGGCGCGGCGTCGATCACGTTGCTAATCAGCTTCACGCCCGGCAGCGCGGGAAACGCGATCACCGCGACATTGTAGGGCAGCCGGTCGCGCACGGCCGCGTGCGAGGCATAGTGCGCGAAAGTATAGCTGAACACCCGCGCCTCGGCCGGCGCCGGCACCCAGGTTCGGTTCGCCGACTGGCAGGCGGGGCAGACCGGAAGCGGCGGGTGTTGCGCCACGCCGCAATCGCCGCAAGCCTGGAACATCAGCCGGCGATCCCGGCAATGCGCCCAGAACTCCGCCGCGTCTAGGTCGGGCTCGGGAAAGGGCAGGCTGTCGGGCAGATACGGCATGGCTCAGACCCCCAGGATCGCGGCGCTGGTCGGCGTCACGCTTTCCCCGCCCGAGACCAGGCACAGCCTGGCGTCCGGCACCTGACTGGTCGATTCGCCGCGCAGCTGCCGCACGCCCTCGACCACCAGGTTGAAGCCGTGGATATAGGCCTCCGACAGGTTGCCGCCCGAGGTGTTGACCGGCAGGCGGCCGTCGGGCCAGCGCAGGTTGCCGTCGGCCGCGAACGGCCCGCCCTCGCCGACGCCGCAGAAGCCATAGTCTTCCAGCGAGAAGATCACCGTCGCGGTGAAGGCGTCATAGAGCTGCGCCACGTCGATTTCGTCCGGCCGCACGCCGGCCCGCGCGAACATCTCCTCCGCCATCGCCCTGGCGTTGCCCGAGGCGTAGATCTCGTCCGGCATGTTGTGGCCGCCCAGCATGCCGCTGCCCCAACCCTTGCTGCTGCCCTGCTGCGCCGCCAGCACGTGCACCGGCCGGGATTTCAGGTCGCGGGCGCGCTCCGCCGAGGTCACGATCACCGCCGCCGCGCCGTCGCTCTCCAGGCAGCAATCGTAGAGCCGTAGCGGATCGGCGATCATCCGCGACGCCTGGTGCTCCGCCATCGTCAGCGGCCGGTCGTGCATCACCGCGCGCGGATTTCGCTGGGCGTTGTCGCGGCAGACCAACGCCACCTCGGCGAACTGTTCCGACGTGGTGCCGTAGAGATGCATGTGCCGCCGCGCCAGCAGGGCGAACATCTGTGCCGGCGCGAACAGGCCGAACGGCGCCGTGAAGGCCGCGTCCGGCGACCAGGCATGGTACTGGCCGAAGCGGAACGACTGGCCCTGACACAGACCCCGGAACACGGCGACCGCCGTCGCCTGCCCGCTCTCGACCGCCGCCGCCGCATGCGCCAGCGCGCCGCACGACCCGCCGCCACCCCCGCCCCAGACCATGGAGGCGAACCTGAGCTGGTCGATGCCGAGCGCGATCATCAGCCGCGACGGATCGTTGGCGTCGTCCGAATAGGACGCGAAGCCGTCGATCGCCGACGGCGGCAGGCCGGCATCGGCCGCGGCGTTCAGGATCGCCTCGCAGGCGAGCGCGAACTGGCTCCGGTCGGCGCTGCCGCCCCACTTGGCGTAAACGCTCTCGCCGACACCGACGATGACGGCGCGGTCGCGGCTAGCGGTCATGGCGTGGACAGGCTCAGGGACGGTGAATAGGCTTGCATGAACCAAATCTCTTGGGGGACAGACACGTGCGTTTGCTGCGGCCGGGATCGACCTATGCGGAACTGAAGGCGACATTTCGCCATCAAATACCCGACCGGTTCAACATCGGCGTCGATGCCTGTGACCGCCATGCCGGCGATCCGGACAAGCTGGCGCTGATCTACGAGGACCCGGACGGCGCGGTCCGGCGCTACACCTTCGCCGAGCTGCAGAAGCTGTCGAACCGCCTGGCGAACGCGTTCACCGCGCTCGGCATCGGCCCCGGCGACTGCGTCGGCATTCTGCTCGGTCAGCGGCCGGAGACGGCGCTCACCCACATCACGCTCTACCGCATGGGCGCCATCGCGTTGCCGCTGTTCACGCTCTTCGGACCCGACGCGCTCGAATACAGGCTCGGCAACAGCGGCGCCAAGGCCGTCGTCACCGACGGTGCCAACGTCGGCAAGCTCGCCGAGATCCGCGACCGCCTGCCGGACCTGCAAACGGTCATCGTGACCGAACCGGACGATGTGGCCGGCGACCACGAATTCTGGGCGCTGCTGGAGAACGCCCGCGACGCCTTTACGCCGGTCGACACGACCGGTGAAGAACCGGCCTTGATCATCTACACGTCGGGCACGACGGGGCCGCCGAAGGGCGCGCTACACGCCCATCGGGTGATGTTCGGCCACTACCCGTCGATCGAGTTCACCCACGACTTCTTTCCGCAAGCGAACGACCTGTTCTGGACGCCGGCCGACTGGGCCTGGGGCGGCGGCCTGCTCGACGTGCTGCTGCCGGCTTGGCACTACGGCGTGCCGGTGCTGGCCCACCGCGCGCCCAAGTTCGATCCCGAACAGACCTTCCACCTGCTGGCGAAGCACAACGTGCGCAACAGCTTCCTGCCGCCGACGGCCCTGAAGATGCTGCGCCAGGTGCCAGACCCCAAGGCGCGGCAAGACTTCGCCATGCGCTCCATCGGCAGCGGCGGCGAGAGCCTCGGCGCCGAGCTCCTGGACTGGGGCCGCGAGACCTTCGGCCTCACCATCAACGAATTCTGGGGCCAGACCGAGGCCAACCTGCTGACCGGCAATTGCGGCGTCATCGGCGCGCACCGGCCCGGCTCGATCGGCGTGGCGCTCCCCGGCCATGATGTCGAGGTGATCGACGAGGCGGGGAACGTGCTGCCGCCGGGCACGGAAGGCGTGCTGGCGGCGCGCGGCCCCGATCCGGTCTTCCTGCTGGAATACTGGCGCAACCCCGAGGCAACGGCCGGCAAATACCTCGACGACTGGATCGTCACCGGCGATCTGGCCCACAAGGACGACGACGGCTTCTTCTGGTTCAAGGGCCGCGAGGACGACGTGATCTCGTCCGGCGCTTACCGCATCGGCCCGTCGGAAATCGAGGACTGCCTGATCAAGCACCCATCCGTGGCGCTCGCCGCCGTGATCGGCGCG
This sequence comes from Alphaproteobacteria bacterium, assembly GCA_965232515.1. Classification (GTDB taxonomy): domain Bacteria; phylum Pseudomonadota; class Alphaproteobacteria; genus JANQKO01. The sequence goes on along the minus strand of CBDDPY010000002.1, from coordinate 6,045,498 downwards.
CCCGATCCCGTGCGCGGCACCATCGTCAAGGCCTTCATCGTCCCGCCGGCCGGTCTGAACGGCAGTCCCGACCTTGCGGCCGAGATCCAGGACTTCGTCAAGCAACGCCTCTCCGGCCACCAGTACCCGCGCGCCGTCGAGTTCCGCGACGCCTTGCCCATGACCGCCACCGGCAAGATCCGCCGCAAGGACCTGCGCGACGAGGAAGAGGCGAAGGCCGGCTGACGCGCTGGACCGTCCCGGTCCCCTCGCCTATCTATTGTCCCAGCACAGCGCCATCGTGGGGACACCGTCATGCAGAGCGATCAACCGGCCGTCATCCGTCTCGCCGACTACAGGCCGCCGGATTATCTGGTGGAGACGGTCACGCTGGACTTCGACCTGATCCCCGAGGCGACCCGCGTCACGGCGCAACTGGAGCTGAAACGCAACCCCGCCGCAGGCGACGGCCCGGCGCCACTGGTGCTCGACGGCGACGAGCTCAGGCTGCTCGGCATCGCCATCGACGGCCGCGATCTCGGCCCCGGCGACTACGCGCTGACCGACGAGAGCCTGACGATCCCCGCGCCGCCCGCCGCCTTCACGCTGACCGTCGAGACCGAGATCAATCCGAAGGCCAACACCAGGCTCGAAGGCTTGTATGTCTCCAGCGGCAACTTCTGCACCCAGTGCGAGGCCGAGGGCTTCCGCCGCATCACCTTCTTCCCAGACCGGCCTGATGTGATGTCGGTCTATCGCGTCACCATGCGGGCCGACAAGGCCGCCTATCCCGTGCTGCTGTCGAACGGCAATTTGTTGGAGACGGCCGAACTGCCGGACGGCCGCCACATGGCGGTCTGGCACGATCCGTTCCCCAAGCCGGCCTACCTGTTCGCGCTGGTCGCCGGCGACCTGGCGCATGTCGAGGACCGGTTCACCACCGCGTCGGGCCGCGACGTCACGCTGCGCATTTACGTCGAGCACGGCAACGAGGACCGCTGCGCCTACGCCATGGACGCGCTGAAACGTTCCATGCGCTGGGACGAGGAACGGTTCGGCCTGGAATACGACCTCGACCTGTTCAACATCGTTGCCGTCGGCGACTTCAACATGGGCGCGATGGAGAACAAGAGCCTCAACATCTTCAATTCGAAATACATCCTCGCCAACGCCGAGACCGCGACGGACGCCGACTACAGCTTCATCGAGGGCGTGGTCGCGCACGAATACTTCCACAACTGGACCGGCAACCGCGTCACCTGCCGCGACTGGTTCCAGCTCAGCCTGAAGGAGGGCCTGACGGTCTTCCGCGACCAGGAATTCTCGTCCGACATGCGTTCGCGGCCGGTGAAGCGCATCCAGGACGTGCGCGCGCTGAGAGCGCGCCAATTCCAGGAGGACTCAGGCCCGCTTGCGCATCCCGTGCGGCCCGACTCCTATATCGAGATCAACAACTTCTACACCGCCACGGTCTACGAGAAGGGCGCCGAGGTCATCGGCATGATGCACCGGCTGTTGGGCCGCGACGGTTTCCGCAAGGGCATGGATCTCTATTTCCAGCGCCATGACGGTCAGGCCGTCACCTGCGACGATTTCGCCGCCGCCATGGCCGACGCCAACAACGCCGACCTCTCGCAGTTCAAGCTCTGGTACAGCCAGGCCGGCACGCCCGAGTTGCGGGTCAGCGGCGAGTACGACGCCGACGCCCGGACCTACGACCTCACCGTGGCGCAGCACCTCGCCGACACGCCGGGCCAAAGCAACAAGGCGCCGATGCACATTCCGCTGTCTGTCGGCCTCCTCGACACGGGCGGCAACGACATGACCGTCGAGATCGACGGCGCCGCCACGTCCGAGCCGCTCCTGCATCTGACCGAGGCCGAGCAGACCTTCCGCTTCGCCAACGTCGCGACGGCGCCGGTGCTATCGGTCAACCGCGACTTCACCGCGCCGGTGACCGTCAAGTCGGACCAAAACGCCGCCGACCGCGCCTTCCTGATGGCGCGCGACGCCGATCCCTTCAGCCGCTGGGAGGCGGGCCAGCAATACGCCACCGATATGCTGCTCGGCATGGTCGAGGCCGTGCAGGCCGGCAGCGCGCCCGAGGCCGATACCGCCTTCATCGACGCGCTGGCGCACAGCCTCGCCGACGACGGCCAGGACAAGGCCTTCCGCGCCCAGGTCCTGGCGCTGCCGTCTGAAGATTATCTGGGCGATCAGATGGACACGATCGACGTCGACGCGATCCACACCGCGCGGCAGGCCCTGCGCCGCGCCATCGCCGAACGCCTGAAAGACCAATTGCTGACGGTCTACCGCGGCAACCAGAGCAACGAGCCGTTTTCGCCCGACGCGGCGTCGGCCGGCCAGCGGGCCTTGAAGAACGGCGCGCTCGCCTATCTCGTCGAGCTCGACAACGCGGGCATGCTCGATCTCGCCATCGAGCAATACCGCGGCGCCAACAACATGACGGACCGGATGGCGGCCCTGGCGCTGCTCAGCAACAAGGACAAGCCGGCCCGCGCCGAGGCGTTGGACGACTTCTACCGCCGGTTTGCCGGCGACACGGTGGTGATCGACAAGTGGCTCGCGGTGCAGGCCATGTCGTCGCTGCCCGATACGCTCGACCAGGTCACGGCGCTGCTCGGCCACGAGGCCTTCTCGATCCGCAACCCCAACAAGGTCCGCTCGCTGATCGGCGCCTTCGCGAGCGGCAACGCGCTCCGGTTCCATGCCGCCGACGGCGCCGGCTACCGGTTCCTCGCCGACCGGGTTCTCGAGCTCGATCCCATGAACCCGCAGGTCGCCGCGCGCCTCGCCAGCCCGCTCGGCCGTTGGCGGCGCTTCGATACTGCGCGTCAGGCGTTGATGCAGGCCGAGCTGAAGCGCATCCTCGCCGAGCCGAAGCTGTCGAAGGACGTCTACGAAATCGCCAGCAAATCGCTCGCCTGACAATGCCGTCGCGCTTATGCTAAGTAACCAGTTGGATACTTATGGAGTACGGCATGGCTGAGGTCGAAACAGGCATAAAAACCACCGTGGTCGGGTCCTATCCCGTGCCGGACTGGCTGGCGGCGCTGCCGTCCGAGCAGGCGCTCGCCGACGCCACCCGCGTCGTCATCCACACCCAGGAACAGGCCGGCATCGACCTGGTCTGCGACGGCGAGCTCTACCGCTTCGACGTCAACCACCCCGAAACCAACGGCATGATCGAGTATTTCGTGCGCCCTATGGCCGGCGTGCGCACGGATGTCACCTTTGACGAGGCGCTGGCCTTCCGCAGCCAGCCCGGCATGCAGTTCCGCACCCGGCCGCCCGGCGTGGTCGACGGCCCGGTCGGCAGCGGCACGCTGGACCTGCCGGTCGCCTGCCGGCAGGCTCGCGCCATCGCCAGCAAGCCACTCAAGTTCACCGTCACCGGCCCGCACATGCTGGCCAAGACCCTGGTCGACCATCACTACGGCGATGTCGCCGCGCTTGCCAACGCCATTGCCGAGGCGCTGGCCGAGCAGGTCCGGCATTGCGACGCCGACGTCATCCAGCTCGACGAGGCCAACCTGCCCGGCCACCCGGACGAGGCCGATTGGGCCGCCGCCGCCATCAACAAGGTGCTCGACGCCGTGCCCGGCACGCCGGCCGTGCATCTCTGCTTCGGCAATTACGGCGGCCAGACCATTCAGAAGGGCTCCTGGGACCGCCTGCTCGGCTATCTCAACAGCCTGCACGCCGACCATATCGTCATGGAGAACGCGCACCGTCCGGTCGAGGAACTGGCCGCCTTCAAGGAGCTGCGGACCGAGATCGGCATGGGACTCGGCGTCGTCGACATCAAGCAGACCGACATCGAGAGCGCCGACGACATCGCGCGGGCCATCGAGCGCGCCGAGGACGTGCTGGGCGCCGGCCGCGTCCGCTACATCCACCCGGACTGCGGCTTCTGGATGCTGAAACGCCCCATCGCGGACGCCAAGATCCGGGCGCTGGTGGCAGGGCGGGATCTCTATGAGGGCCGGTCGCGGACGCAAGCCGCCTGACGCCCCAGTCGGCCAGGCAGCCGTCGCCTATGGCACGAGGCCCTGCTTGCGGACCGCCAGCAGGTAGCTTTGGCTCACCGGGATGCGCAGGCCGTTCACCAGATGCAGGAAGACCCGGCGGCCGTCCTGGACGGCCTCGGTCACGGCGGCGTTGGCGATCCAGAACGAGCGATGCACGCGCAGGCCAGGATAGTCCTTCAGGTCCTCCACCGCGTCGTTGAAGCGGTAGAGGATCAGATCGGCGCCCTCATCGGTATAGACCTTGATGTAGTGTTCCTGTGCTTCGATCGCTAAGAGCTGCCGTTGGCCGAGTTCCGGGTGGCGGCGGAACAACGGGGCTGTTTGGACCGAAGTGTCCGGCGTGTCCGGCCGGGGCGCCGCCGCCGTTGCCGCCGCGCCCGCGTTCCGGGCCCGCATCAGATGCGCGTCCACGACCCAGAAGAATGCCCAGACCAGCGCCACGTTCGGCAGCACCGGCGCCATCTCGTCCAGAAAGATCGGCCAGAAGTCCATGAACGGACTCTGGCTTTGCAGCAAAACGCCGATCTCTTCGGAATTCGTCGTCAGCGGATCCAAGGCCAGGGACAACAGCGTCGCCGGTACCGTGACCAGCGCGATGGTGACAACGGGGCGCAAGACGGCCGCGCCGCGGACACCGCGCAGCAGGCGGGTCACGGACTGGTCGATCTGCAGGATCAAAAACACCGTGGCGCCAAAGAAAACGAACCAGAAGCCGAAGGCGACGGGAAAGCTGGTGTCGTCCGGCAGGTCGGTCTCCGTGATCGCGGCGAAAGCACTCACCACGACCGTCCAGGCAAGACCGATCGGAATCCTGGAAGGCAGATCTTTCATGCTGCGCGAATTCGACAAGTCTCTGATTTTACTAAGGTCTCATTGACATGTTCGTCAACTCGGGAATGACCGATGCGTTTCAAGTAAGCCGCGTTGCCGGGCCGCCCACCATGCTCATAGTCGATGGCCGTTGCAGGATTCACAGCAAACGGACATCGGCAAATGACACGTATCGTTGTTGTTCTCATCGGCGCCGTCTTCGTCGCCTATTTCGCGTTCCTGGTTTCCATCGCGATTGCCCAGGATCAGTCCACCATATGGGATCGACTCGACCTGACCATCGGCCTCAGCGCCGAGATCGAACCGGACTACACCGGCTCCAACGACTACGAGGTCGAAGCGGAGCCGATCCTTCGCGCTGTTTACGACGACCGGTTTTACATCGGTTTCCTGGAAATCGGGTACTTCTGGCATCTGCGCGACGATCTCACGTTGCAGCTCGGCGTGGAATACGAAGAAGGCCGGGAACGCGACGACAATGATGTGCTGCGCGACCTCGACGAGATCGACGATGACGCGGAGTTCGTCGCCGCCCTGCGCTACGACATCGACAGATGGCAGTTCGGCGTGCAGTTGCAGCAATACACCGGCCGGTCGGACAAGGGCACGGTCGGCTTCCTCGCCGCGCGCTACGCCTATCCCTTCAGCGACCGGCTGACCCTGACGCCGAAAGCCGACATCAGTTTCGCCAGCGGCCGGCACATGCGCACCGAATTCGGCATCAGCCAGGCCGAGGCCAGTCGATCGGGGTTTCGCGCCTATGACCCGGATGGCGGTTTCAAGTCGGCGACCGGCGGACTCGAACTCAGCTTCGACATTTCGGATCACTGGCAATTCCGCGCCGAGGCCGAAGTGGAGTATTACGGCGACGAGGCCGCCGATAGTCCGCTTATCGACGATTTCGGGTCGCGCGTGACCTACGAGGCGGGCGCCGCCATCGTCTATCGCTTTTGAGCCGTCGGCGGTCTGCTCAGACGGGCGCCGATCCCTTTAGCAAAATGCGCTGATGCCGCCGGGTCTGGCCGACCGGAAAGTCGGTGTTCACGGCATGGATCAGCGACCGGTTGTCCCAGAGCAAGATGTCGCCGAGCCGCCAATTGTGGTGGTACTGATAGCGCGCCTGCGTGACGTGGTCGTAGAGCGCGTCCAAGAGCGCATCGCTCTCGGCACGGTCGAGACCGACGACCCGATCGGTGCGGTTCGGATTGAAGTAGATCGCCCGGTCGCCGGAATTGTCATGCGTGCGCACCAGCGGATGCACGACATCCGGCGTTTCCTCGGCTTCTTCCGACGTGCGTTTCTCAGCCCGCGCCGGCGCCCGCTTCGTGTCGTAGGCATGCACGGCGCCCCGGCCATCGATCCGCGCTTTCATCGCATCAGACAGATCGAGATAGGCCAGCCGCGTGTTGGCGAACTTGGTCTCGCCGCCGCTGTCGGGGATCGCCAGCGATTGCAGCATCGTCGCCTTGGCCGGCACCGCGAAATAGGAATCGTCCGTGTGCCAGCCCGACAGCCGCACCTGGCGCAAATCGTCCGGCTTGTCCTCGGCGGTCTTGTAAGTGCTCTCCAGGAACGATACCTCCGGCACGTCCTCGTGCCAGCGATAGCGCAGCAACTGCAATTGCGGCTCGCCGAAATGCCGAGCGACGCGCACGAAGTCGGCCGCCGGCAACGGCGCGGACCGAAAGCACAGGAGATGATGCGTCAGGAAGGCGTCGGTGAGCGCGTCAATCACATCGGGCGCAAGATCGGTCGTCAGGTCGAGACCGACGACCTCGGCGCCGAGCACGTCGCCGAGCGGCTTGATCTGCATGTCCCCTCCCGCGATCGGTTGCTTTGCCTCATTGAACGTCGGTCAAGTTGCGGAAGCAAGTGGGCGGCTTAGTCCGGGATCTGCATCTCACGCAAGGAATCGAAGTCCGGCATCGCCGCGGTCGCGAATCCGGCGCAGCCGAGCGAGCCAAGCGCGATCTGTCCGTCGCGGATCGTCAGCCGCACGGTGCCGTCGGCCTCGTGGTAGAGGTCCGGGTGCGTCGCCAGGAAGGCCTGCTGCTCGGCCGCCGGCGCCGACGCCATGCCGTTGATGTAGTGGTGCCCGTTGCGCTCGACATGGCCGATGCCGAGCAGGCTGACCAACGCCAAGTCCTGCTGCACCGTCACGCCGGCAGGCGTCGTCAGGTCTTCCGCCGACATGAAATAGCGCGGCCCGTCCGCCCGCGCGTTCCAGCGTTCGCAGCGCGCCCGGTTCAGGATCGACTTGTAGAAGCCCTTGCAGGTCTTCGACGAGACGCCGGCGTAACCAAGCTCCTTGGCCTTCGGGAAGATGTCGAGCGTGCCGTCGGACTCGTCGACGATCACCGGCTTGTAGGTGCTGAGCGCCCAGATATCGCCCTCCAGCGCCACGGCCCGGGCGATCGGCTGCTCGACGAACAGGATGGATTCGCTGAACCGCGTCAGCTCCGGCCGCGCCGCGATCGCCCGCAGCAGCTCGATCACGGTGGACGCCTCGCGGTACTGCTCATTGCCGTCCAGCGAGACGAGATACTCCCCGTCGATGACGTCAAGCGCCGCGGCGATCTCCGCCAGCCGCGCCAGGTCGGCCGTCAGGTCGCCGCCGACCTTGATCTTGAAATAGCGATGGCCGTAAGTGGCGATCACATCCGCCAGCGTCTCCGGTAAGCCGTCATTCACCGGCTCAGGATTGCTGGTAATGGGATCGACCATGCCCACGGTGTGGCGCGCGTGAATGCTGTCGCCGGGTTTCAGGCCGGCAAGGAAGGCGTCGAGATCGAAATCCTCCAGATCCGGCGTCAGCTCGCTCTGCCGGATGCCCGGCAGGTTCCGCCGGATCGCATCCGCGAACGATACGTCGTGCAGCCGGCAGAGCGCGTCCAGCACCGCGCGGTCGAGCAGCGCCGGCCCGTAGCAGGCGGTGATCGGATTGAGCTTGGCCGCCGCACCGGCGTCGATCTGCGCCCGGTAGTTGCCGGCGAACAGATCGAATGCCGTCGCCGGCCCGGCTGCCCGGTAGGCGTCGATGGCAATCCCGAGCGCCGTGCGCAGTTGCTGGTAGTTGTCTTCGTTGCTGAGCGACAGATCCTTGTCGAACCACTTCGCCGCCAGCATCTCGCCGGCGACGCCCCAACCCTCACGTCCGTCGGCGAGGCGAATGCGGACATGGGCATAGGCCTGCGGCGATTCCGTCATCGTCGCGACGCCGAAGCGGAACGGCATGCGCAGCTTCTGGTCGCGCTCGTAGAGCCGCACCTCCTCGACGCTGAACGCAGGCGCGTGGGTACTCGTCATGGCAAGGCCTCCAGAATGCCGCGGATATAGCCGATAGCGCGCGCCGCCGAGGTAGCGCCGTCGGGCCGGTAGTCGAACGGCTCGACGGCGACGACGCGGTCATAGCCGTGCCGTCCTAGCGCCGCGAACACCGGCGCGAACCGGTCGTCACCCTGCCCCGGTCCCTGCTGGTTCCGGTCGTTCACCTGGACATGGGCGATCATGCCGGTCGGCAGCCAGCGGTCCAGCAACTCTGCCACCGGTTCGGCCTCGTCCACCGCAGCGGCGCTGCAATCGACCATGGTGCGCAGGCCCGGACTGCCGATCGCCTCGACGAGCGCGGCGGCCTCCGCCACCGAATTGATGAAATTGGTCTCGCGCCCGGCCAGCGGTTCGATGCAATAGGCGATACCGGCCGCGGCCGCCTCGTCGGCGACGGCGGCAAGACAGTCCTGCGCCCTGGCCCGGCCTGCGTCCTCGTCGCCCAGGTCCAGTTGTCGTTGCGCCGGCGAGCCGTGCACCATGGCGGTGCAACCGAGGTCGGCCGCGAGACCGACCAGGCGGCACATGACATCGATGGTGCGTCCCCGCACGCCATCGTCCGGCGACGTGATCGACAGGCCGGCGGGCGTCACCAGCAGCCAATGCAGGCTGTCGATGGTCAGGCCGTTGTCCTCGGCAACCCGCCGCAGCGCGGCGCGATCGTCGGCCGACAGCAGATGCGGCGTCTCGCCAAGCGTGAACGGCGCCAGCTCGATGCCGTCATAGCCCAGTCCCGCCGCCAGCTCGCATTGTTCGAAAAAGGACAGATCGCGGACGACCTCGTTGCAAAGCGCGATACGCATGTCAGTGCTCCACTTCCACAGGCACGCCCTGTGCGGCCGAGGCGAAGATCGCGTCGAGCGTCTGCGCCACCCGAACCCCGCAATTGACCACGCCGGCCTCGGGCGGCGCGCGGCGGTCGACGCTGTCGACGAACTGCCGCAGCTCGGCCGTGACGACGTCGACCGGATCGATGGCGCCGAAATGCGGCTCGACCCGGTCGCCGAACACCGGCCGCCAGGTGCCGTCTTTGTCGGCGTGATGCACGTCATGCATAACGAACGTGTCGGTGACGAAATCGGCTTCCAACGCGCCCGCGCTGCCGCAGACCGCGATCTCCTTTGTCGCCCGCGCGCCCGGCACGAACACGTCGTTCCAACGGCCGGGCTGGATGTAGCCGACCTCGATGCTGGCGATCACGTCGCCCGGATAGGTCAGCTGCAACAGTGCGAAGTCCTCCCGCCCCCGGCCGAAATGGTCCCGCGTCACAGCGTAGACCCGAACCGGAAAGGCATCGGTCAGCCAGTTGAACAGATCGATGAAGTGAACCGCGTCGTTATGCACGGCGCCGGAATCGGTGCGTGCGCGCTTGAAGCCAAGGAACCGGCCCGAGAGATAGCGCAGCTCACCGATTCCGCCATCGCGTACCCGCGTTCGCGCCGCCTGCGCCAGCGGGTGACAGCGAAAGTAGAATCCGACCTGGGCAACGCGTCCTTCGGCCAGCACCCGTTGCGCCAGATGCTCGGCCTCGGCCAATGTCGCGGTCATCGGCTTCTCGATGAACAGATCCTTGCCGGCATCGAGCGCCCGGTCGCAGATCGCGCCATGTTGGTCCGTCGGCGCCACCACGTCGACCAGATCGACAGCCTCGAGAAAGGCCTCGTAGTCAGCGCCAATGCGGTCCTCGGACAGGCCGTGACGGCGGCAGGCGTCGCGTGCCGCCGGCGACGGATCGGCCACATACAGGCGCTCGCCATGGCCAAGCGCCGTCCAGGCCTTGAGATGCGTCAGCCCGAAACCGCCGAAGCCGATCTGCAGTACGGACGGCTTCATTCCCGCCTCCCCGCCAGCACACGTGTCGCCAACCGTCGAACCGCGCCAAAGCTCAACAATATCGTCACCAACGTCACCAGCCACAGCACCAGGCTGATCGGCCGGGTGAAGAACGGCGTCAGGTCGCCGTCGGTCAGCACCAGGCCCCGGCGCAGGCTCTTGTCGAGAATACTGCCCAGCACGATTCCCAGCACCAGGGGCGCCATCGGATAATCCATGCGCCGGAGCGCGTAGCCCAGCACGCCGAAGAACAGCATGACCCAGATGTCGAACGTGCGCGAGGCAATGGCGAAGGCGCCGATGGTGCAGAGCACGAAGATCACCGGCATCAGGCGCTCGCGCGGCACCCGCAGCACCAGCAGCAAGGGCTTCGTCAGCAGCAGGCCCAGCACCAGGATCGCCAGCGTCGCCAGCAAGACCATGGCCACGACCTCGTACACGAAGCTCGGGAACTCGATCATGATCAACGGGCCCGGCCGCACGCCGTGGATGAACATGGCGGCCAGCAGCACGGCCGCCGGGGCCGAGCCCGGCACGGCCAGCGTCAGCACCGGGATGATGGCGCCGGGCACCGCGGCATTGTTGCCGGCTTCGGCCGCCAACAGGCCTTCGGTCGAGCCCTTGCCGAACTGGTCACGCTCCTTACTGGCGCGCCGCGCCGCGGCATAGGAGGCCCAGGCGCCCATGTCCTCGCCGACGCCGGGGATCAGACCCATCAGCGTCCCGATCAAGCCGGAACGGATGATGCTGCGCCAATAGCGGAACAGCTCGCGCAGCTTCGGGATCACGGATTCGACCTTGCCGCGCACCACCTGGTAGGACGGGTCGGTCATCACCATCAGCACCTCGGCGAAACCGAAGGCGCCGATCAGCGCCGGCAGCAGGCCGATGCCGCCGGCAAGATCGAGATAGCCGAAGCTGAACCGCTGATAGGCGTGGATGCCCTCCTGCCCGATCATCGCGACCAGCAGGCCGAGGAAGCCGGCGATCCAGCCTTTCAGCGGGTCCTGCAGCGCCGTCAGATGGCCGGCGATGACGATGCCGAACACGGCCAGCCAGAAAAATTCGAAAGCGCCGAACGCAAGCGCGAAGTCCGCCAGCACCGGCGCGATCGTCGCCAGTAACATGATGCCGACGACGCTGCCCAGCACCGAACCGCTGGTCGCCAGCCCCATGGCGCGGCCGGCGCGGCCCGACCGCGCCAGCGGATGTCCGTCCAGCGTGGTCGCCGCGTTCGCCGGCGTGCCGGGGATGTTCAGCAGGATGGCACTGCGGCTGCCGCCATAGATCGCGCCGACATACATGCAGATCAGGATCAGAATCGCGTCGCCCGCCGCCATCTTGAAGGTCAGCGTCGTCATCAGCGCGATGCCCAACGTCGCCGTCAGGCCCGGCAGCATGCCGACCGATATGCCCAGCAGCGTCGCCCAGAGCACGTTGAAAAGCTGCGCCGGCGTCAGGAAGCCGACAAGTGCCTGGGCGAAAAGCGTGAGGCCTTCGGGCATGATCCTAAGGCAGCCGGACCAGGAAGACGTGCTGGAACAGCGCGCTGACGCCCACCGACACCGCCACGGCTAGCACCAGGGCAACAGCGCCGCTCTTCAGGTGGCCCGCCGGGGGCCGGTCGCCGCGCCATTCGAACAGCAGCACGAAAAGAAACACGAACAGACCGGTCGCCAGCCAGAACGGCAGCCGGCCGACGAGGCCAGCGGCATAGCCGAGCGTCAACAGCAACATCAGGACCAGCCGCGCGCCGACGGCCGACGTCATCGTGGCGGCGTCGAACCGCCAGCCGCCTTGCCGGATCGCGCGCACCAGCAGCACCATGCCCAACAGCAGCAGGACGCCGCTCAGCAGGCCGGGCACGATGCCCGGCACGGTATAGGGATTGATCGACAGATGTTCGAGGCGCGGCATGCGCCAGGACTCGACCAGGGCGCCCAGGCTGACCGCGATCAGGATGATGGCGGTCACGAAATCGGCCTTCGCCATGCGCGCAGGCGTCATGCTGCCCCCAACCGAAAAAAGGCGGCCGGGCGCGCTTCTGCGCCCGGCCGCGACGACGACATCTAAGGTTTCGGAATACCCACCGTGTCGGGCTTGATCTTCGCCTTACCGCCTTCGTACAGCGTCCAGGCGTTATTCTGGATCATGCCCATGACCCGCTTCTGCGCTTCATCGCCGTAGTAGGGCGTGAACTGCGCGCCACGGTTGGCGGCGTATTTCATCAGCGCATCGGAGGACGAGATCTTGTCCTTCCAGACCATCTCCATGGTCTTCGCGACGTCCCCGGGAATGCCCTTCGGCGCCCAGATGCCGAAATAGTTCGTCGCCACCTGCAGCGTCGGGATCCAGTTGGTGATCGCCGGGATCGTGCCGTGACCGGCGATCTCCAGCGGCTTGTCGGCCAGCACGGCCAACGGCCGCAGCTTCTTGGCCCGGATCATCTCGGCCTGCTCGGACGCGAGCTGCGTCGTCACCTCGGTCTCGCCGGCGACGGTGGAAATCACCGCCGGGTTGCCGCCGTCATAGGTCACGTGCTTGTACTTGGCGCCAGTCGCCTGCGAGATCAGCTCCATGGCGTTGTGGCCACCGGAGGAGATACCGGCGGTCGCGACCGAAATCTTGCCGGGGCTCGCCTTCATGGCCGCCAGCAGTTCCCCGAAGTCCTTGTAGGGCGCATCGGCGTTGACGCCGACGACGGCGACGTTGGCGACATCCAGGTAGAGATGCCAGTCGGTGATCTTGGTGTCGAGCATGCCGAGCACCACGTAGGTGCCGAGATCGCCCGCCGCGCCCGCGGCCCAGGTATAGCCGTCCTTCGGCGCTTCCCAGGCGTTCTTGGTGCCGATCGAGCCGGAGGCGCCGGGCTGGTTCACGACCACCACCTTCTGTCCCAGCGCGTCGCCCAGCTCGCCGGCGATGACGCGTGTCACCTGGTCGGTCGAGCCGCCGGCCGACCAAGGCACGATGATGGTCAGCGGTTTTGTCGGTTTCCACGGATAATCGGCCGCGACGGCGGATACCGCCATCATGGCCGTCGCGCCCGCGGCGAGCGCGGCAAGCAGCCAGCGTTTCATGGACGTCATTCCCCTTGTTCTCGTTTGCTCAGCAAGGCCGGGTTCATGGCGCAATCATGCGGAGTCGCTTCGACCGCCGTCAAGAATAACTAACCAGTTAGTTATTATGTCCAGTCAGCCCTCGAGGCCGTGCAGCGCCAGGATCTGTCGCATGCGGTCCGAGGCCAGATCCGGGTCCGCCAGCAGCCCAGCCGCGTCGGCAAGGCGGAACAATTCGGCCAGATGCAGCAGCGACCGCGCGCTCTGCTGGCCGCCGACCATGACGAAATGGTCCTGGTGGCCGTTCAACCAGGCCATGAACACGACACCCGTTTTGTAGAACCGCGTCGGCGCCTCGAAGATATGCCGGCTCAACGGCACCGTCGGCGCCAGCACGCCGTGGAACGTCTCAAGATCATCGCCCGCCAGCGCATCGAGCGCAGCCGAGGCGGCGGGCGCGATGGCATCGAAGATGCCGAGCAACGCATCGCTGTAGCCGACCGCGTCGCCGGCGATCAGTTCGGCATAGTTGAAATCGTCGCCGGTATACATGCGCACGCCGTCCGGCAGCCGCCGGCGCATGGCGATTTCCTTGTCCTTGTCCAGCAACGAGATCTTGATGCCGTCGATCTTGGCGGCGTTGCGGTTCAGGATATCCAGGCAGACGTCCATGGCCGCCATGTGGTCGCCATGGCCCCAATAGCCTTCCAGCGCGGGGTCGAACATCTCGCCCAGCCAGTGGATCAACACGGGCTGCGACACCTGGCTCAAAATCCGGTCGTAGACGCGGCCATAGTCGTCGGGCGACTGGGCGCAGGCGGCGAGCGCCCGGCTCGCCATCAGGATCACCCGGCCGCCCTCGCCCTCGACGAAGCCGACCTGCTCCTCATAGGCCGCGATGACATCGTCGACGGTCAGCGACGGGTCGGGCGTCAGGTGGTCGGTGCCGGCGCCGCAGGCGATCAGCGCGCCGGGCAAGCCGCGGGCGGCGGCGAGCGAGCGGCGGATCAGCTCCTGGCTCGCTTTCCAGTCCAGGCCCATGCCGCGTTGCGCCGTATCCATGGCCTCGGCCACGCCCAGGCCCAGGTCCCAGAGCCGCTGCCGATAGGCGATGGTCGCGTCCCAGTCCAGCGCCGGCTCCAGCCAGGGGTCGACATCGGCCAGCGGATCGGCGACGACATGCGCCGCCGAATAGGCGATGCGGTTGAACGGCCGGTTCGCCCGCGTCGGCAGGCCGCGCGCCGGCTGCGTCGTATAGGCCGCGAGCGCGCCATCCGACGTCGGCAGGTTCAGGGTCGGCATGGCTCAGGCCTCCAGCTCGGGAACGTCGATGGTGCGGCGCTCGGCCCAGCTCTGCAGGCCCAGCTCGGCCAGCTGCACGCCCTTGGCGCCCTCGCGCAGGTTCCAGGGGAACGGGTCGTCGCCGCCCTCGTAGAGGTGCCGGATGAACAGCTCCCACTCCGCCTTGAAGGCGTTGTCGTAGTCCATGCTGTCCGGCACCTCGTCCCAGTTCGCCCAATAATCGATGCTGGACGGGACATCAGGGTTCCAGACCGGCTTCGGCGTGTTGACGCGCGACTGCGTGCGACAGTCGCGCAGGCCCGCGACGGCCGAACCGTACGTGCCGTCGACCTGCAGAGTCAGCAAGTCGTCCCGCCGCACGCGCACGGCCCAGGACGAGTTGAACTGCGCGATGATATCGCCGTCGAGCTCGAAGATGGCATAAGCCGAGTCGTCGGCCGTCACGTCATAGGCCTGGTCCTGCTCGTCCCAGCGCGTCGGCACGTGGATGGCGCCCCGGCAGGTCACCGAGCGCACGGGCCCGAACAGGTTGTCCAGCACGTAACGCCAATGCGCCAGCATGTCGACGATGATGCCGCCGCCCTCGTCCTTTTTGTAGTTCCAGGACGGCCGCTGCGCCGGTTGCAGATCGCCCTCGAACACCCAGTAGCCGAACTCGCCGCGCACCGACAGGATGCGGCCGAAGAAGCCGGCGTCGTTCAGCAGCTTGAGCTTGCGCAGGCCCGGCAGCCAGAGCTTGTCCTGCACGACGCCGTGCTTGACGCCGGCGTCGCGTGCCAGGCGATAGACGTCGATGGCGTCGGCCAGCGATGCCGCCGTCGGCTTCTCGCAGTAGATATGCTTGCCCTTGGCGATGGCCTTGCGCAGCAGGTCGGCGCGGGCGAGCGTCGTCGCCGCGTCGAAGAACAATTCATCGTCTGCATGGTCGAGCGCCGCGTCGAGATCGGTGGTCCAGCGCTCGATGCCGTGCCGGCGGGCCAGGTCGCCAGTTTTGGCGGCGTTGCGGCCGACCAGGATCGGATCCGGCATCACCCGCTCGCCGTTTGCCAGCAGAACGCCGCCCTGTTCCATGATCGCCAGAACAGAGCGGATCAGGTGCTGGTTGGTGCCCATGCGGCCGGTGACGCCGTTCATGATGATGCCGAGGCGGCGTTCGCTCATGTCTCACTCCATGCCCAGTAGTTTGTAGATCCGCCGCGTGTAGACGCCAAAATTCTCGTGCGTCTTCATGTCCAGAAGACGCGGATACGGCAGATCGATTTCGAAATTATCGGCCATGCGCGCCGGCCCCGCTGTCAGCACGGCACAGCGCGAGCCCAGGAACACGGCTTCCTGAATGCTGTGCGTGACGAACATGATGGTCTTGCGGCTTTCCGACCAGATGCGCAGCAGCTCCAGGTTCATCTTCTCGCGCGTCAGCGCGTCGAGCGCGCCGAACGGCTCGTCCATCAGCACCACTTTGGGATCGTGCACCAGCGCCCGGGCGATCGCCGCCCGCTGCTGCATGCCGCCCGACAGCTCATAGGGAAATTTGTCCTCGAACCCTTCCAGGCCGACCATCTGCAACAGGTCGCGCGCCCGCTCCCGGCTCTCGGCCTGCGGCAGGCCCAGGATTTCCGTCGGCAGCAGCACGTTGTCGATGATCCGCCGCCATTTCAGCAGCAGCGACTGTTGGAACACCATGCCGATATCGCGCCCCGGATCGAACGGATCGGCCCACGTGCCGATCTCGACGCTGCCGGCGTCGTGGCCGTGCAGGCCGGCCAAGATCTTCAACACCGTGGTCTTGCCGCAGCCCGACGGCCCAACCAGCGAGACCAGCTCGCCGGCCGCCACGTTCAGCGTCACGTCGGAGACGGCCAGGAACTCCTGCCCGCGCGTGCGGTAGACCTTGCGGACGTTCTCCAGCCGGATGAACGCGTCGGTGGCGTCGGACCCGCTCATTCGACGCGCGCGTCACGCACGACGAGCATCAGCTCGAGCAGCAACACCAGGGCGTAGAGCACGACGCCCACAAAGGTGATCAGCAGCACCGCCATGAACATCGCCGCCGTGTCGAGCGTCACCTGCACCTGCAGCATCAGATAGCCGAGGCCCTTTTCGGAGGCGATGAACTCGCCGACGATGGCGCCGGCGACGGCCAGCACCACGGCGACTTTCATGCCCGAGAAGATGTACGGCAGTGCGCCCGGCAGCTGGATCTTGGCGAACACCTGCCAGCGCGAGGCTTTTAGCGCGCGGACCAGATCGATCAGCTCCGGCTCGACCTCGTTCAGGCCGCGCGCCGTGGTGATCAGGATCGGCAGGAAGCAGATGCTGAAGGCGATGATGATGTTCGGCCCGATGCCGTAGGAAAACCAGACGATGAAGATCGGCCCCAGCGCCACCTTGGGGATCATGTTCAAGCTCACGATCACCGGCATGAAGGCGTCGTTCAGCCATTTCGACCAGGAGAACACCAGCGCCAGCAGCACGCCCACCACCACCGCCAGCCAGAAGCCGCCGAACACCGAGGCCGCGGTCACCAGCGTGTTGGACCACCAGTCATAGTCCTCGAACAGCGTCGCGAAGGTGGCGAGCGGCGTCGGCATGATATAGGCCTCGACCTCGCCCAGCGTGATCCAGAGCTGCCAGACCGCGATCACCGCCAGATGCATGACGACGATCAGGACCCAACGGCCGATCCGTTCCTTGCGGTTCTCCATGCGGCGTTCTGTCAGCCCAGAGTCACGAACTTGTCGCGATCATAGCGCAGCGCCGGCGTCGTCAGGTCGGTACCGGCGGCGTAGTAATGGATCGCGACCGCGCGCCGCCACTTGTCCGAACGGTTGTCCGACGACTGATGCAGTGTGTTGCCGTGGTGGAACGAGACACCGCCCTTGGGCACCGGCGCCGGCGTCATCGGGTGCCGCGCCGCCTCCTCGGCCGGGACCTGCAGATTGAACGGCTCATCCGCCGGCGCGACGTGGTTGTAAACCGGCCCGTTGTTGCTGCCGTCGCCGAAATAGAGGCAACCGTTCTCCGTGGTCGCCGCGTCCAGCGCCACCCAGGCCGTGACCATGCCTTCACGGTCGTTTGGCCCGAAATAGTAGTTGTCCTGATGCACCGGCTTCGGCCCGCCGCCGTGCGGCGGCTTGAAGAAGATCTGGCTGAAGGCGACGCCGGCCGGCCGCGCGATCAGGTCGGCCACCATCGCCAGCAACGCGTCGTCCTCGGCGAGCGCGCGAAACGCCGGCCGGTGGAACACCGGCTGGTCGAGCTTGCGCAGCACGTCGGGCGCCCCGACGGCCCTTTCCAGGTACCAATCGCGTTCGGCCGCATCCAGACCGGCGACGAATTCGCGTCCCCAGGCCTCGGCATCGGCGATGGCCGCGTCCATGCGTGCGCCCGTAAACACGTCGGGCACCGTCAGGTGGCCGGTGCGGCGATACGCGGCTTGTTGTTCCGTTGTCAGCGCCATGCTCACGCCCTCGCTGCCTGTTGAACTTCGCCGTCCAGCCAGCGCGAGAGGTTTTCGGCGACGAAGTCGTCGTCGATCAGGTGTGGATAGTCGGCGCAGACCCGGTCGATCTCGCCCGCTTGCCCCGGGCTCAGCCACTCGTTCGGATCGAGGCACCAGATGCCTTCCAGCAGTCCCTGCCGCCGCAGCACCTCGTGACAACCGGCAATGCAGCCGTGGAAGTCGTTGGCGACGTCGAAGATGGCGGCATTGCAATCCGTCACCTGCGAGTCGAGCTGCATCAGATCGGCCGTCACCACGCCGTGCTCGGCCGCGGCCTGCGTGCGCGCCAGCAGCTCCACGGCCCGTTTCACCCAGACGCTCCAATGGCCCAGCAGGCCACCCCGGACCCGCACCACCACGTTCTCGCCGCCGCGACACACCGCGAACGGCGTCAGCAGATCCAGGACGATATGATCGTCGTTGCCGGTATAGAGCGTGACCCGTTCCTCGGCGCGCGCGGCGACGACGCCGCGCACCACGTCCAGCGTCCGGTAACGGTTGAAGGGCGCCATCTTGATAGCGACCACATTGTCGATCTCGGCGAAGCGGCGCCAGAACGTCGGCGGCAGCAGCACGCCGCCGACCGCCGGCTGCAGATAGAAGCCGACCAGCGGGATGCGCGCGGCCACGGCCTGGCAATGCGCGATGATCTCGTCCTCAGCCGCGCCGCGGAACGCCGCCAGGCTCAACAATCCGGCGTGATAGCCCAGGCCCAGCGCGACATCCGCCTCGGCCAGCGCCTCCTCCGTGCGGCCGACCAGTCCGGCGATGCGCACCAGCGGCCGGTCGGTCCAGCCGTCCATCTCTTCGGCGGCCAGCCGCAGCACCGGCGCGTAGAGACCGGTCTCGCGGATCGCGAACTGCGTCGTGTGCACGCCCACGGCCAGGCCGCCGGCGCCGGCATCGATGTAGTAACGCGACAGCGCCCGCTGCCGGCGCTCGTCGAGCTGGCGCGCCGCGGTCAACGCCAGCGGATGCGCCGGGATCACCGCGCCCTTGCGCAGCACGGACATCACCTCGGCCGGCAGATCGCTCCAGTGCAGGCTCATGGCCTGAGATACCCCAGAATGACGGCGATGGCGTGCGCCTCGCGCGATTGCAGGGCCGCCTTGGTGCTCAGGTCGGCGCCCATGATTGTCGACAGCGTGTGGATGTTGGAGAAGTAGAAGTAGCAGACGCCGGTGATCGAGATGAACAGCTGGGTCGGATCGACGTCGTCGCGGAAATCGCCGCGCTCGGCGCCGCGCCGCAGCAGGTCGCCGATCATGTCCAGCATCTCCGAATGCAGCTCGCGCACCCGCTTCGACTGCTTCAAGTGCCGGGCCTGATGCAGGTTCTCGCTGTTCAGCAGGCGGATGAAGTACGGCGCCTCGACCAGATAGTTGAAGGTGAAGCGGATCAGCTCGCGCATGCCCGCCACCGGTTCCAGCTCGGTCAGATGCAGCTGTGTCTCCGCGCCGCGAATGCGCTCGTAGGCCCGCTCCAGCACGGCCAGGAACAGGTCTTCCTTGTTGCCGAAATAGTGGTACAGCATGCGCTTGTTTGCGCCCGCCCGCTGGGCGATTTCGTCGACCCGCGCGCCGCCCAGGCCCTTGTCCGCAAATTCCGCCAGCGCCGCCTGC
Source organism: Alphaproteobacteria bacterium (assembly GCA_965232515.1). Classification (GTDB taxonomy): domain Bacteria; phylum Pseudomonadota; class Alphaproteobacteria; genus JANQKO01. Next base: position 6,025,988 of record CBDDPY010000002.1, on the reverse strand, counting down.
AGGATGTTCTCCCGCGTGCGCTCGGGATCGCGCCGGGACGTCGTTGCCGTCGCCGTCGTCCCGGTCCCGGCCTCGGTGGCGGATTCATTGACAGAAGCCATGCGGTCTATCTATTCTGTTGAGTAACCAACTGGTTACAACAGGTAACGTAACGCCGCGCCCTTGGCAAGACCGGCCTGACGGCGCGGGCAGCGTAACAGGGAGAAACAGCATGCGTCGCCACTTCGTCGCCATCGGCGCCGGCATCGCCATGGCCATGGCCGCCGTGGCCTCGGCTCCGGCCCAGGCGGCCGAAAAGGTCAGCTTTATCCTCAACTGGGTCGCCGGCGGCGATCATGCCCCGATCTACTACGCCCACAAGCAGGGCTGGTACGCGGATGCCGGCATCGACCTGACCATCGAGCAGGGCAAGGGCTCGACCCTCTCGTCCCAGCGCGTCGGCATTGGCAAGAACCAGCTCGGCATCGCCGATCTCGGCACCGCGCTCGTGAACCGCGGCAAGGGCGCCGATCTGGTCGCCGTCTTCAACATCTACGCCAACTCGCCCTACGGCCTCTATTGGAAGAAGAGCTCGGGCATTACCGGGCTGAAGGACTTCCCCGGCAAGAAGATCGGCAACCCGCCCTGGGACGCGGCGCGCCAGATGTGGCCGGCCATGGCCAAGGCGGCCGACATCGATCCGGACTCGGTAACCTGGGTGAATGTCCAGCCGAACGCGAAGATCGCGTCGCTGAAGTCCGACAGCATCCATGTCACGACGTCGTTCTATAACATCCACTTCATCTTCGAGCGGGTGTTCGGCGACGACATGGGTTTCCTCGCCCTGCGCGACATCGGCATCAACCCCTACGGCAACTCGGTGATCGCCAACGGCGCCTTCCTGAAGGAGAAGCCTGGCGTGGTGAAGGCCTTCGTGCAGGTGACGCAGAAGGCCTATCACGCCTGCGTCGCCGATCCCGATCCCTGCATCGACGCGCTGATCGAGGCCAACAGCGGCCTCAAGCGCCCCGACAGCGTCGCCAACTGGCAGCTGGTCGAGGAGTTGATGAGCGACAAGAATTCGCGCTCCGTCGCCCTGGGCCATTTCGATCCGACCCGCATGCAGGACGACTACAAGCTGATCGAGACCTACTTCAGCCTCGAGAAGCCGTTCGACATCACGGATGCCTACTCAAACGACTTCCTCGACACGTCGCTCAAAATGACCAAATAACACCGCCGCCCGGCCAACGGGCGCACGCGTACAATTCGGCCGCCGCCCCCGGGCTGCGGCCGTTATTTTTGCTTTGTCCCGGTTAACCATCGCAACCGGCGACGGATCGACGGCCGTTTTACGCTTTTGTCATCAACCCAGAGGAAGATAGACACACCAGATTTGTTGACTAGAGTTGTACCGTCGGCGGTCATGGGCTAGGTCAGTCTTTGCTGACGCGTTCTCAATGTAAATCGGTCCGCTCAATGAACAGCACGCCACCGCCGTCGGAAACCGCCCCAGTCGAGCAGGATGAGCGGGCTGCTCAGCAGAACGAGCCGCCCGAACTGCCGCCGTGGTATCCACCGATTGCATTGTGGCAACTCTACCTGCTGTTCGTGTCCACGATCGGTATCTACCAACTCTTCTGGTCGTGGCGTTTCGCTACTGACATGCGACGTCACGTTGATCCAAAGATTCGACCATGGCTGTACGTCGTGGCGCTGTGTGTGCCCATGGCGCCGCCGTTTCTCGCCTGGCGGATGACCGGTTTGCTGAAACGGTTGGACGAGATGCTGGCGCCGCGCGTCGGACCGCCCCGTATGGTCATTGTCGGCACGGCGGTGATCACCGGCATCATCGGCGTTGCCATGACATTCACAGATATCAAAGACGGAACCTCATACGCTATTGTGCTCTTGCTGTCGGTGACCGTTTCGCCGCTTCCCTGGATGTTGCTGCAACGGCAGCTCAACCATCACAAGCTGTCGCTGACGGACCCGGCCTGGACCAGCCGGCCGTACCGCTACACCAAACTGCAATACGCCGCGCTGGCCTGCGGCTTTCCACTTATTGCCCTTATGGCCTTTGGGATATCCGTCCACGTCGACCGACGTGGCGGCGAGCGGTTAGAGGTCGATGCCCGTGTCAGCGGCACCAGCGGCAGCTACACGCTGAGCGTGCCGGACTATGGTTGGGCTCGGGCTAAGCCGGGCACGCTCGACGCCAAAGCCGATCTCGAGCTGCTGGGTCCGACGGTCGAAACCTGGGCCGTCGTCCACACGAACAAACGCGACGATCTGACGATGGACCAGTTGGTCAATGCCCATCGACAGATGATCGACGAAGAAATGATTTCATCTTCATCGGATGAAATTCGGGTCCTGCGAACGGATGACCTTATCCCGGTTTCGTTCACCCGATACCGCAACGCCAATACTTTCGATACAGACCAGACATACTGGATCGCGGTTCTGTTCACCGACGACACCATTATCGAAGTCATCGCCCGAACCGCAGAAGGACCGATAATCGAGAGTGATATCGAGCGATTGGTGAAGAGCTTGTCGCTCGTGGAAAAGGTCGAACCTTAATGAAGCAGTTGTTGCTTATCTGTGCGCTGGTCGGGCTCTGGACATCTGCCGTTGCGCAAATCGATACCGGTCGGGCGCTGACCATCAATGGAATGCCGGTCGAGTTTGTCTCCTGGCGACCTCAGGAGCCGGCTTTCGGTTATGCCGATCTGGCAATCGCACCGGAGCGGAAGGACGCGGTCGATGAACAGGATGCGGACTTTGTCGAGCCGCTGTTTCGCGCCGATCTGACTCTCCGGGCCGATGGCAGGATTGAGGAGACCCGGGTCATCACCCGGCTTCTGAACAACCCCTCCGCCGTTCGTGAAGCCGGCAACATCAGCTTCTGGGTAGATGCCTACAGCCAGCATGCGGTCATCGAGCAAGCCTATACGCTGCTACCCGACGGCAGACGCATCGATGTCGATCCCGTCACGCTACAGGTGCTGGCGGATTCGGACGACGATGTCTTCACGGATTCATACCAGGTCGTGGTGCCATTTCCGGGCCTCACGGTCGATGCCATCGCCGTCCTGGTGACCAAGACCGAGCGCAAGGCCGGCCTCTGGCCGCTGCCATGGTCCCGAATATTCTTTCCCCAGATATTCCGGCCGCGCGAAGCATTCGAGGTCAACGTCAGGTGGGAGACCGGCGGCGTGGTGCCGCAATGGCGCAGCGATCTAGACGACCTGGACTGCCGCAGGGAAGGCCCACGGGCGTTAAGCTGCAGTGCGCGGCATCTGGCGGCCCGCCCCTGGGATCAAAACATTTACTATCGGGACGTTCTGCCGACGCTGGTCATCTCGGAACGAACGACATGGCAGGGGCTCGGACTGTTGGTGCGGTCGCTGTTCGAGCCGGCACTGATGCAGGACGACGGCTTGGAGGACGTGCTCGACGATCTACTGGCCGATGCGACATCGATAGACGAGAGTCTGTCGCGCATCCATCGCTTCGTCGCGCAGGAGATCCGCTATGTCGGCCTCGAGGCCGGCCTCGGCGGCATAGTTCCGCGCCCGGTCGAGACCACGCTGGAGCGCCGGTTCGGCGATTGCAAGGACAAGACGGCCCTGTTCGTGGCGATGGTCAACCACATCGGGATCGGGGCCTATCCCGTTCTGACGACGTTCGAGCGGTTTGACAGCAGCAAGCTGTTGTTGCCGGCAGCCAGCTATTTCGACCACATGGTGGCCTGCGTCAGGCTGCCGGATGGCAGAGAGACGTGCTACGACCTGACCGATCCGCATACGCCGTCCGACCAGTTCTCACATAGCCTTCATGGAGCCATTCGCCTCGATCTGACGAACGAGATGCGGGAACCGGTTCATTTCGGCAAGGTCAAATATCGTTGGATCTACGACGTCTCGACGCAAAACCGGTTTCAGGACGACGGTTTGCTGGAGGAACGGCAGACTCGGATCTACTCCGAAGGCTACGGCGTGGACATGCGCGCGGGACTGCAGCGACGAAGCACCAGCGAGCGGCTGGAGTGGGCGCGCGACGATTACCAGACGAATGTCAGCAATCGCGTCGAACCCAGCCTTGAGCTCGACGGCGTCGACGATACGTCACGTCCCGTGACGATCCGTTCCGTCGCAAAGTACCCGCAGCTGTTCGATCCGGCCGATTACGACAACTATGTCGACGAAGATGTCTGGCTGGCTGCCGAAGCCCGATCGGTGAAGACGACCAACAGCCACTATCCTTACAACTTCTCCGGTTTGCGCTATCGCAGTGAAACCACATTTCTCTTGCCGTCGAACTGGCGTGTCGAGCATCGCGGCGCACAGATAAACTTCGTGGCACCCTACGGCTACCTCCGACGCCGTGTAAACGCGACCGATGATGGGCTGGTTGTCATCACTGAACTCGCGATGCCGGCTGCCCGAATCGCCGTCGGCGAGATCCAACGTTTCAACCGATTTCTGGACCACGTCGCCGAGCAATCCAAACTACATATCGCCATCGACCGTAAGTGAACCGGAAATTAGCCGAACTCCGGGCCGGCGATTGCGAAGATGCGTGTAGGGTCGTCGAGCGGGCCGGTGCGGCCAAGAAGCATGCGGGTGTAACCGCGCTCGCGGGTGAAGCCGGCGGACTCCAGCCTTTTGCGCAATTCGTCGTGATGGTCGGCGAGGTCGATCATCATAGGTCGGCTCGCAGCGGCCAGGGCATGCTCGAGCAACGACACGGCGCCGACGCCATCTTCGGCCGTCAACGGACCGATATAGCTGGCGGCCCGGCCATCGCGGGTCAGGACGTAACCGCTGATGCCGTCCTCACGCAAAGCCACGAACGCGCGACCGTTCGCGCGCTCCAGGAACGCCGCCAGCAGATGCCGCCGGTCGGCGCCGAAGCCGGCGCGGTCCAGCGCCGCGACGGCGTCGAGGTCGGCTGGCGTCATCGGCCGGATGTCGGCGTCGGACGGTGTCGTCGCAACCGGTCGTTCGGCCCGCCAGCGGCTGAGGCTGTAGATGTCGTTGAAGCCGAGCGGCCGGTAGACCTCACGGCCGGCCTCGGTGGCGTCGAGGCCGGCGATCAAGCCGACGGCCTCGGCCTGGGCCATGCAGCGCCGCAGCAGTTCGGTGGCGAGGCCCCGGCGGCGCCAGTCCGCCGTCACCAGGACCATGGCGATCCAGGCGAAACGGCCGCCGAACGGCAACGTCAGCGCCGTCGCCACCAGACGGCCGTCCGGCGCCGCGACGCCGATGCCCCGGCCGAACCCCAGCATCAACCGCCAGTCGTCGGCGGTCTGGTTCCAGCCGGCCTCGGTCGACAGCGCGAGGGCGCCGGTCAAATCGGCGTCGGTCAGCGCGCGGAACGCCGCCGGTTCAATAGGTGCCATCGCGGACTTCGTAATGGGTCGGCTTGCCCAGGCTCTCGCGGTCGTGCGCGACCCAGTCGGCGACCCAGTCGATCATGCGCGCCAGCGAGACAGAGGGATAACCGAACAGACTGGCGGCCAGCTCGGTATTGACCAGCCAGACCGCCTCGGCCGCCGAGCCGGTAAAGACGGGCGCGCGGCCGAACCGGGCGCCGAATTCCTCGGCGAGCGTGCGCACGGCCGCGGTCTCCGGGCCGCTGACATTCAACGGCGCCGGCGGCGTCGTGCAGTGCCGGAAGGCGCGCAACGCCTGGCTGTTGGCGTCGCCCTGCCAGATCACGTTCACATGTCCCATGGTCAGGTCGATGGTCTCGCCGGCGAAGACCTTGGTGGCGACGTCGTGCAGCACGCCGTAGCGCAGGTCGATGGCGTAGTTCAGCCGGATAATCCGCCCCGGCGTGCCATGCGTTTGCGAGAAGTGCTGGAACATGCGCTCACGGCCGACGCAGGAATTGGCGTACTCGCCGGGCGGCGCCGTCGGCGGCGTCGCCTCGGTCGCGCCGCCCCCCAGCACCGGCACGAACGGATACACGCAGCCCGTCGAGAAGGCGACGATGCGCGAGGCGGCGAAGGTCTCGGCGACGATCGCTGGGACCAGCGCATTCATCGCCCAGGTCAGCGGCTCGTTGCCGGTCGAACCGAACTTGCGGCCCGCCATGAACACGACGTTCCCCGCCTTCGGCAGGTCGGCGACTGCGGCGCGGTCCAAAAGGTCGCATTGGATCGTCTCGATCCCATGGCTCTCGAGCTGCTCGCGCAGGCCTGCCTCGCTGAACCGGGCGACGCCGATGACGCGCCGGTCGGGCGACGCACGCTTGGCGAGCCGTGCCAGCGTCGGCCCCATCTTACCGCCGGCGCCCAACACTATGAGGTCGCCGTCGACCGCGGCCAGATCCTCGACCAGCGCCGGGCTCGGCCGGGTCATGAACTCTTCCAGCGTTTCGACGTCGTCGAACCGGTCGGGCAGATCTGGAGGCGCCATACGCTTGCTCACTTGTTCAGATAGTGCAGGGCGAGACCCGGCCGCGGCCAGGGCATGCTGACCAAACGCCCGCTGCCGGACAGCGTCACATAAGCCGTCCTCAGGTCCGGTCCGCCGAAGCAGATGTTGGTGGTATAGGCGTCGGGCAGGGCCACGTGCTCGACCGCGCTGCCGTCCGGCGCGGCGACGGTGATACCGCCGTTCCAGAGCGTCGCCACGCAGACATTGCCATCGGCGTCGACCGCCATCGAGTCGAACAGCTGATAGCCCGGCAGCCCGCAGACCAGTTCCGCGCCGTTCGGCGCCGGCCAGGGCCGCCGCGCGATCTCACCGGGCCCCGCGATATCGAAGGCCCAAAGGCGACCGGTGATGGTCTCGGCCACGTAGAGCCGGGAATCGTCGGGCGACAGCGCGATGCCGTTCGGCGTCACCATTGGATAGATCGCCTGTTTGACCAGGCTGCCGTCGGCGCGGCCGTAATAGATCCCGCCCAGGTCCTGGTCCCGGTCGCGGCGCTTGCCGATGTCGGTGAACCAGAAGCCGCCGTCGCCGTCGAAGACGATGTCGTTCGGGCCGCTCAAGGGGCCGTGCTCGGTGCCGGTATAGAGCACCGTCACCTCGCCCGTCTCCAGATCGACCCGTTCGATCCGGCCGCCGCTATAGTCCTCGGCCTGCCGCACGGGGTGCAGCATGCCGTGCCGTTCGCGCCATTCGAAGCCGCCGTTATTGCAGATATAGCAGGCGCCGTCGGGTCCGATGGCCGCGCCGTTGGGCCCGCCGCCGGTCTCGGCGACGACCGTGACGGCGCCGTCGGGCGTCACCCGGCTCAGCGTGCCGCGGGCGATCTCGACCAGCAGGACGGACCCGTCCGCCATGGCGATCGGCCCTTCCGGAAACCGCAGGTCCGAGGTGATTTCTTGGAATTCCGTCAATCGATGTGCTCCCGCCCCCGGCCATGCCGGCCGGCACGGGAGAGATTAGCACATCCTCAAATTGATCCACCGCCCGCATCGACGTGGGCGGCGCGCTCACCACATCGGGTAGATGTTCTCCGGCGGGCGTCCCTGGATCAGCCGGTAGTCGTCATCGCCGGACCGGCGCTGGCGGCGGCCGAACACCGTCCGGATCTGGCGTTGCCAATCCCGCAGCAGCAGCTTCAAGATATCCATGCCGAACCTTTGCACCAACTTGCAATACACGCCGTGCGATGGTGGCACCGTTAGGTTGACGGCGGGTTAACCATCCGTCCGGCGCCGCCCCAGCACCGCGAAGAAGCCGGGGAAGTAGCGGTTGGCGGCCAGGCGCTGCTCGGCGATGCGGCTGTAGGTCGGCTCCAGGGCGTACAGATCCTTGACGCTGAAGAACGGCTCGAACCAGTTGATCGACGTCGCGGTCAGCGTCACGCCGGCCGCTTCGAGCACCGGCACGATCTCGGCCAGCGTATGATGCGTCTCGCAGGGATGCATGACTTGCTCGCGAAAGCGGAAGCGCAGGGTCGCCTCGTCGACGGGCTGGCTGTGCAGTTGCCGGAAGCGCTCGAACAACTGGCTTTCGCTGGCGCCGTCGTCCCGAAGCCGGCGGAAATGGTCGAGAAACGGCTGCCGGCCGTGCGAATGATAAAGACCGATCATCACGTGCCCGCCCGGCCGAACGAAGTCTCGGCAAAGGCGCCGGATGCCGGCATGGCAGTCGCCCGTGTGATGCAGCACGCCAAGCGAGATCGTCACGTCGAAGGGGGTATCGACGACATGGTCGAACAAATCCGCCTGCAGGTAATCGACCTCGACCTCCAGCGCCTGCGCCACCTGGCGCGCGCGCTTCAGGGCCGACGGCTCGAAGTCGATCCCGGTGACCGGGGCGCCGTAATTCAAGGCGATGCTGTTGCTGAAGAAACCATCGCCGCAGCCGACGTCCAACACGCGAGTCTCCGGCGTCAGCAGCCGCGGCAGCACCGGGAACGCGGCGACCGCGTCCTGGGCGCGGATCGCGTCGACGGCCGCGTCGATCGTGCAGCGGTGATCGGCGGGCGCTGCGGCATAGAAGGTGCGCACCTCGTCGTGACCGACGCTTTCACTCGCAAGGCTCATACGGGCAGCTCCCGGAAATCTCGAAACACAGGCCAGACAGCCGGCGGCACGCTCGTCGGCGTCGTCGCCGACCGATCAAATCTTTCCGCCGCGAGCCGACGCCGCGTGCTTGGTAACGCTTGGTTCACCACGATGCGGTATCGGTGACGTCAGCAGACGACGCCGGCGAGCGTTGGCGAAAAGCTTTGAGATACGGTTAAGCCTGTATGAAGCGACCGACCCCAGCGGCCTCCGATCCCGCGACGGACCAGACGACCGACGCCGACGGCGCCGGCGACGACGTCGTGCCGGTCGACCGCGCCACGGCCCGGCGGCATCCATTGTTCGGGATGTCGGGCTGGACGGGAATTGCGGTGGTCAGCCTCGCGCTCGCACCGCTGCTCAGCCTGCTGAACGTCGGCGTCACCGAATTCGGGGCCGGACCGGTGCTACAGATCGGTTTGCGGGATTTCACGAACGTACCGGCGCCGCTGCAGGGTCTACCGGCGGCCGACTTCGTCATTATCGGTTCCTGCCTGCTTCTCTCGGCCCTGTTGTTCCTGACGTCGCCCTACCTGCCGCTGCTGTTTGGCTGCTTCACCGTCTTCGTGGTGTTGCCCTATGCCGGCGTGCTGGCCTATCTGGGCTATGTCGCGCAAGTCGCGACGCCGCTCGAGTTGCTGGGTCAGGTCAATGTCGCCGCGGTCAACGTACTCTGGCTGCCCTACATGCTCTGGTCCCGACGCATCGACATTACCTGCCGCCGCCGGCTCCGCCGCAGCGACCCTTGGGCCGCACCGCTGCTGACGGGAACCACCGATGCCGCGGCCGACGCCACGGCCGGGCCCCCGGAGGCCCCGGCGACAGATGAGCAACCGGCCAGTTCCGCCGCGCCGCCGGTCGATCTGCCAGCCGCGCTCATCGACTCCACCCGGGCCGCCCGGGAAATGGGCCGCGGCGGCAAACTCTACGGCTGGTATGGCGATGGCCGTTTCGGCGGTCGACCGCCCAGCTTCGAAGAGCGCCACCGCTACGAGCAGGAACTGACGCAGTCGATCCACAATCTGGCTTTGTTTCAACAGAAGGCTGCGCCGCCACGGCAGGCGATGACACCGACGGCGCCGCAACAACAGCCACCGCAACAGGCCGCGATCTGACGCGGACGCCCCGGCGACGATCCGGTCTAGAATACCGGTCTTGCCATGCTGATATCGGTGATCGTCCCGACCCTGAACGAGGCCGCGCGCCTGCCGGGCTTGCTCGAAAGCCTGCAACGCCAGCGCCAAGCGGCGGACATCGTCGTCGTCGACGGCGGCAGCACGGATGCCACGCTCGAGGTTGCGGCAGACCACCGCACGCGCTGCCTGACGACGCCGGCCGGACGCGGTCAGCAACTCGCCGCCGGCGCGGCGGCGGCCCGGGGCGACGTGCTGCTGTTTCTGCATGCCGACTGCCGGTTTCCCGATCGTGGCCTGGCGGCCATCGCCGAAGCGTTGTCATCGCCCGATACCGTCGGCGGCAACTTCCGGCTGCTGTTCGACGGCGATGACGGCTTCAGCCGCTGGCTCGATCGCTTCTACGCCTGGATCCGCCAACACGGCTTTTACTACGGCGATTCTGGCGTCTTCGTCCGCCGCCACGTCTACGACGCCCTGGGCGGCATCCGCCCCATCGCTCTGATGGAGGACTATGACTTCAATCGGCGCATGGAGAAGTATGGCCGGACCTGCTGCATCGACGATCCGCCACTGCTGACTTCGTCGCGCCGCTTCGCCGGCCGATCGCCGGTTCGTATCGTCTCAGGCTGGTTGGCAATACACGCGCTGTTCCATCTCGGCGTCCCGCCCGCCCGCCTGGCAAAGCTCTACGACTCACGACGCATCAGCGAGCGGCCTGGTCGTTGAGCGACCAGTCGTATTCGTAGCCCCTGATCCGGCCGCCCCGATCCAACTGCCGTAACAGCTTGGGTCGGGCGAAGAGTCGGAGATGCGCCAGCACGCCCGACGCATCGCCGCCGAAATCCTCCTCGAACCAGGCATAGATGCTGGATACCACGAGGCCGCCGTCCTGCACCGTCACGCCGCGCGGATCGTTGACATAGCCCTCGGCGCCAGCGGCGAGCAGGAACTCGGCGTTCTCGGCCGTAAACGCACGCGGCTGCAGATTGGGGCAGCCGACCGCGGCGCAGTTCACCGCGTAGTGGATGCGCGGATCCCGCCAGATCGGCCGCAGGATGCGATGCTCGATGTCGTCCAGGCTCAGCGCCTCGCCCTCGACGGTAATCAGCTTCCGGCCCCAGGGCCCGTCGGCGACGATCCCCGGCGAAATGTCGATGTCCCGGATGGTGTCGACGGGATAGTGCTCCAGCACCACGCGCACGGTCGCCGCGTTGTAGAGATTGACCCAATAGGCGAACTGCTCGGGCCGCCGATACCGGCTGATCGGCAAGGCGCTGAGCGCGGCGATGTAGGTCTCCAGTGCCCGCCGGTCGGCAGCGCTGATCTCGGCATAGGCGAAGCGGTTTACGCCGTCCTCGTCCCGGCTGAGATAGGTCTGCAGCAGTCGGTCCCAGGCCGAATGGTCGACCACCTCTCGCGAGGACGGTTCGTGCGCCTCCCAGCGTTGCCAGAGATCGGGCTCCGGCGCGAAGGCGGATTCGACGGAGGTGCAGGCGGACAGCAGCACGGCGGCAACGCCGGCTACAAGCAATCGCGGGTTTGGCAAGCGAGACATGGCCCAGACTTGGTGTCGCCGCCTCGCCAACGCCAAGCCTGACATCAAATTGGCACGTCAAAATCCCGCGATTGTCGCGTGAGCGAAGGTGTCCTTCAGACCGCCGTCCGGCAGCGCTCGACGATCGTCCGCATCACCTCGTCGGCGTCGCGACGCCACCAGTTCTCGGCGGAGAAGATCTCGACCTCGGCCAGACCGCGAAATCCCGTCGCCTCGACCATGGTCCGAATGGCGGGAATGTCGATCACGCCGTCGCCCATCATGCCGCGGTCGAGCAGGAGGTCGGTCGTCGGCACCAGCCAGTCGCAGACATGGAAGGCGAGGATCCGGTCGCCGGCGCGGGCGATCTCCCGTGCCAGATCCGGGTCCCACCAGACGTGATAGACGTCGACCGCGATGCCCAGGCCCGCGCCCAGCTCGTCGCAGAGCGCATTCGCCTGCGCCATTGTGTTAATGCAGGCGCGGTCGGCCGCATACATCGGATGCAACGGCTCGATCGCCAGCGGCACATCGGCGGCGCGGGCATGTTCCAGCAGGGCGGCGATGCCGTCGCGCACCTGGCCGCGGGCGCCGGCGATATCCTTCGAGCCGGGCGGCAGGCCGCCGGCCACCAGAACCAGGCAGCGGGCGTCGATCGCCGCGGCCTCGTCCACCGCCTGGCGGTTCTCATCCAGCGCCGCCTGCCGGCCGGCGGCATCGGCGGCCGGAAACAGGCCGCCGCGGCACAGGCCCGTCACGGTCAGGCCGTGGTCGGCGATCAGGTCTGCCGCCTGCGAAACGCCGCATTCCGCCAGCTTGTCCCGCCAGGGCGCGATGCCCGCGACGCCGTGGCGCACACAGCCCTCGATGCACTCGCGCAGCGTCCACTGCTCGCGCAAGGTCGCCGTATTCACCGAAATCTGATCCGCACCGGGCATCCGCACCCCCCAAAAACCGCGTTGCGCCACGCCAGCGGGAATGGCCGTCAGCCGGCCGGGCAATGGCAGGAAATCGGCATTTTATACCACCCGGCGGCCGGCCGGTCGTCCTCCGCTTCCGCGGCCTCAAGTTGGCAACGCCCTTGTCACTGGCATTTTCCCCGCCTTCGCGGTTTGCACATAGGGGAGTTGCCGGGCCGCGCCGGATCCAACGATGTGCGTTGCATCGCTTGATAAACGCAGGGGTTGAATTAATTCATCTTTGTGTTTTAGAGAAGTATTTGCATTCGATTGCTAGACTATGGTGTGGTTTGATCCAACGTAGCCGCAAATGTTCCTTGTCCTGTCTCGATTTGGTGCTCCCTCAATGCCCGCTCCGCGCCTGATTTCCGACCGCAAGCCGGCGCTTGTGCCGAGGCAATCCAGGGTTGCCGTCCGGCAGGAAGGCGACTGCCAATGATTCGCGGCGGTCTGTCCTTGCTGGGCATGCTGGCGGCGATCACCATCGTCAGTCAGTTCTTCAGAACGTCAAACGGCGTGATCGGGCCGGAGCTGATCCGTGACCTCGGATTGACGCCGGCCGAGCTCGGCATCGCCAACGGCGCGTTCTTCCTCGCTCTCGGAATCGCACAGATCCCGGTGGGCATGGCCTTCGACCGCTACGGACCGCGGTGGACGGTGACCGGATTGACGGTTATCGCGGTGATTGGCGCCCTGCTGCATGGCGTCGCTTTCTCGGCCGAAACCCTGGCCTTCGCTCGGTTGCTGATCGGCTTCGGCTGCGCCGGCAGCTTCATGGGCGCGGTGGTGCTGTGTTCGCGCTGGTTCGCGGACCGGTTCACTACGGTGCTGAGTTGGGTTTTCGCGATGAGCAATCTCGGCGCCTTCATGGCCGCGACACCGCTCGCGACGGTCAGCGAGGCGGTCGGCTGGCGTTGGGGCTTTTTCGCCGCCGCCAGCGTCACGGCCCTGGTCGGCTTACTGTTCTTCGCGGTCGTCCGGGATCATCCCGAAGGCGCCGACGACGTAGCCGGCACCAACGAGGCCTTGTCCGACATCCTGCGCGGCGTGCTCGAGGTCTGGCAGACGCCGGGGCTGCTGCGGGTGCTGGCGATCCACACCTTCGCCTATGCCAGCATGCTGACCGTGCTCGGCCTCTGGGCCGGCCCCTATCTGCACGACGTGCATGGGCTCGGCGCGGTGGCGCGCGGCAACGTGCTGCTCTCCATGGCGGTCGCCCAGGTCATCGGGATCCTGACCTACGGACCCATGGACCGCGTATTCAACACCCGCAAGCACGTCGTCATGACCGGCGCGGCGCTGACCATCAGCGTGCTGGCGCTGCTGGCGCTGATCCCGCAACCGCCGCTCTGGCTGGCGGTCGGCCTGTTGATCGCACTCTGCTACGTCACCGCCTACGGCATCGTCATTGTCGCGCACGGCCGCAGCCTGTTTCCCGACCGCCTGGCCGGCCGCGGCGTCACCACCGTCAATATCGCCCAGGTCGTCGGCGCCGCCATTCTGCCCGTCTTCACCGGCGCCATTATCGAGGTCTTCGCGGCACCCGACGGCTCGGCGCCGGAAATCGCCTACCGCCTCGCCTTCGCCTTCATCGCCAGCATGCTGTTCCTCGGTCTCTTGGTCTATAGTGGCGCCAAGGACGCCCGTCCGAACCCCGCCACCTAAATTCAGAGGCCGAGGCCGCCATGAGCTGGCAATCCGAGATCGACGAACTGCGCCGGCGCGAGCGCCTTGCCGCCGAAATGGGCGGCCCCGAAAAGGTCGCGCGGCACCGCAACGCCGGCAAGCTGACCGTGCGCGAGCGGGTCGACGCCCTGGTCGATCCCGGCAGCTTCCATGAAACCGGCGCCATCGCCGGCAAGGCCACCTACGACGACGCCGGAGAGCTGACCGAGTTCCAGCCGGCCAATCTGACTACCGGCCGGGCCCGGCTTGACGGCCGGCCCGTGGTCATCGCCGGCGACGACTTCACCGTGCGCGGCGGCGCCAACGATGCCGGCATCCGCGAGAAGCTGATCCAGGTCGAGAAGATGTCGAACGAGCTGCGCCTGCCCATGGTGCGGCTGGTCGACGGCACCGGCGGCGGCGGCTCGGTCAAGACCATCGAGATGGCGGGCCGCACCTATATCCCCGCCGTGCGCGGCTGGGACGTGGTCGTCGACAATCTGTCGACCGTGCCGGTCGTGGCGCTGGCGCTCGGCTCGGTCGCCGGCCTCGGCGCCGCCCGCGTCGCCGCCAGCCACTATTCGGTGATGGTGCGCGAGACCTCGCAGATGTTCGTCGCCGGCCCGCCGGTGGTGGCTCGCGTCGGCGAGGACCTGGACAAGAATGCGCTCGGCGGCGCCGAGATCCACACCCGCAACGGCGCCGTCGACGACGAGGCCGAGAGCGAGGCCGACGCCTTCGAACGCGCCCGCCGCTTCCTCTCCTACCTGCCGGCGTCGGTCCACGACCTGCCACCGCGCGTCGAGCCGACCGACGATCCCGGCCGCCGCGAGGACTGGCTGATCGACGCGATCCCGCGCGACCCCCGCAAGGTCTACAAGATGCGCCGCATCGTCGAGGCCCTGGTCGACGCCGGCTCGTTCATGGAGATCGGCCGCCTGTGGGGCCGGTCGGTGATCACCGGCCTCGCCCGGCTCGACGGCTGGCCGGTCGCGGTGATGGCGAGCGATCCCTATTTCGCCGGCGGCGCCTGGTCGGCGGACGCGGCCCAGAAGGTCATGCGCTTTGTCGACCTGGCCGAGACGTTTCATTTGCCGGTCGCGCATCTCGTCGACATTCCGGGATTCATGATCGGCCGCGAGGCGGAAGAAGCCGCCACCATCCGCCACGGCGTCCGCGCCATGACGGCAGTGTTCCAGGCGACCGTGCCCTGGTGCGCGGTGCTGGTGCGCAAGGTCTACGGCGTCGCCGGCGCCGCGCACATGAACAGCGGCCGCTTCAATCTGCGTTACGCCTGGCCGTCGGGCGATTGGGGCTCGCTGCCCATCGCCGGCGGCCTGGAAGCCGCCTACAAGGCCGAACTCGAGGCCGCCGACGATCCCGCCGCGAAACTGGCCGAGATCGAAGCCCGCCTCGACCAGTTCCGCTCGCCGTTCCGTACCGCCGAGAGCTTCATGGCCGAGGAAATCATCGACCCCCGCGACACAAGGCCGCTGCTCTGCGAGTTCGCCAACCTCGCCGCGCCGCTGCGCACACCCGGCCGCCCGTCCTTCGGCACCCGCCCCTGAAACGTCAGCACAATGGTTTTTGCATCAGCGTTGTGGGCCGGCCACCGTCCTCTTCCTCGCCGATGATTTCCCAGCCGAGGCTGCCGTAGAGCGCCACCTGGTGACGCGTGTAGAGATAGAGGCCGTCGAGGCCGATACGCCGCGCCCGCGCCTCGGCGGCCCGCATCAAGGCCGAACCGACGCCCTGCCGGCGGAATTCGGGCGCCACGAACAGCGAGCTGAGCCAGGGCTTCAAATCGGGCCGGCTGGCGAGGTCATGGTCCCGCAGAATGACGATCCCAGCCGGCTGGCCGCCGACATAAGCCGCCAGCGCCAGCGGTATGCGATCCCGGTTCAGATAGCCGCGCAGCCGCGCCGCACTGTCGGCAAGCGTGAGACCGCCGTGATGACCCCACTCCCGGTTCAGCCAGGCCGCGAATGTCGGCACGTCGTCGGGGCGGTCGGCGAGATCGCGGACATCGATCCCATCTGACACAGGTCAGACCGGCGGCTCGCCGGCGATCGTGGTGCGGTGCATGACCCGGCGGTAGCCGTCGTAGTCGTTGACGGCGAAGTGCTGGACACAGCGATTGTCCCACATGGCGAGCGCGCCCTGGGTCCAGGAAAACCGGCAGGTCAGCTCCGGCCGCTCGGCATGCCGGCAGAGCAGGTCGAGCAGGGCCGCGCCCTCGGTCTTTGAAAAACCCTTCAGGCCGACCGTGTAGACCTTGTTGATGAACAGCGCCTTGCGCCCCGTCTCCGGGTGCGTGCGCACGACGGGATGCTCGACCGTCTCATAGGCGCTGTCGTCGGTCTTGACCTCCATGGCGCTCAGCTGGTCGTGCTGGTATTGCGCGGCCGGCGAATAGGACCGCCGCGCGCTGTGGATGCCGATCAGATCGTCGGCGATACGCCGCATGCCCGGCGTCAGCGTCTCGTAGGCGAGATACATGTTGGCGAACAGCGTATCGCCGCCATAGGGCGGCACCTCGCGGCTATAGAGCACCGTCGCCATCGGCGGCTGCGGCTGGAAGCTGAAATCGGAATGCCAGTTGCCGCCGAAATTGTAGGCCGTGCGGTCGTCCGTCTCCTTCACCACCTCGATGATCTCGGGATGGTCGGGCAATGTCGTGACGAACGGCGTTTCGCCGAACGGGCCGAAGCGGCGGGTAAACGTCTTCTGCTGCTCGGGCGTCAGCGTCTGGTCACGAAAAAAGACCACCTGATAGTCGAGAAATGCCTGATGGATCTCGGCGAAGACCTGGTTGCCGAGCGGGGCCGACAGATCGGCGCCGGATACCTCGGCGCCCAACGCGCCCGCGATCGGCCGCACCTCGATGGTCTCATACGCCATGTCATTCCTCCGCCGCATCCGTTGCCTGATTGGGTCCCGCCGGCATTCTATCGCGGAACGGCGCGCGGCCGGAAACAACAGGTTTGGCGGAAACGCGATATTTATTGGCATGATGCCGCGAGATCGCCGTTCCGAATTCCGGCAAACTGGCCGACAATGGGGCAACAACAAGGGGCGCGCGCCATGGACCGGAGTGTCATCCGGCTGCTGTTTCTCAACGCCGGCCATTTCTTCGATCATCTGTTCATGCTGATCTTCGCCACCGCCGTGCTGGCAATGGTGGTGGAGTTCGACACCACCTATGGCGCCCTGCTGCCGCTGGCGACCGCCGGATTCGTCGCCTTCGGCGCCGGCGCGCTGCCGGCCGGCTGGCTCGGCGACCGCTGGAGCCGCGACGGCATGATGGTGGTGTTCTTCATCGGCATCGGTCTGGCTTCGATCGTCACCGGCTTCGCCCAGACGCCGCTGCAGGTCGGCGGCGGCCTGCTGCTGATCGGTATCTTCGCCTCGATCTACCACCCCGTCGGCATCGCCATGGTCGTCGAGGGTCGCGAGAAGGTCGGCCGCGTGCTCGGCATCAACGGCGTGTTCGGCAATATGGGCGTCGCCGGCGCCGGCCTGATCACCGGCTTTCTCATCGACCTGATCAGCTGGCGGGCCGCCTTTATTGTACCGGGCGTCGTCTCCGTCGTCGTCGGCGTTCTGTTCCTCGCGTTCGCCCGTGCCGACGGCCGTCATGGCGGCGCAAAGAAAGCCGCCGCGCCCGACCCCGTCCTGGACCGCGCCGTCCTGATCCGGGTCTTCGCCGTGATCGGCGCCGCGACGCTGCTGGGCGGCCTGATCTTCCAGGCCACCACCGTCTCGCTGCCGAAGGTCGTCGAAGAGCAGGCCCGCGGCCTCGCCGACAGCGCCTCCGACGTCGGCCTGATCGTCGGCATCGTCTTCGCCGTCGCCGCATTTACACAAATCGCCGTCGGCCACCTGATCGACCGCTACGCCATCAAGCCGGTCTTCGTGGTGCTGACCTTCTTCCAGGTGCCGCTCTTGTTCCTTGTCGTACAGTTCGTCGACCTGCCGATGTTCGCGACGGCGCTGATCATGATGAGCGTGGTCTTCGGCCTGATCCCCATCAACGACGCGCTGATCGCCCGGCACAGCGTCAGCGCCTGGCGCAGCCGGGTCTATGCCTTCAAGTACGTCTTCGCGCTCGGCGTCAGCGCGTCGGCCGTACCGCTTGTCGGCATCATGCACGAGACCACCGGCTTCGCGACGCTGTTCGCCGTGCTGGCCGTCGTTGGGGCCATGGAGTTCCTGGCCGCCCTCACCCTGCCGGGGGCGAAGCCCAAGCAGGTCAGCGCCGTCCCGGCGGAATAGCGTTCGTGCAGCCGTTCACCTACGACATCCTGCCGGGCCGCGTCGTCTTCGAGACCGGCGGGGCCGAGCGGCTACTCGAGGAACTGGACCGGCTCGGCCGCCGGCGCGTGCTGTTCATCGCTAGCCCCCGCTGGCGCGACTGGGTGGCCGAGCGCCTCGCGGCGCTCGGCGAGCGCGGCGCCGGCCACGTCCACGGCGTCGTGGCGCACACGCCAGGCGAACTGGTGGACGAAATCGCCGACCTCGCCCGCGACCGCGGCGTCGATTGCGCCGTCGCGATCGGCGGCGGCGGCGCGGTGGGCCTCGCCAAGACCACGGCGCTAGCGGTCGACGGTATCGACGCCATCGCCATCCCAACGACCTATTCCGGCTCAGAGATGACGCCGCTGATCGGCATCACCCGCGACGGCGTCAAGCGGGTGGTCCGCGACCTGCGCGTGCTGCCCAAGCTGGTGATCTACGATCCCGGCCTGCATGTCGGCGTGCCGCCCGACGTCACCGGCCCCAGCGGCATGAACGCGCTCGCGCACTGCGTCGAAGCGCTCTACGCCGAAACCCCGAACCCGGTGATCGGGATGTTCGCCGAGGCCGGCATCCGCCACCTGACCAAAGGCTTACCGGCGGCCGTGCGCGACCCGAACGATTTGTCCGCGCGCGAGGACGCGCTCTACGGCGCCTATCTCGCCGGCACCGTCATCGGCGTCACCGGCGTCGCCGTGCACCACGCCACCTGCCACGTGCTCGGCGGCACCTTCGGCATCGGCCACGGCGAGGCCAATTCGGTCATCCTGCCGCACGCCGCCAAGTTCAATGCCGAGGCCGCCGCCGAACCGCTGGCCCGCGTCGCCCACGCCATGGGTGCGGAAAATACTGCGACGGCGATCTACGACCTCGCCGCCGGCATGGGCGTGCCCATGCGCCTCGCCGATCTCGGCCTCAGCGAACACGACCTCGACCGCGCCGCCGCCCTCGTCGTCGAGCACACGAAGTACAACCCCCGGCCGCTCGACATCGCCGGGGTGCGCGCGATGTTACAGGCGGCCTATACCGGCGAGTGCCCGTAAGTCGTCGCCCTCACCCTCCCACGAGCTGACGCTCGCGGGTCCCTCCCTCTCCCGTAAACGGGAGAGGGGTAACTATTTCGAAGTAGTGGCGGCCCCCTCTCCCGCTTGCGGGAGAGGGTTGGGGTGAGGGCAACTGAGTTGCCAAAACCTGCGGATCGCAGGAGAACCTCTAACGCCTCATCCGCTCGCAGACCTCGCCCGCCACCGCCACCCACCCAAACTTCATCGCGAAGTTCTTCAGCGTCGCCGCGTGCAGCTCCGGATCGAAGGACGACACCGCGTCCGCGACCATCGTCGTGCGATAGCCGTAGTGGAACGCTTCCCGCGCCGTCTCCTCGACGCATATCTGCGTGACTGTCCCGGTGACCACCAGTTCGGTCACGCCCAACGCCCGCAGCCGCGCATCGAGATCGGTGTCATGAAACGCGCCATAGCCGTACTTCTCGACCTGAAGGTCGTCCGGCAGCGGTTCCAGTTCGTCGATCACCGCGCTGCAATCGCGCTCGCCGTCGATGTCGCCATAGCCGCGCCGATGCCCCTTCCAGCAGCACTTGGTCGGCGGCCGGCATTGCGGCGACCATTCCCACAGCAGGTATTCCTCGGGCCGCGACAGGAACCGCGTGTAAATTACCGGCCGCCCGGCGGCGCGAAACGCCTCGATCAGCGCTCGGTGCGCCGGAATGGTGTCACGCGCATCCGGCACCTCCAGCGGCGCCCCGACACGCACGAAGTCGTTCTGCATGTCGACGATCAGCAGCGCCGCTTCGGCCGGCGTCAGTGTCCAGGCCATGAAAACCTCCGTCTCAGTCCGACAAGGGTCGGAACTTCGGCAAGGTCAGCGTGTCATCGACATCGTCGAACACCACCTCGACCGGCATGTCGGCCGTCACGTCGTGCGGATCGCACGCGACGATGTTGGTCGGCAGCCGCACGCCTTCTTCCAGTTCGACCAGCGCGACCACGTACGGCACGTCGCCGGCATAGATGTCCTTCGGCACGGGATGCGTGACGACGATCCAGCTATAGACTCGGCCCTGACCGCTCGTCGCGATCCAGTCGTGCGCGGCCGAACCGCAGTCCGGACACAAACCAGCAGGCGGAAAGCGAACCGCGCCGCAGCCGCCGCATTTCTGGATCAGCAGCCGGTGCTCGCGACAGCCCTGCCAGTATGGCGCGCTGTCGGCATCGGGCGCCGGCACCGGTTTGCCGTAAACCGTCATCGCCTCAATTCCGCAAGACCATGGCGCCGCCGCAGGTCATGGCGCCGGCCGTGGTCAGCGCGATCTCGGCGCCGTCGACCTGCCGCGTGCCGGCCTGTCCGCGCAACTGCTCGACCGCCTCGACCACGTGGTTGAGGCCATGGATATAGGCTTCCGACAGCAGGCCGCCATGGGTGTTGACCGGCAAGGCACCGTCGCGGTCGATGCGGCCGTCCTGCACGAAGGCGCCGCCCTCGCCCGGCTTGCAGAAGCCCAGGCCCTCCAACTGCATGATCACGCTGTAGGTGAAGCAGTCGTAGATCTCGGCCACGTCGACGTCGTCCGGCCCGACGCCGGCGCTGGCCCAGAGGTCGTCGGCGATATAGCGCGCATAGTTGTGGCTGTGGTCGGGCCAGCGCATGGCGTCGAACAGGTCGTCGCCCTGGTTCGGCCCGCCGCCATAGGCCGCGCCCATGATGTAGACCGGCCTCTGCGCCAGGTCGCGGGCGCGCTCGGCCGA
The DNA here is from genome assembly GCA_965232515.1 of Alphaproteobacteria bacterium. GTDB lineage: Bacteria > Pseudomonadota > Alphaproteobacteria > JANQKO01. Next base: position 6,005,118 of record CBDDPY010000002.1, on the reverse strand, counting down.
GGTCACCAGCACGGCGCAGGCGCCGTCGGTCTCCAGACAGATGTCCAGCAGGTGGAACGGCTCCACGATCATGCGCGAGGCCTGATGATCGTCGAGTGTGATCGGCTGCCGCTGCATGGCCCGTTCGTTCAGCGCCGCGTTCCGCCGGCAGGTGACGGCCACCGCGCCGAGCTGTTCGCTGGTGGTGCCGTACTCGATCATGTGGCGCCGGCACCACATGGCCATGGCCTGCGGATAGCTGATCCAGCCGTAGGGCGCGGTGTATTGCGTGATGCCGTGCGCCGCCAGCTCTCGCCCGCCGCCCAGACGAAAGCCCGACCGCCCGTTCATGGCGCGATAGCAGAGCACGTTGGTCGCGAGGCCCGCCTCGATCGCCATCGCCGCGGTCTGCACGATCAGGTTCGCCGCGTTGCCGCCGGCCTGATAGTCGATCGCATAGCGTGCGCCCGGCAGGCCGAGCCCCGTCGCCACCGCCATCGCCGGCACCGAGTCGTTGAAGTTGAAGCTGACGACGCCATCGATGTCGGCCGGCGTCAGCCCGGCATCCGCCATCGCCCCGCCGCACGCCTCCAGCGCCAGGTCGCGCACCGTGACGCCGGAATTGCTGGAATAGGCCGTATAGCCGACCCCGGCGATGGCGTATTTGTCCCGCAGTTGCCACATGACGTCAGCCGGCGTCCTTGAAGATGGGTTTGCGTTTTTCCGCGAACGCCCGCAGGCCTTCCATCGCGTCCGGCTCCCCCGTCGCATAGTTGTGGGTGTACGCGATCTCCAACTGCAGGCCGGCGTCGAGATCAGTCTGCAGGCCCCGGTTCACCAGATACTTCATGCCCTTGAGCGCGGTCGGGCTTTTCGTCAGCAGATCGGCGGCGAGTTCCCGCGCGGCGTCCATGAGGCCGTCGCCCGACACCACCTTGTTCACCAGACCGATGTCGGCGGCCGCATCGGCGTGCAACAGCTCGCCCGTCAGCATCAGCTGTTTTGCCCGTAGCGCGCCGACCGCGCGTGGCAATCGCTGCGAACCGCCCGCGCCCGGCACCTGGGCAAAGTTGATGTGCCCGTCGCCGATCTTCGCGTCCACCGCCGCCAGCACCAGATCGCAGCACAGCATCAGTTCCAGACCGCCGGCCACCGTCACGCCGTTGACGGCCGCGATATAGATCCTGGTCGAGCGTTCGATGCCGACGCAGAGATCGTAGAAGTCATTCAGGAACGCGTGGAAGTCGTCCGGCCGCCGGTAGAGCTCGAGATAGCCGGTAAGGTCCCCGCCGGCGGAAAACGCCTTGCCGGCGCCGGTGACGATGACGACGCGGATCCCGGCCGCCGCCTCCAGCTCGCCGACGACGGCCTTCAGCCGTTGCACCGTCGGCCAGTCCAGCGGATTGAGCTTGTCCGGCCGGTTGAGCGTGACCACGGCGAGCGCGGCGTCACGGGACACCAGCACGCTATCGTCCGTCGCCGTCATGCCTCACACCGTCAGGTATTTCTCCAGCACCTCGGGGCTGGCACGCAGGTCGTCGGGCGTCCCGGTGAACTTGATCTCGCCCTTCTCCAGGATGTGCAGCCGGTCGCTCAGCGACAGCACGAAATCGAGGTTCTGTTCGGCCAGTACGATCGACAAACCGGACTGCTTCAGCTGCGCGATGCGGTCGCGCACGGCCTCGACTACCAGCGGCGCCAAACCCTCCGACGGCTCGTCCAGCAGCAGCAGTGTCGGATTGCCCATCAGGCTGCGGGCGATGGTCAGCATCTGCTGCTGGCCGCCGCTCAACACGCCGCCGCGACGGTCGCGGATCTCGGCCAGATCCGGGAACAGCTCGAATACCCGCTCCTCGTCCCAGCCGGCGCCGTTCGCCGCCGGCCGGCGGGCGATGTCCAGGTTCTCCCAGACGCTGAGGTCGGGAAAGATGCGCCGGTCCTCCGGCACGAAGCCGATGCCCAGCTTCGAGATCCTGTGCGTCGGCATGCCGGTGATGTTCCGGCCCAGCCAGCTGACGCTGCCGGCCCGCGGTGGCGTCAGGCCGATGACGCTGCGCATGGTCGTCGACTTACCGACACCGTTGCGCCCGATCAGCGAGACGATCTCGCCTTCCGCCACGTCGAACGAGATGCCGAACAGCACCTGGCTCAAGCCATAGGACGTATGGATGTCGCGAACTTCAAGCTGCGGCATGGCTCGACCCGCCCAGATAAACCCGCCGGACTTCCTCGTCGTTGCGCACCTCGTCCGGCTTGCCCGACGCGATGATCACGCCGTGATGCAGCACCGAGATCCGGTCGGCGATACCGAACACCACGCCCATGTCGTGCTCGGTAAACAGCAGCGTCAGGCCGCGCGCCTCGGTGATCTGCTCGATCAGCCGGATCGACTCCGTCGTTTCCTGCGGCGACATGCCCGCCGTCGGCTCGTCCAGCAACAGCACCTTCGGATTGGCCGCCAGCGCGATCGCCAGCTCCAGCTGCTTCTGTTTGCCGTAGGCGAGCTCGCCGGCCACTTCGTTGGCCTCGTCGCCAAGGCCGACCAATGCCAGCAGCTCCGAGGTCTCGTCCCGGTTCAGCGCCGCGCCCAGCGTGAACAGCTTGAAGTGCATGGCGTCGCGGGCGATCAGCGCGACCTGCACGTTCTCGAACACGCTCATGCGCGGATAGATGTTGATGCGCTGGAACGAGCGCGCCAGGCCCAGCTTGACGATCTTGTGCGGCGCCATGCCGGTGATCGCCCGACCGTCGAACGTGACGCTGCCGTGATCCGGCTGCAGGTGGCCGGTAATGAGATTGAAAAACGTCGTCTTGCCGGCGCCGTTCGGGCCGATGATGGCGTGGGTCTCGCCCTCCGCCAGCTCGAAGCTCACGTCGTTGATGGCGACGAAGCCGCCGAAGTTCTTGTGAACCGTGTCGATCTCAAGCACCGCCATGGCTCAGCCCGCCTTCGCCAGCTGCTGCCGGATCTTCTGACCCAGGCCGACCACGCCCTCCGGCACGAACAGCAGGATGATCAGCAGGATCACGCCCTGCACCGTCGGCCAGTATTCGGTGTACTGAATGGTGAACACGTTCAGGAGATACAGCAGCGCCGCGCCCATGGCCGGGCCGAAGAACGAATACATGCCGCCCAAGAGCGTCATGATCAGGACCTGCGCCGATTCCGTCCAGAAGGCCGATTCCACGTACATGCCGTGGTTGTACATGGCCAGCAGCGCGCCGGCGATTCCGGCGAACGTGCCGGCGACCACGAAGGCCACATGCCGCATGGCCCGCGTGTTGACGCCGACGAAGCCGGCCCGCGTGCGGTTCTCGCGCACCGCCACCAGCGTGCGGCCGAAGGCGGAATGGCAGATCACCCACAACAGCGCGATCGATATGCTGACGACGACCAGCGTGAAATAGAAGTACGGCACCCGGCCCTCGATCAGCGCCGGCACGGTGACGCCGACGAAACCGTCGTCGCCGCCCGTCATATCGCGCCACTTGAAGGCGACGGCCCAGACGAACATGGCGAACGCCAGCGTCAGCATGGCGAAATAGATATCGGTCAGCTTGACGCAGAAATAGCCCACGAACGCCGCGGCGAGACCGCTCAACAGCACCGCCGCCGGGAACGCCAGCAGCAGCGGCCATTCATAGGTCGTCAGCAGGATGGCGCAGGTATAACCGCCGATGGCGAAGTATGCCGCGTGCCCGAACGAGACGTTGCCGGAATAGCCGATCAGCACGTTCAGGCTCAGCGCGAACAGCATGTAGATCAGGATCTCGGTCGAGAGATCGACGAGGTAGTTCGAGCCCAGCACCGGCACCAGGAGCAGGCCGGCGAGGACGAGGACGACGACAACAGCCGTGCTGCGGGGCATCACCATCAGTGGCCGTCCGCTTCCGGCTGGCCGAACAGGCCCCAGGGCCGCCAGAGCAGCACCAGCAGCATCAGCACGTAGCTCAGCACCAGCTCCCAGTTCGGGAAGATCATGATGCCGAAGCTGTTGACGAAGCCCAGAATCAGCGCGCCCAGGAAGCTGCCCCAGAGGCTGCCAAGCCCGCCGATGATGACGATGATGAAACACTCGACGATGATGGTGACGTCCATGCCGGGCGACACCGCGACACGGGGCGCGGCGAGCGCGCCGCCGATGCCGGCCAGCGCCGAGCCGGCGACGAACACGGCGGTGTAGACCAGCGGCACGTTCATGCCCAGCGCCGCCAGCATTTCCCGATCCTGGGTCGCGGCGCGGATCACCCGGCCCCAGCGGGTCTTCGACAGCACCAGCCACATGCCGATCGCCACCACCGGCCCCAGCACGCACAGCATCAGGGGATAGGCCGGATACAGCAGCGGCATGGCCAGATCGGCGCCGAAGCTGAAATCGACCGCGCCTTTCAGGCCCTCCGGCTTCGGCACGCTGTACTGATCGGTGCCCCAGATCATCTTTGCCAGATCGCCCATGATCAGCACGATGGCGAAGGTGAACAAGAGCTGCATCAGATGCTCTTTATCGTAAAGGTAATGCAGCAGCCCGCGCTCGATGACGAAGGCGATCACCGCCAGGGCCGCGCCGGCGGCAATCACGCCGAGCCAGAACGCGCCCGCCGTTTCGGCCATGCGGCTGACGACCGAATAGCAGACATAGGCGCCGAACATGAAGAAAACGCCGTGGGCGAAGTTGATCACCCGCAGCACGCCGAAAATCAGCGTCAGGCCGGCGGCGATGATGAACAGGTTCATCCCCAGCGAGATCGAGTTCATGAACTGCAGGAACACGATCGTGGGGTTGGTGAGCATACTCATGGAATGATCCGCAGCAGGGGCGCGGACCGCGCCCCGCCGGCCGCGTGGGCCGGGGAGCGCGGCGAACCGCTAAACGTCGGACAAAACGCCGGTCACTCGCCGGGCGGCGGGATATAGGTGACCGGATCCATCATGCGGTATTTGCGACCCGCCTGCTTCTTCATCGGGCCCCAGAACTGACCTGTATTGGCCTGGTGGTCCTTGGCGTTGATGGTCAGCGGACCGACGGGCGTATCGATGGTCAGGCCTCTCAGCGCCTCGACGACCTTATCGGCGTCGGTGCTGCCGGCCTTCTCGACCGCGGCCTTGTAGAACATGACGCCGTTATAGGCCAGCATCGGCCACATCGCCGTTTCCTCGGTGCCGGCCTTCTCGGCCAGGCGCGCCTGGAACTTCTTATGCGCGTCCGTCGGCGAGTGGTACCAGAGCTCGTAGGTGTTGCTGACCACGTTATCCGGATAATCGGCGCCCATCTTGCCGGCGATCTCGTGGCTGGCGATCTCGCCACCCGAGATGTAGGTGACCTGGTTGAACAGGCCGAACGGCGCGCCCTGCTTCGCCAGGTTGACGAAGTGGTTGCCCCACAGGCCGCTGACGACCGTGTCGCAGCCCGAGCCCATGATCTGCGTGACATAGGCGTTGAAGTCGGTGGCGCCCAGCTTCGGCCGCAACGTCAGCACGATCTCGGCGTCCGGCGCGTGCGACGGCAACGCCTTGATGAAGCCGTCGGCCAGATCGTGGCCGTAGGCGTAGTCGAGCTGAACGTCGCAGATCTTCTTGCCGTCGACCTGTTTCACCATCTGCGCCAGCGCGTCGCCTTCGAAATCGGTGTTGGACGCGGTGCGGAAAACATAGGGGTGCAGCTTCTCGCGCGTGATCTTGATGCTCTTCGGAATGGTCGCGATGTAGATGACCTTTTCCTGCCGCGCCACTTCCGAAATCGCCAGGCCGACCGAGGAGGCCAGTCCGCCGATCAGAACGTTGACGCCCTCCTTGGTGATCAGCTCCTTCGCCGCCGCGGCCGCCGCGGCCGGGTTCAGCTTGCTGTCGCGAGCCACCGTGACCAGTTTGGCGCCGCTGGCGCCACCGGCCGCGTTGATCTCCTCGACCGCCAGGTCGTGGCCCTGCATGGCCGGTCCGCCGTAGATGGCGCCGCCGCCGGATGTCGGATACAGCACACCGATCTTGATCTCATCGGCGCTGGCGGCGCCGTAACCGGCGGCGAGCGTCAGCCCGGCCGCCGCAAAGGACGTCACAATACGTTTCATTATCGCCTCCTCCCACTGTGGTCATCGATTTCGATGCCTGGTTTTGATTATTCGTCCGGTGTGGATCTCGTTACCCGGACGCGTACACATTTCTCCTCAGGAAGATTCGTCGGATAGCTTCACATGTTACCGGGCCGGGCTCAATTCCCCTCGAACACCGGCCGCTGCTTGGCGACGAAGGCGTTGTAGGCCCGGGCGTAATCCTCGGTCTGCATGCAGATCGCCTGGATCTCGGCCTCGAAATCGATCGCTTCGTCGACCGTCATGGCCCATTCCTGGTGAATCGCCTTCTTGGTCATGCCGTGCGCGAAGGTCGGCCCGTAGGCCAGGCTGTGCGCCAGCTTCTGCGCCTCGGCCAACACCTCGTCCGGTTCGCAGATCCGGTTATAGAAGCCCCAACGCTCGGCCTCCTCGCCCGACATGCTGCGGCCGGTATAGAGGATCTCGGCGGCCCGGCCGGCGCCGATGATCCGCGGCAGCATGTTGCAGGCGCCCATGTCGGCACCGCAGAGGCCGACGCGGACGAACAGGAACGCCACCTTGCTGGCCGCCGTGCCCAGGCGCATGTCGCTCGCCATGGCGATGCAAGCCCCGGCGCCGGCGCAGATGCCGTCGATGGAAGCGACGATCGGCTGCGGGCAGGCCCGCATGGCCTTGATCAGGTCGCCGGTCATCTGGGTGAATTCCAGCAGCTTGTCCATGCGGCCGTCGTTCTTCAGCTCGACCAGCGGCCCGATGATCTCGTGCACATCGCCGCCCGAGCAGAAGTTGCCGCCGGCGCCCGTCACCACTACCGCCTTCACCTCGTCGGCATATTGCAGCGCCCGGAAGGTGTCGCGCATCTCGGCGTAGGATTCGAACGTGATCGGGTTCTTGCGCTCCGGCCGGTTCAGCGTGATCGTCGCCACCCGGTCCTCGTACGACCAGAGAAAGCTGTCCGGCTTGTAGGTGGTGAAGTCGATATTCTGGCGGTTCGCCGAAAAGCCCATTGCGCCTCTGCCTCTGAGAAATTTCCATCGCCTCGTTCAGCAGCGTCCTCGCAATGACGCAGCGGCCTTGACGCCCGCGTCGCCGGCAAGGGAAACTTCACTGAACGAACATTCATTCACATTGCAGTGAAAAACGGCAGTCGAGTCAAGCAACAGGCAGGCATGGTCGCAAGCGTACAAAGCCGGGTCGATGATCCGCATCTGATCGAAAAACGCCGGGCCCAGATCGTCGCCGCGGCGATCGAGCTGTTCGGACGCTACGGCTATCACCGCACGACCATCCGCGATATCGCCTCGCTCGCCGATGTCAGCATCGGCTTGATCTATCAATACGTGCGCGACAAGGAGGACGTGCTGCTGCTGGCGCTGGACGAGGTCCTGAACGGCTACCTGCGCGCGATTCCGGCGGCGCTGCGCGACGTCGAGGATCCGATGCTGCGCTTTCGCGCCGCGGCGACGGCCTACTGCCAGGTCATAGACCGGAATATCGACGCCACGGTGCTCGCCTACCGCGAGACCAAGTCGCTTCGCCCCGAGCATCGCGAGCTGATCAAGGCCAAGGAACTCGAGACCAACGAACTGATCGCCGCCTGCATCCGTGATTGCATGGCGGCCGGCCTGATCCGCGAGATCAATGTCGAGCTCTTCACCTATCAGATCGTGATGTTCGCGCACAGCTGGGCGTTGAAGCGCTGGCGCTTTGCCGATCTGATGACTCTCGAACAATACCTCGACGACGGCCTCGACCTGCTGCTCGATAGCGTGTTGACGCCGCGCGGCCGACGCCGGCTGCAACGACAGGCGTTCGCTGAAACAACATGATGTCAGGGAGGAAAACATGATCGACTTCGACGGCAAGACCGTGGTCGCCACCGGTGGCGCCTCCGGCATCGGCCGGGCCACCGTGCTGAAGTTCGCCCGCGCCGGCGCGCGTGTGTTCTTCGGCGACGTCAATGCCGAGCAGGCGGCCCAGACCGTCGCCATGGCGGACGGCGCCAGCGGCCGTCTCGAATTCATCCCCCTCGACCTCGCCGACCGCGCCTCAATCGCCGCCTTCGCCCAGAACGTGCTGGGCCAGGTCGGCCACGCCGACATCGTCGCCAACGTCGCCGGCTGGGACCGCGGCGAGCCGTTCATGGACAACACCGACGAATTCATGGACAAGGTGATCGATATCAATCTGCATGGACCGATCCGCTTCACCCGCGCCTTCCTGCCCGGCATGATCGAGGCTCAGGGCGGCAAGATCGTCAGCGTTTCCAGCGACGCCGGCCGCGTCGGCAGCTCCGGCGAGACCGTCTATGCCGGCGCCAAGGGCGGCATCATCGCCTTCTCCAAGTCGCTCGCCCGCGAGATGGCGCGCTTCAAGATCAACGTCAACGTGGTCTGCCCGGGCCCGACCGATACGCCGCTGCTGCGTTCCCAGCCCGAGCGCCTGCAGGAGGCGCTGGAGCGGGCGATCCCGTTCCGCCGGTTCGGCCAACCGGACGAGATCGCGGACGCGATCCTGTTCTTCGCCAGCGACATGTCCACGTATGTCACCGGCCAGGTGTTGAGCGTCAGCGGCGGCCTGACCATGGCCGACTAGACCGGCGCGGTCCGTCATGGACCTGCAAGCGATCCTGCCCGAGAGCCGCGTCGCCGCGATGCGCGAAAGCGGCGCTTGGCGCGACCGGCTGATCACCGATTATCTCGATGACGCCGCGGCGGCGGTGCCCGACAAGCCGGCGGTCACGGACTACAACGGCGAGACCGAGACCTCGACCACGCTCACCTATGCCGATCTCGACCGGCTGTCGCGCCGCGTCGCGCTCGGCCTGCTCGACCTCGGCATCCGACCCGGCGACATCGTCGCCTACCAGCTGCCGAACTGGTGGCAGTTCGGCGTCATCACCCTCGCCTGCATCCGCATCGGCGCCATCACCAATCCGCTGATGCCGATTTTCCGCGAGCGCGAGCTGCGCTACATGCTGGGCTTCGCGGAAGCCAGGCTGTTGATCGCACCGACCGTCTTCCGCGGCTTCGATTACACGGGCCTGATCGACGGCCTTCGCCCCGACCTGCCGGCGCTGGAACACGTCTTCCATATCGGCGGCAGCGGTGAGGCGGCCTTCGAGCCGGTCTTCCTCGAGCAGGAGCGTGAGGTGGCGCCTGACGCCGACGCGCGGCTCGCCGCCAGCCGCCCGAACCCGAACGACGTGGCCCAGCTGCTCTACACCTCGGGCACGACGGGCGAGCCCAAGGGCGTGATGCACACCCACAACACGCTGATCTCGATCCTCGGTCCGCTCTGCCGCACGCTGGGCCTTGGCGCCGACGATGTGGTCTGGATGCCCTCGCCCCAGGCGCACCAGACCGGCTATCTGCACAGCATCTGGCTGCCGATCACGCTTCGCGCAAGCGCCGTCATCCAGGACCGGTGGGAGCCGCGCAAAGGCGCCGAGATCGTCCAGCGACACGGCGCCAGCTTCGTGCTGGCGGCAACGCCGTTCCTGGCCGATCTGGTCGATCTGCCGGGCCGCGCCGAGTTCGATCTGACATCCCTGCGCTGCTTCGTCTCCGCCGGCGCGCCGATCCCGAGTTCGCTCGTGGTGCGCGCGCGCAACGAGGCCGGAATCGGTGTGCTCTCCGGCTGGGGCATGAGCGAGAACGGCCTGCTCACCACCTGCTATCCCGACGATCCGGCCGAACGCTCGTCCACCACGGACGGCCGCGCCGTATCCTGCGCCGAGGTCGTCGTCGTCGACGCCGACAACAAGCCCGTGCCGCCGAACACCGAAGGATTTCTAAAAGCGAAATCGACCTCCATGTTCGTCGGCTACCTGAAGAAGCCCGAGCTCTACGGCATGGACAAAAACGGCTGGTTCGACACCGGCGACCGCGCCCGCATGGACGAAGACGGCTTCATCCGCATCACCGGCCGCGCCAAGGACATCGTCCTGCGCGGCGGCGAGAACGTGCCGGTGATCGAGATCGAAGACCTGCTCTACAAGCACCCGGCCGTCGCCGAGGTCGCCATCGTCGGCATGCCCGATCAGCGCCTGGGCGAACGCGCCTGCGCCTTCCTGGTCCCGAAGCCCGGCACGGACGTCACCCTGCCCGACCTCGCCCAATTCCTGCTCGACCAGGGCACCGCCAAGGCCTACCTGCCCGAACGCCTGGAGCTCCGCACCGAACTCCCCCGCACCCCCAGCGGCAAGATCCAGAAATTCAAGCTGCGCGAAGAGGCGAAATGCTTCGGCCGTTAGCCCTCACCCCCCCACCAGCTAACGCTGATTGGGCGCCTCCCTCTCCCGCAAGCGGGAGAGGGGCTACAAACCGCAGCGGTCGCGGCCCCCTCTCCCGCTTGCGGGAGAGGGTTGGGGTGAGGGCAGCGGCTGCGACGCCTCACCGCCATTCCAAACCTAGCTCGCCACCCGTATTGCCTCCGTCAGAAACGGCCAGACCGTGCCGTCGGTGCGGGCGCGGAACACGTTCTCCATCGCCGTCGGCGCGACCGTGCGCAGCTTCTCGGCTTCCCGGCGCGCCTCCGCCAGCCGGTCGAGCCGCACCAGCGTCGCCACCAGGATCAATCGCGGGGCGCTGTAGTCGGAGTGCAGCCGCAAGGCCATCTCCGCCGCGTCTATCGCCGCGTCGAAACGCTCGGCGAAATAAAGGCAGCTCGCCCGGTCCGCATGAAAGAGATAGGCGTTTGGATCCTTCGGGCTTAGCCGCATGGCGCGCTCGACCAGCGCCAGGCCGTCCTCGGCGCGGCCGGTGATCGCGAGCACCCAGCCGAGCGACGTGCAGGTCATGGCGGCGTTCGGATTGAGCTCGTAGGCCCGCTGCAACAACGGCCGAGCCTGCAGAAACCGGCCCAGCAGCACGCAGCTGGTGCCGGCCGCGTTCAGGACCATCGGATCGCTCCGGTCCAGCGCCAGCGCCCGGTCGATATGCGCCAGCGCCGTCTTTGCGCAGCCGAAGATGTCGTCGGCGAAGCCGTTATAGCTGCGCCAGGCCAGGATATTGCCCAGGATGCCGTGCGCCGCCGCGAAATCGGGATCGATCTCGATCGCCTGTCGAGCCAAGGGCTCGGCCGCGTCGATGGCGGCGCGGCTGTAGTCGCGAAGTTTCGTCGTCGCTTTGGCGATGCAGCCCCAGGCGTCGAGATCGGCCGGCCGCTTGCGATCCGCGAATGCCGCTTCCGCCAGCAGCAGATGCGGCTGCAGCGCGCCGACGATGCCCTGCGCCACCTCGTCTTGCAGATCGAAAATGTCCGACAGCTCGCGATCATAGCGCTCGGCCCAGATCTGCTGCGCCGTGCCCGAGTCGATCAGCTGCGCGGTGATGCGGATGCGGCCGCCGGCCGCGCGCACAGTGCCGTCCAGCACGTAGCGCACATCAAGGTCGCGGCCGATCTCGCGCACGTCGGTCGTCCGCTGCCGGTAGGACCACGTCGAGTTGCGCGCGATGACGAATAACGGCTTCACCATTGACAGCAGCCCGATCAGATCCTCGGTCATGCCGTCGGCGACCATGTCCTGCGCTGGATCGTGGCCGAGATTGACGAAGGGCAGCACGGCGATGGACGGCTTGCCGGCATCGACGGCCGGCGCCGGCATGGCCTCGGCGGCGGGTGATGTCCGCTGCGCCACGATCTCGCGATGGAGCGCCTGGGTCTCGGCCTCCGGCGCCACATCGAGCTGCCGCCGCAGGTGATCCTGGCACAGCCGGTATTGTTCGATCGCCGCGGCATGGCGTCCCTGGCGCGCGTAGAGCCGCATCAGCGCCCGGTGCGCCGTCTCGTTCAACGGGTCCAGCGCCAACAGCCGGCTGACGAGATGGTTGGCCTGCGCGCCCACGGCCTGCGCTGACTCGCAGCTCAACAGCGCCGACAACGCCGACAACGCCTGCCCCCGCAGCCCCTCGGCCTCGGCGCGCAGCCAGTCGTCGAATTCGGGCGCCCGGGCGTCGAAGCCCTCCAGCAGGTCGCCGCGATAGAGTGCCACTGCCTCGATCAACGCGTCCGGCGCGCCGTCGGCGATCAGACGTCGGAACTCGACGGCATCGACGCACAGCCCATCGGCCGCCAGCGCAACCGTCTCGTTGTCGACGTTCAGCAGGGCGACAGCATCCTCCGGCATCGCCGAACGGATCTTGGCCAGCGCCTGCCGCAGGCTGGACCGGGCCTGGGTCTTGGCGCTGTCGGCCCAGAGCAGCGCCCCGAGCTTGTCGCGCGACTGCGCCTCGCCGGCGTGCAACGCCAGATAGGCGAGCAGCGCGCGCGCCTTGCGTGGCTTGACGGCGACCGCCTGGCCGCGGCCGTCCAGAATCTCAAATCCGCCGAAGAAGCGAAATTGCAGGCCTGACATTTCTGTCTCTCGTCCGCCGGCCGTTTCCGGTCGGCCGGTCATGCAAACCCGCTCCCAGAGCTTCTTTAACACATTTTTCACGAGCCTGCGGCGCGCCCGATCACGCCCCCTGCCTAAGGTCCCGCGCCAACGGGTTGAGGAACTCAACGTGAAAGAGGTTTCAGATGCCGAAAATCGATATCGACGGAATAAGCTTTGCCTTTGTCGACGCCGGCGCGGGGCCGCCGGTGGTCCTGGTCCATGGCAGCGGCAGCTCGCGCGCCGTCTGGCGCAGCCTGAGCGAACAGCTGGTTCGGCGCCATCGCGTGATCGTGCCCGATCTTTGTGGGCACGGCCTGACCGAGCTGCCGCCGAACCGGCCGGCGCTGCCGGGCGACGACGACATGGCCCTGATCGCCGGCCTTGCCGACCATATCGGCGCGCCGTTCCATCTCGTCGGCCACTCTTACGGCGCCGCCATCAGCCTCAAGGCGGCGCTCGATCGTCGGCTCGACCTGCTCAGCCTGACCCTGGTCGAGCCGACGATCTTCGAGCCCCTGCGACGGCACGGCGATCCCCGGGCCTGGCGCGAGATCAGCGACCTGGCGCACGACCACATGGCGGCGGCCGCGCGCGGCGACTTCCAGGCCTGCGCCGATCTGTTCATGGGCTATTGGATCGGCACGCCGGCCTGGCAGTCCATGCCGCTCGACCGCCGCGACGCCATCGTCCGGACCATGCCGGCCATCGCCGCCGCCTGGCCGGCGATGCTACAGCGGCCCGACGATCTCAACCTCTATCCCGCGTTCCAGGTGCCGACGCTGCTGATCCGGGCCGGCGGCACGACCTATCCGATGCACTGCGTCGCCGATCTGTTGCAGGCGACGCTGCCCAATCTCGTCGTCCTCAATGTGCCCGGCGCCGGCCACATGGTGCCGCTCAGCCATCCCCACCCGGTCAATGCCGCGATCGAGGCGCATCTCGTCCGGCACGACCAACCCACATCCCACGAGTCCAAGGAGACACGACATGACAGCGCAACCACCGCTTGACGAGGCCAGGATCGAGGCCTTCGTCGGCCAGATCGTCACCGAGTTGAGCGCGACGATCTCGGGCGTGTTGACCAATATCGGTCACAAGCTCGGCCTCTACCGGGCCATGGCCGGCGCCGGGCCGATGACGTCGGCCGAGCTCGCGCACGAGACCGGCACCCACGAACGCTACGTGCGCGAATGGCTCAACAACCAGGCCGCCGGCGGCTACGTCACCTACGACCCTGCTGTGCGCACCTACGAGCTGCCGCTGGAGCACGCCATGGTGCTCGCCACATCAGACAGCCCGGTATTCATGGCCCCGGCCCTCGACGTCACCTCCAGCCTCTGGCACGACGAGGACAAGGTTATCCAGGCCTTCCGCACCGGCAAGGGCATCGGCTGGCACGAGCATCACCACCGTCTGTTCTGCGGCACGGAAGCGTTCTTCCGCACCGGCTACCGGGCGCATCTGACGACCGAGTGGATCCCGGCGCTGGAAGGCGTCGAGAAGAAGCTCAGGGCCGGCGCCAAGGTCGCCGATATCGGCTGCGGACACGGCGCCTCGACCATCGTCATGGCCGAAGCCTTTCCGGAATCGGTGTTCCACGGCTTCGACTACCACGAAGAATCCATCAAGACCGCCCGACAACGGGCGCAAGAAACCGGCGTCGCCAATCAGGTCACCTTCGACGTCGCCACGGCCAAGGATTTCCCCGGCAGGAACTACGATCTCGTCTGCTTCATGGACTGCCTGCACGACCTCGGCGACCCCGTCGGCGCGGCCCGGCACACGCGCGCGGCGCTGTCGCCGGAAGGCAGCGTGCTGCTGGTCGAGCCCTTCGCCGGCGACCGCGTCGAGGATAACCTCAATCCCGTGGGCCGCATGTACTACGCCGCCTCGACCGCGATCTGCACGCCGAACTCGCTGTCCCAGGAAGTCGCCCTCGGCCTCGGCGCGCAAGCCGGCGAAAAACGTCTCTCGGAGGTCCTGGCCGAGGCCGGCTTCACTTCGGTGCGCCGCGCCACCGAAACCCCCTTCAACATCATCCTGGACGTTCGGCCTTAAAGGCCCTCACCCTCCCCCGAGCTGACGCTCGCGGGTCCCTCCCTCTCCCGCAAGCGGGAGAGGGGCCGTTACCTCTCCGGCATGTTTTCCCTCTCTCGCTTGCGGGAGAGGGGGGACCCGCGCGACCTTGGTCGCGTGGGGGGTGAGGGCAACGGCATCGAAGCCTTACGAAATTCTCGAACGGCCTCACCCCGCCAACGCCCGGCTAATCACCAGATTCTGGATGTCGTTGGTGCCTTCGTAGAGTGATGGTGAAATGCAGTAATTCTGCACTACAAACACCTGGTTGATGTCGCTATCGTTGACATATACAACCTTCGGTTGAGTGAATATGCCTGCTCCTTCCCGGTTCCGAAACGAGCACGGACGTGACGCTGACCAAACGCCTCTTCGACCAACACCCGCTAAGACCTAACATGCCCGAACACCTGTAGCCCCTGTGGTACGCCAAACGGCAAGTTCCTGGTGTTCAACCTTATTAGCGAAAAAGCGAAAACAGCCGGCGAATAGATTTCCTCAAGCCGCGCCCTCGGAACATCGCTGGCATGAGGCTACCTATCTGTCTATCCCATGCCAAAAGCACGCTGTGATCGCAACCTAAACGCTAGCGGTACTAAGGAGGAGACCTGCTCCACCCAATGCCAACGAGCCGAACGACTGAAAAATAAGAAACACTGCAGATACAGTTGTATGTATCTTTGCAATTGATTGTTTTGTAAAAACAGCTTCTAGTACTCCTCCAGACTCTTCAAATAGACGATCGACGTCAACTTTTCTTACCTCCCTGGCCCTAATGGCATCGTGTGTAAGCTTCGATCCGCCGAGCTTTATTCTTTTTATTTTTTTTCCGAACCAAGTTTTGCCTTCAACTTCGAACCCATAGCGTTTCAAAAGGTAGACTATATACAAGTGACCAGAGACAGCGGTTATGAGCGAAAGGAAAGTTAATATAGCAAGGACAATTATTCTCTCGGGCTGACGAAGAAATGCATACAGGAAAGCTAACAAGACCGCCGTAATTAAAGATGCAGTCCGTGTAGTCGCCTTCGGTACCGCTTCATCGGGCGGAATCCACTGAGAGCCATGTCTCTTCATCCAGCCAAGGGAAATTGCTAAGACGGCTGCTAACAAAATACCTACGTTCTTGACTATTTCTGCTAGAGAGCCGTACTCGATCATCTCGTTGCCAGCACCCACAACAGCAATCCTAGGTATCAGCTAAAGTGGCACGGTTGTATCTTTCTGAATGTCATAAAGAGGTAGATGCGGCGTCGGCACATCGTGCCGAAGCCAAAAAGAGTATATTCCTGGACTTACGGTTTGATCATGTGTGGTTGTGCCAAATACGGTGTGACGACCAAAGAAATGACCTTTGGTCCATAGCGCCTGTTGATTCGCCGGAGCTGAGGTTACGGTCACATTTGGCACATTCGTTTGACTTGAGGGAGCACCGCTAGTGAACCAGCCGGAACGGCTATAGATCACATCTCTCAAACCTTCGAAAAAATATTTTCGAGCGCTCGGGAGCGGAACTGTCCAAATAGCGATGCCTTCATCTTGCGCATAGGTGAATATTCTTTCCATAGTCTCACCAAAATCAGACACAGATATTTCAGAATCACAGAATGAGGCAAGATCGATTGGAACTGCGCGGCCTTCTGGAAATCCCTCATTAATGTTATCATCAGTACTGGTCACAACTGAGGGCCACTTCTTATCTAATCGGGCAAGAAGCTGTTCTTGAAACAGAAATCGAACTAGATCTTCATTTAAATCCGCAATCTCCTCTACCCCGAACATAGGTTCAATTCGGCCACGCATGGTAGACCGCAGTAGCGCTAGTCCGATTTCATTTTTGGACACTATCATCGTCAAAAGCCTCAAAAAAATGCATTCTAATACGTGTGTTACGCCAAATATAGTCGCCCAATAAGATTGTTTTCAATAGGAATAATTGCGGTGCCCACTGGTACGGTACTGATGACATTGAGTAGTCCGCAAACTGCCGGCACTGAAACTCCTCTTTTTGGAGAAACGGCTCCCGACTGTTACGTGAAGAAGGAGGCGTGAACGAAGTCGAAGCGTATAACCTCACCCCGCCAACGCCCGGCTGATCACCAGCTTCTGGATGTCGTTGGTGCCTTCGTAGATCTTGCAGACGCGGACGTCGCGGGCGATGCGGGCGACGGGGTAATCCTCGACATAGCCGTAGCCACCGAAGGTCTGGATCGCGTCCGAACAGACCCGCTCGGCCATTTCGGAGGCGAACAGCTTCGCCATGCTCGCCTCCTTCAGGCAGGGTTCGCCACGGTCGCGCAACTCGGCCGCGTGCAACGTCATCTGCCGCGCCGCCTCGATCCCGGTCGCCATGTCGGCCAGCCGAAAGGCCACGGCCTGGTGTTCGATGATCGGCTTGCCGAAGGTCTCGCGCTCGCGGGCGTAATCGCGCGCGGCCTCGAAGGCGGCGCGCGCCATGCCGACGGCCTGGGCGGCGATGCCGACGCGGCCGCCTTCCAGGTTGGCGAGCGCGATCTTGTAACCCTCGCCCTCCGCGCCCAGCATGGCGTCGGCCGGCAGCCGCATCTCCTGGAACGAGATCTGGCAGGTGTCGGACGCGCGCTGGCCCAGCTTGTTCTCGACGCGGTCGACCACGTAGCCCGGATTGTCGGTCTCGACGATGAAGGCGCTAATGCCGCACTTGCCGGCCTCGGGATCGGTTGCCGCGAACACCAGCCCCAGGTCGGCGCTCTCACCTGAGGTGATGAACTGCTTGGTGCCGTTGACGATCCAGCCATTGCCGTTGCGCACCGCCCGCGTCTTCAGGTTCGACGCATCAGACCCGCCCTGCGGCTCCGTCAACAGGAACGCGCCCAGCATCTCGCCGCGGGCCAGCTTCGGCAAATAGGCCGACTTCTGCGCCTCCGTGCCGTAGTCCAGGATCGGCAGGCAGGCGACGGAGTTATGCCCGCTGATCGCCGTCGAGACGGCGCCGCAGCCGGCGGCGATCTCCTCCAGCACCAGCGCGAAGCTGACATGGTCCGACGCCGCGCCGCCCCAGTCCTCGGGCACGAACATGCCCATGAAGCCGAGCGCGCCCATCTCGTCGATAACAGCGCGCGGCAGCGCCGCCGCGCGGTCCCACTCGGCCGCGTTCGGCGCCAGACGTTCGGCGCTGAAGCGCCGCGCCATCTCCTGGATCTGGCGCTGCTCGTCGGTGAGGATCATGACCGTCGGTCGGCCGGCTTACTCAGCCGCCTGGGTCGCCTCGGCATGCGCCCGGAACCGCGGCATCACCTCGTTCGCCAGCAGCGTCAGCGAGCGGCGATTGAAGGCGACGTCGTCCCAGTCGTGCTGGGTCGCGATCAGCGTGCCGAAATCGCCGGTCTCCTCGCGCAGCGCCACCAGCTTCTCGGTCACGGTGTCGGGACTGCCGGCGATATACATGGTGCGTACGCCATGCGCCGCGTCGACCTCGTCGTCGGTCATGTCGGGCCGGGTCTTGAACGCTGCCGTGGCGTTGCGCTTCTTCAGCATGGTGATGAGGTATTCGTAATAGAAGTGCGGCGCGTTGTCGGGATTATGGATGTAGTCCTCGGCCTCGGCGTCGCTCTCGGCCACCACGATGTTGCGCGCGACGCGCCATTTCGAGCGGTCCGGCCGATGCCCGGCCGCCTCGCAGCCCTCGACATACATCGCCCAATGGCTGGCCAAATGGAACGACGGCAGAAAGTTCGCCGACAGCGGAATCCAGCCCCGCGTGCCGCAGACCTTTGCCGTTGACGATGACGGGCTCATGATCGACATGGCGATGGGCGGATGCGGCTGCTGATAGGGCCGGGCCATGCGGCCGACGCCGATCTCTGGCCAGACCGCATTTTTGAGCGAGATGTTCCAGTGCTTGCCGTCAATCTCGTAGGGCGGATCCTGCTTCCAGATCTCCAGAATGGTCTGGATCGACTCGGCCAGCATCTGCCCCCGCTCGGCGACGTCCGGCATCTGGAACAGCTCGAAGTCGCTTGCCAAGCCGCCGGCGCCGATGCCGAAGATGAATCGGCCCTCGCAGAGCTGGTCGAACATCGCCACGTGTCCCGCCACCACGGCCGGATGCTGCTGGGGCAGATTGATGACGCCGGTGCCGAACTTGATCTGCTTGGTCTCCGCCATCAGCGAGGCCAGGAAGATCAACGGCGAGGTGATTGGTTCGGACTCCGACGAATAGTGCTCGCCGACCCAGGCTTCGCTGCAACCGAGCTCGTCGGCCAGCAGCACCGCCGCCTGGTCCTCGCGCAGCGACGTCAGGAACGGCTTGTCGGGCGCGTGCAATGGCATCATGAATATGCCCAGGTCCATGGCGGTGCTCCTCATCGGACGAACGTTTGTATGCGAATGTTATGGGCCGGCCGCCGGTCAGGCAACGCCGAACTGAACCGCTGTTCAGTCGACCTCGTGGAAATGAGCGGCTAGGCTGCGGCAAACGAACAACAACGCGAGACGGCAGGGACAGACATGCAACAGGCTTACGACGTGGTGATCGCCGGCGGCGGCGTGGTCGGCAGCTCCGTCGCCTACTGGCTCGCCGCCGACCCGGACTTCGACGGCACGGTGCTGGTGGTCGAGCCCGACCCAACCTACGCCGCCTGCGCCACCACCCGGTCCTGGGGCGGCCTGCGGCAGCAATTCTCGCACCCCGACAACATCCGCATGTCCATGTTCGGCATCGAGTTCGCCCGCCGGGCCGCCGACGTCCTGGCGGTCGACGGCGAGGGGCCCGACCTCGGTTTCCACGAGAACGGCTATCTGTTCCTGGCCAGCGCCGACGGCCTGCCGATCCTGCAACAGAATGTCGAGACGCAGAAATCGCTCGGCTGCAAGGTCGACCTGATGTCGCCCGACGCGCTCGCCGAACGCTTCCCCTGGATCAACACGGACGGGCTCGCCGGCGGCTGCTTCGGGCCGCGCAACGAGGGTTGGATCGATCCGCACGCCCTGCTGCAGGGCTTCCGCCGCAAGGCGATCTCCCTCGGCACGACCTACGTGAAGGATGCCGTCGTCGACGTTGCCCGTGACGGCGCGCGCGTGAGCGGCGTCAGCCTGCGCGACGGCGGCGACATCGCCTGCGGCGTGCTGGTCAATGCCGCCGGGCCCCGCGCCGGCGACATCGCCCGCTTCGCCGGCACGGAGCTGCCGGTGCGGCCGCGCAAGCGCATGACCTACGTCTTCGACTGCCGCGAGGACCTGTCGTCGGCGCCACTCACCATTGACACCAACGGCGTCACCTTCCGGCCGGAAAGCGGCCAGTATCTCGGCATCGTCTCGCCGCCGGAAGACCAGGACCCCGACTGCGACGATCTGGAGCTGGAATACGACGTCTTCGAGGAGACCATCTGGCCGACGCTGGCCCACCGCGTGCCGGCCTTCGAGGCGATCAAGCTGTCATCCGCCTGGGCCGGCCACTACGACTTCAACACCTTCGATCACAACGCCATCCTGGGTCCGCACCCGGAGATCGGCGGCCTCATGTTCTGCAACGGCTTCAGCGGCCACGGCATCCAGCAGTCGCCCGCCGCCGGCCGCGCCGTCGCCGAGCTCATCGCGCACGGCGCCTACCGCAGTCTCGACCTCACGGTCTTCGCCTACGACCGCATCCCCGCCAACCGCCCGGTCCGCGAAGCCAACATCGTGTAGGCCAGAACCGTCTAGAGGTCGCGCACCGTGCCGTCCGGGTCCGCGCGGTGTTCCTCGGCGAAGATGTGCGCATAAAGGCCGGCGATCCACATCTTGCCTTCCTGCGTCACCCGCAGATAGCGCAGCCCGTCATCGATATGCGGCCGCACCATGTTCCAGAAGAACTTGGGATAGGCCTCGCGCAGATCGGCTGGCGTCTTGTAGCCCAGCGCGTCGTTGGTGCCGGTCTCCTGAAACTCGGCGAACAGCGCCGGAATGCGGCGGACATAGTTGATGTCGCCCATCTGGCCGATCAGGTCGGCGGCCCGCAGCAGACCGGGATAGTCGCCGGTCTCGGCATAGCCTTCCTCTGGCACCGGGAACCGGGTGTATTCGACATTCCGGCAGATCTCCTCGGCATCCATGATGGCGACGCCGCCGAAGCGCTCGCGCACGAAAATCTGCGATCGGTTGATGTGATAGGGCGTCAGGAAGGCGTCCGTGGCACCACGCGGCGCCGTCACCCTGCCGCCGGCGTCGTCAGTCACGAAACTGTCCTCGCCGTCGCCGCTACAGACGCCGCGCACATAGCCGATGTCGTGGCACAGCAGCCCGACGACAAAATGCAGCCAGTCCTTCGGCGCCACCCCGCCCTCGCTGATATGCCGGCCCTTCAGGATCTCCTGGCCGACCAGTGCAACCATCATCGTGTGGTGCATGTCGTGATAGGCGGCGTCGCTGTTGGCGATGTTCTCCAGCGCGATCCGGCCGCAATAGGCAATGACGTTGGGGTATTCCGGCTCCAGCAGGCCGTAGGTCTGATGATAGGTCTGCTTCAGATAATCGACAAAGGCGTCGATGAGGACATTGGTCGGGCTGAACATGACAGCACTCCCCTTCCGTACGCGACTTAGCGGCGCATCGACCCCAACTTACGGCCAGTTTCCCACAAGCACGGCCGCGTGCGCATGGGTAATTGTCACACTTGACAGTCTGCGCCCCGGCACCTTGCATAGCCCGCATGCGCCGGTACTGGCCCGCCATTCTGTCGTTGATCGTGCTGCTGGCGGTCATCGGGTTTCGCGTGACGAACCCGTCGATCGCCGCGAACGTCCAGAACGTCGCTTTCGATCTTTATCAGCGACTTCAGCCGCGGCCCTATCAGCCGACGCCGGTGCGCGTCGTCGACATCGACGAAGCCAGTCTGACGCGCTTCGGCCAATGGCCCTGGCCGCGAGACCGGCTGGCCGACATCACCGCGCGGCTGCAGGCGCTGGGCGCCGCCGCCATCGCCTTCGATATCGTCCTGGCAGAGCCGGACCGGACGTCGCCGGCGCAGGCCCTCAGCCCGTATGTCGCCAATTCGGCGGTCCGAAACCTGATTGTCCAGTTGCCCGATCATGATTCCGTTCTCGCGGCGCGGATCGCCAAGGGTCGGGTGGTTACCGGTTTCGTGTTGACCCAGGACGCGGCCGATGGAACAGCGCCGCCGCCGGCCGGCATTGCGATGTCGGGCGGCGACCCGCGACCATTCCTGCCGAATTTTCGCGGCGCCGTCAGGGCGTTGCCACCGCTTGAGGCCGCGGCGTCCGGCAACGGCAGCCTGAACGTTACCCAAGATACCGACGGCGCCCTCAGACGTATGCCATTGATGATGCGCATCGGCGACGCGATCGTGCCGACGCTGGCGGCCGAGGCGGTGCGGGTCGCGCAGGGCGCGGAAAGTTTCATAGTGCAATCGTCCGACGCCGGAACCGGCATCGTCGACGTCCGCATCGGCAACCTGATCGTCGCGACGGACGCGACAGCGCATGTCTGGCTGCACTACGCGGATCCGCCGCCGGGGCGCACGATTCCGGCCTGGCGACTGCTGGCCGACGACATCGCGGATGACGATCTGCAAGGCGCCATTGTCTTCGTCGGCAGTTCGGCGGCCGGATTGAACGACCTGCGTATCCGGCCATCCGGCGATCCACTGCCCGGCGTCGAGGCCCATGCCGAGCTGGCCGAACAGATCCTGCTGGGGTCCTATCTATTGCGCCCGGACTGGACCGTCGGCGCCGAGATCCTGACACTCGTCGTCATGTGCGCTCTCGTCGTGGTCCTGATCTACCGGCTGAGCGCGCTGTGGTCCGCCGTCGCCGGCGCCATTGTGATCCTCGCCGTCTGTCTCGCCTCGTGGTCCGCCTTCGCCGCGGCCCGCATTCTGCTCGACCCCCTGTCGCCCTCGCTCGCGGCGATCGCGATCTATCTCGCCTGCTCGATCCCCCGGCATGTGCAGAGCGAGCGCCAGCAGGCCTGGATCCGCAAGGCCTTCTCCACCTACATCTCGCCGAACCTCGTGTCGCATCTCATCGCAAATCCACAAGCGCTCCGCCTCGGCGGCGAGCGACGCGAATGCACCTTCGTGCTCAGCGATCTTGAGGGCTTCACGGCGCTGGTCGAGACATCGGACCCCGTCGCGGTCGTCAATCTGCTGAACGAGTATCTCGACGGCATGATCGGCATCGCCCAGCGGCACGAGGGCACCATCGACCGCATCGTCGGCGATGCCGTCGCCGTCATGTTCTCGGCGCCCGTGACGCAGCCGGACCACGCCGCCCGCGGCATCGCCTGCGCGCTCGAGATGGACCGTTTCGCGCAAAAATGGGCCGCGGCCAAGCGGGCCGAGGGCCTGCCGATCGGCGTGACGCGGATCGGAGTGAATTCCGGCCCGGTCATCGTCGGCAATGTCGGCGGCCAGTCGATCCACGACTATCGCGCGCTGGGCGATGCGATCAACACCACGGCGCGGCTGGAGACCGCAAATACGGAGCTCGGGACCCGCGTCCTGATCAGCGGCGCCACCGCCGCGGCCGTGCCCGATTTCATCGGCCGCCCCGTCGGCACGCTGTTTCTGAAAGGCAAGACCGAAGGCATCGACGCGTTCGCCCCGACGGCGACGGACACCGGCGACACGACAAACGGACAAGCCTACATGACCGCCTACGACCTGCTGCAAAAAGGCGACACCGCTGCCGAAGCCGCGTTTGCCGCCATCGTCGACGCGTGCCCGACCGACGCGCTCGCCCAATTCCACCTGCGCCGTCTGCAACAAGGCAAAACCGGCACGACCATCGTTCTGCAATCGAAATAATCAGCTTTCAGCGACGTCGCGGCCGTCTCGCTCCAGCCCGATCAGCCTCACGATGACACAGGCAAGATATGTCATGACGATGACGATCGAAGCAAAGGTTGGGTCGAGCACGACATGCCGGCCGACAAAGAATTGCCAGGCAACGCCCCACCAGATCGCAACCGAAAGTATCAAAATGCCTGCCGACCACGACGCCGTGAACCGCAGGGCCGTCATAGCGACAATCCCCCAGGTGATGATCATGGCGAAGAGCTCGGCGCCCTCGAGCCAATCCGGTCGCCAAAGATAGCTGCCGTCGATTAGCTGATCGGCGAATTGTGCGTGGGCCTCGACGCCGGGAATAACGTCGCCCAGCGTACTCACTGCACGGTCGCCCAATGCCACGGCTGTCGCGCCGACGAACACGACCGCACCCTCGATTTCGGTTTCGCCGACCTCCCCGGCAAGCAGTTCCCAGGCGGAGATGTGCCGCTCGGGCGCATAACGGGAATAGTGAAGGCGCACGTCAGCGGCAGCGCCGGTGGAAATCGGAATGCCGCCCACAAGCGCTGCAACGACGACAGCATGTCGGTCGCGTCCGGCCGGCTCTGTTCTTAGCGCATGCACGACCTTCTCTCCTCGCAGCCGTAGCGCTTCCGCGGTGAGCGTTGGATAAATCTCTTTGCCGACCTGAACAAACAACGGCATCCGCCGCACAACACCATCCTTGTCAAAAGCCCAAAACAAGCCACCGTTACCGCTGGCGGCAGCCTCGATACTTTTCAGCGACGGCAATGCGTATTTCATGCTGACGAGCGGAAGGCGCGACGTCGGCCCGTCAATTGTGATCAATGCTTTGAGCGCCGGAGGCCGTTCAGCAACCTCTTCTTTTTTGAATCCCAGAAAGCCAACAACCGTATTAGCACTCGTCAGTGCATCGGCGAGAGCCCGATCATTGCCTCCTTCAACCTCCTCTCGCCCCGACAAACCGGGCCGCAGAGGTCTTGATGTTGTGCGGTCAGGCTCAGGAAAGGCAATGTCGAGCGCAATCGACGCGGCACCAAGCGCATCGAGCTTACTGACGATGTCGGCGACCACGCTGCGCGGCCAAGGCCATTGACCCAGCTTGCCAAGGCTCGCTTCGTCGATAGCGACAATCAGGACATGACCGTTCGATCGCGGCCGGGGGTGTATTCGCTGGAAAGCGTCTTGGGCAGCGTTCTCAATTGTGGAGAAGACGGCAGGTGCCGAAGGACGCGCAGCCAGCATAGCCACAAGCACAACCACGGCCGGTGCCGCCAGTAGGAGAACGCGAAGTCGTTTCGATAGCGCCATACGGTGAGGACGGTAGGAAACAGATCCGACACGAACTGCCGTGCCACCTCTGGAAAGTCTCCGCCGTCCCGGTCCGTGTCGGTTCGACCTGGATCGGGACGGCGACGACCCTACGCGACTGACCTGCCCCCTCAAACGGGTCTCAACAGGCGGCCCTCAACCTGGTTGTCGTCTACAACCCTCGAGCCGCATCGTGCCGATTAACAGTGCGCCGGGAAGTGATCTCGATCACAGGGGCCGGAACGTCGGCGTCAGTCCCGCTGGACGGGCGTAGCGATCCGCGGCGGCGTGCGCGCCGTCTGCTTGCCGCGAAGGTCTTCGGGAACGTCGTCGGCGCCCAGGTCGCCGTCGGCGTTCGCCAGATGACGTTCGGCCAATGTCAGGACGGCCTCCGCATCGGCCGGGCCCAACCGGCTGAACCGAAGGCGCGTCTTGCCGGGTCCGGTGACCGCCACGTTGCAGGGATTCGGGCAGCCGCCGAGACAGGTAATGACACGGATATTCACGTGCTCGCGCGCGGCCCAGCTCCGCGCCAGCGCCTTCACCCGGATCGCCAGCGCCTGGCCGGCCGTGGGCTCGCCCGCCGGCGGCCGTTTCTCGTAGCGCGGACAGGTGCGGCAGACATAAAGCGTATGCCGCGGATCGTCGTTCATGCCCGTTTCCATCCCCCTGCAAACCGGGCCGCAGTATAGGCAACAGCACCGCGTTGGGAAAAATCGTCTTCGCCGGCTTGCCATGCAACCCATTCGGGCGCAGGTTGGCGGCATGCCGAGCAGTTCCGGTTTCGGCGGCGTTGTCGCCACGTTCCAGCACCGCAACTTCCGCATCTACATCACCGGCAACGCGATCTCGCTGGTCGGCACCTGGATGCAGCGGATCGCGGTCGGCTGGCTGACCTGGGAATTGACCCAGTCCGGCTTCTGGCTCGGGCTGGTGTCCTGCGCCGACCTGCTGCCGGCGGTGTTCTTCGGGCCGTTCGGCGGCGTGCTGGCCGACCGCTTCAACCGCCGCCGCATCATGATGATCACGCAGATGATCGCGCTGGTTCAGGCGACGGTCTTGTTCGCGCTCACCATCGCCGGCCTCATCAATGTCGAGCTGCTGGCGCTCCTGGTGCTGGTGAACGGCGTCGTCATCGGCTTCAACCAGCCGGCCCGGCTCGCCCTGATGCCGAGCCTGGTGCCGCGCGAGGACCTGTCGACGGCGATCGCGATCAACTCCATCGCCTTCAACCTGGCGCGTTTCCTCGGTCCGGCCGTCGCCGGACTGCTGATCGTCACCACGGGCGTCGCCGGCGCTTTCGCCGCCAACGCGCTCAGCTTCCTTGCCTTCATCATCGCGCTCTCGCGTCTGCGCCTCACCGCCGAGGCCGAGAGCGGCGCCGGCGCCGGCCGCGCCTCCGTGCTGGAGCAGCTCGGCGAGGGCATCGTCTACACCGTGCGGCACCCCGGTATCGGGCCCATGCTGCTGCTGCTTGCCATGGTCTCGCTTGGCGTGCGGCCGTTTGTCGAGCTGATGCCGGGCTTCGCCGCTGACGTCTTCGGCCGTGGCGCCGACGGTCTCGCCATGCTCAGTTCGACCGTCGGCGTCGGCGCCATGATTACCGGCGTCTGGCTGGCACGGCGCGGCGGCGGCGGCCTGACGCGGCTGGTGCTGCTGAACGCACTGTTCGTGTCGCTGGCGATCATCGCCTTTGCCGCCACCGATATCTTCTGGTTCGCGCTGCTGGCGGTCGGCGTCGCCGGCATGGCCATGGTGGCGACAGGCGTCAGCATGCAGACGCTGATGCAGATGTCCGTCGACGGCGCCATGCGCGGCCGCGTACTCAGCCTCTACGGCATCATCTTCATCGGCGGCCCCGCCGCCGGCGCCCTCATCATGGGCGCCCTCTCCGAAGCGCTCGGCCTGCGCCTCCCCCTCGCTGCCGGCGCCGCGCTCTCGATCCTGATCTGGCTCTGGACCTGGCGCAAACGTAAAGCCATCACCGCTGCGCTGGAAGGACCGGAACGCGCCCACCCCGGGTCTGGATTGCCGGGTCAAGCCCGGCAATGACGAGCTATTTGAGGTAACGACACCCCTTCCGTCATGCCCGTGCTTGACACGGGCATCCAGGGCCAAGAGCAATCACCAACGCCAATTAGCTGCCGACCGCCGCCTCCAACGCCGCCACCTGCGCTGCGGCAAAGCCAACCTGGCGGCTGTCGCCGAGGTCGAAGACCGGGCGTTTAATCAAGGTCGGGTGGGCCACCAGCAAGTCGGCGGCATTCGTCTCCAGCTTGGCGCGGTCGTCCTCCGGCAACTGCCGCCAAGTGGTGCCGCGGCGGTTGACCAGCACGTCCGCGCCGAGCTCGGCGAGCCAGGCCGCGACCGTCGCGCGGTCCAGGCCGTCTTTACGAAAGTCGTGGAAGCGGTAGTCGGCCCCACGCTCGTCGAGCCAACGCCGGGCCTTGCGGCAGGTATCGCAGTTGGGAATGCCGTAGACGGTGATCATCACGAGGGCCTCCCTAGCGCAGCCGGTCGGCCAAGGCATAGAGCGTGTCGACGCAGGACCAGGCGAGGCCGCGGCAGCGGGCCGGCGACCAGCCGGTCTCCGGGATCGCCGTGTCGGTCGCGTCCTTGAACGGCATCTCCAGCGTCATCGCCAGGCAGCCGAATTTCTCGGCCACGTAGTTCGTGCACATCGCCAGGTTCGCGCGGCCCGCCGGCGCCTTGCCATAGCCGCGCTTGGTCTGAAAGTCCGGATTCACGCGGGCGAGCGTCGCCTTGTAGTCCTCGAGCAGCGCCAGCTGCGCGTCGGTGATCGAGGGAATGCCCTCGAAGCCGGCGACGAAATTGTACGGCAGGCCCTCGTCGCCGTGCACGTCGAGGCAAAAATCGACGCCGGTCTCGTGCATGCGATTCCGCACCAGGAACACCTCCGGGCTTTTCGCCATGCTGGGCTCGTTCCATTCCCGGTTCAGGTTCACGCCCGCCGCGTTGGTGCGCAGATGGCCGCGCCGGCTGCCATCCGGGTTCATGTTCGGCACCACGTAAAACACGGCACGCTTCAGCAATTGCCGCGCCACCGCGTCGTCCGGATCGGTCAGCCGCTCCAGCAGCCCTTCCATCCACCATTCCGCCATGGTCTCGCCCGGGTGTTGCCGGCCGATGATCCAGCAGACCCGCCGGCCCCGCTTCGCCTCGCCGATGCGCAACAGATCCAGGTCCTGGCCGTCGAGCGTCTGCCCCAGCACCTCGCCCGTCACATCCGGCGACATCAGGCAATGGGCGACGAGGTCCGCGTGCCGCTCCATCGTGTAGGGCGCGAAATAGGCGTAATAGACCGCGTCGCGTTCGGGCTTGTGCTTGATCGTCAGCCGCTTGCCGTCGAAGGTCGTCGGCACCCGGAACCAGTCGGCCCGGTTGTAGGAGGCGACGGCCTTGTAGTCCTGAAAGCCCTTCGGATAAGACGCCTTGCCGGCATTGACGATGTGGATCGTGCAAGCCTGCTCGCGGGCGCCCGACAGGCGAAAGTAGAACCACTGGAAGAATTCGGAACCGTTGTCGTTGCGGATCTGCACCTGCAGATCAGTGCGCTTGGCCGCGCTCACCACCTCGATATTGCCGCCGTCGAAGTTACTCGTGATTTGCATGCGCCCCTCGTCTCTTAATCACGCCTAAGCCCGGGCCATGGGGCGCACGAACACGAAAACCGACGCCGCCAGCACGAGCGCCGCCATGGCGGCGGCGATGATGATCCGGTAATCCCCGGTCAGATCATAGAGAAATCCGCTGGCCCAGGCGCCGATGGCGACGCCGAAGCCCATGCCCATGGTGATGGTGCCGAATATGCGGCCGAAGTCCGGCCCGCGGAAGTTCACCGCGGCGATGGTCGAGACGATCGGCCCGCGCGCCCCGAAGGTGCCGCCGTAGAGCAGGATGAACAGCGCCAATAGCCACAATGCCGGCCCCTCTGACAGCAGCATTAGGCAGGTCAGGCCGCAGAGCGACAACAGGTACGTGAGTCGGATGGTGCGGCTGCGGCCCACGCGGTCGGCGAGCCAGCCGAAGCCGATCAGCCCCACCGGCAGCAGCAGCCCGACCAGCCCGAAGGCCTCGGCCGCGTCCTGCCGGCTGTAGCCGACATGCACGAGATAGGCGGGCGTCTGCACGCTGATCATGTACATGCCGATGCTGGTGAACAGGAACGCCCAGCCGATGCACCAGAAGGCGGGGTGGCGCAAGGCGTCTCGCAGCGTCGGCGCATCCGCGACCGGCGGCGCATCCGTCTCAGCGGTCGATCCCGCCGCGCGATAGTCCGGATGACCGCGCCGCACCCAGGTCCAGTTCAACAGAAACAACACCGGCAGCAGGGCCAACAGCGACAGCCCGAGCGTCAGATAGGCGGTGCGCCAGCCTTGCCAGTCGATCAGCAACTGCGCCAACGGCGACATCCACAACAGGCCGATGCCATTCGCCGAATGCGCCGTCGCCAGCGCCGACGACAGCCGAGCCCGGAACCATTTGCTCAGCAGCGCCGCGATCGGCACGAAGCCGACGCAGCCGACGCCGAAGCCGATCATGGCACCGAGCGTAATGTGCAGCTGCCACAACGCCGTCGCCTGTGAGGCCAGCACCGCCGCCGCCGTCGTCAGCAACAGGCCGAGCAGGAACAGCCAGAACGGCCCCCAGCGGTCGAACAGCCAGCCGATCACCGGCCCCGACAGCCCAAGCACCAGGAACGACACCGCGATCACGCTCGTGGTCTCGGCCCGCCCCGCCCCGAACGCCGCACTGATCGGCAGCAGGAACACGGGAAAGACCTCCTGCACCCCGCGCACCGCCATGTTCAGGACAAAGCACACCGCCAGCAGCAGCAAGGCGGTACGGCCGGGTCGCGACGGCTCGAGGCTCTCGGATGTAACGCTGGACATGCAGACGGGCAGACGGTTGAAGCAGAGCGCAGTTTGGGAAGGCCTACCCTCGACGTCCCTGGATGCCCGCGTCAAGCGCGGGCATGACGAAATGGGGTGCGCGTTCGCCAAATCTCGTCATTGCCGGGCTCGACCCGGCAATCCAGACAACACGGAAGGCAATCGCAGAAGAGCAGCCAACCGGCTTTTCTGTCCGCAGGCTAGAGCATGTAGACTGACCGCGACAGCCGAATTCCGAACGCAAAAGGAAACGCCGCATGACCGACGCCGCCACCGGATTCCAGAAGCCGCAATACCTGGTCGAGACCGACTGGCTGGAAGCGCATCTCGCCGACCCTGACCTGCGCATCTTCGACTGCACGACCTACCTGCTGCCCGATCCCAAGGCGGTCTACCGCATCGAAAGCGGCCGCGCCGACTGGGAGAAAGCGCACATCCCCGGCGCCGGTTTCATCGACCTGCAGGGCGAGCTGTCGGATCAATCAACCAAGCTGCGCTTCATGATGCCGCCGGCCGAGCAGTTCGCCGCCGCCATGTCCCACTTCGGCGTCGGCGACGGCACGCGCGTCGTGCTCTACAGCGCCGGCAGCATTCAATGGGCGACCCGCGTCTGGTGGATGCTGCGCGCCATGGGCTTCGACAACGCCGCCATCCTGAACGGCGGCTGGGAGAAGTGGCAGGCCGAGGGCCGGCGTGTGTCCACCGAGCCGCCCGCCTATCCGCCGGCAACGTTCACGGCCGATCCGCGGCCGGAGCTTTTTGCCGAAAAGGACAAGGTCTTAGCCGCCGTCGGTGACGGCGGCGCCTGCGTGCTCAACGCGCTCACGGCCGAGCAGCACGACGGCAGCAGCGGCCGCCATTACGGCCGCCCCGGCCGCATCGCCGGCAGCGTTAACGTGCCCGGCCGGTCGCTCACCGACCCCGAGACCAACGCCTACCGGTCGCCGGCCGAGCTGCAGGCGCTGTTCGACGCCGCCGGCGTCAGCCGCGACCGCGAGGTCGTGGCCTATTGCGGCGGCGGCATCGCGGCCAGCAACGACACCTTCGTGCTGACGCTGTTGGGCTACGACAAGGTCTCGCTCTACGACGCCTCGCTCAGCGAATGGGCCCGCGACGACAGCCTGCCGATGGAGACCGGCTGACATGAAAGCGGCGGTGTTCAAGGCCATCGGCGAGCCGCTCGCCATTGAGGACGTGGCCGTGCCCGAACCGGGGCCATCGGACCTGATCCTGAAGGTGACGGCCTGCGGCATCTGCGGCTCTGATCTGCACATGACGGAAATCTGCGACAACAGCGGCGGCATGTCGCCGCTGCCAGCGGGCGCCGTGATGGGTCACGAATTCGCGGGCGAGGTGGTCGAGGCCGGCCGTGACGTGGCGGCCGACTGGCGCACCGGCACACGGGCCTGCGCACTTCCCTACATCGCCTGCGGCGCCTGCGCCCAATGTCTCGCCGGCAATGGCCGCTGGTGCGCCAGCTCGACCTATATGGGCCTCGGCAAGCTTGCGGGCGCCTATGCCGAATATGTCCGCGTCGGCGCCTTCGAAGCCCTGCGCCTGCCCGACGCCGTCGACGACAGCGCCGGCGCCATGGTCGAGCCGCTCGCCGTCGGCCTGCACGCCGTCAACAAGGCCGCCCTGCGGCCGGGCGACACCGTGCTGGTCATCGGCGCCGGCCCGATCGGCCTCGCCATCGCGCTATGGTGCCGCTTCTTCGGCGCCCGCCATGTGATCGTCAGCGACCTCGTCGCCGACCGCGTCGCCCGCGCCGCCAAATTCGGCGCCACCGACGGCATCGACGCCACCAAGGAAAACGCGATCGGCCGCTTCAAGCAGATCGCCGGCGCCCGGCCCGACGTCGTGTTCGACGCCGTCGGCGTGCCCGGCAGCCAGCAGCTCGCCATGGACGCGGCGCCCGCCGGCGGCCGCGTCGTCGTCGCCGGCGTCTGCATGCAGCCCGACCGCATCCTGCCGGTGAAGGCCATCACCAAGGAGCTGCAGGTCAACTACGTCTTCATGTACCTGAAGCAGGACTTCGCGTTTGCCATCGACATGCTGGCCCAGGGCCGCATCGACCCGTCCGCCATGGTCACCGACACCGTCGGCTTCGACGATTTTCCCCAGGCCTTCGAAGCCCTGAAGACCCCGACGACGCAATGCAAGGTGATGCTGGCGCCGGATTAGGACGTGTTGCGCGCTTCGAGACGGCCGCTCCGCGGCCTCCTCAGCGTGAGGCCGTCCATAGAAGTCCAACACCCTCAGCCTGAGGAGCGCCCGCCAGGGCGCGTCTCGAAGGCGCCGACGCATGCGTCTCAAGAACCGGCTGCGTTCGCCTTCCCCTCGATCCTTTCCCACCGCGCCAGCGTCAGCCGCGCCCGGTCGACGATGGGAATGTCGATCATCTTGCCGTCGACCGTGGCCGACCCGCGCCCCGCCCCGGCCGCGTCGTCCGCCGCCGCGATCACCCGCCGGGCGTAATCGACCTCGTCCGCCGTCGGCGCGAATTCCTCGTTCAGGATCGGTACCTGGGCTGGATGGATGCACGACGCGCCCTCGAAGCCGAGCTTGCGCGCCCGCCGCACCAGCGCCCGAAAGCCGTCGAGATCGGTGAAATCTGCGAGCGTGCCGATGAAGCCGAGCGGCAGGATGCCGGCCGCCCGCGCCGCCAGCGCCACCCGCATCGAGGGTTGGAACAGCCCGTCGGGTTCCGGCGGCATGCGCATCTCGGTCGCGAGGTCCTCCGAGCCCGTGTTCATGGCGACGAGGCGCGGTTGCGCGCCGGCGATCTCGCGCGCCCGGAAGATCGCCTCCGGCGTCTCCAGCAGCGCATCGAAGCGGGTATGCCCGTTCCGCATGCCGCGCTCGGCCTCCAGTTCGTCGACGATCTCGGCGATGGCGCGGATGTGGCCGGCGTCGGGCACCTTCGGCAGGATCACCGCGCTGATCGCCGGCGAGATCACCGCTTCCAGATCGGCAAGCGCCAAGCGCCAGGGCCGGTTGATGCGCACCAGCACATCGGCCCCGCCGCGGCTGACCTTGGCGGCGGCCTCCGTCACGCAGGCCCGCGCCTCGGCCTTCTCCGCCGGCATGATGCTGTCCTCGAGATCGAGAATGATCGCATCCGCGCCGCGCGTATGCGCCTTGTCCACGAACCGTTCGACATTCGCCGGCACGAACAACATCGAGCGCCACATCGGCAACGACGTCGCTTCGGTCATTTCAAGCCCCTGTCCATGCTTGGGTCCCTGGATTGCCGGGTCACGCCCGGCAATGACGAGCAATTGCGAATATTCAAACTCAAAAACGTCATCACCGGGCTTGACCCGGTGATCCAGTCGACGGTCGCCGCCCACATCACACCACACCCTCTTTGCCGAGCCGAGTAATCTCATCGGCCTCGACGTCCAGCTCCGCCAGGATCTCCGCCGTATGCTCCCCCAGCGTCGGCGCGGGCCGGCGGATGGCGCCGGGGGTGTCGGAGAGGCGCGGCACCACCGTATGCATCGGCACCGAACCCATCTCGTCGTCCGGCAGCTCGACCAGGATGCCACGTTCGCTCAGATAGGGATGATCGACCAGATCGGCGATGTCGCAGACCGGCCCGACGGTGACGCCCGCATCCTCGAAGAAGGCGAGGTTTTCGTCGAGCGTGCGCGCGCCGATCCAGCCACCGACGATCTCGTCCAGCGCTTCGACGTTCTTCACCCGGTCGGCGTTGGTCTTGAAGCGCGGATCGTCGATCACATCCGGCCGGCCGATGGCCCGCAGCAACCGTTCGAACATGCCCTGAGTCGAGGCCGACAGCGCCGCCCAGCCGCCGTCGTTGGTGGCGTAGACGTTGCGCGGCGCCGTCGTGTTCGAGCGGCTGCCGACGCGTGGATTGACCACGCCAGACAGCTTGTAGTTCGCCGCCATCGGCCCGAGGATCGAAAAGATTGGATCGAACAGCGGCAGGTCGATGACCTGCCCCCGGCCGCCCTTTACTTCGACATTGCGCAGCGCCACCAGCGCCGCCGATGCGCCATAAAGCCCGGCGATCATGTCGGCCATGGCGAGCGGCGGCAGCACCGGCGGCCGGTCCTCGAACCCGTTCATGGCCGCGAAGCCCGACATCGCTTCGACCAGCGAGCCGAAACCCGGCTTGTGTTGGAACGGCCCGTCCTGGCCCCAGCCGGTGACACGCACGACGATCAGTTTCGGGTTCGCTTCCAGCAGCCGGTCCGGCCCCAGCCCCATTTCCTCCAGCCGCCCCGGCCGGAAGTTCTCGACCAGCGCGTCCGCCGTCTCCACCAGCCGCAACAGCAGCGCCCGCCCGGCCTCTTCGCGCAGGTTCAGCGTCAGGCTCTTCTTGTTGCGGCCATAGACCTTCCAATAGGTCGACACGCCGTTCACCCGCCAGTTGCGCAGATCGTCGCCGCGCCCCGGCGTTTCGACCTTGATCACTTCGGCCCCGAAATCGGCCAGCAGCGCCGTCAGCGCATTGCCGGCCACGACCCGGCTCAGATCGAGCACCCGCAACCCGTCGAGCGGGCACGCGGCGTCCTGATCGAAGTCCTGCATGCCCCGCCGCCTCCCCTCGGCCCGATCCGTCGCCTATTCCGCCAGGTACCGCGCGTTGACACAGTTGCGCAGGCCATCGCCGCGCAGGCGGGCCATCACCGTCGAGATCGCCTTGCGGCGCAGGTCGGCGACGCCGGGCTCGCTGTAGAAGGCGGCATGCGGCGTCAGGATCAGGCGGCCGGCGAGCCAGTCCGCGCGCTCGGTATAGGCCTTGATCAACGGATGGTCCGGCGCCGGCGGCTCCTGCGGCAGCACGTCGATGGCGGCGCCGGCAACCCGGTTGTCGCGCAGGGCGTCGTAGAGCGCGTCGATGTCGACGGTCGGCCCGCGCGCGGTGTTGATCAGCACCAGGCCCTCCTTGGCCTCGGCCAGCGCGGCCGCATCGACGATATGCCGCGTCGAGTCGTTCAAGGGCGTGTGCAGGCTGACGGCATCGCAGCTCGCGAACAGCTCGGCGACCGAATTCACCCGCGTATAGCCGGTGGCCAGATCCACGCCGTCCGGCAGCACGGGATCGTAGAACGACACCGCCATGTCGAAGGCCTGGGCTCGGCGCGCCGCCGCCGTGCCGATGCGGCCGAGGCCGATAATGCCGAAGCGCCGGCCGCGCAGCCGGTCAAGGCAGGGCGGGCCGAGATGCGTCCAGCCCGCCACCGGATCGGCCCGGAGCGCGTCGTGATAGGTGGCGATGCCGCGGCGCAGCGCCAGCAGCAGGCCGATGGCGTGATCGGCGACCTCGGTCGTGCCGTAATCCGGCACGTTGCAGACGGCGATGCCCCGCGCGCCCAGCGGTTCCAGGCTTAACCCGTCGAAGCCGACGCCACCGCGCACGATGATCCGGCACTTGTCCAGCCACGCGGACTTGGAATCGACATAGGGCGGCAGCCGGAAGGTGATGACGCCGTCGGCCGACCGCCAGTCGGCCTCGGGGATCGCCTCGTGATCGGGGTGATAGATGACCTCGCCGTCAGGCGCGGCGACCTCGCGCTCGATCAACAGGTCGTCCGTAAAGGTCTTATCGACAACAAGAATACGCATCGTTCCTCCCACGTCATGGCGTTATGGCATTGCGGTTTTCATTATGGCCCGGTCGATGGCGTCGATCACCGCGTCGGGCCGCGTATAGGGCAACAGGTGGCCGGCGCCCGGCAGCACGGTCAGCTCGCTGTTCGGCGCCGCCGCGTGCAGCTGTTGCGAATGGATCGACGGGCTGACCACGGTATCGCCGTCGCCGACCAGGATCACGATCGGCAGCGTCAGCTCCGCGTAACGTTTGCTCTGTTCGCGCAACACCGGCTTCATGGTCCGCACGTCCTCGGCATTGGCATAAAAGCTCGCCGGCCTGAGCGCCAGCGGCAGCGGCGCATCGGCATAGCTGGGGCTCACCGCCTCGGGCGCGAAGGCCGCCGCGACGCCGGTGTCGGCAACGCGCAGGCCCAGCACCAGCGACAGCGTGTTGACGAACAGGTCGCCCACCACCGGCCAGGTCGGCATGCGCCATTTCGCGTCGATCGGCGACGGCCACTCGTAGGCGGCGCCGGCCAGCATGACGACGCCCGCGACCTCGTCCTGATGCGCGAGCGCATAGCTCAGCACCAGCGAGCCGCTCCAGGAGAAGCCGACCAGCAGCGGCCGCTCGACGTTGAGCTCTTGCAGCACGCCGCGCACCAGCCGCGCCTGCACCGCCGGCGTCGCCACCTCGTCCGCCGGCCGTTCGCTGTAGCCGTGCCCCGGCCGGTCGACGGCGATGACGCGGTAGCGCTCGGCCAACCGGTCGAACACGGTCGCCGTGAAGTCCTGAAGCGCTCCGTTGGCGCCGTGCAGCAGCACCACCGGCCGGCCTTCGCCGGCCTCGAGATAATGCAGGCGCAGGCCCTCGACCTCGGCGAAGCCGCCGAGCGGCGGGAACCGCGCCTCGGCGTCCCGCGCCAGCGACTGGTTCCAGAGGTAAAGACCGCCCAACAGGAGGATCGGGACCGCGACGGCGATCAGCAGAATTTTCATGGCCGACGACGAGATTGTGGCAACGGCAACGGACTGCTTATATGCAAGCGCCTGTCGAAGTCAAAAGAACAGCCCGAGGAACCCGACGCCATGACCGCCACCGTGCCGGGACCGCACGCGCGAACGAAACCGCCGAAAGCGACGGCGCCCGACGGCGCCTGCGACTGCCATTTCCATGTCTTCGGTCCGGCCGACAGGTTTCCCTACAGCGGCGCCCGCGGCTATACGCCGCCGGACGCGTCGCTGGAGAGCTACCGGGCCATGCTGGACGCGCTCGGCGTCACCCGCGCCGTCATCGTCCAGCCCAGCGTCTATGGCACCGACAATGCCTGTTCGCTGGACGCGGTCGAGCGCCTGGGCGACGTGGCGCGCGGCGTCGCCGTGCTCGACGAGACCGTGACCGACGCGGAGCTCGACCGGCTGCACGCCGCCGGCTTCCGCGGCACCCGTTTCAACATCGAATCGGCCGGCGGCGTGCCGGACACCCAGCTCGAGACCGTGGCGGCGCGGGTCGCGCCCCGCGGCTGGCATATCCAGACTTACGTCAACGGCCGCCGGTTGTCCGAGCTGGCGCCACGCCTCGCCGACCTGCCCACCGAGGTCGTCATCGACCATATGGGCGGAATGGACGCCCATGCTGGCGTCAATCAGTCCGGCATTGCCGCGCTGATCGACCTGCTGCGGTCGGGCCGCGCCTGGGCCAAGCTGTCGGGCGCCTATCGGATCGACTTCAACGGCGCGCCGTTCGCCGCCGCGACGCCGATCGCCCGCGCGCTGATCGAGGCGGCGCCCGACCGCCTGGTCTGGGGCACCGACTGGCCGCACCCCCAGGTCAAGGGCCCGATGCCGGACGACGGCGACCTGTTCGACTGGTTCCTCGACGTCACCGGCGACGCCGACCTGCAGCGCCGGATCCTGGTCGACAACCCGGCCCGGCTCTATGATTTCGGCTGACCCGGCGGCCCGGACGACCGGCGGACGCTTCGCAATTGCAGGCAAGCCGTGTGACGCGCTAGCCTGACCCCTTCGCACCTTTGGACGCGCTTGTATGCGCGCGCGGCACCGCCATGAATCAGATCAAGCAGGCCAACGGCTACCGCCTCCACAGCCTGTCGCCGCTGTTCTCGCAGGACATTACGCCCGCGGTTCAGCCGGACCCGGACGAGGTCGACTTCGATCTCGATCTGGCGCTCGGCAGCGTCGTCGGCCTGCGCTCGGAAGTGCCGGAAGACACCTTCACCGCGCCGATCCTGGGCACCGAGCGCGAGGGCAACGGCGTTCTGATCGACAATAACGGCATGGTGCTGACCATCGGTTATCTGATCGCCGAGGCCGAAACGATCACGCTGACCAGCCAGACCAACCGGATTTCCACGGCCGAGGTCATCGCCTACGACTACGAGACAGGCTTCGGCATGGTGCATGCCGACGAGCCGCTCAACATCGAGCCGATCGACCTCGGCAGCTCGGCCAAGCTGAGCGAGGGCGATTCCGTCGTCGTCGGCGGCCATGGCGGCCGCAGCCAGTCCGTTGCCGCCAGCGTCGTCTCGAAGCGCGAGTTCGCGGGCTATTGGGAATACATGCTGGACGAGGCGATCTTCACCGCGCCACCGCACCCGAACTGGGGCGGCACGGCGCTGATCGACGCCGAAGGCAAGCTCGCCGGCATCGGCTCGCTGTTCGTGCAGGACCCGGTGCCCGGCGGCCAGATCAGCCACGGCAACATGTTCGTGCCCATCGACCTGCTGAAGCCGATCTATTCCGACCTGCTCAGCTTCGGCCGCGCCAACCGGCCGCCGCATCCTTGGCTCGGCATGTTCACCACCGAGATTGACGACAACCTCGTGATTGCCGGCACCGCCAACGGCGGCCCGGCCCAGAAGGCCGACGTCCGGGTCGGCGACATCGTCATGGAGATCGACGGCGAGCCGGTCGAGACGCTGGCCCAGATGCTGCGCGCGATCTGGTCGCTGGGGGCGCCCGGCGTCACCGTGCGCCTGACGCTGCTGCGCGAGGACCAGACCTTGGACGTCTATGTCCGCTCGGCCGACCGCTACGACATGATGAAGCTCACCCTGCGTCACTAGTTCTCCACAACACGTCGAAACCCCATGCCCCAACCGCAAGTCCGGCTGTTCTATTTCGAGCGTCTGCAGCACGACGTGATGGCCGAAATGCTGCGCGAGACAGGCGATTTCGGCGTCGACAAGCTCAGTTTCGCGACGCCGGAGGCCGAGAACTGGCAGGTCATGTCGGCGGCGCACGCCTACCAGGTGATGTCGGCCCGCGATGAGCTGCCGCTCCCCTACCACGTCACGTCGGACCTGCTGGCGCGTTGCCCGAACCTGCTGGTGGTTTCGTCCTACGGCGCCGGCTACGACACCGTCGATGTCGACGCCTGCACCGCGGCGGGCGTGCTCGTCGTCAACCAGGCCGGCGGCAACGCCGAGGCCGTGGCCCAGCACGTGCTGGCCATGATGCTCACGCTATCCAAGCGGCTGATCGACGCCGACCGGGCCACGCGCCGGGCCGAGGTCGGCAGCCGCGAGGTCTTCATCGGCAACAACCTGCAGGGCAAGACCATCGGCGTTGTCGGCTTCGGCAATATCGGCGCCCGAATCGCCGAGCTTTGCATCGGCCTGTTCGGCATACGGGTCCTGGCCTTCGATCCCTACCTGACGGCCGAGCAGGTCGCCGCGCGCGGCGCGGAAAAAACCGATCTGCCCGCCTTGCTGGCCGAATCGGATTTCGTCTCGATCAACTGCCCGCGCACATCAGAGACCACCGGCATGATCGATGCCGCGGCCTTTGCCGCCATGAAGCCGGGCGCCCGCTTTATCACCACCGCCCGCGGCGGCATCCACGACGAGGCCGCGCTCGCGCAAGCGCTCGCCTCGGGCCGTCTCGCCGGCGCCGGCCTCGACGTCTGGGACGTCGAACCACCGCCCGCGGATCACCCGCTCCTGCAATTCGACAACGTGATCGTCAGCCCGCACATCGCCGGCATAACCCGCGAATCGCGCCACGACATCGCCGTCATCGCGGCCGAACAACTGATGACTGTTTTTCGCGGCCAGCGCCCGCCGCGCCTGATCAACCCCGAGGCCTGGCCCGCCTACGCGGCCCGCTTCGAAAGGGCCTTCGGCCGCCCGCCCGCCGGCTGACGTCGACGAGCGGCACGCCTTTCCTTCATCGAATCGGCCGGCATGAATGCCGCTGGATGCCCGTGTCGAGCACGGGCATGACGGATTGGTACAGGTACCCGAGACAACTTGTCATTGCCGGGCTTGACCCGGCAATCCAGACACCACCGCCTCGAACTGCTTTCAGAGGCTCTGCAGCTTCGCTTTCTGCGTCTGATTTTCGTTGCCCGCGGCCTCCCAGCGCACGCTTTGCGCCGACCCGCGTTGGCGTTCCTCGATCACCTGATCGACCGAACGCAGGCGACGCAACAAATACGGACTTACGACTTTCGAACGTTCCATTTTTCCGGGCTTTTTGGCGTTCGATTTATCCACAGGCTATCCCCAACTTTATACACCATATGTTGATTCGTTGCCGGAATCTTACACACGATGTTGCACTCATAAAGCGGAATCCTGTTAAGGATTTTCACAATTTTTGGTACCCGTCAGGTGGCGTTTGAAAAAGCCGACGTAAGCCGTTTCGCGGCCTCGAAATTCACCGCGCCGGCCGGTTTTTCGCCCTGCGATATCGCCTCGACCTGGGCCACCGTTTCCATGGCCTGGTGGCGGATGGCCTCGGGCACCAGGCCGCCGATATGCGGCGTCGCGATGACACGTGGATGCACCGCCAGCGCCGGCGACGGCATCTGGTCCGGGGCCCTGCCGACGTCCAGCGCGGCGCCTGCGATGCCGCCCGCATCGAGCGCCGCCAGCAGTGCAGCCTCGTCCACCAGGTTTCCGCGAGAGACGTTGACGAAATAGGCCTCGGGCCGCATGGCGGCGAAGGCCGCGGCGTCCATCAGGTTCTCGGTCTCGGCATTGGCGACGGCGAGGCAGACCACGAAATCCGAGCGCGCCAGCAGGTCCGGCAGCGCCACCTGCGCCAGGCCGGCCTCGTGCACCGTCACATGCGGGTCGCTCACCAGCACCGACATGCCCAACGCCCGGCCGAGCGCCGCCAGATAGCGGCCGATGGCGCCATAGCCGATCACGCCCAGCGTCGCGCCCGAGAGCTGCCGCCCCATCGCCGCCGCCGGCGCCTCGCCGCGGCGATAGGCCATCGTCACGTCGGTTAGTCCACGCGCCAGATCGACCATCATGCCGACCGTCAGCTCGGCGACCGACTGCACGAATCCGGGACTGGCATGCGTCACCAGCACGCCATGCGCGGACGCCGCGGCCACGTCGACATTGCGGATATCGACGGCGCAGCGCACGAACGCCGCCAGCTTCGGCAGGCGCGCGAACACCGCGGCCGGCCCTTCCGTGATCCGGTCCGAAACGATGATCTCGACGCCGTCTGCCGCGGCGATCAACCCGTCCGTCGACAGCGGCGCGCCGGTTTCGTTCAACCGCACATCGCCCAGCGCCCGCAGCCCGGCCACCGCCTCGTCGCCGTAATAGTTCGCCAGCGCCGCCGGCGCGTGCGTCAGTAGGATCGTCGTCATCGCCCGCCTCCCGATCAGCCCGACCGCCGTGCTAGCCTAGGCGGCCGTGCCTGCCATGAATACCTTTCCCGACGCATCCGCCAAATTCTGTCGTCACTCCGGCGCAGGCCGGAGTCCGTTTCAGAATCTGCGCCAATGACCGTCGCCGAGATCGGCGCCCGTCTTCGGGCCGGCTACGACCGCGTGCCGCGCAATACCCGCGGCATGCTGTTCATGCTGGTCTCGACCGTCTGCTTCATCGCCATGCATCTGTCGATCCGGCTGCTCGGCGACGACCTGCATCCGTTCGAGATCGCCTTCTTCCGCAACTTCTTCGGCCTGTTCGTGATCCTGCCGGTGTTCATGAAGTCCGGCTTCAGTCTGCTGCGCACCCGGAACCTGCGCCTGCATGCGGTGCGCGGCGGGCTCAACGCCATGGCCATGCTCGCCTTCTTCACCTCGCTGACGCTGGCGCCCCTGGCCCAGGTCACGGCGCTGGCCTTCACGGCGCCGCTGTTCGCCACCATCGGCGCCATGCTGTTCCTGGGCGAGGTCGTGCGTCTCCGCCGCTGGACGGCGCTGATCATCGGCTTCATCGGCGCGCTCGTCATCCTGCGTCCCGGCATGGTCGAGATTTCGTTGGGGCCGATGCTGGTGGTATTCTCGTCCGCGATCTGGGCCTGCGCGATGCTGATCATCAAGCGCCTGTCGGCGACGGATTCCAGCTTCACCATCACCGCCTATATGATCCTGTTCCTGACGCCGCTGACGGGTCTCGCCGCGTTGCCGTTCTGGCAGTGGCCGACACCGGATCAGCTCGTCTGGCTGGTCGCCATCGGCGTGCTCGGCACCATCGCCCAGACGCTGATGAACCAGTCGTTGCGCGAGGCCGACATCTCGGCCGTGCTGCCGCTGGAATTCTGCAAGCTGATCTGGGCGGCGCTGTTCGGCTACTTCCTGCTGGCCGAGATCCCCGATCTCTGGACCTGGCTCGGCGGTGCCATGATCTTCGCCGGCGTCGCCTATATCGGCATCCGCGAATCCCGCCTCAAGGAAAACGCATAGGCCGGGAATCAGGAAACCACAGAGGACACAGAGCACACAGAGTTGTTCGTTTCGGGCGGTTTGCGCCCAACGAACCTTCTCTGTGTGCTCTGTGCTCTCTGTGGTTCAACCCCTTTGGCCTAGAGGAAGGTCTCATCGATGTCGATCGTCGAGCGACGGCCGACGGCGTCAAGATGCTTCGTCAGCCAGCGGCGGGCCTCCTCGCGGCCGGCGTCGCGCAACAGGCACAACAGGTCCCAGTCCGGCGTCAGCTTGCTGCCCGGCCCAAGCCCCCGCGTGTGCCGGCCGGCGGCGATGTGGTGAAAGCGGTGCCGCCGTGCCCGGCGCTGCCGGCCGAACGTAAACGGGCCGATCACCGGCGTCGTCCGGTGCTGCGCGATGGCGGCGATCTCCTGCCGCAGCGACGCGTTGAAGATGATGTTGTTCAGCCGCTCGGTGATGTGCGCCGGCGTCTGCGGTAGCCCCGCCTCGCGCATGGGATCGAGCTGCACGATCAGGCTGTCGCGGGCATGTCCGCCGTGCACCAGCGGCAGGATCGGCGGGTTGCTGGTGAAGCCGCCGTCCCAATAGTGTCGCCGGCCGACCTTCACGGCCTGCTGCAATTGCGGC
This sequence comes from Alphaproteobacteria bacterium, assembly GCA_965232515.1. GTDB lineage: Bacteria > Pseudomonadota > Alphaproteobacteria > JANQKO01. Next base: position 5,962,777 of record CBDDPY010000002.1, on the reverse strand, counting down.
AGGCAGGCCGACGCCAGCACCGCGTCCAGCGACAGCTCGCGCGTCTCGAACACCCGCGCCCGGCCGGTCGCGACATCGGTCGCCGAGATATAGAGCTCGATCGGCAGGTCCCGCCGCAGGCGTTTGACGTCGACCAGCGAGGCCAGCACATCGCGCAGCGGATTCCGGTTCGCCGGATTGAACTGATAGGGCGAGACCAGCCGGCTGGCGACATCCATGGCGGCCCGGCGCATGGGTTCCAAGGCGCCCGCCATCATGCCGGTCTGCCACAGGCCGGCGAGCGCGAATGGCGTCGCCCGGCCGGCATCGCTGATCGCTTCCCAGAATGCGTCCAGCTTGGCCCGCGCCGCGTCCGGCCCGCCCTCGGCCAGACCCGAGGCCATCACTACCGCGTTCATGGCCCCGGCGCTGGCGCCGCTCACCGCGTCGAAGCGCAGCCGGCCGTCCTCCAGCAGCCGGTCCAGCACGCCCCAGGTGAAGGCGCCGTGCGCGCCGCCGCCCTGCAAGGCCAGATTGATCGGTGTCGGCGCTGCCCGGCCGCGCCGGCCGATCCACGACAGCGGGCCGGCGATGGCGCGAAAGGACGTCCGAACGCTGTTCGCATGTTGGCGCGCGACTGACATGGACATAGGCTCGAGAAAACTCACGACACGTGGCCCGCGCTGCCGCGGCCGACGGAAATGTTGCAGCGCACATGTTTGATGTCCGCAATTAACAACCGATTTCAAGGATCAATTTTGCGCTGCACAAATTTCGGGCAACACGGTTGGTCAGCCCGCGCGATCCTCAAATGGCGACAAAATTGCCGTTAGCAAGGAGATGGGCGCGAAACAACAAAGGCAGATTCACCACAGAGACACAGAGGTCACAGAGAAAGTTTGTTTGGGCGCTTTGCGCCCCTTAGTCCTTCTCTGTGTCTCTGTGTCTCTGTGTCTCTGTGTCTCTGTGGTTCAAAAACAGCCTTGCGACCGGCTCGGCCGTTACGGCTTGCGGGCGACGATATGGAAGATGTGCCAGTGCTTCGGCGTGCCGCGCGGCGTCGTCGAATCGTCTTCTTCCTCGCGGAAATGCTCGACCTCGAAACCGGCCAGCAGCGCCTCGACCTCGTCCCGCGAGAGGTGCGTGATCGTCGGATCGCCGGCCCAACTGTCGCGCGGCCCGTACAACTGGCAGGATAGCCGTCCGCCCGACCGCAACGCCGCACGAATGCGGTCCCACATCACCCGGAACTTGTCCGGCGGACAGAGCGGCAGCGCGAAGCTGGAATTGATCAGGTCGGCCGGCGGCAGCGCGACATCGTCGAACCGGGCGGTTTTCGTTTCCAGCCGCGCGTCCGCCGGCAGGTCCGGCCGCGCCCGCAGCCCGTCGATCGCCGCCGGCTCGGCATCGACGGCCAGCACCCGCCAGCCGCGCCGCAGCAGCTCGATCGTGTCCCGGCCGTTGCCGCAGCCGAGATCGATCGCAAATCCCGGTTGAGCCTCGCCGAACCGGTCAAGCGCGAACAGCAGCGTCTCGCGCGGCGGCCGCGCGCCGGTTTTGGCGTAGTAGCTGGCCCAATCCTGCGCCACGCGGTTTGACACCCCTTGTCGCCTGCCGGACAATTCCGTCAACGCCACATAACACGTAACACCGCCTACAGGGGAGCCGACACCCGTGACCGCGTCCTCGCCACTCTGGCCCGCGCAATTCCATCATTTCCGGCTGAACAGCGACCGGCCGGACGACCTCGTGCAGTTCTATTGCCAGGGCCTCGGCATGACCGCGCGCAAAAGCGGCGACGATCTCTGGCTGCTCTCCGGCGCCGGCCGCCGCTTTCTGATCGGCAAGGGTCCGCGCGAGACGGTGCCCTTTGCCGCCTACGCGCTCGACGACCCGGCCCGGCTCGACGCGCTGCAACGGCATTTGCAATCCCAGGACATCGAGATCGAGGCCAGTCCGAGTCCGTTGTTCGGCAACGCTGCCTTCGCCATCCGCGATCCCGACGGCCTGCCGCTGGTCTTCGGCGTGCCGTCGGAAGAGCCGGTCGCCGCCGGCGGCCTGCCCGGTCGGCTGCAACACATCGTCTTCGCCACGACGGATCCCGACCGCATCCGCGCCTTCTACGCCGACCAATTGGGCTACGCCGTCTCCGACAAGGTGTTCGACGACGGCGCGCTCTCGGCCTGCTTTTTCCGCTCCGACGAGGAGCATCACAGCTATGCCGCCTTCCGGGCGGACGCCGCGCGCTTCGACCATGTCGCCTTCGAGACCACCGGCTGGATGGACATCCGCGATTGGGCCGATCATTTCGGCGCGCTGCGGGTGCCGCTCTGGTGGGGGCCGGGCCGGCACGGCCCCGGCAACAACCTGTTCTTCATGGTGCGCGACCCCGACGGCAACCGCGTCGAGATCTCGGCCGAGCTCGAACGCATGCCGCAATCGATGCCGCACCGCGAATGGCCGCACGAGGAGCACACGCTCAACCTCTGGGGCCAGGCCTGGATGCGGAGTTGAGGAGACAGCCATGACGGGCGGCATCATCGCCGGCGTCGTCACGCCGCACACGCCGCGCATGGCGGTCGAAGCGCAGGCGCCGGAGTTCCTGCGCGGCGTCATCGCCGGCAGCTACGCGCTGGGCGAGGCGTTGCGCGCGCTCGAGCCGGATCTCTTGGTGCTGATGTCGGCGCATTGGGTCACCACCTTCCCCTGGTACGCGACGCGGCATGACCGCCACCAGGGCATCTGCATCGCCGACGAGGCGCCCGACATGTTCGACGGCATCGCCTACGACCGGCCGGGCGATCCCGACTTCGCCGACGCCCTGATCGACGCCATCGCCGCCACCGGCCGGCCGGCGGGCCGCAATGACAACCCGCGCTATCGCTGGGACTACGCCACCTGCGTGCCGCTGCAATACCTCGATCCGGCGCAGACGCTGCCGGTGGTGACGCTGGGCACCTGCCTGATGGCCGACCTCGACGAATGCGTCGAGATCGGCGGCCTCGTCGCCAAGACCGCGAACGCCAGCGGCCGCCGCGTCGTCTTCATCGCCTCCTGCGCCTTCGCGCACGACATTCTGCGCGGGCCCGAAAAATGGCCGCCGGAAGACCAGATGGCCGCCGACCGCGAGTTCATCGCGCTGCTGAGCGACGGCCGCATTGCCGAGGCCAAGGCCGGCTTCCCCGACTACGCTGCCAGGGTCAAGGCCGAGATGGGCGGCCGTCTGATCGCCACAATGCTCGGCACGCTCGACGACACCGGCGGCACGGCCTATGCCGGCGAGACCTACGGCGCCTACGGCCAGTCGTCCGGCAGCGGCAACATCAGCCTCGCCGTCCGGCCGCTGTCCTGACGCGTGCCAACCTCACCCGTCGCCGAGCTTGAAGACGTCCACAAGTCGTTCGGCGCGCAGCCGGCGCTGCGTGGCCTCGACCTCGCCGTCGCCGAGGGCGAGATCGTTGCCCTGCTGGGGCCGAACGGCGCCGGCAAGACCACGGCGATCGACATCCTTCTCGGCCTGCGCCGGCCCGACCGGGGCGGGGTGCGGCTGTTCGGCGCCGATCCGCGGCAACCGGCCACGCGTCGCCGCATCGGCGCGACGCCACAGGACACCGGTTTTCCGGAAAACCTGACCGTCGCCGAGCTCATCGGCTTCGTGCGCCGGCACTATCCCGAACCGCGCCCGGCCGACGCCCTGCTCGAAGATTTCGGCCTGACGGATCTCGCCGCCCGCCGGCTCGGCGGCCTGAGCGGCGGCCAGCGCCGACGGGTCGCCGTGGCGCTGGCGTTTGCCGGCAATCCGCGCGCGGTGTTCCTGGACGAGCCGACCACCGGCCTCGACACCGCGGCCCGGCAGGCGCTCTGGCGCATCGCCGCGCGCTATGCCGCCGACGGCGGCACGCTTTTCCTGACCACGCACTATCTCGAGGAGGCAGAGGCGCTCGCCAGCCGCGTCGTGCTGATCGACCGTGGCGCGTTGGTGGCCGCCGGAAGCGTGTCCGAGATCAAGGCCGCGGTCGAGATCCGCCGTCTCAGCTATCGCGGCGCGTCCGCCGGCGATCTGCCCGGCGTCGCGCGCCAGGAGACCGACGGCGAGCGACACACGCTCTGGTGCCGCGACGCGGATGCCACGGCGCGGGCGCTGGTCGAGCGAGGGATCAATTTCCAAGACCTCGAGATCGCACCGGTCAGCCTGGAGGAGGCCGTGACGATCCGCCTGCACGGCAGGGACGCATGCGACTGATCGCGGCGCATATCAGGGTCACGCTCCTCGGCCTCGTCCGCAGTCCGGCCTATTGGGTGCCGACACTGCTGTTTCCGACCATGCTCTATCTGTTCTTCGGTGCCCGCGTCGCCGCGCCGGACGCGGCGAACTTCGCGCTCGCGTCGTGGAGCGTCTATGCCGTGCTGGGCGTCGCCTTTTATCAGTTCGGCGTCGGTGTGGCGCAGGACCGGGAAAGCCCCTGGGATACCTATTTGCGCATCCTGCCGGCCGGCAGCCTGCCGCCGCTCGCGGCGCAAATCGTCGTCGCCATCCTGTTCGCCATTGCCGCCGTGTTGATCCTCTGGGCCACCGCCGGCCAGGCGGCCGAGATCGATCTGGATCTCGGCGCCCGCGTCCGGCTCGGCCTTGTGCTGGCCGCCGGCGCGGTGCCGTTCGCACTGTTCGGCATCGCGCTCGGTTATCTCGTCTCGGCCAAGGCGGCGGTGCCGGTCGCCAACATGCTGTTCCTGCCGCTCGCCTTCGCCGGCGGCCTCTGGCTGCCGCCGTCGCAACTGCCCGACATCGCCGCGCAGGTTTCAATGTGGCTGCCGACCCGGCATTTCGGCGAGCTGGCCTGGGCCGCTGTCGCGGGCACTGCCGGTCCGGTTGTCAGCTGGCTCTGGCTCGCCGGCTACACGGCCGCCTTCGCCGCGCTCGCCGTCTGGGCCCGGCGTCGCGACCAGGGCCGCCGCTACGCCTGACGGCGGTTCACGCCATCAGGCGACGCTTGTAGCGGGTCAGCTTGCGCTGCACCCGGTCAACCACGGTCGGATGGGCGCTCGGCTGATCGCGCCAGGACACGCCCTCCGACACCGGCTCCGCCGTGATCCGGCGGAAGATCGTCGACCGTTCAAGATCCAGCAGCCGTTCCCAGCGCCCGCTCTCGCTGGCCAGGAAATCGCGCAGCATGGCGCACGGCCGGAGCTGCGTGTCGTCGACGATCATCGCGCCGCCGACGGCCAACCGGTTCGCGGTGTAGTACCAGTCGATGAACGGCATCGGGAACCCGTGCATGCCGTCGATCAGCACGCAGTTCAGTTCGCCGTCGTCGATCAGCCTCGGCAGCGCGCGCTGCGACCCCATGGCCTCGAAGCGTATGTGGCCGTTGGCGATACCGTGCGACTCCAGCCAAGCCTTGATCAGGTCGTGCTCCGCCGATCGCGGCGCGACGGCGGTGTGCGATTTCGCGCGCGCACCGAACACGATCGTCGAATAACCGCAGCCGGTCTCCAGCGTCGCCCAGTCCTGCTGGATGTTGGCGTCCAGCCATTGCAGCACGTCGGTGCCGAGCGCCCAGTTCACGGTGCCCGCCGTGGCCCCATGAAACTTCGGTTGTTCTCGGAGCAGCAGTTCAAGAACGTTGTCGGCCGTCATGTCATCCCCCATGTGGCGACGCGGCCGCACTATGGCACGGTCGGACGCCGCCGTACTACTGCGTCGCCGGCGTCCCGGCATTGGGAAAGAACAGCGGCTGCCCGTCGCGCGTGAAGGCGGCGATGGCGGCCTGACCCGCCGTCCCGGTCAGCCAGTCGATAAAGGCCTGACCGTCATCCGCCTTCACATGGGCGTGGCGCGACGGGTCCACTAGGATCACGCCATAGGGATTGAACAGCACCGGATCGCCCGCCACCAGCAACTCGAGATCGCCCTTGTTGGCGAAGCTGATCCAGGTGCCACGGTCCGCGAGCGTGTACGCGCCCATGGCCGCCGCCGTATTCAGCGTCGCGCCCATGCCCGCGCCCAGCTCGCGATACCAGGTGCCGCTCGCGGCCCGCTGATCGACATCTGCCTTTTCCCACAGCGCCAGCTCCGCCTTGTGCGTGCCGCTGTCGTCGCCGCGCGAGGCAAACGGCGCGCCGGCCGCCGCGATTCGGGCCAACGCCGCCGCCGCGTCCGCCATGCCGCGGATGCCGGCCGGGTCGGCCGCGGGTCCGATCAGCACGAAGTCGTTGTACATCACGTCGCGCCGCTCGACGCCGAAGCCGGCGGCGACAAACGCCTCCTCCGATGGCCGGTGATGCACCAGCAGTACGTCGGCATCGCCATTCTGCGCCAACCGGATCGCCTGTCCCGTACCCACGGCAACGACGCGCACGGAAACGCCGGTCGCCGCTTCGAACTGTGGCAGCAGGTGCGCGAACAGCCCCGAATTCTCCGTCGACGTGGTCGAGGCCAGCGTGATGTAGCGGTCAGCCGCCGACACCGCGGCCGTCAGCCAAAAACTCGCGCCGATCAACAAAGCAATCGGAAATCGCAACATTAAGGCCTCTCCTACCAAAACAGCCGGCCGGCCAGAAACGCCGCCGCCGCTTCGCTCGCCGGCCCGGCGAAGAAGTCGGCGGCCGGTCCATGCTCGGCCACACGACCCTGATGCAGGAAGATTATCTCGTCGGCAAGACGCCGGGCTTGCGCCAGATCATGCGTGGTCATGACCACCTTGGCGCCGCCGCGATGGATCTCCTCGACGATCGCCTCGACCGCGCCGGTGGCGCCGGGATCGAGATTGGCCGTCGGCTCGTCCAGGAACATGACGTCGGGCTCGAGCGCCCAGGCACGGGCCAGCGCCAGCCGCTGCTGCTCGCCGCCGGACAGCACGGTCGCCGGCCGCTCGGCCAGCTCGGTCAATCCGGTACGCTTCAGGACCCGGGCAACGCGCTCGGCTCTGACCGCCTGCGGATGTCCCTGCAGCCGCAAGCCGTAGGCAATGTTCGCCCGCACCGAGCGGCGCAGCATGACCGGCTTCTGGAACACCATGGCCTGGCGCCGCCGCGACGCCGCCGCGTCGGGGCCGTTCCAGCGGATATTGCCCGCGGTGGGTCCGATCAGACCGTGGCAGAGCCGCAGCAGCAGGCTCTTGCCGGCGCCGTTCGGGCCCAGGATCATGGTTTTCGGGCCGGCCAGGATCGCCAGGCTCACGTCGTCGATCAAGGTCCGTCCGTCCCAGCGAAGCGAAACGCCATCCAGGCTGAGCGGCAGGATCGACACGGCCCGACGACGTCTCCCCTCAACCGCGCGGCGCCGTCGCGCTGCTCAACAACGAGGCGCAGGCGTTCACGCCGACGGCGACCAGGACCAGCACGAAACCAAGCGCCAACGCCAGCGCCAGATTACCCTTGCTGGTCTCCAGCGCGATGGTCGTGGTCATCACCCGGGTCACGCGGTCGATATTGCCGCCGACAATGATGGCCGCGCCGACCTCGGCGACGGCGCGGCCGAACCCCGCCATCACCACGGTCGTCAGGCTGTAGCGCGCGTCCCACAACAGCGTCCAGACGATCTGTCGCGGCCGGGCGCCCAGCGAGCAGAGTTGCTCGCGGTAGGCCTCGTACAACGCGCGCAGCACTTGGTGCGACAGCGCCGCGATGATCGGCGTGATCAGCAGGCATTGCGCCAGGATCATCGCCGCCGGCGTGAACAGGATACCGAGGAAACCGAGCGGGCCGGCGCGCGAGACCAGCAGATAGACCGTCAGGCCGATGAACACCGCCGGCAAGGCCATCAATCCGTTCAGCAGCACGATCACGGCGCGGCGGCCGGGAAAGCGGTAGACGGCGATCGCCGCGCCCAGCGGCAGACCGATCGCGGCGGCGATAACGACGGCGCTCAGGCTGACATAGAGCGACCGACCGACAATTCCCGCGAGTTGCGGATCGAACGCGACGATCAGTTGCAGCGCCATCAGAAACGCGGCCGGGATATCGGTCATGGCGCAAATATTGGCGCACGCGCCTGACGAATGCACGCGGCATCGCCCATCGCGCCGCCAAAATGGGGACTGTCCCTATGTTGATCGCTTGCAGGTCAACGGGACTTGTACGCCTTCAGCGCCCGCTTCCATTCGTTCACGGTGACCTTCGCTTCGGCCCGGGTCTCGGCGATCTGCTGCCGCAGCGCGGCGATCTCGCGCTTCATGCAGGCCGTGTAGTCGTCGACGCTCTGCAGGTAGCGCTCCATCTCCTCCTCGGTCGCCGTCATCTCGTAATCGGCGGCGAAGTCGCCGTCCGGCACGTTCGGTCGGATCGGCTCCAAACAGCCCATCTGCGCCGCGGCCGGCAGGACCGGCAGCAGCGTCACGGCCGCCGCAAGCATCAACGCACGCATCGCATACCCTCCTGCCCCCAAGGCTAGCGGATTAATCGGGTGCCGACATGGTAAGAATGCGACCACGTCGTGCTGCCGAAGGAGAAAGGTCGATGCTGACGGTCTGGGGACGCCGCAGCGCGTTCAACGTGCAAAAGGTGCTGTGGCTTATTGACGAGCTGTCGCTGCCGCACGACCACATCGATGCCGGCGGCAGCTTCGGCGGCCTCGACGATCCAGCCTTCCGGGCCATGAACCCGCACGGCCGGGTGCCGGTGATCGACGATGGCGGCGCCGTCGTCTGGGAATCGCATTCGATCCTGCGCTATCTCGCCGCCCGCTACGGCGCCGGCACGCTCTGGGCCCAGGATCCGGGCGAACGATCGCGTGCCGACCGTTGGATGGACTGGTCGCTCGCAACATTGCAGCGCGACTTCATGGATCTCTTCTGGGGCTTCTACCGGACGCCCGAGGACAAGCGGAACTGGCCGATGATCGAGCAGCGCATGGACCGCTGCGCGACGCATTTTCGGCTGCTCGACGACCATCTCGCGGCCCGCGCCTTTCTCGCCGGCGACGCCTTCACCATGGCCGACATCCCGGCCGGCACGACGCTCTACCGCTATTTCGAGATCGACGTGCAACGGCCCGACGTGCCGCATGTCGAAGCCTGGTACGCCCGCCTCGCCGAGCGCCCGGCCTACCGCGCCCATGTCATGCGGCCGTTCGACGAGCTCTACGGCCGCCTTGACTACTGATCGCGATCCAAAGAAAAGGGAGTCCCCCATGCTGTTCATGACCATCGAACGCTTCAAGAACCGCGACGCCAAGGCCGTCTACCGCCGCTTCCGCGAGCAGGGCCGCATGGCGCCCGACGGCCTGACCTATGTCGGCAGTTGGATCGAGGCCAACTTCGACCGCTGCTTTCAGCTCATGGAATGCGACGATCCGCGCCTGCTGCAGCAATGGGCCGCGGCATGGCAGGATCTGATCGAGTTCGAGTTCATACCCGTCGTGCCCAGCAAGGAAACCTCGGAAGCCATCGCACCGATGCTGTAGCCCAGGTAAGGCGCCGACCGCCGTTCGTGTTTTTTTCGCCGTCGCGACGGATAACGGCCGGTGCGGACGTTTAAGCTCTGAATCCCACCGCGTGGCGTCTGCTCCGGAGCGGCTTTTTCATGGACGATCCCGGGATAGCGATCCGCAACTTTGCGCTGCCCCTGGTGTTGCTGCTGATGGCGCTGGAAGCCGTATGGCTGATGCGCGTGCGGCGGCAGGCCTATCCCTGGCGCGAGGCCGCGGCCTCTCTCGGCATCGCCATCGGCAACCGGTTGACGCAGGCCGCCGCGCCGCTGCTGCTGGCGCCGGTCTATCTGCTGGCCTGGGAGTATCGGATCGCCACCTTGCCGCTCGATCGCTGGTGGGGCCTCGCCACGCTGTTCCTCGCCGTCGAGTTCGCCTACTACTGGATGCATCGCCTCAGCCACGAATGCCGCTGGCTCTGGGCGACCCATTCGGTGCATCACTCGCCGCAGCATCTGAACCTGACCGCCGCCTACCGGCTGGGCTGGACGAACCTGATTTCCGGCCAGTGGCTGTTCTGGCTGCCGCTTGTGATCGTCGGCTTCCATCCGGTCGCCGTGTTCTCAATGCTGGCCGTCAACCTGCTCTATCAGTTCTGGCTGCATACCGAGCTTGTGCCGAGGCTCGGACCGCTGGAATGGCTGCTCAACACGCCGTCGCACCATCGCGTGCACCATGCCACCAACCCGGCCTATCTCGACCGCAACTACGGCGGTGTGCTGATCGTCTTCGACCGTCTTTTCGGCAGCTACGCGGCGGAGCGCGCGGACACGCCCTGCCAATACGGCCTGGTGCGCCAGATCGACAGCCAGAACCCGTTCGCGATCGCCTTCAACGAATGGCGCGGCATCCTGCGCGACCTGCGGAACGCCGACGGCTGGCGCAACCGCTTCGGCTTCGCCTTCGGCCCGCCGGGCTGGAGCCCGGACGGCAGCCGCGAAACTACGGCGTCGATCCGCGCCCGCGCCGCACTCGCGGCGAAAACCGAAACGGCCTAGCGCTTCACGCCCAAGGTCATGCCGTCGCCGACCGGGATCAGCGACAGGTCGACACGGTCGTCGTGGTGGACCTTTTCGTTGAAGGCGCGGGCGGCGTGCGTGTTGCCGATCAGTTCCTCGCGCACCTCGGGCGGCCGGTTGCCGAACACCTCGGCCAGGCGCCCATCGTCGAAGCTCGGCCCGACCGTGCCCTGGAACAGCGTATTGTCGGCGATGATCAGCCCGCCGGGCCGCAGCAGCGTCAGTCCGCGCTCCCAGTATTCGGGATACGCCGGCTTGTCGGCGTCGATGAACACCATGTCGAAGCTGCCGCTCTCGCCGCCGGCGATCATCGCGTCCATCGACTCCGTCGCCGGCGCGATGCGCAGGTCGACCTTGTGGGCGACGCCGGCCTTATCCCAGTATTTCCGCGCCAGCGCCGTGTAGTCCTCGGAGATGTCGAGCGCGATCAGCCGGCCGTCGTCGGGCAGCGCCAGCACCATCGACAGCGACGAATAGCCGGTAAAGACCCCGACCTCGAGGATCTTGCGCGCGCCCACCGCCTTCACCAGTACGCCCATGAACTGGCCCTGCATGGGCGAGACCTGCATGCCGCGCCGCGGATTCGCCTGCGTTTCCTCGCGCAGTTCCGCCAGCACCGGCGGCTCGCGCCCCGAGGCCGACCACAGATAGGTCTCCAACTCGTCATCCATGCGAATGGTCTGCGTACTCATGCCGGCGCTCCCTGTTCCCTGCTGGCGCGGAGCATAGCAAACACCGGAGGTACCGGGAATTCGAGGCACTTCAGATTGACGGGAGCCGTTCCAGGCCGCGACTGCGGCCCGCCGGCTTATCCGGCGCGCCCGCGCAGGCGCGGACCCGAAAGGGTCCGCTGCCGTGAGCGCAAAGCCCTTAGAACGCTTCCCGTCTTTGGGAAGCGTTCTAAGGCCTGGGTCCGAACGGCGCGTTCATCAGCAATTTGTTCTGCTGCTTCTGCACCAGTGGCCTGAGCTTGCCGGCGAAGGCCATGAATTCGTCGTCGCCGAAGACACGAGCCCAGTGCGCCCGCCGGTCGGCGTCGTCCTCGAACTTCCAGAGATGCACGATCTGGTTCATGGCGCCGATATCGCCGGTGAAATAGCCGACCAGCTTGTCGCTGTGTTTCTCCAGCGCCGGCCAGCCCTCGTCGCGATAAAGCGCCACCGCCTCGCCAATCTTGCCGACATAGATGTCATAGGTCCTGAGCTCGTAGATCGCCACGGTTCCCTCCCGGTTGCGCGAAAACAAAGGATTTTTCCGATCCCGGCCATGGTCGCATGCCGTGGGCGCGCCGCCAATCGGCCGACGACCTATGCATTTCTTTTCGACCCCTATGCGCGTTTCGGCAATTTCGATGCCGGGAACCAAGCGCCATCTGTCGCCCAGAGCATGCGGCGAAAGGACCCTCCGATGCCAAACGCGGCCCTGAAACTGGCGTTTCCGAGCGCGACAAGCAGCCTCGACGCGGCGGCCATGTGCACCGAGAGCGGCGACGGATCCGACACGAGCGTGGCGCGGCTGATCTTCGCGGCCGGCGACGGCGACCCGGCGGCCCAGCTCGTGCTGGGCCTGCGCTATCTCGCGGGCGACGGTCTGACCAAGGACCCGGGCCAGGCCGTGCACTGGTTCCGCAAGGCCGCCGAGCAGAACGAGCCGCGCGCACAGTACTGGATCGCCCGCTGCCACCTGACCGGCGAGGGCGTGCGGCAGAGCCACAAACGCGCCTACTTCTGGTGCCGGCTCGCCTGCGCCAACGGCCAGGCCGACAGCGGCAGCATCGCCGCCGGCGCCGGCCAGCACCTGACGCCGGAAGAGCGGCGCTGGACCGAGGCCGAGGTCCGCGCCGTCCTCGCGCGACGCCGCTAGCCCGGAATTCTCACCACGATCATGGTCTGCGCGGCGCCGCGGCCCGCTCCTGGTGGATTGGGCGCATATGCGCGACGCACTCCGTGATGGCGGTAAGAAATCCGCGCCGGCCGAGCGAGCCGCCGCCACGCTCAAAATCCATTGCCCGACAAACATAAGATTTTCGTCCGAATACCAAGACCGCTTATCGCACTACGTATTCCTCACTCCCGCCTGACGCTTCGGCTGAATCCTCCCTCCCAGCCGGAGCGTCGTACCCCCAACTGGCGCCGTCGACCGTCGTGTCGGCGGCACCAATTTTTTTGCCGGATGCCGGCGCAAAGGGGCGAACAGTGTTGCGAACAGCGATGAAACGACCGGCATCCGTCATGCCGCCCGATCTCGATGCGACGATGTTTCGCGCCGAGACTGACGCCGGTGTCGAAACCGAAACGGCCGTCACGTTGTTGACCTTCGCGGCCGGCGAAGGTCAAGCGGCTGCCCAGCTCGTGCTGGGCTTGCGCTATCTCGACGGCGACGGCGTGGCGAAGGACGAGATCCGCGCCGTGCACTGGTTCAGCATCGCCGCCGAACAGGACAACGCCCGCGCACAGTACTGGCTCGCCCGCTGTTACCTCGCCGGCCAGGGCGTACGGCACAGCTACCGCCGGGCCTATTTCTGGTGCCAAACGGCGATCGCAAACGGCCATGCCGATCCCGGCTGCATTCGCGACGGCGCCGGCCAGCATCTAACGCCGGATGAACGCCGCTGGACCGACGCCGAGGTCCGCACCGTCCGCTTCCGCCGAAGGTAGCCGGTCGAGCCGCCGGCGCGCGAAGATCACCGTCCGAGAAATTCAAGATTTCGTCCGAACGCCAGGACCGCTCGTCCCACTAGATATTCGTCATTCCGCCTGGCGCCCCGGCTGACCTCTCCCTCGCGGCGGGGGCGCCAGGTTTTCCACTGGCGCCGTCGAGCAATGTCTCGGCGGCACCTCCTCTTTGTCGGATGTCGTAGGAATTGGCCGAACCATGTCGCAAACCGCCCTGAAACAACCGGTAACCGCCAGGTCTGCCGATCTCGATGCGACCTTGTTTCGCGCTGAGTCCCAAAACAGGGCCGAGACCGCGGCCGGTGGCGGCCATGCCGCGACACCGCTCACATTGGATCTGCTCTATCTCACGGGCAACGGCGTGCCGGAGGACCGGCGACGCACCGTGCAGTGGATTCGCTTGGCCGCCGAACGGGATGACGTGCGCGCGCAGTATCTGCTCGCCCACTGTTACCTCAACGGGCTCGGCCTACAGCCCGACCACTTTCGCGCTTACTTCTGGTGCCGGATCGCGATGGCCAATGGTCATCCCGATACCAACGGCATCGCCGACAGCCTCGGCCAGCATCTGGCGCGGAAGGCGCGCCGCTCGGCCGAGGCCGAACTCCACGCTGTCCCCCGCCACTGCCACTGACAAGAAGGCAGGCGCTTACCAGTACATCACCGCGGTCTCGCCCGACGACCAGCTGTAATACAGCCGGATGCGCAGCACGTATTCGCGGCCGCGCGTCAGCCGGTAGCTGAAGCTGGCGTTGCGGTCCTGGCCGCTGTCGTCATCGGCCATGCGGCAGCGCAGGTCGCCGTCGCTGCATTCGAACAACACCATCACGGTGTCCGACCCGCCGAAGGTGCGGAAATCGCAGCGCCGCGTGTAGGTCGGCTTGATCAGGAAGTTCGCCTGCGCGGCCGGCGCCGGTAGATGGCATGTCTCCGCCGCATCGTGGCCCCCGCTGCGTCACCGGCTGAGACATCCGCACAACAAAGTTGAGACGCTCATGCAACGACGGCGGCGCACAGATTCGCTAGTTTTCAAAGAAAAACATTCGCCGCCGCCGCAGACCCACCTTCTTCTCTCCCGGCTGAGGCGTCGGGGAAAAGTGCCAATGGCGCCGCCGGACCTGATTTGGCGGCACCCTTTTTTGGCCTGCCGGACACCGGCATGAGGGACGAAGGATGTTGCAGGCTGTCATGAAAGAACCGGCTCCCGCCGCGCCAATCGATCTGGGCGCGACCATCCTGCGCGCCGAGACCGAGGAAGGGACCGAGACCGAGACAAGCGTCGCGCGGCTGATTTTCGCTGCCGGCGAGGGCCATGCAGCGGCGCAGCTGGTGCTGGGTCTGCGCTATCTCATGGGCGACGGCCTGCCGCAAGACCCGGCCCATGCCATGCACTGGTTCCGCATGGCCGCCGAACAGGACGACGCCCGCGCGCAATATTGGCTCGCGCGCTGCTACCTCACCGGTCAGGGCGTGCGGCCCAGACATCGGCGGGCCTATTTCTGGTGCCGGATGGCGATCGCCAACGGACATCCCGACGCCGGGAGCATCGCCGACGGCGTTGGCCAGCACCTGACGCCGGAGGAACGTCGTTGGACCGACGCCGAGGTCCACGCCGTCCTGTTCCGCCGCCGTTAGCGCGCCCGCGCAGGCGGGGACCCGAAAGGGTCCGCTGCCGTGAGCGCAAAATCCCGCCTACCAGTACATCACCGCGGTCTCGCCCGACGACCAGCTGTAATAGAGCCGGATGCGCAGCACGTATTCGCGGCCGCGGGTCAGCCGGTAGCTGAAGCTGGCGTTGCGGTCCTGGCCGCTGTCGTCGTCGGCCGTGCGGTAACGCAGCTCGCCGCTCGCGCGTTCGAACAGCACCATCACGGTGTCCGACGCGCCGAAGGTGCGGAAGTCGTAGCGCCGCGTGTAGGTCGGCTTGATCAGGAAGTTCGCCTGCGCGCCCGGCGCCAGCGACAGCATGGCCGAGCGGAACGGCTTCAGCTCCGGATGGTCGGCCGGCTTCAGCGGCGGGTAGAAGACCTTCATCCATTTCTTGTCGACCGGCGACAGGCCGCCCGGCGGGAAGATGCCGGTGTTGCTGTAGGGGGCCGGCCCGTCGATCAGCGCGGCCTCGAACGGATAGTGCATGATCGACTTCGGATCCCAGGCCGAGCCCTGCACGCTGTCCGGATCGATCTTTCGAATAATGTTGTGGAAGGTCTGTTGCCGCGACCAGCGGTTCGGCGGCTTCGCCAGCGCCGCGTAGACCGCCTCCTCGTCCCAGTCGATGCCGGCGTTCGGATTCTGGTGCTCGTGCGGCCGGCCGAGCGTATGACCGATCTCGTGCAACGCGGTGTCGAAGCCGCTCGTGCTGGCGACGTTCCAGCCGAAATTCATCGTCCGCTCGTTCAACGGCCGTTGCAGCACGTCGCGGCCCACGTAAGACCACGAGCCGTCGCCGCGCAGGAAGCCGATGCGCACCTCCGACTCTTCGGGCGTGCTGACCTCGGCGAACTCCAGGCCGATGCCGATATCCTTCCAGGCCTTGAACGCACGGCGCACGGCGGCGTACTGGTCGTTGGCGCCCCTCCAGGGCCCGGACTTGTAAAGGTAGTAATGAATCTTGGTGCCGTTCACCCACTTCTTGTCGGTGCTCAAAATTGCCGCGGCCCGGACCGGATCGATCTCCGGACCGAACGTGCGCGCCGCCGCTTCCGGCACCCGGCAGATGCCGTCCTGGATGGGATCGTAGTTCGACGTCCTCTTCGTACTCTTTCGTTTCGCTTTGGCCATGCTGCCCTCCTCACGACCCCCGGTTTCGGAATGTCCCACTCTACACCGGCGCGGCGGCGTCGATGCGGTGGCGATTTTGGTCTCAGGTCGACCCGAAAGATGTGAATTACGTCACGAAATCGTTCGCAGGCGCGGGCGCGCGGGCGAATTCGTGATAGTCTAGGCGTCACTGCTTGGGGGCAGGTTGTCCGTCATCGGTTCGTGTTGGGGGTCTTCGGCAACGAGGGATAGCCGAATGAAAGAGCCGCCGTTCGACCTGATGGCGCTGCCGGCCTCGGCGCGGGTCGATCGGCTGATCCAGGCCTTCGCCGACTACTGGTGGTCGAAATGGGCGCTGCATGACGTCGTGCCGGATCGCGCCGATCTCGATCCGCTGATCGAGATCCCCGACCTCGTGCCGCATGTCTTTCTGTTGGACGTGATCGATGGCGGCGCCGACTTCCGCGCCCGGCTGATCGGCACCCAGATCGTCGCGCATTACGGTCGGGATCGAACCGGCCAGAAGATCTCGGAAATGACGTCGGGCATTTATCTCGAAGCAATCCTGAGCCTGTTCCGCGACACCATTCGGGCGCGCCAGCCCATCTACTCCTTCACCAACTATCTGCACCCCGACCGCGACCACCTGCTGGTCGAGCGCCTGAACCTGCCGCTGCGTCACGGCGACGACGAGATCGCCATGCTCGCCGTGATGCAACGCTTCCACACGGTCCACTACGACATCCATTTCGGCGAGTTGGTCGACCGCCTCGCCGCCGACTCTGCCAGCTTCCATTTCAACCGCTACCGCCTGCCGCCGAGCGACCACCACACCGATTAATAGGACAGGCCCTATTTTCGCGGTTAGCGCGCCGTCCAGCCGCCGTCGACCAGCAGATGCGTGCCGGTGATCAGGCTGGCGGCGGGCGAGGCCAGGAACAGGACGGCGTTCGCCACCTCTTCGGCCCGGCCGATACGGCCCATCGGAATGCGGTCGAGCACGTCGATCTTGAAATCGGGATCAGCCAGAAAGCGTTGCGCCAGCGGCGTCTCGACGAAGGTCGGCCCGACCGTCACCATGCGCACGCCGAGCGGCGCCAGCTCGATCGCCGCCGCCTTGGTCATGCCTTCCAGCGCGTGCTTGGTGGCGCAATAGACGCTGCGCGTCGGTCCGCCCACATGGCCCATCTGCGAGGACATGTTGACGATGACGCCGCCCTCGTCCTGGCGCACCATCACCCGCGCCGCCACCTGCGCCACCAGGAACGCGGCCCTGAGATTGAGGTCCAGCAACCGGTCGAGCACATCCGTCTCAACCTCGAGAAACGGCTGCGGCTGATTGCTGCCGGCATTGTTCACCAGCACGTCGAGGCGCGGCAGGGCGCCGAACACGGCCGTGACCACGTCGATGTCGGTGACGTCGCAGACCTCCGCCCGGCAGACGCCGCCGCTCTCCGCCGCCTCGTCCGTCAGTGTCGCGAGCTCGCTTTCCGTCCGGCTCATCGCCACCACCTCGGCGCCGGCCGCCGCCAGCGCCAGCGCACAGGCGCGCCCGATGCCCCGCCCCGCGCCGGTCACCACCGCTGTCTTGCCGTCGAGCCGAAATCCCTGCTGCTGCGCCATCGCCATTCCATCGCCTCCCCTTGCATCCCGCAGATCTGCCCCACACAATCGCGCAAAAGCGGGGACATCGAAAGCGAGGCGGAAACGATGGCGACTTACATCAAACGCGGCAAGGACGCCGACGCGAAGGCCGACGAGGACCTGAAAGTCCGGCGCGCCGTCGAGGACATTATCGCTGACATCACGGCCCGCGGCGACGCCGCCGTGCGCGACCTCTCCGTCAAGTTCGACAACTGGTCGCCCGACAGCTTCCGCCTGGACCGGGCCCAGATCGACGCGCTGATCGCCAGCCTGCCGCAGCAGACCGTCGACGACATCAAGTTCGCCCAGACGCAGATCCGCAACTTCGCCGAAGCCCAGCGCGCGGCGCTGCAGGACATCGAGGTCGAGACCCGGCCCGGCGTCATCCTCGGCCACAAGAACATCCCCGTGGGCAGCGTCGGCTGCTATGTGCCGGGCGGCCGCTACCCCATGGTGGCGTCCGCGCACATGAGCGTGGTCACGGCCAAGGTCGCGGGCGTCGAGCGCGTCGCCGCCTGCACGCCGCCGAACCAGGGCGAACCGCACCCCGCCACCATCGCCGCCATGGCGCTCGCCGGCGCCGACGAGATCTATTGCCTCGGCGGCGTGCAGGCCGTCGCCGCCATGGCGCTCGGCACCGACTTAATCGATCCCGTCGATATGCTGGTCGGTCCCGGCAACGCCTTCGTCGCCGAGGCCAAGCGCCAGCTCTACGGCCGCGTCGGCATCGACCTGTTCGCCGGCCCCACCGAGGTCCTGGTCATCGCCGACGACACCGCCGACGTCGAGATGGTCGCGACCGACCTGCTCGGCCAGGCCGAGCACGGTCCGACCTCGCCGGCGACGCTGATCACCACGTCCGACAAGCTCGCGCACGAGCTTCAAGCCGAGATCGACCGCCAGCTCGGCCGTCTCGCCACCGCCGAGGTCGCGGGCGCCGCCTGGCGGGACTATGGCGAGATCATCCTCTGCGAGGACGATGCTGAGATGCTGCGCGAAGGCGACCGCGTCGCCGCCGAGCACGTGCAGATCCTGACGTCTGACCCGCAATACTTTCTGGACAACATGCGCAACTACGGCGCGCTGTTCCTGGGGCCCGAGACCAACGTCTCCTACGGCGACAAGGTCATCGGCACCAACCACACGCTGCCGACCAAGGGCGCCGCCCGCTATACCGGCGGCCTCTGGGTCGGCAAGTTCCTGAAGACCTGCACCTACCAGCGCTGCACCGAGGAGGCCAGCGTCGAGATCGGCGAATACTGCTCGCGCCTCTGCGCCATCGAGAACTTCGCCGGCCACAAGGAGCAGGCCGACCTCCGCGTCCGCCGCTACGGCGGCAAGAACCTCGCCTGAACCGGCCCGCGCCGGAGCGAAAAGGGACCAACCACAGAGAGCACAGAGGTTTGTTTTTCGGCGCTTCGCGCCAACCAACTATGGTTCTCTGTGAACTCTGTGTTCTCTGTGGCTAAACCCGACTGCCGAAGAAAATAGGGACAGTCCCTATTAGCTCAGTTCGAAGCCCGCGTAGCCGCTGGCGGCGACCTCGTCGCATTTCTCGCGGTACTTCGGCGCGCCGCCGGCATAGGCCATGAAGGTCCGCGTCTGCCGGCCGGGCACGTTGCGGTTGATGCCGGTCATCCAGGAATCCGCCTTCATCAGCAGCATGCGCTCGGCCGTTTCGTGCACATGGCCCGTCCATTCGTCCTCGGCCGCGACCGTCGCCTCGACCCGCGTCAGATCCTTTGCCCGCATGTGCCGCAACAGGTCGGTCACCCACTCGACGTTCTGCTCGATACACCGGGGTATGTTGCAGAACGTGGCGGCGTTGTGCGGCCCGACCAACGTCAGCATGTTCGGAAAGCCGGCGATCTGCAGCCCCAGATACGTGCGCGGACCCTCGGCCCACTTGTCCTTCAGCTTCCGCCCGCCCCGCCCGGTGATGTCGATGCGGTCGAACGCGCCGGTGATGGCGTCGAAGCCGGTGGCGTAGACGATCATGTCGAACGCATAGTCGGCGTCCGAGGTCCGGATGCCGGTCGGCGTGATCCGCTCAATCGGCGTTTCTCGAATATCGACCAGCCGCACGTTCGGCTGGTTGAAGACCTCGTAATAGCCGCTCTCCAGCGGCACCCGCCGCGTGCCGAAACCGTGGTTCGTCGGGATCAGCTTCTCGGCCAGCTCGGGATCGTTGACCCGCTCGCGGATCTTCCGCGTCATGAACTCGGTGATGGTGGCGTTCGCGGTCTCGTCGATCAGCAGGTCGCGGAAGTTCCCCATCCAGATGCCGAAGCCCGGCGAGTCGTAGAGCCTCTGAAAGGTCGCCTCGCGCTCCTCGGCCGAGACCTCGAGCGCGTTGCGCGGATCGGCCGCATGGATGAAGCACCCAAACGACTCCCGGCACGTCTCGAAGATCTCCGGATATCTGGCGTGGATCTCCGCCTGCGTCTCGGCGTCGATCGGACTGTTGTGCAAGGGCGCGCACCAGTTCGGCGTGCGCTGAAACACGGTCAGCTCGCCCACTGTCTTGGCGATCTCGGTAATCGCCTGCACGCCCGTCGCGCCCGTGCCGATCACCGTGACCCGCTTGCCCGCGAAGCTCACCGGCTCATGCGGCCACAACCCGGTGTGATACGCCTCGCCCTCGAACTCCCCGACGCCCGGGATCACCGGCATGGTCGGCGCCGACAACGGCCCGATCGCGGTAATCAGAAACCGGCAGCGCGCCCGCCGCCCATCGGTAAACATCAATTCCCACGCGTTGGCGTCCTCGTCATAGACCGCCGCCTCGACCCGACTTTCGAAAGTAATGTCCCGCCGCACATCCAGCTCGTCGGCCACGTAATTGCAGTACCGCAACGTCTCCGGCTGCGCCGAGAAATGCTCCGACCAGTCCCACCCGTCCAGCAGGTCCTGCGAAAACGAAAACCCATACGTCCAGCTCTCGGAATCGAACCGCGCCCCCGGATACCGGTTCCAATACCACGTCCCCCCAACCCCATCGCCGGCCTCGAACACCCGCACGGAAACCCCCAGCCCCCGCAGCTTGTGAAGCTGATACATCCCCGACAACCCCGCGCCGATGATGATGACCTCATAGCGCTCGCCGACCCCGCTATCCGGTTCGCGCTCTCTTTCATGGGCTGCCACAACGCTCATGCCCATCCTCCCGTCCTCGCCGTGGAAAGATACCAGCCGGCTCCGCGCAGCAACAGCAGCGCAACCCGGCAAACCAAGACCGGGATACTCCGAAAACGGGTCCGGATTCTTCGATCTAGGTCAGTTCGAGCATCATGAACACGCTGTGAGGATCTTCGCGGTAGCCGGCGAAAGGCGGGCAGTAGGTGAAGCCGAAGCGTTCGTAGAGGGCGCGGGCGGGGGCGAAGGCGGCCATGGAACCTGTCTCGAGGCTGAGGCGGCGGTAGCCGCGGCCGCGGGCGGTGTCGATGATGTGGGTGAGGATCTGGGCGGCGACGCCGCGGCCGCGATGGGCTTGCGACGTGTGCATGGACTTGATCTCGCCGTGCTGCGGATCGAGCTCCTTCAGTGCGCCGCAACCGAGCAGGTCCGGACCCTCCCAGGCGCACCAGAACGTCACATCGGGCACGCGCAGGCCATCGAGGTCGAGGGCATGCCGGCTCTCGGGCGGCGACTGGTCCGCCATCTGGTCGAGATGCGCGCCCAGCAGCGTCGCGATCTCCGGCCCCCGCAAATCGTCTTCCCGAATCGAAACCTGCACGCTGCGTCCTTTCCTACTCAACAACAGACACCAAGTTTAACCACAGAGGACACAGAGGACACAGAGAACCAAAGGTTTGTTGGCGCGAAGCGCCGATAAAAAATCTCTGTGTGCTCTGTGGTGAAAATCCGGCCGTCCCGCCTGCCGCGCAAACCGACAACTATGCTCCCTCCGTCACAGCAACCGACCCGTCCCCGGTCCGGGCCGGGAGGGCCAGTTCCAGTTGCTCGCGCAGCCAGGCCTCGAAGGCGCGCACGGCGGGTGTCTTACGGCCATGGCGGCCGACGATGGACCAGTAGGCGTCGCCCGTCGGGAAGCGGCCGGGAAACGGCGCCACCAGCGTACCGGCCGTCAGCGCGTCGACCGCGAGCGTCTCCCAGGCGAGGAACACGCCCTGCCCGACGATCGCCGCATCGAGGCATAAGGACGCATCGGAAAAGGTCGGCCCGTCGCCGAGAATGGCCTCGTCGAGCCCGTTCGGCCCGAGCCAGACCCGCCATTCGAACATGGCGTGCCCATCGCGGACGATCGGCACCCGACCGAGATCGGCAGGCGTTTCGAGTTCGGCCGCCAGCGCCGGGCTGCAGACCGGGAACACCCGCTGCGGCAACAGCTCCTCGGCCTGCACGTCCGGCCAGGTCCCGCGACCGACGCGGATGCAGACATCGACGTCGGAGACGTTGGGATCGACCAGCGTCGTCGAAGCGTCGACGCGGATGCGGATGTCGGGATGCTTGTCGTGAAAGTCCGCCAGCCGCCAGACCAGCCATTTGCCCGCGAACACCGGCGGCACCGAGACAGTCAGCGTGTCCTCCCGCGCGCGCGCCGCGAGCGCCACGGCCGCCGACAGCTCCGACAGCCCGCTCGTCAGATGCCGCAGCACCGCCTCCCCGTGCGCCGTCAGCCGCAGCCCTTTCGGCCGCCGCTCGAACAGCGCCCGGCCGAGCTGCCGCTCGGTCTTCTGGACCTGCTGGCTCACGGCGCCCACCGTCACGCCAAGCTCGTCCGCCGCCGCCTTGAGCCCACCGAGCCGCCCCACCGCCTCCACCGCCCGCAAGCCGCCAAGGTTCACCCGGTTCAGATTCCGCATATAGTCGTACTAAACAATCGTCCAATTTTAGTCCATACCAACCATGGTAGGGCCTGCATACCTTCTAGGTATGCTAAATCTACTTAAACACCTGATTCACCATCTCCGCCGCGAGTCCGGCCGTGCCGCCGTCGCGGCTCACCACCGGCAGACCTGGTGCCGCGACCCCCTCGCCCACCCCGCCCTGCAGCAGATGACCCTGGCCCAACTCGCCGATCTGCCTTTCGATCCAACTCGGATTTGCGGCGAGCCCCGCCAACACCTGCCGAAATAGGGACAGTCCCTATTGCATTAAGGCAGGCCGCGATCTGGCGACGCGTTCCCCCGCGCCCTAAGATGAGCGCGGAGCGATGCGGGACGATTATCAGAACTGGACCCTGGTGCACCTGGTTCGCCGGCAGGCGGCGCGGCTGGGTGCGCGGGAATTCCTGAGCTTCGAGGATGGCACACGGCTGACGTTCGCCGACCTCGATGCCCAGTCCGACGACCTTGCCCGCCGCCTTGCCAGCCTCGGCGTCGGGCCCGGCGACAGAGTGATGGCGCTGTTGAAGAACCGGCCTGAATTCATGCCGGCGATGCTGGCCGTGCAGAAGCTGGGCGCCGTTTTCGTGACCATCAACACGGAACTCAAAGGCGCCTTTCTCGAACATCAGCTACGCAATTCGGCGCCCAAGCTGATCTTCTGCGAGAGTCTGCTCGACGATGCCTTCGCCAAAATAGACGCTGATGCGGCGAGCCAGACGCACACCGTCTTTGTCGGCGGCGACGCGCCGGCAGCGCCGCCGGCCGTGCTGGCGGCGTCCGAAACGCTCGCCTGGCCGGACCTGCTAGCGGCCGCGCCGGCGCCGGCCGACGTCCTGGTCACGCCGTCGCCGGGCGACGTCGCGTGCATCATGTACACCTCGGGCACCACGGGCCCGGCCAAGGGCGTGCTGATGCCGCACGCGCACTGTTATCTGAGCGCGCTGACGCTGACCGAAGCTGTCGCCCTGACCGGGGACGACGTCTATTACGTCTGCATGCCGCTGTTCCACGCGAACGCGTTGTTGATCCAGGCGCTCGGCACGCTGGTCGCCGGCGGCCGGGCGCACGTGGTCGAGCGCTTCAGCCCGCGCCGCTGGCTCGACGAGCTGCGCGGCTGCGGCGCCACCATGACCAACGCGCTCGGCGTCATGTCCGAGTTCATCTTCCAGCAGCCGGAGACGCCGCGCGACCGCGACCACGGCTTGCGCTTCATCTGCGCCGTGCCCATCGGCGCCTGGGGCGAGGCCTTCGAGGCCCGCTTCGGTGTCAAGATCATCCAGCTCTTCGGTATGACCGAATGCGGCATGCCGCTCTACGGCCGGCCGGAGGATCCGCTGATCCCGGGCTGCGCCGGCCACCTGCTGGACGAGTTCTTCGAGATGGACATCGTCGATCCCGAGACCGACAGGCCACTGGGCGACAATATGGTCGGCGAGATGGTGGTCCGGCCCAAGGTGCCCGGCGCCTTCATGGCCGGCTATCACCAGATGCCGGACAAAACCGTCGAGGCCTGGCGCAATCTCTGGTTCCACACGGGCGATGCGGGCTATCGCGACGGGCTCGGCCGCTACCACTTCGTCGACCGCATCAAGGACTGCATCCGCCGCCGCGGCGAGAACATCTCCTCGTTCGAGGTCGAGCAGGTCCTGAACGCCCACCCCGCCATCGCCGAGAGCGCCGTCGTCGGGGTCAGGACGGCCGATGCCGGCGGCGAGGAAGAAGTCAAGGCCTGCCTCGTGCCGGCCGCGGGCGCCGCCGTGGTCGAGACGGCGCTCCTCGACTATTGCGCCGAACGCATGCCGCGCTACGCCGTCCCGCGCTTTGTCGAGGTCCTCGAGGCGCTGCCGAAGACCGCCACAGGCAAGCTGCAGAAACATCACCTCCGCGACGCCGGCATCACGCCCAAGACCTGGGACCGCGACGCAGCCGGCTACGAGCTCAAACGACGGTAGGGTAAGGTCTGCCGACACCGGAGATCGATGGCCGATCCTTCGAGACACGCCCTGACGGGCGTTCCTCAGGATAAGGTTTGCGCCTGATATCAATGCACTGCCTCATGCTGAGGAGGCTCCGCAGGAGCCGTCTCGAAGCAGGCGATATCGGTTTGCGGCGTCGACACCTGGTTCGCACGTTGCCAGTCGTCTGAATTTCCTTACCCGCTCTGGCAATCGCAGGCCGATTGTCTACTATAGCGGCGACGAAAGCTGCGGGGCCGTGGCGGGCCGGCAACCGGCCGCGACAAGCCACCGCGACGACACCGAGGGCAAGAGAACCGAGCGCACAAGGGAGTAGTGCCATGACAGTCGATAAATCCAACATCACCCGGCGCGCCGCGCTTGCCGGCGGGGTGGCGATCGCCGCCGCGCCGGCGGTGATCGGCCGGGCCGAGGCGGCCGAGAGCGTCACCTGGAAGGTGCAGTCGCACTGGCCGAAGGCGTCGGCCTCTTACGGCGACAGCCTCGCCGTCATCGCCAAGGAGCTGGAGGAGGTCACCGAGGGCCGCTTCAAGCTGGAACTGCACGGCGCCGGCGAGTTCGCCAAGGGCGCCGAGATCTTCAACATCGTCCGCCGCGGCGTCGTCGAGATGGGCACCATCTCGCCGGGCTACATCCTGGGCGAAGCGTCGACCGCCGGCCTTGCCTTCGGCGTGCCCGGCACGCTGCGCGAGCCGTGGGAGTTCGCGCATTTCCTCAAGAACATGGGCCTGGAAGCCATGTTCAACGACGATCTCGCCAAGCATGGCGTCGTCAGCCGGGCCGAGAAGGTCTATCCGACCGAGCTGGTGCTGACCAAGCCCGTCAACTCGCTCGACGACTTCTCCAAGCTGAAGCTGCGCTCATCCGGCAGCTATCTGAAGTATCTCGAGGCCGCCGGCGGCTCGCCGCAATACATCGCCGGGCCCGAGCTGTATCAGAGCCTCGCCAGCGGCGTCGTCGACGGCGCGCACTGGGGCGCGGCGCAGGGCGCCAAGTCCATGAGCCTGTGGGAAGTCGCCAAGTTCCACATGAAGCCGACCATGGGCCTCGCCATGGACACGCTGATCATGAACCAGAGCGCGGTCGACGACCTGCCCGACGACCTGCGCAAGGAGTTCTTCCACCTGCTCGAGGTGCGTTTCTGGAAGCGCAACGCCGAGTACCAGTTCAAGGAGCGGGTCGCGCTGTCGTCCGGCGTGGCCGAGCAGAACGTCAAGGTGGCGCAGTTCCCCGACGCCGTGCTGTCGAAGTTCGCCGAGGCCTCGGGCGCGATCCTGAAGGAAGAGCGCGCCAAGGGCGGCAATGCCGAAAAGGCGACCGACATGCTGCTCGGCTTCCTGAACGATCTCGGCTACACCGACACCGCCTGAGACGACGGCCAACACTAAAACCATGCGTCAACCCGGGACCGCTTGCCATGTCGGGCAAGCGGTCCTGGGAAACGGCGCGCACCAACGCCTGACTCCGAACGGCGAATAGGAATCCCATGGGCGCCATCACCGCATTCGCGCGCGCGGTCACATCCGTCAACGCCTGGATCGGGCGGGTCGTCAGCTACGTCGTGCTGATCCTGTTCGTCCTGCTGCTCGGCGACGTGATCATGCGTTATCTGACCGAGAGCCCGATCTCCTGGTCGGCCCAGGCGTCCAAGCTGATCTTCGGCGTCTACGCCATCATCGGCGGCGGCTATCTGCTGGCCCGGCGCGACCATGTGAACGTCGACCTGTTCTACGGCAATTTCTCGCGGCGCAAGAAGGCCATCGTCGATATCGCCACGTCGTTCCTGTTCTTCCTGTTTCTGATCATTCTGCTGAAAGAAAGCTACTCGCTCGCCTACGACAGCGTTTCCCGGCTCGAGGTCAGCTACGAGACCACCTGGCGGCCGTGGATCTGGCCGTCGAAATCGATGATCGTCGTCGCCGCCGCGCTCCTGTTCCTGCAGGGCGTGGTCAAGCTGATCGCCGACATCATGATCGTCATGGGGCTGGAGGTGGACGAGACCGCCTACGGCCCGTTGCGCGACGGTGAGACCGACGAGAAGGAAACCGTTTGATGTACGAGTCCATCTCGATCGGCGTCCTGACGGTCCTGTTCTTCGGCCTGCTGTTCGGCTTCATCATGCTGGGCGTGGCGCTGACCTTCGTGCTCGGCGGCCTGTCCGTGATCTTCCTCTACTTCGAGAAGGGCCCCGTCGCCTTCTATCTCATCGCCTCGAAGATGTGGGACCTGATGGAGACGTCGTCGCTGATCGCGATCCCGCTTTATGTCTTCATGGCCATGCTCTTGGAACGCAGCGGCGTCGCCCACGATCTCTACCGCATGATGCACTTGTGGTGGGGCGGCATCCGCGGCGGCCTCGCCATCGGCACCGTCGCCATCTGCACCATCTTCGCGGCCATGTCCGGCATTTCCGGCGCCGCCGTCGTCACCATGGGCACCATCGCCCTGCCGCAGATGCTTGCGCGCGGCTATGACAAGCGCCTGGCGCTGGGCGCGATCAACGCCGGCGGCGGCTGGGGCATCCTGATCCCGCCGTCGATCCTGATGGTGCTCTACGCGCTCATCACCGAGGTTTCGGTCGGCAAGCTGTTCGCCGCCGGCGTCGGCCCGGGCCTGCTGCTGTTCGTGCTGGTCTCGATCTATATCGGCGTGCGCTGCTGGTTCCAGCCGCAGCTCGGGCCCGCGCTGCCGGCCGACGAGCGCGCCGACTGGGGCGAGAAGCTGAATGCGCTGAAATCGGTGGTCCTGCCGATCTTCATCATCTTCATCGTGCTGGGCGCGATCTTCGGCGGCTTCGCCACGGTCACGGAAGCCGCCGCCGTCGGCGTCTTCGGCGCGCTCGTCGCCAGCGCCGTCAACCGCAAGCTGTCCTGGCCCGTGATCTCGGAAGCCGCGCTGCGCACGTTCCGGCTCACGACGATCATCACCTGGATCGTCTTCGCCGCGCACGCCTATTCCACGGCCTACACGGCCATGGGCGCCGAAGCCTTCATCACCGGCCTCACCGAGCAGATCCCCGGCGGCAAGTGGGGCGCGCTCGGCTTCATGATGGCCGTCCTGTTCGTGCTCGGCATGGTGCTCGATCCGGTCGGCATCATGCTCATCACGCTCCCGGTGTTCCTGCCGCTGGTGGCCAGCCACGGCTTCGACCCGATCTGGTTCGGCATCCTGTTCGTGGTGATGATGGAGATCAGCTACATGACGCCGCCGTTCGGCTTCAACCTGTTCTATCTCCGATCAGTCGCCCCACCGGACGTCACCATGAAGGACATCTACTGGTCCGTCGGCCCCTACACCATCGTCGAGCTCGCGGGCCTGTTCCTCATCGTCCTCTTCCCCGCCATCGCCCTCTGGCTCCCGAACTACCTGTTCCAGGTGAATTAGGGGGCTACTGCACTCGGGCCGCGCCGAATCGCCATTGGTCACGCCTGCGCGTCACCGTTGGCGCATGAGGAAACCGAGACCATCAACATCTGCTCGGCTTTAATCCTCCGACGTCCGCCGCGCCACCCCTAGGACCGGCGGGAGTCCAATCCAAACCGGACTCTGTGATATGGCGCTCGAAAGGTCGGGAATTAGCCAATAGGCGAAGTTTGGCCGATGCATTCACATCATACGTATCGACGCGGAGCAGACATGCCGTCCCGGTCTAGTGCGCCTGCAGTGCGGTGGCGATCATGGCCGGGGGCTGGCCGGACGTGGTCGGCGCCGTTGCAGGCCGAACGCGGATCGTACGATCCGTCTAGTGCGGCGAAGTAACAACGTGGTACGGACGTGTCCGGTCTGAGCCCATCCAGCGAAGCCGTGACGGCATAGGGAACGCGGCACCCCACGATGGCTGGCTCTGCGACACGGCCCTCACACATGTCGCGCAGCTTCGGTCGGGGTGCATGAATGACCGTCCAGGTTCTGGTAAGTACAGTTGCCCGGAACGGAGGCGCGCTTCGAGCCTTCCCGGGGGGAGGCACGTTTCAGACAGGAGCGACTGCATGCTGAGCTACATCAGGGTTGGTTCCAACGATATCCCGCTCTCGGGGCGTTTCTACACGGCCATCCTGACCCCGCTCGGTTACAGGAAGAAGGAAGTGCCGAACGGCATCGAATTCACCTTTCCGGACGTGCCCGGCCGGTCCCCCGGCCCCGCGGCGGTTTACGTGGCGAAGCCATACGACGGGAAGGAGGCGACCGTTGGCAACGGCTCTATGACGGCCTTCCAAGCCGAGACGCATGAGATGGTCCGTAACCTTCACGCCGCTGGTCTTCAGGCGGGCGGCTCCGACGAGGGCGCTCCCGGCTTGCGGGCCAAGTACAGCGATCGCTTCTATGTCGGATATCTCCGCGATCCCCTGGGCAACAAGGTCGCGATCTTCTGCGCGAACCCGGCAGAGGGAGCTCGGGGCCGCTGAACTCAGCCTTGGTACTGCGCCCCGCGGCGTTTGCCGGCGGCGCAGAACACCTAGCCCGCATTTCTCACCGCCATCATGGTCTGCGCCAGCCCTCAATGCCTGCCGCAGTTCAAACTGAGCGAGAGGCGCAGGCGCGCGCAATCACCCGAATGCGATGAAGCGCGTCAGGGGTTCCCGGCGCTTGAACTCAGCAAGTTGGGCCTCCACCTTGTTCAGCAGACGATCGATCGAGTCATCGCCCGGCGCGATGCGCAGCGGCGAAGTTCGTGCCGCGTCGAGCGCTGCTCAACAACGTCGGCGATGTGATGTAACAAGATCTACGTTAAGGCTCGGGCTTGCGGCGGCGGTCTACCGCGCCTGCTTCAGTGATGAGGACGTCGGCAATGGGTCAGAAACGGTCGAGGCGCTAATCGGCCCCGTATGTCCGCTTCTTAGCTGAAGGCAGACCTCTGCCAGCATATGATCCGACATCCAACCATTGCTAAGCGACGACATTCGGCTTCACGCGCGCGACGATCCATCCACCGCAGGTCCGTGGCCGTCAGAACGAATGCGTGACGCCCTCGCCCTCGACGCCCAGCACGTCGCGGCATTGCGCGATCGCTGCGTCGGCATCGAAGCCCTTGCGGGTGTACAGCAGGATCGAGAAGAAGCGCGGGCCCGTCCAGAAATAACCCGAGATGCCGCTGTCGATCAGCGGCACCGGACCTTGCGCCGCGAGCATTGCATGTCACCCATTCGCATCGGGTGACGCATCAGGTTTCCGCGGCCCCGATGCCGTGTCAACGTGATCGCCGAGGTTGGACCTGACCTGACCTTATTTCGACATTTTCGATTAATAAGGGGACATAATACCAATTTTCGGTGCATAGGACAGCTGTTAGGGAGGGGTGTCGTGGTCATCGGGGCGCATCGCCGTGGCGGCTCTTGGGCCGGCCGGCCTTGCGCTTCGTCAAGCGGCGGCCCAGCTGGCTTTCCAGCGCCTCGATGAGGGTCGCCGCGCCCAGCGGCCGGCCGGTGCGCTCGTGCTGGCGCAGGCGTTCGCGTTCGTCGTCCGTCAGACCGGCGGCCAGATAGGCGGGCCAATCCGCGATCCGTTCCAGCAGCGGCGCCACCGTCACCAGGTCGTCGTCATTGCCCGCCAGGTGCGCCGCCGCGCTCGACCAGGGCCAGGCGGCGGCCCGCGTCACCAGGCCGGCGCGCACTGGGTTCAACTCGACATAGCGGCCCGCCGCGTGCAGGTGCGTTTCGTCCAGCGGAAAGGAGGCGAAGCGGCCCTGCCAGAGATAGCCGCGCCAGCCCTCGCGAAAGTTGACCTGTCGGGTATAGCGCCGATGCGCCTCGCCCAGGGCCCGCTGAAGTCCCGTCGAGTCCCGCGGCACCAGGATCAGGTGCACATGGTTCGGCATCAGGCAATAGGCCCAGACCGCCACGCTGCGTCACATGATGCGGCACCCCGGGCGCCACCACTCTCGCAAGCCGTGCCATGAGGGAGAAGCCTGGAACAGACAGATTAGTCTGTCAAATAGATATCGTGTCCCCTGATTCTAACTGTATTCTAACTGGACCACTGAACAGGGGCAGGCCAGCGTGGCCGCGCCGTGAGCTTGCGGTAGCCCATCGTGCGCAAGGTCCGGCCGACCGTCGTTTCATCCAGGGTGACGTCGAACTCATCGTGGACCCAGGCCACGAGATCGCTCAAGCGCCACCGCACCACGCCATCGAGGTACGGGGTTGGCCCCGCCTCGACCACCTCGGCCAGGGCCTCGCACTGGGCCGCGTTCAGGCGTGGCGGCGCGCCCGTCGATTTGCCATCGACCAAGTCGTCCGGACCCGCGGCGTTGAAACGCAACCCCCAGTCCCGCACCGTTTGAATGCTGACATCGGCGTGCCGCGCCGCCGCCGGGCGGGACCCACCATCGTAGATCAGTGACAGCGACAACATGCGTCAGGCCTGCTTAGCATCACCCGTCGAGCGGGCCAGGGCGCGAAGCGTATCTCCGTTGTAATCAGGTCGAAGGGGGATACCGCGGGCCATGGAAAACTCCTCATTTTTCCATGTTGAATCACCGCTAGCCTAACAGACATTTAACGAGTCACGCTTTCTGCAGTTTGGTGTAAAACTGATCCGGTTGGAATTCAGTCGTAGCGCCAACGCACTGAGAGAGGTGCTCGGGAGATATCGTGCCCACGGCGACCGCGGCCACGGATGGAGGACCAAAGCAGTAAGCTAATGCATCAATCACAGATACATCGCCAAATGGTGGTACTAGCCAGCCGTTCGAAAACGGTTTCTTGACAAGTATGCTGCCGGCGGGCGCGCCGCGGACAATACTCTCCAACTTGCGATGCGCTCGGCTCAATTCGACCATAGCGACATCCATATCCGCAAGGGCTCGCGCGGTGACTTCTACACTGTGAGTGGACGCGCCAATAGCTTTCGTTATGCCTCTCGATTTCATGCTCCGCAAGGCTTCTTGGCCGGACTCATAGGCTCTGACTTCGCCCGGTCCTGACGGAAGATGCAGCAGCGTCACGTCCACTTGTTCCGTTTGGAGTTGCTCGAGCGCGCGGTCGAAATCCTGGCGTAGCGCTGCCTCTTGGAAATCATATTCCGAATTCTCACCATCGAAGCGTTCACCAAGCTTCAGGCAAATTTTCCAGTAAGGATCCTTTCCCAACTCCAATTGGCCAATCCGCAGATTTGCCTCACCATAGGCCACGGCGGTGTCGATCCAATTCAAACCCAGGCGACGACCCATCTCGACGAGGCTTGCGACATTCTCAAACTCGGGCAAGATCTCATGGGACGGATACTTCAACCCTTTTACGCGCCCCCACTTCACCGCTCCGAGGCCGATTCGGCTCAACCGCATTCCAAACCGCGTCTTTCGCATGTGGGCCAACGGAAATTGGACTTCGGGTTTCAAGCTTGCAATCCTCAGCCGCTTCGGCGCGATAGGTGTGTTACGACTGCTTCAACCATTTTCGGAATGTTCGTCGCTTTGTTGGGCAACATAAGCGCGACCCGGTCTTGGAGGATCAACTCGCCAGATACGCTCACATCGTTACGGCCGTCCGCCGGTTCAATACGACATAGCTGTCTCGATGTCACTCGCCCCACGCTCAATTCAGGGAAGTACTTTGTAAGCGCCTCGGCAACCATGTCTTCGAATTGTGTCTTGTGTGGCATCCCTTCGCCCACGTCACCTCCGACACTCCACTGCCAATCGCCTTCTCGATTCTGCCGGCTGGACAGTGTCAGGAATGGCCGGAGCCCCTCATGGAACAAATGAGCGGTTATCGGTTGCTTCATGCCGGTAAGTGTCGCTAATGCAAGAGGTCTGCGTTTCACGACGAAATCACCTATTGCCGTCCTCGACGCCAATTCAGGTATTCCCTGAGCCGCTGCTAACACGACACAATCGGCATGCACCACTTGCCGCTCATCCGATCGCACCACATACCCGCCTCTGCCGCGACTAAGATTCCAAGCTGGGCCCGATAGCTTATGAGCAAGCCGACTGCGGAGCATTTCCAGCAAGTCGGCGAAGTCAATTGCAAATTCATCAGTCTCAAATATCCGGCCTCGAAATCCACCGACCTTGTCGGAACCCGTCGTTTCGGTAGCCGTAATATGGTGTTCGCGCGCCACTGACTGAAATGATTGCGCTAAGCTTGAACGTGCCGTGAAGAGATAGTTGATACGAGTGTGTTGTATTGGCGATTGCGTCCTGCGACTAAGGAAACGGTTCCAAGCGACGCGTCCTCGTGCTAGGCCGCGCTTAAACTCAGTTTTTGGTGCCACGTCGAAGTACTTTAGTCCGCAATGGATGAAACCTTGCGATACTGCAGACTGGCTTGACCACCAGTCGCCTTTTTGTACGACGCAAGTGCGAAATCCTGCGCGTTGAAGTTCCGTGGCCGCCAGCAAGCCACTCAGGCCAGCGCCCAAAACACACACATCAAATCGGTTTGATGGTGACCGGCCTATTTTTGCGGAGAATCGATCCAAAGATCGGATTTCTTCTCTAGATTTTTAAATTCTGATTCCGGCCGAATGCGAATGACGAAGTCGCAGGAGACTCCCCCCTGCTTAATTGATCGTCCCAAGAACTCCGCCAGCGGTCGGAGCTTCGGAGTTTGCGCAGCCAGCGGCGCGTTATAGGGCCCCGTTGCTAAATCGTCGATCGCAAGATCTAGAGCAATACATGTGGAAGAGGCGCGTCGCTCAACGCCGCCGCGAAGAAACGGCAGATTGATATCAGACCGATCCGCGACCCTTGTGACATCCCGGAAGGCTCCTGGTCGCCGTACGCCGGGGATGCTATCGACGACATTTATAAGCTTTTCCGCTTCAATTAAAACGGTCTCATCGTCTGTCTTGCCGGTAATCTGGCCACGGAAAAGCGTGTGAGAGCGACGACCAAGATAAAAAAAAGACCGGTCGCGACAGTCTCCTTTAACCGCGCGAAACAGATCACCGGTGAGGTAACGAATAAAGGGTTGATTGGTTACAAAAGGTGCAAGTGTCGTCAGGAGGAGAGACCCAGAGCCCTCATGAACTGGACGGTCCGGTTCGTTCAAATTTGGAACTATTTCTGCGACTACATGTGGATCAAAATGGTAACCTCCACAATCTCCGCAATGGCTTGCTCCGCCAAAGATCTCGGACAGGGAATACCTGTCATAGACTTTCGCAGACCAGGTTCTCTCTATGACCTTGCGCCAGCGGTCTGTTAGCAATCGTCCTGTGAGTCCCAGAGCCCGGATCGATTCTGACGCCGCATGGTCCTTGGTCTCTTGGAGGAAACGGGTCAATAGAAGAATCGAATTGTGATCGCCGCCTATAAGAGAAACGCGCTCTTGAAGATGCGGCACGGAAAATCTTTTTTTCAGAAGAGAAACCGAATACTCAATCAGTTTGTCATTGTATGCAGCAGCTTGGAGCGTAAACATTTGCCCTGGGATAGGCGTGGGACATCCGTGCTGGGGAATGGATAAGTGGAGGCTAAGCGGATACCGCCCCCGATTCTCGCCTTCTACGGCGGGAAAGAAGCGCTCAATGAAACGGAATTCGCGTTCTGTTCGGTAGACGAATAGTGGCAAACCCGTCGAGCCGGACGTATTCTGGATTGCGATCACGTCACGCGCTGAGGCCCACTCGGCCTCGTTGCCTTGGATTGCAGCCTTTGTGGTGATTGGCAAGCTTGCCAAATCAGCTAAGCAAAAGCCTCGGCCAATCGCCACCCCGCCCCATTTGTCGCGGTAGTAACTGCTTCTTCGGCGAGCTGATCGAACTGTAAGTTCGATCACTCGCTCCCTAAATTGATCGGCGGAATCGTGTGGACCCATGTGGGCCAACGTGTGCGTGTGTTACGCCGCATTAAAGCCCGAAATACGGGCCGCAACCGCTTCATTTACCCTCATTGTCATCATCATAGCTTCGCCTTGCGCGAAACTGTTGATCGCAGCTTCCGCCGACAAAATTGTATTGCTATCGCCGCTCTTCCTTGCAGCTTTATAGCTCTCTACCAGGTCATCGAGTGTGTTTGATCTAAACATTGAATCTCCCCGTTTCTATCTTACGTCGTATCGATCATATCAACTAGCTTCTTCGGTTGTAAAGACGGATATTTATGCTATATCACTTAACATCCCAACTCGCGGCCTGGCCAATGCTCGGACACCTTGTAACACCAAGCTGCAAAAAGAATCATTGATGAGCCCAATCTCGTAGTCCGATGGACATGATCCTCCACGGCTGCTTGGTGAGTTGGATCCAGGCGAAGCAGCAGTGATCTGCCCCCCGAAACCTGGTCCAGTTTGAAAGAGAGAGTCCGGCTAATCTGAACTCTGATTAGGAGGAAGAGATGAGCCGGAAACGTTACACACCCGAAAAGATTATTGGCCTGCTGCGTGAAGTCGAAGTTCGCCTGTCGCAGGGCGAGAAGATTGGCACGATCTGCCGTGTGTTGGGCATATCGGAGCAGAGTTACTATCGCTGGCGCCGGGAGTATGGCGGTCTGAAGGTCGACCAGGCGAAACGCCTGAAGGAGTTGGAGAAGGAGAATGCCCGGCTCAAGCGGGCCGTGGCCGATCTGACGCTCGACAAGCTGATCCTTAAGGAAGTCGCGGAGGGAAACTTCTAAGCCCCGCGCGCCGCCGGGATGCGGTCGATCACGTGCAGACCAGGTTCGACGTGTCGCAGCGTCGGGCGTGCCGAGTGATTGGCCAGCACCGCTCGACGCAACGCCGATGTTCGGTTGAGCGTGACGACGAGGCGATCCTGACGTCTGCCATTGTGGCGCTGGCATCCGAGTATGGCCGCTATGGCTATCGACGGATCACGGCACTGCTGCGCGCGCAGGGCTGGGACGTGAACGTCAAGCGGGTCTGGCGGATCTGGCGGTGTGAGGGGCTGAAGGTGCCGACGAAACAGCCGAAGCGGGGTCGGCTGTGGCTCAACGACGGATCGTGTATTCGTCTCAGGCCGAACTGGCCGCACCATGTCTGGGCCTACGACTTCGTGCAGGATCGCACGTATGACGGCCGAACGATCCGGATGCTGACGGTGATTGACGAGTTCACCCGTGAGTGCTTGGCAATCGAAGTCGCCCGCAGCCTGCGGCACGACGATGTCCTGCATGTGCTGGCCGACCTGTTCACCCGGCACAGACCACCGGATCACATCCAGTCCGACAATGGCAGCGAGTTCACTGCCATCGCCGTCCGCGAGTGGCTGCCGCGGGTCGGTGTGAAGACGTTATTCATCGCGCCCGGATCACCCCGGGAGAACGGCTACAACGAGAGCTTCAACGGCAAGCTGCGCGACGAGCTGCTCAATGGGGAGATCTTCTACACGCTGCAGGAGGCAAAGGTGCTGATCGAACGGTGGCGCCAGCACTACAACACCATCAGGCCGCACAGTTCGCTCGGTTACAGACCGCCAGCGCCAGCTGCGATCTTGGCGCCAACGGTCAAGTCGCCATACCCTGAAACCGTCCGGATTCTCTCACAGCAACTGGACCACTGAACAGGGGCAGGCTACATCCACTTGACTTTTCTGATCAAACCAAACGCTGCCAAGGCGGCTCAGTCGGATCATGCAGTTATCCGTAGAATGGCCGCTCTGGGTCATATTCGGACAAGCTGCTAAGCCGTTATGTGCGACCGCTATCGAGCAGAAAATGGACCTTCGCCGGCATCATGCTGATATCGCCCTTTGGCGACCGAACTATCCGTTCCAGCTCAACTGGCGCCACACGAAAACGGCGCATTGGTCAGCATTTCGGATCGTCATATGGTTGTTCGATTGCGAGGATCGGCGAGCCCGAATAACGTTGAACGGCAGTCGTCGCCGTCAACTCACGGCGTGCACCACAGCGCGGAAAATCGAACGGACCTGAAACGTCGGTCATGACGCAGAGTGAGCGCGACCATCACGATGCGGTGGGCGAAGACGACGCCGTAGCGAGCGACGGCGGAGAACCTGAACCGCCGCGCCAACTGCCGCCCCGGCGTCTGATCGCGTTGATTGCCGGGCCCGCGCTGGCGTTGGTGTTGCTGTTGCTGCCGGCGCCGGCGGATATGACATCAGAAGCGTGGCGGCTGGTGGCGCTGGCGGTCTGGATGGTCGTGTGGTGGCTCGGCGAGGCCGTGCCGATCCCCGCCACGGCGCTGCTGCCGATCCCCATGATGCCGCTGCTTGAGATCGAGACCATGACGCCGGTCGCGGCGAATTACGCCCACCCGCTGATCTTTCTGTTTCTCGGCGGCTTCGTGCTCGCCGCGGCGATGCAGCGCTGGGGGCTGCACCGGCGCATCGCGCTGACCATCGTCGGCATGATCGGCACTAGCCCCGGCGGCATCATCCTCGGCTTCATGGCGGCGACGGCCTTCCTCTCCATGTGGATCTCCAACACGGCGACGACGATCATGATGTTCGCCGTCGGTCTGTCGGTGATCGAGTTCGTCGCCCTGAAGACGCCCGATCGCGCGGTGGTCCGCAACTTCGGCGTCGCGCTGATGCTGGGCATCGCCTATGCGGCCTCGATCGGCGGCGTCGGCACGCTGATCGGCACGCCGCCCAACGCGCTGCTCGCGAGCTTCCTGCAAAGCAGTTACGGCATCCAGATCGACTTCTTCACCTGGATGCAGTTCGGCGTGCCCGTCGTGCTGGTGATGCTGCCGATCGCCTGGCTGCTGCTGACGAAGGTGGTTTTTCCGGCGCGCGCGCTGACGATCGGCGACGCCGGCGGCGTCATCAAGCGCGAGCTGGCGGCACTCGGCGTGATGTCGAAAGGCGAACGGGCTGTGGCGATCGTCTTCCTCTGCGCGGCGCTGGGATGGATCCTGCGCAAGCAGCTCGCCGGCTCGACCGGCCTGCCGATCAACGACACCATGATCGCGCTCATCGCCGCGATCGCGCTTTTCGCCTGGCCGATCTCTCGCCAGCAGGGCCACTTCGCCGTCGACTGGCAGGCGGCGCGCGCCATTCCCTGGGGCGTGCTGCTGCTGTTCGGCGGCGGCCTCGCGCTCGCTGCCGGATTCCGCGCGACGGGTCTCGCCGAATGGATCGGCGGGCGCGTGTCGGGGTTCGACGTCGGCACCTGGATGCTGGTCTTCATCGTCACGGCGGCGATCGTCTATCTGACCGAGATCACCTCCAACACGGCCTCGACCGCGACCTTCCTGCCGATCCTCGGCGCGGTCGCGGTCGGCCTCGCCATAGATCCGCGCCTGCTCGCGATTCCCGTCGCGCTCGGCGCCTCCATGGCCTTCATGATGCCGGTGGCGACGCCACCCAACGCGATCGTGTTCGCTTACGACCGGATGCAGCTCGGCGACATGGTCAAGGCCGGCTTCTGGCTCAACATTATCGCCATCGCCGTGGCGTTCGGCGCGATGTACCTCCTCGCGCCCCTCGTGTTCGGCCTTTGAACCTGCGTCAGTCGTAGAGCGCCACGCAGCGCACCTCGATGCTCCAGCGGTCGGGCGCGTCCTCCGGCGTGGTCGGGTCCTCGAAGGCGCTGTGGAAGCTGAAGGTGCAGGGCGCGTCCGCGTTCACCGCATCCGCGTTCGCGCCCTTCGAGCGCGCCAGCTCCCCGTCCGAATCCCACTGCTTGATCAGCAGCGCCTCGTCGCGGGTCAGCTCGGGATAGAAGTACCACTGGTGCTCGTCGGCATGCTTGGCGAAGTAGTTCTCGCCAATGCGGTCGCTGTAGTGGATCTCGAACACGACCAGATCCTGCGGCCGCACGCTCGCCGCGTCGCACAACGCCAGCGGATGCGTCGCCACCGGCTCGGCCACGATATTGCGCCAGACATTGATGATCGCGAACCGGCCCTCGGCAATCGCGCGCTCGACCGCATCACCGTCCAGCAGCGTCTCACCCGCGGCCAGCGCCGTCCGGTAGGTGTCGTTGACGGCCGGCGGCTTCGCCAGATCGCGCAAACGCTGCGGCGCGCTCGTCAGCGTGTAGTCGCCGTGCACCAGGTGCGCCGGCCCCTGCACCTGCTGGCCGCCCTCGATGCGGCGCTTGGTTTTCTTACCGGACGCCGAACGGACATTGTGGTCAAACGCCGCGGCGATGCTGGCGCCGCTCGCCACGCGCACGATCTCGACGCATTGCGGATAGTAGGCTCGCACCACCTGCTCATGATCGAAGAAATCGAGATCCGGATCGGCGAGCGGCCGGGGCAGCATCTCGAACCCATTGTCCCGCAGCGTACGCCGCCCGGCGCCCGCCTCCAGCCGCCGCGCGTCATGGACCGGCATGTCCCGCGACTCCAGGTCGACGCCGATGAATTCGTCATCGCTGCCGTCCACGTCGCGGCGCGTATAGACCTTGCCGTTACGATAGAGCGAGTGCTCGACCGATGGTTTCAGGTATCTGAACGCGCCGACCCGGGTATCGTCGGCCGCTGCCGTTGCGCCTGCGTCTGTTGCCGCATTCATGGACCCACCCACTCCCTCATCTGTGTCGCGTGTCTTCGAAATGGCGAACGGATCGATCATAGCAGTCCCGGCCGGCGTTTCTCATACACTTCACGTCCTTCAAGAGCTCACAAAGGCGCGCCAGAGTCCTAGGCTGCCGACGACAGCGTCCAGAGCGTCATCTTCGTATCGAGCCCGCGGATCTCCAGTTCGCCATATCGGCTGAGATCGGACGTTGCCCGATCGTCGCCGCCGGCCTCGCGTCGCACGCGTTCGACCAGATCGTCGGTGGCCGCCAACTCGACGGACAGTCCCCGGGTCAGGGCTTCGACGCGGCTGGCCACATTGACCGTGTTGCCGATCACCGCGAACTCCAGCCGGTTTGCGCCGATATCGCCCAGAACCGCGGGGCCGTAGTGCAGGCCGAAGCTGGCCCGGATCGGAGGTTCGCCCGCTTCAACGCGTTCGGCGTTCCAGGCCGCCATCGCGTGCATCATCGCCCGGGCGCAGCGCAGCGCGTTCA
Organism: Alphaproteobacteria bacterium; assembly: GCA_965232515.1. Classification (GTDB taxonomy): domain Bacteria; phylum Pseudomonadota; class Alphaproteobacteria; genus JANQKO01. Next base: position 5,923,578 of record CBDDPY010000002.1, on the reverse strand, counting down.
GCGCGTCGACATCGCTGGCGACCGGCGTGCCGAAGGTCGCCATCAATCCGTCGCCCAGATATTTGTCGAGCGTGCCGTTGTGCCGGAAGACCTCGGTCTCCATGCGCTGGTGAAACTGCCGCAGGGTCGCGATGACGTCCTGCGGCGCCCGGTCGGCGGCATAGCGGGTGAAGCCGACGATATCGACGAACAGCACGGCGATATTCTGCGTGCGGATCTGCTTCAGCGGCTCGTCATTGTGCGAGAGCTCGTCGACCACGTTCGGCGAGAAGTAGCGCGCCAGGTTCTCCCGCTCGCGCTCGAGCGCCGCGTGACCCAGCAGCAGCCGGTTGTAGCGGCGCACGGACACGGCCAGCGTCGCCGCCACGATCAGAAAGACGACGACCTCCTGCGTCCGCATATAGAACAGCAGGTTGTTGGGATTCATCAGTGACGCCAATTCCGTGTCGGCCCCGAATGCCGCGGCGGCGGCGGCGGTCAGCGCCTCGTTCTCGACCGAGATGGCCCAGACGATGCCAAAGGCGAGGAGCCAGATACCGGTCGTCCAGACACCCATCGTCATCACCGTGCGCCAGGAATAGGCGAGCACGCCGAACGCCAGCAGGACATAGAAATACCGGAAGGCCTCGGAACGGTACTCCATGGCCAGCGGCCAGTCGGTGACGCCGAGCGGATTCGGCACAACGATGGCGATCGTCATGATCGCCAGGTCGCAGAACATGAGCGCGAGCTCGGCCCTCGACCGGCCGACGCGCGCGACCCGCAATTGCGCCCAACCGATCAGGGCCAGAGCCAGCACCAGCGCGACGTAATAGACGACCTCGGGCCTGGGATCGATCAGCGGCAGCATGACGGCGATGACCGCCATGGCGATCCAGCGGGCGCGGACGGCAAGCTCGACCCCCTCTCGTTTGTGACGTTCGAGGGCGGCTTCGGCGAACCGGTTTTCGGCCTTGTCCGCGCCGCTCCTCTCGTCCGCCATGACCACGGCTTCAGCGGGCATGTCTCACCTCCCTCATGATCTGTCCGGCGTCACGCACCTCGACTTTAGTCCAAGCGACGCCTTTCCGCCCGCCACCGGCGGGTCGGACGCCCGTGCGCGATACAGACCGTGTTGGGAGCGAGAGTTGCTGCCTAGGCGGGGAACTCCGTGTTGCTGCCCGCGGCGATATCGAAGACGTCGCCGGAGATATAGGCGGCCGCGTCGCTGCAGATGAACTTTACCGTATTCGCGACATGCTCCGGCCCGTACAGGCCGACCGGCAGCAGGTGCATCTGTTTGGCGCCGGCGTCGGCCGCCTCGATGGTCGGGTTGTTCGGCAGCATCGCGCCCAGGATGTAGTCGTTGTCCAAAAGCTTGGTCCGCACCAGCGACGGGCACACGGCGTTGCAGGTTACGTTCGACTTCGCCAGCAGCCGCGCCGTGCTCTTGGCGAGGCCGATCATGCCCCATTTCGAGGCCGCGTAGACCGGGAAATACTCGCTGCCGCGCCGGCCGGTGATCGAGGACATGAGGACGATGCGGCCAGCATTCTGTTCGCGCATGATCGGAATGGCGGCTTGCAGGGTCTTCATCGCGCCAGCCAGGTTTACGTCCAGGACGACGTCGATCTCGGCGTCGCTGAAGATGTCCAGCGGACCGACTTGCGTGATGCCGGCATTGGCGATGACGAAATCCACGCTGCCGAAGGTTTCAACCGCTTCCTGCATCGCCGCCTTTTGTTTGGCGCCGTCGCGCACGTCGCCCTGAACGGCGATGCATTTCACGCCCATGGCCTCGATCTTGGCCTTGGCGGTCGCCAGGTCCTCGGCCGTGGCCAACGGATACTTCACATGCTCGATCTGACCGGCGACGTCATAGAGCACGATATCGGCGCCGGCTTGGGCCAGCGCCTCGGCACAGCTCAGACCGATGCCGCGTGCGCCGCCGGTGATGAAGGCGGTGCGGCCGGCGAATTCGCCTGACGCCGCTTCGTGCGAGTCGGCGCGGGCCGCCGTCGACAGACCTGCGGCAAGCCCCAACCCGGCGGCGCCGGCCAGCAGTTGCCGTCGCTGCCGGTCTCGCGGCTCGCGGTCGGCCGTCGTCTCGAATTCGTCCCGATGGTCGGTGGTCATGTTCGGTCTCCCCATTGTCGGCAATTGCCTTTTAGGTGGGGAGAGGCCGCGATCGGCTCAAAAGCGGATCGTGCCAAATCACTCGCGAATACTGCCAACCTTGAACGCGGTTTCCGCAGGCTAACGGCCTTGCCGCGTCCGCGCTTCCGCCGGCGTCATGCCGGTCCAGCCGCGGAAGGCCCGATAGAACGAGTTCGGGTCGCGGAAGGCGAGCAGATACGAGATCTCCTCGACGCTGATGTCCTTCTTGGACAAATAGTGCAGCGACAGCTCCGTGCGCGTGTCGTCCAACAGCGCCTGGAAGGAATGCCCCTCATTCCTGAGGTATCGGTACAGGCTGCGCTTGCTGATGTGCAGGCGATCGCAGACCGCCTCGGCGGAAGATTGGCCGCTCGGCAGCATGTCCAGCAGCGCGTTCTTGACCCGCGCGCTGATCGGCGCGTCCCGGTCGCGGTCCAGGAGCTGGCGGCGGAGGTCTCGTTCGATCCCGGGCCACAACGCCTCGTTCTCGGACACCAGCGGGCGTTCGGCGTCCGCGATCGACAGCCGGATCGTCGCATGTTCGGCGGTCGCGGCCGCGACACCGAAATGCGCCTCGAGACCGGCCCGATCGTCCGGATCGCCCGGCATGCCGACGGCCAGCGGCACGATATGCTCGGCCGTGCAGGTCCGTGCCAGCTCGATAAAGAACGCCAGCTCCAACGCAGCCAGGCTCGGCGGCATCGGCGCATCCGCGTCGACCGACGACAGCGACATTTCGAGGGCCTCGTCGCGCCGTTCGACGGCCAGGGCGATCGGGCCGGCCAACGGTTTGAAGAGGGCGAGACGCGTCAGCCCGGTCTCGATATCCGGACTGCAGGAAAACGCGAAAACGGCGGAATTGAACGGGCCGTGCGCAGCCGTTTTGCCCAGGAACAGCGCCAAGTCCGGACGCTTGGCCTCGGCGACGACCGCGTTCCAAACATCGAAGCACGCTTTGGCGTCGAGGCCCCGACCTTCGTGCGCCAGATAGTCCGTCGGCAGGCCGGCGCGCCGCAACACGCGCGCCGGCGCTATTTTCAGGATCGCGCAAATCCGCTGCGTGGATTTGGCGATGCGGTATCTGTCTTTCCGAAACATCGCCTCTTCTCGCGCAACGGCCGACCCAACAAACGGACCTGCCGATATTCGCCCCGGCGGCGGTCTCGAACAACGTCGTCGAGGCGCGAACTGTCCGATGGCACTTTCCGTTATAGACTTGGCGCAATTCGCAAGTGGCTGCAACACCCCTATCGGCGCCGCTATGGACGCACGGGACCTGCCATGCTGTCCTTCAGAGACCGGCTCAAGCAGGCAGCCGGGCACAGGAATCAAGGAGGATGGGCATGTCGAATGGAATGCCGGTCCGCCTGGCCGTCGTCGGCGCCGGTCCGATCGGCCGGCGACATCTCGACGCCATCGCGGCCGAGCCGGCCTGCCAGGCTGTCGCCGTTGTCGATCCCGCGCCCGAAGGTGCCGAGGCCGCAGCCGCGCACGACCTGGCGCATTATGCGGATCTCGCGGCCATGCTCGATGCGAACGCGCCCGACGGCGTGATCGTCGCGACGCCGAACGCCCTGCACGTGCCGCTGGCGCTCGCTTGCGTTGAACGCGGCATCCCAACACTGGTCGAAAAGCCGATTGCCGACACACTGGCGGCGGCGCTGTCGCTCGCCGAGGCATCGGAAGCGGCCGGTGTCCCCGTTCTGGTCGGCCACCACCGCCGGCACAATCCGGTCGTGCAAAAAGCCCGCGACGTCGTGCGGTCGGGCGCGCTCGGCCAGTTGGTCGCGGTCTCCGCGGTCTGGCTCGCCCGCAAGCCCGACGACTATTTTGAGGTCGCCTGGCGGCGCGAATCCGGCGGCGGCCCGGTGCTGATCAACCTGATCCACGACATCGACAGCCTGCGCTTCATTGTCGGCGAGATCGCCGCGGTGCAGAGCATGACGTCGAACACGCGGCGCGGCTTCGCCGTCGAGGACACCGCCGCCCTGCTGCTGCGTTTCCGCGACGGCCCGCTCGCCACGGTCATGCTCTCCGATGGCGCATCGTCGCCCTGGGCCTGGGAGCTGACCGCGGGCGAACGCACGTCCTACGACTTTCCCCATACCGGTCAGGACTGCTACCTCATCGCCGGCACCAAAGCGTCGCTCGCAGTTCCCTCGCTCCGCCTCTGGCGACCCGACGGCCCGCCGCACTGGCAGACATCGCTCAGCCAGGAAACCATTGCGGTCCAAGCCGCCGATCCCATCGACGCCCAGATCGCCCACTTCGCCGCCGTCATCCGCGGCCGCGCCGAGCCGTTGATCACCGCCCGCGACGCCGCCCGCACCCTCGAGGCGACGCTGGCCGTCACCCAATCCGCCGCCACCGGCCGCGAAGTCAAACTGTCGGCCTGATGAACGCCGTCCGGCGATGCCCGGAACCGATATCGCATGTTTCGAGACGGACCCTGCGGGTCCTCCTCAACATGAGGTCGGAATTTGATATCAAATTCAGCCCTCACCCTGAGGAGGCCGCGCAGCGGCCGTCTCGAAGGGTCGGCCACCGCGCCGCGACCAACGCAATGCGGTGCAACCGTCAGGCCGGCGCCGCCAAGGCGCGCCGGTCGAGCCACAGGACGGCGAGCGCGGCGACGAGGCCGAGGAATGAGGCCAATAGCATCAGCCCCAAGAGCGCGTACGCCGCGTTCGCTTCGGTCAGGACCGCGCCGGTAAGCGCCGACATCGCGGCGCCGCCCGCCACCGTCAGCGCGCCCGACAGGCCCGAGGCGCTGCCCGCCAGGTCGGGACGCACGGACATGGCGCCGGCGTTGCTGCTTGGCATGGTCAGGCCGTTGCCGATGCCAACGCACATGCAGGCGCCGAACAGCGTCACCACGTGCACGACGCCGCTCAGCAGCACGATCAACCCCAGCGTCAGCCCGCCGCAGGCGACGACGCGCCCTGTTATCATCATGGTGGTCAACGCTCGCCCCGCGGCGAAGCGGCCGGCGAGGAAGCTGCCGAAGACGAATCCGGCCGTGATCGAGCCCATGCCGATCCCGAGCGTCGCCGTGCCCATGTCAAACAGCGTCACCGCCACCAGCGGGACGCCGCTGATGAAGACGTAGAACGCGCCGACCGAAAAGCCCATGCACAGCGCGTAGCCCCAGAACCGGGCCGAGCGAAGCAGCGCCGGATAGGTTCGAAACTGCTGCCGGAAGGTCGCCGACGGCTGCTTGTTGGTCTCGCCGAGATCGACCCAGCACAGCGCGAAAACGGCGACGCCGAAACCGAGAAACGCCCAGAAGCTGGCGCGCCAGCCGAAGAACTGATCGAGCGCGCCGCCGAACATCGGCCCCAGCATCGGCGCCAGCGCCCAGGCCATCGCCAGATAGCCCATCAGGCTCGCCGCCTCCTGCGCGCCCACCTGATCCCGGATCACCGCGCGCGACACGGCAAAGCCCGAGGCGATCGCGGCCTGCAGCATGCGGAACGCGAGAAAGGTCCAGACGTCGGTCGCCAGCAGACAGCCGAGCGATGCCAGGCTGAACAGCGCCAGCCCCGCCAGGATCACCGGCCGCCGGCCGAACCGGTCCGACAGCGGCCCCAGGACGAGCTGCAGCACCGCCATCGCCATGGCATAGCCGGCGATCGACAGGTTCACCAGCGCATAGTCGGCCTCGAACGTCGCCGCGATGTTCGTGAGCGACGGCAGAAACATGTTCAGCGATACCACCGACAGACCGCTCAGCAGAATGAGCGTGAACAGTGTCGGCGGCGTCGTGGCGTAAGGCGGCATCCGAATTCATCCGCCGGCATGCCCGGCGGCCTCTGAAAAAAGCACAAAAAAAGCCCCCGAATGGATCGGAGGCGCAAAGGAGTCGGTCTGGAGCCCGTTACCGGTCCAAGCGCCAATCTCCTACTACGATGATGGTCGTGTTCATTTTGAGGTGTTCCCGCGTTTTCGGCCCGCACGCTAAGCGCGTTCGCCGGCCCCGTCAACCATCGCGTCAGGCCCCCGCCGGCACGTCCATAGACTCAGAGCATCCGATACAAATAGAGGCTGGGGATGGCCGGGCCGAAGCCGGCCTTCTCGTAGGCGCGGCGCGCGGGCGCGTGGCTTGCATCGCCGCCCGTGCCCACGGTCGCGACGCGCATGCCGGCCTCGCGCATGCGGTCCAGCGCCAGGGCGTACATCGCGGTGCCGATGCCATCGCCCTGGTGATCGGGATGGACCGCGTTCAGATCGATCTCGCCGACCATGGTGTCCCGGTCCAGAGACACCGCGCAGAACGCCACGATCTCCCCGCCGCGCACGGCGACGAACACGTCGTGCGACGCGCCCGCGGCGCAGACCCGGTCGAGCCGATCGGCCTGCTCCCGCTCCGCGCTGGCGAACGCGACCTTTGCGATCGCCTCGCCGACGATGGCCCGGAACGACCGGAACACCGGCTTGAAAGCGGCTTCCCGGATCGCCTGCAGCCTGGGCAAATCGCCCGGTTCAAATGACCGAAACGTAATGTTCTCTGTCACGCGCCGCCCCAAACATGCGCTCAAGGCGCTGGCAGTCGCCTTACAGCGTCCATACGGTGATGGGCTCGTCGCGGCCGCGCAATTGTTGCGGTCCCGACTGGTGCAGATCCGACAGCGCGGCCTCGGTCTCCGCCTCGCCGCCATTGCGAACGGCCGTGACCAGGTCGTCGCTCACTGCCATGCGGACGCCGAGTTCGCGGGTGAGATATTCCAGCCGGCTGGCGACATTCACGGTATCGCCCAGCACCGCGTATTCCAGCCGCCGGTGCGAGCCGATATCGCCCAGCACCACCGGACCGAAATGCACGCCGATCGAGACCCGGATCGGCGCGTTGCCGGCGGCCTCACGCTCGGCGTTCCAGTCGTTGATGTCGGCCAGCATGGCCCGGGCGCAGCGCAGCGCGTTGCGGGCGTCCCGCGGCCCGGGCTCCGGCGTGCCGAACGTCGCCATCAGCCCATCGCCCAGGAACTTGTCGAGCGTGCCTTCGTGCTCGAAGACCTGGGCTTCCAGGCGGGCATGGAATTCCCGCAGCATATCGACCACCGCCTCCGGCGACTGCCGCTCGGCCATGCGCGTGAAGCCGACGATGTCGACGAACAGCGCCGCGACGTTCTGCGACCGCACCGCGCCCAGCGGCTGGTCCTGCTCGGCCATGCGGTCGACGATGTTGGGCGGGAAGTGCCGGGCGAGGTTCGCCCGCTCCCGCGCGACATCAGCCTGCCGGAAGATCAGCTGATTGTTGCGCCGCCCGATCACCGCCAGGATACCGGCGACGATCAGGAAGATGACGATTTCCTGGATGCGCGCGGGGGTGCCCGGATCGTTGGGGTCGAGAACCGCCAAGATCGTCTCATAGCCTTCGAACGCCACCGCCGCCTTTTCCGACAGTTCGGGGAACTCGCGGCCGAACACGGCGACCAGCCCCAGGGCTGACAGCCATAGGCCCGCGGTCCAGGTGCCGAAGGCGAATAACGTCCGCCAGCTGAAGGCGAGCGCACCCGCCGCCAGCAGCACGTAGAAATAGCTGAATTCGGCCAATTGATACTGGAACGCCGTGGGCCAGTCGTCGCCGCGGAACGGATTGGGCACGACCATGACGAAGGTCATCAGCGCCAGGTCGCAGAAGATCAGCAACAGCTCGCGCCGCGACTGCGTCACCTGGCCGGCGCGCAACTGCGCCCAGCCGATCAGTGCAAAGCCGAGCAGTGCCGCCTCATAGTAGAGCACGCCCCAGGTCTGATTGATGAAGGGAATCATCACCGCCGTGATCGCAAGCGCGATCCAGCGCGCCCGCACCGCCAGCAGCAGCCCGTTCCGCTTGTTCTCGCTCAACGCCTCCCGCACGTACGGATCGACCTGCGCGAATTCCTCCTCGCGCAGACCGCCGCGCCGAAACGCCAAATCCTCGCGCAGGTTCCGTGTTGTCAAGCTCTCAGCCATGATCGCTCCCCATTGGCTCCGTTCGTTCGGTCGAGGCCAGGACCTACCAACCGGCCCGAACGTCGACCCAGAATAAACGTCCCCGGCAAAAACGCCGAGAGGCAGGTCCGCACGGTATCGCCTATAGCGGCCAGCACGACATGATGTAGGGTCGAACCTCGACGAAGGAGCGGCGCAATCCATGTTGATCTTCGGAACCCTTGGACCCGCGGGAAGCAATCACGACTGGGTCGCCAAACGCTATCTTGAGTTCCACGGTCTCGACGAGGCGCGTGTCGAGCTGTTCGCGGATTTCGACGCGGCCTTCGACGCCATGCTGCGCGGGGATGCGCATCACGTGATCCAGGTCGCCGTTCATCCGTCGGTCACCGGTTCGGTGGCGCGCTATCGTGGCCGGGCGCATATCATCGATACCTTCATATCGCCCAGCCAGCCCATGGCGGTTCTGACACGCTCGGAGGTCGATGCGCCGAGGAGCCTAGGGCTGCAGCTGGCTACGCGCGAGTACGTGGATACGTCGCGTTGGCAGGCGCTTGTATCCGAACCGTCGACGATTGCCGTGGCGCAGGGTCTGCTTAACGGCAAATACGATTCCGGGCTCACCCTCTTGTGGTACGCGGAAGCGCACCCGGACAGGTTCCGCGTAGAGGAAACGATTGGCGAAGTCGTCGACCCATGGCTCGTTTACGGGACAGAGCCCACCTGCAAGGGTGAACTACTCGCCTGGCCTGACGCACCGGCTGCGCAATTGTTTCTTCGCCATCTCAGCGCATAGCGCTTGTCCGTCAACGTGCGTAATCGGCAACGTCAGGCCGCGCTGTGCAGCCGCTCGACCAGATCCGCCAGCCGTGACCTGTCGTCGTCGCCGGTGACGGCGATCGAGAATTCGACGCTGGTGACGACGTTCTCGAAGCGCTCGATCAGCTTGTCGCCGATCTCGTCATAGGTGCCGACCGTGACGTATTCGTGCAGCACGTCGTCGCTGATGCGGTCCGGCATCTCCTCCCAGCGGCCGGCCTTCGACAGCACCGCGAGCTCGGCCGCGAGTTCCCCCAATCCGTGGATCTCGAACGCCTTCCGATAAGCGGGCGTCGAGCAGTAGAAGGCGATGCGGGCGCGGGCATCGCGCACGCGGTCGGCCAGGATCTCCTCCGTCGGCGCCGTCGCGATCAGCGGCTTCATGGCGATCTCGAAGCCGTCGAGCGACCGGCCCGACCGCGCCGCGCCGGCGCGCACGGCCGGCAGCATGACCTCGTCGATGTATTTCGGCGTGCACACCGGATGCGGTCTGATACCGTCGGCCACCTCGCCGCCCGCCTCGCACATCCGCGGGCCCACGGCGGCGACGACGATCGGGATCTCCGGATGCGCGATCGGTCCCGGATTGAACAGCGGCACCATCAGGTTGATGTTGTAGTGCTGGCTTTGATAATCCAGCGCCGTGCCGTTCTGCCAGCAGTCCCAGATGGCCCGCACCGCGCCGATATAGTCGCGCATCCACGGCCCCGGCGGCGACCAGGTCAGGCCGTAGCGGCGCTGTATATGCCCGCGCACCTGCGGCCCGAGGCCCAGGCAGAACCGCCCCTTCGACAGCTTCTGCAACGTCCAGGCAGACATCGCCGTGATCGCCGGGCTGCGCGGAAAGGCGATGGCGACCGACGTGCCGAGGCCGAGCGTCGTCGTCGCCGCGGCGGCGAGCCCCATGATCACGAACGGATCGTCCTTCGTCTCTTCCGTCACCAGGCGGTCGTAACCCAGGCTCTCGACGAGCTCGGCGTCGCGCCCGATCGCATCCAGATCCAACGGCTGTTCCGCCGCCCGCAGCCCCGGATCGACCTTGCCCAGCGGCAACAAAGTTTCGATCTTCACCACTTCCTCCCCCATTTAGGGCCGGCCATGGACCGGCACGCCTACAATTACCGTTGTCTGCCCTCTTCGGGGAACGGCGCCGGGCTCCCCCAACAACCTCGACGGCGGCGGCTATCTTACGTCGCCTTGCCGCGTTTTCCTCTCAATTAGAACGCCGCCATGTCAGCGGGCGGGCCGATGGTCAATCGACCAGTTGCCGGTAGATCGCCGGTAGCGCGCTGGTCAGCCGGTCCGGATGGCCGACGATCGTGAAGCCGCCGCGGCCGAATATGCGGGGGATATAGCCGCGGGCCTTGCCGTCGACCGTGACGGCGAAGACCGCATGCCCCGCCCGCCGCGCCTCCAGGACCGCCCGGCGCGTGTCCTCGACGCCGTACCGGCCCTCGTAATGGTCGAGGTCGTTGGGCTTGCCGTCGGTCAGCACCAGCAGCAGCCGCTTCTGCTTGGCGCGCAGGCTCAACGCCGTCGTGGCATGGCGCAGGGCGGCGCCCAGCCGCGTGTAGAAGCCCGGACGCAGGGCGGCGATGCGCGCCTCCACCCGCCGATCCATGGCCTGATCGAAACGCTTCACGGTCTGCAGGAACACGCGCTGACGCTTCAATGACGAGAAGGCGCAAATCGCCACGTCGTCGCCGCACGCCTCCAGGCCATGGGCGAACGCGGCCAGCGCCTCCTTCTCGATGTCCAGGACCTGCCGGTTGTCGATGTAGCTCTCGGTCGACCGCGAGGCGTCGAGCAGGACCTGAACCGCCAGATCCCGGTCTTCGGTTCGGGCCTGACGGTAGAGGCGATTGCTGATCTCGCCGGTCGCCAGATAGTCGCTTCGGGCCCGCACGACGGCGTCGAGGTCAAGCTCGTCGCCATCGAGCTGGCGCGGCCGCATCTGACGTCGCGGGCGCAGCGCCTCGAAACGACGCCGGACCGCGGCGATGCGCCGGCGCGCCGCCGCATCGAAGGGCACGATGTCGGTGCTTTCGGCGTCCGCCACGTCGCTGACGAGAACCCGGGCGTGATCGGGCAGATAGGCGCCCGCGCGATAATCCCACTCGGGATAGACCTCGGCGCCGGCGAGCCGTTCCCGCTCGACATCCTGCGGCGCCAAATCCAGATCGAACGCCAGCCGCGTGGCCGGGCGCCGGCGCTGCACGACCAGGCTCAGTTCGTCCTGATCCTCGGCCGCCCGCTTGGCGTTCGCCGCGTCGTCGTCCTCGACCGCGCGGTTCAGGTTCAGGAATTCGGCCCACGACAGGATCGACTCGAAGCGGTGCAGGATCAGCGAGTCCTTGCGCTCGGCCTCGTCGCCGTTCTGCCGCTTCGCCTTGACCGCGGCCTCGCCATCTTGCGCGCCACCGGCCGCGGAGTCGTCCGCCTGCTCCTGGCGTCGGTTGCGGTCGAGCGCCGGCCGTTCGCACCGTTCCGCCCATAGCGGCACCGGCAGGAAAGGGCGATAACCGGGCGCGGCGGCGACGCGCGGCCACGGCGATCCGGCCGGCGACCGGCGGCCCGGCGCGTCGCCCGCGAAAGGGTGCTGGCCGAGCAGGTCCCGCACTCCAGCCTCGATACGGCTCTCGGCCGCCGGCAACCGACGCCGCGGTCGCAACGGCAGATAGGCGTCGGCCAGCGACCGATAGATCGGCCGCAGACCGGGGAAGCGGCGGAGGCAGCGCGCCGTCGTGACCCAGGCGCGGCGGATCCGAAAGACATCGGCCTGCAGCGGATCGCCGGCAGGCGACCGCTGCGCCTTGGCGCAAACGCACCAGGCGATCAGCCAAAGGTAGAGCCGGCGGTTCAGGTCCGGATCCGGGAAGACCGCGAGGCTCGGCGGCAGGAACAGGATCTCGCCGTCGAACCGCGCCGTCGCCTGGCGCTCGTGGGCGCGGCCGAGCTGGCGGCGCCAGGACAGGCGATGCTGCGAGGTTTCCAGCGGCACCGGCCGCAACTCGGCGAGCGCACTGCCGCCGAGGCCGCGGAAGGTAACCGCGAGCCGGTCGCGCACCGCGTCCAGCGTGATCTCGGCGTCGGGGAAGGTCGGCGCGGCGTCGAGGTCGCCCGCCACGCGATGCCAGAACGTCCCGACCGTTTCCTCCGGTTCGAAGATCCTGAACGAAGGCATCGGCGCGGTTTCCCGTCAGCCAAGCACCGCGACCACCAGATCGACGAGACCGGCCTTGACGTCCGGATCGTCGGTCATCGGCTCGATCAGGGCGGCGCGGACGGCCAGCTCGGGCTTCATGCCCTGGGCGATCAGGCTGGCGCAGTAGATCAGCAGGCGGGTGGAGACGCCTTCCTCCAGGTCCTGCCCCTTGAGCGCGCGCAGCCGCCCGGCCAGTTGCACCAGCGGCCGGCAGCGTTCCAACTTCAGGCCGCTCTCGTCGGCGACGATCGCGGCCTCGTGCTCGGGCGGCGGGAAGTCGAATTCGAGCGCCAGGAACCGCTGCCGCGTGCTCGGCTTCAGGGTCTTCAGGATGCTCTGGTAGCCCGGGTTATAGGACACCACGAGCATGAAGTCGGGCGGCGCCTGCAGCACCTCGCCGGTGCGGTCCAGCGGCAGCATTCGCCGGTCGTCGGTCAGGGGATGCAGCACGACGGTCACGTCCTTGCGCGCCTCGACCACCTCGTCGAGATAGCAGATGCCGCCGTTGCGCACGGCCCGGGTCAGTGGGCCGTCGATCCACACGGTCTCGCCGCCCTGCAGCAGGTAACGGCCGGTCAGATCGGCGGCGGTCAGGTCGTCATGGCAGGCGACCGTGCCCAGCGGCAACCCCAGCCGGGCCGCCATGTGGGCGACGAAGCGGGTCTTGCCGCAGCCCGTCGGTCCCTTCAGCAGCAACGGCAGGCGCATCTCATAGGCGCGCTCGAAGACCTCGCATTCGTCGCCGATCGGCAGGTAGAAGGGCGGCGCCGCATTCGCCGCGCGGTCGGAGAGAGGCATGACCGGGCTCCGTGCCTGGCGCTGCGGTTCAGACCTGTTCGGCCGGCCGCCGCGCCGCGATCACCTCGCGCGAATGCGGCACCAGGATGGCGTAGAGGAAGATCAGGGCGCCCAGAACCACCACCACGCCCGAGCCGAGCCGCATCTGATAGAACAGATGCAGCTGATCCTGGACGTCCATGAAGTATTCGCCGTTGACCCGCTGCAGATGCGTCTGCAGCACGCCGGCGAAGGTCAGCGTGAAGGTCATGAACGCCATGCCCCCCGACATCAGCCAGAAGCTGACCATGTTGAGCACCTGATTGTAGGGTTCGCGTCCGCGCAGATACGGCATGGCGTAGGTGAAGATCGCCAGGTTCAGCGACACATAGGCGCCGAAGAACGCGAGGTGACCGTGGGCGGCCGTCACCTGGGTGCCGTGCGTGTAATAGTTGATCGTCGAAATGGTGTGCATGAAGCCCCAGACGCCGGCCCCGAAGAACGCCAGGGTCGCGCAGCCGAGCGCCCACAGCAGCGCCGCCTTGTTCGGATGGTCCCGGCCGCCCTTCCAGACCATGGTGAAGACGAAGACCACCATCAGGAAAAACGGCACCACCTCGAGGGTCGAGAAGATCGAGCCGAGCCATTGCCAGTAGGCGGGCGTGCCGATCCAGTAGTAGTGGTGCCCGGTGCCCAGCAAACCGCTGAACAGCGCGCTGGCGACGATCACGTAGAGCCACTTCTCGACGACCTCGCGGTCGACGCCGGTCAGCTTCAGCATCAGATAGGCCAGGATCGAGGCCATCACCAGCTCCCACACGCCTTCGACCCAGATATGGACCACGTACCACCAGTAGAGCTTGTCGAGGCCCAGGTTGACCGGGGTGTAGAGCGCGAACAGGAAGAACAGCGCGATGCCCCAGAGGCCAAGCAGCAGGATGTTGGTGATGGCGGTCTTGCGGCCCTTCAGGAAGGTCATGGTGACGTTGAACAGGAAGATCAGGGCGGCGACCACGATGCCGAGCTTGACCCAGAGCGGCTGCTCGAGAAACTCGCGGCCCTCGTGAATGCCGAACAGATAGCCGATCACGGCGCCGGCGGCGCCAACCAGCAGAATGGCGAGCTGCACATAGGCCAGCAGCGGACTGTGGATGTCGCGCTCCGCCTCGTCCGGAATCAGGTAATACGCGGCCCCGAAAAACCCGAGCAGCAGCCACACGATCAGCGAGTTGGTGTGGATCATGCGCACGATGTTGAAGGGCAGGATCTCGCTGAGGAAATTCGGGTCGATATAGATGTAGCCCGCGACCAGCCCGAACGTGACCTGCGCCACGAACAGGATCATCGCCGCCAGGAAGTAGTAGAAAGCGATCTTCTGGCTTTCGTATTTCATGTCCGTCACCCCCTCAGCCGGCGTCGTTGGGCGGCCAGCCCTGGGTGTCGATCCGGCTGGTCCACTCGAAGAAATCGATCAGGTCGTCAAGTTCCCGGTCGCTCAGGTTGAACTGCGGCATCTGGCGCCGGCCCTCGATGCCCGTGGGTTGCGACTGCATCCACGCCTTCAGGGCCTCTCGCGCGCCCTCGGGGTCATCCGGCCCGCCATAGCGCACCCAGACGTTGCCCACCTCGGGCGCGAAATAGGCGCCCTCGCCGAGCAACGTGTGGCAGTTGATGCAGGAATGCTCTTCCCAGATGCCCTTGCCGCGCGCGACCGCGTCGGTCAGGCCGGCGCTGTCGGTCGACTCGTTGACGATATAGAGATGGCTGTGCGCCGTCAGGGCCACGAACACGACGAGGAAGAACAACGAGCCGCCGTAGAAAATATTGCGCGCTTGCGACTTGGTCAGCCCTTCGCCCATGACCGTCTCTCCATCCCGCGCTTCCCTTGTTGGGTGCCTCAGGATGTGCCGTCGCGGGCGTCCAATCCTTGACAATTGTTAATTGCTGCGCCCGGCCGAATGATACGGTCCCGCCCGATATCGGCCGCCGCGCTCACAGCGCCTTCTCGGCCAGTTCGCGGAACGCGTCCGGCACGGCGCGGCGGTCGCCCAGCACCACCGAGCCATAGCCGATCGCCCCGCGCCCGAAGCGGTCGCGGATCGCATCGATGGCGCGGTCGGCCGTCAGCCGCGCGGCGCCGGGCGCGGTGCCGGGCCGGCGCTTGCGGTCGGCAAGCTGCAGCGGCAGCTCCAACTGCAGCATCGGGTCGCGTTCGAGATGCGACACCGAGACCGCCAAGAGCGAGATGACACGCTCCTCGGGATGATCCGCCAGCGCCGCGCGCACCAGGTCTTCCGAGATCTCGGCGAGGCTCGCCGTCGCCGAGACCGCCGCGGGCAGCGTGATGGCGCGCGTCACGGCGTGCAGATCCGCGAACCGGACCCGGACCGTCACCGTCCGCCCGGCCCGCGACTTCGCCCGCAGGCGCGAGGTGACGCGGTCGGCGAGGTGCAGCAACGTTGGCCGGATCACGTGTTGAACAGCGGGCTTGCGGCCGAGCGCCGACTGCGCGCCGACCGACCGCGCGCGATGTCGCGTCACGACGGCGCGCGGATCCCGGTTCACCGCCAGCGCCGCCAGCTTAGCGCCGACGGCCCGGCCGAGGATGCGTTCCAGTGACCAGCCCGGCGTCGCCGCCAGCTCGCCGATGGTGGTGACACCCATCTCGGCGAGGCGCGCCCGCACCACCGGCCCCACGCCCCACATCAGCTCGACCGGCAAGTCGCGCAGAAAGTCCCGCTCCGTCCCGGCCGGCACCACGACCAGCCCGTCAGGCTTCGCCACCTGCGAGGCGATCTTCGCCAGGTGCTTGGTCGCCGCCACGCCGAGCGAGATCGGCAGCCCCACCTCCACCCGCACGCGCCGACGGATCGCCGCCGCCATCGCTTCCGGCGCCCCGAACAGATGCACCGAGCCCGCCACGTCGGCAAAGGCCTCGTCGATCGAGATCCGCTCCACATCAGGCGTGAAATCCCCCAGCACGCCGATCGCCGCATCGCCCAGCCGCTGATACTCCTTGAACCGCCCCGGCACGAAATGCAGCTCCGGACACAGCGCCCGCGCCCGCCGCCCGGCCATGCCGCTCCGCACCCCGAACGCCTTCGCTTCATACGACGCCGCCAGCACCACGCCACCCCCCACCGCGATCGGCCGCCCCCGCAACGCCGGATCGAGCAGCTGCTCCACCGACGCATAAAACGCATCGAGATCCGCATGCAGGATCGACGCCTCAGCCGCCATGCCGCCGGCTCAGCCCAATGCGCGCCGGGACACGCCCGGCCGCGGTCTGATTTCGAAGTCGCTCATCATGAGAACATAAAAAGAACAAACTGGACGAGAGTCAAGCCACCACCGCCCGATCCCTGGCCACGGTCGCGGCGTTCTCGAACAAGCCGCACCGACCCCGCCCCGCCCGTCATCCTGGCGCAGGCCAGGATCCATGTCCGTTGTTTTTCAATATCTTACGCCGCCGCTGGATGCTGGCCGCCGCCAGCATGACACCGGCTTGTCAGATCACCGACCAACCGGATTGACCCGGATCAGTGCGAAACGGCGTTAAGCCGGGCTTAGGCTTTGTTGCCGACTCTTGTCGGTATCAAAAGGAGGGTCGCATGCGCCTGACATCGCTCGCCATCTGCAGCGCCATCTTCATGGCCTCGGCCACCACCGCCGTCGCGGAAGCCGACCCGGCCAAGGGCGGCAAGATCGCCCGCGAGCTCTGCGTCCGCTGCCACAACGTCGAGCCGGGCGGCCCGTTCAAGCTGATGCCCCCCAGCTTCGCCGCCGTCGCCGTCTACCGCACGGACGAGCAGATCTTCGCCCGCATCATGTTCCCCCCGCTCCACGCCGGCATGCCCGAAATCGGCAGCGAACTAACCCCCTTCAACGTCGCCCACCTCGTCGCCTACATCCGCTCGCTCGAGGCGCGGTAGATCGGGAAACGCTCTGGCCAGGCGGCGGCAACCAGTGCGTTCATTACGCACGACGCCACGGTACCTTCGCGGCTGAACCAAATAGGTGCACTGTCACCGTGATCCCGTAATCCGGTGTATGCGACGGGAATTTCGGCGTTCTTGAAAAATTCGACGGTAGGGTCTGCCAATGCTGATCCTAATTCTTTTCCTTTCCATCATGCGTGAAACCTAGCTTTTCCATCACCTTGTCCATGATCGGATTGGGGTGACGTTCTTCAACTCCCTTGCCCTCCATTCGATCAGCTGGGTTGAAGGTCAATTCAAAGAAAGTCGCAGCAGCAATCTCATCTTCGTAGGGGACAGCTTGCTGTTTGAAACCATCAACAGAAGAAGCGACCGAGTATTTGAAGGCGTAGTGCTCCTTCAGCCGAAACAGAGCCGCATGACGTGCAGCGGTAAATTTGGCAAACCAGGCAGCCGGAATAAGAAGGAGAGCCCGCGTGACGACCTGACCCAAGAACTCAAGCGCCGACACGTCCCCGGCACCTTGGGTCAAGCTCATCGATATTAGCCCTAGCGCCACGAACGGACTTGGAAACACATATGCCAGAAGAGGGATAACCGAAGCAAACAAGACAACAATCGAAAAGTAGAAAACCCAACGAGCATATCGAAGCTCATGGGTCAGATCATCGCGGAGCCTGCCGAAGGAACTTGCAAGCCCTGCGACAGTAGCGCCAGAGAGCATCTTCTCTGCTCGTTGATTGATGTCGCTAATTTGAGTTTCGTTTTCTTCCAATTTCTTTAAGAGATCTTGTTGGCTTTCGGTCCCAGATTTGAGAGATTTTTCGCGCTCATCTAATTGATTTCGAAAGTTCTCGAACTGGGACTTATAACTATTCACAGTTTGTTTAACCTGATCGGCGTTTTCATGAATTTGTCGAATTGCCGAGATTTTTTCAGTGCCTTCAGCTTCGTACTCGGCAAGATTCTTGCGAGATTTTTCGCCTTCCGAATTCAACCGAGAAATCTCGTTTAATATTGAATTTGCATTTTCATTAATATTTTCGATATTTTCAGCAGATCTCCTAGCTTTCGCAGTAGTATTTACAAGATTCGTGTACTCATCTTGCACAACCTCAACAATCTTAGAAAAAGTCGAATGGGTTGATGAAAAATCTCCAAAACCATCAGCGCGCAAGATATTTATTACGGGATACAGATTAGACAGCGCTTGATCCGATGAACTCCAAATGTTCTCAAAATAACTCCCCAGTTTTAATGTAATACTACCGTTGCTGCTAGTTAACATTATTGCCTCTGGATCGAGAGCACCAACACCTCCGCCCTGACTCTCGATATTATGAATGGCCTCGGTGATAGAATTGTAGTAAGAAGTAATTTGATCAATAGAGGTTTTAAGCTTTGCCGACTGACTGTGAGGGAAGAGCAAATCATTTTGATCTGGTTTAATACAAGATGCTAATTCGACTAGAGATTCTACACGAAAATCGATTTCCAATATAGAATTTGGGGTCGCAGGGATATTTTTATTTAAATCGAATCTCTCTCCATTTGCGCCTGTAATTGACTGTAGTTCAGGCACGAGGCTGTCTCTCGCTGATTTAAGGGAATCAAGCGATTCCACGATAGATTGAAATAAGCTCACAGCCTTCTTGCGTCCTTTGTCCGAAGTGCTCGCTTCGTCGTCAATCATGACGCGAATCAGAGGATAGAATACCATCTAACCTGACGGTTGAATGTCCAATGAAAGCGATATCGCCGTCGCAAATAGGCCATGAGCATGTACATGACATTGCGGGCAAATGATTTGTGTACTGAGCTGGCGGTCTGTGAGACTTGCTGTGCCAGTGCACTTTATTGAAAAGCCGTTCCTCGCCGCCATCTACTATCTGATGAGCCTGGGTCGGCCGCTATTCCTTACGCCGCACGCAGCCGACGCCGCCGCAACCTGCGCCACAACCGCCCGTCAATCGCGGCGAGGCCGGCAAAGATGAGGGCCATGCCGGCGTAGGCGGTCCAGGACGGGTCTTCGCCGAGGATGAAGACGCCCAGCAGGAGCGCCGAGACCGGGATCAGGAAGGTGACGAGGAGCAGGTTGGTGGCGCCGGCGGCGGCGAGGATCTTGAAGTAGAGCAGGTAGGCGAGCGCCGTGCAGAGCAGCGCCATGGCGGCGACGGCGGCGAGGCTGAGGGGGCTCGGGGCGAGGGTCCAGGGCTGCTCCACGACGAGCGCCAGCGGCAGCATCCAGACGGTGGCGCCGATCAGCATGCCGGCGGATGCCTGCGCCGAGGTCACGGTCTTGAAGCGGCGCCCAAAGATGCCGGCGAAGGCGTAGGAGACGGCGGCGGCGACGACGGCGAACTGGGCCAGCGCCTGGGCGCCGAGGCCTTGCAGCGCATCCGGGCCGATCAGCACGGCGACGCCGGCGAGGCCGATCAGCACGCCCGCGAGGCGGGCCGGCGTCAGGCGCTCGTCCGCCGTCAGCACATGCGCCAGCAGCACCGTGAACAACGGCGTCGTCGCGTTCAGGATCGCCGCCAGGCCGCTGTCGATATGCACCTGGCCCCAGACGATCAGGCTGAACGGAATGGCGTTGTTGAGCGCGCCCATCACCAGGAACGCGCCCCAGAGGCCGAGCCCGCCCGGCAGCCGGCCGCCCGTCGCATAGATCCCCAACGTCAACGCCAGCGCCGCGATGGCGACCCGGCCGACGACGACCGTCAGCGGCGGCATGTCCACGAGTGCCACCTCGGCGAAGAAGAACGAGCCGCCCCAGAGCACGGACAGCGTGACCAGCAGCACCCACTCGCGCGGGCCCATCACGGGCGACGGCATGGCGTCATCTCCGGTGTCGTGTATGTCGATCGAGCGCGCACCCTAGTCCGCCGCCCGCCCGGCCGCTATCCGATCCTTGCGTCAAATCAGTTTTGAACCACAAAGACGCAAAGACACGAAGAACCAGCTTCGTTTTTCGGCGCTCCGCGCCAATTAGTCTTATTGTTTGTTCCTTTGTGTCTTCGCGTCTTTGTGGTGAACCCAAACGGCCGCGACCCGACCCTGGCGCCGAAAAATGGACTCACCACAGAGGACACAGAGCACACAGAGGTTTGTTTTCGGCGCTTCGCGCCAACCAACTTTCTTGTTTCTCTGTGTCCTCTGTGGTGAAACCCTCAGCAGTGGCGGCCACACGATGCCGGCGGACCAGAGATGCTCAGGCCAGCGTGCCGAATTTATCGGGCAAATCGAACAGGTGCGTGCTGACGATCCACAGATGGCCGAACGGATCGCGGATGCGGCCCTCGCGCTTGCCGTAGGGCCGGTCGGCAATCGGGATCACCACCTCGCCGCCGTGTTCGGTCATGCGGGCGCCGACCGCGTCGCAATTCGCGACCGTCAAGTGGAGCAGCACGGCCGAGCCGCCGAGCGCGCCCGGGCCGAGCAGGCCCCAGTCGCGTTCCTGCTCCGTCATCGAGATCTCGCCGTTGCCGATGCCGAGGCGGGCGTGCACGACGCGGCCTTTGTCGTCCGTGAAACGCTCGATCAGCTCGGCGTCGAGCGTTGTCTCGTAATAGGCGATGGCCTTGTCCGCGTCCTCGACGACGAGGCGGGGGTGAAGCTCGGTGGCGGGTTCGGATTGCGTCATCGCGGGGTCTCCATGCCAAGTCGAAAAGCCGGAGACTGGCAGCCCGGCGGGCGGCCCGTATTGTACGAAAGCTGACCCTAACGCGACGGCGTCCGGTAGTGCGTCGGCATGTCGGGCGCCACGGCCCGGTAGCGGGCGGGCGACGTGCCGGAAAACGCCCTGAACTCGCGGATCATGTGGGCCTGGTCGACATAACCCGTCTCCAGCGCCAGCGCCGCCCAGGACGCACGGCCCGGCAGCCGCCGCACCAGCCGGCGGAAGCGTTCGATGCGCGCGAACGTCTTCGGTCCGACGCCCGCCTGCGCGCGGAACAGCCGGCGCAAACGGTGCGGCGAGAAATCAAGCGCCGCCTGGACGTCGGCGACCCGGTGACCGCGCGTGAGCATCGCGGCAGCCCGCGTGAATGCCGGGGCGGGCGCCGCCGCGCCCAGCCGCCAGGCGAGCGCCTGCTCCAGTCGGTCGAGCAGCTTGTGCGGATCGTCCGCGCCGCAGAGCTCGTCGAACAGCCGCCCCGCACATCCCGGCCAGAAATGATCCAGGTCCACGACCCGATCGCTCAGTTCATCCGCCACGCTCGCGAGGAACGCCGCGCCGCCGGGCCGGAAGCTGACGCCGCAAACCGCCTCCTGCTGGCGTGCGTCCAGCATGCGCGGGCTCGTCGTCGGGCCCTGCAGCGCCAGCGCCCCGGTCCGGCTCAGCGGCGCGCCCGAGAGGTCGAAATCGCCCAAACCCCCGCCGGCCAAGTTCACCAGCAGCTGCATGCGCCCGCTCGGCAGCACACGCTCATAGGCATGGCCCGGCGCCCCGCGCACAACCCACAGCCGCTCGACGAACCGGCGCAGGTGGCGAAGACGGGGCGGGCGCGTGATGTGCATGGCGACAGTGTTACCCCATCGCGGCGGGCTGTTGGAACCGCCAAGACGCCAACGCGCCAAGATACTCATGCGCACCGACGACGCGATGCCGCCGCGCGGGCTGTCTGGCGATCGTGCCGCCTGTTCTTGGTGTCTTGGCGCCTTGGCGGTGAACCACAAGAGCGGCGACGAGAGCACCGTGGAAGCGCGACATTTCGACACTTATCGAAATGACACAAAGCATTGAATCCACACGATTCATTTTCCTCGACGTTCCTGTGCATGGGGTTGTTCCGGCGTTTCCCCCGCGCGACACCCCCCCCTTGCCCGCCATAGCTCGCCGAGCGACGGCGGGCCCCTCCGCTTGCCACGGCCCCGGCCGGGCCGCAGACTTGGAACGGCAACGATCATCGGAACGGGAGGGATGGACATGCGGCTGAACGGCAAGGTGGCGGCGATCACGGCGGCGGGCTCGGGCATGGGCCGGGCCGGCGCGGTCATGTTCGCGCGCGAAGGCGCCAAGGTGGTGGTCGGCGACATCGACGCGGCCGCGGCCGAAGAGACCGTGCGCATGGTGACGGCCGCGGGCGGCGAGGCCATGGCGTCGGTCGGCGACATGCTGAAAGACGAGGACTGCGACCGGCTGACCCGCGACGCGGTCGCGGCCTTCGGCGGCCTCGATATCCTCTGGGCGCATGCCGGCCATCCGGGCCCGGCCTCGGTCGAGGGGCTCGACATGCAGGACTACGAGATCGCCATGGACCTCAACGTGCGCTCGGCCCTGCGCTGCGCCATGGCGGCGATCCCCGAGATGCGGGCGCGCGGCGGCGGCAGCATCGTCTTCACGGCGTCGGTCGCCGGTCTCGCCGGCTCGGCCTTCAGCCCGGTCTATTCGGCCGCCAAATACGGCGTCGTCGGCCTGACTCAATCGCTGGCGATCCGCGTCGCGCCCGACAAGATCCGCGTCAACGTGGTCTGCCCCGGGCCCATCGAGACGCCGATGCTGGCGGTGTTCATGGGCCGGCCGGACCAGCAGACCGACGCCGAGACGAACCTTAAGAACATGCGCGCCTTCGTGCCGCTCGGCCGCACCGGCGAGCCGGAGGAGGTGGCGGCGGCGGCCCTGTTCCTGGCCTCCGACGACGCCTCCTACGTGACCGGCGTGGCGCTGCCCGTCGACGGCGGTTTCACGGCGCGATGAGCGACGACTACCCCCGCGATCTCGTCGGCTATGGCGGCCAGCCGCCGG
Organism: Alphaproteobacteria bacterium; assembly: GCA_965232515.1. Lineage (GTDB taxonomy): Bacteria > Pseudomonadota > Alphaproteobacteria > JANQKO01. The sequence goes on along the minus strand of CBDDPY010000002.1, from coordinate 5,901,023 downwards.
ACCCGCGCTGGCCGAACGGCGCGCGGCTGGCACTGAACTTCGTCGTCAATTACGAGGAGGGCTCGGAATACTCCGTGCCCGACGGCGACGGCTTTTCCGAGGTGACATTGACCGAGAGCATGGCCTCGACCGTGCCGCGCGGCGAGCGCGACCTCGCGGCCGAGTCCATGTTCGAATATGGCAGCCGGGTCGGCTTCTGGCGGCTCATGCGCCTGTTCGAGGAACGCTGGCTGCCCCTCACCGTCTTCGGCTGCGCGCTGGCGCTGGAGCGCAACCCCGCCGCGGCAGAGGCGATCCGCAAGGCCGGCCACGACGTCTGCTGCCACGGCTGGCGCTGGATCGAGCATTACAAGCTGAGCGAAGCCGAGGAGCGCGACCATATCGCCCGGGCCGTCGCCTCGCTGCAGGAAACCATCGGCGAGCGGCCGCTCGGCTGGTATTGCCGCACCGGACCCAGCGTCAACACCCGCCGGCTGCTGGTCGAGGACGGCGGCTTCCTCTACGACTCGGATGCCTATAACGACGAGCTGCCCTACTGGGTCACGGTCGACGGCAAGGGCCACCTGGTGGTGCCCTACACGCTCACCAACAACGACGCCAAGTTCGGCCGCGGCCTGCTGGGCACGGGCGAGGAGTTCTTCCAACACGTCAAGGACGCCTTCGACGTGCTCTACGCCGAGGGCGCGACGCAGCCGAAGATGATGTCGGTCGGCCTGCACAACCGCGTCATCGGCCATCCCGCCCGGGCCGCGGCGCTGGCCCGCCTGTTGGACTACGTCGCCGACTTCGACGATGTCTGGATCTGCCGGCGGATCGACATCGCCCGCCACTGGGCCGAACATCACCCCTACGCACAATAGGAAGAACGGCATGAAAATCACCGCGCAACCGTTGACGCCAGAGGCCTTCGCGCCGTTCGGCCAGGTGTTCGGCCGGCTCGACGCGGCGGGACGCGTGGACGACCTGGCGCGGCTGGAGAACCGGCGGGCCGACGCCGCCGTCATGCTGTCGACGGTGCATGTGCCGCCGGCGACGCTGCCGCTCAACGCGACGGTGATGGAGCGTCATCCCTATTCGTCGCAGACCTTCGTGCCGATGGACGTCGCGCGCTATCTGGTCGTCGTCGCGCCGCACACCGCCGACGGCGGTCCGGACCTGGCTGGCGTGCGGGCGTTTATCGCCGGCGCCGGACAGGGTATCAGCTACAATGCCGACACCTGGCACCACGGCATGACCGTGCTCGACCGGCCGGGTCATTTCGCCATCTTCATGTGGAACGACGGCAGCGACGGTGACACTGAGTTCCTGACGCTGCCCGAGCCGTTCGTCGTCGCGGACAGCGTCGTTAGCTGACGGAACGCGCCGCCCAGATCCGCCGCACCAGCGCGAGGTCGGCCGGCTTGTCGACGTCGATCGCGGCCTCGGCCGTGGTCAGCTTGATCGCCGCGGCGCGGGCGCCGAACCGGCGCGAGGCGCGGGCGAAGGCCTGATCGAGCGTCAGCCGCCGCAGCGCGAACAGCAGCAGCGCCACCGGCCCGAAGACCCCAATCAGCCGCCACGGCCGCTTTCGGTGCCGCTCCGCCCGTCGCCAGAAGTCCACCGCCCGCAGGCCGTCCTCACTCAGCAACGCGAAAAGGTTGCAGCCGGAATAGCCGTCGTCGCGGAACGGCAGAAAGGTCCGCTTCGCCTCGGGATGGCCGGCCCGCACCACCGCGGCGGCGGCGAGCCCGGCCGTGACATCGGCGTCTACTGCCAATGATTGGCTGCAGAAGGCGTCCACCAGGTTTGGCGTCAGCAGCGCGTGATCGGCCGTGGTGATCAGCAGCGGCCAGGCCGCGCCCAGCGCCTCGACCGCGCGCATCACGCTCAAGGCCGGCGTCGCCGTGCTGGCGACGACATCGTCATGTCCGTCGACGGCCTCCAGCACCGCGCGATCGTCGATACAGACGACGATGCGGCCGACCGACGCCGCCTGACCGAGCGCGTCGATCACCCGCTGCAACATCGGCTTGCCGCCGATATCCACGAGGCACTTGTGGCTGACGCCCTCGGCCGCCGCGACGGGATCATGCGCACCACGGCTCGCCGCCAGGATGACGGCCGTGAAGGGTCCGGCCGCCGCGCCGCTCACGCCAGCGCCTTCTCGAATAATCGATAGGTCTTGTAGGCCCGCCCGCCCACAGCTTCGATCATCCGCCGCATGGCTATGTTGTCTTCCAGGACCCAGGACAGCTCGGCCTCTTGGAACCCCAGCGCCGCATGTTCGCGGCGCAGGCGGTCGATGACGCCATAGGCCAGCGCCGCGCCCATGGGGCTGCCGTGGTAACGCCCGCGCACGCCGAACAGCGGCACGCGGGCGCTGCGCATCGGCCCGACCTTCAGGCGCCAGAGCAGTTTCGCCCAGCCGAACGGCAGCAGCCGGCCGTCGAGATCGGCGATCGCCTCGTTCAGGTTCGGCAGGCAGATCGCCATCGCCACCGGCTCGCCGTCCACCTCGGCGAGGCAGAGCGATTCCGCCCGCACCAGCGGCTTCAGCTCCTTGGCGAAATGCGCGATCTCGGCCTCGGTGAACGGCACATAGCCCCAGTTCTCCGACCAGGCATCGTTGAAGATGTCGATCACGATGGCCAGGTCCTCGGCGTAGCTGTTCTTGCGCAAGCCGCGGAACCGCACGGATGGATCGTCCGCCAGGCGTTCGACGAACCGCGCCGCGGCCGCCGGCATCGGCGCCGTCAGGTCATAGGCGTAGGCCAGCAGGTCTTTGGCCTTCGCGAAACCTTGCGCAGATAATCGTCGCCCGTAGTAGGCCGGCGCATGGCCCATCAGCATCGACGGCGGCGTGTCCGCGCCGTCGACCAGCAGACCGGATTCATCGTTGATCGACAGACTGAACGGTCCCACCACCCGCCGCATGCCGCGATCGCGCAGGAAGCCCTCCGCGGCGGCGAACAGGGCGGCGAAGGTTTCGGGATCGTCCTCGGCCTCGAGCAGGCCGAAATGACCGGTCGCGTCGTCATAACGTTCGAGGTGCAGATGGTTGACCTGAGCGCTGATCCGGCCGACCGGCCGGCCATCGCGCCAGGCCAGCCAGAAGCCGACGTCCGCATGCTGAAAGAACGGATTGGCCTTCCGGTCTAAATGGCCGCGCCGCTCGGCCAGCAGCGGCGGCACCCAGTACGGATCGCCGGCGTAGATCGACCAGGGCAAACGCAGAAACCGCGCCATGTCGGCCCGCCTGTCGACGCGCTCGACACGCACACTCGTCCGGGCGTCCCGTCCCGCCATGGCAGCCGTCGCGGCGATGGGAAGCTAGTCCCCGCCGGCCTGCTTCGCGGCCGGTGCGCTCATCCGGGCGACCCAGGGAAACTTCTCGATCTCGTCGCCGTTGTAGCCAAGGTCGAAGACGGTAGCGCTGCGCGGCACTTGGCGCGGATGCGGATAAAACGTGCCGAGCAGCCGGTCACAGGCGAAGTTGGTGATGCCGAAATTACCGGTCTCGTTGTGGAAATGATGCGCCAGATGCAGCTTCTTGATCCGTCGCAGAAAGGCCGATTTGGGTGTGTAGGCCAGATGCTGAATGCAGTGGCAAAACTCGTAGAAGCAGGTGACGGCCAGCGCCGAAGAAAGCGCCGCCATGCTGCCGGCGAGGCCGCCAATCAGCCAGCCCAGCGGCAAAGTCACGACGACGATGGTCGGCAGCGTGGTGTAGAGCGCGCCAAACAGCACGCCGAGGTCGTTCGGGTCCTGATGATGGTCGAAATGCACCCGCTTCCAGATCGCCGCCGTCCGTGACGAGCGGTAAAGGAAGCGGCCGTGCAGCACGAACCGGTGCAGCAGATACCAGACCGGCGCGTAGATCAGCCCGGCCGCGACGACCGCGATCAGCACGGGCCAGGGGTTCGACGCCGAATAGATGGCGATCCCGCCCGACAGCACCGCCAGCAGCGCATAGGCCCGGATGGCCGGATAGGCGACGTAGGCGCGGACCAGATCCCGCAAGCTCATCTTGTCGAGATAGTGCTTGCGGCCGTCCCAGAGTTTCGATCTGAAGATCACGAAGCAGTCGGTTCCATCTCCGGCGCGAATTTCCGCGCCCGTCAGCCGGCCAACCTACCCATGCGCGGCCCACGGCGCAACCGCCGGCGGACTTGTGCGCGGCGAACCGGGTGCGCTACACAAGCCCTGCATTAAGGCCAGGATCACGATCGCGTATGGCACAGGGCAGTTCCGGCCGGCGCCCGGCGGCGCCGGCGTTCGGCGGCATCTTCCGCTGGTTCGAGGACAGCCTGTTCCGGCGCATCTTCTCCAATGCCGGACTGCTGTTGAGCCGTCGCGCCGTCGCGGCCTTGATGGGTCTCGCCTATCTCGCGCTGGCGGCCAAGGCGCTGGGTCCGGAAACCTTCGGCGCGCTGGTGCTGGTCCACGCCTATGTCGTGGTGATCAGCCGGGTCACCTCGTTCCAGTCCTGGCAGGCCGTCGTCCGCTATGGCGCCGATTGCCTGGCGCCCGAGCGCCGAACCGACCTGCAGGGCCTGTTGACCTTTTCGCTGTGGCTCGATGTCGGCAGCTCGGCCATCGGCGCGGCGATCGCCGTCACCGCCATGCCTTGGGTCGGCCCGCAACTGGGTCTGGGTCCTGACGTTGTCGCGATGGCACAGCTCTATGCCGTACTGGCGCTGTTCATGCTGCGGGCCGTGCCCAACGGCGTGCTACGACTGTTCGACCGCTTCGACCTGCTGGCCAACATCCAGCTCGTTTCACCGACTGTCCGGCTGACAGGTGTGGTATTGGCCTTCGCATCCGGCGCGGGCCTGTGGGCCTTTCTGCTGACCTGGTTCGTCGCGAGCCTCGCCGCGAATCTGTCGCTGATGGCGTATGCCTGGCGCGAGCTGGCACGGCAACGGATGTTGGCCGGCTTCCGACCGCGCCTACGCGGCCTGATCGCACCGCACCCCGGCCTCTGGCGGTTCATTTGGACCAGCAACCTGCACACCACTCTGGCGCTGGTCAAGACCCACGCCACGACACTGGCGGTCGGCTGGGTCCTCGGCCCCGCGGCGGCCGGCATCTTCAAGATCGCCGCCGAGTTCGCGAACCTGCTGGTCAAACCGACGGCCCTGCTGAACCAGACCGTCTATCCGGAGCTGGCGAAACTCGCCAGCAGCGGCGACAGCGCCAGGATCGGCGGCATCGTGCGCCGCGCCGGACTGGTGACCGCCGCCGGCGCCACGGGCGTTGTGCTGCTGACCGCGCTGCTGGGCCAGCCAATCCTGACACTGACCGTCGGCTCGGCGTTCCTCGAGGCCTATCCGGTGATGATCCTGCTGGTGCTGGGCGCCGCGCTCGGCCTGGGCGGATTCGCCCTGGATCCGGCGATGTTCGTGCTGGGGCGGCCGGACATCCCGTTGCGGATCAACGTTTGTGTGACGCTGCTCTACTTTCCAGGCTTTCTGCTGCTCCTGCATCTGCTGGGCACCGTCGGTGGCGGCATCGCGATGGTGGGCGCGGCAACGGCAACCCTGATCGTCAGCACGATCGCGACGGTTCGCCTGCTGGCGGGGCGCACGCCGTCGGTGGCGCCGGAACCCGCCGGGACGTCCGCTTGACCGTCTTGCCGATGTCCATCCTCAGTCGGTACGTGCTGCGAAACACGCTCACGCCGCTGCTGGCGGCGATCGCGATTTCGCTGGCGGCGATGATCCTGGAACGGTTGCTGCGGCTGCTCGAGATCACCGTCAATTCCGAACGCGCCTTCCAGTTCATGTTCGAGATGGTGATCAATCTGGTGCCGCACTATCTCGGGCTGGCGCTGCCGGCCGCCTTCTTCATCGGCATCCTGCTGGCCTTCAATCGCCTGAGCCGCGATAGCGAAATCGCCAGCTTGCAGGCATCAGGCGTCGGCCTGCACCGACTGGCGCTGCCGGTCTTCGGCCTGGCTCTGGCGCTGACGGCCCTTGCCACGCTGATCTTTGGCCAGCTTCAGCCTTATGGCCGCTACGCCTACCGGGCGCTGGTCTACAACGCGACCCACGAGTCGCTGCGCGCGGCCGTTCAGAGCGGCGCCTTCGTGCAGACCGACGGCCTGACCTTCATGACCGAGGAGGCCAGCGCCGACGGCAGCCGGCTGCGCAGGATCTTCGTGCACGAGGCCAAGTCGGACGGCGACAGCGTGGTGACGATCGCCGACGAAGGCGGTCTGACGACCGGCGTCGAGGACCTGCGCAGCGTGCTCTACCTCGACCGCGGCGAACGCGTCAGCATCGGCAGCGACGGCGCCCTCGACGGCGTCGTCGGCTTCGACAGCTTTCGCTGGCCCATCGGCGAAGACGGGCAGGCCGCGTTCCGGACGCGCGGCGGCGACGAGCGGGAATTGACCCTGGCCGAGCTCTGGCGCTCGCGCGCGGCGCCGCCGCCCGGCATCGACACCGACGTGGCGACGGCCGAGCTGCATGCGCGGTTGGTGCGCATCCTGTCGATCCTTGTGCTGCCGTTCCTGGCGGTGCCGTTGGGCCTGGTCAGCGGCAGGGTCGAACGTGGCTACGGCATTGTGCTGGGACTCGTGATCCTGGTCGTCTACCACAAGTGCCTGCAGCTCGGAGAATCGCTGGCCGAACGCGGCCAGCTTTCGGTTTGGCTTGGCATCTGGCCAACATTCCTGATTTTCGTCGCCGTCAGCAGCTATACGTTCTTCAGAGCCTGTTTTGGCGTTGGCGCCGATCCGCTGGGCCGCGCGGTGAATACGCTTGCCGACCTTGGGGAGCGGTTGCGCACCACGATTATCGGCCGGCGTGCAGAAACGTAATGCGGATCCTCGACCGTTATCTGGCGCGCCTGTTCCTTGGCCGGTTTCTGCTTTTGCTCGCCGGCCTGACGGCGCTGATCATGCTGCTCGATCTGTTGGCGAACGCCGACGACGTGATCGACGCGGCGCAATCGACGTCGAATGGATTGTTGCGCTACGCCGGCCTTCGCCTGCCGTTGATCGCCGCCGACCTGCTGCCGCTGTCGGCGCTGTTGGCGGCGCTGCTGACGCTGTCGTTTCTGGTTCGCCATCACGAGCTGGTCGCCATGATCTCGGCCGGCCTGTCGCAGGGACGCCTGGCTCTGGCGCTGCTGCCGGCGGCATTGCTGGCGGCGCTGCCGCAGTTCTGGCTCGAAGATCAGGCAGTGCCGTCGGCCACCGGCGCCTTGCGTGCCTGGGGCGTCGGCGAATACGGCGAGGCCGGATCGACGATCATGACCTGGCTACGCGATGGCAATCAGATCGTGCGTATCCGGCACATCGCCGCGGACGGCACGCGCCTTGCCGGCGTCACCGTCTTCGAGCGCGACGGCGAAGACCGACTGCGCGCGCGTCTCAGCGCCGATAGCGCAACTTACGCCGACGGGGTCTGGACCTTGCGGTCTGTGCAAAGGCTCAACGTTGCTGACGGCGGCGTGACATCGGCGGAATCCCTGGAATGGCAGAGCCGTCTGGAGCCGGAACGCATGGCCATCCTGTCGGCGCAACCGAACGAGCTGTCGTTCGCCGAGATGCGGGCCCTCCTGGAGAACGCGGCGGCCAGCCGGCCGGACTACGTCTACAGCACCTGGCTGCACCGCCGCGCGGCGGCGCCGGTCGCGACGCTGTTGCTGATTTTCCTGGCGGTGCCGCTGGCGCAACGCTTCCAACGTCAAGGCGGCATGGCACTGCCGATGATTGCCGGCATCGGCATCGGGTTCCTCTACTTCGTCTTCGAAGGCCTGACACTGACGGTGGGCGAGGCCGGTCTGCTGCCGGCGGCCGTCGCGGGATGGGCGCCGCCGGTGGCGCTGGCGCTGGTCGGCGCCTCGATCGCCGTGCAGTTCGAGCGGCGGCGGCCCAACCGGCCGGCAGGGGCATGAGCAAGATCGGCGTGATCAGCAACCGGGCCAGCCAGCGAAATCGAACGGGCCTGTCAAGACTGCGAACGCAACTCGCCGCGCATCCGGAGATCGCCCATGCCGAACTGAACGGCATCGACGGGCTGCGGCAGGCACTGACAGCCTTCGCCGGCAAAGGCGTCGACCTGATCGTGATCAACGGCGGCGACGGCACGGTGCAGGCCGTCATCACCACGCTGCTGAATGACGGCATATTCGGGCAGCTGCCGACGCTCGCCGTGCTGCCAGGCGGCATGACCAACATGATTGCCCACGATATTGGCGCCCCGCGGCGCCCCACGACGGCGCTTCGACGTTTGCTGTCGGGTCGCCGACCGACGACCGCCAGTCGGCGCGTCATTCGGCTGCAACGCGACGGCGAGGCGCCGATCTACGGCATGTTCTTCGGCACCGCGGCCATCGTTCGCGGCATCGAATACTGCCGTCGGGCGGTGCATCCGTTGAAACTGGAATCCTCGACCGCGGCCGGCGCTGCGCTGGCGGGCCTGCTGGCAACGCGGATCTGGCGGCGCGGGACGGAGGACAAGGTGTTTCGCGGCGACAGGGTTTCCGTGGGCCTCGACGGCGCGGCACCGCAATGCGGCACCTACCTGATCGTTCTGGTGACCACGCTGAACCGGCTGGTCATGCGCACTCGTCCGTTTTGGGGCAGTGGCGCCGGCGGTTTGCGCTACACCGCCCTGCGTTATCCGCCCGGGCAGATGTGGCGCCGGCTGCCGGCTTTCCTCTATGGGGGCGAGGCGCGGACTCTGCCGCCGGACGACTACGTCAGCGTCAATGTCGACGACGTGCTGCTCGACATGGCCTGCCCCTACACGCTGGATGGCGAGCTGTTCGAGGCGACACCGGGGCAGCCCGTGCGTCTGAGCAGCGGACCTGAAATTCGTTTCCAACCATGCTGAACGCCCCCCATCGCGAACGCATTGCGAGGGAGCTTCGACAGCCCGTCGAGCCGGCGGTGCTGGCGGCCGCCGACGCCATGCGCAAGCGGCATGGCGAGTCGATCAACGCCATTCTCTATTACGGTTCCTGCCTACGCGACGGCTGGCGGGACGATCGCATTCTCGATTTCTACGTGTTGGTCGATCGATATCGCGACGTCTATGCAAGCCATCTGGCCGCGATCCTGAACACCATCCTGCCGCCCAACGTGTTCTATCTGGAGGTGGCGTTTCAGAACCGGACGGTACGGCTGAAGTACGCGGTCATGTCGCTTGCGGCGTTCGAGCATGGCACATCAAGTGCCGCCTTCCAGCCGACATTCTGGGCGCGCTTTGCCCAGCCCTGCGCCTTGGCATTCGCGCGCGACGATGCCGTGACGGCCCGGATCGAGCAGGCCGTCGCCAATGCCGCGGCCACAATGATGGGCGAGACGCGGCCGCTATTGCCGCCGCAGTCCGGTTCCGAGGCGCTCTGGACCCGTGCCTTTACCGAGAGCTATCGCAGTGAGCTCAGAGCCGAGCAGTCGCAGCGCGGCCGCGACCTCTACCTCGCCAATCGCGAACGCTACGACGCGCTAACCGCCGCGGTTGCAGGCAGTCCCGCAAAGTGGTCCGCCCGGCGCGCGCGATGGCGGTGGCGCGGGCGGCGGGTCAGCGGCAAGCTGTTATCGATGCTGCGCCTGCTCAAGGCGGCTTTCACCTTTACCGACGGTCTCGACTATATCCTTTGGAAGATTGGCCGCCATTCCGGGGCAACGCTGACGCCGACGCCGTGGCAGCGCCGGCATCCGATCCTGGCCGCGCCGGTGCTTGCCTATCGGCTCTATCGACGCGGCGGCTTTCGCTGATCAGTCCCCGGTGCCGGCGGCCCGTTGAGGTCCCGACCGCATGTCGGCGTCGGCGCGCGCGAACATGTCGATGATCTGCGCAATCTGGGTCTCGCTGTGACCGGCCGACAGGCTGCAGCGCAGCAGCGCCAGACCGCCCGGCGTGCCCGGGGGGATCGCCAGATTGACGTAGACGCCAGCCTGCAGCAGGCGGTTCCACATCTCGACGGCGGTTTCGCGGTCAGGCATCTTCACGGCAACAACGGGACCGACGTCGGCGCAGAGGTCGAAGCCGAGCCGACCCAAGCCATCGTGCAGATGCCGCGCGTTCTTCCACAATTGTTCGGTCAGCGCCGGCGTCGCGCGGATCTTCTCCAATGCCGCGGTGACGGAGGCGACGTTCGACGGCGACAGCGAGGCGGTGAACATGTAGGCCCGCGTACCGAACTGCAGAAACTCGAACTTCGGATGGTCGGAGGCGCAGAAGCCTCCGATGGCGCCGAGACTCTTGCTGAACGTGCCGACGACGAAATCGACATCGGCCTCGACGCCGGCGGCCTCGGCCACGCCCCGGCGGTTCTGGCCGTAGATGCCGAGCGAATGGGCCTCGTCGACCATCAGATAGGCGTTGTGCCGGCGCTTGACCTCGGCGATTTCGGCCAGCGGCGCCTGGTCGCCCAGCATGCTGTAGAGACCCTCGACGACGATCAGCTTGTTCGAGTTCGGATTGTCGAGGCGCTTCAGCCGCCGATCCAGATCGCCCGCGTCGTTGTGCCGGAAGCGGATCACCGTGGCGCCGCTGAGCCGGCAGCCGTCATACATGCTGGCATGCGCATCGGCGTCGAGCAGGATGACGTCGTCCGGACCCGCTAACCCCGACAACGCGCCCAGCACGGCCTGGTAGCCCGTCGTGAACACGATCGCCGTGCGTCGGCCGAGGAAGGCGGCGAGATCGCGGCTCAACTCCAGATGGCCGGCATAGGTGCCATTGGCGACGCGCGAGCCGGTCGTGCCGGTACCGTGTTCCCGCACCGCCGCCGCTGCTGCGGCCACGCAGTCCGGATCGAAGGTCAGGCCGAGATAGTTGTTGGTGCCGGCCAGGATGACCTTGCGCCCGCCGACGACCGCCTCGGTGGCCGACAGCACCCGCTCCATGCACAGGCCGAACGGGAATTCTCCAGCCGCCGCGATTTCGGCGTGCAGTTCGGCAACGCCGTCGAACTTGTCTAGTAGATCCATGGGGTTAGCTGCCTTCGATTGAGGCGACGATGGCCTGGACGAGGTCGCCGATCGTGCGCATTTCGGATAAGGCATTCATGGGGATGGAGATGTCGTATTTGTCTTCGATCTCCATGATCAGGTCCATGACGGCGACCGAGTCGATGCTGAGATCGGCCGCGATGTCGGTCGATTCCGTCAGCGTGAGGCCGGCCTTGTTGAAGGCCTCAAGACGCTGCCGCAGGTCGGCGAATATCTGATCTCGGTCGATCGTCATCTGGGATAATCGTTGGTTGCGTTCGTGCAATAAGCCACCTGTCGCAAAAAATCCATACCCGGCACGGACTAAAGCCAGCCCTGAGCCCGATACCAGTCGAACGTTCGCTCGAAACCTTCCGCGATACCCACCGCCGGACGCCAACCCGTTAGGCGGCCGAGGCGCTGATCGCGGCAGACCCAGTCCGGATGGAACATCTCGCGGACCTTATCCGGCGCGAAGACAGAAACCCGGCCCGTGGCCTTGGTCAAACCTTCGATGACGTATGCCGCCAGCAAGGTTACACCGCGGTGCATGGGCAGACGCCTGACCCGGCGGCCGAGTTGGGATTCGGCAACGGCCGCGATCTGCGGCCAGGAATATCCATGGGCGTGTCCGTCGTCCATTTCGAACACCTCGCCGACCGGCGCGTCGGACCGCAGCAGGACGAGCACGCCAGTCGCCACATCGTCCGCGAAAATCAGCGAGAACCGGGCGCCCGCGACGGTTGGCGACGGCGCGAAACCCCGCGCAAAGGCGCGGAACAGGCTCAATGTCGCGCGATCGCCCGGCCCATAGACGGCCGATGGCCGCAGCACGGTCCAGGCCATGTCCCCAGCGCGATCGGCCAATACCCGTTCCGCCGCGCGCTTGCTCTCGGCATAGGCCGAGATCGCCGGCAGGCGCGCGGCCATCGACGAGACCAGGACGAATTTTGGTGGCTTCGACCGGGCGACGGCCGTTTCGACAAGAGCGCGGGTACCGCCGACATTGGTGTCGAAAAAGTCCCGCCGGCGGCGGGCGGCGACCAGCCCGGCGCAGTGCACCACCGCGTCGACTCCGTCGACCAACGTCTCGAGGCTGGCACGGTCGTGCAGCGATCCCACGATCGTTGACAGGCCGGTCAGTCCGTCCGGCGCCGGGCTACGCCGCTGCAGGGCGCGTACCCGCCAGCCGGCGGCGGTCAGATGCCGAACGATATGACCGCCGACGAATCCGCCTGCCCCTGTCACGGCGACGAGACCGGGCGTCGGATCAACTGGTGATATCGGGTCTGGCGGCATCGTCGCCGCGAGAAGCTATTTCCCGGCGATGGCCGCCGGGGCTCTCTCGGCCGGGTCGCGACGGATCACGGCGGGCGCGTCGTATTCGCCGGCGAGGTAATTCGAACGGGTCTGTGTCCGGCTGAGCTTGCCCGACGAGGTGTGCGGCAGACCATGCGGCGGCACCAAAACCACGGTGCAATCGACGCCGGCCGAAATCCGCACCACGGCCGATATTTCGCGCTGCAGCGCGCGCCGGGCTTCCGGTTCAGTCACCCGGCATTGCACGGCGACGACAACGGCCTCGCCAACCAGGTCGTCGGCAATGGAAAACGCGGCCACGTCGCCGGTACGCACGGTCGGCAGCTGCTCGACCGCCCACTCCACGTCCTGCGGCCAGATGTTGCGGCCGTTCAGGATGATCAGGTCCTTGCTGCGCCCCGTGACCACCAGATCGCCGTCGATCAGGTAGCCCATATCGCCGGTGTTCAACCATCCCTTATTGTCGAGCACTTCGGCGGTGCCGTCGGGATCGTCGAAATAACCGGCCATGACGCTCGGGCCCTGCACGAAAACACGGCCGATCTGGCGGTCCGGCAGACGGCTGCCGTCGGTGCCACGCACCTCGACCCGATGACCGGGCAGCGGCCGCCCGCAGACCACGTAGGCGCGCTCGCGCTGGTGCCCGTTCGCCGTGCCGTTCGCGTGGCCGTTGGCATGCCCGTTCGCGCCGCCGTTGACGGCTTTGATGCCGTTGACGTGGCGGTGGCCGTTCGTGCCGTGATGGCCGTTGGCAGCGCCATTGCGCTGCTTGGCCGCGACCGGCGCCGACGCAGCGCGGTACGTGCGGATGCCGGCGTCGAGCTCGGTGAAGCTGACCGCCAGCGTGGATTCGGCCATACCGTAGCTGGCCAGGAACGAGGTCGCGCGAAAACCGGTTTCGGCGAAGGTTTCGGCGAACTGCGACAGCACGTCGGCGCGGATCATGTCGCCGCCGATGCCGGCCACGCGCCAGGACGACAGATCGATGTCGTCGAGCGGCATTTTCGCGGCGCGGCGGACGCAGAGGTCGTAGCCGAAGGATGGGCTGAACGAGAGCGTGCCACCGGTGGACGACAGCACCTTGAGCCAGGACAGCGGCCGGCGGGCGAAATCGGACGTCGCGATGTAGTCGACCGAGAGCTGCGACAGGATCGGCGCCAGGCAGAACCCGACCAGTCCCATGTCGTGATAGAGCGGCAGCCAGGAGGTGCAGCGGTCGCCCGGCCGCACGGCCAGCCCATGACGGATGATGGCGCTGCAGTTGGCGGTTACCGCCCGTTGCGAGATGGCGACGCCGCGCGGCAGTCGGGTACTGCCCGAGGAGTACTGGATATAGCAGGCGTCGTCGGCGCCGAAAGGCCGCAGTTCGCCGGTTGCCGGCAGATCGTCGAAATCGGCGTGCGCGCCGACCATGGGCACATCGAGGCCGGCCAGACCTTCGCGCAGGTAGTCGGCGAGCGCGGCGGGCGCGACCGCCATCCGGGCGCCGGCGCGCTCGGTCATGCGGCGCAGCTGCCGCAGGTAGGAAACGCGGCCGCCGAGGTTGACCGGCAACGGAAGCGGTACGGGGATCAGGCCGGCATACTGGCAGGCGAAGAAATACCGCATGAAGTCGGGACTGGTGTCGGCGACCAGCACCATGCGCGCGTTGCGCGGCAATCCGGCCCCGACCAGCGCGCGCGCCAGTTGCATGGCGTCGTCGCGCAGGGACGCGTACGGCAGGACGGACTGCAAGTCTCCGCGAGAGGTAAAGAAATTGAATCCGGTCTCGCCCGCCGCTGCATAGTCCAACGCTTGGGTGAGTGTGCCGAAATTTCCAGTATTGAAAGAATGAGCGGAATTGGTCGTCGACGTAAGCTCTAGCATTAGACGGATTTTGACGCCCCTGGTGGTACCCCGTGCGGCCTGCGTATCACACGAGCCGCAAAAGGCAACGTTTTCTTTGTCACGGAACTGTCAATCGGCAAGAGCTAATGCCCCGTTCCGACAGGAATTCATTCCAATTACTTGCGCATTGCATGCCCTTCCGGCAGCCAGAGCAGGTCGCCCGCCCCATGCCGTGGCGCGACGGCGAAACCGCTGGCCGCCGTCGCCAAGGGCGTTGGCCGGTAGCCCAGATTCTCGAGAAATTTCCAGAGGTCCTCGACCGTGTCGCCGGCCCGCGCCAAATGCGCGGCCGAGACCTCGAGCAGGATCACGGGCCGGAACCGTGCGATTGCCCTGGCGCCGCCGGTCAACATGCGCAGCTCCCAGCCCTCGATATCGGCCTTGATGAAGTCGAGCCGGTGCAGCGCCTGCTGATCGCAGAACGCATCGATGGTGGTCAGGCTGATTTCTTCATCGCGCTGCCGCCGGCGGGTCTCGTCGGCGCCGAGATGGCTGAGCCCGAAGCCGTAGCTGCCCGAGGCCTTGACCGGCATGTGCAGGACGGCGCTGCCGGCGGCATCGCTGAGACCCGTCGGCACCACGGTAACGTTGCTGAGACGCCGGAGGCGCACGACCCGTGTCAGGATCGACAGGGCATAGCCGCCGGGCTCGAAGGAAAAGACCCTGCCGCGCGGCACCAGGCCGGCGAACAGCTTGGCGAACTGGCCGGCATGGCCGCCAACATCGAAGACGACACCGTCGTCGGGGACCAATGGCCGCAACACCGGCAGCAACCCTCGGTGATGCTGCCGCAGAACGGCTTTGCCGAGATGCGCGAGATAGGTAAGGCGCGGCCGCCAGCCGAGTTCGCCGGGGTGAAACGATGTCGCCGGCATCGGCCGCACGCCGACTGTCACGCGGTTTCAGGCGGCAACTTATCGACTTGCCGCCCCGACACCAGAATTCCCTTGGCGATCGCCGCCAGCACCTTGTCCGACCCCGCGAGGCAGGCGGCCCGGAGCGCCATCACCGTGCGGCCCGCCAGCGTTTCGTCCCAATACCAGTCGGCAAGCTGAAGGCTGGACGGCCGTCCGTCGCCGAAGCTCGCCGCCTCGAGATAATAGGCCCGCAGATCGTCCGAGGCATAGCGCATGACGTGCCCCGGCCGCACCTCGGGCACCGGGTTTTCAGCCGGACCGCCAGCAAAGAACGAGACCACGAGCGTCGGCAATTCGGTCGGGTCGACGCGCGCCAGACCGACCGAAGTGCGGCCGCGCGCCGCCACCGCCCGCTCGTAAAACGGACGTACCTGCGCCAATTCTTGGCTGAGCGCCGCCGTCAGGGCGTCGAGATCGGCGGTATCGGGATCCGCCGCCTCGATCGGGATCGGGCTGCGCCAGCCCGGCTCACCGCCCGCCCCCGGCATGTCGATGTCGAAGTCCTCGAGCACGACGGGGCCGTCAGTCGACACGAGCAGCTCCAGGGCCGCGCGCAGCACGCGCTTCTGGAACGCCGGATCGTTCGCCGGTCCAACCGGCCGGCCCAGCTCGAACGGCACCCACAGCCCCCGTGGCGGTTCGATCTTCTCCGTGTGCTCGCGCACCAGGCTGATCGACACCGTCGGCAGTCCCTCGTCTTCCAGATAGTATCCGAGCGCGCTCACGGCGCGCGTGCAGAACGGTCAAACCGGAAGCAGCAGGACGGCGTCGACGTTATCGGCCTTCAGATCGGCGGCGAGCCGGCGCGCGTCCGGCTCCATCTTCTCCGGCGGCGTCGAGCCCATGAAGGAATAGTGCGTGTCGGCGAGCGAGCCGATCTCGCCATCTGCCGCCATCTCGCGCAACCGGTCGAGCGGCAGCATGACGTTGATGTCCTGCTGAAACCCGGTGCGGTCGAAATTCTGCGAAACGTGGCTGATCAGCAGATCGCCCGGCGGTATGTCCGCCGGGATCGCCCGGTAATCGGCATCGCCGCCGACGAACGGCTTCTCGCCGCGCCGCATGAAGCCGGCCGACGAGATCATCGCAACCCGGCGGGCCGACAGGGGCGGACCCGTCACCCAGGGCTTGTCGTCAAAGGTCGGACAATCCGGCAGCAGGCCGATCAGGGCCTTCTGCATCCTTGCCGACAATTCATTCAATCGAGCCATACAGCACTCCGACTAGCGCGACCGACCCCACAATCTGTCAATTGAAGCGAAACGGGCGGCGGTGGTTATGAAACGATCAGTCTATATTGGGAAGTCCACGCGCGCCAAACAAAGCGAGCGGCCCGTTGACCGCTCTCGCCCACGCACCTAGCCTGACGCCAGGGAGTGACCTTTCCAACCGGGCGCCAAGTCAGCATGTCGCACGCCGCCAAGCCGTTGCAGGCCGCCGTTCCGTCGGTCGACCGCGTCCTCGGACTGCCGGGGATCGCGGCCGCGATCCTGGATTTCGGCCGGAATCTGGTGGTTCAGGCCGTGCGCGACGAGCTGGCCGCGCTGCGGACGGCCCTGTCGGCCGAGGGTGAGGCGGCGCTGGCGCGGACAAACGACGACGTCATTGTCGAGAACGTGCGGGCGCACCTTGTGGCGCTGACCGCCCCGCGCCTGCGGCCGGTCTTCAACCTGACGGGCACGGTGCTGCACACCAACCTGGGCCGGGCGCCATTGCCGCAAGAGGCATTGGAGGCCATGACCGCCGTCGCGGCCGGCGCGTCCAATCTGGAATACGACCTCGAAACCGGTAAGCGCGGCGATCGCGACGACCATGTCGCCGACTGGATCTGCCGGCTGACCGGCGCCGAGGCGGCGACCGTCGTCAACAACAACGCCGCGGCCGTTCTCTTGACGCTCAACACACTGGCGCTGCGCCGACAGGTGCTGGTTTCGCGCGGCGAGCTGATCGAGATCGGCGGCTCGTTTCGCCTGCCCGACATCATGGCCCGCGCCGGCGCCAAGCTGGTCGAGGTGGGCGCCACCAACCGCACGCACGCCGCCGATTTCGAGACCGCCATTAGCGCGGGCACGGCGCTGATCATGAAGGCGCATACCAGCAACTACGTGGTCCAGGGATTCACCGCCGAGGTGGCGGAGCGCGATCTCGTGCGGATCGCGCATGCCGCCGGGCTGCCCTTCGTGGTCGATCTCGGCAGCGGCACGCTGACCGACCTGACGCGGTTCGGCCTGCCCTACGAACCGACGCCGGCCGACGCCATCGCCGCCGGCGCCGACATCGTTACCTTCAGCGGCGACAAGCTGTTGGGCGGACCGCAAGCCGGCATCATCGTCGGCCGCGCCGACCTCGTGAAGAAAATCAAGCGCAACCCGATGAAGCGGGCCATGCGGCTCGACAAGATGACGCTCGCCGCGCTGTCGGCCGTGCTGCGGCTCTACGGCGATCCCGACCGGTTGGCCGAACGGGTGCCGGCGCTGCGGTTGCTGAGCCGGCCGGAAGACGAGATCCGCGCGCTCGCCGAGCGATTGCGCGGAGTCGCTGCCGGCCAATTCGTCGATATCGCGACCGTCGAGGTCGTTGCCTGCCGCAGCCAGATCGGCAGTGGGGCGTTGCCGGTCGACGCTCTGCCGAGCGCCGCGCTGGCGATCCGTCCGAAGGCCGGCAAGCGGGGCACGGGGCGCGCCCTGAAACGCCTGGCAACCGCGTTTCGGCGGCTTCCGATACCGGTGATCGGACGCATCGCCGACGATACGCTGCTGTTCGACCTGCGCTGCCTGGAGGACGAAGACGGCTTCGTCCGCCAGCTCGGCGAGCTGGATCTGTCCTGAGCGACGGCGGACGATGCTCGTCGCCACCGCCGGCCATGTTGACCATGGCAAGACCGCGCTGATCAAGGCGCTGACCGGCGTCGACACCGACCGCCTGCCGGAGGAGAAACAGCGCGGCTTGTCCATCGATCTCGGCTTCGCCTACCACGACCTCGGCGGCGGCGAGGTGTTGGGCTTCGTCGATGTGCCGGGGCACGAGCGCTTCGTGCGCAACATGGCCGCCGGCGTCGCCGCCATCGACTTCGCGCTGCTGGTGGTCGCCGCCGACGACGGCCCGATGCCGCAGACGCGCGAGCATCTGGCCATTCTCGAGCTTCTGGGCGTGCCCCGCGGCGCGGTGGCGATCAGCAAGATCGACCGGGTGGACGACGCGCGCGTCGATGAGGTCAAGGCGGCGGTGCGAAACGTCGTGGCCGGCACGGCGCTCGCGGATGCCGAGATCTATCCCGTATCGGGATTGACGGGCGCCGGCGTCGAGGAGCTGCGCGACGCGCTCCTCGCCGCGTCCAAGGTCAACCGCGACCGTGACGGCGAAGGCAACTTCCGGCTGGCCATCGACCGCAGCTTCACGGTGACGGGCGCCGGACTTGTCGTCACGGGCGCGGTCATGGCCGGCCGCGTCTCGATCGGCGACCAATTGCTGCTGTCGCCGCAGGGCGTGTCGGTCCGCGTCCGCGGCCTTCGCGCGCTCGACCGGGAGGCCGATATGGGCACCGCCGGTCAGCGTTGCGCCTTGAACATCACCGGTCCGGACCTGCGGCGTATCGAGGTGAAACGCGGCGACTGGATCGTCGCACCCGAAGCGCATGCGCCGGCGCGTCGGTTCGACGCCCGGTTGACGGTATTGGTGGACGAACCCAGCCCACTGACCCACTGGACGCCGGTGCACGTGCATGCCGCGGCGAACGACGTTACCGGCCGCGTGGCGATCCTCGGCCCCCGGCAAATCGCGCCCGGCGAGACGGGCCTGGTGCAGCTCGTGCTCGACCAGCCGATCGGCGCGCTGCACGGCGACCGGTTCATCCTGCGCGATCAGTCGGCGCGCCGGACGATCGCCGGCGGCATGGTGCTGGACCCGTTTCCCCCGCCGCGCGGCCGGGCCCGGCCGGCCCGGCTGGCGCAGCTCGAGGCGATGGCGGCGCCGACGCCGGCCGAGGCGTTGGCATTGCTCTTGGACCAGGGCAGCGGACTGGTCGATCTCGATAACTTCGCCACGGCCTGGAATCTGACGCCCGCGGCCGCCGACGCGTTGTGGCGCGGCCACGATCTGGTACGGATTGCCGTCGCCGAACGGACAGTGGGCCTGTCGGCGGCGCGCTGGCAGGCCTTGCGCGACGATGTGTTGGACACCCTCGAACGCTGGCACGCCCGGCACCCTGACAGCCTGGGACCCGAGGAAGCGACCCTGCGGCGGGCGCTGAGCCATCCCATCCCCAACCCCCTGATGGCGGCCGCCGTCGTCCGGCTGTTGCAGGACGGCGCGCTGCGGCGGGACGGGTTGAGCCTGCGCCTGCCCGATCACCGCGCCGAAATGACTCCGGAAGACGCGGCGCTCTGGCGACGGGTCGAGCCGCTGATCGCGGAGGGCGGCATCCGGCCGCCGCGGGTGCGCGAGCTGGCCGCCGATCTGGGTCTGGCGGTCGAGGCAACCGAAGGCTTTCTCGGCCGGGCGGTCCGTCTCGGCCACCTGCTGCGCGTGGCGCCGAACCGCTATTTTCCGCCCGCCGCCGTGCATCGGCTGGCCGAAATCGCCGAGGAAACAGCGGCACAAGCCGCCGACGGCCTGTTCAGCGCGGCCGAATACCGGGACCGGTCCGGCATCGGCCGAAACCTCACGATCGAAGTGCTGGAATTCCTCGATGCCGCCCACGTCACGCGCCGCATCGGCGAGCGGCGGCGAATCCTGCAGACCGCCGACGAGGCCTTCGGCACACAGGACGCGTGATCTCGCGGCACCCGGCGCGCCAAGGTGGCGTCCGACGCAATCGGCCCGCCGTCGTTCCTTTATCAAGGGCATACGGCGCCCGCACTCCTGGCGGACAGGCGACGGCGTATCACGGCTCCGGCTTCTGCTTGCCGTCCTGCTTGGAGATTTCGGAGATCGCCTCCAAGAACATCGTGCTCACAAACGCCGTGCTCATTGCGTTCTGCTTGGCTGAACTCTCCACTCGCTTGAGCCGTTCATAGGCACCGACCAATAGCGTGGCCAGGTCGCGGACGAGACGGTTACGAACGACGTCACGCCGAAACGCGGCCGCCAGTGCGGGATCGCGTCGGCGCTCGGGCGTCAGGTCGCAACGCAACCGTTTGAGCGAGAGAGCGCCGCTCACCGCCGCTTCCTGGATGTGCCGGGTGGGATTTGGTTCGACGATCGCCTTCATCGCGGTCTCGGCGACCTCGGCAATCAGGTGCGTGAAGTCGGGTGGATAGGCTTTTTGCAGGCTTCGTGTCGTCGTCGTCATCGCGTGATCTCACCTCAAAGTTGCGACTGGAGACATCGGGTATTCGTCGGAAGAACGGCTTGCGCCTGTCCCGGATCGCGCCCCGTCAGAAGCGGTATCCGACCCCAAGCGTCAGGCGGTTCTGCCCGGTATCGAATCGGCGATCGCCCGAGCGCTTGCGTTCGTAGTCGGTACGCGTGAACTCGGTCCGCAGCGCCATGTTGTCGGTGATCGCGTATTCCGCACCGCCGCCGAAGCGAATACCGTCGAGCCTGGACCGTCCGGTCGGCTCGAGGCCGGAAAAACTGGTCCGTGCCCAGCCGACACGGCCGTAGAGCAGGACACTGTCCTTGATCTCGTAGCCGGCACGTCCGGAGATGTCGTATGTATTGCGGGAAGCGATGGAGAGCCTGTCCCCGCCACCGCTCAGGCGTCCATCACCATCGTTGAACGCGAAGCTGCCTTCCAGCCCGACGATCGCTCGGTCAAGCCCCGGAAGGGCCGTGTTCGCCCCGGCGTAGAACCCGCCGCTCAGACCCGAGAGCTCGAGATCGTCGGCGTTCAGATTGCTGGAGCGGACGTCAAGGTCGTAGGTTTCGTAGCTGCCCTGGATGCCGGCATAGACGCCGTGAAAGGGCGACCCGGCGACGGTTGGATGCCCCGCCGCCATCAGAAAAACAGCGACAAGCGAACAGGTCGTCAAAGCACATTTGCCGACGGGGAACGGCATGTTCATACCTCCATGAATGCGTTGTGCAGGCCGCAAGAACCTGCCGACTGCGTTGGAGGCGCATTTGATCAGCCCGTTGTTCCGAGAGTTTGTCCGGCAGCCCCCGTTTTTGTATCGAACCGTATCGGTCCCGCTGCCTGCTACAATTCGTTACCATTTTCTTGTCTGGTTCGGATCCGCCGACCGTATATTCGCCCGCATGGAGAACCCGCCACACATCCTGGTCGTCGACGACCACCAGGAGATGCGCACACTGGTCGGGCGATTACTCGAGAAGGACGGCTACCGAGTCAGTACGGCGTCTGACGGAAAGGAAATGCGCCGTGCATTGGACGATCGACGTATCGATCTGATCGTCCTCGACTTGATGCTGCCCGGAGAGGACGGCCTCACCCTTTGCCGTGATCTGCGGGCCGCTTCCTCATCCGTCCCGATCATCATGCTCACGGCCAAGGGGGATGATGTGGACCGCATCCTCGGGCTGGAAATGGGCGCCGACGACTACGTCGCCAAACCGTTCAGCGGGCGGGAACTGATCGCGCGCATCAAGGCAGTCCTGCGGCGAACACGCGCCCTGCCGCCGAAGCCGGAGGGCCCGTCCGTGCCGGTCTACCGTTTTGGCCAATGGACGCTGGACACCGGCACCCGCGACCTTGAATCGGACGCCGATGTCGTCGTGTCGCTCAGCGGCAGCGAGTACAATCTTCTCCTGGCCTTCCTGCAGCACCCCCAGCGCGTCCTCACCCGCGACCAGCTGCTTGACCTGGCGAAGGGGCGCTCGGCGACGCCGTTCGATCGGAGCATTGACCTGCAGGTCAGCCGGTTGCGGCGAAAGATCGGCGACGACGCAAAGAAACCGAAGGTGGTCAAGACCGTGCGGGGCGGCGGGTACATTTTCACGCCCAGCGTCACATGCGAATAAACCTCTCGCTGCCGAAAAGCATCAGCGCGCAGACGCTTATCGTGATGGGCCTTGGGCTGGTCGTATCGCATTTTCTGGGACTCGCGATCTATTCGTTCGACCGGAAGGAGGTGGTCATGACCACCGAAGCGGTCGACGTTGCCGAACGGATTGTCGGCGTGGTCATCCTGTTGAACCGACTGCCGCAGGAGTGGCGCGAGGATGTCGTCCGCGGTTCGGATAGCCGGAGTTTCAGCGTTTCGCTGAGCGCCGACGCGACGACGGTCGGCGTTGGTCAGAACAACGATCTGACTGTCGAAGTGACCCGATTTCTGCAAGCGCAGCTCGCCGAATGGCCGGGGGACAGACTTCTCGTGGGTTTTGAGGAGGCGCTGCCCGACCCGCCGAAAGCGATGTCCGAAAATACAAGGGATCCAAGCCGGACCGCGACGGCCTCGCTGTCGAGCAGCGGGAAAACCTACGACTACCTTTACGTCTCGACGCGGCTTGAAGACGGCCAGTGGCTCAATTTCGCGGGCGCAATTCCAAGACCGGAGGATCTCTGGCCGGGCATCGCCGGCGCCTACATCTTCTCCGTCGCGCTCGTGTTCGGCGTCCTGACGATGTGGCTGGTCGCGCGGGTGACCGCGCCGCTCTCCGCCTTCGCACTGGCCGCGGACCGTCTCGGCAAGAACATCAGCGCCGAGCCCCTGCCTGAA
Source organism: Alphaproteobacteria bacterium (assembly GCA_965232515.1). GTDB lineage: Bacteria > Pseudomonadota > Alphaproteobacteria > JANQKO01. The sequence continues at coordinate 5,878,350 of CBDDPY010000002.1, read as the reverse complement.
GCCGGCCCCACTGAAGTGGTCCAGGCATCGCACGCGTTCAATGAGATGCAGGAGAGATTGAAGCGTCTGGTCGAGAACCGGACCCAGATGCTTGCCGCCATTTCGCACGACTTGCGCACGCCGGTAACGCTGCTGCGCCTGCGCGCCGAGCTGATGGCCGATGGCATCGAGCGCACGAAAGTCCTGGATACACTCGATGAAATGGAGGCGATGATCGCTTCCTCGCTCGAATTCGCGAAAGTGACGTTTCACGACGAACCCCAGCGCCATGTCGACCTCTCCGCTCTGGTGGCGAGCATCTGCGACGACATGGCGGATGCCGGCGCCAGAATCGAATTCGACCCGCCCGATCGGATTCTTATCGACTGTCGCCGGACCGCGCTGAAGCGGGCCTTGACCAACGTGATCGACAATGCGGTCAAATACGGCAACGTCGCGCGTGTGCGGATTGAGGACCGGCCCGATATGGTCGAGATCGTTATCGACGACGACGGGCCCGGCATTCCGCAGCAGGAGCTCGATCAGATATTTATGCCGTTTTATCGGGTCGAACGCGCCCGAACGCCGGGCAAGGGCGGCGTCGGGCTGGGTCTCAGCATCGCGCAGGCCATCATCCATGCGCATGGCGGCACGATACGTCCGCAAAACCAACCCAACGGCGGACTGTCGGTGCGCCTGTCGTTACCGCGATAACCGACGCTTCTCGTGACACCGACAAGGCCGTCGGTGCGCCCAACGCTTGATCCCGGCTTGCTGGCGGGCCTAGGATTTCGGCCATCGGAAGGGAATCGCACCCCGGTGGGGCGCCCGGACTTCAAATCCGGTGAGGGGCGTTAGACGTGCCTGGTGGGTTCAACTCCCACTCTCTTCCGCCAGTTTTTCGCCGTCCGGGACCGCCTGAGATGACCGAAGCAGCCACCGTCGACGCCTTCGCCGGCCAGAACGACGGCACCATGGTGCTGCCCGACGGCGCCGATGCGGTCGAATGGTATTTCGAACAGGGCCTGACCGACGGCCTGCCCGTGGTGCCGCCGACGCCCGAAAGCGTCGCCGCCATGGTCGACGCGCTGGGCGGCGAGCCGGATCTGGTCGAATGCCGGGTGCCGCCGCGCTGGGGCAGCCTGAGCCGGCAGGTGCTGGCCATCAACATGGTCATGGCCGGCTGCAAGCCGTACTACGCGCCGGTCGTACGGGCGGCCATGCTGGCGCTCTGCACCACGGCCTTCAACCTGAATGGCGTGCAGGCGACGACCCACATGGCCGCGCCGCTGCTGGTAGTCAACGGGCCGATCCGCGCCCGCATCGGCATGAATGCCGGCTGCAACGTCTTCGGCTCGGGCAACCGGGCGAACGCCACCATCGGCCGGGCCATCCGCCTGGTGCTGCTGAATGTGGGCGGCGCCTGGCCGGATGACCTGGACAAGAGCGCGCTCGGCCATCCCGGCAAATACACCTACTGCATCGCCGAGAACGAGGAGGCGAGCCCGTTCGCGCCTTATCACGTCGAGAAGGGCTTCGGGCCGGAAGACTCGTCCGTGTTCGTGATCGCGGCCGAGGGCCCGCACAGCGTCACCAACCATGTCGCCAACGATGCCCGCGGCGTGCTCGACAGCATCGTCTCGGCCATGGCGACCTTCGCCCACAACAACGCCGTCAGCAGCGGCCACTGTGCGGTCGTGCTGGGCCTGGAGCATGCGGCGACCATCGCCGGCGACGGCTGGACGCGTCACGACATCCGCTCCTATCTCTGGTCGAACGCCTGGAACCGGTTCGGCGACATCGCCTTCGACCACCGCTACGGCAAGGTCTATAACCGCAATCTGCCGCGCTGGTACCGCCGCGATCTCGATTCCCGCATTCCCATCGTGCCGGACTCCGATCACATTCATTTGTTCGTGGCCGGCGGTGAGGCCGGCCGGTTCTCGGCCTTCATTCCCGGTTGGGGCCACATGACCAGCCCGGTGCTGCGCGGCATCGACGGCGCGGCGCCGCAAAGCGGTCCCGTCTGCGTCGACGGCACCTGCTACCTCTAGAAAACATGGTGGAGGAAACGCACATGACATCGCAGGACACCGGTCGGGGCGTCCTCGTCTACGACCCGCGCGGCGTCGTGGAGGCCGAAGCAACGCCGCTCGCCAAGCGCGTCGCCGGCCTCGACGGACGGCGGCTCGCGGTGCTCGACAACAGCAAGTGGAACGCCGGCAAGCTGCTGCGCCGGGTGAGCGGGCAATTGTCGGACGAGATCCGTTTCGCTGAAGTCAACCATTACTGCAAGGAGAGCTTCTCGAAAAACGCGGCGCCGGCGCTGATCGACGAGATCGTCGCCGACAATGACGTGGTGCTGACCGCCATCGGCGACTGAGGCTCCTGCACGTCGTGCTGTATGCATGACGCCGTGAGCCTGGAGACCCGGGGTCTGCCGACAGCGGTGATCGTCACGACGGAGTTCGTGCGCGAGGCCGAGGTGCAGCGGGCGGCGCTGGGCATGAACGGGCTGGCGCCGGTGGTGATCGCCCATCCGCTGAGCACGCTGACGTCGGAAGAGATTGACGGTCGGGTTTCAGAAGCGTTGTCGCAAGTCAAACGGGTCTGGCAACAGAGTTGATTTCGTCTCCCGGCGCGGGGGACGCCGGGAGGAACGAAGAGTGAAGCAGAACGAGCCGGTCACGCACGATCTGGTTCTGGTGGGCGGCGGCCACAGCCATGTCGATGTGCTGAAGTCCTTGGGCATGCGGCCGCAACCCGGCCTGCGCCTGACGCTGATCACGCGCGACGTGCACACGCCCTATTCCGGCATGCTGCCGGGCCTGATCGCCGGCCATTACACCCGCGACGAGAGCCATATCGACCTGCAGCCGCTCGCCCGCTTCGCCGGCGCCCGGCTCTACCACACCAGCGCCAGCGGTATCGATTTCAACCAGCGCCTCGTGCATTGCGACGGCCGGCCGCCGGTCGGCTTCGACACGCTGTCGATCGACATCGGCTCGACGCCGAACCGGTCCGCCATCGCCGGCGCCGACGAACACGCCATTCCGGTGAAGCCGGTCGATCTGTTCCTGGAACGGCGGGCGGAGATCGAACGGGCGGTGTTGGCGAAAGCCGGCCGCTTCCGCCTGGTCGTGGTCGGCGGCGGCGCCGGCGGGGTCGAATTGAGCCTGTCGCTGCGGCACCGATTGGCGCAGCTGCTGGACGAGAACGGTATCGATGCGGCCGGCCTGTCGGTGACCGTGGTCAGCAACGCGGCCGAGCCGCTGCCGAACCACAGCCCGGCCGTGCGCCGGACCATGCGGGGCTTCATGCAGAGCCGCGGCGTCGAACTGCGGACCGGCGAAAACGTCGTCGCCTTCGAGGTGGATCGCCTGCGCTGCGAAAGCGGCGCCGAAATCGCGTTCGACGCGGCGATCCTGGCGACCCATGCTGGCGCGGCGGGATGGCTGGGCGAGACCGGCGTGGCGCTGAACGACGCCGGCTTCATCCGGGTCAACGATAGTTTGCAGTCGGTCTCGCATGCCGACGTCTTTGCGGCCGGCGACGTTGCCGCCATTGAGGGCCGCACGCTGCCGAAGGCCGGCGTCTATGCCGTGCGCCAGGGCCCGGTACTGGCGCGCAATCTGCGGCGCGCCGCCAATGGCGAGGCCTTGCGCCCCTATCGCCCGCAGCCGCGTTTTCTCTCGTTGATCTCGAGCGGCGACCGGAACGCTGTCGCTTCCTACGGGAACCTCGCCCTGGAGGGACGATGGGTCTGGCGCTGGAAAGATTGGATCGACCGGCGCTGGATGCTGAAGTACCAGGAACTGCCGCAAATGGACGCGGGCGATGCGGACGGCGACGCGGCGGCGACCGGCATGCGTTGCGGCGGTTGCGGCGCCAAGGTGGCGAGTCCGGTTCTGCGGCGGGTCCTCGACCGGCTGCAGGTCGAAACGCGTGGCGACGTGCCGATCGGCCTCGACGCGCCAGACGATGCCGCGGTGATCGCGGTGCCCGCCGGCAAGCTGCTGGTGCAGTCGGTCGACCAGTTCCGCGCCTTCGTGGACGACCCCTACCTGTTCGGGCGGATCACCGCCAACCATGCGCTGGGCGATCTCTACGCCATGGGCGCGGCGCCGCAAACGGCGCAGGCGCTCGTCACCCTGCCCTTCGGACCCGAGGCGAAGGTCGAGCAGGACCTCCATCAGCTTCTGGCCGGCGCGGTTGAGGCGCTCGACGACGCGGGCTGCGCGCTGATCGGCGGCCATACCGGCGAAGGCGCGGAGATGGTCTTTGGCCTGACCGTGAATGGGCTGGCGTCGTCGGAGGCGCTGCTGCGCAAGGGCGGGCTCCGGGACGGCGACGCCCTGATCCTGACCAAACCGCTCGGCACGGGCACGATCTTCGCCGCCGACATGCGGGCGCAGGCGCGCAGCCATTGGGTCGACGCGGCGCTGGACTCAATGCTGCTGTCGAACCGTGTCGCGGCCGAACACCTCATGACGCACGGCGCCACGGCCTGCACCGACGTTACCGGCTTCGGCCTGCTTGGCCACCTGATCGAGATGCTGCGCGCTTCTGATATGCAGGCGCAACTGACGCTCGATGCGCTGCCGACGCTACCCGGCGCCGTCGAACTGCTGGCCGGCGGCATCGCCAGCTCGCTGCAACCGGCGAACGAAGCCTTCGCCGAGGCTTTGGGTGGCGTGTCCGCCGGCCACCCCGCCTATCCGCTGTTGTTCGATCCGCAGACGGCCGGCGGCCTGCTGGCCGGCGTGCCGGCCGACCGGGCCGAGGCGTGTCTCGCGGCGCTGCATGACGCCGGCTTCGCCGCGAGCGCGATCATCGGCCATGTTCGGCAGGCCGCCGGCGCGGCGCCGACCATCGAACTTGCCGCAGCCTGAATGGGAGGGTCCGACGCGATGACCGACACTCCGGCCTATGGCGCCGACACGCTGCCGCCCGGCATCCGCTCGCGGTTCGTCGACAACGGCAACGGCCTCAACATGCATGTGCTGGAGGCCGGCTTCGACGGCGGCGACCGGCCCTGCCTTCTGCTGCTGCACGGCTTTCCGGAACTGGCCTATAGCTGGCGCAAGGTGATGCCGGTGCTGGCCGAGGCCGGCTACCACGTCGTCGCGCCGGACCAGCGCGGCTACGGCCGCACCACTGGCTGGGCCGGCGCGCACGACGATCCCCTCAAGCCGTTCCGCTTCTTCAATCTGGTGACGGACGCGCTCGGCCTGGTCTCGGCGCTCGGTTATGCCTCGGTCGAGGCCGTGGTCGGCCACGATTTCGGCTCGCCGGTCGCCGCCTGCTGCGCCCTGATCCGCCCCGACGTGTTCCCTGCCGTGGTGATGATGAGCGCGCCCTTCGGCGGCACGCCGTCGCTCACGTCCCGCACGGGCGTTGACACCATCCATGACGATCTCGCCGCGCTGGCCCGGCCACGCAAACATTACCAATGGTACTATTCCGGCCCCGAGGCCGACGCCGACATGCGCGACTGCCCGCAGGGCATCCACAATTTTCTGCGCGCCTACTATCACCAAAAAAGCGCCGACTGGCCGCAGAACCGTCCCTATCCGCTGGACGGCTGGCGCGCGGACGAGCTCTCCAAGCTGCCGACCTATTACGTCATGGACCTGGACAAGAACATGGCCGAGACGGTGGCCGAGGAAATGCCATCGGCCGCCGAGATCGCCGCCTGCCACTGGCTGACCGACGCCGAGCTCGCGGTCTATGCCGGCGAATTCGGCCGCAACGGCTTCCAGGGCGGCTTGCAATGGTACCGCTGCGGCACCAGCGGCCGGAACACCGCCGACCTGCGCCTCTTCGCCGGCCGTAGCATCGACGTGCCGGCAGCCTTCATCGCCGGAAAACAGGACTGGGGCATCTATCAGGCCCCCGGCGCCATCGAGGCCATGCAGACCTCGGCCTGTTCGCAGTTCCGGGGCTGCCACCTGATCGACGGCGCCGGCCACTGGGTGCAACAGGAACAGCCCGAGCAGGTCAGCGAGCTGCTGCTGCAGTTCCTGCGCGGCTGACTCTGTCTACTCGGCGGCGGCCTGTTTCAGCTCGATCGGCTGGCCATCGACGCGGACTTCGTTCGCCACGTTGTCGACGGTGACGTAGTGGTCGTAGTAGGTGAGCGTCGGCCGCACGCCGAAGCGTTTCTCCATCATCGGCCACCAGTCGTCGTTGTACCAGGCGTCGGCCGCTTCCTTTGACTCCCACAGATAGACGCCGCCACCGCCGTCGTCGCCGTTGAGATAATCCTTCCGCAGCAGGCCCTTCATGCCGACATACATCGGCGCCGAGAGCTTGCCGGCTGCGATCGCTTCCTCCTTGCTGCGTTTGCTGCCCGTGGGAATGGTGACGATGGCGATCAGCATGGCGCGCCCTCCTTCGATCTCGTCCGAATGCGTCGACTGATATGAGACGGCACGCCGGGCCGTCCTGTCCAGTCCCTCCGTCCGACGGTTCCGCGCTATGATTTGGAAGACCGGAATGTGGAGGAGACTTGGGACATGGCGCGCATCGACAGCCTGGAAACCACGCTCTATCGGATACCGCTGCCCGAGCCGGTTCAGGGCGCGAGCACCGCCGTCATGAGCGAATTCGACATGGTGATGGTGCGGCTGCGCGACGCCGATGGCGCGGAGGGCTGCGGCTATACCGTGCTGATGACGGGACAGGGCCCGGCGGTGGCGACCATCATCGACACGGTCTACGCCGATATCGTCCGGGCTGAGGATCCGCGCCGGATCGAATGGATCTGGTCGCGCCTGTGGCGCACCCAGCACTATGCCGGCCGCGGCGCGCCGGTCAGCTTCGCGCTGGCGGCCGTCGACACGGCGCTGTGGGACTTGCGCGGCAACACGCTGGGCGAGCCGTTGTGGCGTCTGCTCGGCGGCTACAACCCGGAAGTGCCGGCCTATGCGGGGAACATCGATCTGAACTTCCCGCTCGAGAAGCTGCTGGCCGGCGCCAGCCGCAGCCTGGACGCCGGCTTCCGCTCGATCAAGATGCGCCTCGGCAAGCCCAGCCTGCGCGAGGACATCGCGCGGGTGACGGCGATGCGGGAGCATCTCGGTCCCGACATCGAGCTGATGGCCGACGCCAACGAGGCCTGGCGCGTTGACCAGGCCTTGCGGGCGCTGCAGGCGCTGCGGCCGTTTGACCTGGTCTGGGTCGAGGAGCCGATCCGGCCAGACGACTACGCCGGCTATGCGCACTTGCGCGCGCAGGGCGGCGTGCCGCTGGCGGCCGGCGAAAACCTGCATACCGTGTCGGAGTTCACCGCCCTGATCTCGGCGGGGGGCGTCGATTTCCCCGAGCCCGACCTCACCACCTGCGGCGGCATCACGCCCTGGATGAAGATCGCCCATCTCGCCGATGCGCACGGCCTGCCCGTCACCTCGCACGGCGCCCATGACGTCCATGTGCATCTGCTGGCGGCGTCGCGGAACGCCGCCTATCTGGAGGTGCACGGCTTTGGGCTCGAGCGTTACATGGCGCAGCCGCTGGAGATGCGCGACGGCATGGCCATCGCGCCCGACCGGCCGGGTCACGGCATCGCCTTCGACTGGCAGGCGCTCGACGCCCACCGCGTCAATTGAAACCGGCAATCAGTTCCGTCGGTTTGCGGTTCCGGTGCGGCAACCCTTAACATTGTCAGGCGGACGCCACCGATAAATGGACCGAAGAAACCATGACGCATGTGAGATATATCGACAGGACGCGGGACTACTATCATTCGCTCGGCTACGACAAAGCCTATGAATGGGCGCATTTCGACGATGTGCCGTTCACCCCGCTGGCCAAACCGTTGAATCAGTCGCGGATTGCCCTGGTGTCGACCAGCGAGATTTCGGTGCGCGGCGACGGCGAGGTCTCGTTGGAAGAGGAGACCGTCGGCAACGTCTATTCGATCCCCTCGGACACGCCCATCGACCGGCTCTACAGCCGGCAGGTCGATTACGACAAGCACGCGACGCATCTCGACGACGTGAACAGCTATTTCCCGCTCACCCGTTTGCAGGAATTCGCCGAAGCCGGCCGGATCGGCGAACTGGCGGCGCGCTGTCATGGCGTCTATCAGAAGTACAGCCAGCGCCGGGTGCTGGAGAACGACGCGCCCGAGGTGCTGAAGCGATGCCGCGAGGACGGCGTCGATGCGGTTGTCCTGACCCCGGTCTGACCGGTTTGCCACCAGACCGTGAGTCTGGTTTCGCGCTATCTGGAAGACCATGGCCTGCCGACGGTCGTCATCGGCTGCGCCCGCGACATCGTCGAGCATTGCGGCGTCGCCCGCTTCGTCTTCGTCGACTTTCCGTTGGGCAATCCTTGCGGCGTACCGTTTGACGTCGGAATGCAACGATCCGTCGTTGGGCAGGCGCTCGACCTGCTGGAAACGGCGACCGCGCCGCGCACGACCGTGCAAGCGCCGCTGCAATGGCCCAAGGGCGAGCGCTGGAAGGATCTGATCTTCACCGAGGCGCAGCCGTTCAACGAGGGCGACGACTACGACCACTGGCTGAAGAAGAAGCAGCTCTACAAGGAGCTGAAGGCCAAGGGAAAGGTGTGACGCCGATGGCGCAACGGATCATCGTCTATACGACGCCGCTCTGCCGGCCCTGCGAGCAGCTCAAGGCCTATCTGAAGGCCCATGACGTCGAATTCGATGTGAAGGATCTGCTGATGGACGAGGCCGCGGCGGACCTGCTGGAAAGCCGCAACATCCGCTCGACCCCGGCGCTGCAGATCGGCGACGAGATCTACACCGGACCGCAACTGGCGCCGCAGAACGTCGACAGGCTGCTCGGGCTTTAGCGCGGACGTCCCCCGCAATCACGCGGCGAGCTGTAACAGCCGCTGAATGCGTTCCTGGGTGGGCGGATGCGAGCGCAGCATGGACGGCGCGACCCGCCGGCGCGTCGAGCGCAGAAAGACGTGCCAGGCGCCGTGCGTCGCCGCATCGATCCGCGCCAGCGCGGCGGCAAGACCGGCGGGATCGCGGGTCAGGCGGGCGGCGGCCAGGTCCGCCGCGAACTCGCGTTCGCGCGAAAAGGCCGACATCAGCAACCCCGTCGCCATCGGCGCCAACGCCAGCAGCATGACCGCCCACAGCGGAATGGCGATCTCGCCGCTGATCAGCGCCAGGATCAGGCCGCTCAGAATACCGACCAGGGATATGCTGGTGGTGGTGCGCGCGATGACGTCGGCCAACGTCATCCAGGCCGTGTCGCCGGCGGCGACGTGCGCCACCTCATGGGCGAGAACGGCGCCGAGCTCGCGCGGCGGCAGGTGCCGCAGCGCGCCGTCGGAGACGGCAATCGCCGAGCGGTCCCCGTTACCCACGGTGAAGGCGACGATATCGTCGCGGCGCAGCCGGTAGATCTCGGGCGCCCGGCCCAGACCGGCCCGGTGCGCCAACGTCGCGAGGCCGGCATGCACCGCCGGCAGGCGCCAGGCCGGCAGCGGCGCGGCGCGATGCAGGCGCATGATCGCTCGCGGCGACAAGCGTTGTCCGAAGACCAATGTGGCGAAGACGATGCCGATCGCCAGGAAAATCCCCGCATTGCCGGCGACCAGCCAGGCGCAGAAAACGGCCAACGCCGACATCGCACCGAACAGCAGGCCGCCTCGGCTGAAAATGCCGAACCCCAGGCGGGTCGACCGCATCGGTTCGGTGAGCCGGACCGGCTTCACACCCAACTCCATCATCGCATGTGTTTACAGCGGACGAGAGCGCCGGCGCTCCGCCCGCGCGCATGTCCGGCAATAGCGGAGCGTCGGGCTCGACACCCGACGCTCCCTACCGACCGAAAATCCGACCCAGGGGGGCAGGTCGCTGGCCGGCAGATTATGCTTTAAAGAAATTTTTGTCTGGCGGATCTGGCGCCGCCTTTTGGCCGTCGAGACCGGCAATCGAGTGCCCGATACAACGGCACCCAATTCAACGCGATCGGGAAATATTTTCCGTCGCTACTGTTTTCGATATGGACAGGTGCCAGCGCAATTCAAGATGCTGAAGCTTCGAATATTGCGGTTGATCCGGACGCTGGTGGCGGGCGCTTCGTCGCCAGCCGCCAGGTCCCGAAGCGGCGGTGGGCATCATGATCACGAGCATTAGCGCCATCACACTGGCGACACACGACATGCGCCGGGCGGTCGGTTTTTACCGGTCGCTCGGATTCGAGCCGGTTTTTGGCGGCGAATCGGCGGAATTCACGAGTTTTGCGGCCGGCCGCGGCTTCCTCAATCTGATCGCGCAGCCGGCGACGCGGCAATGGTCCTGGTGGGGCCGGTTCATCTTCCACGTCGACGACGTCGACGCCTTGTACAAAACAGCGCTCGACAACGGCTACCAGCCCGAGGCCGCCCCGCGCGATGCGGAATGGGGCGAGCGCTATTTTCACCTGACCGATCCCGACGGTCATGAGATCAGCTTCGCCAAACCGCTACCGCGCTGACGACCGGGGTGCCGGCCGTTCTGCGACGCATGCGAGGTCTGCAGATATGCACGTTGCCATTGCAGTCGTTCGCAGTGTAATTCGATTGACTCGATATCGACGAAATCGGAACTACTTAAATAAGAGAAGATTTCGACTGCGAATAAAAAGCTTGTGCGAAAACAGCGAAAGCTTTGCTAGGTTATAAACGTCGGAATGACGAATGTCGGAAACGGACGGCGGGCAATCCAGGACATGACACCGGGGCAAGCCAATGACGGGCACCGGCATCACGATGCGGTCATCGGGCCGGACGACAATCTGCCATCCTGCGATGGCAGATTGACATCGGGTTGGTGACTGGGGGCGACACCAGGGAGCGAGACGCCAGAACACATCAATTATGCGATGGCAAACGAGGGCCACTGCCATGACGCATCTGCAATACACAGACGACAACGAACCGTCTGCGTCCGAACATGAAAAACCGCCGATCCGCGCGGTGCGTCAGCGCACGCGATTGGTACTGGTGGACGACGACGAGGATTTTCGTGAGGTGCTTCGCGGGAACCTGCTCGACGAGGGCTTCGACGTCGTCGACTTCAACAACGGCGTCGATGTCCTGAAGTATTTCGCCAACGGCGACACCGGCGACATCATCATCCTCGACTGGAAGATGCCGGGCATGTCGGGCTCGGATCTGTTCCGCCGCCTGCGGCGCGACGGCGTTCGCGTGCCCGTCGTTTTCCTGACGGTCATGTGCGACCAGGTCTACGAGGACGTGGCGCTCGGCGGCGGCGCGGTCGACTTCATCGATAAGTCCCGCAGCCTGTCGATCCTGGTTCGCCGGCTGAAGCTGATCGGCGAGCGCGACAAGAACGCGGCCGACGCGCCGGCCGAGGTGGGCGTGGTGCGCCGGGGGGCCTTGGAACTCTCGTCCAGCCGGGCCGTCTGGCGCGGCCGCGAGGTCGAGTTGACGCTGACGGAGTTCAATATCGTCCGTCTGCTGGCGTCGCGCGCCGGCGAGAACACGTCTTACCGGGAGATCTACGACGTCGTGCATGGCGACGGTTTCATCGCCGGCGACGGGGACAACGGCTATCGCACCAACGTCCGCGCCTGCATCAAGCGGATTCGCCGCAAGTTCAGCATGATCGACAGTCATTTCGTCGAAATCGAGAACTGCCCCGGTTACGGGTACCGCTGGCGTTAGATCCCGGCGCGCAACAGCAATTACCCCGTGGAGCAACGGCGCGGTTAACCCGCGCCGTTGCCGTGTTGTGAGCAATTTCACATCAAGATTTCTCGAGCTGTGGAACTGTCGCGGTTCGAAGCGGGGCGACATCTCCGGCGATGATGGCGATTCGGTCGGTCTAGCCATCCGCGGGATGGATGGCGACGCGATTGCGAAAACGATTGTTTGCAGATCAACCGGAGATGAAGCCAAGCATCGTGCAAGGACTCGACGCGTGTCCGAAAAATGTCACAGACATTCGCCGAGGTCTGTTTGGGCCATTGTTTCGATATCGTGTAGTGTTCGGATGATCTATGAGGGCGGGTCATGAAAAAGTCAGCGATTTTCCATAACTTTTCCTTTGTCATCTTGGCGCTGGTTGCGATGCTTCTTGCCGTCGCGCCGGCGAAAGCGCAGAGCTCGCTGAGCGAGGACTTCGCGGCGACGAACGAGGGCTACAGCGAATCGGAGCGGGTCGGCCGCGAGATCTGGCTGTTCGCGACAGCCTTTAACGCGCGCTTCTTCACCTACGGCTTTCCGCAGCGGCTGGGCGGCGCTATCGACTGGTACCGGATCCTCGCCGCCAAGAACAAGGGTGAGCTGTTCCAGACCTGGGGCGCGATTCCGAACCCCGACTGTTGCGTGCCCGGCAGCGACAATTGCCCGGCCCAAAGCCTGGACGAGACCTATGGTTTTCCATGGTGTCCGGGCGACGAAGAATTGCTGGCGCATGTCGGCAAGTCCGGCTACCGCGATCCGGCCTGCGATCTCACGGATGCGCCGTTCGATCCGAACACGCCGCACGGGCCCACCGATCAACGCCAAAGCACCTGCGATTTGCAGTTCGGCACCTCGACCGGCGCGCTGGGTCTGCGCAAGTTCCCCAATCCGCGCTTCGACCCGGTCCGCTGGAAAGAGCTGAACGGCTCGCTCGGGACCTGGGAAAACTACGGCAAGTTCCTGTCCGACGACCCCGATGACGTGGATTCGCGGAAAAACCGATTGTTCGACGGCTCGGTCGAGCCGCCGTTCCTGATCGGCATGTCCTGCGGCGGCTGCCATATCGCCTACGACCCGCTGAACCCGCCGGCCGACCCGGACAATCCCAAGTGGGAGAATATCGACGGTCTGGTCGGCAACCAGTACAGCCGGATCTCCGAGATCCTCGGCTCGGGCATGTCGCACGAGACGCTGGAATGGCAGCTGATCGCCCGCGCCCGTCCCGGCACGGTCGACACGTCAGCCCTGCCCATGGACCTGGTCAGCAATCCCGGCACCTTCAACGCCATCATCAACTTCGACAAACGGCCGGTGCACGAGCACGACATCATCAAGTGGCACAAGGCGTCGAGCTGCGAAGTCGGCGCCGATCCCGCCCAGTGCTGGTGCGAGCCCGGCAAGCCCGGCAAATGCTGGCAGCGGCTGCAGCAGACGCAGATGGTGCCGAACGTCCTGAAGGGCGGCGAGGATAGCATCGGCCTGCTGGAAGCGATCCAGCGGGTCTATTTCAACATCGGCTCCTGCGCCGAGCAGTGCTGGCTGAACCACGTGCCCGACCTGCGCGCGGCCGACCCGAGCCAGCGCAACTACGGCCAGACGCCGTTCGACATCGGCCAGTGCCGGCGCGACTGCGCCTCGTTCCGGGCCATGGAGGACCGCCTGGGCGACGTCGCCAATTTCCTGCTGAGCGGCCGGCCGACCGACCTCTACAAGGCGCGCGGCCACGACGACCCGCGCGATCTTGAAGTAGAACTGGAGCGTGAATTCGGCGCCGGCTCGGTCGAGCGGGGCCGGCAGGTGTTCGCGCAGTCCTGCGCGCGCTGTCATTCGAGCCAGAATCCGCCCTACGACAATGTCGACTTCAGGGCGCCGGATCCGAACGATCCGTCGCGGCGCATCGACTGGTTGGGCAACGACCTGCTGACGCCCGCCTCCGAGGTCGGCACTTTCCGCGGCCGGGCCTTGCACTCGAACCACATGAAGAGCCGGGTCTGGGAGCAGTATGCCTCGCTGACGCTGCAGGCGAACCCGGCCGATCCGAACCTCAAGGAAGTCATGAAGGGTGGCGGCCGCGGCTATTACCGCAACATCTCGCTGCTGAGCGCCTGGGCGCACGCGCCGTTCATGCACAACAACGCCATCGGGCCGGAGATCTGCGGTCAGCCGGCAAGCGCCGGGAACCAGCTCTATGTCTCGCCTTATGTCGACGCCGACGGCAAGCCGCTCGCCAACGCGCCCGCCTGTTGGCCGTACGACACCACCGTCAAGGGGCGCTATGAGCTGTACAAGGCGTCGATGGACGCGCTGCTGAACCCCGACAAGCGCATTCCGAAGATGCAACTGCTGGGCACCGACATGATCGTCGACGTGGCGCCCGAGATCGAGCTGGGCGAACTGAAGACGGGCCTCAGCCTGCGCGTGCCGAAGGGCTTCCCGGCCGGCCTGATCAACAATCTGCGTTTCAAGGATCTGATTCAGGACATGGTCCTGCTGAAGACGGACCGCGGGAAGCTGGCGGCGAAGTACGACGGCATCCTGAGCGACGACAAGCAGGCGGAGCTGGTCGCCGCGCTCGAGGGCACGATCAAGGACTTCCTGGCCAATCCGCGCAGCTACGTGCTGGATCTGTCGGTGGTGCAGAATCGCTATATCCAGGCCTTCTACAGCAACAATGTCGACCTGATCGACAATGCCGGCCACCGCTTCGGCGAGAACCTGTCGCCCGCCGACAAGGCGGCGCTGACCGCCTTCATGGCGACGCTGTAGGGAGGGCGCGATCATGCACAGCAAACTCACGTGCGCGACCGTCCTCGTCGTCGGGCTGGCGGTCGCCGGCTGCCAGGAAGGTCAGACCTCGGCGACGGCGCCGGACATTCCGTTCGCGCCGCTGGAGGACATCTCGCTTAAGGATCCGGACAATCCGGCCAAGGTCTTCCGGGTCGACTTCGCCAAGGTCGAGGCGGAGTTTCCGCTGTCGACCGCCGACCTGGGCCAGATCACGCAGGCCAACCTGCGCGCGCTGACCCAGGAGCAGATCGACCAGATTTACGGCCGTCTGACGGCCGGGCCGATTCCGGACGGGCCGTTCGTCGGCGACCTGTTCTTCCCGAAGGGTGATAGCCTTGATTCGCGGCTCGGCGAGATCCTGGGCGGCATCAAGGGCCGGATTGCCGATGCCGAGATCAAGAAGCTCGAATTCCTGGGCCGCAGCCTGTGGAAGGGCAAGGTGTTCTATCGGGACGAACGGGTACTGCGGAACTACATCGAGGATCTGGCGATCCTGAAGCCGCTGCTGGGTGACGACACCGACGACATCCTGACCACGACCATCGACCGGCGCAGCTGGCTGCGCGTGTTCGCGCCGAAGACCGATGTCTGGCTGCTGTTCCCGGCCAAGCTCTATTGCGGTCAGAGCCTGGTCGACAGCCGACGCGAGTCGATCATCATCGACTACGCCTACAACGACGAGCTGTCGAACTACCGTCCGCAGCCGGACGCGCTGGCCGGCCGCAAGGGCCTGAACGTGCGCGACGAGATCCGCATGATCCGGCCCGGCCTGTATCTTGGCCGCGCCTACATCAACCGGGTGTTCCTGCTCAACTTCACGCTCTATAGCGCCGAGATCGACGCGGCCGAGGGCGAGGCCTTCCGGCAGACCGGCCAGACGGCCGAAGATTGTTGGGTCGGTGAGCAGCAGCGGACGGTCGCCATCAACTAGGGCGACGCCGCCGAGGGGCGCGGATGACCTGGAGCACCACAAGCTCGGCCTGCGCAATCGCCCTCGCGGCGATGCTGACGGGCGCCGCCCCGGCGGCGGCTGTCGGCCAGACCGACGCCGTCTGGGTCGTCGATCCGGACGAGGCGGGGCCGAACGTGCCGCCGGTCGGACGGTCTTTGTTCGACTTCCTGGTCACGCGGCAGGTCGATGGCCGCACCGTCTACGACGTGCCCTACCCCTTCACCGAATTGCAGCGCGTCATCGCGGCACGGTTGGGGCGGACGCCGGAGACCGCGTTCAAGCGCACGCTGATCCCGATCGGCCGTTCACTGCAACGCTTCGCCGCCGAACCCGATTTCTTTGCCGCACCGCGCGTAATCGTCGCCGTGGACCAGGACGCCGCCGACGGCACGGACAATGCGCCGTTGCTGCGGGACCGGCTGTTCCTGGGCTTTCAGCCGCGGTCGCAGACGATCGAGGTGATCAGCTACAACGAGGCAGCCGGGCGGTTCGAGTTTCAGCTGGTGCACGACTACGGACCGGACCGGACGCCACAGGTGTTGTATGCCGAGCGCCGCATCTGCACGCAGTGCCATCAGAACCAGGCGCCGATCTTCTCGCGACCGCTGTGGAACGAGACCACGGCAAGTCCGCTGGTCGCCGCGCGCCTGCAGGCCGAGCGACCGTCATTTGACGGCGTCCCGGCCAAAGCCGGCGTCGATCCATCGGACGCCATCGACAGCGCAACAGATCGGGCGAACGAGCTGTCGCTCTTCCAGAAGGTCTGGCGCGACGGCTGCGGCGACGACACCGACGGCATCAATTGCCGCGCCGCCGGCTTTCTCGCGGCGTTGCAATACGGTCTTGCCGGCAGTCGTCTGGCCAACGGTCCCGCCGCACGGTTCCGCGACCGCTTCGCCGAGGTCGTGGCGGCCAACAGGAGCCGGATCTGGCCAAGCGGTCTGGCGCTGCCGAACCCGGACATACCGGACCGCGATCCCCTGGCCGATCTGCCGGCCGGATTCACGGCCTTTGCCGATCTGGTCGAACCGGACGGCGTTTTCGATCCCAGCACGGGCCGCGACCCGCTGGTCATCTGGCAAGCAACGGACGGCGCGGACAACGAGATCGACGCCGTCGTCGTCGGACTGTCCCGTTTCCTGTCGGCGGGCGACCTCCGGCGCCTGGACGCTGATCTACGCCGCCTTGCGCAAGACGCCAGCCGGACGGTCGCCGAAACGGTCTGTCGCGTCCGCGTCGCCGGCGATGCCGAGCTGCGCATTCGCTGCCAGGACGGGGGCGAGACTCCGAACCGGATCACGATGGCTGGCCACGTGACCGCAGATGGTACCGGGACGCTGCGGCGGCTGGCGTTTTCGGGGCGCGATCAACTGGTGAACCTGGACGTGACCGCCGCGACGCGGGAGATCGACGATGAGACCTGGCGGCTGTCATTGACCTTGGTCGAGCGCGGCGCCGGCCTGGGCGCCCGTTTGAGCGATGGTGCGGCCGTCAGCGCGGTCATTCTAACCGCGCCGCGCGGCGCTGCGAGCAAGAGTGAATTCGAGACCCGTCTCTCGGTCGAGCTGACCGACGATTTCGCCGTCGTCGTCGCCGCCGTGGGACGCATGCGTGACGACGCGCTGGCCGGCCGTGACGACGCGCTGGCCGCCCAGCCGTTTCGGCGCGCCCGCCTGATGGCGGCGCTTTACGACGCCCTGGGCCTGCCCGACGAGCCCCGGTGCTGCGTCGAGAGCGCGATGCTGCCACCGGTCGAGACGGAATAGGCGGCGCCCATGTTCCGTGCATTCTTCAGACTGTTTCGGCGCATCGTCGGTTGGGGCCTGCTGGTGCTGATTGTGGTTTTCGTCGGCTATCTCGCGGTCCGCTTCCTCGAGGACGAACCGGTCACCTATGCCGACGACCGGGATCACTTCAAATACGGTTCCACTGGCGGCGACCGGCTGGCCGGCATCCCGACCGGCATCTGGCAGATCCTGCCGACGCTCTGCGCCAAGTACCTGCCGGGCGATGGCTGGCAGTCGCTCGGTTTCATCTACGAGCCGGGCAAGGACTTGCCCATCGGCACCTCGGTGCGCCGCAGCTTCGGCTTCGACCGCGTGTTCCTGAACTGCGCCGCCTGCCATTCCGGCACCTACCGAGAAACGCCGGACGGCGAACCCACGATCGTGCTGGGCATGCCGGCGAACAATCTGGACTTGGCCACCTTTCGCGACTTCCTCGGCCAGTGCACCGTCGACGAGGAATTCAACTCGTTGCGCATCCTGGCCGAGCTGGAGCGGGCCGGCGTCGACTACGACTGGATCGACCGCGCGACGCTCGGCACCGTCGGCATTCCCCTGATGCGGTTCGGGCTATTGCTGGCAAGGCACCGCTTTCGCTTTCTCGACCGGCAGCCGGAAGCCGGGCCGGGCCGCTTCGACACCTTCAATCCGGCGAAAGTACTGATGAACTGGCCGCTGGAGAAGCTGCCCGAGCGCGAATGGATCGGGCTCAACGACTTCCCGTCGTTGTGGATCCAGGGCCAGCGCGAGGATCGCGGCATGCAGCTGCACTGGGACGGCAACAACGATTCCGTCGACGAACGCAACCGCAGCGCCGCCTTCGGCTCGGGCGGGCTGCCGGTCGTGATCGACCGTGAGTCGCTGGCCCGCACCGCGGCCTGGCTGCGCAACGACGACGTCAACGTGCCGCCGGCCTATCCGTTTCCGATCGACGGCGAGCTGGCCGCCAAGGGCAAGCCACTTTATGCGCGGTACTGCGCCGACTGCCACGGTGTCGATGGCCGCAATTTCGAGGGCAAGTATGTCGGCAAGGTCGAGCCGATCGACCGCGTCCGCACCGATCCCTGCCGGCTCGACAACTACACCCGGCTGCTGGCGGTCAATCAGAACCTGCTCTACGGCGGCTTCCCGGAGGAGCGCTTCCGCCGGTTCCGCAAGACCAACGGCTACGCCAACATGCCGCTCGACGGCATCTGGCTGCGCGGACCGTATCTGCACAACGGCTCGGTGCCGAGCCTGCGGGACCTGCTGGAGCCGTCGGAAAACCGCCCGAAAGTGTTCTACAGGGGCAATGACGTGTTCGACCAGAAACGCGTCGGCTTCGTCTCGGACGTGGCCGAACAGAACGGCCGCACGTTCTTCCGTTTCGAAACGCAATGCGTCGACGACCCGGAACGGGGCGTCTTCTGCGCCCACGAGAAGAACCCGGAAAACCGCTATCCCGACAACCAATGCGTCGTCAGCAAGTGGGCCGGCAACGGCAACCGCGGCCACGAGGGCCGGCGCTACGGCACCCACCTGGCGGCGGCCGACAAAGACGCCATCGTCGAATACCTGAAGACGTTCTAGGGCCGGCATGGAGATCATACGCAAGTATTGGAGACGCCTGGTCGCGGTGGTCGGCATTCTGGTCCTGATCGGCGCCGGGACCGGCCTGCTGGTCTGGTACAAGTTCTTCCGCGTCGTCGAGCAGCCGGCGTTTGCCAGCGAGGAGGAGTTCTTCAAATACGGTTCGGTGCGGTCCGAGCTGCTGCTCGGCCTGCCCTACCCGCTGTTCGTGACCCTGCCGCGGGTGTTCCCGGATCTGCTTCCGGGACCGGGCGGCTTCGCCTCTTTCGGCCTGCCGTGGGAGGAGGGCAAGCCGCTTCCCGTCGGGCTGTCCTTGAAGACACTGGGCTTCCCGCGCGTCACCCTCAACTGCGCCTTCTGCCACACCACCAGCTATCGGGAAAAACCGGAAGACCTGCCGACCTATGTGGTCGGCGGCCCGACGCATACGTTGCGTCTGCAACAGCTTTTCCGCTTCCTGTTCGCGGCGGCGAACGACCCGCGTTTCACCTCGACGCGCCTGATGATCGAGATGTCGATGGACTTCGACATGTCGCTGCTGGACCGGGCGCTCTACTACTTCTTCATCATCCCCTTCACCCGCGAGGCGATCCAACAGGCCGAAAAGCAATTCGCCTGGATCGATACGCGGCCGGACTGGGGTCCGGGTCGCGACGATCCGTTCAACCTGGTGAAGTTCATTCTCAATCAACAGCCCGACGACGACACGTCGGGCAACACCGACATCCCGTCGGTCTGGCGGCTCGACGATCGCGACGGCCAGGCGCTGCACTGGTCGGGCGAGGCCCTGACGCCGAACGCCGTCGTCACGCTGTCGGCGGTCGGCATCGCCTCGCTGCCGTTCAAGGACTTCGAGGCGCGCAACGCCCGCATCGAAACCTTCCTGCGCAAGCTGCAGCCACCGGCCTATCCGTTCGGCGTCGACGAGGCCCTGGCGGAACGCGGCGCGACGCTGTTCGCGGAAAACTGCGCCGACTGTCACGCCAGCGGTGGTGGCCGCGTCGGCTCGGTCATCCCGCTCGATGAGATCGGCACCGATCCCGGCCGCTCGGACAGCTTCACCAAGGACGACGCGGAGCGCGCCAACCGGCGGTTCCGTCTGCTGGGCGTGGATGAGTCCGAATTCACCGCCGCCAGCGGCTACGTCGCGCGGCCGCTGAGCGGCGTCTGGCTGCTGGGCCCCTATCTGCACAACGGCTCGGTGCCGCACCTGCGCGCGCTGCTGACGCCGCCGGATCAGCGGCCGCGAAGTTTCTATCGCGGCTATGACGTTTACGATCAGAGGAATATCGGATTTGTCAGCGACGACGCGGCGGCGGCAGCCGGCGCCTGGCGCTACGATACCGACGTGCGCGGCAACAGCAATGCCGGCCATGTCTTCGGCACGACGCTTTCGGCGGACGATAAGACGGCCTTGATCGAGTATTTGAAGACGCTCTGAACGAATAGCATAAACGGCCGACCGACCCGTTCGGCGGCGAAAACAAGGGGAACGTCCGATGGGCCAGCAGTTGCCGATCGTCTATGTGCGCGGCTACGCCATGACCGAAGAGGAGGTCGAGGCGACCTTCAACACGCCCTACTACGGGTTCAATCTGGGCGCCACGCAATACAAGATGGCAGCGTCGGCCGACCCGAAGATGTACATCTTCGAAAGTCCCGTCGTACGCCTGTTGAAGGAGCATGGCTACCAGGACGCCTTCAACAGCTTCGTCGATTGGGAAAACCGGCCGCTGGAGAACTCGGTCAAGGACTGGCGCAAAACGCTCTGGGTGTTCCGTTACTACGACCCCGAAGCAAGCATCCGGCGGGAAGCGCGGCCCGAGATCGAGGGCTACGCCACCGAGCTGCTGATCTTTCTGAACCGCATCCGCCGGGCCTGCGGCGACCCCGACGGCTTCGCCGTCAATCTGGTCGCCCACAGCATGGGCGGTCTGATCTGCCGCAGCTATCTGCAGAACGAAACGCTGGCGACCGAGCACCTGCCGGCGCGGCTGGCGAACCAGCCGGACGCACGCAAGGGCTTCGAATGGGTGCGGGTCGACAAGCTGTTCACCTACGGTACGCCGCACAAGGGCATCAGCTTCCGTTCGGGACTTGGCTGGGCCGAGGGCGTGCGCGACTATTTCGGCTTCCACGGCGCCGACACCTTCGGACCGGAGGAGATGCGCCGCTATCTACGCCTCGGCGCGGGCGAGGACCTGCATACTTACCGGCCACTGCGGCACGCGCCGCCGCTGAAACGCGTCTTCTCGCTGGTCGGCACCAACTTCCAGGACTACGTCGTGCGCAGCGCCAAGGCCGCGGTCGGCCCCGGCAGCGACGGGCTGGTGACGATCGAGAACGCCTATGTAAAAGGCGCGCCGCGGGCCTTCGTGCACCGCGCGCATTCCGGCCCCTTCGGCATCGTCAACAGCGAGGCGGGCTTCCAGAATCTGACACGCTTCCTGTTCGGCGACCTGCGCTTCAAGCTGTTTCTGCGACCGGGCAAGCTGGTCAAGGATCTGCCCGGACGACGCGAGGAGGGCGACAAGCTCGACTACCTGCTGATCGAAACCAGTGTCGCCATCCGCGGCCAGCCGGGCTACATCCACACCCGCACGTCGGAGCATCTGAGCGCCATCATCACGCCGCCGGCAACGACCAGCGAGCAACGTACCCATCTGTTCACCGGCTATTTCCGGCGAAACCTGATAAAGGTCCGCCGCGACGGCTTCGCCCGTGGCGCCATCGATATTCGCATCGAACCGCACTACAAGCACGACGGCTGGATCCGGGATTCGCGTTACGAGGGCGACTGGATCATGAACGACCGGCTGCATTTCGGCATCCGGATGGGCGAGGACGGCCAGGTCGTCATGCAGCACCGCTGGCATCCGCGCAGCGACAACAGCCGGCTCGACCTGACGCAGGGCAAGGCCGACATTCCGCTGCCGACCGAGGCGCGGCGTTACTTCGACGGCGGTGTGCTCGAGGTCTGGGCCGACCCCTGGTCATAGCATCGCGGTTTCGGTCTCCAGGCCGAGCTGCAGGCGGCCGATCTGCGACAGCGTCGCCGGTGCCACCATCATGTGCTGGGTCGCGACATGCACGTCGCGGAACCGGCGCTGCAGCGGACTGCGCCGGAACACGGCGCTGCCGCCGGCCGCCTCGTACATGAGATCGACGGCGTCCGCGGCATTGCGGGTGGCGTTGGTCGCCGCCAGCCGCAAATCGGCGCGCTGCGCCAGCGGCACGGCGCCGTCGGTCGAGGCCGCGGTCCAGGCCGCGTCGATGGCCTCGAGCAGGAACGCGCGAGCCGATCGCAGCAGCGCCGTCGCGCGCGCCACGTCCGCCTGCACCGAGGCTCGTTCCGCCAGCACGCGACGGCTCATCTGTGGCCGCTTCTGCGCCGCCAGCTCGACAAGGTCGTGGATCGCGCCGGCGGCAATGCCGAGCGCGACACTGGCGACGCCGATGGCCAGCAGGCCGAAGATCGGAAAGGCATAAAGCGGCCCGGTTTCGACCGGCCGGTCGGTGATGATGGAGACTGATCGATCCGGCGGCACCCGCAGGTCCGCGACCTCGATGTCATGGCTGCCGGTGCCGCACAGGCCAGAGGCCTCCCAGGTGTCGTGGATCGTCACGTCGGCCGCCGGAAAGAACATCATGCGGCTGTCCGGCAGGCCGTTCGGGAGCATCCGGGGCTTGCCGTCCTCCAGGATCACGCAGCCACCCATCAGCCAGTCGCAGTTCTGGCAGCCGCTCGCCCATTGCCAGCGTCCGTCGACGCGGTAGCCGTTCTCCGTCGGCACGGCGCGCCCCAGCGGCGCAAACACGCCGCCGGTTATGACCTGCGGATCGGCGCCAAAGATCTCCCGCGCCGTCGCCGCCGGCATATAGGCCGCGGTCACGGCACTGGTCATGCCGATCATCACGCACCAGCCGGTCGCCCCATCGGCCTGCGCCACCGTCTCGATCGTATCGACCATATGGGCCGGATGAACTTCCTGACCGCCATAGGCCGCCGGCAGCAGCAGCCGGAACAGGCCGGCGTCGGCGAGCTGCCGCGCCAGATCGGCCGGCAGGCGCCGCGCCGACTCGATCTCGTCCGCCCGCGCCGCGATTCCGTCGACGAGACTGTCCAGCGCCGAATCTTCCCCGCTCATTCCGATGGCCAGATGGTATCGGGGTCGAGCGGATAGACCGGACGCGGCAGATGCCGCCAGTCGAAATTCGCCAGGTTCGGCGAGGTCAGGCCCGGCACATCGACCTCGTGAATGCGCTCGGGCGGAAACAGGTGCTGGAAGCCGGCGCGGAAATGACCGCGCGACTTCACCACGACGCTGCGCGCCGCCGCGACGTCGGGGCCGAAATGTTCGAAGAAATCGGCGCTGAGGCATTGCTGCCGGGCGCTGATGACGACGACCTGAATGCCACCGAGGTCGAGCAGGCACGACCGGCCGACACGCACGGTCCGGTCGGCGACCATGCCGTGATGGCCGACGAACTCGCCGTCCGACAACCTGATGACCGTCGCCGGCGCCGTGAACGGTTCCGAGAAGGATTGAGTCTCTTCGCTGTTGAACTGGGCGTCGATGGCGCCGCCTTGACCGGCCGCGAACGCCGTCTCGACCAGCGGCGGATCGGTGACCACGCCCAGCAGCACGCCCTGCGCACCGGCCGCGTGCAGCGCCTTCAGGATGTAGGTGGTGTTGCCGCGACCGCCGCCGCCGGGATTGTCGGCCACGTCGGCGAACAGCAGGGACGGCCTAGCGGCATCGGCGCCGGTCTCGACGGCCAGACGCACCGCCGTGTCCAGGTCGATCATGTTGGTCCGATATCGGGCCCGGTCGGCCCAGCCCGCCGTGGCCAGCTCGTCGGCCAGCGCCGCCGCCTTGGCCGCATCGCCGCGCGTCGTCACCAGGATGCCCATACCGTTCTTCGGCGTGTCGCTGAAAGCGAAGCCGGCGGTGATCGAGACGTTCAGCACGTCCGCGTCGATCTTGCTCTGCCCTAGCCGGATCAGGTCACCATAAGGCTGGCCTTCGGCCGTCAGCAACGTCACCGATGGCGCCACCAGCGGCAGCCGCACGAAGGCCGTGGCCGGGCGGACACCATCGAACATCTCGCGCATGGCCGCCGCGGCCTCGGCGCCCCGCTCGAACTGGTCGACATGCGGGTTGGTGCGATAGGCGATCAGCAGATCGGTGGCGTCGACCATGCGCTGCGACACATTTGTGTGCAGATCGAGGGTCGCGATCACCGGCACGTCGGGCCCGACCGCCTCGCGCACCATGCCGAAAAGATCGCCGTCCGGATCGTGGCTGCCGGTCGAGACCGCCGCGCCATGCTCGCAGATATAGACGCCGTCGAGCGGCGCGGCCGAGGCCAGTCCCGCCTGCATTTTCGCGACGACCTCGTCGAAGAAACCCTGATCGACCGGGCCGTTCGGCGTCGATCCGGTATAGAGGATCGGCACCGGGGTCCAGTCACCAGCCGCGTCCATGGTCGCGTAGAAGCCGCAGATGCCGCCATGGATGGCGGGATGCTCGGCGCGGGCGTCCCGGCTGATCGCCTCGCCCTCATAGTAGGCGCGCTCCTCGAACTCGGCCCGGCCGCAGACCGGCGCGAAGCGGTTGGCCTCGAGATCGAAGCCCAGGATGGCGATACGTTTGTTTCCCGACGACGGCATGATGCATTTTCCTCCACTCGGCCGCGCGGCGCTTGGACAGGCCGCGCGCATGCCGGCATGATACGCCAGTTTTTCGGTTCGGCAGACGGGACGCGGCATGGCCTGGGAAAAGCAAATCGACGAGATCCACGAGCGGCGCCGGCGCGCCCTGCTTCAGGGCGGCGAGGACGCCGTGGCACGGCAGCACGCCAAGGGCCGGCTCAGCCTGCGCGAGCGCATCGACGCGCTGTTGGACGGCGACACGTTCCGCGAACAGGGCATGGGCGCCGGCGCGGCCGAGCTGGACGACGAAGGCAGGCTGCACGACTTCACGCCGGCGAACTTCATTCTGGGACTCGGAGAGATCGACGGCCGCGCCTGCATCATCGGCGGCGAGGACTTCACCCTCAAGGGCGGTTCGCCGAACGCAGCCGGCTTGCGCAAGAGCATCTATGCCGAGACGCTGGCCTGCCAGTATCGGGTGCCGCTGATCCGCCTGCACGAGGGCGGTGGTGGCAGCGTCAGCGGCGCGGGCGGCAAGGGCCCGCGCGGCCCGGTCGGCGATCCGGTCTACGAACCGCACCGCTTCCGCTCCGTCGCCAGGGCCATGGCCACGGTGCCGGTGGTCTCGGCCGCGCTGGGCCCAGTGGCCGGGCTACCGGCGGCTCGGCTCGTGGCCTCGCATTTCACCGTCATGACGAAAGCGACGGCGCAGATCCTGATCGCCGGTCCGGCCGTGGTCGAGCGGGCGCTCGGCGTGCAGATCAGCAAGGAAGACCTGGGCGGCCCCGACGTGCACCTGGTCAACGGCGTGATCGACAATGCCGCCGAGGACGAGGCCGACGCCTTCGCGCAGATCCGCCGGTTCCTGAGCTACCTGCCGCAAAATGTCTGGGAGCTGGCGCCCCATATTGCGGCCGACGACGACCGCGACCGGCGCGACGAGAAGCTCCGTACAATCGTGCCCGCGGATCGCCGCAAGCCCTACGATATGCGCAAGCTGATCGCCGCCATCGCCGATACGGGCTCGGTGTTCGAGACGACCCGTCGCTATGGCCCCGGACAGATCACCTGCCTCGCGCGCCTGAACGGCCATGCCGTCGGCATCTTCGCCAACGACTGCCGCTACTATGCCGGCGCCATGACGGCGGACGGCGCCCGCAAGGTGCGACGCTTCATCGAGTTCTGCGAGACCTTTCATCTGCCGATCATCGCGCTGGTCGACGAGCCCGGCTTCATGATCGGTCCCGACGCCGAAAAGGCCGGCACGATCCGCGACGGCACGGCCGCCGTGCTGGCCGCCGCCGACTGTGAGACGCCGTGGGCCACGATTGTCATACGCAAATCGTTCGGTGTTGCCCAGGCGGCGCATTTCGGCGCCGATGCCTATGTGCTGGCCTGGCCGTCGGCCGAGATGGGCGCGTTGCCCGTGGAGGGCGGCGTGGCGGTCGCGTTCGGCCGCGAAATCGCCGCCGCCGACGACCCGGAAGCCAAACGCCAGGAGCTGGAGGCGATCCTGGCGGCGCGGCAATCACCGTTTCCGCGGGCCGAGTCCTTCGCTTTCCACGAGCTGATCGATCCCGCCGAAACACGTCCGGCGCTGTGCGATTGGCTGGACTGGATCCAACCCGGTCTCGCCGCCTTGAAGGGGCCTCGAAGCTTTTCGATGCGGCCGTAGCCGACAGGCACGCGACGTCGGCCTAGTCGAACAGCTCGATCGTGCCCGCCGTCTCCGGCACCTTTGGCCTGGCGCGCAGTTTCGTCTCTTTGTCGAAGACGCGCTCGGCGGTCTTGCCTTTCAGCTCGCGCATGCGGACCTGGCCGGTGTCGGGAAAGAAATGCACCTTGCGTGGCCAGCTGCCGCGAATGTGTTTGGCGGCGATGCCAAAGCCCTCGTTCAACAGATATTCCTCGATGAACGCGGAGTTCTTGTGCCCCACACCCGACAGGCCGCGGACCACGTTGGCGCCGCCGAAGACCTTGATCTCCAGCCGTTCCCGGCGACCGCCGGCCGCGAGCACGCCGTTGATCAGCTGCTCCATGGAGTAACTGCCGTAGCGCAGGGCCAACCCGGTGGCCTCGCTGTCGGACGACTGCTTGCCCGCCGGCAGGAGGAAGTGGTTCATGCCGCCGCACTTGGCGATCGGATCGCGCACGCAGGCGGCGATACAGGAGCCCAGCACGGTCGCCAGCATTTCGCCCGGCGTTGTCGAAACATAGAAGTCGCCCTGAAACACGTTCACGACGGTGACGTTCAGACGATTGTCGAAATAGCGTCGGCGACCGTCCTCGACCGAATCGTCGGGCGCGCCGAGCGCGGCGCCGGCACTCTTCACTGCGGGAACACTCATTACGACGCCGTCTCCTTCCGCAGCTCCGAACCGTCAAAGCCCTGCACGCCGTTCAGGACGGCATCGTCCAGCTTGGCGTCGTCGAGCTTTGCCCCCGTCAGTCGCGCATGCGAGAGGTCAGCGCACTGAAATCGACCGTTCTTCTTCCCATTGCCGTCCCGCAACTCGGACCGGCGCAGATCCACACGCCGAAGATCGGCATCCGTGAGAGTCGCGTGCGCCAGCTGCGCGCCGCGCAGATCGGCTTCCTGCAGGTCGGCGCCGCTGAGATCGCTGCCGGTCAGATTGATCATCACCATGCGCGACTTGACGAACTTGGCGCCGCGCAGGTCGACATTGCGCAACACGGCGCCGCTCAGGTCACGACCGCTGAGATCGATCGGGCCCAGCTTGTCGCCCATGAGAATGGCTGGCTTGCCGCCGCGCCCCTCGATCCAACGGGCATGCGAGTCGAATATGGCTTCGATGTCCTGCTGCGCCGGCGGCTCGTCGACCGGCGCGCCGGCGCCGGCGTTCGAAATCACCACGCCCGGCGGCAACTGCGCGCCGACCGCGTTCACGCCTTCCAGAACGGCGCCGGTCAGGTCCGCCTGCCGCAGATCGGCGCCCGCGAGATCGGCGTTGGAAAGATTGGCCCGTGACAGGTCGGCCTCAACCAGTTCAGCCTCGCAGAGCGAGGCGTTTTCCAGGTTGGCGCCGGTCAGATTGGCCGACGAAAGGTCCGCGCCCAGACAGTCGACGCCGCTGAGATCGGCATCCTGCAGCGTGGCCCGCTTCAGGTTCTGCGGAATCTTCGCAACCGGCTCGTCGCTGTCCTCGGCAAATCGCAGACCGCGCCGCAGCCGCGCGCCGCGCAGGTTGCAGCCGCTGAGATCGGCATCCTGAAATACGGCGCCGCGAAGATCGGCGTCGATCAGGCTGGCGTTTCGCAGCGAGGCGTCGGTCATGTCGGCGCAAAACAGATCCGCCTCGTCGAGACGGGCAGAGTCGAAGCGGCAGCCCCGGAGCGTGGCGCCGCTAAAGCCGACATGCCGAAGGTCGAAGCCGCTGAAGTCGGCGCCCGTCAGATCCTCGCCGGTAAAGTCGGCGCGGATCCCGTCCGACTGGTTCGTCAACCAGCTCTGGTGGCGACGCAGGATCTTGTTTATCCGGGTTGATTGCATGACGTTGCGGAAGCCCTTCACTCAATCTTTCGGCCCATCGAACCCGAATGATGGACCGTGCCGGATGTCCCCCAACTCCGAATGGTCACCTGGTGTCATGCAGCGCCGCCCGATTCGCTGGGCGCACCGCCGGAGATGCCGACAGCGACTGCAATCATTTCGTTCTTTGAGATTGGTGGCTAAAGCGTAATTTTCTGTTAATAGCAGCGCTTATTAGCACATCCATCGACATTGCGTACGATTGGTAGAATTCGAGCTACTGAATTCAGCGCCGTTGAGTTAACGACTTGGCAAAGTCGACAAGTTAGTTTGTCGGATTGGGGGATCGCCTTGAAGTTTCGACTACGATTTACAAAAAATTAGGCAAGATTTTCCGATGACGACTAAGGCGTTACCTAAGTCGATTGACCCAGCGAACGAACAGGCTGACGGCACGTCGGACGGGCTGACCGCCGACGAGATCCTTCAGCTCACAAGCTTCGTGATCGCCGGACTCGAAACGGCTGTCGAGGAAATCGACCGGACACTCGAGCTGCAGCAGGTCATGGCCAGCGACTTGTCGAACCATGCCATGACGCTGTTCGCCTCCGGCCTGCCGCAGGAGGCCATGGGCAGCGTCAGCGGCATCATCGCCGCGCTGCAGGCCGACGACCGGCTGCGGCAGCGGCAAAGCAACCTGGCCATCGCGCTTGGCGTGCTGCTGGAAGCGACGCAGGAGATGGAGGCCAAGGCCGCTCTCCCGAACGGCGGCGACGGCACGGCCACCCTGCTGCCGGACCGCTGGGTCAGTCAGGCACTGAGCCAACTGACGATGGAAGAGGTGAAGTCGCGGTTCGCCAAGCGCTTCTCGCCGACAACCTTCGACCACGAAGACTGATCGGACCGGTTGACGCCGAACCCGCGTCAGCGGCCGGCGTTACAGCGCCTTCAGGCGATCGTCCACACGCGGCAGCCAGAGCGCGCCGAGCAACTGCCGGATCTCCTGCCGCGCCGCCACGTGCGACATGGTCATGGGGATATCGACATCCGACTGACCGAGATCCAGCACGGTCAAGCCCGATAGAAACAGCTGACGGAAGATAATGCGCTCGCCGAAACCGGTCGCCAGCCGCAGACCGAAGGTTTTCGACAGCTCGCCCAGGGTATCGGCGAGCAGGCGCTTGTTCCGGTCGCCGAGCGAGCTCAACCGGTTGCGCATAAGGATCCAGTCCATGCCGGGGCGCTTGCTCTCGATCCGCTGGCGACGGATCTCCATCACCATCTTCGCATAGACGCCAACGGCTTCGACCTTGCCGCCGGACGGATCCAGCTCGGCCAGCAGATCCAGATCGAGGAAGCTGTCGTTGATCGGCGTGATCAGCGTATCGGCAAAGGCGTGGCCAATGCGTGCCAGCGACATGTCGCTGCCCGGGCAGTCGACCACGATGAAGTCGTGGTAGCCCCGGAACTCCGCCATCGCGGCGGTCAGGCGCTGCCGTTCCTCGCGGATGGCTTGGGTATGACTGTCCGCCTCGCTGCGCTGAACGGCGCGATGCGAAGGCGACGGCAGCTCGACGCCATGCGCCGCCGCCCAACGTTGACGGTTGTCGAAGAAACGTGTCAGCGACCGCTGGCGCGGATCCAGGTCCAGGCTGGCGACGCGAAAGCCGGTGCGCAACAAGGCCGTGATCAGGTGCGCAGCGGTGGTCGTCTTGCCCGAACCTCCCTTTTCATTGCCGACGACGATCGTGTACGCCGTCCGATTGCTTGACACGGATTACCCGTCCTTCGGTCACCCTGAACGTCGACAGGGCGAACGTCGTCACGCGCTTGCCGCTGCCCGCCCCGCATGATCCCTACCTGAGTCACAGGGTTGCCTGCAAGCACGCATAGATCGTCGCCCGGGCAAGGCCGAGCGGAGATCCGAAAACGCAAAATGCCGGCAGTGATGCCGGCACAGTGCGTTGCTGAACGATGATGTGTCGCGGGGGCGGCGCGGATAATGTCCCGCGTCTGTCGCGGTGGCCTACTGCAGCGGCCCCATAACCGCTTCGATCTTCTTCTTCAGCGTGATGCCGTTCAGCGGCTTGACGATGTAGTTGTTGACGCCGGCGTCGATCGCTTCCTTCACCTGCGCTTTGGAGTTCTGACCGGTCGCCATGATGAACGGCGTCTTGTTGAAGATCGGATCGGCGCGAACGTGCTTCAGCAGCTCCAGGCCGTCCATGACGTCCATGTTCCAATCCGAAATGATCAGATCGAATTTCTGGCTTTGCATGGCCGAGACGGCGTCCTTCCCGTCCGAAGCCTCGGTGACCTTCCGGATGCCGAGCTGCTCGAGGGAATAGCGGGTGAGCTGCCGCATGCTCTGCTGATCGTCGACAACCAGGACAACCATGTCTTTCGCTGTAGGCATCGTCCACTTCTCCGCTAGGTCACTCGGCGGCGCCGCATCATCCGCTTCAGGCGGAACCGCCCTGGTCATACGAACGTCGATCCGACTTGCCGCAGTATCGGCTATCAGTCCGACAACGATCCATTTCTAATGGCGAAATTTCAAAAATCGGTTAACCGAAACCATTTGCAGGAACTGAGATAATTTGAACATCGAACCCGAATACTTTGTTCTCTTTATGAGAACTCCGACCGTTACTGGCGCTAATTCTGTCGTTTCCGGCAGTGAATCGCGATCGTCGATGACCGGAGCGCCAACCAATCACCGATGTTCAACAGGCTTTCATGATCCCTTCGGCGATCTTTCCGAGCGGCAGCTGCTCCTGTACGGCGCCCATCTCCTGCGCCACCCTGGGCATGCCGTAGACCAGCGATGTCGCCTCGTCCTGACCGATCGTCATGGCGCCGGTCTCACGGATCTTCAGCATGCCCTTGCCGCCGTCCTTGCCCATCCCGGTCAGGATCGCCGCGACGCAGTTCTCGCCGGCAACGTCGGCAACCGACTCGAACATCACGTCGACCGACGGTTTGTGACCGGTCACCAGCGGCCCGTCCCACAGCTTGCAGATATAGTTGGCGCCCGACCGCGAGAGCTTCAGGTGCTTGTCGCCCGGCGCGATGTAGACATGGCCAGGCATCACCCGGGCATTGTCCGTCGCCTCGGCGATCGACACAGCGGCCAGCGAATTCAGACGTTCCGCAAACCGGCCGGTGAAGCTCGGCGGCATGTGCTGCGTGATCAGGATCGGCGGGCTGTCCGCAGGCAGCGCGCATATCACCTCGCGCAAGGCGTCCACGCCGCCCGTGGAGGCGCCGATGGCCACGACCTTGTCGGTTGTGCGAAAGCCGATGTTGCTGGAGACGGACTTCTTCGGCGCCTTGCTGCCGTTGGTCCGCGATTGCACCCGCGCCCGGGCCGCGGCCTTGACCTTGGCGATCAGCTCCTCTTTCTTTTCCTGCCAGCCGCTTTCGACATCGATGGTCGGCTTGCCGATGAAATCGACCGCGCCCAATTCGAGCGCCTTCAGCGTCACGTCCGCGCCCTTCTGGGTGAGCGTCGAAACCATCACCACCGGCATCGGCCGGAGGCGCATGATCCGCTCCAGAAACGACAGGCCGTCCATCTTCGGCATCTCGACGTCGAGGGTGACGACGTCAGGATTCTCGGCCTTGATCTTCTCGCGCGCCACCAGCGGATCGGCGGCCACGCCGACGACCTTGATCTCGGGATCCTCGGACAGGAGGTGGCTCAACAGTTGCCGGATCAGCGCGGAATCGTCAACGATCAGGACCCGTATCATCCCACAGCACTCCAATCCTCGGTGATAGTTGCGAATCGCATCTGGTTCGATCCGCCGGTAACGATGTCCGCGCGCCCCCTGTCGAACATCATCATGATTGTCTCTGGTAGATGCTTTGACCGACCAGCTTGAAGCGGTCGGTGACGTTGAACAGCGACTCGGAATGGCCGATGTAGAGGAACGCGTCTTCGCGCAACAGGTCGGCATAGCGGTCGAACAGTTTGCGCTGTGTGTCCTTGTCGAAGTAGATCACAACGTTGCGACAGAAGATCAGGTCAAACGGGCCTTTCATCGGCCAGGGATGCAACAGGTTGAGCGGCTTGAACGTGATCAGAGACCGCACACGCTCGGACATCTGGAAATTGTCGTCGTCTCCCTTCACCGGCTTGGCGAACTGGCTTCGCGCTTGTCCCGGTATGGCCTCGACGGAGCGGCGTTCGTAAATGCCCTGCGACGCGCGGTGCACCATGTTGGTGTCGATGTCGGTCGCCAGAATCCTGGCGTCCCACTTGGCAATATCCGATATCCCCTGGAGCAGCGTCATGGAGATCGAGTAGGGCTCCTCTCCCGACGAGCAGCCGGCCGACCAGATGCGCAGCCGAGGCCGCTGGCCTGGTTTCACCGCGCTGCGGGCCGCGGGCGCCACGACCGACTTCAGATGGTCGAAGTGATGCGACTCGCGGAAAAACTTGGTCAGGTTTGTGGTCAGCGCGTTCAGGGTCGTGCCGATCTCGTCGTCGCCCTTCGGGCCGGTCAGCAAATCGATGTATTCGCGAAAGCTGTCCAGCTTCAGCTCGCGAATTCGTTTTGCGAGCCGGCTGTACACCATGTCCCGCTTGTGGTCGGCCAGCACGATGCCGGCGCGTTCCTTCAGCATTTGGGCGATGAAACGGAAGTCGCTGTCCGAGAACGCGAAGTCCCGCTGTTTGTCTTTTTGTGATGCAGCCGCCGCCGACATTAGAGATCTCGTCCATGTTGTCGTGAGATCGCGTCACCTTGCGCCGCCGGCCAGCGAACGATCGACGACGCCTCGGCCGTGTGCGCCGGTGGCCTGACGACCTCAATCGCGAGGTCGCGCTCCACCGACGGAAGGAATGACACCGAAAACACGTGGTTTCTCTCAAGCGATGAGACAACGACCCTTGAAGAAGAATGCTTAAGTTGCAGAGGTTACGTTTCGGTAAAGCCGCCCTTGCCGAACGGCCTGGAAGGTCGAAGACAAGCAACAAACCGGCGGTGCCGCCGATTCTGTCAATTGGCGATAATCAAGTAAGCATTTCGCAATAGCTTGGCGGCAATATTGGCGTCTACGGCGACTGGCATGCACCAGAGGCGGATGCGTTCGGCCTTGGACCTTGTTGCAAGTCGATCAAGCAGTTACCGCTCCAGCGGAGCCGGAAGCCTCGGAGTTAAGGAATGAGTCTCCACACGAAAAAGATCTCCGGAATGGACGGCGAGACATTCAGCCAGGAATGCTCTCAATTGATCGACTGGCTCGCCGGTATCGAAATGCCGGAAGACAACGTCAAGATCCGCGAGGCCGGGGGCTGCTTGGGCGGTATTCTGGTTGGACTGATCACCACCTCCCAGGCGAGTTTTCACACGAACGAGAGCGAATGGGTGGCCCGGCTCTGCGAGCAGCTGGAGACCTCCGCCAACAACGACAATCAGGCCAAGATCCTGCAGGCGATCCGAGAGTGCGCCCAGAAGGCGGCGGGCGCCGGCGAGGAACTGGCGTTCGAGTTCCAGCAAGCCTCCTGACCCACGGTCGCGCCCGCGCCGCTACGGGCATGTATCGGCCGAATGGCCGACGCCGTTTCCCTCCAAACCGCTGAATCCGCAACACACCGATCCAAGACGGTCCGCCAATGCAAAAAGCGCCGACCCGACGGTCGGCGCTTCGCATTCCTTTTGGTCTGCCGACGGCCGGTGCGCCGGCCGGGCGGCATGTCAGTGAACGACAGCCTGGTCGATCAGCCGTTCCAGCGAAATCAACGCCACCATCTGCTTGTCCTTGGTGACCAGACCGTCGATGAACGGGTTCTCGGCCTCGCCCTCGGCCTGCGGAACCGCGTGGATCTCGTCCTCGGGCACCGTCAGGATATCCGAGACGGCATCGGCCAGGATGCCGTTCAACCGCTCGCCGATGGCGAGGATGATGACGACGTGGGTTTTGGTCGGATCCGTATGGCCCTGGCCAAAGCGTTTGCGCAGGTCGATGATGGGCACGATGATGCCGCGCAGATTGATCACGCCGCGCACGAAGTCCTGCGTCTTCGGCAGTGTCGTCGTACCCGTCCAGGCCCGGATCTCGCGAACGGCCATGATATCGACGCAATAGGCTTCCTTGCCGACCGAGAACGAGATGAGCTGCACCGTCTTGCCGGCGACGTGCTCGATCTCTCGGGGAGTCCCGACCTCCTGTTCGACTTCGGCAGTTTCCTCAATCATGCTACGCACTCCTCAATCTGAATGGCTTTCGATTTTTCGGCGGCGCTGGCGGCCGAGGCCTGGACCTGCAGGGACCGTACGCCCGTCACGTCGAGAATGAGCGCGACATTGCCGTCACCAAGAATGGTCGCGCCGCCGATGCCCGGAATCGGATCGAAGTTTTCTTCCAGGCTCTTGATCACGACCTGCTGCTGGCCGAGGATCTCGTCCACCACCAGGCCAACTTTGCCGCCGCCTTCGACTTCCACCAGAACGACGAGGCCGTTCGATTGCGAGCCGTTGCTGTCGATGCTGAAGACCTGATTCAAGTAGATGAGCTCGATGTATTCACCACGGATGCTGATGACGTCGCCGCCGCCCGCGACCAGGCTGATATCGCCCTCCTGTGGCGACAGGCTCTCGATCACGTTGGTCAGCGGGATCACATAGGACTCGCCGCCGACCCGCACGATCATGCCGTCCAGCACGGCCAGCGTCAGCGGCAGCGTCAGGATGATGTTCGATCCCTTGCCCGGCTCGGAGCGGACGCTGACCCGGCCGCCAAGTTTCTGAATGTTCTGACGGACCACGTCCATGCCGACGCCGCGGCCGGAGATGTTCGACACCGACTCGGCGGTCGAGAAACCCGGTGAGAAGATCAGATTATCGATTTCCTCGTCCGTCAGGTTGGCATCGGCCGCAACCAATCCCTTCTCGACCGCCTTGGCGAGCACCCGCTCGCGATTGACGCCCTGGCCGTCGTCGACGATTTGGATCACGATCCGGCCGCCGCGCTGCTCGGCGGACAGCAGGATCGTGCCTTCGGCCGACTTGCCGGCCGCGGTCCGCTTCTCCGGATCCTCGATCCCGTGATCGCAGGCATTGCGGATCATGTGGGTCAGCGGATCGTTCAGCTGCTCGATCACCGTCTTGTCGATCTCGGTGTTCTCGCCGCTCATCTCCAGACGGATCTTCTTGCCGATCTGCATCGACAATTCGCGCACCAGGCGCGGCATGCGCGAGAACACCGACTTCACGGGCTGCGCACGGATCGCCATGACGCTGTCCTGCAGGCCGCGCGTATGCTGAAACAGTTGCTCCAGGCCCCGCACGAGATCGGGATAGCGGTCGGCCAGCACCTGGTCGGATTGCTGCGAAATCATCGCCTGCGTGATCACCAGCTCACCGACCATGTTGACCAGACGATCGACCTTGTCGAGGTCGACGCGGATCGCGCTGACGGCCGGTGCGGCCGACTGTGACTTTGCCTTCTCTTTCTTTTCCGGCTTACCCTCTGCCGGCTTCGGCGCATCGGCCTTCGCCGCTTCGCCGTCGCTCGACGCCGGTGCCGCGGCGCCATTGCCATCGGTCTTGGTCTCGGCGGCCTCGTCGCCCGCCGCGTTCTCTTTTGCCGCCGCCGGCTCGGCGTTGTCGGGCGCCGCGGCGGGCGCGGGCGTCTCGGCCGCGTCGTCCGCCCCGGTCGCCGCCGTGTCCTCGACGATCTCGATCGACAGATCGCAATCGTCCGTGACGAACTCAAAAACGTCCTCGAGCGCCATCAGGTCGTGAGACGTTACCAGTTCGAACGTCCACGACAGATAAGCGGCATCATGCTGCAGTGCGGGCAATGGCGGCAGCTCGGAGACATCGGCGGTCGCCGTGAGCGTGCCGAGCTCCTTCAACTCGCGCACGATCAGCAGCGGCTCGTTGGCGCGCTGCAACATCTCGGTTCGCGGCCGGAACGACACCCGGTAAACGGCAGGCGCCCCACCATCAAGATCGAGCGCCTCGCCGTCCGGCGTCGATGCGTCGCCAGCGGCATCGGCATTCGCTTCAGCCGGCGCTTCGGCGCCGTCTTCGAGATCGATCCGGACCGGCGTGAAGTCGAGATCGTCGAGGTCGCCGTCGTCCTCATCGTCGCCGTCGGCGGCCGGCGGTCCGGCATCGCCGCCCGCGATCACGGACAGCGCCTGCAGCACATCGGCGCCGTGATCGGCCGGCAACTGTTCGCCCGCCTGCGCCGCATTGACAAGGTCGGCAAGAATATCGCCGGCGCGCACCGAGGTCGAAACGTTGTCATCGGTCAGTTCGACCTGACCTTCGCGCATCAGGTCGAGAACCGTCTCGAAGGTGTGGGCAAACGAAACCAGTTGATCGAAGCCGAATGCGCCCGCGCCGCCCTTGATCGAATGGATCGCCCGGAACGCCGCATGCAAGACGTCGACATCGCGCTCGCCGTCTTCCAATGCCATCAGCTGCGATTCAAGATCCCCCAGCAGCTCTTCGCATTCCTGGAAATAGGTCTGCTTAAATTGTTCTAGATCGTCCATGACACGCCTGGAGGTTCGTCGGGGTTACAGATTCGACGTCAGGGGCTGACCTTGCGGATCACGCCGAGCAGCTTTTCCGGCTCGAACGGCTTCACGATCCAGCCGGTCGCGCCGGCGGCCCGGCCGCGCTCCTTCTTCTCGCCCGCGCTCTCGGTGGTCAAGATCAGGATCGGCGTCGCGTTGTGCATTGAGTCGGACCGGACATGCTCGATGAAATCGAAGCCGTCCATGACCGGCATATTGAGGTCGGTGATAATCAGATCGACTTCAGAGCCCTTGAGGACGTCCAGACCCTCTTGGCCATTCTCGGCTTGAAGCACGTCGTAGCCGGCGCCCTGGAGCGTCATTGCCAACATGTCGCGCATGGTCTGCGAGTCGTCGACGGTGAGAATACGCATCGTCATTTTTCGATGTCCCATTGCTTGAGCACCGGAAACAATCCGAGATCGTTGAAGGCATCGATGAATGCGTCGCTCGGTCCGGTCAGTTTGAAAGGCATTTCCGTGCGCTGCATCGCTGTCGCCGCCGCGATCAGTACTTGGATGCAAGGCGTCGACATGCGATCGACGGCGTCGGCCTTGATCGAAAGCGGCTGCTGTCCGGCGAGCGCTTCCAACAGCGTCGCCTTCAACGGCTCGGCGGCGCGCATGTCCATAACGGAAGCCAGCTCGATCTCGGCGCCGTCGTCGTTTGTCTTCAAGTCAAAACCAATCATCGCGATCAACCACTAATCGGCAGCATCGAATCCTCTCGGCCGGAGTGACGCGATCGGAAATCGCACATTCCGGAATTGCCCAACGCATGATTAGTGGTTTTCCATTAATGAAGTCCTACGCAAATCAACGATCTTCGCTGGCGAGCCTGTCGTTTGACTATGGACGACGCCGTTAGAGCGCGCGCACTTCCGGCGTGGCGCCGTCATCTGTCTTGGATCACCACCATGGATTGAAGGCCTTCGGCCAACTCTTGACCGACGACGCCGCCGTCGCCTTTGACCTGCCGCCTGACGACCGCTCGCATGGCGTCGATGTGCGACCCGACGATCTCGACCTCGCGCGGCGACAGATCGGATTTGTCCTGCAGCAGCTCGCAGAGCGTATCGCCAAATTGACTCAGCAACTTGTAGTCGAAACTGCCAGCCTCGCCGCGCAGCTCATGCGCCACGAGATAGAGTTCACGCGGCCGGAATGCGCCGGCTGCCGTCATCTCCGAGAACATCGTCGTGATCCGCTCGACTTCGTCGAACAGATGCGCTTCGAAGTCGACACGCAGATCCTCGATCGCTGCTTCCGCCCGCTCCAGAAAAGCGCGGTTCATGCCCGAACCGCTGCCCACCTTGTCGCGCAGCGTGTTCGGCGGGTTGATCTCCTCGAATTTCGAGGATTTGCCTTTGGTGGATGTCGACGCCGGGCGTTTTGACTTTCCGCTCACGTTCAATCCCTTTCGAATCCGCCGCTCGGCGCTGATCGTCTAGCCATCGAGCGCATCCAGCAAATCGTTGACATCCTCTTGCGACATCGGACCGTCGGCGTTTTCGTCCAGATTGCGGCGCTCCGGCCCGGTGTATTGCGACCAGTTGTGCCGTCGCCGGCAGGGGCCGAAAAAGCTCTTCGTGCGTACGAACGGCCGCGGTCGCTCAATGATCGAGACGATGCGCTGGTACAGCCCCTTGGCCGAGATTGGTTTGACCAGAAACTCGTTCACGCCGGCGTCGCGGGCCTGGACGATGGCATCGCGGCTCGAATGGCCCGAAATCATCACAACGGGCAGATACTCGTTCGTGCTGTTCTTGCCGTTGCGGATCTGACGCACCAGCTCGATTCCGTCGACGGGCTCCATGAGCCAATCGGTCAGCACCAGATCGGCTGGAAACGTCTTAAGCTCCTTTAACGCTTCGGCGCCGTCCGTGGCCTCGCGCAAACCCTTGATCCCGAGCGCATAGAGGATCGTCTTGATCAGCTTGCGCATATGCAGATTGTCGTCGACCACGAGCACCTGCAGCCGCGACAGCTCCAGCGGACTGCTCGATAGGCCAATACGATTTTCGCCGATTTCTGACATTCGGAGATCACGCTCGCGGTCACTACGCACCACGGTCGCCGCACCGAACGGCGACCAGGGCTGGGTACAACGTGCCGCCGCCCCCTGTGGCACGCATACACGCTCAGGATAGAAAATCGGCGTGAATGAAGGGTTAAGTCGGCCTATTGCGCCTGACCACCGGCCGACCGGACGACCGGGCGATTTTCGCGGCCGTCAATTTCCGCCATACTGGTCATCCCGGCGCGTCGCCGACGAAATCTTGCCCGGACCCTCGCGGGTCGCAGAATAAAGCTTCGAGAAATGACCGATATCGCCTTCTCCGCCGCCACCAAGCTCTGTGCCGACCTCGCCGAACGCCGTATTGGCTGCGTCGAACTGCTCGAGCACTATCTGAGCCGGGTCGACAGCTTCAACGATGACATCAACGCCATTGTCGTCACGGACATCGAGCGCGCGCGGGCCCGGGCGGCCGCCGCGGACGAAGCCCTCGCCAATGGCGAAAGCTGGGGGCCGCTGCATGGCCTGCCGATGACGCTGAAAGAGTCGTTCGATATCGAAGGCCTGCCCACGACCTGGGGCGTGCCGGCATTGAAGGACAGCATCGCGCCCCGCAACGCCGTTCAGGTCGACCGCCTGCTGAACGCCGGCGCGGTGATCTTCGGCAAGACAAATGTGCCGCTCCTGCTGGCCGACTTTCAGAGCTACAATGACGTCTACGGCACCACGAACAACCCCTGGGATCACGGCCGAACGCCCGGCGGCTCGTCGGGCGGCTCGGCCGCGGCGCTGGCCAGCGGCATGACCGGCCTGGAGGCCGGCAGCGATATCGGCGGCTCGATCCGCAATCCGGCGCACTATTGCGGCGTCTACGGTCTGAAGCCGACCTGGGGCATTCTGCCGCCCCGCGGCCACGCCATGCCGGGCATCCTGACGCCGTCGGACATTTCCGTGGTCGGGCCGCTGGCCCGAAGCGCCGACGACCTGGACCTGGCCCTGAACGTGATGTCCGGTCCGGATGTACTGCAAGCGGGCGGCTGGAAGCTCGACCTGCCGCCGGCGCGGCAACAGCAGCTGAGCGACTTTCGCGTCGCCGTCTGGCCCGATTCAGAGCACGCCCCCGTCGACCCCGAGGTCGGCGATCGCATCCAGAGGGCCGTGGACGTCATCGCCAAGTGCGGCGCCGAGATCGACGACGCGGCGCGGCCGGAGATCGATTTTGCCGAGGCGCACCGGATCTATCTCTGGCTGCTCTATGCCGTCGTCACCAGCCGGCAACCGCCGGAAGCCGTTGCCGCGGCCAAGGAACGGCTGACCGGACTGGCCGACGACGATTTCAGCGACGGCGCGGTCGCCACGCGGGCCACGGTCGGCTATCACCGCGACTGGCTGGCGGCCAATGAAGCGCGCACGCATATGCGCTACCGCTGGCATGAGTTCTTCCAAGACCACGATCTGCTGCTTTGCCCGATCTCGGTGACGGCGGCGTTTCCGCACGACCAGAGCGCGGACAGCAATGCCCGCACGCTGACGGTCAACGGCAAGCCGCTGCCGTATTTCCAGCAGTTGTTCTGGGCCGGCATGACCGGCGCCGTCTACCTGCCGTCGGTGATCGCGCCGATCGGCCAG
Source organism: Alphaproteobacteria bacterium (assembly GCA_965232515.1). GTDB lineage: Bacteria > Pseudomonadota > Alphaproteobacteria > JANQKO01. Next base: position 5,838,270 of record CBDDPY010000002.1, on the reverse strand, counting down.
ACGCCAGCGGGCCTGCCCGTCGGCCTGCAGATCGTCGCGCCCGAATACGGCGAGCGAACGGCGATCCGCTTTGCCCAGCTCCTGGCCGAGACGTTCGGCGGGTTCACGCCGCCGCCGGCCTACGCCGGCTGAGGCGGCGCCTCGTAGGCGCCCAGGACCGACTGGTCGAAGTCGACGATCGATCCCGTCATCAGACCGGATTCGTCGGACGCCAGGAAGGCGATGGCACGGGCCACCTCGTCGGGCTTGATCAGGCGGCCGAAGGGTTGCCGCCGCTCGGCCTCGGCCAGCCAGCCGTCGTCGGCGCCGTGAAAGTTCGTTTGGATCTGGTGCTCGCCCGGCGTGTCGGTCCAGCCGATGTTCAGGCCGTTCACCCTGATCCGGTCCCGCATCAGCGAGAACGCCGCGTTCCGAGTCAGCGTCGCCAGCGCGCCCTTGGAGGCGCTGTAAGCGGTAATGAACGGCTGCCCGCCATGGCTCGACATGCTGATGATGTTGACGACGGTGCCGGCAATGCCCTCCCGCCGCATCACCTTGGCCGCGCCCTGCAGCAGAAAGAACGGCGCCCGGGTATTGATCGCGAACAGCCGGTCCCAGAGCGCGGGCGAGGTATCCCAGACCGTCCCCCGGTCCGTGATGGCGGCGCAGTTGATCAGGCTATGGATCCGGCCGAAGGCCCTGTCAGCCTCGGCGATCACGCGGGCGCAAGCATCGACGTCGGCCAGGTCGGCGGCAACGAACCGGGTCTCGCAACCCGCCGCCGTCAGGTCGGCGGCCACCCGCTGGCCGCGTTCCGGATTGCGGCCGCAGATCACCAGGCCGGCCGCGCCGCGCGCGGCGAACAACCGCGCCGCGGCTTCGCCCAGGCCTTGCGTACCGCCGGTAACGACGGCGATCTGGCCGTCGAACTGCTTGCTCAAATCGGACATCCCGGGCGTTCCATCTTCGGATTTCGCGTCATCAATGGGCAATCTTGAACCCGGCAGCGACGAACACGTCGCTCAGATGCGCGTGGCCAAGCTTGGCGTATTCGAACGGCGGCGCCTTTTCGGGGTCTTGCTCGGCCTCGACCACGACCCAGCCGCGATAGCGGGCATCCGCCAGCCCCCGGGCGACGCCGGCAAAGTCGATGCAGCCGTCGCCCGGCACCGTGAAGACACCGGCGATGACGGATTCGAGAAAGCTCATATCGGCCGCATGCGCCCGCGCCAGAACGTCATCGCGTATGTCCTTGCAATGGACGTGGTTGATGCGCGCGCCATGACGCTCGATGATCGCCAGCACGTCACCGCCGGCATAGGTCACGTGCCCGGTATCGAGGGCCAATCCGACGGCAGGGCCGGTGCCGGCCATCAGGGCATCGATATCCGTGTCCGTCTCGATCACCGTGCCCATATGGTGGTGGTAGGCCATGGGCACGCCCCGATCCCGCATATGCTCGGCCAGGGCCGTCAGTTTCTCGCCATACCTGGCGATCTCGTCCGGCGTCATTCGCGGCCGTTCGCGGACGGGCCGGTCCCTGATGGTCTGGACGCTGCCGCTGGTCTCGGCATAGACCAGGACCGGCGCGCCGAGCTCGGCAAAACACGCGAGCTGGGGTTCCAACCGGCGCTTTTCCTCGTCGAGCGACACTTCCAGCAATCGGCCCGAGAACCAACCCGAGGCCAGCCGCAGGCCATGCTCGGCCAGTACGGGGCCGAGCGTCCGGGCATCGAGGGGAAACTTCACGCCGGTCTCGGTACCGGAATACCCGGCCGCCCGGCTCTCGCGCAGACACTGCTCCAGACTGACGTCCCCGCCCAGTTCCGGCAGATCGCTGTTGGTCCAGGCGATCGGCGCGACGCCCAATCTGATCTTCATGGCTCAAACACCGACGCGCTGCTGACGCTTGCCGGCATCGTGCTCGGCACGGGCGGCGCGCACCGCCTCGCGTTGGCTGACCTCGGGCACGCCGACATCCCACCAGGCGTCGCCCTCCGTCCATTCCGCCGGGTGCGTCTTGATGACGATCACGTAGGTGCGGTCCGCGGCCTTGGCCCGATCGAAGGCCTGCTCCAGCTCGCCGATGCCGGCGACGGTCTCGGCGATGGCGCCCATGCTTTCCGCATGCTTGGCGAAATCGACCCGCACGTCGTTCTCGGCGCGGCAGTCGTCCAGCAAGTTGTTGAACGAGGCGCTGCCCTTGAAATTCTGCAGCCGATTGATCACGGCGAACCCGCCATTGTCGCAGACCACGACGATCAGCTTGTGCCCGGTCAGGACCGAGCTGTAGATATCGCTGTTCAGCATCAGATACGAACCGTCGCCGACGAAGACGATGACATCGTCGTCGGGCCGCGCCATCTTGGCGCCCCAGCCGCCGGCGATCTCGTAGCCCATGCAACTGAAACCGAACTCGCAGTCGAACGTGCCCGGCGTTTTCGCCTTCCAGTTCTTGGCCAGCTCGCCCGGCAGGCCGCCCGCCGCCGTCAGCACCAGATCCTTGTCGCCCGCCTTGCGATTGATCGCACCGACGACATGGGCATAAGCCGGCAGCTCGGCATTCGTCGGTCCGGTGGCCTGGTCGACGACTTCGTTCCAGGTCGCATATTCCGACGCCGCCTTCGCCGCCCAGTCGGACGGCGCCCGCCAATCGCCCAGCGACGCGCCGAGTTCCTGGATGCCGACCAGAGCGTCGCCGACCAGCGGCTGCGCACGATGCTTGGTTGAATCGTAGCGCGCTGCGTTGAGCGCGATAAGGCGCATCGCCGGATTCTGGAACACGGTCCACGAGCCGGTGGTGAAATCCTGAAGCCGCGTGCCCACGGCCAGCACGACATCCGCCTCGGCGGCGAGCGTATTGGCCGACGCGCTGCCGATCACGCCCAACGGGCCGGCATTCATCGGATGGTCGTGCGGCAGCGTCGCGCGACCGGCGATGGTCTCGACGACCGGCACGTTGTGGGTCGTGGCAAAACTGGCCAGCGCCGCCGCGCCGAGAGCGTAGTGAACGCCGCCGCCGGCGACGATCAGCGGTTTCCTAGCGCCGCGCATGAGGTCGGCCGCGGCCGACAGCTCGCGCAGATCGGGTCGCGGCTGGCGCACCAAATGCGTCTTGGGCTCGAAGAACACTTCCGGATAGTCGAAGGCCTCACCCTGCGCGTCCTGGGAAAGACCGATGAAGGCCGGGCCGCAATCCGCCGGGTCGAGCATGGTCGCCACGGCCTGCGGCAGTGACTCGACGATCTGTTCGGGCCGCGTAATGCGGTCCCAGTAGCGGCTGACGGCCCGGAAGGCATCGTTGACCGTCGTGGTCGGGTTATCGAAATGCTCGACCTGCTGCAGCACCGGGTCGGGAATACGATTGGCGAAGGTGTCGCCGGACAGGATCAGGATCGGCAGGCGGTTCGAATGGGCTACGCCCGCCGCGGTAATCATGTTGGTGGCGCCCGGTCCGATCGAGCTGGTGGCGACCATGATCTGCCGGCGCCGTTTGGCCTTCGCGAAGCCGACCGCGGCCAACGCCATCGACTGCTCGTTCTGGCCGCGCCAGGTCGGCAAGGCCTCGCGCACATCATTCAGCGCTTCGCCGAGACAGGTCACGTTGCCATGGCCGAAGATGGCGAACACGCCCGCGAACAACGGCAGCTCCTGGCCATCGATAACGGTGCGCTGGCGTGTAAGGTAGGTCACCAGCGCTTGCGCCATGGTGAGACGAACGGTCTTCATGCGGCTCTCCCCTGACTGTTTCTATCGGGGTCGATGCCATGATCGGTTCAGCCGCCGCGGCAACGTCGATTCCGCATTGACCCCGGTTTGTCGTTAAGCTGACCTTACGGCAATTCAACGGCACGACATAGGTCGAAGCCGTCGCCGGAAACCGGGCAAGGGAGGGACAGCATGCTGCAGTTCGCGTTATTCGGCGCCGGGCGCATCGGGCGCATGCACGCCGACAATCTCGGCCACAACGGGCGCGCGCGCCTGGCACATGTCTATGACGTCAATGCCGAGGCGGCGGACCAGACGGCCGAACGGCACGGCGCCAGGTCGGCGCGCAGCGTCGAGGAGGCGCTGGCCGACGATGACGTGGGCGCAGTCCTGATCGCGTCGTCGACCGACACCCATGTCGAGCTCATTACCGCCGCCGTCGCGGCCGGCAAGGCGGTGCTGTGTGAGAAGCCGATCGACCTCGACATCGCCCGCGTCGAGGCCTGCCGAACGGTCGTCGAGGACAGTGGCGTGCCGGTGCAGATCGGTTTCAACCGTCGCTACGATCCGACGCACCGCGCGGTGCAGCGGGCGGTGCGCGACGGCGAGGTCGGCGCCGTCGAGCAGGTCATCATCACCAGCCGCGATCCCTCGCTGGCGCCGGTCGAATACCTGCGCGTATCGGGCGGCCTGTTCCGCGACATGATGATCCACGATTTCGATCTGGCGCGGTTCATGCTGGGCGAGGAGCCGGTCGAGATCAGCGCCTTCGGCAGTGTCATGGTCGACCCACAGCTGAACGACATGGGCGACGTCGACACGGCCATGGTGCTGATGCGCACCGAGTCCGGCGCGCTTTGCCATATCAACAACTCGCGCCGCGCGGTCTACGGATACGACCAGCGCGTGGAGGTCTTCGGCGCCAAGGGCATGGTGCGCTCCGACAACCGCCGCGCCACCGATATCGAGCGCTACACGCCGGCCGGCACCGCGACGCGCGACCCCCTGATGCCGTTCTTCATCGAACGCTATCCGGAAGCCTATGTCGACGAGCTCGATGATTTTATCGACGCGGTCGGGCAGGGTCGTGAGCCTTCCGTCACCTTTGAGGATGGCCGCCGCGCCCTGATCCTGGCCGACGCCGCCAATGAAGCTTTGCGCAGCGGCCGCAGCGTCGAGGTGCGCTACTAGCCGACGCGTGGACGGCAAGCGAAGGACATGACATGCAGCGACTGTCTATCGGATTGATTGGCGGCGGCTTCATGGGCCGCGCGCATACGCTGGCCTTTCGCGGCGCCGCCGCCGTGTTTTCGTTGTCGCGCGAGCCGCATTTCGAGATCGTGGCCGACGCCACAGACAAACTGGCCCAGGCCACCGCCGCCAGTCTCGGCTTCGCCCGCGGCACGGGTGACTGGCGCAGCCTGGTTGCCGAACCCGCCGTCGATCTGGTCGACATCACGACGCCGAACGTACTGCACAAGCCCATGGCGCTCGCCGCGATTGCGGCGGGGAAGCATGTCTATTGCGAGAAGCCGCTGGCGCCCACCGCCGAAGAAGCCAAGGCCATGGTCGACGCGGCCGAGGCCGCCGGGGTCAAGACCTTCGTCGGCTTCAATTATCTGAAGAACCCGATGGCGGCGCTGGCCCGCGACATCGTGCAGAGCGGCGAGATCGGTGAGGTCGTGAACTTTCGCGGCATCCATGCGGAGGACTACATGGCGGATCCGGCGACGCCGTTCAGCTGGCGGCTGGACCCGGCGAGCGGTTCCGGCGCGCTGGGCGATCTCGGCAGTCACCTGATCTCCATGGCGCGTTTCCTCGTCGGCGATATCGTGTCGGTCTGTGGGCAGCTGGAGACCGTCGTGAAGGAACGCCCGGTCCGGGCCGGCGAGCCGGAAACCCGCACGATCGATCAGGACGACCAGGCGCGGGCTTTGGTACGCTTTGCCAACGGCGCCGGTGGCGTCATCGAAGCCAGCTGGGTGGCGGCGGGCCGGAAGATGCAGCTGGCATACGAGATCACCGGCAGCCGCGGCGCAATCGCCTTTACGCAGGAACGGATGAACGAGCTGAAGCTGTATGCGCCGAGCCAGCCGCCGGGCCGCGATGGCTTCAAGACCATCACCGCCGGCCCCGATCATCCACCTTATGGCGATTTCTGTCCGGCGCCGGGCCACCAATTGGGCTTCAACGACATGAAAACGATCGAGGTTCGCGACCTGGTCGAGGCGCTGGCGGGCGAACGCGACGCTTGGCCGGATTTCCGGGAAGCGTGGCGGGTCCAGAAGGTGATCGACGCCGTGATGGCGTCGGCGGCCGAACAGCAATGGATTGAAATTGCCGAAGGTTAGCGCGCGTTTCCTTGCAGGTGTTGCTTTCTCGGGCATAATGTGGTCGCCGGGCGCCAAATGGCGGCCAAAGACTGCGGCCGGCACGGCCCCTGGACGGATAGTCTTGGGCCGATGACAAGAATGCCGCCAAGCCCGGCAGGGAGGGCTGTTGATGGCGCTGCTTGAGTTGCGCGACGTCTCGAAGAATTTCGGCGCCATTCAGGCGCTGGACAAGGTCAGCTTCGACATCGAACCGGGCCAGGCCGTCGGCCTGATGGGCGACAACGGCGCCGGCAAGTCGACGCTGGTCAAGATCATGGCCGGCAACTTTCCGGCCTCAAGCGGCCAGATCCGTCTCGACGGCGAGCACGTGCAATTCCACAAGCCGGTGGAAGCACGGGCGAAGGGCATCGAGGTCGTGTATCAGGACCTGGCGCTCTGCGACAATCTGACAGCGGCCGCGAACGTGTTTCTGGGCCGCGAGATGAAGCGGCGGCTGGGACCGCTGAAGGTGTTGGACTATTCGGCAATGTATGCGCGTGCCGCCGAGCTGTTCGCCGAGCTGAAATCCGAAACCCGGCCGCGTGATCTGGTGCGCAGCATGTCGGGCGGCCAGCGACAGGCCGTCGCCATCGCCCGGACCCGGCTCGCGAATTCTAAGCTGGTGCTGATGGACGAGCCGACGGCCGCGATCAGCGTACGCCAGGTGGCCGAAGTGCTGGACCTGATCCGTCGGCTGACATCGCAAGGCATCGCCGTGCTGCTGATCAGTCACCGCATGCCCGACGTCTTCTCGGTTTGCGATCGCATCGTCGTCGTCCGGCGCGGCCGCAAGGTCGCTGACAAGGAGATCGCCGACAGCTCGCCCGAGGAAGTTACCGGTTTGATCACGGGGGCGATCGAGCTCGCATGACAGAGCAGGCTTCGCTGCAGCAGATCGCAACGCAGCGCGAGAGCAATGCGCTGCAGAAGCTGGCCGGCAGTCAGCCGTTCTGGGTGACCGTCTCTGTCGTCGGCATCTGCATCGTCATGTCCATGGTGTCGGAGGCCTTCGCGACCGGCGAGAACTTCTTCAACATCACGCGCAACTTCGCCTTCATCGGCATCATGGCGCTGGGCATGACGGCGGTGATCATTACCGCCGGTATCGATCTCTCGGTCGGCTCGATCATGGGGCTGGTCGGCATCGTCACGGGCCTGGTGCTGAACGCGGGCTTCCCGCTCTGGGTCGGCATCAGCGCCGGACTGTTGACGGCGCTGGCCTGTGGTGCAGTCAACGGCGTGCTGATCGCCTATCTGCAGCTCTCGCCGTTCGTCGTCACGCTCGGCATGCTGAGCATCGCGCGCAGCCTGGCGCTCGTCGTTTCCAACAATAAGATGATTTACCAGTTCGGCCCGGACGAAGAGCTGTTCTTCGCCATGGGCGGCGGCACCACGTTTGGGGTCGCGCATCCCGTGATCGTGCTTGTCGTGCTGACGCTGCTGTTCGGCTTCATCTTCAACTTCACCGCCTGGGGCCGGCATGTGTTCGCCATCGGCGGCAACGAGCAAGCGGCGCGCCTGACCGGCGTTCCCGTCGATATGATCAAGGTCACGGTTTATATGATGTCCGGCCTGATGGCGGGCGTCGCGGCGATCCTGATCGTCGGCTGGCTGGGCGCGGTGACAAACGCGCTCGGCATGACCTACGAGTTGCGGGTCATCGCCTCGACCGTGATCGGCGGCGCCAACCTGATGGGCGGACAGGGCGGCGCCTATGGCGCGATGATCGGCGCCGCGCTGATCGAGGTAATCCGCAACAGCCTGCTGCTGGCCGGCGTCGACCCCTATTGGCAGGGCGCCTTCGTCGGCCTGTTCATCATTCTCGCGGTCCTGCTTGAACGGGTCCGCGGAAAACGGTCGGGCTGAACAGCATGCCCGGCCACGTTATCCACCTGGGATAGGGAGGGAATTGTCATGAAACGTACCATCGGACTTGCGATCGTCGCGGCCGTGCTGGCACTGCCGCTGACGGCGGGCGCGCAGGATAAAACGTTCACCTTCGCGCTCGTGCCGAAGGCGATGAACAATCCGTTCTTCGACCTGGCGCGCGACGGCTGCAAGAAGGCCGAAGCCGAGCTGGCGAACGTCGAGTGCCTCTATATCGGCCCGGGCGAGCATACCGAGCAGGAGCAGATCCAGATCGTCCAGGATCTGATTACCCGCCGGGTCGACGGCATCGCCGTGGCGCCGTCGAACGCGCCGGCCATGGCCCGCATCTTCCAGGCGGCGAAAGCGGCCGGCATTCCGACAATCACTTGGGATTCCGACCTGCTGGAGCGCGACAAGAAGATGCGCATGACCTATGTCGGCACCAAGAACTACGATATCGGCGTCAATCTCGCCAAGCTCGCCATGCAGATGAAGCCGGGCGGCGGCAGCATCTGCATCCAGTCCGGTGGCGCCGCGGCCGCCAATCATAACGAGCGCATGCAGGGTATCCGCGACACGCTGTCCGGCCAGGCCAGCACGCAACCGCCGGGCGAGCGGCTGGAAGGGACCAACGGCTGGACCGAAGTCGACGGCTGCCCGCTCTATACCAACGACGACTTCCCGCTGTCGGTGCAGCAGATGGCCGACATCCTGGCGAAGTATCCGAAACTAGATGCCTTCGTGCCGACCGGCGGCTTCCCGCAATTCGTCGCCAAGGCCTATCGGCAGGTCGCGGACAAGCACATCGACCGCATCAAGAACAAGCAGACCCTGCTGGTCGTCGCCGACACGCTGCCGATGCAGATGGACATCCTGAAGGACGGACTCAGCCACGGCCAGGTCGGCCAGCGCCCCTACGAGATGGGCTACAAGGCCATGTTCATCCTGAAGGACATTCTCGAAGGCAAGCAGGTCGCCGACCCGATCTATACCGGCCTCGACGTCTGCGACGAGGCCAACGCCGACAGCTGCCTGTCCGGCTGATCGTCGCCTGCCTTCTCCCCGGGATTGCTAATCCCGGGGAGAAGGCCCACTAGGGGGTGCTTGATTTGCACGCCGACCATCCGAACCGGCTCGGTCGCAGCGACGTCTCGGTGACGGCCCTCGGCCTCGGTGGGGCGCCGTTCGGCAACATGTATGCCGCGCTGCCGGAGACGCAGGTCACCGCCGCCATCGACGCCGCTTGGCAGACCGGCGTGCGGTTCTTCGACACGGCGCCGCTCTATGGCCACGGTCTCAGTGAGCACCGCATGGGCCATGCCCTGCGCCAGCGGCCGCGCGACGACTATATTCTGTCGACCAAAGTCGGCTGGATGCTGCGGCCCGCCGACCCATCGAACTTCGACGCCGGCATCTTCAAACGCACCCTGCCGTTCGCCCGCGAGACGGACTATTCCTATGACGCCGTCATGCGTTCGTTCGAGGACAGCCTGCAGCGCCTCGGCATGCACCGCATCGACCTGTTGCTGATCCACGACGTCGACATCTGGACGCATGGCAGCCGCGAGGTCTGGCGGCAGCGCCTGCGCGAGGTCGCCGACGGCGCCTACAAGGCCGTCGCCAAGCTGCGCGACGAGGGCGTGGTCAGGGCCATCGGCGCCGGCGTCAACGAGTCCGAAGCCTGCATGGCGCTAACCGACATCGGCGACTTCGACGCCTTCCTGCTGGCGGGTCGCTATACCTTGCTGGAGCAGGACGCGCTCGACGATCTGATGCCGCGCTGCGCGGAACGTGGTATCGGCATCGTCATCGGCGGTCCCTACAACACCGGCATCCTGGCGACCGGCGCCATCGACGGCGCCTACTATAACTATCAGCCCGCGCCGCCGGAGATCCTGGCCCGCGTCGAGGCCATCGAGGCCGTTTGCGCCCGGCACGATGTGACGCTTGCCAGCGCGGCGCTGCAGTTCCCGCTGGCGCATCCCGTCGTCGCCTCGGTGATCCCGGGCGCCGTCAACGCCGATGAGGTCGAGCGCAACGTCACGACCATCAACGCACCGATCCCGGGCGACCTGTGGGCCGAGCTCAAGGCCGAGGGTCTGTTGCGCGCCGACGCCCCGACACCGGACTGATCCGCGGCATGTCCGACCGCATCGATGCGCATGTGCATTTCTGGCGCCTGGCGCGCGGCGACTACACCTGGATCCAGCCGCAGCAAACGGCGCTGAACCGGGATTTCGGCGCGGACGACATCCGCCCGCATCTCGAGGCGGCCGGTATCGACCGTATCGTACTGGTGCAGGCTGCCGCGACGGTGGCCGAAACCGAGTTCATGCTGGAACAGGCCGCGGCGCACGACATGGTCGCCGGCGTCGTGGGTTGGATCGATATGGAAAGCGCCGACGCCGCGGCGACGCTCGCACGCCTCGCCGGCAATCCCTACCTGAAGGGCATCCGGCCGATGATCCAGGACATCCCTCAAGCCGACTGGATGTTGGGCGAGGCCCTGACGCCCGCCTACCGCGCCGTCGTCGAGCTGGATCTGGTGTTCGAGTGCCTGGTGAAGCCGCCGCAGCTGCCCTACCTGCACGACCTGCTCGCCCGCCACGCCGACATGCGCGCCGTGATCTGCCACGGCGCCAAGCCCGACATCGCCGCCGGCGCGTTTGACGATTGGGCCGCGCATATGGCGCGCCTCGCGGCCGAGACGGACGCCGACTGCAAGCTCTCCGGCCTGATCACCGAGGCCGGACCGGACTGGTCCGTCGACGGCCTGCGCCGCTATGTCGATCACCTGCTCGACTGCTTCGGTCCCGGCCGCCTGATCTGGGGCAGCGACTGGCCGGTGCTGACCGAGACCGCCGGCTATGGCGACTGGTGGCAGGCCGTCAACGCTTGTCTCTCGGGTCTTTCCGCCGATGACACGCCGAAGATCTTTGGTGGCAACGCCGCGCGCGTCTATAAGCTCTAGACACCGAGCGAGGAGATCGAGACATGCCGGCATACGCCGTCTATCCCAGCCTGAAAGACCGCGTCGTATTCGTGACCGGCGGCGGCTCCGGCATCGGCGCGGCCATTGTCGAACACTTCTGCGCGCAGGGCGCCAAGGTCGCCTTCGTCGACATCGCCGCGGAGCCGTCGGAGATGCTGGCCGAGGAGATCGCGGCGAAAGGCGATCCGGAGCCGCTGTTCCTGCCCTGCGACCTGCGCGACATCGACCAGCTTCAGGATTGCGTTGCCAAGGCCGCCGACCGACTCGGCGCGATCCGGGTTCTGGTCAACAACGCAGCGCACGACGAACGTCATCCGCTGGACAAGGTGACGGCCGAATACTGGGACGACCGCATGGCGGTGAATCTGCGGCATCAGTTCTTCGCCGCCCAGGCCGTGCACAAGGGCATGGCTGTCGCCGGCGGCGGCTCGATCGTCAACATGGGATCGACCACCTGGCTTGCCGGCCAGGGCGGCATGGCCGGCTATTCCGCCGCCAAGTCGGCGATCGTCGGCCTGACCCGCTCGCTCGCCCGCGACCTCGGCCCGATGAACATCCGGGTGAATTCGATCCTGCCGGGCTGGATCATGACCGAGCGGCAGGAGCGCCTGTGGCTGACGCCGGAGGGCGAGCAGGAGCTGATGACGCGGCAATGCCTGAAGCGCAAGCTCTATCCCGACGATATCGCCCGGCCCGTGCTGTTCCTGGCCTCCGACGACAGCGCCGCCTGCACGTCGCAGAACTATATCGTCGACGGCGGCTGGGTATGACCACCGACATCGAGTGCGTCTGGGCCGCGAACGCCGTTCTCGGCGAAGGCCCTATCTGGGTCGAGGCCGAGAGCGCCCTCTACTGGGTCGATATCAAGGCGCCGGCGATCAACCGCTATCGGCCCGAGACCGGCGCGACGGATACCTGGCCGATGCCGGAACGTATCGGCTGCATCGCCAAGCGCCGCGACGCGGCCGGCTTCGTCGCGGGCTGCAAAACCGGCTTCAAGTTCGTCGATCCCGCCGCCGGCACGTTTAAGGCTATCGGCGATCCCGAGCCGGACCTGCCCGATAACCGCTTCAATGACGGCGTCTGCGACGCGGCGGGCCGCTTCTGGGCCGGCTCGATGGACGACAGCGAAGGGCAACCGACGGGCAAGCTCTACCGCCTCGACTCCGACCTCTCCTGGCGGGCCATGGATGACGGCTATGTGGTCACGAACGGCCCGGCCTTCAGCACCGACGGCCGCACTTGCTACCATGCCGACACCTTCAAGCGGCTGATCTATGCCTTCGACGTGACCGATGACGGCCTCGCCAACAAGCGCGTCCATATCGAGTTCCCCGACGGCGCCGGCTATCCCGACGGCCTGACCATCGATGCCGAGAACCATCTCTGGGCCGGACACTGGGACGGCTGGCGGCTGACCCGGTTCGCGCCCGACGGCCGCGTCGACCGCATCATCGAGATGCCGGTCGGTCGGGTCACGAAATGCGCCTTCGGCGGCCCCGATCTCGATGCCCTCTACGTCACCACCGCCACGATCGGCCTCGGTGCCGAAGCCCGCGCCAAGCAGCCGCTCGCCGGCGGCCTGTTCCGGGTCGATGCCGGCGTCCGCGGCCTGCCGGCGCCGCTTTTCGCCGGCTGACGCTCAATCAAGCCGCGGCGTGAACGTCACGCTGCCGCTTAACGCCTTTCCCGGCGCCAGCACGGCCATGCCGGTGTCGTCCCTGCCGGCGGCTGCCATGTTGAAGGCGTCGGTGCAATGGCTCACCGGCTCGGCGCAGAAGAAGTCGGCGCCAGGCGGCGTGAACACCACCAGATACCCGAACGCCGCATCGGCCTCGATCGATAGCGCTTCGCCGCTTGCCGGCCACCGGATCTGGGCCTCGCCGTTCCAGCCGGTGAAGCCGTTGTCGAGCGCGACGGCATCGACATCGAGGCCATCGGCCAGCCGCCAACCCGACGGCACCGCGGTTCTTTCCGTCGGCATCACCTCGTCGTCGGTCAGCCAGACGGCTTCCACGGCCGCGGATACCCGCGCACCGCCGCCCCGATTGAAGTAGGGATGCAGGCCAAGGCCGGCCGGCATCGGCTCGTCACCGGTGTTCTCGACCCCGATGGTGATCGTCAGAGCGATATCCGTCAGCACGAAATGCTGCCGCGCGCGGTAAGGAAACGGCCAGGCACCGGCCGCGTGCGTGTATTCGAGCGTCAGTGCATCGGCCGACCGGTCCGCCACCGTCCAGGCCGTTTGCCAGCCATGACCATGGATCGCATGCGGCATATCGGACCGGTTCAGCGGCAGCGTCACTCGACGCCCACCGAAGTCGAACCGGCCCTGTCGAATACGGTTCGAAAACGGCACCAGCGGGAAGCTGGCCATACCGAGCGGATCGCCGTCACGCAACGTGTCCGCCGATGCGGGCCGGAGCCAGTCGATCGTCCGATCGCCCGTCGTTGTGCGATACCGCGCCACCGAGCCGCCGGCGGCGGGACAGACATCGACCTGCGTCGCGCCGAGTCCGAGTGAAACCACGCCGGCTTGTCGGTCAGTCATGCATCATCCGTTCGTTCAGCCGTCGCACGACACCAGCCGCTGCAGGGCGTCCTTCAGGCCGGGCGCGGCCGCAAGCACGGCCGACCCCTTCGCCAGGCCGCCGTTCGCCAGCACGTCGTTGGTCCAACCCCCGGCGGCCTGGACCAGCGCCACGCCGGCGACCGAGTCCCAGGCGTTCATATGCGGCTCATAGTAGCCGTTCAGCCGGCCCGCCGCGACGTAGGCCAGCGACAGGGCGCCGGAACCGCAGCGATGCAGCATGCCGCCGGCACGCAGCAGCCGATCGGCAACGCCGACAAAGCTGGGCGGATCGACCCGATGCGAAAAACCGAGCCCGGTCATGCCCTGGCTGAAATCGTCGGCCGCGCTGATGCGCATTTCGGCGCCGTTCAGCGTCGCGCCATGACCCCGTCGGCCGACGAACAATTCGTCGCTGTTCGGATCGTAGATCACGCCCAGCTCGATCCGGCCGGCGCGGGCGAAACCGATCGAGACGCACCAGGTCGGGATGCCGACGACAAAGCACGCCGTCCCGTCAATCGGATCGACCACCCAGACGGCGGCGTCGGCATCGGCCGCCTCGCCGCCCGTTTCTTCGCCGACGAAACCGTCTTCAGGGAAGGTCGCCGAGAGGCGTTCGCGGATCAGCGACTCGACGTTCAGATCCGCCTCGGTGGCCATGTCCTGCGGGCCCTTGTCCTTGACCGCCAGGCTTTCGCGGGCGTCGAAATAGGTCAGCGCAAGACGCCCGGCTTCACGCGCCAAACCGGCGGCGAAGTCCATGCGCCGTCCGATCGGATCCTCAGTCATGGGCCGCGACCTCCAGTCTGGCAAAACAGATTTGTTGCATATTTATGACGATTTTTTGAACATGACCTGGCGATACCGTTTTAACGGTCGACAAGGCCAAAACGAATGATGCCAACCGCTGCCGACGCGACGGCAGCGGACAACAATAGAACAGCGGAGGAGACGTCATGACCATGAAGACCCAACTTTGGACGGCACTGGCCGCCGGCATATCGCTGGCCGGTCTCACATTGTCCGCTCTGGCGGCCGACAAACTGACCCTTTACTGCAGCCCGCAGATCGAATGGTGCAATCTGATGGTCGAGGCCTTCGAGAAGGAGACCGGCATCAAGGTCGCGATGACGCGAAAAAGCTCCGGCGAGACCTTCGCGCAGATCAAGGCCGAGGCGCGCAATCCGAAGGGCGACGTCTGGTGGGGCGGCACCGGCGATCCGCACCTGCAGGCGGCCGAGGAAGGCCTGACCCAGCCGTATGTGTCGCCGATGTTCGACCAGCTGCACGACTGGGCGCAAAGGCAGGCAAAGGCGGCCGGCGACAAGACGGTCGGGATCTATGCCGGCGGCCTCGGCATCGGCTACAACGCGGAACTGCTGAAATCGAAAGGCCTGCCCGCGCCCACATGCTGGGACGACCTGACCAAGCCGGTCTACAAGGGCGAGGTCCAGATGGCCAACCCGAACTCGTCCGGCACCGCCTACACGACGCTGGCGACGATCGTGCAGATCTTCGGCGAGGACAAGGGCTTCGACTTCATGAAGGGTCTGCACAAGAACATCAACCAGTACACCAAGTCAGGCTCGGCGCCGATCAAGGCGGCGGCGCGCGGCGAAACGACCCTGGCCATCACCTTCATGCACGACATGGTGACGCAGGTCGTGAAGGGGTTTCCGATCGAGATCGTCGCGCCCTGCGAGGGCACCGGCTACGAGATCGGTTCGATGAGCATCATCAAGGGCGCGCGCAACCTGGACAGCGCCAAGAAGTTCTATGACTTCGCGCTGCGCAAGGAGATCCAGATGCGGGCGAAGGAGGCCAAGGCCTATCAGGTGATGTCGAACCAGGCCGCCGTGCCGCCGCCGGAAGCGCCGAACCTCGATCAGATCAAGCTGATCGACTACGACTTCAAGAAATACGGCTCGTCGGCCGAACGCCGCCGGCTGCTGAAGAAGTGGGACGATGAGGTGAAGTCGCTGCCACGTTGAGCCGCCGAACATGGCTTGGCCCGGGCGTCTGACGGGCGATGGATAGATCGGTCGTCCTTTGGCTCGCTGTCGGCGGTATCGGCTTTGCCGTGCTGCCCTGGTATGCCGTCGAAGACGGCTTCTGGGCCTTTGCCTGGGTCTTCGACGGCTACCCGCTCGATGCCGACTATGCACCGGGGCTGGTCCAGGTCTTCGCCGGCGGCAAGGTCTGGCTTGCTCCGGTGGCGGTGTTTCTGCTGTTGCCGCTCGGCCTTGCCGGCCGCTCCAGAACCGATCCGCTGTTCGCGACCGTGCTTTTGGTCGCGGGCGGCGGCGGTCTCGCCTATGCGATGGCGCAGGGCTTCGCCATCGGCATCGCCGGTTGGGAGTTCGCGTCGTTCGAGCTGATGTTCGGGCCGCTCGACGACCGGCAGTTCGGCATGGGCTATGGCGCGCTGCTGGTCTGCGGCGCGTTCCTGTTTCTGCTGACCCGGGGTATCGCCGCGCGCGGCGCGGTGAACGGCGACGTCTTCGTCGTCGGATCGATCGGACTGATCATCGCGCTGGTCGCCGCCTTCATCTTTTTCCCCGTCACCCGCATCCTGGCCAGCGCGCTGCAGGACAATGACGGCGTCTATTCGCTCGGCATCCTGTTCGAGAAGCTGTTCGACGACAAGATCTGGGGCGTGAACTGCCTCTACAGCAACGTCAGTTGCGGCGTCGCCTGGAACTCGCTGATCCTGGCGATCATGGTCGGCATCGGCACGACGTTGCTCGGCCTCGCCTTCGCGCTGATCGCGACCAGAACCAATTTTCGCGCCAAGCGGTCGTTGCGGGTCCTGACCGTCTTGCCCATCATCACGCCGCCCTTCGTCATCGGCCTTGCCGTGATCCTGCTGTTCGGCCGATCCGGCGCGGTGACGCAGTTCCTCGAATACACCTTCGACATACCGGCCAGCCGCTGGATCTATGGCCTGCCCGGCATCTGGTTCGCGCAGATGCTGGCCTTCACGCCCATCGCCTTCCTGGTCCTGATCGGCGTCGTCGAGGGCGTCAGCCCGTCCATGGAGGAAGCGGCGCAGACCCTGCGCGCCGATAGCTGGAAAACGTTCACGACCGTCTCGCTGCCGTTGATGCGGCCCGGCCTGGCAAACGCCTTTCTGCTGGGCTTCATCGAAAGCATGGCCGATTTCGGCAATCCCCTGGTGCTTGGCGGCAATTTCGACGTCCTGTCGACGGAGATCTTTTTCGCCATCGTCGGCGCCCAGAACGACCAGGGGCAGGCCGCCGTCCTGGCCATTGTGCTGCTGGCGTTCACGCTGACCGCGTTCTACGCGCAACGCCGCTGGCTGGGCCGGCGCTCCTACACCACGGTGACCGGCAAGGGCGACGCCGGCATCCATGTGCAATTGCCGCGACGCTTGCACTGGCTGGTGTTCAGCACGGCCATCCCCTGGGCCGTGCTGACCGCGATCATCTATTTGATGATCATGTTCGGCGGCTTCGTCGAGACCTGGGGGCGCGATCATTCCTTCACGCTACGGCACTATCTCGACGCCTTCTCGATCACCACGGGCGAGCATGGCCTGGTCTGGAGCGGCGCCGCCTGGAACTCCTTCGGCACCACGATCACCATCGCCGCCGTGTCGGCGCCGTTGACCGCGGCCATCGGCCTGCTGACGGCATACCTGCTGGTACGGCAGAACTTCGCCGGCAAGGACAGCTTCGAGTTCGGCACCATGCTGAGCTTCGCCATACCCGGCACCGTGATCGGCGTCAGCTACGTGCTGGCCTACAACGTGCCGCCGTTCGAATTGACCGGAACCGGCGTGATCCTGGTGATCTGCTTCATCTTCCGCAACATGCCGGTGGGCGTGCGCGCCGGCATCGCCTCGATGAGCCAGCTCGACAGGAGCCTGGACGAAGCGTCGCTGACGCTGGGCGCGAATACCTGGGTCACCATACGCAAGGTCATCCTGCCGTTGTTGCGGCCGGCGATCGTCGCGGCGCTGGTCTTCAGCTTTGTCCGCGCCATGACGGCGATCAGCGCGGTCATCTTCCTGGTGAGCGCCAATTACGACATGGCGACGTCCTACATCATCGGGCGGGTCGAGAACGGCGACTACGGACTGTCGATTGCCTATTCCTCGGTGTTGATCCTGGTCATGCTGATGGCCATCGGTGTCGTTCAACTGCTGGTCGGCGAACGCCGCATCGGCCGGCGCGGCGATGCGCGTCAGCCGGCATCCGTCATGGCGGGAGGCTGAGACTCGTGGACATCAGGACCAAAGCGGCCGCCGTGCGGTTTGACGGCGTGACGAAGGCCTTCGGCGAAACCGTCGCCGTTGACAACGTCTCGTTCGATGTCGAGGCGGGGGCGCTCGTCACGCTTCTGGGTCCCAGCGGCTGCGGTAAAACCACGACGCTGCGCATGATCGCCGGTCTGGAGATGCCGACCAGCGGCCGGATCTGGATCGGCGAGCAGGACGTGACCCTGCTGCCCGCCACGAACCGTGATGTCAGCATGGTATTTCAGTCCTACGCGCTGTTCCCGCATATGAGCGTGATCGAAAATGTCGCCTACGGCCTCAGCGTCAGCGGCGCGTCGAAGTCGGAAGCCCGCGAGAAGGCCGAGGACGGCCTGGCGCTGGTCGGACTGGCCGGCTATGGCGCGCGGCTGCCAAGCGAGCTGTCGGGCGGTCAGCAGCAGCGTGTCGCGGTCGCCCGCGCGCTGGTCCTCGAACCGCAGGTCCTGTTGTTCGACGAGCCCCTGTCGAACCTGGACGCCAAGCTGCGTCGCCGCGTGCGGGAGGAAATTCGCGACATTCAGCAGAACCTGGCCCTGACATCGGTCTACGTCACCCACGATCAGGAAGAGGCGCTGGCGGTATCGGACCGGATCATCGTCATGACCAACGCGGCGATCGCGCAGCAGGGCACGCCGCGCGAGCTCTATGAAGAGCCGGCCGACCTGTTCGTCGCGGATTTCATCGGCGACGCGAATCTGGTTGATGTCGACGTCGTCAGCCTGAACGGCGACACCGCGCGCGTTATGATCGGCGACATGGAGCTGGAATTGCCGCATCGCGGCCTGTCCCCCGGCAGCGCACAAGTCGCGATCCGCCCACATTCCATTCTGCTGACCGACGCGGCCGACAATAGCGGCATCAGCGGCGTGGTCCGCAAAGCCACCTACCTCGGCACGCATATCGAATACGCCGTGGATACGTCGGTCGGCGATCTGTTTGTCGTCAGCCAGCAGGTAATGTCACCCGTCCCATCCGGCACGGCGATCGCCGTCCGCTTTGCGGATCATGGCGTCACACTGGTCAATTCGTAACGCCCGGGCCGACGATTACACCGCGTGCCGCGCGGCTTCGAGTTGTGTTTCGATGTACCGCTTTGCCTCTGCCGCCAGATCGCGGCTGTCGGTCCAGACGTCGCGCCAGACGGCGAGCGTGTTCGACAGCAAGGGATCGACCACGGCGGACGAAAATGATTCGAAGGTGATGGCGCCGCCATAGCCAACCTTGGCGAGGGCACGGAACAGCTGCGGGAAGTCGATGGTGCCGGAGCCGAGATAACCCCGATGGCTCTCGCCGATATGCACATAGCCGAGCTTGTCGCCACAGACCTCGACGGCGCGGGCGAGATTCCCCTCCTCGATATTCATGTGATAGCTGTCGAGGTGCACGACGATGTTGTCGGCGCCGGTGTCGGCGATCAGCGCCATCGCCTGTTCGCCCGTATTGATCAGATTGCTCTCGTAACGGTTGACCGGTTCCAGCCCCAGCGTCACGCCGGCACGGTCGGCGGCCTCGGCGAGTCGCGTCAGCACCGCCACGCAGTTTGCCCGCCCCTCGGGCAACGGCGGCCCCGGATACTTGCCGAGCGCCGAATAGATCACGCCGCCCATGTAGTCGGCGCCCAGTTCCGCGGTCACCGCCAACGCGTCATTCAGCAACGCCTCGCCGCGCGCCACGACCTCGATATCGGGACTGGAAATGTCGGCGTTGAAGCTCAAGCCCAGCGACGTCACGGCCGCGAGCTTGTACTCGTCGAGTTGCTGCCGCGTGCGCACCGAATCGACCTTCGCCGGATCCAGCAGCGGAATCTCGATCAGGTCGTAGCCGAGCTCCGCCGTGGCGCCGATCGCCCGCGCGCTTTCCGCCTCGCTCCAGCCGCCGCACCAGACCAGCGCATGCACACCCAGCTTGTTCATCATTCCGGTCCCGGCACGATGCCCTTGCTCAACAGAAGGCAGCCATAGCCGCGGTCTTCGCTGGTCGCCACCACGGCATAGGCGTCCCGTGTCCGCTCATAGAAGGCGAAACGCTCGAGGCCGCCGATTCTGACATCGCGCCCCTCCGCTTCGTTCAACACCTGCTGAAACTCGCGCTGCACGTTGGGGATGGTCTGCGGATCGCCCACGACCTCCATGCGAAACACCGGCGGGTCGATGAAGGTATCGACGGGATAAACCGACAGGATCGCGCGTGCCGCCTCGACCACGCCGACGCCATCGAGCCGAACCAGGCGCTGCGCCGTCGACTGCGCCGGAAAGTTCCGGTCGACGATGGCCAGTTCGTCGCCATGCCCCATGGCGCGCAGCACGTGGAGCAGGTCCGCGTTCAGCAGCGGATCGATATTCTTCAGCACTGGGTGTCCCTCCCTTCACGCAGACAACGACGCTCTAAGCGGTCGGCCGCGGCGGCGCCAAATCGTCGATCCGGCCATCGATATCGGCCGCCGCGGCAAAACTCGATTGCGCGCCGGCGGTCATGCAGCTCAGGCCCGCGCCGACGACAGCCCGACGCAGTGCCGACAGCAGATCCGATCCCCCATGCAGCGATGCCGCCAGCACCCCGACGAACGCGTCGCCCGCGCCCGTGGTATCGACGGCCTGTATCGGCAAGGCGTCGATCTGCCAGCTGCCGTCCGGCGACGCGACCACCGCGCCGTCGGCGCCGAGCGTGGTAATGCAAGAGAGGTTGTGGCGCTGGCTCAGGTCCCGCGTGATCGCCTGCGCCGCGTCGGGCGATCCGGCAACCGCACCGGCGACCATGCCGGCCTCGATTTCGTTCACGACCAACACATCCACCGAGGCCAGAACCTCTTCGGGGATCACGCTGGCTGGCGCCACATTCAACAGCACTTTCGCGCCCCGGCTTCTCGCGTGCGCGGCGACCCGCCAGTTCTCGGCCGCCGGCACCTCCATCTGCATGACCAGCCAGTCGCCGGACTGCAGCCAGGCATCGTCGACCTGCTCGGCGGTCAGATCCATGTTGGCGCCGCTGGCGACGGCAATGGCGTTTTCGCCGGCCGCATCCACGCAAATCGTGGCATAGCCGGTCGGCGACTCCGCCGGCTGCACGCAGCTCAGGTCGACGCCGGCCTCGGCCAGCCGCTCGGTCGCGAACCGGCCCCAATCGTCTTTCCCAACCCGGCCGACCATGGCCACCTTGGTCGCGTTATTCGGCGCGGCGCGGGCCGCCGCCAGCGCCTGGTTGGCGCCCTTGCCGCCCTGCACCGCGAAATAGTGGCCGCCGATCACCGTCTCACCCGGTTTCGGCAGCGCATTCACCTGCATGACGACATCGACGTTGAGAGAACCGAAGACGACAATCATGGCTGTTGCGCTCCTGCATGTGCGCTTCCAAAATCGGCGCCAAGCTCGAAAGACAGGGCGCCCAGGGGAGTGACAGGATGACAGGTCCTTACGTTATCGGGGTCGATGGCGGCACCGAAGGCTTGCGTGCCGGGGTGTTCGACCTGGGCGGTACGCCGTTGGCCTTTGCCTCGACCGCCTATGAGACAGCATTTCCGAATCCGAGCTGGGCCGAACAGAACCCGGCCGACTGGTGGAACGCGCTGGCCGAGTCGGTCCGCCGCGCCGTCGCCGACGCCGATGTATCGCCGGACGCCATCGCCGGCATGGCGGTCGACACCACCTGCTGCAGCGTCGTCGCGCTCGACGTGAACGGCCAGCCGCTGCGTCCGGCCCTGATCTGGATGGACGTGCGCGCCGGCGCCGAAGCCGCGATGATCGCAGGCAGCGGCGACCCGGCGCTGAAGATCAACGGCGGCGGCAGCGGCCCGGTCTCGGCCGAATGGCTGCTGCCGAAGGCGGCCTGGCTGAAGGCGCACGAACCCGAGACCTTCGCCGCGGCGCATACGATCTGCGAATACCAGGACTTCATGACCTTCCACCTGACGGGCCGTCGGGTGGCGAGCATCAACAACGCGGCCGTGCGCTGGCACTACGATTCCCGCAACGGCGGGTTTCAGGACAGCCTGCTCGACGCCGTCGGCATGCCGGAACTGGCCGGTAGGCTGCCGCCCGAGGTGCTGGCGCTGGGCGAGACCATTGGCGGCCTGACGACGGCCGCCGCCGATCACCTGGGCCTGCCGACTGGCCTGCCGATCGCGCAGGGCGGCGCCGATGCGTTCGTCGCCATGATCGGCCTGGGCGTCGTGCGGCCGGAGCGGTTCGCGCTGATCACCGGCTCGTCGCACCTGCATCTGGGCTTGAGCGAAGCCGCCTTTCACGGTCCGGGCATCTGGGGCACCTATGCCGACGCCGTCATGCCCGGCCTGCACACGGTCGAGGGCGGGCAGGTGTCGACGGGCTCGGTGGTGAACTGGTTCAAGAACCTGCTGGGCGACGACGTCACCTACGAACAGCTCAACGCCGCCGCCGCCGAGTTGCCGCCAGGCGCGGAAGGACTGGTCGTCCTCGACCACTTCCAGGGCAATCGCACGCCCTACACCGATCCGCTGTCGCGCGGCGTGATCTCGGGACTGACGCTGAAACATGGTCCGGCCCACCTCTTCCGCGCCATCATAGAGGGGGTCTGCTACGGCACCGAACTGATTTTCGCGGCCATGCGCGAGAACGGTTTCGAGCCGGCCGAGATCGCCGTCTGCGGCGGCGCCACGCGGTCCGATCTCTGGTTGCAAACCCATGCCGACGTCTCGGGCATCCCGCTCAACCTGACGGCCGTCGCCGACGCGCCGAGCCTGGGCTCGGCCATTCTGGCGGCCGTCGGCGCGGACTTGTTCGACAATGTCGCAGCAGGCGCCGACGCCATGGTCCGAGTCACCCGGCGCATTGAGCCGGACGCCGACCGCCATGCCGCCTACCGGCCCTACTTCGAGGCCTATCGAGACACCTATCCGGCCATGGCCGACATCCTGCACCGACAGGCGACCCCGTCGTAGGGAAAGAAATGGGGAGGGCCATGCCCTCCCCGATCGTTTCATTGACGTCGCTTGGCCTCAGATCTTGTAGCCGAGCTTGCGCGCGCCATCGATGAAGTTGCGGTACTGCCGCTTCTGGCTGTCGAGGCCCAGCTTCTGGGCGATCTTGGTCCATTCCTCGGCCGCTTCGTCTAGCGCCTGCTGGCTGGTCAACTGACCCGACACCGCCTTCGAGATATTCCGGCCCAGCGCGTCGGCATATTCCGGCGCGCCTTCCCAGAAGAACTGCGGGTAGCCGACCTCGACATTGGCGAGACCGGCGTCGAGATGGTTCTTCGCCGTGTCGAAGTTCTTGAAGATGCCGGCATTGGTCTTCCACAGCTCGTTGTCGGTGCCGCGCTGCGGATTGGCCTGCAGATAGAGCTTCGCCGCTTCGTCGCCGTAATGCGATTTGCCGTACGGATCCGAGCCGCAATACTCGTCGGCCACCATCTCGTTCGAATAGTCCGGATGCGACATCCGGTAGATGAAATAGAACGCCGCGTCCTTCACGTCCTGCGGAAGGTTCTTTGGGATCGAGGCCGTGCGGCACCAGAGCGAGATCGCCCGGTTGGTGATCGAGCCGTCGTCGTTCTTCCAGCCCGGCACGATGGCGCCGCGCTGATCCTCGGCCAGATCCGGGCCCTGCTGTTGCACGGTGAACTCGGACAGGTCGATCCACCAGACCGACATCACGTCGGCGCCGGACTGCCAACGCTGGATCGTCGTGCCGATGTCCATGGCCTCGGCGCCGGGCGGGCCGAACTTGATGATCTCCTTGTAGATATCCAGCGACTCGGCCGCCTTGCCCAGGTGGATGGTCGGGTTCATGTTCTCGTCGAAGTAATTCACTCCGGCGGACGCCGCGATATCCATCCAGAACCCCCAGCCGAAGTTCGGCGGGTTCACCACCATGGACGTGCCGTAGACGCCCTGGCTCTTCAGCTCCTCGGTGAAGAACTGGGTCGCGTCGACGAAATCGAGCCAGGTCTTCGGTACTTCCAGTTCGCGTTGGAAGCGCTTGGAAAACTTCTTCTGCAGCTCGGGATCCTCGAAGCGGCTCTTGCGGTAGTGCAGGATGTGGATGTCGCCGTCCAGCATCACGCCGTAGGTCTTGCCGCTCCACTTGGTATAGAACTCGCGATAGGCCGGCATTACCCAGTCGAGATATTCGTCCGTGCCTTCATACTGCGCGAGATAGTCGTCGAGCGGCTCGAGCTGGCCGCTTTCGGCGAAAGCGCCGAAGAACAGGCTCGGATACTGCACCCAGTCGAAGCGTGGCTTGCGCGACAGCAGCTGCGGCAGGATCTTGGCGACAGCGTCGCCGCCGTCATAGTTCTCGCGGCTCTTGATGCCGACGCCGGCCTCTTTCATCAGATGCGGCGACAGCCACAACGGCGAATGCAGCCAGTTCGAATCCTGGAAGTAGGTCAGCTCAATATCGTTGAACAGCTTTTTGCCGGGCGGTACCGGTGTCGCCGCGAGCGACCGCCTCGGCAGCACGCTGGCGGCCGCCGCCGCGCCGGCGCCCGCCGCGGCACCTCTCAGGAACTTGCGCCGGGTATAACCGTTGAACAATCCCATGGTCTTTGCCTCCCTTCGTTCGGCCTTGGCTGTCGCCGGCCGTTGCTGAGGGCGCGTTCTGCGCCGGGTCTTTTCGTCTTGCCGTCAGGTGATCAACGCCTCCGATTGCGCATCGAACACCATGACGTCGCTAGGTAGATAGCGCAGCGTCACGGTCTCGCCACGTCCGACCGCCGTCTCCGGCGGCGCCAGTGCGCGGAAGACATGGTCGCGATCGCGCAGCGTCAGGATCGTCTGCTCGCCGAGATACTCGTTGATCGTCACCTCGGCTTGGAGCGCGCGGCCATCCGGCATCTCGCCAAGCCGCAGGTTCTGCGGCCGCATGCCGACAATGAATTGCTGTTGGCCGTTGTCCAGCAGCCGCCGGCCAAGATCGTCCGACGGCTCGAACACGAGATCGGCATTCTCGGCGCGCAGCCGCGGCTGGCCGCCATTGGCGTCGAGCGCGACGGGAAAGAAGTTGGTCGGCGGTTCGCCGATGAAGTCGGCGACGAAGACGTTGGCGGGCGTGTGGTAGAGCTCGTTGCGCGTGCCGACCTGCTGCAGGAGCGCATTGCTCATGACGGCGACACGGTCCGCCAGCGCCAGCGCCTCGACCTGGTCGTGGGTGACGTAGACCATGGTCTTGCCGAGGCGCTGATGGATCTCCTTCAGCTCGAACAGCATCTGGAATTTAAGATGCGCGTCGATGTGGCTCATGACCTCATCGAGGATGAACACGGCCGGATCGCGGATCAGCGCACGCCCCAGGCTGACCCGCTGTTGCTGTCCGCCCGATAGCGCGCCGGGCGTCTGATCGAGGATGTCCTCGATGCGCAGCAGCGCCGCAATCTCGTCGACCTGTTTCTTGCGCTCGGCCGCCGGCAGGCCGCGGACCTCCAGCGGAAAGCCGAGGTTTTCGGCGATGGTGAAGTTGGGATAGAGCGCGTAGGTCTCGAACGCCATGGCGACATTGCGTTCCTGCGGCTCCAGGTCGTTGACCCGCCGGTCGTCGTAGTGGATGTCGCCGGACGTGATCTCTTCCAGGCCGACGATCATGCGCAAGGTCGAGGTCTTGCCACAGCCGGACGGTCCCAGCAGGGCCACGAACTCACCGTCCGCGACGGTCATGTTCAGATCCTTGACCGCATGCACGGCCTGCCCGCGCGAGCGGTAGATCTTGTTGACGTCTTTGAGCGTGATCGTCGCCATATCAGCTACAACAACAGGTTGGCGCCGCTGCCGGCGTCGAAATAGAACACGGCGCCCGTCTGCAGCGCGAGACGCACGGGCTGGCCGTGGTCGAACATGCGCTCCGGCGCGGTCAGCGCCGTCAGGCTGACGCCGCCGACGTCGGCGACCAGCACGCCGCTGGCGCCCAGCGCCTCATAGATCTCGACCGTGGCGTCGAACACATGACGGTCGGGCGCCGGCTCGCCGTCCAGCAGCACGCCGATATGCTGCGGCCGGATGCCGACGGTGATCGAACCGCCACCGGTGCCGTTCAGCGCCGTCGCGTGCGCCGGATCGACGGGGAACGCGAAACCGGCATTGCCGGCCCGCGCCTGCAGCGCGCCGTTTTCGGCGCTGAGCTGCGCGGCAATGGTGTTGATGCCGGGCTGTCCCAGATGCTGGGCAACGAAGAGGCTCTGCGGCCGCGTGAACACGTCGCGCGCGGTGCCGACCTGCATCAGCCCGCCATTGCCCATGACGCCGATGCGGTCGCCCAGCGACAGGGCTTCGGCGTAATCGTGCGTGACATAGAGCGTCGCCACCCGGCGCAGCTCCTCGAGGCTGTGGAACTGCGAGCGCAGCTCGTGGCGGATCTTGGCGTCGAGATGGCTGATCGGTTCGTCCAGCAAGAAGACCTCGGGCTGCGCCACCAGCGTGCGGCCCAACGCCGTCCGCTGCTTCTGGCCGCCCGAGATCTCGCCCGGACGACGGTCGAGCAGCTGGTCGATGCGCAGCAGCGTCGCCACGTCGTGCACGCGGGCCTTGATCGTGGCGGCGTCGGTCTTGCGGGCGCGCAGCGGGCTGGCGATGTTTTCGAACACGCTCAAGTGCGGGTAAAGCGCATAGCTCTCGAAGGTCATGGCCACCGGTCGGCGATAGGGTGGCAGGCCGGTCAGGTCCTGGCCGCCGACGATCACGCGGCCCTGGTCCGGCTGCTCCAGGCCGGCGACGAGGCGCAGCAGCGTGGTCTTGCCGATGCCGCTCGGGCCGACGACGACGAAGAACTCGCCTTCCTCGACGGTGAGATCCAGGTCATCGATGACGGGGAAGTCCCAGCCCTTGCACAGCCCTTCGATTTCCAGACGCCCCATGGCGATCAGCCCTTCACGACGCCGAGCGACAGGCCGCGCACCATATAGCGGCGCAGCACGATGAACAGGATGACCGGCGGCAGCACGGCGATCAGGCTGAAGGCCATCTGAAGGTTCCAGAGCGTCTGGCTGCCATGCGTGAAGGTCGGGATGACGATGGTGAAGGTCTTGACGTCGGTGCCGACGAACAGGTTGGCGAAGAGATATTCGTTCCAGGCGAAGATCCAGCACAGCATGGCGACCGAGATCATGCCCGGCAGCACCAGCGGCAGCGTCACCTTGCGGAACGCCTGGAACGGCGTGTAGCCGTCGAGATAGGCCGCCTCCTCCAGCTCGCGCGGCGCGTCGCGGAAGAACACCATCATCAGCCAGGTTGCCAGCGGCATGTTGAAGACGAGATAGAGGATGATCAGCGACAGGTGGCTGTCGGTGCCCCAGGGCGTGGCGTCGAACAGGAAGAACATCGGCACCAGCACGGCGACCGGCGGGAACATGCGGTTCGACAGGATCCAGAAGGCCAGGTTCTCGCCGCCGGCCTGACGCGGGAAGCGGGCGAAGGCGTAGCCGGCGAGCGTGCCCAGGAACAACGACAGCAGCGTGTTGCCGGTGGCGATGATGAAGCTGTCGACCAGCGCGCTGAAGTTGGAGCGCTCGGCAAACACGGCGGCGAAGTTCTCGGGATGCCAGACCTCGGGCCAGAAGGTCGGGATGGTGCGGTTGGTCTCGGCCGCCGACTTGAAAGCGGTGATGATCTGCCAATAGAACGGGAACAGCGTGAACAGCAGCCAGATGCCGACAAAAATCAGCAAGAGCGTCTTGACTAGGCGGTAGTTCTTTTCGCTCATCGCCCGCGTCCGTCCTCAGGCGATGCCCTGCGCCTTCAGCACCTTCTTCAGGTACTTCAGGAACAGCGTGATCAGGATGGCCGAGATCGCGAAGATGATGATCGCATAGGCCGCCGCCTCGCCGATGGCGAACTCGCGGATGCCGCGCTGGAAGGCGATATAGGCCGGCAGCTCCGAGCTCTGCGCCGGCCCGCCCGAGGTCATCACGTAGACCAGGTCGACGAACTTGAATGCGTCCATGAAGCGGATGATGAAGGCGATGGCGATCACCTCCTTCAGCATCGGCAGCGTGATGCGGCGCATCACCAGCCAGCGCCCGGCGCCGTCGACGCGCGCGGCCTCGTAGACCGACGGCGGCAACGAGACCCGGCCCGAATAGACGATCAGCAACGGCAGCGCGGTCCAATTCCAGACGTCGGCGATGATGATCGACCACAGTGAAACGCCGGCGTTAAACCATTCGATGTGTTCAACGATCAGGCCCAGGTTCAACAGCGCCTGGTTGATGGCGCCGTTCGACGGCGTCAGCAGGAACTTCCAGAGCACGCCGACGATCGACGGCGGCAGCATCATCGGCAGCACCATGGCGATCAGCAGCAGGACGCGCAGCCAGTTCTTCGTCACCAGCTCGTAGAGCGTCAGCGCCAGCACAGTGCCGAGCAGCACCTGCAGCGCGCAGCCGAATAGCAGGTATTGCGCCAGATGCACGACCGAATCGGTGAACCGGTCGGAGCCGAGGACGGTGCCGAAATTCTCCCAACCGACGAAGCTCCAGTTGCCCTGGAACAGCCGCATCATGTTGGTGTCCTGGAAGGCGTGATAGAACATCCAGATCGTCGGATAGACGACGATGGCGAACAGCGTCAGCACCGGCAGCCCGACCAGCGCCAGCGGCACCCAGCGCGCAACGATCAGATGGCTGCGCGGCTTCTTCGATGTGAACCAATCGGGATGTGCGTCCCGCGACGGCGCCCCGGACTCGGCATGCGTCACCGCCATCTAGGCGCGACCCGCCCGTGCAAGGTTACGCAAACGATCGCCTCCCCAATTCCCCTGTCAACTTGTTCGGCGTCTTTGCCCGCGCCGTTGGTCGTCATTTAAACCGGTTCGGCGCGGCGCGTACAGAGGCGACTTTCGCCTTTGCGTCGCGCGGCCCGGACCGCCAAAATCGCCGGCAAACGAAATCCGTGCAGGGAGTGATGGGGATGGACGCAACGCTGGAAACGCCGCCGGGCTACAAGCCGCACGACGACAAATCGCTGCCGGCCTATCTGGCCGGCGTCGACGAGGTCGCGGCGGTGCTGGGCGGCGGGCCCGAGGCCTGGCGGGTGCGTGAGGTCGGCGACGGCAACCTTAATCTGGTGTTCATCGTGGACGGCGCCGACGGCGGCGTCGCCGTGAAGCAGGCCCTGCCCTATGTGCGGCTCGTCGGCGAGAGCTGGCCGCTGCCGCTGTCGCGGGCGCATTTCGAGCAGCTGGCGCTGGGCGCACACAACCGGCTCGCCCCCGGGCTGGCGCCGCGCGTGCTGCACTACGACGAGACGCTGGCGCTGATCGTCATGGAGCTGTTGCAGCCGCACATCATCATGCGGCGCGGCATGATCGACGCGATCGTCTATCCGCACTTCGCCGACCACATCACCACGTTCATGGCCGAGACGCTGTTCGGCACCTCGGATCTCGCCCTGACCGCGGCTGAGAAGAAGGCGCAGGTCGCGGCCTTCTGCGGCAACACGGCGTTGTGCAAGATCACCGAGGACCTGATCTTCACCGAGCCCTACATGGTGGCCGAGAACAACCGCTGGACGACGCCACAGCTCGACGCCGGCGCGGAAGCGATCCGCGCGGACGGCCCGCTGAAGCTGGCTGTCTCGGAGCTGAAGCTGAAATTCATGACCGAGACCCAGGCCATGCTGCACGGCGACCTGCACACCGGCTCGATCATGGTGACGGCGGACGATACGCGGGTGATCGATCCGGAGTTCGCCTTCTACGGGCCCATGGGCTTCGACACCGGCGCGCTGATCGCGAACCTGCTGCTGAACTATTGCAGCCAGGACGGCCACGCGACCGAGACGGAAGACCGCGAAGCCTACAAGGCCTGGGTGCTGGATCAGGTCGAGGAGTGCTGGACGCTGTTCGATGCCAAGTTCCGGGCGCTTTGGGACAAGGGGCTGACGGGCGACGCCTATCCGCGTCCGCTGTTCGACGCGGCGCCCGACGCCATGCAAGCGGCGCAGGCGCGCTACATGGCGGCCCTGTTCGCGGACACGCTCGGTTTCGCCGCAGCGAAGATGATCCGCCGCATCCTCGGCCTCGCCCACAACATCGACCTCGAATGGATCGAGGACCCGGATCGCCGCGCCGCCTGCGAGCGCCGGGCGCTGCGGCTCGCCCGCGAGCTGATGCTGAGCCGACAGACCGTGACGTCGATCGAGGAGGTGACCCAGGCCGCCCGCGACACCTGATCCAACCCCGGGGGGGGGGGGTCACGCAGGGGAGATCGCGGAACAACCCCATGCACAGGAATGGTCAAGCAGAAAGATCGGCGGAATTCCGGCTCGCTTCGATGCTTCCGAAAATGTCGAAATGATGCCGTTTCGCGTCAGGTTTCGGCCGGGCCGAGCAGGCCGTCGAGCAGGCGCCGCAACGCCTGGCGAAGCTGTTTCGCCGGCATCGGAAGTGCGCCCGGTCCCGCGCCTGTGGCGCCGTCGATGAGCATGAGCAGCAGCCGTGCCGTGGTCGTGGGATCGGCCGTGGCGTCGACATCGCCGCGACGTTGGGCGTCGGCGATGATGGCGGTCAGGCGCTCGCGGGCTTCGGTTTCGGCCTCGGCCAGAATGGCGGCGATATCGGCATCGCGGCCGGCCTCCGCCGCGATCTCGAGCGCCAGCCGGCCGTAGGTCTCGTCCGCGACCGCGTCGATGGCCTCGGCCAACGCCGCCACCAGCGCCGCCTGGAAATCCGCCGCGTCGTCCAGCCGGTCGAACCAGGCCGCCGTCTCGGCCCGTTCCTCGGCGACGATAGCCCTGATGATGTCGGCCTTGGCCGGGAAGTAGCGGTAGAGCGTGCCGGGGCTCATGCCGGCGGCCTCGCAGATCGCCGCCATGCCGGTGCCATGAAAGCCGTGCGCCACGAACAACGCCTCCGCCGCCCGGAGAATCTCCGACCGCCGGGCCGCGAAGGCCGCTTCGTTTCGTTTGCGCGCCATCCGTTTGCTCCCGTGTTCCGGCCTTTCTACCCGAATTCGCCGGCCGCACATCGACATCGCGCGATTTTCTCTCTTGCCGACGGTCGCCATCCTAACAATATTAGAGCGAACGATCACTCTAATATTGTTAGGAGATCGAAAAGATGGATTTTGCGCCCTCGATGGCCATGGCCGCGGCGGACGGCGCCGCCATTCCTGGCGCGCCGGAGGCACTGTTGCCGACTTCGGATCTGGTGGTGCTGGGCCTGCTCGGCATCGGGCTGCCGATCCTCGTCGTCGAGATCGCCTGGCTATGGTGGCGGCGCAAGCTCGACCGGCGGCGGCTGACCGGCATGCTGACCAGCCTGTTCTGCCTGCTGCCGGCGACGGCGGTCGAGGTGCTGCTGACCGGCGTGCTGATTGGCCTGTTCTATGGCGCGGCCGCGGTCGCGCCCTGGACGGTTCCGACGACCTGGGCGACGGCGGCGCTCTGTCTGCTGCTGGTCGACCTGGTCTATTACGGCGAGCACCGGCTGGGCCATCGGGTCAACGCGCTGTGGTCGCTCTATCACTCGGTGCATCATTCGGGCGACCATTTCGACCAGACCATCGCGGCGCGCATCAGCTTCGTCGACTTCTTCGTCTCGCCGCTGCTCTATCTGCCGCTGGTGCTGGTGGGCTTTCATCCGCTGCTGGTGCTGACCTGCCTGGGCCTCGTTCTGGCCTGGCAGCAATGGATCCACACCGAGCTGGTCGGCCGCCTGCGCTGGCTCGATCCCTGGCTGAACACGCCGTCGAACCACCGGGTGCACCACGGCCGCAACCCGCAATACATCGACAAGAACTATGGCGGCATCCTGATCGTCTGGGACCGGCTGTTCGGCACCTACGCGGCCGAGGTCGAGCCGGTGGACTACGGTCTGACCGAGCCGCTGGTCAGCCGCAACCCCATTGCCGTGCACGCCCATGGCGCGGTGAAGCTGTGGCGCGCGCTGACCGCCGCGCCGACGTGGCGCGCGGCCGCGACGGTCCTGTTCGCCGGCCCGGAAATGACGCCAAGCCCGGCGGTCGGCCGCCCGCAAACCCGCTACAACGATGGGCGGGCACGGACATGAACCGCCTGTTCGGCATGGCTTTGGTCGCCGGTCTGGGCCTGCTGTCAGCCTGCAAGCAGGCCTATGAGAATGTCATGCTGGAGATGCTGCCGTGGCCGCAGACGCCGGTTGCGCGCGACTACGATATCCGCGAGGTCGTCATCCCCGGCGGCGCGCCCGATGTACGACTGGCCGGCGAGCTGACCCTGCCGCGGGGCGACGGGCCGTTTCCCGGCGTCGTGCTCGTCTCCGGCTCGGAGGTCGTCGACCGGAACGCGAAATTGCTCGGCCACCGGCCGTTTCTGGTGCTGTCCGATTTCCTGACGCGGCACGGCTATGCCGTGTTCCGGCATGACGACCGGGGGTTCGGCCGCGGCACCGGCGATGCCGCCACGGCGACCGACGACGACTTCGCGGCCGACGCGGCGGCGGCGCTGAAGTGGCTGCGACAGCAGCCGCGCATCGATCCCGCCCGCGCCGGCTTCATCGGCCATTCGCAAGGCGGCATCAAGGCGCCGATCGCGGCCTCGACCGAGCGGCCGGACTTCATGGTCCTGCTCGCCAGCGGCGTCACGACCATTGCCGAGACGCTGCTGTTGCAGCATCGCGACTTCGAACGCCTCGCGGGCCGATCGGACGCCGAGCTCGCGCGTCTGGACCGCGAGCTGCGCGCGATTTTCGAAATCCTGCGGACGTCCGACGGCGTCGAGACGGCGCATGACCGCCTCCGCGACTTCGCGGCCGCCGAAGGCGCCGGCCGGGCGCAGGCCGAAAAACTCGCCGCGGCCTTCGCGACGGCCTGGATGATGGCCGAGCTCGACCGCCCGGTCGCGCCGATCATTGCCGCCTATGACGGCCCGGTGCTGGCGCTCTACGCCGACAAGGACCTGTTCGTCTCGGCCGCGGTCAACGCGCCGCTGACGGGCCCGCTGCTGCGCCATCCCGCCTCCGAGGTCGCCGTTCTACCGGGCCTCAACCACATGTTCCAGCCCGCGCAACGCGGCGACATCGAGGAAATCTGGCAAATCGAAACGACGATGGACGCCACGGCGATGGAAACTGTCGTAGCCTGGCTTGACCGGGTCGCCGAATTGACGCCACATCGAGCATCCAAATAGCGATGCCTTGTCAAGACACCAAGGCACTGGAATCGCGTCAGTTTTCTACTCATCGACGCAGTGATTGATGTACTGAACATGAGAAGGAGGTTCAGAGCCGGAATCCCGGGCGGCTCTCCTCATCACGTGCTATCATTTTGAGAAATAATCAAAGACAAAGCGCCAAATGATAGCGAAACCGGTACAAGTGGCGATGAGAAAGGCCGGGCAAAAGAACCTGGGCGCATTATCGGCAACTGCCGCTCTGCACGCGATAACGCTCTTACTCCTTCTTGGCTGGCCCAGGCATGCCGATGCCGCAGATACACCGACGACTCACGCCGTCGAATACAACGGCCACATGTTTAGGTTCGCCACGCCGGATGGTTTCTGTCTGCCTGACAAAGCCTTCGAGCCGGCGATACAGGAATATGCGGCGCTCGATCCCAAGCTGAAACCACTTCTGTTCGTGATCGATTGCGCGGCAAATCGGACAATAACGGAGCCCGCGCAATGGATTGTCATCAAGGCGCGGCGCGACGCCGACAGCCGGCCGGGCAAATCCCGCGAGACGCTGTTGCAAGAGCTCAGATCTGTGCTTGATGACGGGACGTTTGCGAGCATCGTGCGAGACGTGAATGAAGGCGATGGCGCTTATGCCGAACGACTATCGCAGTACTTCGGCACCCGGGTGCGGACGCATATCAATATCGAACCGATTTCCATCGACGACAAAGCCTTCTACACGGCCGCTCTCGGGGAGATCCGAGCGGACGACGGAACAGACAGCACCTACATGGTTGCCGCCACGACAGCCATCCACGAGACCGAGATCTACTATTATTGGCATGAAGCCCTTCCCGACACGGGTAGCCTGATCGAGCGTCTCACTCGACTCAAAGCGGTTGTCGAAGAATCGATCGCTCTGAGCGAGGGCAAGTGATCGCAGCCGATCGGGCGAAAGTCTTCTGAATTCGAAAACGCCTCAGCCGTCGGATGGACGACGGCAAACCCATGTCGGAAACGCGTGTTTTTGATGCGTCGATCACGATGATTTTTCTTTTCGGCGGCGGAATGATCGATATATTGAACGAATGGAAAAGATCAGAGCCGAAGTCGGCAGTCGTATCAAATCGGCGCGCATCGGGCGGGGAATCTCGCTGTCGGAGCTGGCGCGCATGTCGGGCGTGGCCAAGGCCAACCTGTCGAAGATCGAGATGGGCAACGCCAATCCGACGCTGGAGACCTTGTGGGCGCTGGCGAACGCGTTGCGCGTCCGGCTGAGCGACCTGGTGAGCTCGGACGAGGCGACGGTGGTGGTAGTGCGGGCGCCGCAGGGCAGCTGGGTCGACGCCGACCCGATCCGCTATCGCTCGATCAGCTGGTCGCAGCTGCCCGGCGTGCAGCTCGAATTTCTGCAGGGCACGATCCAGCGCGGCGTGCACAAGTCGACGCCGCACGCGCCCGGCACCGTCGAGCATCTGATCGTCACCAAGGGCCGCTGGCGCATCGGCCCGGCCGGCCAGGAGGTCGAGCTGGGCCCCGGCGACTTCCTGCGCATGAAGGGCAACCTGCCGCACAGCTACGAGGGCCTGGACGACGATTCGGAAGCGATCCTGGTGGCGGCCTATCCGTCGCCGACGGCCGACGGCGCCGGCGCGACGGCCGAGGACGTGACGGCCGGCCCGTCGCGCGCGGGCGTGACGACGGAGTTTTAGGGGCGTACCGAAAGCTATTATCTGGATTGCCGGGTCAAGCCCGGCAATGACGATTATTTGGTGTTTTCATAGGCTTACCCGTGATGTGCGCGGCTGCCACTGACAGCCGTCGGCATCGCGAGCCGTGCGCCAGCACGCGCGCACGGCGGGGCGGTTCCGGAACGTGGGGCTGAGATCGGGACCGCCGCAGGCCTGAGGCCCTCGCGATGTGGGGTGGCGCCGCGTTTGCGCCCGCGGGTCAGCGGGCGCAGCGGGCGGCGACGTCCTTTGCCATAGCGAGGCCCTGCACGGGCGCGCCCTCGGGCATGGGAATGTCGAGGGGCTGAACGGCCTGGTAGCCACGGCTGAGGTAGAAGGGCACGGACGGCAGCGTCGCGATCAGCGAGAACCGCCGGTGTCCGGCCGCGGCCGCGTCGCGCTCGGCGGTCACCAGCAGGCGCTTGGCGACGCCGCGGCGCTGTTGGTCCGGGTGCACATAAACGCAGCGGATCTCGGCCCCGGGCCGACCGTCGGGCCCAGGACCGTCGCCGTTCCGGCCGGCGCCGGCCCAGCTCCCGACCGCGTCGGCGGCGCCACGGATCAGCGGGCCGCCGCTGGACCAGCCGGCGCAGCCGACAAGACGGCCGTCGTCCTGCAGCGCGAACAGCCGGCCGGTGGTGATCAGCCCGCGGTCGATCTTGATCAGGAAGCGCAGAATACGCTCGGTCTGTTCGGCCGTGTAGTGGGCCGGGGCCGCGCGCCGGAACGCCATCAGCGCCAGCCGGTCCAGCTCGCCGCAATCGGCCGGCACGGCCCGCCGGATCGCCGAACCGCGCGGCGGCAGGCAAAGGCTCTGGGTTTGCATGTGCCGATGTCTCCTTTCCGCAAAAATCCCTTCATGCGGTGCGACCGGCATAATTAAGGATCAATCGTTCGGTTTGTCAAACGATTTTGAATGATTTATTTTTCAATCGTTCGTTTCATAGAACATTCTCGAACAGCAATGACTCAAAAAATCGTTTGACAAACTGAACGAACGTCCGACATGAATGATATATGTTCGCTGTGGGGGACGAACGTTCTGTTCAGGAGTCAGACTATGCCCCTACGCAAGCATTTCCTCGTCGCTGGGTTCGCGACCGCCGTCCTGCTGGTCGTCGCCAGCGACGCGACAACGGCGCAAGCCGGCACGATCACCTATGACATCACGGCCGACTGTCGGCTCAATTGCGCCGAATTCGGTCTCGACCTCGGCGATCCCATCGGCGACGGTTTCATCACCTTCGACGACGCCAACTTCGCGCCCGGCGCGATCCTAGGCACCGCCGATGTCACGGCCTTCGCCATCGACTTCGGCGACATCAGCCTCGACAACACGACGGCTGTCGGACTGTTCTTTCAGGGCGAACTGAGGAACGATGCGCTGACGATCGACTTCGCTGAATTCGTCGCGGCGGAAGCGCTCGGTCCCGATCAGGGCGAATTGATCACGCTTCGGCTCGGCAGGGTTTTCGCGTCGATCGACGGCGCCTGCGCCGACAGCGATTGCATCGTGGTCGACCCGGGCAGCAGCCCTGCCAATGCGAAGATGCCGAGCGTCAACCTAAGGCCGAGTTCCATCGAGGCGCCGTCGCATGCCGCCGTTCCGGCGCCGGGTGGGCTCGGACTGATGAGCGTGGCCCTGATCGGGCTAGCCGTCCTGCGCCGGCGGAGGTCGGCCGCCGCGCCGGCGGCCGGCCAGGGGCGCCTGTTTCTCCTCGGGGCGCCCCTGGCCGCGGCGCTCGCCCTGCTGACGGCGGGCGGTGTCTCGGCGCCGGCGCAGGCCGGCGTCATCGCTTACGATTTCGACATCACCTGCGAGCTCGACTGCGACCTCGTCGGCCTCGACGTCGGCGACAAGGGCAGCGGCTTCTTCGCCCTCGACGCCGCCGCCTTTCTGGTGGACGCCTTCGTTGACCAGGACGCCCTCGTCGATTTCGCCGTCGAGTTCGGCAGCGTCACGATCGATGCCTCGACGGCAAACGCCGTGATATTCAACGCAAAGCTGGACAACCCCGACACGCTGGCGCTGTCCCTCATCGCGATCGCCCTGTTCGATGCGATCGCGCCCGATAGCGGCGACTTCTTTTTCGCCAACCTGGTCGGCAGCGTCATCGCCTCGACCAACGCGTCCTGCATCGGTGACCGATGCGGCGACGCCGAGCTTGGCGATCAGGCCCGCGGCCGCCTGGGACCGTTGCTGCCGCGCATTGTCGACGTGCCCGAGCCGGGCGGGCTGGCGTTGTTGGGCGCGGCCCTGTTCGGCCTGTTCACCGCCCGCCGCCGACGGCAACCGGTGACGCCGTCGGCCGGCGGCCGGAGGCGCGGAGCCTCCCTCGCCGCGCCCCTGGCCGCCGCGTTCGCGTTCCTGGCGGCGGCCGGCGTTGCGGCACCGGCAAGAGCTGGCGTCATCACCTATGACTTGAGCGCCGCCTGCGTCACGGATTGCGTCACCGCCGGGCTCGACGCGGGCGACCCGGTCAGCGGTTTCCTCAGCTTCGACGACGCCAACTTCGCCGCGGGCGCCGTTCTGAACGACAGCGATCTGGTGGCGTTCGCCGTCGAATTCGGCGACATCGCCATTTCCGACGCGACGGCGCAGGCGTTCCGGTTCGCCGGCACGCTCGGGGCCGACGCGCTGAGCCTGACGCCGCTCTTGTTTTTCGCCGTCGAAGCCCTGCCGCCCGACCTCGGCGACACCGTCACCATCGCCTTCAATGGGCTGCAGGCCTCGACCAATGGCTCCTGCTTCCCCGGTCCAGGGGGACCAGGCGATTGCAGCGCCGCCTTCATCCTGGACGTGCCGGCGCAGGCGACGTTGCCGACGCTGACGCCGCGGCTTGCCGCCGTGCCGGAGCCGGGCGGCCTGGGCCTGGCGCTGGTCAGTCTCGGCGGCCTGCTGGTATTCGGGCGACGCTACGCAGTGCGTACGGTGAGGGCGAAATCGAACAGAGGGATTTGAACCGCAAAGACGCGAAGACACAAAGAACCAAAGAGGACCGGTTGGCGCGCAGCGCCTAACAACCCTTCGCTTCTTCGTGTCTTTGCGTCTTTGTGGTCAAAACAGCGGGCGCGGGGTTTTGAAGCGGACGCCGATCTCGG
Organism: Alphaproteobacteria bacterium; assembly: GCA_965232515.1. Taxonomy (GTDB): domain Bacteria; phylum Pseudomonadota; class Alphaproteobacteria; genus JANQKO01. The sequence goes on along the minus strand of CBDDPY010000002.1, from coordinate 5,800,618 downwards.
TGCCGGAGGTCCAGACGACCTCGCAGTCGATCCGGTTGCCGGCGCTGTCCAGCAGCACCAGTTCCGTCGGCCAGGCCGCGACATCCTCGCATTCGAGGCGCGCGCCCGTGGTCGAAATATCGCGGACGCGGCAGTCGATGGGCGCGGCGCCGTCGTCGAGAACGATCCGGCCGTCCTTCGGCCGCTCGATCCGCACGGCGTCGCGGCGGTCGGCCTTGGATTTGAAACGATGCATCATGGGCGGCTGTTCCGCTTCACAAGACGTTCGAAAACGTTGCGGACAACGGCCGGCCCGGCGAGCCAGTGGTCACGCCGACAACCAAACCGTGTCCGCAGCGCGCGACCCCCAATGGTTCAACATTAGCCGCCGACGATTAACCAAACCTGAAGATGTATCGATTGCAAAGCACTCTCGTCTGTCATCGACGCGCAAACGGCCAGCGGTATCGAGGCCTAGTCGCGTGACGGCGGACCATCGGCCTGCATCATCCTTTCGATTTCGGCGAGCGCGGCCGCGAGTTGCGGGTCGGTGGCGGGACTGCGGTCGAGGGGATAGGCGACGGCGATGTCGGGGTCGACGCCGCGGCCTTCCAGGCGGTTGCCGTCGAAGCGCGGCTCGGCGACGGCGAGGAACAGGAAGTAGGGCTTGGCCGGGTCGGTGAAGATGGCGCGGCCGGCGAGGAAAGCGCCGCGGGTGGTCGTGCCGATGAGCGGCGCGCGGCCGGAGGTCTTGAACTGGTAGGCGAGCGCTTCCTTGCCCGAGCGCGTGCCCTCGTTGATCAGCACGACCACCGGTCCGGTGAAATGGTCGGGATTGGTCCGGGGCTCGGCGCGGTGCTCGCTTTGGCCGCGGCGGTCGAGGACAGTGAACCGGTAATAGCTCGTGCGGTCCGGGAAGAAGGGATCGAGATAGTCGTACCAGGCGCCGCCATAGCCGCCGCGCAGGTCCAGGATCATGGCGTCGTGGCCGGCGAAGCGGTCGCGCATGAGGGCGGTGAACGACCGCAGGATGCGCGGATGCGTGCCCGACCAGAGATGGACGTAGCCGACGTCGCGGCCGGCGACGCGGAAGGTCGTGGCGCTGTTCAGCATGGCGTCGTGGAACGACCGGTTCGGGTTCTCGTGCACGGTCTCGACGGTGACGCGTCGGACCGCGCCGTTGCGGCGGAACAGCAGGTCGACCGTACCGCCGTCGGGATTGATGACATGTCCGGGCGCGTAGATCAGGCCGTTCGCCTGCAGCAGGACGTCGCCGCGCCGCAGGCCGGCCTTGGCGGCAGGATAGCCGTCCAGCACTTCGCGCACGACATGGGCGCCGTCGACCGTCGCGTGCTGGACGCCGATGTGGCGCACGGCCGGATCGTCGAGCCGGCGGGTCGTGAACATGGAGCGGAACAGATAGAAGGCGAACGCGCTGTCGTCATAGAAGCGGGTGTGCGAGACGCCGAGCTCGGCCAGGAAATCGTTGATGACGGGCGTGAGCGCGTAAAGGTCCTCGGCCGTGGCCGCTTGCGCTTTCAGGGCGTCGTAGCGGCTTTCCGTGAAATGCTTGGCAGCCAGCTCTTGCGGATAGATCCCGGCTTTCGCCTCGCGCCAGACCGCCTCGAAGACATCGAGCGGCCGTTCCGCCGCTTGCGTGCCGGCGGCGATCAGCAGCAGTAACAAGGATAGCAGGGCAATGGGTCGGGTCATTGGCTATTCACGACTGCGGGCGACCGGATGTGTTTGCATAAATGGGTATTCCGTCGCCGACGCAAACAAGACACGGGCGATCGCCCGGTCGGCGTGGCGGAACAGGGGCCCGATCTCCGTGACAATCTTGCGACGGATGCGGGCGTCACGGTTCTCCCCTTCCCTATGCCCGGAATTCCGTTAAGCTTCTTGCCATAACGACAAGCCGCAACGGCGTCATCGACAAGCAACAACAACGGGAGGGAGACCGGCATGCTGCAGCTCAGCCGCGACACGCTGATCCACGCCTATCGCACCATGCAGACCATCCGGCAGTTCGAGGACCGGGTGCATACCGAATTCGCGACGGGGTCGATCCCCGGCTTCGTGCATCTCTATGCCGGCGAGGAGGCGTCCGCCGCGGGCTTCTGCCTGCACTTGAACGACGACGACTATATCGCCAGCACGCACCGCGGCCACGGTCATTGCATCGCCAAGGGCTGCGACGTCGGCGGCATGATGAAGGAAATCTATGGCCGAAAAGACGGCCTGTGCGGCGGCAAGGGCGGTTCCATGCATATCGCCGATCTGGCGAAGGGCATGATGGGCGCGAACGGCATCGTCGGCGGCGGGCCGCCGCTGATCTGCGGCGCGGCCTTGAGCGCGAAGACGCTCCGCACCCGTGGCGTCGCCATCGCGTTCGTCGGCGACGGCGCCTCGAACCAGGGCACGACGCTCGAATCCTACAACCTCGCCAAGGTCTGGAACCTGCCGGCGATCTTCGTGGTCGAGGACAACGGCTATGCCGAGTCGACAGCGAGCGAGTGGTCGGTCGGCGGCAGCCAGATCGAGCGCGGCAAGGGCTTCGGGCTCGCCACCCGCTCGGTCGACGGACACGACTTCTTCGACGTCTACGACGCGGCCGGCGAAGCCATCGACCGGGCCCGCAGCGGCAACGGGCCGAGCCTGCTGCACGTGACGCTGAACCGCTATTACGGCCACTTCGAAGGCGACGCCATGACCTACCGCGGCGACGGCGAGGTCGACGCGATCAAGGCCGAGAAGGACTGCCTGGCCGCGTTCCGGCAGCGGGTGACCGAGACCGGCCTGCTGGAGCCGGAACAGCTCGACGAGATCGAGGCCGAGGTGACGGCCATGATCGACACGGCGACAGCGGACGCCATCGCCGCGCCGCCGCCGGGTCCCGAGGACCTGACGACCGATGTCTACGTGTCCTATTGAGGGAGGCGCGTCATGAGCAAAAAGACCTATCGCGATGCCCTGAACGAAGCGCTGGCGCAGGAGATGCGGCGCGATCCGACCGTGATCGTCATGGGCGAGGACAATGTCGGCGGCATGGGCGCGCCGGGCGAGGACGATGCCTGGGGCGGCGTGCTGGGCGTGACCAAGGGCCTGGCGCCGGAGTTCGGCCGCGACCGCGTGCTCGACACGCCGATCACCGAGAGCGCGTTTATCGGCGCCGCGGCGGGCGCGGCGGCGACGGGGCTCAGGCCGGTGGCGGAGCTGATGTTCGTCGACTTCATGGGCGTCTGCTTCGACCAGATCTTCAACCAGGCCGGCAAGTTCCGTTACATGTTCGGCGGCAAGGCGGTGACGCCGCTGGTGATCCGCACCATGTACGGCGCCGGCTTCCGGGCCGCGAGCCAGCACAGCCAGTGCCTCTATCCGGTATTCACGCACGTGCCCGGGCTGAAGGTGGTGATCCCGTCGTCGCCGTACGAAGCGAAAGGCCTGATGATCCAGGCAATCCGCGACGACGATCCGGTGATCTTCTTCGAGCACAAGGTGATGTATGACGACGAAGAGGAAGTTCCGGACGAGGCCTATACGATCCCCTTCGGCGAGGCGAACCTGACGCGGGAGGGCGACGACGTGACCATCGTGGCGATCGGCCGCATGGTGACGTTCGCGAACCAGGTGGCGGACAAGCTCGAAGCCGACGGCATCAGCTGCACGGTCGTGGACCCGCGCACGACCTCGCCGCTCGACGACGACACCATCATCGAATGCGCCGAGGAGACCGGCCGGGTCGTGGTGGTCGACGAGGCGAGCCCGCGCTGCAACATGGCGACCGACATCTCGGCGCTGATCAGCGAGAACGCCTTCGGCGCGCTGAAGGCGCCGATCAAGAAGGTGACGCCGCCGCACACGCCGGTGCCGTTCGCGCCGGAGCTGGAAGACCTCTACGTGCCGACGCCCGACAAGATCGAGGCCGCGGTGCGCGAGGTGCATCAGTACGGAGCGTGATCCTTCGAGACGGCCCTTCGGGCCTCCTCAGGATAAGGTCTCGCGTTGTCACACGCACTGACCTCACGCTGAGGAGCTTGCGCAGCAAGCGTCTCGAAGCGCGGCGGCAAGAGCTAAGGGAGCGGACGGGATGAGCGGGGAGATCCGGGCGATCACCATGCCGAAATGGGGTCTGGCCATGGAGGAGGGCATGGTCGCGGCCTGGCATGTGGACGAAGGCGGCGCGGTTAAAAACGGCGACGAGGTGATGGACATCGAGACGTCCAAGATCACCAACGCGTACGAGTCGACGGAGACCGGCGTGCTGCGCCGGCAGGTCGTGCCCGAGGGCGAGACCGTGCCGGTCGGTGCGCTGCTGGGCGTGATCGCCGACGCTGATATGCCCGACGCCGACATCGACGCCTACGTCGCCGAATTCCAGGCCGAGTTCGCGGTCGCCGCCAAGGAGAGCGCGGCGGCCGCGCCGGCGCCCGAGAGCATCGAGGCCGGCGGCCGGCAGATGGCGTTCCTGAAGGTGGGCGACGGCGACGGCACGCCCTTGCTGCTGGTGCACGGCTTCGGCGGCGACATGAACAACTGGCTCTTCAACCAGCCGGCGCTGGCAGACGGCCGCGCGGTCTATGCGCTCGACCTGCCGGGACACGGCATTTCGGGCAAGGACGTTGGCGAAGGCGATCTGGCGTCGCTGACCTCGGCGGTCGGCGATTTCATGGCGGCCGCCGGCATCGGCGCGGCCCATCTCGCCGGCCATTCGCTGGGCGGCGCCGTCGTCGCCGAACTGGCGCTGTCGCAACCGGAAAGGGCCGCGAGCCTGACGCTGATCGCGCCCGCCGGGCTGGGACCCGAGATCAACATGGATTACATCGACGGCTTCATCGCCGCCGGCCGCCGCAAGGAAATGAAGGCGGTGCTGGCCATGCTGGTGGCGGACGAGAGCCTGGTCAGCCGCGACATGGTCAACGACGTGCTGAAGTTCAAACGCCTCGACGGTGTCGACGCCGGCCTGCGCGCCATCGCCGACCGGGTCTTCGCCGACGGCCGGCAGAGCAATCTGCTGGCCGACCGCCTCGGCGACCTCGCCGTGCCGGCGCAAGCCGTCTGGGGCCGCCAGGACCGCATCCTGCCGCCGGCGCACGCCGACGCCCTGCCCGCCAACGTCCCCGTCCACCTGGTCGACGCCGGCCACCTGCCCCACATGGAAGCCGCCGCCGACGTCAACCGGCTACTCGGCGAAATCGTCGCCTGAACCGACGCGCCCGCTGCGATGTCTTACAAAGACGTCACGCGGAAACAATCGGATCGTAATATGGGAAAAAACGATTCGGAGGGCGCATGTTCAAGATTCTGTCGATCGACGGCGGCGGCATTCGCGGGGTGATCCCGGCGGCGCTGCTGACGCATCTCGAAAGCGCGACGGGCAAGCCGGTCGCCAAAATGTTCGACCTGATCGTCGGCACGTCGACGGGCGGCATTCTGGCCGCGGGACTGGCAGCGCCGGGCGCGGGCGGCAAGCCGAAGTTTTCGGCGGCCGACATGCTGGCGCTATATGTCGAGCGTGGGCGGGAGATCTTCGATCGCTCGCTCTGGGATGGCGTCACATCATTGGGCGGCATCGGCGACGAGAAGTATGACGAAGCGCCGCTGGAAAAGCTGCTGAAGGAGTATCTCGGCGACGCGACGCTGGCTGATTGCCTCACGCCGGTGATGCTGACGAGCTACGACATCGAACGGCGCGAACCCTATTTCTTCAAGACCCGGCGGGCGAAGGAAAAGAAGGACCGCAACCATTACCTGCGCGACGCCGCGCGGGCGACCTCGGCGGCGCCGACCTATTTCGAGCCGGAACTGGTCAAGAGCCTCGCCAAGAAACCGACGCGGCGGGCGCTGATCGACGGCGGCGTCTTCGTCAACAATCCCGGCATGAGCGCCTTCGCCGAGGCGGCGGCGATGGGGCAAGCGCCGGATGACATGCTGATGGTCTCGCTCGGCACCGGCGTCGCGACGCGGAAGATCCCGTTCGACGACGCCAAGGACTGGGGACTGCTCGGCTGGGTGCGGCCCGTGATCAGCATCATGATGGACGGCGAGGCCGACGCGGCCGACTATCAGCTGCGGCAACTCCTGCCCGACGTCAAAGCGGGCGATGCACAGCGCTACTTCCGCTTCGACACGCGGCTGAACCTGGCGCTCGACGACATGGACGCGGCGGCCGCCGGCAACGTCGCCAACCTGCAACGGGAGGCCGAGGAGATCGTCGCCGAGCAGGCCGACGAGCTGGCGCGACTGATCGGCCTGCTCGGTTAAACCGCCGTTACCACAGCGGCTGGCCGTCGGTGGTGGAGACGTGGGCGGCGACGACCTTCCAGCCGACGTCGGGGAAGCGGACCCAGGTCTGTGACTGGCGGCCGGTGAGGTCGTGGCCGCGGACCTTGAACTCGAGGTTGGTGGTGGCGAAGTCGCGGCCGATGGTGACGATCTCGAGCCGCAGGCGCTTTTCCTTCAGGCCGGGTCCGGCCGGGCGGGCGACGCGGTGCTGGTGGATCTGGTCGAAGCCGTAGCCGTGCTCGTGCAGGGCGTAGCGGATGGTGTGCGGGCTGTTCCAGAAGGTGTCGTCGAGGACGTCGACGTTCTTTTCGGCGAGCGCCTTTTCGTAGCGCTCGAACAGCGCCGAAACCTCGGCCACGACCTCGGGGATGTTGGGGGTGAATTCGTCCAATGCTCGAACCTCCTCTTCGTCGTCATGCCGGCGCAGGCCGGCATCCATGACGACTGCAGCAATGGACCCTGGCCTGCGCCAGTGTGACGGTTGGGTTCATGCTTCCGCGAGCGACCGCGCGACAGCGACCAGCGTCATGTCGGCGCCGCGGGCAGCCATGATGGAGAGGCCGACGGGGGCGCCGTCGACGTGGGCGCCGGGAATGTTGAGCTGCGGCAGGCCGGCGAGGCCGCCATGGGCGCAGAGACAGAGGATCTGCTCGCGCAAGCCATTCTGTTCCGGCAGGGGAAGGTTTTTCTTGGGCGCCGGGAACGGCGTCGTCGGCAAACAGAGGATCGTGCCGTGCGGCAGCAGGTGTTCGAGGCGGGCGCGGGCCTCGCGGCGCATCAGACGGGCCCAGGCGAGCTCGCCCTCGGGCATATCAGCGCCCATGATCAGGCCGCGGGCGACGTTGAAGGCGAAGCGCGGATTGTCGCGCTCGATCCAGTCCTTGAAGGTGGCCCAGGCTTCGGCCGGTTGCAGCGTGCGCTGGGCCCGGCCCCAGACCGACAGGCCGGGCGGCGCCATGATGTCCTCGCTGACCTCGCCGACGAGGGCGCCGAGGCGGTCGACCAGCGGCCGCAGCGCGGCGCGGGTCTCGGGCTCGGCGAAGCCGAACGCGTCCGTGGCGACGATCAGGCGGGTCGGCAGCGCCTCCGGCGCCGGCTCGCCGAACAGGACCTCGGCAGCGCGGGCGAAGGTGCCGGCGTCACGGGCGAACCAGCCGGTGGTATCGGAGCTCGGCGCTTGCGGCAGCATGCCGCTCAAGTCCAGCCGGCCATGCGTGGGGCGGATACCATAGAGGCCGCAGAAGCTCGCCGGCACGCGCACCGAGCCGCCGGTGTCGGTGCCGAGCGCGAGGTCGCAGAGGCCGGCGGCGACGGCCGCGGCCGAGCCGGAGGACGAGCCGCCCGGCACCCGGTCGGGCGCGGCGCTGTTGACGGGCGTGCCGTCGAAGGCGTTCTCGCCGAGGATGCCGAGCGAAACCTCGTCGGTGACGGTCTTGCCGATCAGCGTCGCGCCGGCGTCGAGCAGCGTCTGCACGGCCCAGGCGTGGCGTTCGGGCACCGGATTCTGACGCTGCCAGTCGGGATTGCCGCCGCCGGTCGGATAGCCGGCGACGTCGAACAGATCCTTCGCGGCAAAGGTAAGCCCGGTAAGCGGTCCGCCGGACGCGCCCTCGATTCGAAATTCCATGCCCGGCACAAAGGCATTCACGCTGTCCGTCATCCCCGACCCCGCCGTGTCTACAACCGGCGCCTATGCTGTCAGATCAGCCTTGTTCTGCCAATCGCATGCGGCGGGCAACCCAGATCTGCGCTCGATAAATGCGGATCGCACCGTATTCGCCCGCGTGATTGACTTTCACAATCCGGGCGATCGTCTTTTCTGCCGGCGTATACATAGTTTCGCGTCAGACACGTGGATCGGATGCAAACCGTCACGCACTGCCTTTCCACCCGATGCAGAACTCAGTGCAACCATTCTAGGCCGTGTACACATAAACCGCTTCGCCCGGTTTCGGCGACTGACCAGACGTCGGCTGCTGAGACTGCAACGTCCCAGATGCGGACATTCCGGTCATTCGTGGCACAGGCGGGAATGTCGGTTCTTTTCGTAAACAGGCCCAATGACCGCATCGATGGATCATCGCGCGAGGTGGGCACCTCCGTTAATCGGAATCACTTGTCCCGTCACGTGTCCCGCTTCCGGGGATGCGAGAAATGCCACCACAGCGGCGACATCGTCCGGTTGTCCCGCCCGTTTTGTAAAGGTTGCCTCGGTAAGGGCTGACCGGCGATCATCGGAAAGCTTCCCATGAAAGAACTCTGTGCTTTCAATTAGCCCCGGCGAAACGACATTTGCGGTGATCCCCCGAAGGCCATAAGACCGTGCTATGTCGGCGGTCCATGCTTCGATTGCCGCCTTGGCCGCGCCGTAGGAACCACCCCCGCCCGTGCGACCGGCAATCGACCCGATTGTAATGATACGGGCGTCGTCAGCAAAGCGAGCCTCGAGCGCAGTGGTGACCAGCACAGCCGTCAACACGTTTGCATAGAAATTCGCGGACCACCGCGACGCCAACTGGGCCAGCCGAGCGGCTGTTTGCGTTTCCTCGACAGTATTCTGAGAACCGGAATCGACGAGATCGGTATTGCCGCCTGCATTGTTGACCAACACATCGATGCGATCCGGCAGTTTGCCGAGGGCGCTTGCCACATCTTGCGGGTCAGAGGCGTCGAACGCCACCGATCTCGCCCCGATCGCCGCCGCGACCTCATCCAGTAGCGTGGCACGCCTGCCGGTGATGAAGACTTTGTCGTCCTGAGCGGCAAAATGCTTGGCGCAGGCGCGACCGATACCGGTTCCGCCGCCCGTAACTACGACTGTACGTGGCATGATTGTTCCCGACATAGTGAGCTGATGGGCACATAGTTAAGGCCTAAACATCTTTCGTCAAGAGCGGATCAAAGCGACAAAATGCAGAAAAAAATGACCGGGCAAGATGCGCCTGACGGTATCGACCAAATTCAGACGGAGTGGGCTCGTATACGACCGGATCTGCCCCTGAGGTCGATAGGTGTGATCACCCGTATTTGGCGGATTGCTAAGCTTCTTTCCGAAGACCGACGCCGCACGATGAATGAATTGGGCATTGAGCCCGCGCTTCGCGATCTTTTGGCAAATCTCCGGCGATCCGGAGATCCGTACCGTCTCAGGGTGCATGAACTGGCCACCCGTTGTCGGGTAAGCAAAAGTGCGATCACCCAACGTGTGGCGCGTGCTGAAGCCGCTGGTCTGGTACGAAGCACGCGCTCTGCTTCAGCCGACAACGTGAAAGGTATGGCGCCTGCGGCAGCGCGAGATCAGAGGGCAGTTTGGATAGAACTGACGCCTGAAGGAAAAGACCTTGTCGATTCCACCGTTGAGTCACTTCTCCGCCATGAGGACTCCTTGATTGATGAGCTCGGCGAGGAAGATATTGCCAATCTATCGATCATCCTGCGGCGGCTACTCCACATACTCGAACAGCGTTAACTCAGTGTATGTACCCGCCAATACGGAAATGGGTTGGCCTTGGCTGAACTGTTGGTTTGGGCTCGTAAGAGACGATAGGTCTGTGAAGCGCAAGGTCTGGTTCCGGCGATTAGGCAGACATCGAACGAGCTCGTGTTGGAGCGATTCAAGCTCCGAAGTATCCCACGCGTCGATGACAGGCGCGCTCTGAACGGGATCTTCTGGGTTTTGAGGTTGGGGGCGCCATGGTGGACTTGCCGGAGCGATACGGCTCTACACGACCTGCTACAACCGATTCGTACGGCGGCGATGTGCGGCCTTCATGTTCAACCGTCGCCAAGAGTTTTTTCGTTCACCCAAGCGCTCACGATGCGTCCTCGGGATGGCCGGGGTCAGCGGGGGATGTCAGCCGTTCGGCAAGCGCCCAGAGTTGCCGGCGGGCCTCGGCGTCATAGGCTTGGGGATTTGCCGTCGCCTCGGCCATGACGTCGAAGTAGCGTCCGGTCGTGTTGGCCAGTTCCGGCGTGGTGGCGAGATAGACTTGCGCTTCGGCGCCGGTCTCCGGCTTTCCCCAGGGCTCGCCGAAGGTCTCTCGCACCATCTTGGTGTCCAGAAGCGAGCCGGGATGGTGGCAGTTGACGGTGATGGCCTGGCCCGCGAGCTTCTCCGCCAACGCGAGGGTGAACATGATCAAGGAGAGCTTGCTCTGACCGTAGGCGCGTCGGCCCGAGAAGTCTTGCTCGAGCATGACGTCGGAAAAGTCGATTGGATGCTGGCCGGCGGAGGCGACATTGACGATCCGGGCCGTACCGGCGCGCGCCAGGCAAGGCAAAAGCAGATGCGTCAACAGAAACGGCGCCAGGAAGTTCACGGCAAAGCGCAATTCGTGGCCCTGGCGGCTTAACGCGCGCTCCCGGTTCTCCATACCGCCCGAACCAATGCCGGCATTGTTGATCAGGACATCGATGCTGGGATGGCTTTTTTCGATTTCCCCGGCCATCTGCCGAACCGACGCGAGATCCGCAAAGTCGGCGAGGAACCCGTGAACGTCCGCGTTGCCCGAGGATGCCTGGATCGACGCGACGGCATCCGCGAGCCGCGTCGGATGGCGGCCGTGCACCAGAAGCGTGGCGTTCTTTCCGGCCAATGCATGCGCTGTCAGCAAGCCGATGCCGTCCGTCGCACCGGTGATCATTATGGTTTGGTCACTCACCGCTCGCATATGCGCGTTCCTCCCCTTTTGCCTCGACATCAGTCGTTGAAGCCGACGTCAACATCATCCGAGCGCAGGTGACAGGCGTGCAAGGGGTGACGTCAAGGCCCGAGGCAGAACTTTGCGGATTTGCACCAACCCACCTTCCGGTGCGGATGTGCCGGCCGGCAGCAGAGCCAGCCAAGGCACATCGACAGCCGCTTGCTCGGGCGACCGGCCATGTTCTGGCTTGGACTGGAATCAGGCGGCCAGCGGGCGGGAATGGATCTGGCCGTCGCAGCAAACGAAGCGGTTTTTGCCGTCGCGTTTGGCGTCATACGCGCGTTCGTCGGCGAGACGGACGAGTGCGCGCCAGCGGTCGGCGCCGTCGGCGACGCGCTCGGCGACACCGATGCTGGCGGTCTGTGCGCGGCCGTCGGCGCGCAGCACGCTGCCCTCGCGCCACAGGCGCTGAACGACGTGGCAGGCGCCTTCGGGCGTGACGTTCGGCAGCACCAGCAAAAGCTCGTCGCCGCCCCAGCGCACGATCAGATCACTGTCGCGCAACGCAGATTTCAGCAGGGCGCCATAGTCGCGCAGCACCGCGTCGCCGGCGTCGTGGCCGAAGCGGTCATTCACCTGCTTGAAATCGTCGAGGTCGAGCAGGATCACGGCGAGCGGACTGCCGGTACGGCGCGACTGCCGAAAATACATGCGCAGCAGCTCCTCGCCGACGGCGCGCGTAAAGCCGCCGGTCAGCGCGTCGCGCGAGGTGTTCTTCAACAGCGAGCGCATGAAATGCAGCTGGTTGGCGCAGGCCGCGACGGCGATGGCGCAGATCAGGAACATCAGCCAGAGCTGACCGGCTTCGGCGACCCAATCCACGCCCTGCTGGCGATAGACGACGACAAAGGTCTTGGCCGCGATCACCGGCAGCAGGAGGACGAGCGCTTCCACGACGGTCAGCGGAAAGATCGCGATGCCGGCCGCGATGACGAAGGGAAAGAGCGTGTAGGTCGAGGCAAGCGCGCGTTCGAGGTCGGTATCGGGCACGCCCGCCAACTGGTATTTGGCGACCAGGAAAAACACCGTGGCGATCATGATCAGCGCCGCCAGCGCCCGGCGGGCCGCGCGCAACGTGCGCCCCCGGCGGCTGCCGATGGCGACGGCGAGAAAGAGCAGTCCCGCGACAACCCGGCCAACGGCCAATGCGGCGGCCGTCGACAACGGGAAGACCATGAAATCGACGATGATCAGCGCCAAGGTAACGGCGGCGGAGAGGTCGGCAACCAAGCGCAGCCGCGGCAGGATCGCCTCCGCCTTGCGCGTCGCCAGCAGCGGCGACGCCCGGCCGGGCTGAATCAGATAGCGCAGGTCGTGAAGGCCGGTGCGCCAATCCGGCGGCAGGCGCCAGGGCATGGCCAAGTCGATGCGCCCCCCACGCGCGGAAACCCCGGTTCGCGTCGACGTCACGCCAGCACTCCCACGGTCCGACCCCCAGTTCGGATGGCCGTTAACGATGCCGGCAAACGGTTAAGCTTCACATAACGGGATTCCCGAAAGCGCCACCGCCCCAGGCGTAGTCCCGACCAAAGCGCTCGGCCAGAAATCCGACGAAGGCCCGAACATTGGGCGGGACATGGGGTCCTGGCGCATACACCGCGTAGATCGGCGTTTCCGCCGGTTCGGCGGCATGGTCCGTCAATACCTCGACCAACCGGCCGGCGGCGATTTCATCGCCGACAAGCCATTCCGGCACCAGAATCAGACCAAGCCCAGCCGAGGCGGCCGCCACGAGTGCCTCGCCGTCGTCGGCGACGAACGGGCCCGAGACGCGAACTTCGGTCCGGCCTTCGCGGCTTCGAAAACGCCAGATGTTGCCGCCGGGATGCCGCCGAAAGCTCAGACAAGCATGTTCGGCAAGCGCCTTCGGGTCACGCGGCCGTCCGGCCCGCGTCAGATAAGCAGGCGCGGCGCCGACCAGACGCCGGCATTGCCCGAGCTTGCGGGCGATCAGGCTCGAGTCGTCAAGCCGGCCGGTCCGGACGGCAACGTCAAAGCCCTCGCCGACAATGTCGACGGTCCGGTCCGTCACCGACATGGCGATATTGACGGTCGGATAACGCGCCACGAAGTCAGCCACGGCCGGCGCGATATGACGGCGCGCCATGCTGGCCGGCACCGTGACGCGCAGCGGCCCGCTGGGGCCCGCGCGCTGTTCCGTGACGGCCAGGCCGGCCTCGTCGACGGCCCGCACGATGTCACGCACCCGTTCGTAGTAGGTCGCGCCCGCCTCCGTCAGGCTCAATCTGCGCGTCGTCCGTTGCAGCAACCGGACGCCGAGCCGGTCTTCAAGTTCGGCGACGCGCCGCGAGACGGTCGACGGCGCCAAGCCGAGCGCGCGGCCCGCCGCCGACAGTCCACCGGTTTCAACCACGCTGGCGAAGACCCGCATGGCGGCGAGGTGATCCATACGCATCCATCTTTCGAATTATTCGAAAGATATTTACTGCATTTCTTCTATTTCGACAAAGAAGATCGATCCGCATATGGCGTCCGAGACGGCCCGCGACCGGACGCCGACGGCATTGCCCGGTCCGGCTGTCGCAAACCTGGACACGGGAGCAGCACATGTCTCAGCAACGCAAAACAGTTATCGTCACCGGCGCCTCGGGCGGTCTCGGACAGGCCATCGCCAAGGCGTTCGCCGACCGCGGCGACAACATCGTGCTGGCGGGCACGAACGCGGCGAGGCTGGCCGCAACGCAGGACGCCCTTGGCGCGCCGGAGAATGCGATCACGGCCGTGACCGATATCGCCAGGGCCGAGGACCGGGCGCGCCTTGTCGCGGCGGCCCTGTCACGGTTCGGTCGCATCGACGTGCTGGTCAACAATGCCGGCATCTTCGAGCCGCGGCCGTTCCTGGAGGTCGACGAAGCGCATCTCGAGCTCTTTCTGGCCGTCAATCTGAAGGGCAGCTTTTTCCTGACACAAGCCGTGGTGCCGCATCTGCAACGGGGTGGTGGCGGTGCGGTGATCAATATCGGCACCGTGCTGGTCGATCACGCCATCGCCGGACTGCCGATCACGGCGCCGATGGCGAGCAAGGGCGCGCTGCATACGCTGACCCGGCAGCTGGCCGCGGAATTGGGCGGCGACAATATCCGCGTCAACACCATCTCGCCGGGCATCATCCGCACGCCATTGCACGGCAAGAACGGAATCACGGACGCCGACAGCCTGGCCGGCCTGCATCTTCTGAACCGGATCGGCGAACCGGACGACATCGCCAGGACCGCGCTGTTGCTGGCGGACAGCGATTTCATCACCGGCGCGACCGTCAACGTCGACGGCGGGCACGTCGCCGGCCATGGCATGGGCTAGGAGGACAGGCCGCGCCTCATGTTGGACACGGCCTTATCACCGGCCTTGCGGCCTGCTCGGCTGGTAATCTTTTCCCGGAATTCAGGCGTTTTGACGCTTCTGTCGAGGTCAGCAGTAAGGGGGTACCCATGAAACCGGGATTCGTGGCGGGACTATGCGCGGCAGCACTTGCGTTCTCGGCGGCCACGGCGCAGGCCGCGCCGATCGTTTTCGAAACCTCGGGCGCCAATGCCGCCAGCATTCTGGGCACGGTCGACGATTTCCGGAACGCGCTCGGCGCGCTCAATCCAAACAATCCTGAGAATTTTGTCGGCGGTCGCCGTCAGATCAACTGGGACGCGGCGCCGGATGCGGTCTCGGATCCAAACTTGTTCCCCGGCGACTTCTTCAATGCCGATTTCAGTCCACGCGCACGAGGCATCGAGTTTTCGACGCCGGGCAACGGTTTCCTGTTGAGCTCGAACGCGGGCACGGCCGCGCCGCCGCGGTTCGGGTTTCCCAACGACTTCATCCCGTTCAGCGAACAACGCATGTTCTCGCCGATTGGCAGCAACATGACGTTTGTCGATTTCTTCGATCCGGCGAATCCGGATGAACAGGCCGCTTCAACCGGTCTTGGCATCGTCTTCAATGACGTCGAGCTGGCCGGCGCCACGACGCTGGAGCTTTTCGACCTCGACGGCAACTCGCTGTTCGCCGGAGAAGTCTTGACGTCCCCGAACGGGGGTCTGTCGTTCCTGGGCGTGGTCTTCGACGCCGGCGAACTGATCGGCAGCGCCAAGGTCACTACCGGCAGTTCGACCCTGCTGTCGAACGGTACGTTCATGCCGCCCGCATCGGGACCCGGCGACGGCGTGGTCATGGACGACTTCATCTTCGGCGAACCCATCCCCCTCAACACGCTGGCGATCCCGGAACCATCGTCGCTCGCGCTGCTGGGCAGCGGAATCTTCTGCCTGGGCGTCACGGCGCTGCGCCGCCGTCGGGGCAGACGCAACACCACCTAACCAACGAAACGAAACGTCATCGAGCGCGGCGGGGCCCACGGCCTCGCCGTTTTCGTTCCTGCCTTGGGGATCGGCAACCGGCGACGCGGCCGTCACAAACCGGCCGGCACGGAAAAAGTCACCCGGGGAATCGTTTTCACGCGCAGGTAACGCCGGATGCGACGGCGGGCTCACGCCCCGGCGTCAATCTGTCAGCCGTCGAAAAACGGACCCGGTGCCATGACAAATTTGGCAAGACGTATCAGCAACGAGACCCTGCGCGTGGCGCAGCCCGCGGACGCGCGCGCCATCGCCGAGCTTTTCCAATCCGCTTCGGACGGGATCGCCGATCTGATCTGGGCGCGGCATGTCCGTGGCGACGAATGCCTGCTCGACATCGGTGCGCGGGCGTTCGCGCGGACCGCCGGCCGCCTGACCTGCGACAACAGCCTGGTCATCGACGACGGCGCTAACGTCGTCGGCGTCGTCGTGACCTTTCCCTGCGGCGCCAATGGCGCGAGCCGACGCATTCAGCAGCTCGACCGGATCCCGGTCGAATTTGCCGATTGGCCGGCCTATCGCACGCTGCATATCGGCGTCGTCGCCGTGCGGCCGGATTACCAGGGCCGGGGATTCGGCGCGCGGCTGTTGAGCCTCGCCGAGACGGAAGCCACCATGACCGGCCTGGTGGCGACGACGATCATCGCGCCGGCGCGGAACGCACGGGCTTGCCGGTTTCTGCTCGCCAACGGCTATATGGAATTCGGACGACAAAAACTGCCGAACCAGCCGCTTGTCCGCCAGACCGGCGACGCCGTTCTGTTCGCCAAGTATACCGACTAGGTCGCCGGCAAACCCGCGGCGATGAGATCCGCGGTGACCCGCTCGCGATCCCTGGCACGCGCGTGGGCCATCATCTCGCCCAGTTTTGCACAGGTCAGCGAGCGGTCGAGGCTGAGGAGGTCGCGGACCACCTCAGCGGCTTCGTCCGGACGTTCGCGCCTGACCAGTGAAATCGCCAGCGCGATGCGCGGCCAGATCTCAGCACCGCGCAGCCGCATGGCCGACCGCGCCACGGATTCGGCCTCATCGAACCGCTCGCCGGCGTAGAGGCACAGCGCCTTCAGCGCCAGGATCGTGCTGACCAGCGGGTCCTTGGGGCTGAGGCTCAAGCCGCGGTCGAGACAGTCGATCGCCGCCGCCCCGCGGCCCAGGCGGAAGAGCGCGTGCCCCAGGCCGAAATAGGCCTGAGCGTGGCTGGGGTTCTCGGCGATCGCGCGCTCCAGCAGCTCGCGCGCGTTTTCGAGATCGCCGCTGAAGATCATGGCCCGGCCGAGCGTCGTCAGCGCGTAGGAGTCGGTCGGTCGCAGGTCGATCGCCCGCCGGGCATGCGCGATCGACCGGTCGATCTCGCCCGGTATGTCGTCTGTCAGGTTCAGGATCGCCCGCACCAGGTTTACGGACGCCAGCCCGGCATGGGGTGCCGCGAAGGCGGGCGCCAGGTCGATCGCCCGGCGGAAGCAGGTCTCCGCCCTGTCCGCGTCGTCGTGCGTGCGGCCGTAAAGGAAATGCATGCCGCGCTGGAACTGCTCCCACGCATCCAGGTTGTCGGGATGGCGGCGGACCGCGCGCTCGCGCTGATGGACGCGGATCTCGGCGTCGATCGTATCGACGATCGCGGCGGTGATCTCATCCTGCAGATCGAAGATGCCGCCGATCTCGCGATCGTAGTGGTCGGCCCAGACCTGCTCGCCCGAGCGCGGCTCGACCAGGCGGGCGGTCACGCGGACCCTGTCGTCGGCGCGCAGCACGCTGCCCTGAATGGCGTAAGTGGCGCCCAGTTCGGCATGCAGATCGGCGGGCGGGTTGCTGTCGACGCCGAAGGAGAGCGTCGATTGCCGCGAGATCACGTCGTAGTCGCTGATGCGCGAGAGCTCGACGATCAGATCCTCGGCGATGCCGCTGGCGATGAAATCCTGCTCGGCCGCGGGCCCGCGGCATTCGAACGGCAACACGGCGATCTTCGGCTTCGGTGCGAATGCCTGGATCTGGTCAGCGGCGTCCGGCGTCCGTTCGACAGCGTCGCGCGGCGGCGTCGTGTGCGTCTTCGCCGCGCGAAAAAGCGATTGCGTCGCCTCTTCCGGTTCGGCGCCGAGCTGTTCGCGCAGGGCCTCGACGCAGGCCGCGTATTGCTTCAGCGCGGCGTTCCGGCGGCCGCGATGGATGAAGATGCGCATGACGGCGCGGTGCGCCTCCTCGCAGGCGGCGTCGGTCCGCAGCAATTGCAGCGCCAGGCGCTCAGTCGCATCGAAGGCCGCAGACGTGCTCGCGCATTCCGACAGCCTTTCGACCAGCCGAACCGCCGTGCTTCGCACCGCTTGCCGCTCGACACGCAGCCAATCGTCGAAACCCGGATCGATCGCATGCGCGTCGCTCAACAGATCGCCGCGATAAGTCTCGGCGGCACCAAGCCAGGATTCTTCTCCGGCCCCGCGCGCGAGATCGACGAAAGTCCGCACGTCGACGCGCGCCTGATCAGCGGCCAGTTTTATCGCCGTCGCCGTGGTCTGCAGGGCCGCGTCCGCACCATGCATCTCGAGCAGGCGGCGCACATCGCTAAGGGCGCGCCGCAGGCTGCCCGACGACTGCGCGTCGCCGCGATCGCTCCACAAGAGATTGCGGACCGTCTCACGGCTAACGGATTTGCCGACATTGAACGCCAATATCGCAAACAGCATCGCCGTTTTGCGGGTGGAAAACGCGATCGGGTCGGGCCCCTCAACCGCCAGAGGTCCGAGCAGTCGAACCGTCAGCATGGTGCGTCACCGCTTGTCGCCGGTTCAGCGGATTTTTGTCGCGGCGGTTCAAATTAACACTTTTCGCCACCTTCGCTCCACTGCCGGCCGTGACCGCCGCAGCGGCACGGAAAACGATAAGTATCGCATTTTTCACGAATTTCGGACGAGGAGCGGACGCTGATTTCGCGCTCGCTATGCATATTTACCAGGCTTCAAAAGACACCGGCCAGGACCCGGCCGGCGTCGCCAGGTTTGGCTCTACCGGGTCCGGCAAACAAGCAAGGAAATGAAAAGATGACGATTGAGACACAAAATCCCGCCCTGTCGGGCGGCGCGGCTGCCGGGCGAGGCATCGCCGGCGCGGCGTCGAGCGTTTGGCAGTGGTGCAAGCGGCGTTACCACTACGGGCTGGCCATCGATCGCCTGTCGGCCATGTCGGACTCACAGTTGGAGGACATCGGCATATCGCGCTCGGAAATTGAGGTCGCCGTCTGGCATGGCCGCGAGGCAACCGGACAGCATTATTGGGAATCGCGGTTCTGGTAAGCGATAACGCCGGATTGTCTCGGTTCAATTCGACATTAGATGAATCGGTGGGAAACGGTCGATGACTGATCACCAGCTCGCCCACGCAACGCTCGGCGTCCCGCGCCCGACGCGGCGCACCGACGTCACCGGCGGCGACGCGCCGGGACCGCGGGGGCAGTTTCTGCTTGGGCACGCCCTCGACTTCCGGCGCGATCCGCTGGACCTCGCGTTGCGGTCGCGGGAAGCGTTCGGCGATGTCGTGCGCTATCGCTTCGGGCCCTTGCCGATCTATCAGATCACCCATCCCGACGGCGTTGAACACGTGCTGCGGCGCAACCAGCGCAACTATCGCCGGGGCTTCTTCCACCAGAAATTCAAGCTGCTGGGCGGCGAAGGACTGGTCTCGAGCGAGGGCGATTTCTGGTTGCGCCAGCGCCGCCTGACGCAGCCGGCGTTCCACCGCCGGCGGCTGGAAGCGCTCGCCGGACGCATGACGCTGGCGGCGCAGGATGCCGGCGAGCGCTGGCAGATCGCGCACCGGACCGGCCGGCCCGTCGAGATCTGCCGCGAGATGTCGCGCATCACGCTGGAAATCGTCGGCCGCGCGCTGCTGGGCGGCGGCCTTGGCGGGCGCTATCCGACGTTGCGCCGCGACCTGTTGATCGCGTTGGAATACATCGACTTCCGCATGAACCGCCCGTTCTCGCCGCCGATATTCGTGCCGACGGCCCGCAACCGCCAATTCACGGCGGCATTGCGCGCGCTGGACGACTTCGTCTACGGCCTGATCGAGAGGCGCCGCAGCGACGGTGGCGGGGACGATCTGCTGTCCATGCTGGTGTCGGTCCGTGACGCCGACAAGGGCGAGGGCATGAGCGACCGGCAGGTGCGGGACGAGGTCATGACCATGCTGCTGGCCGGTCATGAAACCAGCGCTATGGCGCTGAGCTGGGCTTGGTACCTGTTGTCCCAGCATCCGAACGTCGAGCAAAGGTTGCACGCCGAGCTGGATACGGTGCTCGGCGGGCGCGCGCCCGGTTTCGACGATCTGGCGCGCATGCCTTATGGGCGGATGGTCGTCGAGGAGACGCTAAGGCTCTACCCGCCGGCCTGGGGCGTGGAGCGGCGGGCGGCGGCCGACGACGAAATCGGCGGGTTCCGGATTCGGAAGGGCGCGCAGGTCTTCGTCAGCACCTATGTCACACACCGGCATCCGGATTTCTGGCCGGCGCCGGAACGCTTCGATCCTGAGCGGTTCCAGCCGGAACTTGCGGTCACGCGGCCGAAGTTCGCTTACTTGCCCTTCGGCGGCGGTCAGCGTCAGTGCATCGGCAACAACTTCGCCCTGATGGAGATCCAGCTGATCCTGGCCACGCTGGCGCAACGTTATCGGCTGAAGGTCGTTCCCGACCATCCCGTGGCCGTGCAGCCGGTGATTACGCTGCGCCCGCGCCACGGCATCCTGATGACGTTACTGGCGCGTGACTAGCGAAACGGCGCTCAGAGCATCTTGCGGTAGACGATGAAGCCGGTGTCCTCGGCGACCTTGTCGTAAAGTTGGCGCGCCGTGCGATTGGTTTCGTGGGTCAGCCAATAGACCCGGCTGCCACCCGCGACATGTGCCCGTTCGTAGACCGCCTCGATAAGCGCGCGGCCGACACCCTGGCCGCGCGCGGCTTCCGACGTGAACAGGTCCTGCAGATAGCAGTTCGGCTCGATCGTCGTGGTGCTGCGGTGGAACAGGTAATGGACCAGGCCCAACAGCGTGCCGTCGCGCTCGGCGACGAGCGCGTGCATGGGCTCGTAGGCATCGAAGAAGCGCTGCCAGGTCGCGGCCGTGATCTCGTCGGCGAGCGCCGTCTCGCCCGCCCGGCCGTAGAAGGCGTTGTAGCCGTCCCACAACGGCAGCCACTGCATATAGTCGGTGCGCGCGACGTCGCGGACGATCAGATCGGACGCCATGAGGCTTCTACCCGCCCTCGTCGCTACGCCAGGCCCAGCACCAGCTTGGCCATGATGTTGCGCTGGATTTCGTTGCTGCCGGCGTAGATCGAGGCGGCGCGGTAGTTGAGGTATTTCGGCATGACCGGGACGGCGTAGTCGGGGCCGATGGGATCGACGTTGCGGCCCGGCACGCGGGCTTCGGGCTGATCGGGCGCGGCGTAGTAGGCGATCGCCTCGACCGCCAGCTCGGTGATTTGCTGGTGCAGCTCGGAGCCCGAGACCTTCATCATCGAGGAGGCCGGGCCTGGCCGGCCGCGCTGGGCGATCTCGGACATGATGCGGTGCTCGGTCGCCTGCAGGGCGTCGACGGCGATCTCGGCGGCGGCGAGCTTGCGCCGGAAGCCGTCGTCGTCGATCAGCCGGCCGCCGCCGCTCGCCTCGGCCTCGGCGATGCGGCGCGTGCCGGCGAGCGTGGCGCCGAGCGTCGTCGCATAGGCGGCGCCGCCGCGCTCGAACTCCAGGAGATACTTGGCGACGGTCCAGCCGTCGTTCTCCTCGCCGACGCGGTTCGCCTGCGGCACGCGCACGTCGTCGAAGAACACCTGGTTAACCTCATGGTCGCCGGCGAGCGTGATGATCGGCTCGACCCGAATGCCCGGTGTGTCCATGTCAATCAGGATGAAGCTGATGCCCTGCTGCGGCTTGCCCTCGGTCGACGTGCGCACGAGGCAGAACATGCGGTTGGCGTGCTGCGCGCCCGTGGTCCAGATCTTGCTGCCGTTGACCACGTAATCGTCGCCGTCCTTGTCGGCCCGGCATTGCAGCGAGGCGAGATCCGACCCCGAGCCGGGCTCGGAATAGCCCTGGCACCAGACGTCGTCGCCCGACCGGATGCGCGGCAGGTACTCGTCCTTCTGGTCGGGCCGGCCGTATTTCATGATCACGGGCCCGACCATGCGCAGGCCCATGGAGAACAGCCGCGGTACGCCAGCGCGGCCGGCCTCGCTGTCGTAGATGTAGCGCTGCATGGGCGTCCAGCCGGTGCCGCCGTATTCGACCGGCCAGCCAGGCGCGATCCAGCCCTTCTCGTGCAGGATCTTGTGCCAGCGGAAAGCGACCTCGAATTCGGAATAGACGCCGCTCGTCAGCCGCGTCGCCTCGCGCAGATCCGGCGTCAGCTTGTCGGCGAGAAAGGCGCGGACCTCCTCGCGGAAGGCCAGATCCTCGGGCGTGGCGTCGATATGCATGCGGGCGTCCTCCCTGTTCACGCCCCATTCGATAGCCGATCTAAGCGCGTTTGTCGCGGATCTTGCGGTAGGCGGCCGCGGCGGCTTCCTCGCGGGCGATGTAGTCGGTGATGCGCTTGCCGTCCTCGTGCATGAAGATCTCGTCGCGCACGACAGCGTCGGTCATGCGGTCGACGCGGAAGGCGCGGAAATCGTCGCGCAGCTCGCACCAGGCCATGAACAGCCAGACCGGGCCGTAGAAGGCGAGCCCCAGCGGACGCACGGTGCGCGTCGACGCCCGGCCCTGCTCGTTCGTATAGCTGAACTGCACCTTGCGGCGGTCGCGGATGGCGTGCCGCAGCCCGGCGAGATCGACCGAGAACGGCACCTGCGCCCGGGTCGGCGGCGCGAACAGCGGCGTATCCATCAGCTCGTCGCGCAGGTTCTCGGGCAGTACCGCCTCGACCTTCTCCTGGATGCGGCGGGCGGCGGCGGCGAGCCCGGGATCGCCCCAGCGGCCGACGATCTGCACGCCCAGCACCAGCGCCTCGATCTCCTCGACGTCGAACATGAGCGGCGGCAGGTCGAAGCCGCCGCGCAGCACGTAGCCCACCCCGGCCTCGCCGTCGATCGGCACGCCCGAGGCGGCGAGATCGGCGATGTCGCGGTAGACCGTGCGGACCGAGACCTCCAGCGCGTCGGCAATGTCGCGCGCGGTCGTGGCCCGGCGGCGGCCCCGCAGGTACTGGATCAGCCTGAACAGCCGGTCGGCACGGCGCATCTCTTCCCCCTCATTTTCGGCGCCATCGTGACCATTCGAATCTAGCGCCGGACTGCTGACAGCATGCTGTCAGGAGCAGGTCTGTATGACTAGACCATATCGTGAACGGAATTGCCCGGAAATGGAGGTCGCACGGCCATGAAGCTGAAGACGCAATACCCGATTATCGCCACATCGGACCTGACGGAAACGCAGCTCTTCTACACGCTGCTCGGCTTCGAGACGGTGCATGCCGGCGACGATTACCTGCAGTTGGCCTGGCCGGGCGCGCCGTCGATCCAGATCGGTTTCCTGCGGCGGGGGCTGCCAACGATGCCGCTGGCGTTCGCGACGGAATATCGCGGCGGCATGTTCATCGGCTTGGAGGTCGCGGACGTGGATGCGGCCTATGCCGAACTGAAGGCGAAGGGCATCGACATCTGCGTCGAGATCCGCGACGCGAGCTGGGGCCAACGGCATTTCGCAGTGATGGATCCGAACGGCGTGACCATCAACATCGCCATGGACCTGCCGAAGGCGGACGCCATGTTCGCCCAGCGGTTCCAGGCGATGCTGCAGCACGTCGCGTGACGAACGAAGGATGGGGGAGAACGGATATGGCCATGCTGACCCGCGTTCGCGCCGCCATGGACCGGGCGCATTGGTGGGAAGCGGTACTGAGCGGCGACAAAGCGGCGTGGCGGTTGGACAGGGGGCAGAGGGATGACGACGATTACATCCATCGAGGCGTTGCGGCGGATCGTGCCGGAACCGCGGCGGACGACGCGGGCGAAGATCCTCGACCGTCTTGACGATCAGGCGCGGGCGTTCATCGCCCGCGCGCCGTTCGCGGTGTTGGGCACCTCGGGCGAAAACGGCCTCGAAGTATCTCCCAAGGGCGACAAGCCGGGCTTCGTACTGATCGAGGACGACCGCACCGTCGCCCTGCCCGAACGCGCCGGGAACAACCTCGCCTTCGGTTTGAGCAACATCATCGAGAATCCTGAGATCGGGCTGTTGCTGGTGACGCCGGGCACGGGCGAGACCTTGCGGATCAGCGGCCGGGCCGAGATCACCACGGACGCCGAACTGCTCGACCGATTAACCGACGACGATCGGCCGGCGCTGCTGGCGGTCCGCGTGCACATCCGGCATTGCTATTTCCACTGCGCGCGGGCCTTTCTGCGCGCTGGGCTCTGGCAACCGGAGAGTTGGCCCGAACCACAGAAGGTCTCGTTCGGCAAGATCATCGCGGCGCAATTGCAGGCCGAGGATGACGTCGCCCAACGGATCGACGCCTTCGTCGCCGACGGCTATGCCGGCGACCTGTACCGGAACTAGCGCGCTGGCACGACATTCGCCACGAATGTTGATCACAATCTGTCAGGTGGCTCGGGATGCCCGGGTCAAGCCCGGGCATGACGGAAAAGAAATGGACCTCGACCAAAAAAGCTGTCGTTGCCGGGCTTGACCCGGCAACCCAGGAACAACGCTTCGGCCATTCCAGATCGATCTCTGCCGCCGCTGATTAGCCGGCCGTGCGCAGGAAGTTGGCGAAGACTTTGATGGGCGACGTTGCGGGGGCGTCGGTCGGGGTGACGAGGTGCAGCGGCTTGGTCAGGCGCGGGCCGGCGATGGGTAGCGCGGCGAGACGGCCATTCTCGACGTCGACCTCGACGGCGCAGGCGAGCGTCAGGGAAACGCCGAGGCCGGCGATGACGGCCTGCTTTACGGCCTCGGTGCTGCCGAGGGTGAGCTGAATCTTCAGGTCGGCCGCGGCCTCGCCGAAAGCCTGGCGCAGCAGGGTGGCGGTGCCGGTACCGGATTCGCCGCCCAACAACGGCGTCGCCAGCAGCTTGGCCCGCGAAACGCTGCGCCGGCCGGCCCAGGGATGATCCGGCGGCACGATGACGACCATCGGTTCGTGCCGCCAGACGATGGCGTCGAAGCCGGCGAGCGCCGGCGGCCATTCCATCAACGCACAATCGATCTCGCCGGCCGCCAGCATCTCGGCGACCGCCGGATTGCCGGCGATGTGCGGTTCGACGGCGATGCCGGCGCCATTGTGGTCGGCGAAGGCCTTGAGGCGTTGCGGCAGCAGATAGGTGCCGATGTTGGTGCTGGCGCCGATCGCGAGTCGGCGGCCGGCGACGGCGGTGCGGGCGCGGGCGGCGACCTGGAGCAGGCTGCGGGCGAACGGCAGGAAGCGTTCGCCGTGGGCCGTGGGCGTGCAGGCGGCGTGGCTGCGGGCGACGAGCGGCGCCTGCAGGACGGCTTCCAGCTTCTTGATGTGTTGGGTCACGGTAGGCTGGGCGCAGGCGAGCCGGCGCGCGGCTTCGCGGAAGCTGCCGGTCTCGATCACCGAGACGAAGGTGTTGACGTAGGTCAGGTTCAACATTGGCCAAGCGGATCGTTGACGGCGCCCGCCGGACGTTCGCCGGCGAGGCATTGCAGGACGTTGTCGGCTGCGGCGAGCGCGATGTCGCGGCGAATGCTGTCGACGGCGGAGCCGAGATGCGGCGTCAGCACGGTGCGGGCGTCCGGCGCTCGCAGCCGGGCGGCGACAGAGGTGGGGCGGTCGGGCCGGGCCCAGTCCTCCATTTCGAACGTGTCGGCGGCATAGCCGGCGAGCCGACCGTCGTCGAGGGCGTCGGCGACGGCCTCCTCGTCGACCAGCGAGCCGCGCGCAGGGTTGACGAGATAGCAGCCGGGCTTGACCTGCCGCAGCAGCTCGGCGTTGACGAGGTGTTGTGTGGCGGGCGTCAGCGGCAGGGCGAACACGAGAAAGTCGCTGCCGCGAACGAGTTCTGGCAGCGTCATATGACGTAGGCGAAGCCGCCGTTCGGTGTCGGCGGGCAGTCGGTGCCGGTCGTGATAGCGCAGGTCGCAGTCGAAGCCCGCGAGCCGCCGCGCGATGGCTTGGCCGACGGCGCCGGCGCCGATCAGGCCCACGCAAGCGCCGTCGAGCGTGCCGCCGTAGAGCGTCGGCCGCCAGCCGGCGAAGCCACCGCCGCGCAGCAGCCGGTCGCCGGCCGTGACGTGGCGGGCGAGCGCGATCATCAGGCCGACCGTCAGCTCCGCCGTCGGCGCCGTCAGCAGATCGTCGACGATGGTCAGCCAGACGCCGCGGCGGGTGCAGGCGGCGACGTCGAAATTGTCGTAGCCCTTGAGCGCGGCGGCGACGATGCGGAGGTCGGGGCAGCGCGCCAGGAAGTCGTCGTCGATGCGTTCGGTCATGAAGGCAATGAGCGCGTCGGCGTCGGCCGCGCGGCGGGCGAGCTCGTCGGCCGGCCAGGGTTCACGGTCGGGATTGGCGACGACGGTGCAATGGGGCGCCAGGCGGTCGATCACCGCGTCATGCACCCAGTTGCTGATCACCACTTTCGACAAAATCGAATTCTTTATGTTTTGCGATCAATTTAGAGTTTCGATTATATTTCATGTCAGACGTGGAAACGCAAGCGAAGGAGGCATGGTCGGCATGCAGATCCGGTTTCTCGGCAGCGGCGACGCCTTCGGCAGCGGCGGGCGCTTCAACACCTGCTTCCATGTCACAGCCGGCGCGGGCTGCTTTCTGATCGATTGCGGCGCCTCGTCGATGATCGCCATGCGACGCTTCGAGGTGGACCCGAACGCGATCCACACCGTGTTCGTCAGCCATCTGCACGGCGATCACTTCGGCGGCCTGCCGTTCATGATCCTGGACGCGCAGCTCTACAGCAAACGGACGGCGCCGCTGACCGTCGCCGGACCGCCGGGTCTGCGCGAACGGCTGGACCAGGCGATGGAGGTGTTCTTCCCGGGTTCGACCGGCGCCAAACGCAGGTTCGCGGTCGAGGTGATCGAGCTGACGGCGGGCGCGGCGGCCGAAATCAACGGCGTATCGGTGACGCCGTTCGAGGTGAACCATGCCTGCGGCGCGCCGCCCTACGCGCTGCGGCTCGCCTGCGACGGCCGCACGGTTTGCTATACCGGCGACACGGAGTGGACCGACGCGCTGATCGAGGCGGGCCGGGAGGCCGATCTGCTGATCGCCGAAGCGTTGTTCTACGACAAGCCAATCAAGTGGCACCTGGACTACGCGTCGCTGGCGGCGCATCTCGACGCCATCGCCGCGAAGCGCGTGATCCTGACCCATATGGGCCCCGACATGCTGGCCCGCCTGCCCGACCTCGACTGCGAGACCGCGGCGGATGGGATGTGTGTCGAGGTTTGAGGCGGCAGAACGCCGTCCTCGTCATACCGGCGAAGGCCGGTATCCATTGCAGCCGCCGACTTGGATACCGGCCTTCGCCGGTATGACTGAATAGACGTCTTAGTCGTAAAGGTGGCAGGCGATTTTGCGGCCGGCGGCGTCGGGCGCGAGCGTCGGGCGAGCGGATTCGCAGATCGGGCCGATCTTGTGGGGGCAGCGGGTGTGGAAGGGACAGCCCGTGGGCACGTCGATGGGGCTGGGGATGTCGCCTTCCAGGATGATGGCGTCGTCGGGCTGTTCGGCCTGCGGCAGCGGCACGGACGATAGCAGTGCTTGCGTGTAGGGGTGCTTTGGCTGCTCGAACACGGTGGCGGTATCGCCTTCCTCGACGATGCGGCCGAGATACATGACCGCGACCCGGTCGCAGACATAGCGGATGACGGCGAGGTTGTGGGAGATGAAGAGATACGTGAGGCCGAGGCGTTCGCGCAGATCGGTGAGGAATTCCAGGATCTGCGCCTGCACCGAGACGTCGAGCGCCGATGTGGGCTCGTCCAGCACCAGGAGTTTGGGCCGGAGCGCCACGGCGCGGGCGATGCAGACGCGCTGTTTTTGTCCGCCCGAGAGCTCGTGCGGGAAGCGGTACATGAACTGACGGCTGAGGCCGACGATCTCCAGCAGCTCCTCGACCTGGTTGCGCAGCTCCAGGCCGCCGAGGCGGCGGTGAATGACCAGCGGCTCGGCGATGGAACGGAACACGGTCATGCGCGGGTTCAATGCGGAGTGCGGATCCTGAAAGATCATCTGCATGCGCTCGCGCAGGCCGGCCAGGTCACGCTCCTCCAGGCCGCCGATGTCGTCGCCGTCGAACAGGATGCGGCCGGCTGTCGGCGTCAGCAGGCGCAGCACCAGGCGCGCCACGGTCGACTTGCCCGAACCGGACTCGCCGACAAGGCCGCAAGCCTCGCCCGGCGCCAGCGCCAGATCGACGCCGTCGACGGCGCGCAGATGGCCGCGGTCGAAGAGGCCGCGCTTGACGGTGAAATGCTTCTTCAGGTCCTGGACCTCGAGCAGCATCAGGCGCCCTCGCCATAGAGGTGGCAGGCGGCGCCATGGCCGGGCGCGACGTCGCCGAAGACGGGCTTGGCCTGGGCGCAGACCGGCATTGCCTGGCCGCAGCGCGGGTGGAAGCGGCAGCCCGGCGGCGGGTCGAGCAGGTTCGGGATGCTGCCGGTGATGCCCGACAGGTGCTGCACGTCGGCGTGCAGGTGTGGGATCGCCTGCAGCAGGCGCTGGGTATAGGGGTGCTTCGGCTGCTCGAAGATCTCGGCCGTGGGCGCGTCTTCCACGACGTTACCGGCATACATGACGACGACGCGGCGGCAGAGCTTGGCGACGACGCCGAGGTCGTGCGAGATCATCAGCACCGCCAGATGGAACTCGTCGACGAGGTCGGCGATGAGCTGCAGGATCTGGGCCTGGATGGTGACGTCGAGGGCCGTCGTCGGCTCGTCCGCGATCAGAAGCGACGGCGAGCCGGAAAGCGCCATGGCGATCAGCACGCGCTGGCGCATGCCGCCAGAGAGCTGGTGCGGATAGGAATCGATCTGCACGTCGGCGTGCGGGATGCGCACGCTTTCCAAGAGCGAAACGGCTTTGTCGCGGGCGGCGCGGCGGTTGAGGCGCTCGCCCGACGGCCGCGCCGCCTGATGGCTCATGATCACGTCGACGAGCTGCTGGCCGACGGTGAAGACCGGATTGAGATAGGTCATCGGGTCCTGGAAGATCATGGCGATGTCGATGCCGCGGATGCGGCGGATCTCGGACTCGGGCAGGGTCAGCAGATCGCGGCCCTGGAAGCGGATCTCACCAGAGACGACACGGGCCGGCGGCGACGGCAGCAGGCGCAGCACGCTCTTGGCGGTGATCGACTTGCCGCAGCCGGTCTCGCCGACGATGCCGACGGTCTCGCCGCGCGCGACCTGGATGTTGATGCCGTCGAGCGCCTTGTGCTCGCCATCGAAGGTATCGAAGTGCAGGCGGAAGTCGCGGATGTCGAGCAGCGGGTCGGTCATGGCTCAGCCGCGCGATTTCGGGTCGAGGATGTCGCGCAGGCCGTCGCCCAGCAAGTTGAAGCCCAGCACGGTGAAATAGATGAACAAGCCCGGGAAGGCCGAGTACCACCACCAGGTCGGCAGGTAGTTGCGGCCGGTGCTGATCATCGCGCCCCATTCGGGATAGGGCGGCTGGGCGCCGAGGCCGATGAAACCGAGGCTGGCGGCGGCGAGGATCGCCATACCCATGTCCATGCTGGCCTTGACGATGATCGGCGAGACGCAGTTCGGCAGGATGTGCATGAAGAGAATACGCGTGCGGCTGGCGCCGACGGCGCGCGCGGCCTCGACATAGAGCTCGCCGCGGATAGACAGCGCCTTGCTGTCGACGAGGCGCACGTAGCCCGGCCACCAGACGAGCGACAGCGCGATGATCGCGTTCAAGATGCCCGGCCCGAGCACGGTGACGATGGCGATCGCCAGGACCAAGGCGGGCACCGACAGGAAGATATCGGTGATGCGCATGATCACCTCGCGCACCGGCCCGCCCATATAGCCGGAGATGATGCCGAGCGGCACGCCGATGCCGGCGGCGACCAGCGTGATCACCAGCCCGATCTGCAGCGACACGCGGGCGCCGAGGATGACGCGGGTATAGATGTCGTTGCCGACCTCGTCGGTGCCGAACCAGTGCACGGCGCTGGGCGCCTGCAGCTTGTTGTCGAGGTTGACCGAGCCGGCGGCGTCTTCCGGAAAGGGCACGATCCAGGGCCCGGCGGCGGCGATGATCAGGAACAAAAGCACCAGGCCGAGGCCCAGCATGGACGAGAAGCTCTTTGAGAAGGTGTAGGCGTAGAGCCGGATCTGACGGATCGAGCTCTGATGCCGCTCGCGCCAGCCGACCTCGACATCCCCGACGGCGATCGACTTCTCCGCCATGTGCTTAAGCCTCCTGCCCGCCGACGCCGGTAATCCGGAACCCGGGGCATGTGGTCGAGGCGTCGACGGCCCCGGATTCCGGATACCGCGGCCCGGCGGTCAAGCACGTGGCTTGGCGCGGGCCGGGGTCGGGGGTGGCGGGCGGAATGACGGCTGCGCGCATCGTCTAGCCTTCCTGCCGGATGCGCGGGTCGAGCCAGCCGTAGCAGAGGTCGACCAGGAGGTTGGCGATCATGAAGTTGATGCCGATCAGGAGCGTGACGCCCATGATCGGCTGGAAGTCCGACGACACCGCCGACTGCACGGCGTAGAGGCCGATGCCGGGCCAGTCGAAGACGGATTCTACCAGTATGGTGCCGCCCAGCATCCAGCCGTAGCGCAGGCCGATCATGGCGAGCGTCGGGATCATGGCGTTCTTCAGCGCGTAGACCGCGACGATGCGGGTGCTGCCGATGCCGTGCGCGCGGGCGTTGACGATGTAGTCCTGGTTCAATGTCTCGAGCATCTCCGCGCGGTTGACGCGGATGATAGACGCGAGCGCCGGGAAGCAGAGCGCGACCGCCGGCAGCAGGATGTGCCCGAAGGCGTCGGCGAAGATGCCCCATTGGCCGCGCAGCAGGGCGTCGACCAGCAGCAAATGCGTGATCGGGTCCGGCGGATCGGTCATCAGCCCGAGCCGGCCGCCGAGCGGCAGCCAGCCGAGCTCGAGCGCGATGAAGAGCTGCAACATCAGGCCGAGCCAGAACATTGGGATGGCGACGCCCGACACGGAAACGAAGCGCGACAGGTGATCGACCCAGGTGTCCTTGTAGACCGCCGAGAGCATGCCGAGCGGAATGCCGAAGACGACCGCGACCAGGATCGAGAACATGACCAGCTCGAAGGTGGCGGGGAAATAGCGGATCAGATCGTCGAGCACGTCGCGGCTGGTGCGGAGCGATCGGCCGAGATCGCCGGTGAAGAAGCCCTTGAGGTAGATCCAGAACTGCTCGGGCAACGGCTTGTCGAGGCCGTATTCCGTGCGGATGGTCTCGATCATCTCCTGCGTGGCGTCTGGCCCGGCGGCCAGCGCCGCCGGATCGCCGGGCGCGACATGGCTGATGGCGAACGTGATCATCAGCAGGCCGATCAGCATGACGCCGAGCAGCAGGATGCGTTTGGCGATGAAGTATTTCATGGCGCGATGCATGGCCGCCGGGCGGCGGGACCGCCCGGCTTCCGGTAATCCGACAAGATTATGCTACCCGCCCCGGCCCGTCATGCCCGGACTCGATCCGGGCATCCAGGGACACCGGCGTCAAGCGCGCCGCCGCTGGATTGCCGGGTCGAGCCCGGCAATGACGATTGGGCAAGGACCGGGTGTCGCATGTCCGCCGGTAACCACGCGGCCGCTATTCTCCGAATCTCAGCGTATAGAGATCGACCTCGCCGGTGAAGCGGACCGGGCTGAAGGTGAAGCCCTTGACGTAGTCGCGATAGGCCCAGCGCCGGTTCGCCAGCATGCCGAAGATCTCGGGCACGTCGGCGGCGATCTTCTTCTGGATCTCGGCGTAGATCGGCGCGCGCTGCTCCCAGGCGGTGATCGCCCGGGCCTGGTCGGTCAGCTTCCAGACCTCTTCGTTGTTGTAGAAGTGCGTGCCGTAATATTTGCCCCAGGAGTTCTTGTGATACTGGTAGGCGACGGCGTCCGGGTCGGTGCTGACCGGCGTCGCGAAGATCGCCAGCAGGTTGGGCGAGGTTTCGACCTTGGAGCCCCGGGCCTTCATGTTCGGCCAGGTCAGCGGCACCATCTTGATGCCGATGTTGAGCGCCTTCATGTTGTCGATCAGCACCAGGCCCATCTGACGCTGCGGCTCGAAGCCCTCGACATAGACGAATTCCAGCTCGATGCCGCCATCGGGATAGTTCGATTTGGCGAGATACTCCTTCGCCTTGGCGAGGTCCTGGCGATAGAAGCCCGGCACGTCGACATGACCCCTGGTGGCGTTGGGGAACGGGCTGGTCTGCAGCACGGCGTTGCCGTTGTAGATCTTCAACAGCGACTCGTAGTCGAAGGCGTAGGCCAATGCCTTACGCAGGTTGATGTCGTCGGTCGGCGCCTTCTGCACATTCATCTTGAAGCCGAAGGTTGTCATGCCGGGGAAGTTCGGCACGACGATGCCGGGCATCTCGGCGACGACGTCGAAATCTTCGTTCGACAGCCCTTCGACAATGTCGGCCTCGCCGCGGATCAGCGCCGCGCGCTGGGAGGCCGACTCGCGGACCAGCTTGTAGATCACGCCGTCGACATGGTTCTCGCTGGGCCAGCCCTTCCAGTAATCCTCGACCGCCTCGATCTCGTAGAGCACGCCCTGCTCCCAGCGCTTGATCTTGAACGGCCCGGAGCCGGCGGCGTTGTCGGTGAGCCACTTCTGGCCCATGTCGCCGTCGACCTCGTTGGCCATGACCTCGGCCGGGTTCATCACGTACCACCACGGCAGGAAGGACAGGAACGGCGCGTAGGCGGCCTTCAGGTTGAACTGCACCGTGTGGTCGTCGACCGCCTTGACGCCTTCCGGCGCCAGGAAGTCCGACAGCATCCAGGACGGGCCCTTGTTGAGCTTGAGCGTGCGCTCGAACGAGAAGCGCACGGCCTCGGCCGTCACCGGATCGCCGTTGTGGAACTTGGCGTTCTTGGCGAGATGGAAGGTCCAGGTCTTGCCGTCGTCGCTGGTCTCCCAGCGCTCCGCAAGCCAGGGCACGATCTGCGGCGGGTCGCCGACATACTTCACCAGGCCGTCATAGAGCGACTGCTGCATCATCCGCGTGGACCAGTCGTATTTCACGCTGGGGTCCAGCAGCGGCACCGGCTGACGGCCGGCGAAGACCAGGATCTTCTTGTCGCCGACGCGCTCGAAGGCCTGCGACGGCCCAGTTACCGTCGTCGTCGCCGCGACGGCGCCGAGCAGTAGCGCCAGCCCCAGCAGCTTCGACCAGTTGCGTAATCTCATTGTCCCGTCTCCCTGTTGTCGTTCATTCGAACCGACGCGCGTTTCCACCCGCGAATTTCGTCACCGATCGCCGACGCCCCTTGCCACTGGATTGCCGGGTCAAGCCCGGCAATGACGAGGCGGCAGGAGCGCGATACCCGCCCATCCGCCTAAAGCAGCTGCGCCACGGCATCGGCGACGATGCGGCGGGCCAGCAGCACCGGACGGCCGGAGGCCTCGGCGACCTGCCGGCGCATGGCCTCGGTGTAGCCCATGCAGTGCATGACGATGAAATCGCTGTCGGCGAGCTCGCCCGCGGCTTCCGCCAGGCGGTTCTCCGAATAGGGCGAGGCGTGCGTCACCCGCGCAGGCCGCGGCCCGACGCCCTTCTGCGCGAACTCCCGGGTCTGCGCCTCGAGCGGCACCATGACGCCGATGCGCCGGTCGCCCTCGGCCAGCGCCGAGACCATATGATCGACGACGCGCTGGGCCTCGACCATCAGGGTCCGCGACTCCAGGCCATCGAAATAGCCGGTGCAGAGCAGGACGATCAGGTCGACGCCGTCGGCGTCCAGATTGTCCATGATCCGTTGCAGGTGCTCGCGGGTCCAGGCCTTGGTGGTGACGACCTCGGTGCCGTCGCGCAGCCGCGTGCAGAGCCGCCGCTCGTCGCCGATCGGCGCGAGCTCCGCGATCTCGTCGCGGTGCATGCCGTCGAGCGCGCCGATCTCGATAGCCTCCACGCCGGGACCGAGCAGCGGCAGCATCTCCGTCAGGATATCCTCCCGCGGCGACTGTCCCACCGTCACGAACGCGACGCGCTTCTTTCCGTTTTCCCGCATCAACACCACTCCACCCTGACATCAGGATATGACGCCCCCGGCAGGCGAAAAATACGGGCGATCCCTTAGGACAAGGGCCGGTTTGACGTCGATCAGACGCGCGGCCGGCCGCATGCGTCGGTGCGGTTGAGCTTTGTTGCAGGTCGCCGGACCATATCGGCGCGCTGTTGGTCGGGGTGCTCAAAGGTGGTAGGCAACCAACCGGACGGCCGTTGATTCGAACGTGCAAACCGGTGAGCAGACGCATGCGTCCCGACTACGACGAAGCCCGAATTCGGCAGGCATTGCCGAGAGCCTGGTCATCGAAAACGGCCGTGCAATGGACGGCGGCGAATCCGGCTTCCGGTCAATGCAATGTGACCGCCGCCGTCATCTACGATCTCTTCGGCGGAGAGATCCTCAGAACCCGATTGCCGGATGTCTGGCACTATTACAATCGGATCGATGGTACGCGCGTCGATTTCACCGACAGCCAATTCCATGCCCTGGGCGCGCTGTTCGAAGCCCCCCAAGCTTATGACGACGAACCGACGTCGCGCGAGGCCGCCATGACCGGCATTCCGGATCGGGAATATCAGGCGCTAAGGTCCGCGCTCGTGCGACTGTTGGAGTCTGTCTAGGCCGAGACAGATACTGCCGCAACGCCATAACGTCGGTCTGAGAATGTTAGGGAATGGGAGCACGTGACGCTGGTGCACGCCGGCAGCGGCCGATCGCTGGCAGACGCACCAACCAAGGCCCGTAAGGACGACGTTATCAACCGGACTTTCGACAGGATCGAAACGTATTTCGGGCGTTAGGGAGTTGCGCCCTATCCCGGATGATGCCAGGTGGTCGCAGGGCGATCTGGAGCAAAGACTAATCCGGAACTTGAACGAAGAGCCTCGTTTATTCGCATAGGCCCTCGACGCATTCTTCTAAGCTTTGAATTTGGAGCGAGTTTAGTTCCGTTATTTCCAATGACGATAAGTGGTTTTCATGAGAAAACCCAAAACGCAGTTGTTGGTTTTTAGTGTAGCGAACGGGACGTCCGGTGCTCTGAAAATCGAGCGCGACGAAGTTCCTTCCAACTGACAAAAAAACCTCAGAATCGAATTCGTCCCGGAAATCGTCAGCATAAGTGTCTGATGGAGTTTTCCATCCACTCACTTCAAATACAGGCAGGCCTTCGATTTCAGGCAGGTTGGTAGCCGGTTTGTCGTCGATTTTTCCAACACTTCCTGAATCGATCAACGTGAGCGTGACGCTGCAGATAACACCGCTTCTTCTATCGATCCCAATTTCAATCAAAGAACGACTTCCATCGCCGGTTCGCCAATAGATCGGATTGTCCGGCCGTCCGAAGCGTTCGATCTCAACAACAAACGGCACGTATCGATCGCATCTGATTGAGACGTTTCGACAAGCCGTGATTTCTTTGATCGTTAAACCCATTCATGAAGCCCTAAGGAAGTAGCGGGTTGCCTGCCTCGGGCACACCTTAAGGTCGTTACTTCACTACGACAAAGCCTATCCAAAATTGTTCCGGTGTAGTCAACCGCCGCTGCTCAAACCCAATCAGAGCGCTCCAATAAAAGCCAAATGCGTCTCCTACATCGGTTCGGCGCTGTCGCGGGAGGTGGCGCGGTAGCGTGGTAGGTCATCGTCGAGGTGCAGCCAGTCGATGCCCTCGGCGGTGAAGACGTGGAATTGCGGGGGGAATGCGTCGGGGTTGTCGAGGGTGCTGATGTAGACGTGGACCTCGCCGGCGGCGCGGTCGGCTTCGTAGGTCAGTGGCGTGCCGCAATCGGCGCAGAAGCCGCGGCGGACGCCGGGGGAGGAGTTGAAGACCTTCGGGCGGCCGGCGACGTAAGCGAAGCCGTCGGCGGGGAAACCGACGAAGGTGGTGACGGGGGCGCCGGTGTTGCGGCGGCAGCTATGGCAGTGGCAGTGGGCGATCCAGAGCGGCTTGCCGGACGCTTCGAAGCGGATGGCGCCGCAGAGACAGCCGCCGGTGGCCGGTTGGGGCGTGTCGGTCATGAGCTCGGTCCTTTCTACAACCTCGCGCCGAAGGTCATGGTCCAGTAGTGGCGGTAGCGGTGGTCGCCGTCGTCGTTCTCGCGCAGGACGTAGCCGGCGCCGACCTCGACGATGTCGGGGAGCAGCAGATTGCGGCGGTGGCCGGGGCTAGCCATCCAGGCCTTGACCACGGCCTCGGCGCGGGCCATGCCGGCGGCGAGGTTCTCGGCCACGGTGCGGTAGGGATAGCCGGCGCGGACGATGCGCTCGACCAGCGTCGGGCCGCCGTCACAGACATGGGCGAAGCAGTCGTTCGACGCCATGGCGTCGGCATGGGCTTCGGCGGCGGCGGTCAGGCGGGCTTCCGGCGTCAATGGCTGCAGGCCGTGCGCGATGCGGGTGCGGTTGACCTGATCTATCAGTTGCGCGACGGCGTCGCCCTCGGCGCTGGCCGTGTTGGGCAGGAGTGTGAGCAGCAGGACCGCGATCAGGACGGCAATTCTCTGCCGGTGTCTGGATTGCCGGGTCAAGCCCGGCAATGACGAAAGATAACTGGATTTGATACCCAATTCGTCATGCCCGGACTTGATCCGGGCATCCAGGGCAACCGCGCGCATGGCCGCTAGAGATCGCAGTGTTCGAGGCGGAGGACGGCGCGGATGAGCGCGGGGAGCGTGGCGACGCCCATCTTTTCCATGACGCAGGCGCGGTGGATCTCGACGGTGCGCGGGCTGATGCCGAGCTGGCGGCCGATCTCCTTGTGCGACAGGCCTTCGACGACCAGCATCATCACCTCGCGCTGGCGGCGGGTGAGCTGGGCGACGCGGCGGGCGAGGTCGGCGTCGGCCGCGTTCGATGCGCCGCCGCGGTCGAGCAGCAGCCGGATGGCGCCGGCGACGACGCGGCGGGCGAGCACGGCCGGCGTGCCGGACGCGTCGGCGACGAGCGCGCGGTCGGCTTCCGAATAGCTGAGCGAATGCATGACGACGAGGTCGCACGGCCCGAGCCGCAAGGCCGCGGCCTTGAGCGCCTCCGCGTCGCCGTGGATCGCGTGCGTTGCCTGCACCAGCGCGCCGGGCGCGGTCGGCAGTATCACCTCCTCAACCTGGCATTCGAGCGGCACGACAACGCCGACCCGCTGGCCGGCCATGACATGCGCGTCGATGACGCTGTCGACGGCGCGCTGGGCGCTGATCATCATGGTCAGGCTGTAGAACGGCTCGAGCAGGCCGGTCGACAGGAACACGATCAGGTCGATGTCCTGGGCGCCGAGCTCGGCGCAGATCCGGTGCAGGCGCTCGTTGATGCGGGCCTTCGAGACCACAACGTCGCTGCCGTCGGTGAGGCGCGTGACCAGGCTGTGATCGTCCGGGCCCGGCACCATGGCGGCGATGGCGCGGCGGTCAAGGCCGTCCAGCGCGCCGTATTCCAGCGCCTCGATGGGATGCTCGACATGGGTCAGGATCGGCGGCACCAGGTCGTCGCGCGGGCTCTGGCCGACCGTCAGGAAGGCGATCCGCTTGGGCAGATCGGTGACGCGGGCGCGCGGGCCCGGATCGGTCAGGACGTCGCTGTGCATACGCTGTTCCACGGTGCCGCCCGCCGCCCCAACACCGGCGGCAGGCCCGAAACGAAAAGAGTACGCGAAAGCCCGCGCGGGCGGCAAGGCGGGGTGGCGCGGGAACTTCACGTGACCAATCGTCATTTTGGCGAAGGCCAGCATCCAGCGGAGTCGCGGACGGTCAAAAACAACAAAACTGGATCCTGGCCCCTGGCCTCCGCCAGGGCTGGCTCCGCCAGGATGACCGCTGTGCTGGTGTGGCGCGGCGGGCTACGTGCCTGCCCCTATTTCGTGGGTGCTGGCGATCGCCTAACGTTCGGGCAACGACAACCGGCCGCCGTTCGGGACGACGAATTCGATGATGCGAGACGTGACCGCCGATGAACTGGAGCCGCTGGCCATCGGCGCCTGGATCCTGGGCACCGGCGGCGGCGGCAGTCCCTATCTCGGTTATCTGAACATCAAGCGGCTGTACGAGGCCGGCACTGTTGTGTCGCTCCTGGACCCGGCCGACCTCGCCGACGACGACCTGGTGGCCGTGGTCTCGAACCAAGGCGCGCCACTGGTCGGGCAGGAACGGCTGTCGGATCCGGACTTCGCGGCCAAGCCCGTTCGCATGATGGAAGAGTATCTGGGCCGCAAGTTCCGCGCCGTGATGTCGGTCGAGATCGGCGGCGGCAACGCGATCCAGCCGTTCCTGGTCTCGGCCGTGATGGGCATGCCGGTGATCGACGCCGACGCCATGGGCCGCGCCTTTCCGGAAGCGCAGATGACCAGCTTCGCCATTGCCGATTTGCAGATGTTCCCGCTGACCCAGGCCGACATCCGCGACAACGAGGTGATCGTCACGCGGGCCGCGAGCTGGAAGTGGATGG
The DNA here is from genome assembly GCA_965232515.1 of Alphaproteobacteria bacterium. Taxonomy (GTDB): domain Bacteria; phylum Pseudomonadota; class Alphaproteobacteria; genus JANQKO01. The sequence goes on along the minus strand of CBDDPY010000002.1, from coordinate 5,762,655 downwards.
AGCGGATCAGCCGCAAGGTCTGCACCGAGCTCGGCTCGATCGCGGCGACCTGCAAGGCGCCGCGCAGCGGCCGCGAGGTGAAAGATCACGGCATCCTCCATACCGTCACCAAGGCGATCAATCTAGGCAAGGCGGTGCTGGACGCCCGGCGCGAACACCGCGACCCGATCGACGCGATTTTGCAGTCGGAGGACGGCCTCAGGCTGTTCGCCGGCAAGATCCAGGACATCGAGCGGCGCACGACCGAGGGCTTCCTGCGCGGACGGGCGAAGCTGGAAGGGCTGGACGGCGATGCCGGCAACAGCTTCGACCTCGATTTCCAGAACGAGTTCATCGTCGGCCGGCTGAACGGCGAGGCCGTGATCACCAGCCCCGACCTGATCTGCGTGCTGGACAGCGTCTCGGGCGAGGCCATCGGCACGGAATCGCTGCGTTACGGCCAGCGGGTAACTGTGATCGCGCTGCCGGCGCCGCCGATCCTGCTGACGCCCAAGGGGCTGGAGCATGTCGGCCCGCGCGCCTTCAACTACGACATCGATTTCGTCTCGGTGTTCGACGGCCGCAGGGCGGCGCAATGAAACGCATCGGTATAGATGTCGGCGGCACCAACACGGACGCCGTGCTGGTCGACGGCGAGAGCATCGCCGCCTCGATCAAGACGCCGACGACGGAGGACGTGACCGCGGGCGTGGCCGAAGCGTTGCGCCAGATCGTCGCGCGGTCGGCGGTCGATCCCGGCAGCATCGATGCGGTAATGATCGGCACGACGCATTTCACCAACGCCGTGGTGCAGCGCCGCGACCTGATGCCGGTGGCGGCGATCCGTATCGGCCTGCCGGCCTCGGCCTCGCTGCCGCCGTTCTGCGATTGGCCGGAGGATCTGGCCGCGGCCCTGCCGCATGACGTCTATATGCTGCCGGGCGGACACGAATATGACGGCCGGCCGATCGTGCCGTTCGACAAGGCGGCGATGCGCGACGCGGCGATGAAGATCCGTGATAGCGGCGTGCGGTCGGTGGCGATCTCGGCCCTGTTCTCGCCGCTGACCGGCGAATGCGAGGACGAGGCCGCCGACATCCTGCGCGACGTCTGTCCCGGCATCGATATCACGCGATCGCACGACCTGGGCCGGATCGGCCTGTTGGAGCGGGAGAACGTGGCGCTGCTGAACGCGTGCCTCGGCGAATTGGCGCGCAAGACCACGCGCGCCTTCGTGGCCGCGCTCGCCGACAGCGGCATCGACGCGCCGCTCTATCTGACCCAGAACGACGGCACGGTGATGCTGGCGGACCAGGCCGAGGCCTTCCCGGTCTACAGCTTCGCCTCGGGCCCAACCAACAGCATGCGCGGCGCCGCCTTCCTGTCGCGTCTCGACGACACGGTCGTGGTCGATGTCGGCGGCACCACCACCGATATCGGCTTCCTGCGCCACGGCTTTCCGCGCGAGGCCAACAACGTCGTTGAGATCGGCGGCGTGCGCACGCTGTTCCGCATGCCGGACCTGCTGTCGCTGGGCCTGGGCGGCGGCACGCTGGTCGAGGCCGATCCGCTGCGCATCGGTCCCGCCAGCACCGGCTATCAGATCACCTCGCGGGCGCTGGTGTTCGGCGGCGACGAGCTGACCTGCACCGACCTTGCCGTCGCCCGCGGCCTGATCGATCTGGGCGACTGCTCGCGGGTCGCGCGGGTCGACGACGGCCTGCTGACGTCAGCCTTCGCGCAGATGCACAAAATGATCGAGGACGGCGTCGACCGGATGAAGACGGAGGCCGGCGACGTGCCGCTGATCGCCGTCGGCGGCGGCTGCTTCCTGGTGCCGGATCGGTTGGCGGGCGTCTCGGAGGTGATCCAGGTGCCGCACCGCGAGGTGGCGAACGCCGTCGGCGCCGCCATCGCGCAGGTCAGCGGCGAGGTCGACCAGATCTTCCGCGACCTCAGCCGCGAGGCGGCGATCGACGCGGCCCGGCAGCTTGCCGAGGAACGCGCGATTGCCTTCGGCGCCGACGCGGCGACCCTGAAGGTGGTCGAGGTCGAGGACCTGCCACTGTCCTACCTGCCCGGCAACTCCCTGCGCACCCGGGTCCGCGTGGTCGGCGACATCGGATAGATTTAGGTCGCGCACGGCAGTGGACCTAGCGGTCCGCGCCTGCGCGGGCGCGCCGGACGGCCGGCGGGCCGCAGTCGCGGCCTGGTGCGGTTCCCCAACATGCGGAACGGCTGATGAACCGATTCCCAGTTGACAAGACGGGCGCAAATGGGGGACGCATCTTGACCATGTCGTCCGTCGCATCGCGTTCCCGCGCATGAGCGCCCAGCCCACGAAAATCCAGGTCCGTGACCTCTGCAAGGCCTTCGGCCGCGATCCGGTGCTGACCGGGGTCGATCTCGAGATCGGCGCCGGCGAGGCTTGGGTGCTGCTGGGCGAATCCGGCAGCGGCAAGACCGTGCTGCTGAAATGCATCATCGGCCTGGTGCGTCCGGACGCTGGCAGCGTCGCGATCGATGGGGACGAGGCCAACCGGCCCGGCCGCGGGCGGGTGTCGAACGGCGCGCTCGAGAAGATCGGTATGCTGTTCCAGCGCTCGGCGCTGTTCGACAGCATGAAGGTCTGGGAGAACATCGCCTTTCGCCTGCTGCAGACCAAGCAATGCAGCCGCGACGAGGCCCGCGACATCGCCATCCAGAAGCTGGCGCTGGTGCATATGGGCACGGATGTCGCCGACCTGCTGCCGGCCGAGCTGTCGGGCGGCATGCAGAAGCGGGTGGCCCTGGCCCGCGCGATTGCCGGTGAGCCGGAGATCCTGCTGCTGGACGAGCCGACGGCCGGCCTGGACCCGATCCTCAGCAACGGCATCAGCGACATGATCGCCGAGATCGTGCGCGACCTGAATACGACAGTGATCTCGATCACCAACGATATCGACAGCGCCCACGTGATCTCGGACCACGTCGCCATGCTGCACGCCGGCGCGATCTGCTGGACCGGCCCGACCGAGAAGCTGACCGATTCCGGCGACGCCCACGTCGAGGAATACATCCGCGGCTGGGTCGAGGAGCAGGCCCGCCTCGCCGCGCACGCCAAACCCGCTACGGAGGGCGACGGCACCGCGCCTGGCTAAGGCGCCGTTGGCGCCGGCCGTTCCAACGGATTGCGAACGTCATCGACGCCGATGGATGCCCGGATCAAGTCCGGGCATGACGGCTGTTGTGGCGAAATCACCGCCCTTCCGTCGTTGCCGGGCTCGACCCGGCAACCCAGAGATTGGCGACGCCCCGCCTAACCCACCGGGGTCCAGCGCGGGCCGGCGTTGTGGCGTTGGCGGGTCAGCGTCATGCGGTATTCGTAGAGATCGGGCCGGTAGTGGCTTTGCTGATGCAGAATTGGCGTGTCGTCGGCGGCGTAGACGACGCGGCGCATTACGGTGAGCGGCGCCCCCGCCGGGACGCCCAGGTGCGCGCCGATGTCGGCCTCGGCCAGAGTCGCGCTTAACGACTGCTCCGCTCGCGCCGGGCGTTGGCCGGCCGCCTCCAGGGCCCGCACGACCGGATCGCTGCCGAGTGTATCGAAGTCGATGGCGGCGGCGATGGCGAGTGGTACGTAGACGGTCGAATACGAGAACGGCTGGCCGGCATGGCTGCGCAGGCGGACGAGGCGGAACGCCGCTGTCGCCGACGGCAAGCCGAGCAGCCGGGCGACGGCGGCGGGCGGTTGGGCGGGCCCCGCGGACAGAACGCGGGCCTCGGTCTCGAGCCCGATGGTGATCAGGTTCTCGACGAGACCGCCGATCGGCGTCGCTGGCGCGGGGTTCGGCACCGCAAACGTGCCGATACCGTGTCGACGCTCGACCAGACCTTCGTCGACCAGCATACCCAGCGCCCGACGCACCGTGGCGCGCGAAACGTCGAGCGCATGCGCGAGCGACGGTTCGCTGGGCATGGGCGTCATCGGTTCGAACACGCCGTCGCGGATCATCTGGCGCAAACGCACATAGATGCGGTGATAGAGCGTCAGGCCCTGACCGGCCTCCACCGCCGGGATAGGATGTGCCGCATCGGTCATGCGACACAGGTTGTCCGTAAAAGCAGACAAGTGCAAGAAACCGGTTTATCGTTACGAGCCGGGTGGGCCACTTGGGGAAAGCATTGGGGGCGTCCGAGGCAAGGATTATCGTGGTCGGCGCCGGACCGGTCGGTCTGGTGGCGGCGCTGCGGCTGGCCGGGTACGGAATCCCGGTGACGGTGATCGAGCGCGAGGCGGACGTCAGCCGCGATCTCCGGGCCTCGACATTCCATCCGCCGACGCTGGACATGCTGGCGCCCTATGGCGTCACATCCGAGCTGATTCCCATGGGCCTGCTGGCGCCGACGTGGCAGGTGCGCATGCATGCCACCGGCGAGAAGGCGGAATTCGACCTGAGCCTGATCGCCGACGAAACGGACCATCCCTACAGGCTGCAATGTGAGCAGGGCAATCTGGTGCGGCTGCTGGCCGATCTGCTGGCGGGCGACCCATTGGTCGACTTCCGCTTCGGCGCCGAACTGACCGGGCTGAGCCAGGATGCCGACGGCGTAACCGCCATGCTGAGGCGAGACGGCGCGGAAGACCGTGTGCGGGGGCCCTACCTGATCGGCGCCGACGGCGCGGCCAGCGCGACCCGGACGCTCTTGGGCCTGGCCATGGAAGGCGCAACCTACCCGGAGACGACGGTTCTGGCCTCGACCCGCTTCCGGTTTCACGACCACATCGACGGCCTATCGAACGTCAACTATTGCTGGGCGGCGGACGGCAATTTCGCGCTGCTCAGGCTGCCGAACCTGTGGCGCTGCAGCCTGTACTACCCACCCGGCCTGCCGACGGAACAAGCGCTGGCCGACGACCGAATCCAGGCCCAGCTCCACGACATTTATCCGTCGGAGGAACCGTTCGATATCGTCGACAAACGGCCCTACCGGGTGCATCAGCGCATCGTCGCCGACTACCGGGCCGGTCGGGTGCTGCTGGCCGGCGACGCCGCGCACCTGAACAGTCCCAGTGGCGGCATGGGCATGAACGGCGGCATCCACGACGCCTTCAATCTGACGGAGAAGCTGGCCGAGGTCTGGCGCGGCGGCGATCCGGCCCTACTCGACCGCTATACCCGCCAGCGAAAGCCCATCGCCGAGCGTCAGATCTTGCAGCAGGCCGACGGCAACCGGCGCCGGATGACGGAAAAGGACCCAGCGAAACGCCGCGCGGCGCTGGCGGAACTGCAGAAAACGGCTGAAAATCCGGCAAAAGCCAGGCCCTACCTGCTGAAAACATCGATGATCGAGGGGCTGCGCGAAGCAGCCGCAATTCCATGACAGAAGGCCCGCAAAAACAGATCCGTATCGGCGTCGGCACGCCGCAAGCCAATCCGACCGTCGAGCCTGAATTCCGGCGGCTGTTGCCGGCCGATATCGATTACTACGTGACCCGGTTGACCAGCAGGGCAACCGACGCCCGGCAGCGCCTGATCGAGTATATCGAGGACCTGCCAGCCTATCTGTCGGCTTACGGCAGCCTGCAACTCGATGGTTTCGCCTTCGCCTGCACCGGCTCGTCCTACATGGTGGGCGCCGCGTGGGAGAATCAGATCGCCACCCAGGTCGGCGCCGAGGTCGGCTATCCGATCGTGACGGCGACCGCAGCCATCTCGGCGGCGCTCGACCGCCGCGGCGTCAAACGACTGGCGCTGGTCTCGCCCTATCCCGATTGGCTGACGGAAGCGTCGATCAGCTATTGGACCGACGCCGGCTACGACATCGTCGGCGTCACGCGGGTCGAGATCGGCGGCGACGACACGGCGGCCATTTATGGACTCGCGGGCGACAGCGCCTGCCGGGCGCTGGCCGAAGCCGACCTGTCGACCGCCGACGCCGTGTTGCTGACCGGCACCGGCCTGCCGACGCTGGCGACGATCGCCCGGGCGCAGCCGCAATCCAACATCCCGATCCTGTCGTCGAATCTCTGCCTGGCGGAGACCGTGCTGGCGCCCTTCGGCCGGGAACCGGCGCTGGCATGACATCCTGGCGGGACAGCACCACGCTGGCCGGCCGGCGTATCGCCGTGGTCGGCGGCTGCGGCGGCATCGGCCGCGCCGTGGTGACGGCGCTGCTGGCCGACGACGCGCGGGTGGCGGTGGTGGACCTGCCGGCCTCGCTGAACCGGCATCCGCCGGAGCACGTTTTTGCCGCCATTCCGTTGGACGCGACCGACGCGGGCCAGGTCGACGGCGCCTTCACCATGCTGATGCGGCGCTGGGACGGGCTCGACGGGCTGATCAATCTGTGCGGCTTCACCGCCGAGACCCAGCCGCTCGACGGCATCGGCGAAGCCGACTGGGACGCCGTCATCGCCGGCAACCTGAAAGCGGCCTACCTGGTGGCCCGGGCCGCCCGCCGCTGCCTGCAACGTGGACAGCGGCCGGCGCTGGTGAACATGGCTTCCGGGCTTGGCGCCAAGCCGGCGCCGGGCTATGGCCCCTACGGCGCGGCCAAGGCCGGCGTCATCGCCATGACCAAGACGCTGGCGCTGGAATGGGCGCCGGATATCCGCGTCAACGCGGTGGCGCCGAGCGCGGTCGACACGGCCTTTCTGCGCGGCGGCACCGGACGCTCGGACGAGGACGGCACGACGAACCTGGATATCGAGACCTATGCGAAGGCCATACCGCTGGGCCGGATCGCCGAGGCGGACGACGTGGTCGGGCCGACGCTGTTTCTGCTGAGCGACGCGGCCGGCTATGTCACCGGCCAGACGCTGCATGTGAACGGCGGCGTGTTCATGAACTGACGGTTGGATAACAACGACAAACCCGCATCCGCGGGGAGGCAAGACAAAGGAGAGGCAGGATATGCGTTCGATGTGGCTGGCGGCCGGTGTGGCCGTATGGGGACTGGGCCTGGGTGCGGCGGCGGCCGATACCGTGACGGTGAAGGTGGCGACCTTCGTGCCGGAGAAGAGCGTCGGCGTCTCGAAGGTGATCAAGCCGTGGATGGAAGCGGTCCAGGCCGAGGTCGGCGACAAGGTCAGGCTGCAGGCGTTCTGGGGCGGCACGCTGGGCAAAAGCCCGTTCAAGCAGTACGAACTGGTGAAGAACGGCGTCGCCGACGTGACCTGGGTGCTGCCGGGCTACACGGCCGGCCAGTTCCCCGAGCTGCAGATCTTGGAGCTGCCGTTCATGGCCGAGACGGCGCTGGAGGCTTCGGTGGCCGGCTGGCGGCTCTACGAGCAGGGCCTGCTGACCGGCCTGAACGACACGCATCTGATCGGCTTCTGGGCGAGCGCGCCGTCGATCGTGTTCACGCGCGAGCCGATAACCGGGCTTGCCGATCTGAAGAACAAGCGCATCCGCTCGGTCGGCGCCGTGCACGCGGCCTGGCTGGAAAGTATCGGCGCGGCGCCGCAGACCATGAGCTCGTCGGAGATGAACGAGGCGCTGAACCGCGGCACGCTGGACGGCGTGATCCAGGGCTGGACCGGCATGCGCACCTTCAAGACCATGCCGCTGGTCGCCGATTCCTACAACGTGCCGATCGGCGTCATTCCGTTCCTGCTGCTGATGAACAAGAACACCTGGGAGAAGCTGCCGGCCGACGTGCAGGCCGCGATGACCAAGCATGGCGGCCTGGCCATGGCCAAGGCCGGAGGTGCCGCCTACGACGCGATCTCGGCCGAGATCGAAGGCAAGGCCAGGGCCGACGGCCAGCCGCGGCTGCTGCCGGTCGCCGACGCCGACCGCGCACGCTACGCCAAGGGCGCAGGCCAGGTACACGATTGGTGGATCGCCAAGTCCAAGAACGGCAGGTCCGTGTTCGATGCCTACGCCAAGGCGCTGGAGGAAGCGCGCAGCGGCGGCTGACGCTTAAGTCCGGCTGAAACGACGTGGCCGCGACGGCGATCGACGCGTCGCTGCAGCGTTGGACCCGGCTGATCGCCATCGCCGGGTTCACGGGTCTGGTGGTGATGGCGCTGCTGACGCTCTATGACGGCAGCGCCCGTTGGCTCGGCCTGCCGCGACTGTCGGGCTTCAGCGACTTCGGCCAGGTGGTCTATGCCATCGTCATCAGCACCTGCTTTCCGGCAGGCCTGCTGCAGGGGCACAACATCACCATCCGATTCGCCGGCCGCGCCGCCGGCCCGCGCGCCGCGGCCTGGCTGGAAACCATCGGCGCGGCGGCGACGCTCGCCTTCTTCGCGCTGCTGGTCTGGCAGTTCTTCTATCTGACGCTGGACCTGCAGGCGAACAACCGCACGACGGGCACGATTGAGATGCCGCTGGCGCCGTGGTGGTGGATCGCGACAGCGATCATGGCGTTGTGCGTGCCGGTGCAAGCCTGGGTGCTGCTGTCGCGGCTGGACGACGCGATCCGCGGCCGCGGCCCGCGGGTGCAGGAACAGATGACCTCCGAGACGGTCGGCGACGGCGGCGGCTGATGGACCCGTTGACCACAGGTCTGTTGGGCATCGGCGCCATGTTCGTGGCGATCCTGCTGCACGTGCCGATCGGCATCGCCATGGGGCTGACCGGCTTCGTCTGCGTCGGCCTGATGATCGGTTGGGGGCCGGCGGTCTCGCTCCTGGGCACGGAACCGTCGGCGGCAATCTCGAACGAAGGCCTGGCGGTGCTGGCCATGTTCCTGCTGATGGGCAGCTTCGCCGGCGCCGGCGGCCTGTCGAGCGAGATCTATCGCCTGGCCTACGCGTTCCTCGGTCACCGGCGCGGGGGGCTCGCCATGGCCACCATCGGCGGCTGCGCCGGCTTCGGCGCGGTCTGCGGCTCGTCGGTGGCGACGACGGCGACGATGGCCCGCATCGCCCTGCCGGAAATGCTGGAACGCGGCTACAAGCCGACGCTCGCCAGCGGCAGCATCGCCGCCGGCGGCACGCTGGGCATGCTGATCCCGCCGTCCGTCGTGATGATCCTCTATGGCGTGCTGACCGAGGAGTTCGTCATCGCGCTGTTCGCGGCGGCGGTGATCCCTGGCCTGCTGACGGTGCTGTTCTATTTCTGCGCCATCACAATCTACGCCCGGCTGAACCCCGAGGCCGCGCCGACCGGCCCGCGCGAGAGCTGGGCCGCGCGCTGGCGCGTGCTGGCCGAATGCTGGGCCGTGGTGCTGCTGGCCGTGGTGGTCTCGGCCGGGATCTATACCGGTGTCTTCACGGTCACGGAGGCGGCGTCCGTCGGCGCCAGCTTTGCCTTCTTCCTGGCGCTGGCGCGCGGCCGGCTGACGCCACGCACGTTCTTGAACTGCCTGGGCGAGACCGCAGCGAATACCGGGCTGATCTTCCTAATCATCATCGGCGCCTCGATCTTCAGCTATTTCGTGACGCTGTCGGGCCTGCCGGGCGCCATCGTCGACGGCATCCAGTCGCTGAACCTGCCGCCGATCGTCGTGATTCTGCTGCTGCAGGTGATGTTCCTGATCCTGGGCAGCATCTTCGACACCGTCGCCGCCATGGTCATCACGCTGCCGTTCGTTTACCCGCTGGTAACCTCGCTGGGCTTCGATCCGATCTGGTGGGGCGTGGTCAATGTCATGGTGATGGAAATCGGCATGATCACGCCGCCGATCGGGATCAACGTGTTCGTGCTGCACGGCATGGCCAAGGACCTGCCGTTGAACACCATTTTTCGCGGCATCATGCCGTTCTTCATCGCCGATATCGGCCGGCTGATGTTGATCACGTTCTTTCCGCCGGTGGCGCTGTGGTTGCCGACGACGCTCGGTTGGATGTAACAAACCCCGGTCGGCTTGACCTCGGCCCATCGGCGGCCGAATTGGAGTCTGTCTTTTGACCGCGCAAATTATCCCCGTCGAGATCTTCGACCTGGTTGTCTTCGGCGGCACCGGCGACCTGACGCTGCGCAAGCTGCTGCCGGCGCTCTATTACCGCGACCGCGACGAACAGATGCCGCCCGAGAGCCGCATCGTCGCCGTCTCGCGCAAGGACCTCGGGCGCGACGCCTATGTCGAGACGGTCACCAAGGCGCTGCGCGACTATGTGCCGGCGGCCGACATCGACGGCGACTGCCTGAAACGGTTCTTGGCGCGGCTGGACTATGCGGCGCTGGACGCGGCGTCGGACGACGGCTGGGACGGTCTGACGAAGACGCTCGCCGACGGCGACCGCATCCGGGTGTTCTACCTGGCGACGGCGCCCGATCTGTTTGGGCCGATCTGCCGCAACCTGGCCAAGGTCAAGCTGGCGGGCCCCAACACCCGCATCGTGCTGGAGAAGCCGATCGGCCACGATCTGGAATCGGCGCGCGCGATCAACGACGCGGTCGGCGCCGTATTCGACGAACATCAGATCTTCCGCATCGACCACTATCTCGGCAAGGAGACGGTCCAGAACCTGATGGCGCTTCGCTTCGCCAATTCGCTGTTCGAGCCACTCTGGAGCCACGCCGCGATCGATCATGTGCAGATCACCGTCGCCGAAAGCATCGGCGCCGAGGGCCGGGCCGGCTATTACGACAAGGCCGGCGCGCTGCGCGACATGGTGCAGAACCATATCCTGCAGCTGCTCTGTTTGGTGGCGATGGAGCCGCCGACCGAGTTCGAAGCCGACGCCGTGCGCGACGAGAAGCTGAAGGTGCTCAGGGCGTTGAAGCCGATCCTGGCCGACGACGTGGCGGCGAAGACCGTGCGCGGCCAGTATCGCGACGGCGCCGTCGATGGGGCGATCGCGCCCGGTTATCTGGAAGAGATCGAGGCCGAGGCGAGCGACACCGAGACCTTCGTGGTGCTCAAGGCCGAGGTCGAGAACTGGCGTTGGGCCGGCACGCCGTTCTATCTGCGCACGGGCAAGCGGCTGCCGGCGCGCAAGTCCGAGATCGTCATCCATTTCCGCGAGATCCCGCATTCGATCTTTCCGTCCGATACCGGCGAGATCCAGGCCAACAGCCTGGTCGTGCGCCTGCAGCCGGACGAGGGCGTGAAGCTGACGCTGATGACCAAGGACCCGGGACCGGGCGGCATGCGGCTCAGGGCCGGGCCGCTAAACCTGAGCTTCGCGGAAGCCTTCAAGGTACGCTATCCCGACGCCTACGAGCGTCTGTTGATGGATGTGGTGCGCGGCAATCCGACGCTGTTCATGCGCCGCGACGAGGTCGAGGCCGCCTGGGGCTGGGTCGAGCCGATTCTCGACGGCTGGCACGCCAAGAGCCAGGAGCCGAAGCCTTATCGCGCCGGCGGCTGGGGACCAACGGCGGCCATCGCGCTGATCGAACGTGACGGCCGCAGCTGGCACGACGACGTGGACTGACGGCTGCACGGCTTGCGTCGAACGACACGGGCACCATTTGCTTGGTAGGAACGGCTTGCGAGCGGGGACTCGGCCCATGACCCTCAATCCACGCATCCATGACGTAACCGAACGCATCGCCGCGCGCAGCCAGGAGACACGGGCGCGCTATCTCGCGCACATCCGCGCCGCCGCCAGCCGCGGCCCGCAGCGGGCGTCGCTGTCCTGCGGCAACCTGGCGCACGGCTTCGCGGCCTGCGGCCTCGACGACAAGACGGCGCTGTCGGGCGAGACCAAGCCCAACGTCGCCATCGTCACCGCCTATAACGACATGCTGTCGGCGCATCAGCCGTTCGAGCGTTTTCCGCAACTGATCAAGGACGCCGTGCGCGAGGCCGGTGGCGTCGCCCAGGTGGCGGGCGGCGTGCCGGCGATGTGCGATGGCGTCACGCAAGGCCAGGCCGGCATGGAGCTGTCGCTGTTCTCGCGCGACGTGATCGCGCTGTCGACCGCGGTGGCGCTGTCGCACGACATGTTCGACGCGGCGATTTACCTCGGCGTCTGTGACAAGATCGTGCCGGGCCTGCTGATCGCGGCGCTGAGCTTCGGGCACCTGCCGGCCGTGTTCGCGCCGGCGGGGCCGATGCCGTCGGGCCTGCCGAACGCCGAGAAGGCGCGCATCCGGCAGTTGTTCGCCGAAGGCAAGGTCGGGCGTGACGAGCTGCTGGCGGCGGAAGCGAAGTCCTATCACAGCCCCGGCACCTGCACCTTCTACGGCACGGCGAACTCGAACCAGATGCTGATGGAGGTGATGGGCCTGCACCTGCCGGGCACGTCATTCGTCAATCCGGACACGCCGTTGCGCGACGCACTGACCGCAGCCGCCGCCAAGCGCGCCGTCGAGATTTCGGGCCTCGGCGACGCGCCCACGCCGGTCGGCGAGGTGATCGACGAGCGGGCCGTGGTCAACGGCGTTGTCGGCCTGCACGCGACCGGCGGCTCGACCAATCACACCATTCACCTGATCGCCATGGCGCGCGCCGCCGGCATCCAGCTGACCTGGGACGATTTCGCTGACCTGTCCGACGTGGTGCCGTTGCTGACGCGGATCTATCCGAACGGTCTCGCCGATGTGAATCATTTCCATGCAGCGGGCGGCATGGGCTTCCTGATCGGCGAACTGCTGGACGCCGGTCTGCTGCATCCCGACGTCAGAACAATCGCCGGACCGGGCGGGCTGACACGCTACCGGCAGGAACCAGTGCTGAGCGACGGCGCGCTGACCTGGCGCGACGGGCCGACGGAAAGCGGCGATGCGGACGTGCTGGCGACGGCAGCGCGGCCGTTCAGCACCAACGGCGGGCTGAAGCTGCTGGACGGCAATCTCGGCCGCGGCGTGATCAAGATCTCGGCCGTGAAGCCGGAGCATCGGCTGGTCGAGGCGCCCGCGCGCATCTTCGACGACCAGGGTGCACTACAAGCCGCGTTCCAGCGCGGCGACCTGAAGGGCGATTTCGTCGCCGTGGTGCGGTTCCAGGGGCCGAAGGCGAACGGCATGCCGGAGCTGCACAAGCTGACGCCGGTGCTGGGCGTGCTGCAGGACCGCGGGCAGAAGGTGGCGCTGGTCACCGACGGCCGCATGTCCGGCGCCTCGGGCAAGGTGCCGGCGGCGATCCACGTGACGCCGGAAGCGGCCGAGGGCGGGCCGCTGGCGAAGCTGCGCGACGGCGACATGCTGCGCCTCGACGCCGAGGCCGGCCGGCTGGAGGCCTTGATCGACGCCGCCGACTGGGCCGGGCGGTCGGCCGTTGTCGGCGATCTCGACCGCTATGCCGCCGGGCTGGGGCGCGAACTGTTCGCCGGCCTACGGGCGCAGGTCGGCCGGGCCGAGGACGGCGCCTCGGTGCTGGGCGCGCTGCCGGCAACGTCAACCGCCGTGCCCGCTCCTGTCGCGTAAAGGAATGCTTGCATGTCGGACCTGACCAATTCGTCGGCTTGGAAAGATCTGGAAGCGCATCAGGCCGAGGTCGCGCCGCTGCACATGCGCGACCTGTTCGCGGCCGAGCCGGACCGGTTCCCGCGCTTCTCGCTGTCGGCGGCCGGGCTGCTGCTGGACTATTCGAAGAACCGCATCACCGATGCGACGCTGCCGCTGCTGTTGCGGCTCGCCGACGCGGCCGACGTGGCGGGACGGCGCGACGCCATGTTCGCGGGCGAACGGATCAACAGCAGCGAGGACCGGGCGGTCCTGCACGTGGCGCTGCGCAACCGCTCGAACCGGCCGATTCTGGTCGACGGCGCCGATGTGATGCCCGCGGTGAACGCCGTGCTGGCGCAGATGCGGGGCTTCAGCACGGCGGTGCGCGACGGCAGCTGGCGCGGCCATACCGGCGAGACGATCACGGACGTGGTCAATATCGGTATCGGCGGCTCCGACCTGGGGCCGCGCATGGTGGTGGAGGCGCTGAAGCCCTATCAGCGGTCTGATCTTCGGGTGCATTTCGTCGCCAATGTGGACGGCGCCGATCTCTACGACCGGCTGCAGGGGCTCGATCCGGCGCGGACGCTGTTCATCGTCGCCTCCAAGACCTTCACGACGCAGGAGACCATGACCAACGCCGGCAGCGCGCGGGCCTGGCTGGTCGAGCATCTTGGCGACGAGGCGGCCGTGGCGAAGCATTTCGTCGCGCTGTCGGCGAACCCGGACGCGGTCGCGGCCTTCGGCATCGATCCGGCCAACATGTTCGTGTTCTGGGACTGGGTCGGCGGCCGCTATTCGCTGTGGTCGGCGATCGGCCTGCCGATCACGGTCGCCGTCGGCATGGACCGGTTCGAGAAATTGCTGGCGGGCGCGTACGCCATGGACGAACATTTCCGTACCGCGCCGGCGGAGAAGAACATGCCGATGATCCTTGGGCTGCTGGGGATCTGGTACCGGAACTTCTTTCACGCCGCGAGCCATGCGGTGCTGCCCTACGACCAGCATCTGCACCGCCTGTCGGCGCACCTGCAGCAGGCCGATATGGAGAGCAACGGCAAGTTCGTGACCCGCGACGGCCGGCCGGTCGATTACGCCACGGCGCCTGTGATCTGGGGCGAGCCCGGCACCAACGGTCAGCACGCGTTCTTCCAGCTGCTGCACCAGGGCAGTGAATTCGTGCCGACGGATTTCATCGCCGCGGCGACAAGCCACACGCCCTGGCGCGATCACGACGACAAGCTGCTGGCGAACTTCCTGGCCCAGACCGAGGCGCTGATGCGCGGTAAGACGGCCGACGAGGCCCGGGCCGAGCTTGCGGCCCAGGGCCTGAGCGGCGCGGCGATGGAGGCGTTGCTGCCGCACAAGGTGTTTCCCGGCAACCGGCCGAGCAACTCCATTCTCTCCGCCAAGCTGACGCCGGAAGTGCTCGGCGCGCTGGTGGCGCTCTACGAGCACAAGATCTTCGTGCAGGGCGCGGTCTGGGGCGTGAACTCGTTCGACCAGTGGGGGGTGGAGCTGGGCAAGCAGCTCGCCGCGCCACTGCTGGCGGAGTTGCAGGCGGGCGCGGAGGTCGGCGGTCATGATTGTTCGACGAACGGGCTGGCGAACGCGATCGCGGCCTTGCGTCGGGGGGATGCCAAGTAGGCACACATTTTCAATCTCGAATTCCGCTGCCCTCACCCCTTCCCTCTCCCGCAAGCGGGAGAGGGGGCTGTCACCGCTGCGGTTTGTCGGCACCTCTCCCGTTTACGGGAGAGGGAGGGACCCGCGGACGCCAGTTCGTGGGAGGATGAGGGCTGGTTAGAGTCCGGAGCCGCGCCAGTTGGGGTCCGGTTCCTCCGGATCGGGCGACAAGCCGGCGGCGCGGATGCCGACGATCGCGCAGTATTCGTCGCGGTCCGACGTATCGCCGCTGATGCCGACGGCGCCAATGACCTGACCGCCGGCGTCGCGGACCAGCACGCCGCCCGGGACGGGCACGAACCTGCCGTCGCTGGCGGCGGCGAGCGCGTTCTGGAAGGCCGGCCGGTCGCCGAGGCGCTCGCGCAACAGGCGGCCCGATACGCCCATGCCGATGGCGCCCCAGGCCTTGCCGCAGGCAATGTCGACGCGCAGGATGCCGCAGCCGTCCTCCCGTTTGAAGGCCACGAGATGACCGCCGGCGTCGAGCACGGCGACGGCGAGCGGCAGCATGGCCTCGGCGCGCGCCGCGGCCAGCACCTCGTCGACAATGAGGGCGGCGTCGCTCAGCGACAGGCTGGATGCGACGGGTGTCACCATGGCGGGACCTCCTTCTCCGTGCCGTTGCCACAAGGCTGACACATCGCGCCATGCACGGCATGCGATAATTGGCGACGCGCACCGATTCGCCGGGGACGGTGCCTTCTGGCCCGAGCCTTGGGACGACAGCGCATGCGCTATCACGCCGATCTGCACATCCATTCGAAGCATTCCCGCGCCACCAGCAAGAACTGCGATCTGGAAAACCTCGCCTACTGGGCGCGCAAGAAGGGCATCGCCGTCGTCGCCACCGGCGACTTCACGCATCCCGTCTGGCTCGCCGAGCTGAAGGAAAAGCTGGTGCCGGCCGAACCGGGCCTGTTCCGGCTGCGGCCGGATCTGGAACAGGCGGTGGCGGCGCGGCTGCCGGCGGCGTGCCAGGGGCCGACCCGGTTCATGCTGTCGGTCGAGATCTCGACGATCTACAAGAAGGGCGAGCTGACGCGGAAGATCCATCACCTGATCTACGTGCCGGACTTCGAGGCCGCCGACCGGGTGGTGGCGCAGCTCGGGCGCATCGGCAACATCGCATCGGACGGACGGCCGATCCTGGGCCTGGATTCGCGGCATCTGCTCGAGATCACGCTTGCCTCGAGCCCGGACGCCTATCTGGTGCCGGCGCATATCTGGACGCCCTGGTTCGCGGTGCTGGGTTCGCGTTCGGGCTTCGATTCGATCACCGAATGCTACGGCGATCTCGCCGACCACATCTTCGCGGTCGAGACCGGGCTGTCGTCGGACCCGGCGATGAACTGGCGGATCTCGTTCCTCGACAAGTACCGCCTGGTCTCGAACTCGGACGCGCATTCGCCGGCGAAGCTGGGCCGCGAGGCGACGCTGTTCGACACCGACCTCGATTACTTCGCGCTGCGCCGGGCGCTGGAGACGGGCGAGGGCTATGTCGGCACCGTCGAGTTCTTCCCCGAGGAAGGCAAGTACCACATGGACGGCCACCGCAAATGCGGCATCCGCCTGACGCCCGAGGAGACCAAGGCGAACGACGGCCGCTGTCCCGTCTGCGGCCAGCCGGTGACGGTGGGCGTCATGCACCGGGTCGACGCCCTGGCTGACCGTAGCGAAGCCGAGGCGCC
Source organism: Alphaproteobacteria bacterium (assembly GCA_965232515.1). GTDB lineage: Bacteria > Pseudomonadota > Alphaproteobacteria > JANQKO01. The sequence continues at coordinate 5,746,028 of CBDDPY010000002.1, read as the reverse complement.
GCCGCCGGCGACGGCGGGCGACGTCGCGAGCCTGGTGCCGCTGCCGGAGATCCTGTCCGAGATCGTCGGCGCCGGACCGAACAGCCAGAAAGTCGGCCGCAGCTACGAGCGGCTGCTGGGCCGGTTGGGGGCGGAACTGCCGCTCTTGGAAACCGTGCCGGTCGAGGACATTGCCCGGGCCGATTCGTCACTGCTGGCCGAAGCCATCACCCGGTTGCGCGCGGGCAAGGTGATCCGCGATGCCGGCTATGACGGTGAATACGGCGTGATCCGTTTGTTCGACAAAGCCGAGCTGCGCCGGCATACGGCCGGCGGCCTGTTGTTCGATCTGCCGGAGTCGCTGTTCGACAAGCCGGCGCCGGCGACGCCCGAGCCCCTGCCGAAAGCGCCAACACCGGAACCGACGCCCGAGCCGACACCCATCGCGACCGATACCGGCTTGTTGGCCGGGCTGGACGCGGATCAGCGCGCGGCCGCCGAGATCGTGCACGGCCCGTTGTTGATCGCGGCCGGACCGGGCTCGGGCAAGACCCGCACGCTGACCCGGCGTATCGCTCACCTGATCGCCGAACACGGCGTGCCGGCGGCGCAGTGCCTGGCGATCACCTTCACGCGCCGGGCGGCGGCGGAGATGACCGAACGGCTGGCGGACCTGTTGCCGGCCGACGGCGCGCGCCTGCCGGTGCACACGTTCCATTCGCTGGGGCTGTCGATCCTGCGCGAGCAGACAAACGCCGCCGGGCTGCACCGTGGCTTCCGGATCGCCGACGACGACGAACGGCGGACGCTGCTGGCCGAAAGCCTAGAGGTGTCGGAGCGCAAGGCCGCATCGCTGCTGCGGGCGATCTCGACGGCGAAACGCACGCAGGCCGTGGCGGATGACGATGTGGCGGCGGCGATGGCGGCCTATGCCGAGGCCATGTCGGTGCGCAACTGGCTCGACTTCGACGATCTCGTGGGCGTGGCGTTGCGGACGCTCAAAGCCGATCCGGGCCTGGCGGCGCAGTATTGCGACCGCTATCGCTGGATCTCGGTCGACGAGTTCCAGGACGTGGACGAACAGCAATACCGCCTGATCAAGCTGCTGGCGCCGGCGGAGGCGAACCTCTGCGTCATCGGCGATCCGAACCAGGCGATCTACGGTTTCCGGGGCGCCGACGCCAGCTGCTTCCGGCGCTTCGCGACCGACTATCCGGCCGCCCGCACCGTTCACCTGACGCGCAACTACCGCTCCAGCGGCACTATCGTCACGGCCTCGGCCCAGATCATCGCCACGGCCAATGAGATATCGCCGGTCTCGGAGGCGGTGCGCGAGATGGCCGACCACATCACCATCCACACCACGCGCAGCGAACGGGCCGAGGCCGAGTTCGTCGTGCACAGCATCGAGCAGATGATCGGCGGCCACAGCTTCTTCTCGATCGACAGCGGCCGCACCTCGGACGGCATGGCCGCCGACCTGTCCTTCGCCGACTTCGCGGTGCTGTACCGCACGGATGCCCAGGCGGACGTGCTGGTCGAGGCGCTGGCGCGCTCGGGCATGCCCTACCAGAAGCATGGCCACGACCGTCTGGTCGAGCGGCCAGCGGTGCAAGCGCTGCTGCACCGGCTCGACGAGGTCGACGCGCCGTCGCTGGCGCGCAAGCTGGAGCAAGCGGCCGCCGGTCTTGACGACGCCGACACGGCGCTGCAACAGCTCAAAGCGCTGGCGGAAACCTGCGATGGCGATCCGGAACGCTTCGCCGAAGCCGTGGCGCTCGCCACCGAGGCCGATCTCTGGGACCCGCGCGCCGATAGGATCTCGCTGCTCACGCTGCACGCCGCCAAGGGCCTGGAGTTCCCGGTGGTCTTCATCACCGGGCTTGAGGACGGCGTGCTGCCGCTCTACTGGGGCCGGCCCGACGCCGCGGCATTGGCTGAAGAACGGCGGCTGTTCTATGTCGGCATGACCCGGGCGCAGGACCGGCTGCTGCTGAGCCGGGCGGAGCAACGGCAGTGGCGCGGCCGCGTCCAGAACCTGGCCCTCTCGCCGTTCCTACTCGACATCGAGGCCGAATTGCTGGAGCACACCAAAACAAAGGCCCGCCGCAAACCGGCCGCGGACAATCAGCTCGAACTGTTCTAGTCCGCGCAGGCGGTGGGCGCGCGGACGAGGCCCCAGCCATAGATCGGGTCCTTGCCCGGATCGCCCAGGTCCTGCACGCCGCCGACCAACGTGCGGCGGATATAGGCGGGACCGGATTGCGGGCTGCGCGCCACCAGGTCGGCGACCACGGCGGCGGCGAAGGGCACGGCGAATGACGTGCCGTAGTGATACTTGCCGTCGTCGGCGCCGCTGGCGGCCCAGATCTTCACGCCGGGCGCCGCCAGGGTCAGGTAGTCACCGCGGTTGGCGCGTCGGTAGGGCCGCAGCCGGCCGTCGACGGCGGTAACCGCGATCACCGTGGGATAGGCGGCCGGATAGACCGGCGGCGCCGAGGGGCCGTTGTTGCCGGCCGCCGCGACGACCACGACGCCGCTGGCGTCGATTTGCTCGATCGCGCTGGCGAGCGCCGTGTTCGGCGGGCCGGCAAGGCTGAGGTTGACCACGGAGACCTGCTGCGTGGCGAGCCAGTTGAGGCTGTCGAGCAGGCTGACGGCATTGGCGACGTCGTTGCCGTCCGCGTCCAGGTAGAAGGCGTCGGCGGCGTAGAGCTGCGCGCCGGACATGAGACCCGGCACGTTCCCGGCGCCATCGCCGACCAGCAGCGCCGCCACGGCGGTGCCATGAACGTCCGACGACGGTCGTTCGCCCTCGGGGGTGAACGCCTTGGTGACGACGCGGCTGCCGGCGAACACGGGGTTCTTGGCGTTGACGGCGGTGTCGACGAGGCCGATGCGGCTGCGGGCGCCACAGGCGCGATCGGCGAACTGCCAGCCGATGAGTTCCTGGCCATAGCAGCGATCGCCGTCGCAGCGATTGCTCGCCGTGCGATAGATGTGATTGAGATCGTAGGCGCCGCCGACATTGTCTTCGAGCAGCTGCCGTGCGGCGATTGCATCAGTGCCGGGCGGCACGCCGAGCCGCGTCACGGCCAACTGCACGCCGTCAAATATCTGTTCCGACAGAACGGTGAAGCCGAGCGCCGTCGCCTGGGCGATCGTCTGCGGTCCGGGGTCGATCGCCAGAATCTCGTCGGCTTCGAACGAGCTGACGTCACCCTCGGGCTCCGACTGATCTACGCTGAACAGGTTACCGAGAAATCCGAAGAGCCCCGCTTCCTCCTCATCATCATCGTCGTCGTCGTCATCGTCATCGTCATCATCATCATCGTCATCGTCGTCATCGTCGTCATCGTCGTCGCCGCTTCCGCCGCCGCTGCCGCCACCACCGCCGCCATCGTCGTCATCATCATCGCCGTCGCCATCTCCGTCCCCGTCACCATCGCCGTCGCCATCGTCGTCGTCGTCGTCGCCCTGCGCCATGGCCGGCGACATCAGAAAGCTGTCGCCGTCGCGGAGGCCGCTGAGCGCCAGATCGGCGGTCATCAAGGCGAGCGTGATGATCACGACGGCGGCCAGCCCGGTCAGGCACGACAACAGCCGGGAAAATGCGGTCGGAAGCGAAAATTCGTGGTTCATGGTTAATTCAGCCCGTCATCGGGTGAGCAGCTTCACTGTCAGGCCGCCACACTGCTAAATATAACGGCGCTATCCACAGTTTCTTCCGGGCGCCAAAAAATTATTGGCACAAGTCCCGATTACCCCGGATCTTGCGGGCGCGAGATCCGGCCCGGAAAAGTTTTTTTGATTCCGGCGGGAAGAAGTCGTGGACCAATCCGTTGTTGTGGTGCGCGAAGGGATGAGGACCGGTGTCAGATCACACGAAACAGCAAATGGTTGCGCTACTTCCACGATTGCGCCGGTTCGCTTATTCCTTAACGGGATCGATCGACGAAGGAGACGATCTGGTGCAAGCCGCCTGCGAACGTGCGCTCGCCCGCCTCGATCAGTGGCAGGAAGGCACACGGCTCGACAGCTGGATGTTCCGCATCATTCAGACGATCCGGATCGACCGGCTGAGGGCCCAGAAAGTCAGGGGACATCAGTCCGACCTGGACGCCGCCACGCATATCGCCGGCGACGACGGGCGGCGGACGGTGGAATCACGCCTGACGCTGGACAAGGTGCGCCGCGCCATGGCCGATCTGCCGGAGGATCAGCGGATCGTGCTGACCATGGTCTCCATCGATGGCCGTTCCTACAAGGAAACGGCCGAGACGCTGGGCCTGCCTATGGGCACGGTGACCAGCCGTCTCGCTCGGGCCCGGCGCCGGCTGTACGAGGCTGCCTACGGCAGCGAGGCGACGGCCGCCACGACAATAACGGAGATCGGCAATGGTGCTGCTTAACGACGAAACGCTGATGGCCTATGTCGACGGCGAACTTGACGCCGCGACGGCGTCCGAGGTCGAGGCCATGCTGGCCAACGATCCCGCGGCCAGCGAGACGGTCCGGATGTTCCGAGAGTCCACGAGACTTGCCCAGGACGCCTTCGCCGCACCGATGGATGAGCAAGTTCCGCCGCACCTGCTGGCGCCGTTCGATGACCAGAGCGCAGAACCGGCGGCGTCGGGCGATGTCGTCGACTTCGCCGCCCGGCGCGCCGCGCGCACGGCCGGACCGGTTCGCCGCTTCGCTCTGCCGCTGGCGGCGTCGATCGCGCTGGCCGTCGGCATCGCCGGTGGCTGGACGCTGTCGAGCCAGACCGTGACGCCGGAAGATTCGGGCATGCTGCTCGGCGGCATTTCGACGGAATCGCGGCTGCATGCGGCGCTCGAGGGCACGCCGAGCGGTCAGGCCCTGGCCTGGGACGGCGGCGCGATCACGCCGTTGCTGACATTCCGCGACACCGACGGCCGGTTCTGCCGCGAGTTCCAGGCGAGCGGATCCACGGGCAGCCAGGGCAGCATCGGCATCGCCTGCCGCGGCGACGGGCAATGGCAGGCACAGTTCGCCATTGCCGCCCAGGCCTCCAGCGGCGGCAACTTCCAGCCGGCGAGCGGGGGCATGGAAAGCCTGGAGACCTTTATCGACGAGCTGATGGCCGACATGCCGCTCGACGCCGAGGCCGAGGCGGCGGCGCTGGCGGGCGGCTGGAAATAGCCGGCCTCGGCGCTGCTTTCGACGTGTCGGGGACAGACCTGGATTGCCGGGTCAAGCCCGGCAATGACGAAATCGTCTAAAATTCAATACGTTAACCAAATGCCCGCGACCTTTGCGGGCATTTGGCGTTTTGGATCCTCGTATATCGGGACACGATACCTACATTTTTCCAACACGGCAGGGAAGAAACCGAGGCGCGGGCCGTTGTCGAGGCAACGATGTGAACAACCTCGATCCGAAAGGACCCGACCATGATCCGACCGAACCAGACCCGCCCGCGGAACGCGGCCAAGGTGGTGCTGATCGCCGCCGCGGCGCTGGCGCTGGGCGCCTGCCAGACCGTCAAGGAGGATTTCAGCGACGACTTCAGCCGGCTGTCCGACAAGATCAGCGCCATTCCGGAGCGCGTGAGCCAGGGTCTGCCGGCACTCGGCGGCGAGAAGAAGCCGGACTATCCGATGGGCAAATGGACGAACGCGCCGATGCCGACCTACAAGCGCGGCGAGACCTTTACCTATGCCAACGGTCGCGTCGAGCGCGTGGTCGCCGTGAACGGCAGCGAGGTTACGTTCGAGCGCGAGAACGGCCGCCGCTTCACCCGCGACCGCAACTTTGTCGTCCCGCGCCTGGCCTGGGAGACGAAGAGCCGCACCGGCCAACACCGCGTTTGGGGCAACCAGGATGCGCTGTGGCCGCTGGAGATCGGCAACAACGCGCGGCTGCGCGCCGAACGACGGATGACGCAAAAGGACAGCGGCGAGGTTGACGCGTCCATGCGGAAATACGAATGCAACGTCGACGGTTCGGAAAAGGTCTCGGTGAAAGCCGGCACTTTCGCCACCTACCGCATCCGCTGCGTGCGCTACAACGCACGCGCCAGCCGGATCGTGTCGACGGAAACCTGGTATTACGCCCCGCGGATCGGTCATTATGTCCGCCGCGACACCCAGTATGCGAGCGACGGACGGCGCGAGGTGAAAGAGTTGGCGAAATACCGGGTCCGGTCCTGACGCAATGATCGGCCGCCTACTGCCCCTGCTGCTCGCCTGTCTGGCGCCGCTTGCCGGCGCCGGCCAGGCGGCGCAGCCGTCTCCATCGACCGGCACGCCGGTGGCGCTGGCCATCGACCATATGCTGGCGGCCCAGCGCGAGGACGGCCTGTTCGCTTACGATTTCGATTTCGTGCGCAACGGCGCGACCGGCGAGAACAATATCGTGCGCCAGGCCGGCGCGGCCTTTGCGCTGGGCGAGTATTATGCCGACAGCCACGATCCCGATCTGCGCGAACCGTTGCGCCGGGCGCTCAACGCCCTGTCGCTGCTGTCGATAGAGTACGGCCGCGGCAGGCTGGTCTCGCGCAACGGCAAGCTGAACGGCGTAAAGGGCGGCACCACGGCGCTGACCCTCCTGGCCGAGCTCTACTACTACCGCACCAGCGGCGATGGCCGCTTCGAGCCAGCGCGCGGCGACTGGCTGCGCGGCCTGTTGTCGCTCTACCAACCCGGCGCGGGTTTTCGGCGGGGACCGCTGTCGGAGAAGGAATCGCACTACTACAACGGCGAGATCTGGCTGGCGCTGGCGTTCCATGCGCAGACTTTCGCCGATCCCGACGTCGCGGCCGTCCTGCCGCAGGTCGACGACTACATGATGGCGGCCTATGGCGCGTCGCCGCATATCGGCTTCTTCCATTGGGGCGCGACAGCGTCGGCGAAACGCTACGCGGCGACCAAGGACCCGCGCTTCGCCGAATTCGCCACGGCCCAGGCCCGGCATTACATCGACGAGATGCGGCCACAGGTGAAGCCCCACGCCAACACCTGCTATGCGTTGGAGGGGTTGATCCCGGCGCTGACGCTGGTGGCGCCGGACGATGAGCTGAAGCCCCGCCTGCGGGCGCGGATCGAGGCCGAGATGACCAAGGTCCGGAGCTTTCAGATCCTGCCCGGCCAGACCGGACTCGATCTGGGCGACGGCATCACGCTGACCTCGCCCGCGCTGGACCGGTTCACCGGCGCCTTCGTCGCCGGCCGCAAGCGCCCGTCGACGCGCATCGACTTCACCCAGCACTGCGTCTCGGCGTTCTTGCGCTACAACCGGCTGCCGTAGTTCTGCGATCAGTGGAAGTCGCGGGAACGCGGCACCAGGTCGCGGACGTTGCGGGGGTGGCGGGACGGGCTGAGGGGCGGCAGGCTGCTGCGCGCGGCCGGCGCCGCGTCGGCGGTCTGCTCGAAGGGGTCCTTGCCGGGGCGCTTGACCTCGTCGGCGCGGGCGAGCGGCGCCTCCATGTCGCCGGCCGCTTCCGACAGCAGCAGCAGCTCTTCCGAGGCGTCGACGATATGGTCGGCGACGACGTGGATAATGTCCTCGTGGCGCTGGATCTGGCCGCGGATGATCACCAGCCGGCTGCCCATGACCTGGCGGCGGTAACGCTCCATCGTCTTCGGCCAGACCACGGCGTTGGCGATGCCGGTTTCGTCTTCGAGCGTCATGAAGATCACGCCCTTGGCGCTGCCCGGGCGCTGGCGCACCAGCACGATGCCGGCGACGGTGACCCGCTGGCCGTGGCGCATCTCGGACAGCTTCGCCGTCGGCACGACGCCGTCGGCCGTAAGGCGGGCGCGCAGGAACTGCACGGGATGCGCCTTCAGTGACAGCCGCAGGGTTTGATAATCGTCGACCACCTGTTCCGATAGAGACAGTGGCGGCAGCGCCACGGCCGGCTCGGCCCCGGTCTCGCGCGCGTCGGCCGCGGCGAACAGCGGCAGCGGCACGGTCCGCGGCAGCGCCTTGACCTGCCAGAGTGCCTGCCGCCGGTCGAGGCCGAGCGCGTGAAAGGCGTCGGCCGCGGCCAGCTTTTCCAAAGCCGCCGCCGGCACGTTCGCGCGGCGGAAGATGTCCTCGACATCAGCATAACCGTCGCCGCGTTGGTCGACGATGGCGGCCATAGCGTCCTCGCCGGCGCCCTTGATCTGGCGGAAACCGAGACGTAGCGCCATGCCGCGGGTGCTGTCGGCGCAGGGTTCGAGCGTGTTGTCCCAGCGACTCATGTTGATGTCGACCGGGCGGACGACGACGCCATGCTCGCGCGCGTCGCGGACGATCTGCGCCGGCGCGTAGAAGCCCATGGGTTGGGCGTTCAGCAGGCTGCAGGCGAACACGGCCGGATGGTGGCACTTCAGCCAGGACGACACGTAAACCAGCAGCGCGAAGCTGGCGGCGTGCGATTCCGGGAAGCCGTATTCGCCGAAGCCCTTGATCTGGTCGAAGCAGCGCTGCGCGAAGTCGGGCTCGTAGCCGCGCGAGATCATGCGGCTGACCATCTTCTTCTCCAGCGTCTCGATGGTGCCGCGGCGGCGGAACGTGGCCATGGCATGGCGCAGCTTGTTGGCTTCCTCGGGCGTGAACTTCGCCGCCTCGATGGCGATGCGCATGGCCTGTTCCTGGAACAACGGCACGCCCTTGGTCTTGCCGAGCACGCGGCGCAGCTCGTCGGGCGGCCCGTGCGCCGGATCGGGCGAGGGAAACTCGACCGGCTCGATGCCGTCGCGGCGCCGGAGATAGGGATGCACCATGTCGCCCTGGATCGGGCCGGGCCGCACGATCGCCACCTCGATGACGAGGTCGTAGAAATTGCGCGGCCTCAGGCGCGGCAGCATGTTCATCTGCGCCCGGCTCTCGACCTGGAACACGCCGAGCGAGTCGGCCCGGCAGAGCATGTCGTAAGTGGCGGTGTCGGTGGCGGGGAAGAAGCTGGCGAGGTTGCGGCTCTCGCCGTAATGCATCTCAAGCAGCTCGAAGCATTTGCGGATGCAGGTCAGCATGCCGAGCGCCAGCACGTCGATCTTCAAGATGCCCAGCGCGTCGAGATCGTCCTTGTCCCACTCGACAAAGGTGCGGTCGGCCATGGCGGCGTTGCCGATGGGGATGACTTCGGACAGCGGATCGCGGGTCAGCACGAAGCCGCCGACATGCTGCGACAGATGCCGGGGAAAGCCGATCAGTTCGGCCGACAGGACCAATGCCTGGCGCAGCACGGGGTCCGTCGGATCGAGGCCGACCTCGCGCACGCGTTCGTCCGGCACGCCCTCTTCCGACCAGCCCCAGACCGTGCCGGCGAGCGCCGCCGTCACGTCCTCCGACAGGCCCATGACCTTGCCGACCTCGCGCACGGCCGAGCGGGCGCGGTAGGTGATGACGGTGGCGGCGATGCCGGCGCGCTCGCGCGTGTAGCGGCGGTAGATGTACTGCATCACCTCCTCGCGGCGCTCGTGCTCGAAGTCGACATCGATATCGGGCGGCTCCTTGCGCTCGGCCGAGATGAAGCGTTCGAACAGCAGGTCGATCTCGATCGGATCGACCGAGGTGATGTAGAGGCAGTAGCAGACCGCGGAATTGGCGGCCGAGCCGCGGCCCTGGCAGAGGATGTTCTGGCCGCGGGCCCAGTGCACGATGTCGTAGACCGTGAGGAAATAAGGCGCGTAGCGCAGCTCGGCGATCAGCGCCAGCTCCTTTTTCAGCACCGCCTCGACCTTGGGCGGCACGCCGTCGGGATAGCGCGAGGCCGCGCCGCGCCAGGTGATGTCCTCCAGATGCTGCTGCGGCGTCTTGCCGGCCGGCACCGGCTCGTCGGGATAGTTGTAGCGCAGTTCGTCGAGCGAGAAGGTGCAGGCCTCGGCGATCTCGCGCGTGCGTGCGACGGCGTCTTCGTGGCCGGCGAACAGGCGCGCCATCTCGGCCGGGGGCTTCAAATAGCGCTCGGCATTGGCGGCGAGGCGATAGCCGGCGTCCGCGATGCTGCAGCCCTCGCGGATGCAGGTGACGACGTCCTGCAGCGGCCGGCGGTCGGGGTCGTGATAGTGCACGTCGTTGGTCGCCAGCAGCTTGACGCCGGCGGCCTCGGCGACGGCGGCGAGGCGGGCGATGCGTCGGCGGTCGTCGCCGCGGTAACAATAATGCGCGGCGAGATAGAGCGGCGCCTGGAGCCGGTGGGCGATATCGCGGGTTTCGGCGGCCAATGCGTCCTGCTCCCAGGTCTCGGGCGGCAGCAGCACGAAGACCTGGCCCTCGGCATGGTCGCAGACGTCGTCGAAATAAAGCTCGCACTCGCCCTTGTCGGCGCGACGCTTGCCGTGCGTCAGCAGGCGGCTGAGCCGGCCATAGGCGGCGCGGTCGGTGGGATAGGCCAGCAGGCTGGGCGCGTCCTGCAGATCGAGCCGCACGCCGACGATGAGGCGCATGTCGTGCTCTTTCGCGGCGACATGGGCGCGCACGACGCCGGCAAAGGAATTGCGGTCGGTGACGGCGATGGCGGCGAGGCCCAGCGCCTTGGCGGTCCGCACCAGCTCGTCGGGATGGGAGCCGCCGCGCAGGAAGCTGAAGTTGGTCGTCACCTGCAGCTCGGCGTAGGCGGGATCGCGGGCGGTCATGCGAACAGGCCGTGCATGTACCAGCGCGGCGGGCCGTCGCGGCCGGGCGCGCCGAACAAGCCTTCGCGATAGAGCCAGAAGCGCCGGCCCTCGGCATCCTCGACCTGGTAGTAGTCGCGGATGCGGTCATCGTCGAGGTCCTGCGTCAGCCACCACTCAGGCGCGATGCGCTCGGGGCCCTCGGCCCGCGCGATGCGGTGTACCAGCCGCCGCCAGCGGAAGCTGATCGGCGGGCCTTCCGGCACCTCGGCGGTCACTTCGATGGGCTCCGGCCGGTCGAACATGCGGAACGGCCGCGGCGGCCCATCGCGCGGCGCCTCGGGCCAGGCCGGCGCGGCGCCGAGCGCGCCGATGCGCCGCGCCGCCTTCTCCGGCAGGTGACTGGCATGGGGCGCGGTCTGCATGACGCAGGCGGGCCCAAGCTTGTTCGCCAGCCGGTCGACCAGACGGCCGACCGCCGCGTCCTGCGAAAGGCCATCCGCCGCGAAGCGCGCGCCGGCGGCGAACGACGGCTGGTCGGGCGCCAGTTCGTCAACCCGGTCGGCCGACAGGATCAATCCGTCGATGCCGAAGCCGACATCGATCTGCTCGACACGCTCGCGGAACAGCCGCTGCAGGTGCCGGGTATCCCGCGTCGGCCGGCTGGCGGCGACGGTCAACCGCTCGACCCGGCCGTCGACCCGGTAAGCCGCGAGCGTCAGCCGTCGGGCGCCCTGATGGTCCTGGGCCAGCGCCCGGCAGAGATCGACGACGAGATCCGGCAGTAGGGTCTCGATGGCCAGCACCTCGGTCAGCGGCTCGGCGAAGCCGAGACGGGCGCGATAGGCCGGGGCCGGCCGCAATGGCGCCACCGGCTCGTCATGCACGCCGAAGGCCTGGTCGAGCCGGCGCAGCACGGCTTCCGGCTCTTCGGCGGACGCGAAGCGGCGCTTGAGGCCGGCGCGCGGCAGATCGTAGAGCTGGCCGATGCGGGTGAGGCCGAGGCGTTTCAGCGTCGCCACCGTCTCCGGCGTCAGCCGCAGCCCTTCGACCGACAGCGGCGCCAGCGCGTCGCGCGCGCCGTCCGGCGGCACGATGCCGTCGGCGACATCGGCCGAACGGATCTGCCGCGCCGCCGCCCAGGCCGCACCCGGCGTGTCGGCGAGGCCAAGACGCACGAAGACGCCGAGATCCTGCAGCCGCCGAACGATGTCGGCCAGCAGGCCCGCCTCGCCGCCGAACAGGTGCGCGCAGCCGGTGACGTCGAGCCAGAGGCCGTCGGCGCCGTCGATATTGACCCAGGGCGTGTAGCGGGTGCACCAGTCGGCGAGCGCCGCCAGTGCCCGGGCGTCGTTTTCGGGCTCGGCCGGACGGGTCCGCAGGGCCGGCAGGATGGCGCGCGCGTCGGTGAGCGCCATGCCCACATAAAGCCCGGCGGCCTCGCCGGCCGCGTTCAGCGCCGTCACCACCAGGCCCTTGCGACCCGAGGCGGTCAGCGCCAGCGGCTCAGCCGGCGCGGCGCAGGCCGACGATTTCGGCGCACCGCGACGGCCGGCCAGCCGCAGCCGGTCGGTCGGCCAGCGGGGCAGCCACAGCGAGACGACCCGTTTCATGCTCCCATTCCATCGTCCAGGTCTTCGGCCGGCCGCCGCGGCAGCGCTCGAGCCGGACCTGCCAGCGCGGCCGGCCGGGGGCGTGCGCCGCGAAGGCACGGCTGGTGCTGGGCCGGGCGGCGATGCGCCAGCGGCTGTAAGCGGCGCTGGCGCAGAGGCCGCGCGGGTTGCGCAGCAGGAGCGCCGGCACGCCGGCAGCCTGCGCCGCCAGGGCCAGCCGGCGCGTGGCGGTGAGATCCGCCGTCATCACCTCGCCGACGACCAGCGACAGCACGCCCGACCGCAGTCCCTCCTCCATCGCCCACAAGACATCGATGTCCTTGCGCGCGGCGACCAGCAGCAGCCGGTCCGGCGGCAGGCCGAAATTCAGCAGCCCCGGCCCGTGCAGCGCGCCGAACGCCGCCGTCGCCGTGGCGGCGCTGCACCAGAGCAGCGGCGCGGCCTCGTGCCGGCGCACCGCGAGCGCCGCGGCGAAGCCGGCAGCGGCCGGGCCGTCGTTGTAGGCCTCGGCCGCGACCTCATGCAGGGCCGGCAGCGGCAGCCCGCCGCCCGGCAGGGCCGCGTCGACACCGGACGCGCCCAAGCTCCAGACCGGCGCGATGGCCGCGCCCTCATCCGGGGCCGAGAGCGACAATGGCCGCTTCTCCAACGCCGCAATCGCCGCCTGCAGGTCGCGGATCACTGTCACGCGGGGATTGGGTTTGCCGTAGGTCTGCATATCATGCCTATGTTCTTATTTTGTTCTAAAAATTTCCTTGCCAAGAGTCAATGTTGTCGAGACCCATGAGACGGACCGCACTCCACCGAACTTGACGTCATCCTGGCGCAGGCCAGGATCCATTTTTCTTTTCACTTCAATAGGTTGCCCTGTCCATGGATCCTGGCCTGCGCCAGGATGACCACAACGAGCAAGCTGTACAAAACCCTGTGACCGCCGTGAAAATGCGGGCTAACCTGCGCGGTTATGAGGGAATCCGGACGTTTCGTTCTGAACGGCGAGGCCGTCGACGCCAGCGACGTGCCGCCGACGGTGACGCTGCTCGACTATCTGCGGCTGCATCGCCGGCTGACCGGCACCAAGGAGGGTTGCGCCGAGGGCGATTGCGGGGCCTGCACGGTACTGCTGGCGCGGCCGCCGGCGAATGGCGGCGACCTCGCCTACGAGGCGGTGAACGCCTGCCTGCTGCTGCTGGGCCAGCTCGACGGCACCGCGATCCGCACGGTCGAGGGCATCGCCGCGCCGGACGGCGCGCTGCATCCGGTGCAGCGGGCGCTGATCGAAACCGGCGGCAGCCAGTGCGGCTATTGCACGCCGGGCTTCGTCGTGGCGCTGGTGGGCGCGCACCAGGCCGGCCGGCTCACCGACGCGGACGCCGTCCACGACGCGCTCGCCGGCAACCTCTGCCGCTGCACCGGCTATCGCCCGATCGTCGATGCCGCGCTGGCCGCGGCCCGCGAGGCCGCGCCGCAGATGGACGCGGTCGCTGAGATTGATCGAACCCAGCTTGGACAGCTCGAACTCAATCCTCAAAGTCTCGCCGAGGTGTTCGATGCCCTCGCCGCCGAGCCCGATGCCAAGCCGGTCTGCGGCGCCACCGATCTGGGCGTGGCGATCTCGAAGGAGAAAGGTTCGGAGGTGCCGCTGGTGGCGCTCGACCGGGTGGCCGAGCTGCAGCGTCTGGAAGTGCGTGACGACCACTATCTGATCGGCGCGACGGTGTCGCTGGAACGTCTGATCCCGGTGATCGAGGCGGATTATCCCTCGCTCGCCGTGCTGTTCCGGCGCTTCGGCTCGCCACAGATCCGCAATCGGGCGACGCTGGGTGGCAATATCGGCACGGCCTCGCCGATCGGCGACAGCCTACCGGCGCTAATCGCGCTCGACGCCGGGATCGGCATTGTCAGCAAGAGCGGGCGCCGCACCGTGCCGGCCGCCGAGATGTTCAGCGGCTATCGCCAGACGGTCTTGCAGCCGGGCGAGTTGATCGAGCATGTGACCCTGCCGCGGCCGAAGCCCGACGAGGTTTTCCGGATCTACAAGCTGTCGAAGCGTTATGACCAGGACATTTCGACGGTCTGCGGCGCGTTTCGGCTGACGCTCAAGGATGGCCAAGTCGCGGACATCCGCGTCGCTTATGGCGGCATGGCGGCGACGCCCGTGCGCGTCGCGGCGGTGGAAGACGCCTTGCGCGGCAAGGCCTGGACGCTCGAAACGGCGCGGGCGGCGAGCGGCGCGTTGGACAAGACGCTGTCGCCGATGACGGACATGCGCGGCAGCGCCGGCTACCGCCGGTCGGCCGGGCGCAACCTGCTACTGCGGCTGTGGCACGAGACCACGGGCAGCGCCCCAGTGACGGTGCAGGACCTGTGAGCGGGCCACTGCCGTCGGGCATCAAGGGCGGCGTGCGCCAGTCGCCGCCGCACGACAGCGCCGAGAAGCACGTCACCGGCGCCGCGGTCTATGTGGACGACATGCCGGCGCCGCCGGACCTGCTGCATTGCGCCGTCGTGACGAGTCCGCATCCGCACGCGCGGATCGTCGGCATCGATGCCGGGCCGGCGCTGGCGTTGCCCGGCGTCGTCGCCGTGCTGACCGCGGCCGACATTCCGGGCGCAAACGCCGTCGGGCCGATCGAGCACGACGAGCCGGCCCTGTTCGCCGAGACCGCCGACTATATCGGCGCGCCCGTCGCCGTCGTCGCCACAGAGACCGAGGCCGCGGCGTTTCACGCCGCGCAGGCCGTCGCCGTGACCTACGAGGAACTGCCGGCGGTGCTGACGCTGGACGATGCCATCGCGGCCGAGAGCTATCTGCGGCCGCCCTCGGTGATGGCCGTGGGCGACGCGGACGCGGCCATTGACGCGGCGCCGCACAGGCTGTCGGGCGAGCTGCGCATGGGCGGGCAGGACCATTTCTATCTCGAGGGCCAGGTGGCGCTGGCCCTGCCGCAGGAAGACCGCGATCTACTGGTCTATTCCTCGACGCAGCACCCGACCGAGGTGCAGGAGGCGACGGCGCGCCTGCTCGGCCTGAAGATGCACGACGTGACGGTGCGCGTGCGGCGGCTCGGCGGCGGCTTCGGCGGCAAAGAGAGCCAGGCGACGATCATCGCCGCGCTGGCCGCGCTGGTCGCCGACAGAACGAAACGGCCGGCGAAGCTGCGGCTGCCGCGCGACGCCGACATGATCGTCACCGGTAAGCGGCACGGGTTCCTGGTCCGCTACGACGCCGGGTTCGACGACGACGGCCGGCTGGCGGGCGTGCGCATCGACCTCTATGCCCATTGCGGCCATAACGCCGACCTGTCGCCGCCGGTGCTGACCCGGGCGCTGTGCCACGCGGACAACGCCTATTTCCTGCCGCGCGCGCGCTTTCGCGGCTTCCTCTGTCGCACCAACACGGTGTCGAATACGGCGTTTCGCGGCTTCGGCGGGCCGCAGGGCATGCTGGCGATCGAGGCGCTGCTGGACGACGTGGCGCGCCGGCTCGGCAAGCCGCCCGAGGCCGTGCGCGCGGTGAACCTCTATGCCGGCACCGCGCAGAAGACGCCCTATGGGCAGGTGGTCGAGGACAATTTACTGGACCAAATCGTGCCGGAGGTGATGCGGCAGGCGGACTTCGACAGCCGCCGCGCCGCGATCGACGCCTTCAATCGCGCGAGCCCGATTATCAAGCGCGGGCTGGCGATGATGCCGATCAAGTTCGGCATCTCCTTCAACCTCCCGCAGATGAACCAGGCCGGCGCGCTGGTGCATGTCTATTCGGACGGCTCGGTGCATCTCAACCACGGCGGCATCGAGATGGGCCAGGGCCTGTTCATGAAGGTGGCGCAGGTCGTGGCCGAGACCTTCCAGATCGACGCCGACCGGATCAAACTGTCGGAGACCTCGACCGAGAAGGTGCCGAACACCAGCCCGACCGCGGCTTCGACGGGGAGCGACCTGAACGGCATGGCGGCGCACAACGCCGCGGCAGCAATCCGGGGGCGCATGGCGGCGATGGCGGCCGAGCATTTCGGCGTCGCGGCGGACGCCATTCAGTTCCGCGAGAACCGGGTGCATGCCGGCAACGAGTCGCTGGCCTTCGAGGAACTGGCCGAGATGTGCTGGCGCGGGCGAGTCTCACTGTCGCAGGCCGGGTTCTACAAGACGCCGAAGATCCACTGGGACATGGGCACGAACACCGGCCGGCCGTTTTTCTATTTCAGCTACGGCGCGGCGGTCGCCGAGGTGGCGGTCGACACGCTGACCGGCGAGATGCGCGTGCTGCGCGCCGACCTGCTACAGGATTGCGGGGCGTCGCTGAACCCGGCGGTGGATCTGGGCCAGATCGAGGGCGGCTTCGTGCAGGGCATGGGCTGGCTGACCTGCGAGGAACTCTATTGGGACGCGGACGGGCGCCTCAGGACGCACGGGCCGTCGACCTACAAGATCCCCGGCAGCCGCGACGTGCCACCCGACTTCCGGGTGCATATCCTGGAGGACGCGCCGAACCGGGAGGACACGATCTTCAAGTCGAAAGCGATCGGCGAGCCGCCGCTGATGCTGGCGATCAGCGTCTGGCTGGCGCTGCGCGACGCGGTGGCGGCGGCGGGCGACGGGAACAGGCCGGTGCCGCTCGACGCGCCGGCGACGCCGGCGGCGGTGCTCGCCGCCGTCGAGGCCTTGCAGGGGGGAGACTGATGGGACGGCTATCGACACACGTGCTGGATACGGCGCAGGGCAAGCCGGCGGCCGGCATGCATTTCACGCTGTCGCAGCGCGACGGCGAGGACTGGGAGGTCTTGAGTGCCGGCGTCACCAACGCCGACGGCCGCACCGACGCGCCGCTGCTGAGCGACGAGACGGTGCAGGTCGGCGCCTACGAGATCGCCTTCCAGGTCGCGGCCTATTTCCGCGCCCAGGGGCTCGCTCTGCCCGACCCGCCGTTCCTCGACGTCGTGCCGATCCGCTTCGCCATCTTTGACGCCGCCCAGAACTACCACGTGCCGCTCCTGGTCTCGCCCTGGAGCTATTCGACGTATCGCGGGAGTTAGATTACCCATCGCAAGGAATCCTGCGGCAAGTAGTTTCGGTGACAGTAACCTTAATTCGCGAACGAATTAAGGTTACTGTCACCGAAACTTTTAGCTACTGATCAACGCGTTGCGCGTTGAGCCAATTTCCGAGGGCGGCGCGTTCTTCCGGGGTTATGCCAGTGAGGTTGCCGGGGGGCATGGCGCGGCTGAGGACGGCTTGCACTTCGATGGCGTGTTCGAGGCGGGTTAGCTGCTCGGGGGTGTGTAGTTTCACGCCCGCCGGGGCGGCGAGATAGCCCTCCCAGACCGGTTCGGGGGCGTGGCAGACGGAGCAGCGGGACTCGACGATCTCGAAGGCTTCCTCGTCGCTGATCGTTTCGGCTATGTCGTCGTCGAGTTCCGGGCGGTGGGCGGTGAGGATGACGGCGACGATCAGCGCCGCGGCGGTGGCCGGCAGCAACCAGGCGGCCTGGGCGAAGCGGGCGCCCTCGTCGAGGCGGTTGAGGAAGTGTTTGAAGGCGCCGCTACCGACCAGCAGCAGGGCGACGATGAGCCAGCTCTGCGGGTGGTCGTAGAGCAAGGGATAGTGGCTGCCGATCATCATCGCCAGCACCGGCAGGGTCAGATAGTTGTTGTGCAGCGAGCGGGTGCCGGCCTCGGCGCCGAGCGCCGGATCGGGGTCCTGGCCGGCGATCAGGGCGTCGACGGTTTTGCGCTGGTTCGGGATGATCACGGCGAAGACGTTGGCGGCCATCATGGTGCCGACCAGCGCGCCGACGTGCAGGAAGGCGGCGCGGCCGGAGAACACCAAGTTCAGCGCCCAGGCGGCGAACACGATCAGCAGGAACACGAGGAACGCCAACAGGCCGGTGCGGTGGCGCAGCGGCGACTTGCAGAGCAGGTGGTAAACGGCGAAGCCGCCGAGGATCGCGATCAGGCTGATGGCGATGCCGGCCGGCACGCCGATATCGGCCTTCTCGGGATCGAGCAGGAAGGCGTCCGCCTGCCAGTAATAGATCACGAACAGCAGCAGCATGCCGGTGATCCAGGTGCCATAGGCCTCGTATTTGAACCAGTGCAGCGGCTCGGGCAGGCGTTCCGGCGCCACCATGTATTTCTGCGCGTGGTAGAAGCCGCCGCCATGCACCATCCAGCTCTCGCCCTTGACGCCGTCGCGGCCGTTCGGTTTCAGGCTGAGATCGAGCCAGACGAAGAAGAACGACGTGCCGATCCAGGCGACGCCGATGGCGAAATGCGCCCAGCGCAGGAGCAGGCTGAGCCATTCGTAGAGCACCGTTTCCATGCCGCTAACAAAGCGCAGCGGCCGGGCTGACGCAATACGGATGCGCGCCTGCAGCCACCCCCGTCATCCTGGCGCAGGCCAGGATTCAGGTTTGTTTCGCCTTAACAGGTTGCGCGGCCGCTGGATGCTGGCCTGCGCCAGCATGACAGCTGGGAAGGGCTGGACGGCATCGGCTAATAGGGGATCTTGTCTTCCTTGGCGTCCCAGGCGGCGAACAGGTCGCGGCCGGCGACGCTGGGCAGCGCGATGGCGGGCAGGCTGCGGGCATCAGGCGCCAGCGGCACCTCGTCGTAGATGAAGGCGTCGTCGAAGCCGATTGCCGCCGCCTCCGCCCGCGTGTTGGCGTAGTAGATACGGTCGATGCGGGCCCAGTACGCGGCGGCGAGGCACATCGGGCACGGCTCGCAACTGGTGTAGAGCACCGCGCCCTTGAGCTGGAAGTCGTCCACCGCGCGGCAGGCGGCGCGAATCGCCTGCACCTCGGCATGGCCGGTTGGATCGTTCGCCGAGGTGACGACGTTCCAGCCCTCGCCCAGCACCTGGCCGTCGCGCACGATGACGGCGCCGAACGGACCGCCCGCGCCGGCGTCCATATGCCGCCGCGCCAGGTCGATGGCCCGTTGCAGATAGGCCTGGTGGTCGTCGTCTCCGCTCATGCGGCCATCGTAACGCCGGATCGTGGCGCCGGCCATGGCGACGGCGTATGCTGGCGCCATCGTGACCGTAAGCAATTCACCGTCGAGTATGGACCGCGCCGCCTTCGTCGCGACGTACAGCGCCATCTACGAAGATTCGCCTTGGATCGCCGAAGCCGCTTACGAGTCACTCGGCGCGGCCCATGACGATGTCGATGGGCTGGCCGGGTTGATGCGAGGGATCGTCGAAGCGGCCGGCGAGGAAAAACAGCTTGCCCTGTTGCGGGCGCATCCGGAGCTGGCCGACCGGGTGCGGCTGGCCGGCGACATGGCCGACGCGTCCAAGGCCGAGCAGCGCGGCGCCGGGCTCGACCAGTGCACGGAAGAAGAGTTCGCGGCCTTCCAGCGCCTGAACCGCGCCTACCGCGAACGTCACGGGTTTCCGTTCATCATCGCCGTCGCCGGGCTCGACCGCCAACAGATCCTCGCGGCCCTGGAAGCACGGGTCGCCAACGACACCGCGGCCGAGTTCCGCG
Source organism: Alphaproteobacteria bacterium (assembly GCA_965232515.1). Taxonomy (GTDB): domain Bacteria; phylum Pseudomonadota; class Alphaproteobacteria; genus JANQKO01. Next base: position 5,726,373 of record CBDDPY010000002.1, on the reverse strand, counting down.
CGGCCCTCGACCAAGTTCACCGCATCGCGCTCATCCGCCTGCGGACGCTGACCTGACGTCCTCGAGCTGAGCGAGCCAGCCCGAGACGACGTCGGAGGCCTTTCGCGTCAGCTCATCGCCATACGTCGTCGCGTCGCGCCGCACTTGCGGGACGTCGATGCCGGCGGTAGCGAGCTCGACAGCGTGGCCGATCAGCCAGCGTTCGATGTCCCGGCCCGTTGCCTCGGGATGGAACTGAAAGCCGATGACGTTGGCGCCGATGGCGAAGGCCTGGTTTTCGCAGAGATCGGTCGAGGCGAGGCGCACCGCGCCCGACGGTAGATCGAAGGTATCGCCGTGCCAATGCAGTGTGGTCGGCGCCGCGGCAAACGGCGCGAGGCAGCTCTGATGACCGGCCTCGGTCAGGTCGATGGGACCGAAGCCGATCTCCTTGCCGCCGCTCGGATAGACACGGGCGCCGGCGGCGCGGGCGATGAGCTGGGCGCCGAGGCAAATGCCCATGATCGGCCGGCCGATCGCCAGGCGCCGATCGACGAAGCCGAGCTCGTGCTTAAGGAACGGATACGCCGCCTCTTCGTAGGCGCCGATCGGGCCGCCGAGGACGACAACCAGGTCGTCCTCGGCCGGCGCCAATGCCGTCAGATCGTACTCGCCGGCGTCGATGTACCTGACGTCGAAACCGCCTGACGCCAGCGGCCCCGCAAAGCCGCCGAGGTCCTCGAAGCCGACATGGCGGATGGCTACAGCGGTTTTCATGTCCCTGCCCTGTTGCTACTCCCGCCAATAGTCGTTCGCGGCCGCGACCGTCTGGAAGTGAGTCGCGACGACGTGACTGGCGGCGGTCAGGCTGTCGGCGTTGTTGGCATAATCTTGCCGCAGCGCGGCCCTGACGTCGTCGTCGGGTTGCATCTTCTTAACGGCCACGCGGGCGAGCTTGATGGCGAGTTCGTAGCCCTGTTCGGGGTTTTCTGTCCGCAGGCTCGGCAGCCAGGTTTGCATCGTTTCTCTCCATTGCCGGCCGGCGGCTTTGGCGCGCCGCCGGCCTTGTCCATTCGTTAGTGATTGACCTTCCCGGGCAGGCTGAGATCGCCCGAGGCGACGTCGAACACATCGACCACGCACAACAGCGGCGCGTGGATGTTGGCGTTGACGCGCAGGCCCGAGGTGACGCCGTCGAAAGAGGCGTCGGTGACGACGGCGATGTTGTCGAAGGGCACCCGGACCTCGACCGTGTCGCCGTCGAACACGGGGCTCCAGCCGGGGCTGTCGATCAGCAGCGGCAAGCCGGGCCAGGTCTTCGGCAGGCGGGGCGTCGCGCCTTCCGGAATGTCGATGACCTTGAGCGCGCCCGGGCCGCAGGCGGCGTCCGGTCCTAACACAACCCAGTGGCTGTGCCAGAGGTCGCCGTCGTTCCCAAGATCGCCGTCGCCGTTCTCGTCGAAGAGCGGCGTGTCGTCGAAATCGGGATGCGACGTGACGGCGAGCGCCAGGATGCCGGCCTTGGGCTCGAATCCGACTTCGGAAGGGTCAATGCTGGTGGGCCAGACATAGGCGAAGACGTCGGAATTGGCGACCTTGCCGACCGGCGTCGGCTTGGTCTCGCCGGCCTGCCCGCTGACGGCCATATGGAAGATGGCGGCATTGCCCTCGGTCGAGATCTTGGCGTGGATCACGTCGAACGGCGCCAGCGCCGCGTTACCGCTTTCGGCCTGGATGCCGCCGGTATGCGTCTTGCCGTCATGCGCGACCGCCGGCAATACGAGACCGGCTGCGAGCGCCGCGACGATCGACAGCCGCCGCAATGGACGGTTGCCAACTTGGTCGAAATTGTTTCTCTGTGACATGATGCGTTTCGTCCTTTCTTTGCGAAGAGAGAGTGACAACAAGAGCGCCTCGTTCGTGGCCGCGAGCGAGGCGCTCGCCTATTCGGCCGGTTCGGAAAACCGCCTCCAGTTCCGTTCCCTGTCGGCGGTATCGGCCTCAACGTGCTCGCCGCAATCGAGCCGCAACTGGGCATCGCCAAAGGCGGCGTCCACGAAGGCGCAGTGATGCGGTGCGGCGGGATCGTCATGCGCGTGTGGTCGGAAGTAGCGGCAGGTGACGCACATGCGCTGAACCGGGATCGCCTCACGGCGTTGCAGCGCGCGAACGATCGTTGTCAGGCCGCGCGCGAATGCGCCACGGTCGGCGTCGTCGACCTCGGCAATGGCGTCCAGCAGGGCGTCGGGCAGGTCGCCCGCACGCGAAAGCCGGCGCCGACCGGCCGCCGTGATGGTGGCCGCGACGGCGCGGCCGTCGTTGGGATCGGGCCGCTTCTCGGCCAGGCCCTTGCGGCGCAGCGCCTCGAAGGCGTCCGTGGCGGTGGGTTGCGAGACGCCGACGGCCTTGGCCAGTGCGCCGACCCGCATGGGCCCGTGCGCGGCCAGCTCGCGCAAAATGCGCATCTGGGTCGGCGTGAGCCCGAGATCCTGGCCGCTGCGCCAGCTTTCGGTGCGGATGTACTGTCCGAGCCTGGCGATGCCGGTGGCGATCTGTTCGCCGGGATGATCGTTCGAATTGGTCATGCGATTTATATAAATAGGAGTCCTATGTAATTCAATGCAGAAAATTGAACGTCGCCCTGTCCGTGCGCCGGTCAGCTCACCTCGTTGACGTAGCGGTAGCGGTCGGTGATGGCGCGGTGAACGACCCAGATCAGCGGCGCGCCGTTCTGATCGAAGGCGATCTCGTCGATGACCAGCACGGCGCCGGGCGTCGGCACGTCGATCAGCCGCCGGTCGGTCTCGGTCGCCAGCTCGGCCGACAGCACCTCGCGCGCGGCCGAGACCCGGATGCCGTATTCCTCGAGCAGATAGATGTAGAGGCGGTCCGGCACCGCATTGAGCGGCAGGTCCGGGACGCGCGCCGATGGGATGACGATGGCGTCGTGCATGACCGTCCTGCCCGCGACCTTGCGCACACGGCCGATGCGGACTACGGGCGCGTTGGGCTCGAGCTCAAGCCGCCGCGCCGCCTCGTCGTCGGCCGGGCCGCGCTCGGCGGCGTGCGTCGTGACGGTCGAGTTCAGCAGGCTGCCGTCGAGGCCGTGCAGGCGGAAATACTGGAAGAAGAACCGCAGCGAGTGGTGCGGGGAGCGGCCGGTGACGACGGTGCCGGTCTTGCGCCGACGGGTCAGCAGGCCTTCGGCCGCCAGGTCCGACAGCGCGCGCCGGGCCGTGCCGACGGCGACGCCGAACCGGCGGGCAAGCTCGGTCTCGCTGGGCAGCACCGTACCGGGCGGCCAGTCGCCGAGCAGGATCAGCTCGGAGATGTGCCGTTTGACCTGCTCGTAGAGCGGCACGGCCTTGAGCTCGGGCAATGTGGCGTCGGCTCTCGCGCCCACGGAAGGGTTTTTCGATCCGGTCCCCATGTCGTCACTCTACGCGGCGATTCGACATATTTCTATAAAGTTTATAGGATCAAGCTTATCGGTTGGGACCTCAGGTCCGAGAGGGGGTGGTCGGCATGACCGACACGGCGATCGCAGCCGCGCTCGAATCCCTGGCGCAGATGGAAACGACCATCGCGGCCGATCTCGCGCGCATGATCGCGAGCAATACCAGCTTTCCCCCGGGCCGCGGCTATGGCGCCTTCGCCGATCTGGCGGAAGAGCTCGTGACGCCGCTGGGCTTCGGCTGCGAACGCGTGACCGTGCCGGAGGCGCTGTGGCAGGCGCCGGGCGCAGACGGCGCGCGAATCAACCTGATCGCGCGGCGGCCGACCGGTCAGCCGGCTCTGGATATCTATTTTCACGTCGACACGGTGCCGCCCGGCGACGGCTGGACACGGCCGCCGCTGGAACTGACGCGCGACGGCGACAAGCTCTACGGGCGCGGCACGGCGGACATGAAAGGCACGATCGCGGCCGTGCTGGCGGCCATGCGCGCGGCGGCGGCCGTCGACCTGCCGCTCGCTTACGACCCCTGCCTGCTGTTCTGCACCGACGAGGAAGGCGGGCTTTATCCGGGCATCCGCTATCTCGCCGAAGAGGGTCACTTGTCGGGCCACCTGATTTGTCTGAACGGCGGCGCGGTGCCGCGGATCTATGCCGGCAGCTTCGGCAGCATGGACTTTCGGCTGCGGTTCCACGGCCGCACGGCGCATTCCGGCGATCCCGTCGGCGGCGTCAACGCGTTGGAGGAAGCGCTGCCGGTACTGAACGCGCTCGCCGACCTCAAGGCCGAGGTCGAAACGCGGGCCTGGCCGATGCCGGCGCCGCCGCACTATGACGGCGCACCCCTGCGCTCGCGTCTGACCATCACGGCCGCCCACGCCGGGGCCAAGGGCTCGGCCCTGCCGGGACAGTTCGACGTCGTCGTCAACCGCCGCTACGCGCCGGATGAAACGGCCGCCGACGTCGAGGTCGAGATCCGGCGCGCGGTCGACGACGCCGTGGCCGGCACCGGTCTGCTGGGTCACGAGATCACGCTGGTCGGCCATCTGGCGCCGGTCGCCGATCCCGGCGGGCCGCATTGGCCGCGCTGGCAGCGGGCGCTGGCCGAGGGCTTCGGCTGGGACCCTGAAGCATTCCGGGCCTACGGCTCGTCGACCAGCTCGGACCTGGGCTGGGTGCAGCAGCAGGGCGGCGTGCGCGAGATCCTGCTGGGCGGTCTGGCGCGGCCCGACCGCAACGTGCATGCCGCCGACGAGCACACGACCATGACCGATCTGATGGGCCTGGCGCGATCGATGCTGCTCTACCTCGCCCGCGACTTCGAACCCGAGACCTGACGACCGATAAGAAACCAAGGAGGCCGTAATGAAGACCGACAAGAACCAGTTCGACCGCCGTCTGTTCCTGAAGGCGTCCGCCGCGCTGCCGGTGCTGGGCGCCACCGCCGGCTGGCCGGCTTTCGCCGCCAACAAGGGCGGCACGATGAACGTCAGCATCGGCCGCGCGCCCGGTAAGCTGAACCCGTTCCTGCACCGGCTGAACTCGGAATACCTGCTGGGCGAGCTGCTCTACAGCGGCCTCACGCGCCTCGGCCAGGACATGTCGCCCGTGCCCGATCTGGCGCAGTCGTGGGCGCCGAACGACGATCTGACGGTCTGGACGTTCACGTTGCGCGCTGGCGTCACGTTCCATAACGGCCAGGCGGTGACGGCGAACGACGTGGCGGCCTCGTTGACCCGCGTGCTGGACAAGAAGACCGGCTCGCCCGGCCGGCGCAACCTCGGCCCCATCGAGTCCGTCACCGCGCCGTCGGCCGACAAGGTGATGATCAAGACCAGCCTGCCCTATGGCGACCTGCCGGTGGCGCTGGCTTATTCGACCGCCAAGGTGGTGCCGGCCAACATTGCGTCGGGCGACCTGGCGCCGCTCGATCGACAGGCGATCGGCACCGGGCCGTTCAAGCTGGTGAGCTACGAGCCCGACCGGCTGACCGTGGTCGAGCGCAACCCGGACTATTTCCTCGACGGCCTGCCCTATCTCGACAAGCTGAACCTGATGGTCTTTCCCGACGCCACGGCCGAGATGGCGGCGCTGATCGCCGGCGAGGTCGACCTGGCGCTGGAGGTGCCGCCGGCCGATTTCAAGCGGGTCAGCGGGGCCACGGGCGTCACCGGCCTGCGCACGGCGTCGGGCCGGTTCATCGATATCGTCATGGCGAACGACCGGCCGCCGTTCAACGACGCGCGCGTGCGCGAGGCGCTTTCCTTGAGCATCGACCGCGAGGCGATGATCGAACTGGTGGCCGAGGGCTACGGCACGCCCGGCAACGATTCACCGATCAATGTGGCGTACCGCTATTACGCCGACGCGCCGCTGAAGCGGCCGGACATCGCCAGGGCGAAGCAGTTGCTGGCCGACGCCGGGCATCCGAACGGCCTGGACGTGACACTGGTCGCCTCGGTCAAGCCCGGCTACCGGCAGACGCTGGCCGTGGTGGTGCGCGAGATGGCCAAGGCCGCGGGCTTCAACATCGAGGTCCAAACCATGGCGCACAGCACCTATCTGGACCAGGTCTGGAAGAAGGGCGACTTCTATGTCGGCTTCTACAACATGCAGCCGACCGAAGACGCGATCTTCAAGCTGCTGTTCACCTCGGATGCGGCCTGGAACGAGACGCGCTGGAACAACAAGGGCTTCGACGACCTCGTGCAACGGGCGCGGACCACGGTCGACACCAAGGCGCGGGCCGAGCTTTATAGCGAGGCGCAGGCGCTGATGCGAGCCGAGGTGCCGGCGCTGGTGCCGGTGTTCTTCGACCTGTTGGCGGCGCACCGCGACTATGTCGAGGGCTATCAGCTGCATCCGCGCGGCGCTACCTTCAGCCTGGAGAAGGTCTCGCTGGGCGCCGGCGCGCCGAAGCGCGGCTGACGACACGACCGGGTGGGCCGGCGGCATCGCCGGCCTGCCTGCTTCTCTTGCTGACACGGGCGGCGGAAGGCGGCCATGTCCCTGGCCTATCTGGTAAAGCGGCTGTTCTATCTGCTGGTGACGACGCTGGTGGTGTCGCTGCTGGTGTTCGGCATCACCCAGATCCTGCCGGCGAACGCGGCGCAGATGCTGCTGGGCGAATACGCGACGCCGGAAGCGCTGGCCGCGATCGAGGCCCAGCTCGGGCTCGACCGGCCGGCTTATGCGCAGTACCTGAGCTGGATCGGCGGCGTGCTGAGCGGCGACTTCGGCACCTCGTTGCGCACCGGGCTGCCGGTCGGCCCGACGGTGCTGGACGCTCTTGGCCGCTCGTTGGGGTTGGCCGGCCTCGCTCTGTTGATGGTGACCATCGTCGCCATTCCGTTGGGCGTCGTCGCGGCGGTCTATCGCGGCCGGCCGGTCGATGTCGGCGTCAGCTTCGTTTCCTATATCGGCGTCTCGCTGCCGGAATTCGTGCTGGCGACCATGCTGCTGGTGGCGCTGACCCATCCCGATGTCGGGCTGTTCCCGGCCAGCGGCTATGTGCCGTTCGGCGACGACCCGCTGCGGGCGCTCTGGCATCTGGCGCTGCCGGTGTTGACGCTGACCGTGATCCTGACGGCGCATGTCATGCGCATGGTGCGCTCGGAGATGGTCGATGTGTTGCACAGCGATTACGTGCGCGCCGCGACCCTGCGCGGCCTCTCGCGCGGCGTCGTGCTGTTCCAGCATGCCCTGCGGAACTCGCTGCTGCCGACGATCACCGTGCTGGCACTCGACGTCGGCTATCTGATCGGCGGCATCATCGTCGTCGAGGAGATCTTCGCCTTCCCCGGCGTCGGCCGCATGCTGATCGTCGCCATTCAGCAGCGCGACCTGCCGATGATCCAGGCCGGCGCGCTGATCATGGCCATGACCTACGCGGTGGCGAACCTGCTGGCCGACATGGCCTATGCCTATCTGGACCGGCGGATCCAGTATGACTGAGCTGCTGAAGCGCCTGGTTCGTCATCCGCAGGGCGCCATCGGCCTCGGCCTGGCGACGATCCTCCTGCTCGCGATCGTGCTCGGTCCCTGGATCGCGCCCTACGATCCGGAGGAGTTCCACTTCCTGGCCCGGCTGGCACCGCCGTCGGCCGACTTCTGGCTGGGGACGGATCAGTTCGGCCGCGATATCCTGAGCCGCCTGCTCTGGGGCGCGCGCTCGACCGTCCTGCTAGGCCTGACCGCGACGCTGATCGGCACAGGTCTGGGCGCCGCCATCGGCATTTTCTCGGGCTTCATCGGCGGCCGCACGGACGAGGCCATCATGCGCGTGGTCGATGCGACCATGGCAATCCCCAACCTGCTGTTCGCGTTGCTGATCGTCACCGTGCTGGGGCCGAGCGGCGTCAACGCCGTGATCGCCATCGGTATCGCCTTCGCGCCGGGCATGGCCCGCATCGCCCGCAGCGTCACGCTCGCCGCCCGCAACCACGATTATGTCGCGGCCGCCGTTGCGCGCGGCGAGAGCGCCGCCTACATCATGGGACGGGAGATTTTGCCGAACATGGTGGCGCCGGTGATCGTCGAAGGCACTATCCGCGTCGCCTTCGCCATCATGCTGCTGGCGACCCTGAGCTTCCTCGGCCTCGGGGCGCAGCCGCCGGCGCCGGAATGGGGCCTGATGATCGCCGAGGCGCGCGGCTTCATGTTCCGCAGCGCCTGGACCATCCTCTGGCCGGGTCTCGCCATCGCGACCGTCGCCATCGCCTTCAACCTGCTGGGCGACGGCTTGCGCGACGTTCTGAACCCGCGAACGCGATGACCGCCGCGCCCGCACAACCGGTGTTGGAGGTCGCCGACTACGCGCTGTCCTACGCGACGGCGGCAGGGCCATTCCGGGTGCTCGACGGGGTCGACCTGAGAATCGCGCGCGGCGAGGTCGTTGGCCTGGTCGGCGAGTCCGGTTCCGGCAAGAGCTCGCTTGCCTATGCCGTCATGCGCAGCCTGTTCGGCGAGATCGCCGACGAGCGCGGCGCGATCCGGTTTGTCGGCGACGATTTGATGGCGCAGACGCCGGACGCTTTGCAGGCACTCCGCGGCAACCGGATCGCGCTGGTGTTTCAGGACCCCGGCGCGTCGCTGAATCCGACCATGACGCTGGGCGCGCATATCGCCGAGGTGCTGCGCCGGCATCGTGACCTGGAAGGCGCGGCGGCGGCCGAGGAAGCGCGGCGTCTGCTGGACATGGTCGGGCTGCCGGACGCCGACCTGATGCTGGAGAAGTATCCGCACGAGGTTTCGGGCGGCGAGAAGCAGCGCATCGTCATCGCCATCGCCTTCGCCTGCGATCCCGATCTGATCCTGTTCGACGAGCCGACCACGGCGCTGGACGCGACCACCGCCGTCAACATCCTGGACCTGTTCCGCCGGCTGCAGGCGCGGACCGGCGTGGCGGCGCTGTTCATCTCGCACGATCTGGGCACGGTGGCCGAGATCGCGCACCGCGTTGCCGTGATCTACGCCGGCCGCATCGTCGAGGACAGCCCGGTCGACGCGCTGTTCCAGGAACCGCGGCACCCCTACACGCGGGCGCTGCTGGCGAGCCTGCCGCGGCCGTCGCGGGCGGGACGCGATGCCACGCTGCTAACCTTTCCCGGCGAGGTGCCCGACCGGCTGGGGCCGCGCCCGACTTGCGTGTTCGACGCGCGCTGCCCGTTCGCAGCCGAGGTTTGCCGGCGCGCCGAGGTGCCGTTGACGACGGACGGCGTGCACGCCACGGCCTGCGTCCGTTGGCGCGAGATGCTGCACCAGCCGATGCGCGCGCCGGACGACGATGCGGCCGTGACGCGCGCGGCGCCGGGGGCGACCGCGCCGGTTCTGGCGGTCGAAGACCTGTCCGTGCGCATCGGCCGGCACGGCTTCGTCAGCCGGCTGCTGGGCGGCGAGGCGCGCATCGTACACGCGGTCAGCAATGTCGACCTCGAGGTCCGGTCCGGCGAGACGCTGGGGCTGGTCGGCGAGTCCGGCTGCGGCAAGTCGACGCTGGCCCGGGCGCTTTCGGGCCTGCGGCTGTTCGAGGGCCGTATCCGTTTCGACGATCGGGAAATCACGGGGCCGGCCGATATGGACCGGCGCTACCGCAGCCGGGTGCAGATGGTCTTTCAGAATCCGGACTCCTCGCTCAATCCGCGGCAGACCATCGGCACCATCCTGAGCCGGCCGTTGCGGCTCTACCGCGGTCTCAGCGGCCGGGCGCTGGCCGATGCGGTGCAGGACCTGCTGGCGCAGGTGCGACTGCCGAGCGACCATGCCGGGCGCTATCCGCACGCGCTGTCGGGCGGCGAGAAGCAGCGGGTGGCGATCGCGCGCGCCGTCGCGGCCGAGCCGGCGGTGATGATCTGCGACGAGATCACCTCTGGCCTCGATGCCTCGGTGCAGGCCTCGGTCGTCAACCTGTTGCGCGAGATCCAGGCGCGGTTGGGCATCGCCTACCTTTTCATCACGCACGATCTCAATCTGCTGCGCTACGTGGCCGACCGGGTCGCGGTCATGTATCTCGGCCGCATCGTCGAGCTGCGCGACGCCGACGGCCTGGCGATGCCGCCCTACCACCCCTATACCGAGGCGCTGCTGAGCTCGGCGCCGGCGCTCGATCCGGAGATCGACGTGCGCCGCATCCGACTGAGCGGCGCGCTGCCGACGCGCACGGCCGAGACCGTCGGCTGTCCGTTCGAAAGCCGCTGTCCGCGGCGCATCGGCGATATCTGCCGGAACGAGGACCCGCCGACACGCGAACCGCGCCCCGGCCACTGGCTGCGGTGCCACCTGAGCGACAACGAACTGCAAACCGAGCCGCCGATATGGACGGCGGCCGCGCCGGCCGAGGCCGGCAAGATGGAGGACGCGAGCCCATGAAACACGCCGAGATCCTGGAAAAGATCGACGACCAGGCCTGCATCGACTTCCTGGCCCGGATGGTGCGGCACAAGAGCTACACCGAGACCGAGGGCGAGCGGGAGCTGGCCGTGTTCATGCGCGACGCCATGACGGGGCTCGGCATCGACGCGGAACTGCAGCCGGTGGTCGACCGGCGCGTCAACGCCATCGGCACCTATCGCGGCATAGGCGGCGGCAGCAGCCTATTGTTCAACGGCCATCTCGACACCAACCCGGTGACCGAGGGCTGGACCGTCGATCCCTGGGGCGGGCTGGTCGAGAACGACTGCATCTACGGCATCGGCGTCTCGAACATGAAGGCGGGCGACGCCGCTTTCTTTTGCGCCGTGCGCACGCTGGCCGAGGCCGGCATCAAGCTGAAGGGCGACGTGGTGCTGACGTTCGTGGTGGGCGAACTGCAGGGTGGCGTCGGCACCGTCAAGGCCATCGAGCAGGGGGTGACGGCGGACTATTTCATCAATTGCGAGCCGACCGATCTGGGCGCGCTAACGCTGCATGCCGGCGCCTTCAATTTCGTGATCGAACTGGAAGGTATCACCCGCCATATCTCGAAACGCGAGGACGCGGCCGACGCCATCGCCGCGGCCGCGGCCCTGGTGCCGCGTATCAACGGCATCACCTTCTCGGGCGCGGCGAGCGACCTGCACCGCTCGGTCAACCGCGCCAATGTCGGCGTGCTGCGCGGCGCGCTGTCGCGCGAGTTCCACGAATGGCGGCCGCCGCAGATCGCCGACTTCGCCTATCTCTCGGGCACCGCCCGCTACGCACCGTCACAGAGCCAGGAAACGGTGCTGGCCGACATGCGCAAGTTGCTGGACGAGCTGGAGGCCGAGTTTCCCGGCCTCAGGGCCAGCGTGCGGGCGCAGGAAGTCGAGACCGAGAAGCCGTCGATGTCGCCGTTCGAGGTGGATACCGACGCGCGCATCGTACGCACCGTGAACGACGCCTATCGCGATCTGCGCGGCGAGGCCCAGCCCACGGGCGCGATCCGGCCGCCGGCCTTCTACGGCACCGACGCGGCGCATTTCTACCGCATGCTGGGCATGGAGGGCATCGTCTGCGGGCCCGGCGGTAAGTACAACACCATGCCCGACGAGCGGGTCGAGCTGCGCGACTATCTCGACGCCGTACGCCTCTACCTGATCGCCATCCTGGAGATCTGCGAGCTGGCGTGAACGGGGCGGCCCGGCCGCACTTGCGGGCGACCGGGCCGTAACCGTCAGGCGCGGAGGTCGCGCCGCATGCTGGTGCCGTCGGGCGCCAGCGCCAAGCCCTCGTCGGGCACGGCGGCGGCGTCCTCGTGCAACGACTTGACGATGCCGTAGGTCATCAACAGCATGATCACGCTGACCGGCAGTGCGGCGGCGATCGACGCCGTTTGCAGCGCCTTGAGGCCGCCGGCCATGAGCAGCACGGCGGCGACGAAGCCCTCGCCCAAGCCCCAGACAATACGGAACCGCTGTGGCGGACTGTCGTCGCCCATGGACAGCATGGTCGTGATGACCAGCGTCCCGGAGTCCGACGAGGTGATGAACCAGGTCGCCAGCAGGAACGTCGCCAACGCGGCCATGATCCAGTTCAGCCAGGCGATGTCGGTCAACCGCTCTATGGTGCCGAAGAGCGCCGCTGGCAGGTTCCAGTCCCGCACGAGCTGGGCGACACCGGCGGTGCCGACACCGGCCTCGGCGTTCAGCTCGAGGAACATGGCGTTGCCGCCGAAGATGCAGAGCCAGAAGAAGGCGATCGTGGTCGGCACGAACATGACGCCGATCATGAACTCGCGGATCGTCCGACCGCGGCTGATGCGGGCGATGAACATGCCGACGAACGGCGCCCAGGAAATCCACCAGCCCCAATAGAAGATCGTCCAGCCGCCCTGCCAGGCCGACTCACCCGGCGCGTTGAAGGTCTGGAATCCCATCGGGATCACGTTCCACAGATAGTCGCCCAAGGTGGTGACGAAGAAGCCCATCAGCCACTGGAACGGTCCACCGAACAGGAAATAGGCCAGCAGCACGATGCTGAGATAGATGTTCCATTCGGAGATGATCCGGATGCCGTTGCCGACGCCCGAAACGGCCGACAGCGTGGCGACGATCGATATGACCACGATCAGGACGATCTGCGTGACGATGCCCGGATCGACGCCGAACAGCACGTTGAGGCCGGTGGCCATCTGACTGACGCCGAGACCGAGCGAGGTGGCGACGCCAAAAACCGTGCCGAACACGGCCAGCAGATCGACGGCGTGGCCGATCGGGCCGTAGATCTTGTCGCCGATCACCGGATAGAGCGCCGAGCGCAGGGTCAATGGCAGCTTTTTGCGGAAGCCGAAATAGGCCAGGCACAGGCCGATCATCACGTAGACGGCCCAGCCGTGAAAGCCCCAATGGAAATAAGTCACCCGCATCGCCGCGACGGCGCGTTGCTCGTCCATCGCGGTCGCGCCCTGATGGTCGGCGAATGGATTATTCGGATAGCCCCAGGGCTGGGTGTTGTCGAAATAGAACATCGGCTCGGCAATGCCGAAGAACAGCAGCCCGATGCCGACGCCGGCCGAGAACAACATGGCGAACCAGGAGAAGTTGCTGAACTCCGGCCGCGAGTCGTCGTCGCCCAGCCGGATGTTCCCGAAACGGCTGAACATCAGGTAGAAGCAGACGAACAGCATGATGGTGACGGCGCTGATGTAGTACCAGTTCAGCGACGCCTCAATCCAGCCGCGGATCTGCGAATAGATGCCGCTGGCGAAATCGACGTTGAGCACGGTGAAGACCACGAAGGCGACCACCATGCCCTTGGCCGCCAGCCCCATGCCGGCATGCAGGCCCTTGAAGACGCCGGTTTCGGCGACCAAGCCGTTCGGGCCTTGTCGATCATCTGACATGCGCAACCTCCCATATGTTGTTGTCGGGCCGACGCGGCCCTCAGACACGCCGGTGCCCCGTTAACTTGATGAACGCGCTACCGTTTCCTCTCCGTCCAACCGCACAGCACGAGGCCACCCCGTTCAGCCAGTGGTCTCCGCAAACGGCAAATCGCAAACCCGGCCTCGGCGAAGGCTGCCGTCGGCCACGTCAATCTCGACCTCTGTGCCGGCATCCCACCAACCCCGTTCCATCATGGCGAAACCGATGTTGGCGCCGAAGCGCGGCGACCACACGGCCGTCGGCAGCCGCCCGACCAGAGCGCCGCCGGACCGGATCGCCCAGGACGTCGTGGACACGCGCGTCGGCGCGCCCTCGAAACGCATACCGCGCAGCCGACGGGCCGGTCCGGCGGCCTTGATCCGTTGCAGCGCCGGCTTGCCGATAAACCAGGGGCCGTCGAGCTTGCAGTAGCGGTCCAGGCCGACCTCGTATGGATTGTTCTGGCGCGTCATCTCGTTGCCGTAGGACAAGAGACCGCTTTCGACCCGCTCGATCAGGTTGGGACAGCCCGGCCCGACATCGAGGTCGGCGCCGGCCTGCATGAGGGCATCCCACAATTCGGGGCCGAGCGAGGGTGCATCGAGATAAATCTCGAAACCGCCCTGCTTGCTCCAGCCGGAGCGCGATATCACCAGTGGGTGCGCCTGAAACGATAGCCGGGCGAAGCGGAAGAAGCCGATCTCGCGCACCGCCTCGCCGAACACCCGGACCATCAGGTCGTCCGCCCTCGGTCCCTGAACCGCGAGCGGAAACACGTCCGCTTCCGTGACCTCGACGTCGAGCGCGAAGCCCAGCGCCAGCCCCTTGGCCCAAAACAGCAGGTCGCTGTCGGCGATCGACAGCCAGTAGCGGTCGTCGTCCAGCTTCAGGACCACGGGATCATTGAGCAGACCGCCCGCGTCGTCGACGATCGGCGCATAAAGGCATTGCCCGATCACGGCCCGACTGAGATCGCGCGGCGTCATCAGCTGTACCAGCCGGGCGGCGTCCGGTCCGTGCAGTTCGATCTGGCGCTGACAGCTCACGTCCCAGACCTGAACGTGCTGGCAGAGGTGCCAGTAGTCTTCCTCCAGCGACCGGAAGACGGTCGCCAGCAGCATATGGTTATAAACGGTGTACGACTTGACGCCGGCGGCCTTCACCCGGTCCGTGAATGGCGTGGCGCGCGTCCGGCGCGATATGGCAATCGTCGGCACCGACATCGGATCGGGTCCGAAGCCTGGCGCCGACGCGATGACGTCGTGCACACCCGATTCCGCGCTCACGGGCAGATCCGGAAGATCTCCGCGCGGTGCCGATACCCACTCATCGCTTGCGCATTACCGCCATGGCTCCTCACCGGAGCGGTCCCCTGGGTCTATTATTTTTCTAATTGGAATCGATCGTTCCAGATCCCGATTCCAACAGGACTTGCTTAGCGGATAAACGTCGATAAACTTCATGCCATTATCGAAAAAATCGATGAGCCGACATGCGGGATCTTCCGCCTTTGAAAGCTGTCCGGGCGTTTGAAGCCTGCTACCGGCTCGGCAGCTTCACCAAGGCCGCGGGCGAACTCAACGTCAAGCAGCCCGCCATCAGCCACCAGATCCGGGCGCTGGAAAAAGATCTGGGAACCCGGCTGTTCCGCAAGCAAGCCAACAACGTGGTGCCGACGTCGGAGGCCAACGAGCTCTATCCCACGGTCTCAACCGCGCTGGACGAGTTGGCCCGGGCCAGCGCGCGGCTGCGCGACCGCCGGAACACGGGACCGATCACGCTCGCCACCTATCCCGGGATCGCATCGTATTGGGTCCTGCCGCGCCTCGCCCGCCTGCGGGCGAACCGTCCGGATCTCAGCGTTCGCATCGTCACCAGCGAGCTCGACGCGGAGATCTCGCCGCACGATGTGGACTGCGCAATCCTATTCGGCGACGGCAGCTGGCCGGGCGTCAGGGCGGAACTGCTGTTTCATGAATCGGTGGTGCCGGTCTGCGCGCCGGCACTGCGGGCCCGGCTCGGCGACCTCACCCCGGCGGAGCTGCTGCGCAACGGGCCGCTGATCCATCTCGAGGATCCGGAGAACCGCTGGTTCACCTGGGACGATTGGCAGGCCCGGTTCGCGCCCGACGCCGACGCTGTCGATCACAGCGCGCTGTTGACCAACCACGGCATCGCCATCCATCAGGCGATCCAGGGCCTGGGCGTCGCCCTGGGCTGGACCGAGGTGATCGCCGATCTGCTGCGGAGCGGCGTGCTGGTGACCGTCTTCGATCAGCCGCTGACATCGGAGCGCGGCTACTACCTGGTCAGTCACGGTGGCTTCCGAGACGGCGAACGCTATGCCCGCATCGTCGAAGCCTTCGCCGTCGACGATGCAAGACGGATCGACTAAGGACACAGTTTCCATGACCGCGCTAACTCAAAGGTAAAGCTGGTAGGATTCGAGACCACGGGTTCGGAACTGTGTCGCAACATCGACTGCTCGCGGTGGTCGTGAAGGAGGCAATGCAGATGCGGATTAATCCTTACCTGGAGTTTGGCGGCGACTGCGCGGCGGCGTTCCGGTTCTACGAAGAGGTGTTGGGCGGCGAGATCGAGGCCATGCTGCCGTTCGCGGGCTCGCCCGCCGAGGACTTCGCGCCGAAGGAATGGGGCGAGAAGATCATGCACGCCCGCCTCGTCATCGGCGATCAGGTGCTGATGGGCTCGGACACGCCGCCCGACCGCCGGCAGACGCCGACCGGGTTTTCCATCTCGCTGCAGATGGAGAGCGCCGAGGACGCCGAACGCGTGTTCCACGCGCTGGCGGACGGCGGGACCGTGCGCATGCCCATCGAGGAGACGTTCTGGGCGATCCGCTTCGGCATGCTGACCGACAGGTTCGGTATCCCCTGGATGGTGAACTGCGACCGCGAAGGCTGACGGCCGCCAGCGCGGCCTACGACAGCGACCATTTCCAGTCGCGGATTTCCGGCATGTCCTCGCCGTGGGTGCGGATGTACTGCTTGTGCTCGATCAGCTTGTCGCGGACGGCCTGCTTGGCGTAGGCCGCGCGGGGGCCGAGCTTGGGCACCCGGTCGATGACGTCCTCGACCAGATGGAAGCGATCGATGTCGTTGCGCACGGCCATGTCGAAAGGGGTGGTGGTGGTGCCCTCCTCCTTGTAGCCGCGGACGTGCAGATTGTCGTGGTTGGTGCGCCGGTAGGTCAGCCGGTGGATCAGCCAGGGATAGCCGTGATAGGCGAAGATGATCGGCTTGTCCGTGGTGAAGAGCACGTCGAACGCCTTGTCGGAGAGGCCGTGCGGATGCTCCTCGCGCGGCTGCAGCCGCATCAGGTCGACCACGTTGATGACACGGACCTTCAGCTCGGGCGCCTGCTCGCGCAGGATCTGGACCGCGGCCAGCGTTTCGATGGTCGGCACGTCGCCGCAGCAGGCCATGACCACGTCCGGCTCGGCGCCCTGGTCGTTGCTGGCCCAGGCCCAGATGCCGATGCCGGCGGCGCAGTGCTTGACGGCGGCGTCCATGTCCAGCCATTGCGGCTGCGGCTGCTTGCCGGCGACGATGACGTTGACCTTGTTGCGGCTGCGCAGGCAGTCGTCTGTAACGTGCAGCAGCGTGTTGGCGTCGGGCGGGAAGTAGACCCGGATCACGTCGGCCTTCTTGTTGACGACATGATCGATGAAGCCGGGGTCCTGGTGGCTGAAGCCGTTATGGTCCTGGCGCCAGACGTGCGAGGTCAGGAGGTAATTCAAGGACGCGATCGGGCGGCGCCAGGGGATTTCCTGGCTGGTCGACTTCAGCCATTTGGCGTGCTGGTTGAACATGGAGTCGATGACGTGCACGAAGGCCTCGTAGGTCGAGAACAGGCCGTGCCGGCCGGTCAGCAGATAACCCTCGAGCCAGCCCTGGCAGGTATGTTCGCTGAGGATCTCCATGACCCGGCCGTCCGGCGACAGATGATCGTCGCCGTCGACGGTCTCGGCGGTCCAGGCGCGATCCGTCACCTCGAACACGGCGCTTAGGCGGTTAGATGCGGTCTCGTCCGGGCCGAACACGCGGAAATTGCTGTGATCTTCGTTGCCGGCCATGACGTCGCGCAGCAACTGGCCCATCACGCGAGTCGCCTCGGCCCTGGCCGCGCCGGGTTGGTCGACCGCAACGGCGTAGTCGCGGAAGTCCGGCAGCCGCAGATCTTTCAGCAGCACGCCGCCGTTCGCGTGCGGATTGGCGCCCATGCGGCGGTTGCCCTCGGGCGCGAGCGCCGCGAGCTCGGGTTTCAGACTGCCGGCTTCGTCGAACAGTTCGTCGGGCCGGTAGCTTTTCAGCCAGTCTTCCAGCAGGCCGACGTTAGCGGGCTTCGCCGCCATACTGGACAGCGGCACTTGATGCGACCGCCAGGAGCCTTCGGCCTTCTTGCCCTCGACTTCTTTCGGCCCGGTCCAGCCCTTGGGCGTGCGTAGGACGATCATCGGCCAACGCGGGCGTTCGGTGAAGCCGCCGCTGCGCGCCTGTTGCTGGATCTCCTGGATCTCGGCGGCGACGGCGTCGAGCGTGGCGGCCATCTGCTGGTGCATGCGTTCGGGTTCGTCGCCGGCGACGATATGCGGCTTGTAGCCGTAGCCGACGAACAGGCTTTCGAGCTCCTGCTCGCTGATGCGGGCGAGCACGGTCGGGTTGGCGATCTTGTAGCCGTTCAGATGCAGGATCGGCAGCACCGCGCCGTCTCGGGCCGGATTGAGGAACTTGTTCGAATGCCAGGCCGTGGCCAGCGGCCCGGTCTCGGCCTCGCCGTCGCCGACGACGCAGGCGACGAGCAAATCGGGGTTGTCGAACGCCGCGCCGTAGGCGTGCGAGAGCGCATAGCCGAGCTCGCCGCCCTCGTGGATCGAGCCCGGCGTTTCCGGCGCCACGTGGCTCGGCACGCCGCCCGGAAACGAGAACTGCTTGAACAGCCGCCGCATGCCACCGGCGTCCCGTGAGACGTTGGGATAGACCTCGCTGTAGCTGCCCTCGAGATAGGTGTTGGCCAGCAGGCCCGGCCCACCATGTCCTGGACCGGCCACGTAAATCATGTCGAGATCCCGGTTCCGGATCAGCCGGTTCAGGTGCACGTAGATAAAGTTCAGGCCGGGCGTCGTGCCCCAATGCCCCAGCAGCCGCGGCTTGATGTGCGCGAGCTCGAGCGGCTGTTTCAGCAGCGGGTTGTCGAGCAGATAGATCTGCCCGACGGACAGGTAATTCGCCGCCCGCCAATAGGCGTCGATCGCCTGGAATTCCTCGTTCGACAGAACGTCAGCCATGACCCCTCTCAAGAATTAGCGACAGCGTACCCCGACCGGTTCCGCAACCAGACGTTGTGACCATTCTGTGACCATCGGACGGTGAACAGGACAATTGTCCGCTGAACAACACATGCCTTCAGAGAGCCCGCAGATCCGGCGCCTGTCTTTGAGATAGGTCAGGCGTCGGGCGGCGTCGTGGTGCTAAGCGTTGCGCACTGTTGCCGTTCGCGTTCGTGGAAGCTCGGCAGACCGGGATGGAATGACATGACAGTCACATCCAGACGCGGACTTAGCGTATCGGCGATGCTCATCAGTGCGCTGCTCTTGCCACTCGTTGCGGCGCCGGCCGTCGCGCAAACGCTGGAACGCGTCGCGGAAGCCGGCGTTTTCAAGATCGGCTACCGCGAGGACGCGGCGCCGTTTTCCTTCAAGAACGAGGCCGGTGACCCGAGCGGGTACACCGTCGAACTCTGCCGCGAGATCGCGCTCGATGTGAAGGCCACGCTCGAACTGGAAGAGCTGGCCGTCGAATATCTGCCGGTGTCGACCGAGGAGCGTTTCCAGGCCGTCGCCGACGGTCGGGTCGACATCCTGTGCGGCGCCAGCACCGTGACGCTCGAACGGCGCGAACTCGTCTCTTTCTCGATCCCGATCTTCCGCACCGGGGTCGCGGCGGTGATGCGGGCCGATGCGCCAAGGTTCCTGCAGGACACGCTGGCGAAGCGGCGGTCGACGCTGCCGGCCCGCGCCGCCCTGTTCCAGGCCTTCACCGACCGGACCTTCGGCGTGCGCGCCAACACGACGGCGGAAACCTGGCTGCGCGGCGGCATCAGGTTCCTTGCCTCGAACGCCACGCTGGTCACCGTCGACAGCCACAACGACGGCCTTCGACAGGTCGGCGAGGGCGCGCTCGACGCCTATTTCGCGGATCGCGCCATCCTTCTGGGCCTGCTGGAGACGGCCGATGATGCAGATCAATTCGTGATCGGCGAGCGGCTGTATACCCACGAGCCGTACGGTCTGGCCCTGGCAAAACGGGACGAGGACTTCCGATTGCTGGTCGATCGGAGCCTGTCCAGGGTCTACCGCACGCTCGAGGTCGTGCCGATCTTTGCGCGTTACTTCGGACGCCCGGGTCGCGGCGTCGTGAGGCGTTTTCTCATGACCGCGCTGCCGGAGTGACGTGACGACAGCTTCGTAATCGTGCTGGCCGATGTCGGCGGCCGGTCCGTGGGGGACGCATCACATGAAGCTCAAGTTTCCGAGTGCCTACACCATTCTTTTCGGCCTGATCGTCGTGGTCGCCATCGCCACTTGGTTCGTGCCGGCGGGCGAATACGACCGGCAACTGAACGAAGCGCTGGGCCGGGACGTGCCCGTCCCCGGCACCTATAAGGAGGTCGCGCCGAACCCGCAGGGGTTCGTCGATATCGTGCTCGCGCCGATCGCCGGGTTCTTCGATCCCGGCAGCTATGAGGCGCGCGCCATCGACGTCGCCTTGTTCGTGCTGATCATCGGCGGCTTTCTGGGCATCGTCACCAAAACAGGCGCCATCGACGCCGGCATCGAGCGGGCCATGAGCCGGCTGCGGGGCCGGGAAAAATGGATGATCCCGATCCTGATGGCGCTGTTCGCGGCCGGCGGCACGATCTACGGCATGGCCGAGGAATCGCTCGCCTTCTACACCCTGATCATCCCGGTGATGATCGCGGCCCGCTACGACGCCGTCACCGGCGTCGCCATCATCATGCTGGGCGCCGGCGTCGGTACGCTGGGCTCGACCATCAACCCGTTCGCCACGGTGATCGCGGCGAACGCGGCCGGCGTGCCGTTCACGGACGGGATCATCCTCCGCTTCGTCATCCTGATCCTGTGCTGGCTCGCCTGCGTGGTCTACGTGATGCGCTACGCGGAACGGGTAAGGCAGGACCCCGAGCGCTCGATCGTCGCCGACCGGCGGGCGTCGAACGAGGAGCATTTCCTGAAGGGTCGTGAAGCGTCCGAGAATTCGGATCTGCTGGAATTCACGCTGACGCGCAAGATCGTGCTGCTGATCTTCGCCGGCAGCTTCGCGGTGATGATCTGGGGCGTGTCGGCCGGCGGCTGGTGGATGGCCGAGATGTCGGGGTTGTTCATCGTCGCCGCGATCGTCGTTGGCGTGATCGCCCGCATGAGCGAGGAAGACTTCACCAACACCTTCGTCGACGGCGCCCGCGATCTGCTGGGCGTCGCGCTGGTCATCGGCATCGCCCGCGGCATCGTCGTGGTGATGGACGCCGGCAAGATGACCGACACCATCCTGTTCTGGGCCGAGGGCGCGGTCAGCGGCCTGTCCGCCATCGGCTTCATCAACGCCATGTTCGGGATCGAGGTGGCGCTGTCGTTCTTCGTGCCCTCGTCCTCCGGCCTGGCCGTGCTGACCATGCCGATCATGGCGCCGCTGGCCGACTTTGCCGATGTCCAGCGCGCTCTGGTGGTGACGGCCTATCAGTCGGCGAGCGGCCTGGTGAACCTGGTCAACCCGACCTTCGCCGTGGTCATGGGCGGCCTGGCGTTGGGCCGGGTGCCGTACGAGCGCTGGCTGCGCTTCATGTGGCCGCTGCTGGTGATCCTGACCGTGATCATCATGGCGGCGATCAGCGTCGCGACGCTGCTGCAATAGGAACGGACGGCATGCCGAACGACGACATGGCGATCGCGGCGGCGCTGAAGCCAGCGCCCGGCGACGCCGCGTCCGCCGGCAAGCTCGGGTTGTGGATGTGCACGGCCCTGGTGGTCGGCAACATGATCGGATCGGGCATCTTTCTGCTGCCCGCCGCGCTCGCCGCCTACGGTCCGATCTCGATCGCCGGCTGGCTCGTTACCTCGACCGGCGCCATTGTGCTGGCGCTGATCTTCGGCCGCCTCGCCCGCCTGGTGCCGAAGACCGGCGGCCCGTACGCCTATTCGCGGGAGGGCTTCGGCGATTTCGCCGGATTTCTCATCGCCTGGGGCTACTGGATCGCGCTGTGGGCCGGCAACGCGGCGGTCGCGGTGGCCTTCTCGGGCTATGTCGGATTTCTGTTTCCCGTCATCGGCGACAGCCCGCTCGCCGGGCTGGCGACGGCGCTCGGCGCGATCTGGCTGCTGACCTGGGTCAACATCCGCGGCGTGCGCGAGGCCGGCACGATCCAGCTGGTGACGACGGTCCTGAAAGTCGTGCCGCTTTTGCTGATCGCTGTCATCGGCCTCGCCTATGTTTCACCCGGCAACTTCACGCCCGTGAACGTCAGCCAGGAAAGCAACGCCGCCGCGATCGCCGCCTGCGCCGCGCTGACGCTGTGGGCCTTCCTGGGCCTGGAGTCCGCGACCGTGCCGGCCGGCGATGTGGCCGAGCCCGAACGCACGATCCCGCGCGCCACCATCCTGGGCACCAGCCTGGCGGCCGCGGTCTATATCGTCGTGACAATCGTCGCGCTGGGCGTCGCGCCGCTGACCGACCTGCAGACCTCCAGCGCGCCGCTGGCGGACGTCGCGGTGGTCATGTGGGGCGCGGCGGGCGGCACGTTCATTGCGGTCGCGGCCTGCATCTCGACCTTCGGCACGCTGAACGGCTTCACCATGCTGACCGGCCAAGTGCCGCTGGGCGCGGCCCGCGACGACCTGTTTCCACGCCAGTTCGCCCGCCTGTCCAAGGCCAGGACGCCGGTCTTCGCGCTCATCGTCTCGAACACGCTGGCGAGCCTGCTGATCGCCATGAACTTCACCAAGGGCCTGGTCGACCAATTCGTCTTCATCATCCTATTGGCGACGCTGACGACGCTGGTGCCCTACCTGTTCTGCGCGCTGGCGGAGCTGATGATCTATGTCACCCGCGGCCACACGGTCGCCCGGAAGGGTCTGGCGCCCGTGTTCGGGCTGGCCGTGATCGGCTTCCTCTATTCCGCCTGGGCGATCTATGGGGCCGGCCGAGAGATCGTCTTCTACGGCTTCCTGCTGCTGATCGCCGGCGTGCCGGTCTATGTCTGGCTGAAATGGCGCAACCACACATCCGATTTGGGGACGGCGGTCAATCAAGGAGACGCGACATGACGAAACTTGGGGTCCATTCGGAGATCGGCAAGCTGCGGAAGGTGATCGTGCATCGCCCGGGCCTGGCGATCTCGCGCCTGACGCCGACCAACTGCCACGAGCTGCTGTTCGACGACGTCCTATGGGTCAAGCAGGCACGCCAGGAGCATCTGGCCTTCGTCGACGAAATGCGCCATCGCGGCATCGAGGTCTATCTGTTCCGTGAGCTGCTGGAGGAGACCATGCGCGACATGGCGGCGCGCGAATGGCTGCTGAACTTGCGGATCTCCGAGAACGTGGTCGGCGTCGGCATCGCCCAGGACCTGCACGCCTGGCTAATGGAAATGGACGCCTATCAGCTCTCGGTGCATCTGATCGGCGGCATCAGCCGCGCGGAGCTGCCGTTCGAGCCTAACGGCATGCTGGCCAAGCTTCTGGAGCCGCAGGAATTCGTACTGGCGCCGCTGCCGAACCAGCTGTTCACCCGCGACCCGTCGGCCTGGATCTATGGCGGCGTGACCCTGCATCCCATGTTCTGGCCGGCGCGACGGCAGGAAACGCTGAACACGGCGGCGATCTACAAGTTCCACCCGATGTTCAAGGCGGCCGAGTTCGAGTTCTGGTGGGGCGACGACGTCGAGAACGGCCACGGCATGGCCTTCGTCGAGGGCGGCGACATCCAGCCCATCGGCAACGGCGTGGTGCTGATCGGCATGGGCGAGCGGACGACGCCGCAGGCGGTGGGGCAGATCGCGCGCCAGCTGTTCGCCAAGGGCGGCGCCAGCCATGTGATCGCCGCGGCGATGCCGAAAGAACGCGCGGCCATGCATCTGGATACCGTGTTCACCTTCTGCGACCGCGACCTCGTGAACATGTTCCCCGACGTGGTGGACACGATCCGGCCGTTCTCGCTGCGGCCCGGCGACAAGGAGGGCGAGCTCTCGATCACCGAGGAAAACAAGGACTTCCCCACGGTGGTCGCCGAGGCGCTGGGCCTGTCGTCGCTGCGCCGGGTGCATACCGGCGGCGACGCCTACGAGGCCGAGCGCGAGCAGTGGGACGACGGCAACAACGTCGTCGCCCTGGAGCCGGGCGTGGTCGTCGCCTACGAGCGCAATACCTACACCAACACGTTGCTGCGCAAGGCCGGCGTCGAGGTCGTGACCATCGCCGGCAACGAACTGGGCCGCGGCCGCGGCGGCGGCCACTGCATGACCTGTCCGGTTCTGCGTGACGCGGTCGATTACTGACACGGACCGGGTGTCGGACCCGGGTGACCTAGGGAGACGATACGATGGCTTTCAATCTCAAGGGGCGCAGCTTTCTGAAGCTGCTCGACTTCGACCAGCGCGAGATGCGCTATCTGCTGGATCTGTCGCGCGACCTGAAGCGGGCGAAATACGCCGGCACGGAGCAGCAGCATCTGAAAGGCAAGAATATCTGCCTGATCTTCGAGAAGACCTCGACCCGGACCATGTGCGCCTTCGAGGTGGCGGCGATGGATCAGGGCGCGGGCGTCACCTATCTCGGCCCGTCCGGCTCGCAGATCGGCCACAAGGAATCGATGAAGGACACGGCGCGGGTGCTGGGCCGCATGTATGACGCGATCGAATATCGCGGCTTCGGACAGGAAATCGTCGAGGAGCTGGCGTCCTATGCCGGCGTGCCGGTCTTCAACGGCCTGACCGACGAGTTCCATCCGACCCAGATGCTGGCCGACCTGTTGACCATGCGCGAGCATGCCGACAAGCCGCTGCACGAGATCTCGTACGCCTATGTCGGCGACGCGCGCAGCAACATGGGCCACTCGCTGATGATCGCCGGCTGCCTGATGGGCATGGACGTGCGCATCGCCGCGCCGAAGGCGAACTGGCCGAACGACGAGTATGAGAGCGCGGCGCGCCGGCTGGCCGACACCTACGGCGCCAAACTCAGTATCACCGAGGATCCGCACGAGGCGGTGAAAGGCTGCGATTTCGTGCACACCGATGTCTGGGTCTCGATGGGCGAGCCGGCCGAGGTCTGGGAGGAGCGGATCAAGCTGCTGACGCCGTATCAGGTCAATGCCGAGCTGATGGCGTCGACCGGTGTCGGCTCGACCAAGTTCATGCATTGCCTGCCCGCTTTCCACAACCGCGAGACCAAGGTCGGCGAGGAGATGCACGAGAAGTTCGGCATCGCCGAGATGGAGGTGACCGACGAAGTCTTCGAGTCCGCGGCCGGCATTCAGTTCGAACAGGCCGAGAACCGGATGCACACCATCAAGGCCGTGCTGGTCGCCGCGATCGGGAGCTGAGCCATGCGGATCGTCGTTGCGCTGGGCGGCAACGCGCTGCTCCGGCGCGGTCAGGCCATGACGGCGGAGAACCAGCGCGAGAACATCCGCATCGCGGCGGAGGCGCTGGCGCCGCTCGCCGAGGAGCATCAGCTCGTCGTCTCGCACGGCAACGGGCCGCAGGTCGGCCTGCTGGCGCTGCAGGGCGCCGCCTACAAGCCGGACGAGGCCTATCCGCTGGACGTGCTGGGCGCCGAGACCGAGGGCATGATCGGCTACATGATCGAGCAGGAGCTGGGCAACCTGCTGCCGTTCGAGGTGCCGTTCGCGACCATCCTGACCATGGTCGAGGTCGATCCCGAGGATCCCGGCTTCAAGGATCCCACGAAGTTCGTCGGGCCGGTCTACGAAAGGGACGAGGCCGACCGGATCGCCGAACAGAAGGACTGGGTGTTCAAGCCCGACGGCGACAAATGGCGCCGCGTGGTGCCGTCGCCGGCGCCCAAGCGCATTTTCGAGATGCGGCCGATCAAGTGGCTGCTGGAGCACAACACCGTGGTGATCTGCGCCGGCGGCGGCGGCGTGCCGACCATGTACGCGCCCGGGGCCGACCGCAAGCTGACCGGCGTTGAAGCGGTGATCGACAAGGATTTCTGCTCCGAGCTGCTGGCCCGCGAGCTCGAGGCCGATCTGTTCATCATGGCGACGGACGCGGATGCCGTGTTCGTCGATTGGGGCACGCCCGAGGCCAAGGGCATCTTCGAGGCCACGCCGTCGGAAATGGCGAGCTACGACTTTCCCGCCGGATCCATGGGCCCGAAGGTCGACGCCGCCTGCCAGTTCGCCGTCGCCACAGGGAACGTCGCGGCGATCGGTGCGCTCGCCGACATGCCGGCGATCGTGCGCGGCGAAAAAGGCACGCGCATCGGCAAGAGCTTCGACGGCATCAGCTTTCACGATTAGCGAGTTGGATTAGGAGGGAACGATGAGATTAGTGGGGTCGATGATGCGAACATCTCGTTCAACGATCGTTGGGGCGCTGGCGGCAATCGTGGTCGCGACCGTATCTCCGCCGGACGTGGCCCGGGCGCAGACCGTCGCTGTCGACGCCGCTCTGCTGCAGCAGTTGCAGCAACTCATCGAACAGCAGGAAACGCGCCTGCAGCAGCAATCGGACCAGCTGCGACAGCAGTCCGATCAGCTCAACACGCAGATGCAGACGATCCAGGCGCTGAAAACCCGTCTCGATCAGCTTGAGCAAACCTCGACCGAGACCCAGAGCATTGCCTCGGAGGCGCAGTCGACCGCACGGCAGGCGATCGACACGGCGCAGAAGACCCGACCCGAGGGCGAGCGTTTGATCACATCGGGCAGCGACCGCATCAAGCTGGCAATCTCCGGTCAGTTGAACCGGGCCGTGAACGTGGTCGATGACGGCGACGAGACCGACGCTTTCTTCGTCGACAACGACGTCTCGAATTCGCGGCTGCGCTTCGTCGGCACCGCCGCGGTGACCGACGAAACGACACTGGGCACCGTGGTCGAGATCGCCTTCAGCCCGAACAACTCGTTCGACGTCAGCCAGACCAACCAGAGCGCCGACGATTTCATCGACGTGCGCAAGGTCGAGGCGCTGGCCCGCAATGACGCCTATGGCCAAATCCTGTTCGGCAAGGGCGCGGCCGCGGCCGACGATACGGCCGAGTACGACCTCTCGCTGGTCGCCGGGCCGATCATGTATTCCGGCGTCTCGGACGTCGTCGGCGGCATTCAGTTCACGACGGCCGGCGGCGCGCTCACCGGCATCGCGCTCGGCGATGCCTTCTTCAATTTCGACGGCAACCGCCAGGACCGGGTGCGCTACGATTCGCCCGTGGTCGGCCCCGGGCTGCAACTCTCGGTCTCGGCCGGCTCGGACGATCGCCAGGATGCCGCGCTGACCTGGGGCGGCGACTACGGCGACTGGACCGGCGTCGATATCGGACCGTTCACCACGCTGGGCGCGGTCTCGATCCGGGACCCGAACACCGCCGAGGCCGATTGGCGTCTCGCCGGCTCGTTCTCGGCCATTCACAACCCGAGCGGCCTCGGCCTGACGGTCTCGGCCGGCACCGATGAGGTCGACGACGGCGACAATCCCTTTAACCTCTATGGCAAGCTGTCCTGGGACACCCGGTTCTTCGGCTTTGGCGCGACCGGATTCGGCATCGATGCGACCTACAACGAAAACGTCATCCAACAGGACGACGAGGGCACCAGCTTCGGCGTCGCCGCCGTGCAGTTGATCGAGGACTACGGCACCGAGCTTTACGCCCAGTTCCGTTTCTTCGACCTGGATCGGGACAGCGATCCTGACATCGAGGAGATCTACGTGGGCACCGTCGGCACGCGGGTGAAGTTCTGATGCGCGTTGGGCTGACCATCGCCGTCTGCCTGCTGCTTGCCGCCTGCGCCGGCGTCGAGATCAAGCGCGGCGACACCTCGCACAACCGCCGTGAGATACCGCCCGGCGCGGGTCTGCTGACATCCAAGCAGGGCGAGTTCACCATTTACCGGTTGCAGGACCCGGCCGAGCCGGACCACGACCAATCCAATGCTGCGGAGTCGAAAAAGCGAAACTGAAATCCATCTAACGATTACCGACAGGGGCAACGGGGACAGACGGGGCAGAATATGGAACTTGTGCGCTACTCCAAGGTCTTGGAGATCGTCGGCGATATCCTGAAGGTGCAGGTGCCGCCGGCCGGCAATGGGGACGCGGCCGCGGTCAGATTCGGCGATCTGGCCATGATCGAGCAGGCCGACGGCGGCACGTCGCTGGCGCAGGTCATCAACATCAACCGCGACGCCGTGTCGCTGCAGGTGTTCGACGGCACCAAGGGCGTGTCGACGGCCGCGACCGTCACCTTCCTGGGCCATCCCATGCAGGTGACCTATTCGCCCAACATCCTGGGCCGCGTGTTCGACGGCAAGGGCAACCCGATCGACGGCGGCCCCGACCTGTCGATGGACGCCAAGGTCGAGATCGGCGGGCCGTCGGTGAACCCGTGCGAGCGCATCGTACCGACCAAGATGATCCGCACCAACGTGCCGATGATCGACATCTTCAACTGCCTGGTGGAGAGCCAGAAGATCCCGATCTTCTCGGTCTCGGGCGAGCCGTTCAATCCGTTCCTGGCTCGCATCGGCATTCAGGCCGACGCCGATATCGTCGTGTTCGGCGGGCTGGGGCTGATCTTCGACGACTACTTCACTTTCCGGAAGAACTTCGAGGACGCCGGCGTGTTCTCGCGCACGGTGATGTTCATCAATCAGGCCTCGGACCCCATCGTCGAGCGGCTGCTGGTGCCGGACATGGCGCTGGCCGTGGCCGAACGCTTCGCCGTCGAGGAAGGCAAGCGCGTGCTGGTGCTTCTGACCGACATGACGGCCTATGCCGATGCCCTGAAGGAGGTCGGCATTTCGATGGAGCGCGTGCCGTCTAACCGCGGCTACATGGGCGATCTCTATTCGCAGCTCGCCCGGCGCTACGAGAAGGCCTGCGACTTCGCCAAGGGCGGTTCGGTGACGCTGCTGACGGTGACCTCCATGCCGGGCGACGACGTCACCCATCCCGTGCCCGACAACACGGGCTACATCACCGAGGGCCAGTTCTATCTGCATGACGGCGTCATCGATCCCTTCGGTTCGCTGTCGCGCCTGAAGCAGAACGTGATTGGCAAGGTCACACGCGAGGACCACGGCCAGATCATGAACACCATGATCCGGTTCTATTCCGGCGGGCGCGAGGCGCAGCAGAAACAGGCCATGGCCTTCGAGCTGTCGGACTACGACGAGCAGCTCCTGAAGTTCAGCGACCTGTTCCGCGAACGATTTATGGACATCGACGTGTCGATCCCGCTGGAGGACGCGCTCGATCTGAGCTGGCGGACGCTCGCCGAGTGTTTCCGGCCGGAACAGCTGCTGATGAAGCAGGACCTGATCGACAAGTACTTCCCCACCGACCTGTCGCCGTCCGAGACGGCCGAGGCCGCGTCCGAGACCGAGGCAGAATCAGAAGAAGAAGCTGGCCATGGCGCGGCTGCAGCTCAGTAAGTCCTCGCTGGCGCGCGAGCGGAAGAGCCTGGCGACCTTCGAGCGTTTCCTGCCGTCACTGGACTTGAAACGCCAGCAGCTGATGGCGGAACGGGCCAAGGCCGCGCGGTCGCTGGCCGCGACCCGCACCGAGATCGCGGCGCTGGAGAAGAACGTCGGTCGGCGTTTGCGCATGCTGGCAGACCGCGATGTCGATCTCACCGACCTCGCCAAGGTGACGGACGTCAGGCTGGGCACGGAGAACATCGTCGGCACGCGGCTGCCGGTGGTCGAGGCGGTCGATGTCGAGATCAGGTCCTATGCGCTGATGGGCCGGCCGCATTGGGTCGACGCCGTCGCGGCGAGATTGACCGAGATGCTGAAGCTGCGCATCGCGGTCCAGGTCGAAGTGCAACGCCTGGCGCTGCTCGACGCGGCGGTCAAGACCATCACGCAGCGCGTCAACCTGTTCGACAAGGTGCTGATCCCGAAGACCCGGCGGAACATCAAACGCGTGCAGATCTATCTGTCGGACGCGGAGAAGGCCGCTGTTGTGCGCTCCAAGATCGCCAAACGCAAGCACGCGACGGCGGCAACGGCATGAGCATCGTCGCCCTCAGGAAGGTCACGCTCTGCGGCCTGCTGAAGGAAAAGAGCGACGTCCTGGAGGGACTGCAGAAACTCGGCTGCATGCATTTGCTGCCGCTGCGGCCGGCGCCGGCCGAGGTCGAGGACGTGGCGTCGCCGCGCGCCGAGTCCGCCTACAAGGCGCTGCGCTTCCTGACCGATACGGCGGAGAAGCGCAAGCAGGTGACACGCGATCCCGCATTCGACGTGGAGAAGCTGGTCGAGGATGCGCTGGAGGTCAAACAGCGGCTGCGGGACGCCACCGACCGGCGCGATTTCCTGCAACACCGCATCGGCGAGCTTGTGCCCTGGGGCGATCTGGTATTCCCGCCGCACGACGAGCTGGCCGGGTATCGCCTGTGGTTCTACCTGCTGCCGCTGCGCATGCTGAGCAGCCTCGACCGCGTCGATCTGCCCTGGGAAATCGTGCGCAGGGACAACCGCTTCGCCTATGTCGTGGTCATCGCGGATGACGAGCCGCCGGCCGATCTGCTGCCGGTGCCGCGCACGCATACCGGCGCGCTGCCCGCAAGCGAGCTGAAAGCACAGCTCGAAGACACCGAGGTCGGGATCGAGGACCTGGTGGCGCGGCGCGAGGCGTTGACCCGCTACATCTATCTCCTGAGCGTCAATCTTGCCGAAGCCGAGAACCGCGCCTCGTTGACGCACGCCGATCAGCAGACCCGCGACGTCGACGGCATCGTCGCCGTACAGGGCTGGGTGCCGGACGAGGCCGTGCTTGAGGTCGAGGTCTACGCTCAGAATGCCGGTCTTGCCTGCCTGGTCGAAGCGCCGGCGCGCGACGAAGAGCCGCCGACGCTGATCGAGGAACCGCCGGAGCTGGCGGCCGGCGTCGACCTGGCCATGTTCTATCAGATCCCGAGCTACCGCGCCTGGGACCCCTCAATCGTGCTGTTCTTCTCGTTTTCGGTCTTCTTCGCGATGATCCTGTCGGACGCCGGTTACGGCCTGGTCCTGCTGGCGGGCCTGCTCGTCGGCTGGAAACGCCTGGGCGCCAGCGAAAAGGGCCGCGGCTACCGGTTGCTGGGCCTCAGCCTGTTCGGCTGCTGCATCGTCTACGGCGTTCTGGTCGGCAGCTATTTCGGCGTGACACCGCCGGACGGTTCGCTGTTGGGCGCGCTGCACGTGCTCGATGTCAACAATTACCAGGCCATGATGATGATCTCCATCGTGATCGGCATCCTGCATCTGGTGCTGGCGAACGCGATCGTCGCCTACCTGAATTGGGGCCGGCCGGTTGCGATCGCGAATGTCGGCTGGATCGCCGGGCTGTTCGGCGGCTTCTTCCTGGCCTTCGCCGAGGCCGGCGGCACGCTTGCCACTGTCGGCACCGGCCTGCTGGTCGCCGGTCTCGTGGCGGTGTTCCTGTTCTCCAGCAACCGGCCATTTGGCGGGCGCCCGACAGATTATCTCTGGCGGGTGCTGGACGGTGCCCAGGCGCTGACCGGTGTCATGGGCATGTTCGGCGACGTGCTGAGCTACATGCGGCTGTTCGCGCTCGGGCTCGCGAGCGCGTCGCTGGCGCTGACGTTCAACAGCCTCGCCATGCAGATGAAGGACGCGGTGCCGGGCCTGGGGCTGCTGCTGGCGATCCTGCTGCTGCTCGTCGGCCATACGCTGAACCTGGGCCTTTCGATCATGAGCGGCGTGGTGCATGGCCTACGGCTCAACTTCATGGAGTTCTACAAATGGGCGATGCCCGAGGAAGGCAAGGCCTTCCGCCGGTTCGCCCGCAGGGAGGTGCAACCGTGAACGAACTGGTCATTGCCTTGGGCTGGGTCGGCATCTATTCGCCGATGGCCATCAGCGCGGTCGGCAGCGGGATCGGCTGCTCCATCGCCGGCCAGGCCGGCATCGGCGCCATGCTGGAGACCGAGGGCGGCTATGGCCGCTTCGTCGGCCTGTCGGCGTTTCCCTCGTCGATGGTGATCTACGGCATCGTCGTGATGTTCACGCTGAACCGCGAGGTGACGCCGGAAAACGCGGGCGCGCTGTTCGGCATCGGCTTCTTCGCCGGCATCGCCCTGCTCTACACGGCGATCTGGCAGGGCCGCGCCGTCGCGGCGGCGATCAACGCGTTCAAGGAGAAGCCCGAGATCTTCGGCCTGTCGGTGGCGCCGGCGGCGATCGTCGAGGGCTTCGCCGTGTTCGCTTTCATCTTCGCGCTGGTCGTCAGCGCCGGCATCCCGGGAGGCGCGTGATGGCGAAGCAACAGCCAGCCGAGCCCGTCTCCAGCGGCGTCGACGCCCTGATCGCGCGGTTGCGCGAGGACGGCGTGTCGGCCGGGCGCAGCGACGCCGAGCAGATCGTCGCCGACGCCCGGGCGCAAGCCAAGCGAATCCTGGACGAGGCGACGGCCGAGGCCAAGAGCAAGCTGGAGACCGCGCACAGGGAGTCCGATGCTTATCGGTCCGCCGGTGAGCAGGCATTGAAATCGGCCATGCGCGACGCCGTTCTGGAGATGAAGGCGCAGCTGATGGACCGGTTCAGCGCGGATGTGAAACGCCTGGTCTCGCACGACCTGGCGGATCCGGAGATGCTGCGGCGGATGATCCTGGAGGTGGCCGGTCGCGCCCAGGACAGGACCGGCCTGGACGAGGCCGAGGCCCTGGACGTGATCCTGCCCGAAAGCGCCGTCGGCATGGAGGAATTGCGCGGCGACCCCGATGAGCTGCAAAAAGGCCGGCTGACCGGCTTCGTCCTGGGCTTGACCGGCGAGATGATGCGCGACGGCGTCACGTTTTCGGCATCGGATGACATGGGATCGGGCGTGCGGGTCCACGTCGCGGAGAAGGAGATCACCGTGGATCTGACCGACGAGGCCGTGGCCGACCTGCTGCTGAAGCATCTGCAGCCGCGCTTCCGCGCCATCCTCGAAGGCATCGTCAGATAAGGCGGCGCGCGGCGATGAGCGATCCGAACGCCTATGTGATGCTGATCTCCAGCCTGCCGAAGCCGGAACCGATTTTCGTGGCGAAGCAGACGCCCCTGTCGCGGTTGAGGCTCGACCAGCGTCTGCGCGTGCTGTCGCCGGGGCACGCAGCGGTCCTGCGACAGGTGGAAGACGCGCTGCGGTGGGACCACCTGCCGATCGAATTGAGCGATGCCGACGTGGTCGACCGCGGGCGGAAAGCACTGGCGCAGATCGACAACGAGGTGCTGACGCGGATCATTCGCGACCGGTTGGAGATCCGTACCTGCGTCGCGGCGTTGCGCCGGCGGCTTCGTGGCGAGGCGGCGCCGGCGGCCGGCGCGCGCTGGGGCATCGGCCGCTGGGTCCACCACATCGCGCGCCATTGGACCGAGCCGACATTCCGACTGGACGGCGTGTTTCCGTGGCTGCGGGAAGCCGACCGGCTGCTGAAGGACGGCGACTCCGAGACCCTGGAGCGGCTGCTGCTGCAGGAATCCTGGCAGAAGCTGGTCCGGCAGGCCGGCGAGCATCAGTTCGATTTCGAGGCCGTGGTGATCTACGTGCTGAAATGGAACATCGTCGACCGCTGGACGAAATACAATTCGGAGGCCGCGGCCCGCCGCTTTCAGGACCTGACCGAAGCGGGCCTCGGCCGGTTCGCCACCCTAACTTTCACGGAACGATCATGACAACGCCCAACGCCCCGGCGACGGCACGCATCGTCGCCGTCCAGGATGATCTGGTCGAGATCGAGGCCCAGATGGACGAGGCCGGCAATCGCGCCTCGCTGGTCAAGAACGAAGTGGTCTATGTCTGTCCGAGCGAACTCAACGAACGTGGCGAGCAGGAACGGCTGAAGGCCGAGGTGCTGCGTGTGCGCGGCGCCTATGCCGATGCCCAGGTCTATGAAAGCACCATGGGCGTGGCCATTGGCGACCGGGTCGAACAGTCCAGCCAGCTGTTGTCGGTCGATCTGGGGCCGGGGCTGCTGGGCCAGGTCTATGACGGCCTGCAAGCGCCGTTGCCGAAGGTCGCGGCGCAGTACGGCATCTTCCTGCCGCGCGGCGTCGCCGTCGAGGCGCTGGACTCGACCGGCAAGTGGTCGTTCGTGCCGGTGGTGAAGACCGGCGCGACGGTGGTGGCGGGCGACACGCTGGGCACGGTGCAGGAAGGCCGCTTCACGCACAAGATCATGGTGCCGTTCGACTGGTCCGGCGAATACCGGGTCGCCTGGATCCAGGAGGGCAGCTTTCACGCGCAGGAAGTCGTCGCGCGCCTCGCCGACGCGGCCGACCGCGAGCACTCCGTCTCGCTGACGCAGAGATGGCCGGTGCGGCAGCCGTTAAGCGCCGGTCTGCTGAAGCGCAGCCTGTCGCGCCGGCTCTATCCGGACGAGCCGATGGTGACCACGCAACGTCTGATCGACACGTTCTTTCCGGTGGCGCGCGGCGGCACCGCCTGCATCCCGGGCCCGTTCGGCGCCGGCAAGACGGTGCTGCAGAACCTGATCTCGCGCCATTCCTCGGTCGACATTGTCCTGGTGGTGGCCTGCGGCGAGCGCGCCGGCGAGGTGGTGGAGACCATCAACGAGTTCCCGAAGATGACGGATACCAAGACCGGCGGCTCGCTAATGGACCGGACGATCATCATCTGCAACACCTCGTCGATGCCGGTCGCCGCGCGCGAGGCCTCGATCTATACCGGGATCACGCTCGGCGAGTATTACCGGCAGATGGGCTACGACGTGCTGCTGATCGCCGACTCGACCTCGCGTTGGGCCCAGGCCATGCGCGAGACGTCCGGACGCCTGGAGGAAATCCCCGGCGAGGAGGGCTTTCCGGCCTATCTCGAATCCTCGATCAAGGGCGTCTACGAGCGCGCCGGCGTGATCGAGACCAACGACGGCTCGGTCGGCAGCCTGACCATGATCGGCACGGTGTCGCCGGCCGGCGGCAATTTCGACGAGCCGGTGACGCAATCGACGCTGTCGACGGTGAAGTGCTTTCTCGGCCTGTCGGCGGACCGCGCCTACAAGCGCTTTTATCCCGCCGTCGATCCGCTGCTGTCCTGGTCGCGCTATACGCGGCAGCTCGAGCCATGGTTCGACACGCATCTGGAGGCCGGCTGGACGGGACGCGTGGCCGAGATGCTGGATCTGCTGGACCGCGGCGACGCGGTGCTGCAGATGATGCAGGTGACCGGCGAGGAAGGCGTGACGGCGGAGGATTTCGTCACCTATCAGAAGGCGCTGTTCGTCGACATGGTCTATCTGCAGCAGGATGCGTTCGACGCGGTCGACGCCACCGTGCCGCTGGAACGTCAGAAGCTGTCGTTCGACAAGGTCTACCGCATCGTCAAACAGGATTACGCCTTTGCCGACAAGGCGCAGGCCCGCGATTTCTTCACGCGGCTGACCGGCCTGTTCAAGAACTTCAACTACGCCAGCCCCGACTCGCCCGACTACGAACCGCTGCTGCGCCAGATCGACGACCTCGTCGCCACGCAAGGCGCGGCCCCCCGGGCCTGAACCCACTACGCCGAACTGCCTGCCATCTGGTCGTAGATCCAGCGGTAAGTCGCCTCCAGGCCAGCGGCAAGCGGCGTGCTCGGCTGCCAGCCAAGCACCGCCTGGATGCGGCTGTTGTCGCTGTTGCGGCCGTTGACGCCGGCCGGCGCGGTCGGATCGTAACGCCGCGCCAGCCGGACGCCGGCGATGTCTTCGACCATGTCGACCAGTTGGTTGATGCTGACACACTCGTTGCTGCCGAGGTTCAGCGGCTCGGCCACATCGCATTCCATGATCAGGTGCATGCCGTGGAGGCAGTCGTCGATGTTCGTGAAGCTGCGGGTCTGCTCGCCCGTGCCCCAGATTTCGATCTCGTGCCGCCCCGACAGTTTTGCTTCGGCGACCTTGCGGCAGATCGCCGCCGGCGCCTTCTCCCGACCGCCGTCAAAAGTGCCGTAGGGACCATAGATGTTGTGAAGCCGGGCGACGCGGGTGGGCAGGCCGAAATCTTCCGTGAAGTGCCGACACATGCGTTCGCTGAACAGCTTTTCCCAGCCGTAACCGTCCTCCGGCATGGCCGGATAAGCATCCGCTTCCTTCAGGGCCGTCACATCGGGATCGCGCTGCAGTTCGACGTTGTAGGCGCAAGCGGACGAGGTGAAGAAATAGCGCGCGACGCCCAGCTCCTGCGCCGCCTCCAGCAGATGGCTGTTGATCAGCACGTTCAGCATGCATTGGGCGCGATTGAACTCGATGAAGCCAATGCCGCCCATATCGGCGGCCAGGTTGTAGACGACCCGCGCGTCCGCCAGAGCCGCGAGGCAGGCCTCGCGCCGCCGCAGATCGAGTCTGATGTTTTCAGCCGCATCCGAGACCTGAAACCAGCCGTCGAATGGCTTCACATCGACCGCCCGGAGGTCCGTGCAGCCCCGGCGGATCAGATCGTTCACCAAGTGTCCGCCGATAAAGCCGCCCGCACCGCAGACGACGATCTTGCCTTCCCGCATCCCCACTCCTGCCACGCACACGCGAACAGCGTTATCGCTCGCCGTCAACTCTCCTTGAACGGCGGCGCGCGCCGACGGTATGACATGCCCGGAACGACGGTCAATGCCGACCGCCGCACGAGATCGACGGCATGCAACAGACGATCCCCCGGATCATTCACCAGACCTGGAAGACCGAGACGCTGCCGGACGACTACGCGCGCCATCGCGCGACCGTGCGGACGCACCATCCGGACTGGCAACACTGGCTCTGGACCGACGCGGACAACCGTCGGCTGATCGCCGAGCACTATCCCTGGTTCCTGCCGACCTATGACGGCTACAAGCACAACATCGAGCGGGTCGACGCCGTCCGCTACTTCATGCTGCTGCACTATGGCGGCGTCTATATCGACCTCGACATGGAGTGCCTGAAGCCGATCGATCCGCTGCTCGCCGAGGGCGACGTGCATCTGTCGCTGCTGGCCGCGCCGACCATCGACGACACGATCATCGCCAACGCCCTGATGGCGGCGCCGCCGGGCCATGCCTTTTTCGGCTATGTCACGAAGCGGCTGTCGCACCTGATCGAGCGCGACGTCACCTTCGCCGATGTCTTCAACAATACCGGCCCGGATATGCTGACCAAACAGGTGCGACTGTTCGAGAACATCTTCCGGTTCAATATCATCGGTCTCGACAAGGTCTGCGGCCGGAATGTGCTCGGGCAACTGCCGGCGCTTGGCGGAAAGTCCATCGATGCGATCCGGTCGGAGCGCCTGCTCTATTTCATCCACCACCACACCAACATCTGGAACATTCAGCATCCGCCACCGCCCGCGCCCATCGACGGCTACGCCGTGTTCGAGAACCACGACATCTTCGGCTTCGACATCGATTACGTGGAATACGCGCCAGGCGACCATGCCGCCATCGCGGATGCCGCGACACGCAACCCTGAGGCCATCGCTTTCAACTACAACGGCTACATCAAGGGGCGCGGCGGCAGGCTCGAGCGCTGCACGGCTGACAGCCACTGGATCAAGCCCGGCATCACGCCCTGGGTCTGCGTCAAGCGCGCGGCCCTGGCGGACGTCATGCCGGCGCCGCCAGTTCCGCCAGATCGCTGACCGACAGCACGCCCTGCACCAGCAGGCGTTTGACGATGTCCTTTGGCGCGAGATGCGCGCGGGTGTGGTTGATGATCTGCGTCGCGCGATCCGGCAAGCCCCCGGCGATCATGTCGGCGGCGACGACCGGCACGTCGGCCTGCTTGCTCAGCAGACTGAAGATAGACTGGTCATGCCGGTGGGCGATGAAGTCGGAGTAGTCGGGCAGGCCGCAGGTATTCGCCCGGTCGGTCAGGATACGATCGTCTTCGGCGAAGGCGAGGTAGCGCGCGGCGAAATCATCGGCCCAGGCCGTCTTGCGCAGCATGAAGCAGCTGGCGAAACGCTGCGGCGTGCCGACAAATTGGGGCGTGTCGGCCCGCATCAGGACAAAGGCGTCACGCTTGGTGTACTGCGCCTCTGCGAAGCTCTCGCCCAGGATCAACAGGTCCAGAGCGTGCCGGTCCAGCAGATCGACCAACGGCGCAACCGGATTGACGAAGTGCATGGCGGCGTCGGCATAGAACAGCAGATCGCCGTCGGCGAGTTCCGCCAACGTCCGCGCCACGATGTAAGGCTTCCAGAGCCAATAGCCGGCGCCGCGCCCGGCGGCAAGCGTTGCGGCGTTCCGGCGCGCGAAGTCGGGGGCGAGATCGTCCGGTCCGTAGCTGCGGCAATCGTCGAAACCGAACAGCCGGCCGGTCAGGCTGTTGATCGCCTGGTAGTCCGCGAAGTCGTCCGTCGCATAGTTGACCAGGACCGTCGTCACGGCAGCACACCGGGCGCCCGCATCCGGCCGCCACAAAGGCAGTCACGATCGCAGCCATGCGCCAGCTTCACCGCCATTCGGTGTTGCGGATCGACCGAGCCCAGATCGACCAGAGCCTTGAACCGGTCGGAATAGCCGTCCTGCTTCCAGCGCAGATGCTTGGCATAGGCGTCATCGTCCTGGTCCAGGTAGCGCAGATAGTCCGCCAGCTCGCGCGGAGAAGCGAAGTCGGCCGTGTCGATAATGGTGTCATCGGCGGGCATGAAATCGCGCACGTTGCCGGCACCGCGGTAGACCGGCACCACCCCGCTGGCCAGCGCGTGAAACACCCGCTCGGTAACGTAGTCCGTGGTGAGCGAGTTCTCGAACGCCAGATAGAACTTGTAGCGCGGCAGCACCGACATCAGGCTGACCCAGGCGCCGTCGGCCCAGCCGCCGTCGACGAAGCCGTCGATGCGGGCGTTGCGCAGGCAGGACCCGAGGCTGTCGACCGGCACGTGCCGCATCAATTCCGCGGCATAGTCGTCGCGGTGCGCGACCGGGTTCGACGCGATGTAGCAGGCCAGCGCGCCCGCGGCCGGTCCCCGTCGTCGCGGCGGGGCGTCGAGAAACGTGCCGTAGTGCCGCCAGTTCGGGTAGATGCACGGCACGTCGGCATCGAGCCGATAGGTCATCAAGAGATCGAACCGAGGCAGCACCAGCGGATTCTTCAGGGCCGGATAGTTGACGTCGCTCTCCATGCTCATCAGCACCCAGGGCTGCCGCTTGCGCGGCGGCAGGTCGGTGATTGACGGGCCGTGGAACCAGACGGCGTCGACCTCGTCCAGCCGGTCGCGGTCGGAGGTGAAGCTGAGCTCGATGTCGGGCCCGTTCGGGTTCGCGATACGCTTCGCATCGAGATAGTCCGCGCCGAAGAAATGATCGGTCCAGGCCAGCACCAGCAGCCGCGTCGACTTAAGGTCCTGGGGAATGGCCGGCATCGGACTGTCCGTCATGCGCCGACCTCGAATCCCATCAGCGCGGCGAGACGCCGGCAAACCCTGTCCGCGCTGTAGCGGGTCCGAAGCTGCGGCTGCAATTCGCGGGCGATCGCGCGCGCGGAGGCCCGATCCTCGAAAACCCGGCGCATGAGCTCGCTGGCATGATCCCGGTCGGCGCGTGCCCAACAGGCATCCAGCACCGCCTTGAAAAAGCCGTCCGATGCGGCCCTTGACGTCGCTTCCAGAACATGACCGACCAACAGGGGATAGTCCGCGCCCAGATAGTCCAGGTGCCCGCCCCAGCCCGTCACGATGACCGGGTTGCCGAACAGAACGGCGTCGAACGACCCCAGCCCCCAGCCCTCGCTGCGCGACAGGCTGACGAAACAGTCGCCGCGCGTGTGCAGCCGGTCGATCTCGCGGGCGGGCAGCCGTTCCGCGATCAGATGCACCTTGGCCGGATTGTCATAGTCGGCAAGGATCTGCGCCAGCCGCCACCAGACCATCGCATGATGCGGTGGGGCGCTCTGCCGCTGTACGTCCGGCAGGGCGTAGAGCGCGATCTTGTCGACCGGCCCGGTCTTGACGATCAGCGCGACCTTGTCGTCGCCGGTGAAGGCGTCGAGGTAGGCGCGGACCGTTTCTTCCATCGCCTTGCGCGTGGTCCAGCTGCCGATGGCGTAGAAGACGAAATCGTCGTCGGCCACCTCGCCCCAGGGCGCGCCGCCGGATTGCGGCGTCACATCGCGCGCAATGTGCGGCACGACGTCGATTGCCGCCTCGATGTCCGTTGCGGCAAGCGCCTGTCGTGTGAACGTCGACGGCACGAAAATCCGCTCATAGAGGTTCAACGCCGGAAGCCAGTCGTCGGGGATCTGTGCGACCTCCCAGGCGATACAGGTGAAAGGCCGCAGATCCGGCGCCGCCTGCCGCCAATGATCGTGCCATTGAACAGGCGGCATATGCACCAGGATCGCATCGCAGTCGAGCGGCCGATCCCAGAGCGCCAGCAGATCCTGCCCGATCGCGCTCTGCAGGTTGCGTTTGTTGCGGGCAGCGGCCTGCCGTT
Organism: Alphaproteobacteria bacterium; assembly: GCA_965232515.1. Taxonomy (GTDB): domain Bacteria; phylum Pseudomonadota; class Alphaproteobacteria; genus JANQKO01. Next base: position 5,686,452 of record CBDDPY010000002.1, on the reverse strand, counting down.
CGGTGGCGTCGAGGATGGTCGGCGTCCAGGTAACGGGAAGCCCGAGCGCATGCAAGCCCGCGACATATTGGCAGCCGGCATCGCCATAGCCGCCGCCCGGAGTCAGTGTCACGACCTTGAGGCCGCGCGGCGGCCGGCCCGTCGCCGTCATCCGACCACCGTATCGACAGGGAAGCCGAAGCGTTCGAAGTCCGCCGCCAGCAAATGTTGAATTGTTTTACGCACCGGCGCCGTCAGCAGCCGTTCGGGCGGTGGCCACGGAACCGTGCTGTTGAGGCGAACCTGCCGATACCGATATCGCGCCGCAAGCCCGGCGGCTTCGGCACGGCTGTTGAGTGCCGCCACGACGTGCCGCAGATCCCGGTCGAACGTCTCGAACCGGCCGACGAAGTCAACCCGGCAACCGGCAACGAATGTCGTCTGCAGCAGTGGCGTCGCGCCGCTCGCCGCATAGTCGGTCTGGTTCTGCCGCCCCCAATGATGCGGCATGCCGGCCGCCACCCATTGCTCGAAGCTGAACCGTCGATAGGGCTCCACGTCACGGTGAAAGCGGAACCAGGAGAGGCAACGCAGATAGGGATGGCGGACAAAGCAGAAGACGAACAGCGGCTCGAGATCGTAGCGCGCGGCAAGCACCGCGCCTCGCTGATGGTTCTCGTGGATCACCGGCGAGGCGGTGGTCTCGAAGTCCCGGTTGGGGCCCAGCTCAAGGACCTCTCGGACCGTGTGGCTGGCGTTTCTCGGGATCGAGATGAAGGCGGCGATGCGCGGCGCCAACAACGGCTGCGTGGCGGCGGTCATCCGGCGACCTCGTAACCCATGAGGTCGGCAAGGCGCCGGCAGACGCGGTCGGCCGAGTAGCGCCGGCAAAGCTCGAACTGACGCTCGCGCGCGGCGGCGCCGGCCCGGTCCCTGGTCTCGAACACCTCGCGCATAAGCGCACCGGCATGTTGCCGGTCGGCGCGCGCCCAGCGGACGTCATCGGCGCGAAGATAATAGCCGTCCGGCGCCGAGGCCGAGGTCGGCTCCAGTTCATAGCGGACCAACAGTGGATCGTTGGCACCGAGATAATCGAGCTGTCCGCCCCAGCCGGTGACGATGACCGGATTGCCGAACAGCGCCGCGTCGAACGGCCCCAGACCCCAGCCCTCGCTCCGCGCCAGACTCACGAAACAGTCGCCCCGCGTGTGCAGACGATCGACCTCGTGCGGCGACACCGGTTCCGCGACCAGATGCACCTTCGCCGCATCGGGATACTCGGCAAGGATCTGCGCCACGCGCCACCAGACCATCGCCACCTGGGATGGCGCGCTGTCGCGCCAGTCGGCCGGCAATGCGTAGTACGCCATCTGATCGATGGCCTCGGTCTTGACGATCAACGCGACGGGGTCGTCGCGGCCGAACGCCTCCAGGTACGCGCGGATTGTCTCCTCCATCGCCTTGCGCGCGGTCCACATGCCCATCGTGTAGAAGACGAAATCCTCGTCGGCCACGTTGCCCCAAGGCGGGCCACCGTGAACCGGGACCGCGTCCCGCGCGACGTGCGGCACCACATCGACCGCCGTCGTCACGCCGCCGGCGACGAGCGCCTGCCGGTTGAAGATCGACGGCACGAAGACGCGGTCATAGAGGTTGAGCGCCGGCGGCCAGTCATCGGGCACACGCTCGACCTCCCAGGTGATATAGGTGAACGGCCGCAGGTCCGGCGCCGCCCGGCGCCAATAGCGCTGCCAACGGAACGGCGGGATGTTGACCAGGATCGCGTCGCAATCGAGCGGCCGCCGCCACAGCGCGGTAAGATCGGCGGCGATCGGGTTCGGCAGATCGCGGCGGCAATCGTCGAACGGCAGAATGTCCGCCGTGTTCGCGACCGTCGGCGTCCAGGTCACCGGCACACCGAGCGTGTGCAGCCCCGCGACATACTGACTGCCGGCATCGCCGTAGCCGCAGCCGGGCGTCAGCGTCACCACGTTCAGACCGTGCGGTTGCGGCATGGTTCAGGTTCGCACGTCGTCGAGATCGATATCGGGCAGATAGGGACGGACGAGCTCGGCCAGCGGCGAGGCCGACCGCCGCAACCGCGACAGGGTCATCTCGCCGGCATGCCGCGCGGTGAAGTCCCGGCGGTCGAAGCTCCACCAGACATGCGCCCAAAGATGCAACGAATAGCTGCGCGTCAGGTCCACCGGCCCCTCGCCCAGCAGCGACTCCAGACCTTCCGGCGTGCACGGGACGGCGAAGAACGACTCCTCGGGCTCGACCCGAACCTCGTCGGGCATCTCTTCGCTCAAGGCCTCGGCCAGGAAGCCCGAGTGATTGCTCCAGGTGCCGTTAATCGCCGCTCCCATGCGGTCGAGCCAGGTACGGGCAAAGACCGAGCCCGGTTCGGCCATCAGCAGCGCGTTGCACAATGACGGGCGCACCGCGCCGGTAAGTTCGTCCGGCACATCGGACTCGCGCCCGATCACGAACTTCTCGTCATAGAGCGCGTCCGGCAGCGGCCGCACGAAGACAGTATCGATGTCGGCATAGACGCCGCCGTACTCGACCAGCGCTTCCAGCCGCACGAAATCGGCGTGGTGGGCGTAACGGTACGCCTTGGGCACCAGCCGTTCGTCGTAGTCGGCGTTCAACACCTCGTCCGCCAGGCCGACACGGCGGAGCGTCAGATGCGGACGAATCTCGTCCCAGAAGACGCCGAACGGCAGATGGTGGTAGTGGAGGTAGATGGCCTCGGGCTTTAGGATGCGCCGGCAGGTCTCGATGGCCAGATAATGCAGCAGGTGGAACGGCTCGAGCTGCTCGCGCAGGCCGAAAACGAAATGGGCGATCCGGGGTATTCGACTCATGGTTCAGCGTGACTGTTCGCCGTCGTCGCGGCCGCGCGCGCTCCTGATCTGCCCCATCGCCCCGGCGCCGACCGGGAACGGTCTCGCCATGCGGGCCGCCGTTACGCTACAGGGCCTGTCGCGGGCATACAACCTCACCACGGCCGTGCTGCCCGTTTCCGATCCGGGCGCCGATGCGGCGTCCATGGGCTGGGCCGCCGAGCATTCGGCGCGCGCGTTCTTCGTGCCGCTGCCGGCGCCGACGGACGCCGCGCGCCGCTGGCTCGCCGACCCGAGCGGCCGCGCCGTCGTCGCGGCGACACAGCCGCTGCCCAACCGCGCCCGGCTTGCCTGCCCCGATGCCGTCTCCCGCGAACTCGCCGGCGAGACCTTCGATCTGGTCTGGGTCATGCGACTCTACATCGCCGGCACCGTGTTGCCGTACCGTGGGTGCGGCGCCCGCCTGATCCTCGACCTGGATGAGGATGACGCAGCAACCCTGACCGCCATCGCCGACCTGCATCGGCAACGCGGCGAGGCCGATGCCGCGGCGCGCACGACCGCGGAAGCCGATGCCTATGCCAGGTTGGCCAAGCACACGCTCGGCTGGTTCGATCATGTGGCGACCGCCAGCGATCTGGAGTCGGATGCCCTGCGCCGGCGTCACGGCCTGGCCGCTGTGACGACGGTGCCCAATGCTGTCGGGACGGCAATCGGCGCAGAAGAACAGCGGCCCGGTGACGGAGCGCCATCCGTGCTGTTCATTGGCAACCTTGACTATCTGCCCAATCTGGATGCGGCCGAGCGCCTCGCCACCGCCATCCTGCCCGCCCTGCGCCGCCGTTGTCGGGGCGCGGAACTGCACATCATCGGCGCCGGGGCAGGCGCGACGCGGCTGGCCGGGCATGCCGGGGTCCAGGTCCATGGCTTCATCCCCGATCTGACGCCGTTTTACCGGCGCGCCGATCTGGCCCTGGTGCCGCTGCGCGCCGGTGGCGGCAGCCGTTTGAAGATCCTCGAGGCCTTCGCGCACGGCCTGCCGGTGGCGGCAACGCCGGCCGCCGCCGCCGGTCTCGGTATCCGCGACGGCGATCAGTTGTTGATCGCGGACGACGACGCGGCCCTGGTGGACGCCGCTGGGCGGATCCTGACGGACGCCAGCCTTGCCGGCCGGCTGTCGGCCAACGCCGCCCGCTTTGTCGCGGACCACCACGACGCCGAAACGGTCGCCGCCGCCATCGCCGACCTGGCGGCCGGGCCGGATGCAAATTAGCGATTCCTGTGCTAGTAAACCGCCCATGTCCGCCGACGCGCCGAAATACACCCGCGCCGCCGACCTGGAGGTGCACGAGACCCAGGATGGGCTCGTCGTCTTCAATCCGGCGAACGACCGCGTGCACCATCTTAACTTCTCCGCCGGCGCGCTGTTCGAGCTCTGTGACGGTGCGTCGAGCGCCGCCGAGCTGGCGGCGGCGATGGCCGATCTGCATTCGCTCGACGCGCCGCCGTTGGACGACGTCGAGACCGGGCTGAAGCAGCTCGTGGAAGAAGGCGTGCTGGTCGTTACTTCGGCCGCGTAGCGGGTTGATCTCGTTCCAGATCCTAAGCTGCCGCGTCGAGATCGGGCACCGGGATCCTGATCTCGCCGACACGTTCCGCTATCTCGCCACCAAGGCCCGCCAACCGGTATCCGTACGCAAGACGCTGCGCTACGAGGTGCGGGGCATCGGTCCTTACGAGATCTTCGAGGAAGGCGACCCGCTGGCCGACGTCGCGACCGCACAGGACGTGCTGCATGTGGTCTACGGCCGCGTTCACCGCCGCACCATGGAGCGCTATGTCCTCGCCGGCTGGACCCTGCTGCACGGCGGGCTCGCGACCGTCAACGGCCGCCGATTGCTGTTTCTGGGCGACAAGGGCGCGGGCAAGACGACGCTCGCGACGCGCCTGCTGTATGCCGGCCATCGCGTCGACGGCGACGAGTTCGTGCTCGAGCGGGATGGCCGGACCATGGCGTTTCCGCGCAACTTTCACCTGAAACCGGGTGCCGAGCGCCACGTGCCGGAACTGCGGCGGCCGCTCGACAGCCTGCCGCGCAAGTCGATGGGCGAGGTCGACATCTCCGCCCTCGATCCCGGCGTCCAGGGGTTCGACTGGCGCATCGATCTCGGTCCGGTCGATGCCGTGATCTCGATATCGCCCAATCATGGCGGCGCCACCAGCCTGACGCACTGTCCGCCCTTCCAGATCATTCAGCGCCTGCTGGAAAGCTGGCTGGGCTGGGGCGAAGCGGGGGACGTGCTGGTCGCATCGGCAAGCCGGCTCGGCGCGGCCGGCGGCTACGAACTGGTGTTGGGCGACGTGGCCGACGCCGTGCCGCAACTGGAGGCCGCGTTCGCCGGCTGACTTGAGCAATCTGCCGAAAACTCGTAATATTAGCCTTCTGTATTGTCTGACCGCTCGTAAAGGGGGCATGTCCTATGTCTGATGTAAAACGGGAAGACGTGATTTCACGCGTGTCACCGGCTCGCCGCGAGTTCATGCGGAAAGTCGCAAAGGCCGGATTCGTGGCGCCGGCCGTTGCCACGTTCACCATGTCCGGACTGATGTCACGTCCGGCGGCGGCGCAGGCTTCCAACCAGTCGTAAGCCCGCAACACCGTGACACCGCCGCGGCCGGCCAAAACGGACGGCTGAGCGCGGCCCTTATCGTCCGCGATGAGGAAGAACATCTGGGCCCCTGCCTGGACAGTATCGCCGCCGTGGCCGATGAGGTCGTGGTGGTCGATACCGGGTCGCGGGACCGTACACCCGACATCGCGGTTGCGCACGGCGCGCGCCTGGTGCGCGAACCCTGGCGCGATGATTTTTCGCGCGCCCGCAACACCGCGCTCGCCCATGCGACGGGCGATTGGATTCTCTACATCGACGCCGATGAACGGGTCTCGCTGAATGGCCGGCTCGATCCGGTGCTGCGGGATGGATCGGCGGTCGCCGCGCGCGTCCGCTTTCGCGCCAACAGCCGCCTGACGCCCTATCGCGAGCACCGCCTGTTCCGCAATCGGCCGGACATCCGGTTTCGCGGCGTCATCCACGAAACCGTGGTACCGGACCTGCAGCGGATCACAGCCGCCGAAGACGCGGTGATCACCGATGCGCCGATGGCCATCGAGCACCTTGGCTACGAGGGCAATCTGGACGCCAAGCACCGGCGCAACCACCCACTGCTGCGCCGCGCCGTCGAGGCCGATCCGGCGCGGATCTATCTCTGGCACGCGCTCGGCGAAGCCGAGCGGGGCCTGGGCGACGCGGCCGCGGCCGAGCGCGCCTGGCGGCAGGGCCTGGCCGTGCTGCGACGCCGCGATCCCCGGCCCGGCGATGCCCTGATCTACGCCGATCTGCTGGACCTGCACACATCAGATGCCGACGTCGCGCTCGCCGACGCCGCGGTGCTGCTGGACGAAGCCGCCGCCCGCCACGGCGACGACCCGTCGGTGCTATGGTGGACCGCGCGCCATCATGAGGCGGCCGGGCGGTTTTCCGCGGCGCGGGCCTGCCTCGACCGGCTGCTGGCGTTCGGACCCGACGGGCCGGCGCGAAGCGAGCTGGGCTACGACCGCCGCCTGTTCGGCGCGCTGGCCTGGGGTCTGATGGGCGTTTGCTGGCTGCGCCAGGGCGAGCCCGGGCGCGCACTTCCATGGCTGCGGCAGGCGGAGGCGGCCGATCCGGACGACCTGGAGATCCGGGCAAAACGCATCCTGGCCGAGGCCGCGTCAAACGCGAGCCCGACCTAGCCCGCCGAAACCGCGGCGCGCGGCGATCCCATGACCTGGCAAGCGCATTTTCCGATCATCGCGGCGGCGGCGCGCGGCGACTGGGACGCGGTCGCGACCGCGCTCACGGCGCCGGACTTCCAGTCCGAAGCGTTTCTCAGCTTCCTCGCGACCCACGATCTCGGCGCGTATCTGCGTTGGCGGATTGAGCGAAGCCAGGCATCGGACCGCCTGCCCGCCTGGCTGGTCATGGCGCTGCTCGGCTTCGCCGCCAACGACCGGGACCGGTCCGGGATGCTGGGCGACGCACTGCATGAGCTGCACCGAACGGCGGCGACCCACGACATCGATATCATCCTGCTCAAGGGCTTCCACTTCGCCCTGCATTTCTATGGCGATATCGGCGCGCGGCGGCTGCGCGATCTCGACATTCTGGTCCGGCCCGAGGATCTGCCGCGTCTGCGGGCGGCGATGCGGGCATTGGGCTATGACGACGACGGTCGTCCGCGCCTGCCCGCGATGCTGACGAGCCGGTTCGTGCACGCGATCGGCTTGCGGCGAGCGGACGTCGCCGTCGACCTGCATTGGTGTTTCCGCACGCGCCCGGCCTACGACATCGATCTGACGCGGATCTGGGCGGCGACGCGACGGTTTCCGATTTCCGGCGACAGTTACGCCGTACTGTCGGACGAGGATTCCCTGCTGCTGCTGATCGTGTCGTTGATCGCCGACATCGAGCTCGGAAAGGTCCGGGCCAAGAGCCTGGCCGACCTCCATACGGTCGTCACCTGCCTGGAAGACGACATCGACTGGCCGGCCTTTTTCGAGGCGCGCCGCCGCGAAAACCTGCTGGCCGTCTCGGTCAACATGCTGGCGATCCTGTTGCTGGTCTTCGCCTGTCGCGACCGCTGTCGCCGCCTCGCGCACGCGATCGACAAGCATCGGGACCTGATCAGGGTCGACGACGCCCCCCACGCCCTGCGTCTGCTCGCCGCGCCCGCGCATAGCGCGCAGAATCGCCTCTGGTTCTTCCGCCTCTACCCCGGCAGTACGATCCGCTATCTCTTCTGGCTTGCCGCCGGCATGCTGGTGAAGCCGGACCTCGGCCGCCACCTGCAAATGTCCGTCGGGATCGCCGCCGGCCTGCTCGGCCGAAGGCCGCCTCCCGGCGCTACGCGGGAATAGCGTCTGCCGCCGGCCGACGGCGGTGCGGCGCCGCTGGACGCGGTCGAACCGGCCTTGCTAACCTGACGAACGGTTGCTGCTTTCCTTACCGCTGAGCCGGTTCGCGCCGCGGCGCCCTGCACGACGCAGGGGACAACGGGGCGGGACGAGACATGGCGACGCGCCCGCGATCGCCCGGCATCACGCAAGCATGGGGCATAAAGAGGCCATGAGTGAACTGGCGCTGCTGAACGCGAACGTGCTCGACGTCGAGGCGGGCGAGTTGATCGGTGAGCGGACGGTGCATATCGACGGCGGACGTATCGTCGACATCGATACCGGCGCGGCGGCGGCCGCCGCCGAGACGATCGACCTCAAGGGCCTCACCCTGATGCCGGGCCTGGTCGACGGGCATGTGCACGTTACCGCCGCGACGCCGAACTTTCCGCTGCTGAACACCTGGTCGCCGACCTACGTGACCGCGCGGGCGGGACAGATCCTGGAAGACATGCTGATGCGCGGCTTCACCACCGTGCGCGACGCCGGCGGCGCCGACCACGGCCTGGCGCGGGCGGTCGAGGAGGGCTGGTTGCGCGGCCCGCGCATCCTGTTCGCCGGCAAGGCGCTGTCCCAGACCGGCGGCCACGGCGACATGCGCAGTCCCGGCCAGGACACGTTCGAAGGCTGCTTCTGCTGCGCCGGACTGGGGCGCATCTGCGATGGCGTCAGCGAAGTCCGCCGGGCCGCGCGCGACGAAATCCGCAAGGGCGCGACACAGATCAAGATCATGGCCTCGGGCGGCGTCTCCTCGCCGACCGACCGCATCGACAGCACGCAGTTTTCGCTGGAGGAGATCCGCGCCGTCGTCGAGGAGGCGGACGCCGCCAATATCTACGTCATGGCGCACGCCTATACCGCCCGCGCGATCGAGCGGCTGCTGGAATGCGGGGTGCGCACGATCGAGCACGGGAACCTGTTGGAGGAGTCGACCTGCGCAGCGTTCCTGACGCATGGCGGCTACCTCGTGCCCACGCTCTCGACCTATCACGCGCTCGCCAGCGAAGGCGTCGCCGCCGGCATGCCGAAGTCGATGGTCGACACGGTCTACGAGGTGCTGGACGCCGGCGCCGGGGCCCTCGAAATGGCCTATCGCGCCGGGGTGCCGCTGGTCTACGGGACGGATCTGCTGGGCGACATGCACGTCCACCAGCTGAACGAGTTCTCGCTGCGCGCGGGGATCGTCAGCAATGCCGACATCCTGCGCAGCGCCACCTGCACCGCGGCGCAAGCCTTCGGCCGGGCGGGCGAGTTCGGAGTCGTGCGCGACGGCGCCCGCGCCGACCTGCTGGCCGTCGACGGCAACCCGCTCGACGATCTCGGCGTGCTGCAGGCGCCGGAAGCGAACCTGAAGCTCATCGTCCAGGGCGGAACGGTCGTCAAGCACGCGCCCTGACCAACCGCCGCACGCCAAGCCCCCGACCCTATTACCTTTGGCGCACGACCGATCCGCGGCAAGGACCGCAACAACTAACGCCCCGGCGCGGATGCGCCGGGGCGTCGATTTTCGGTGGTTGCGGGGGAGTGCAATCAACTTAACCTGCACGTCGCAGGTTCAAATCCTGCGCAAGTCGCAGGATATGATGGGTGTGGGCAAGCCTCGCCTCTTATCCTGTTGTGGAAATCATTCAACATAACAGGAGTCTTCAATGCCGAAGGACACACCCGGCCTCGCCGGGGTGTGGGCGCATGCGTGCGCGCCCAGCCCCGCACAAAAGAGGAAACAGACCTACCCGTTCTCGATTCGCCTAACGAACCAGCAGCGTAAACGGCTCCAAGAGGACGCCAAAGGCAAGCCGCTCGGCGTGCATGTCCGTAGCCTCCTTTTTGAAGACGATGGATCATTGCGATCAAGAAACGCCCGCCCGGTGGCCGATGCGAAATCGCTCGCAAAGGCGTTGGGGATGCTCGGGCAATCCCGCCTTTCAAGCAACCTCAATCAACTCGCCAAGGCCGCAAACTCCGGCGCTTTGCCTGTGACGCCAGAAGTATGCCGGGAACTCATGCAAGCCTGTGAGCACGTAAGCGAAATGCGTTTGATGCTTGTTCGGGCGCTTGGTTTGCGCCGATAGCGTCATGAACCTTGTCGGCAACATCAGGGGCAATGCTGCAGAGTCCGCCCTTCATCTAATGAAGGATGAAAACGAGCATATCGAAATCCTCGAGATGCGCGGGTTTGCCGCCGATACGCTTATGGATGCATTTCTAGAGGTACAGGCAATTAGCCGCTCGACGAAGTGCAAGAAGTATCTTTACTCGCTCAGTCTCAACCCGCCCGCCGATGCCGACGTTTCTCGGCAGGATTTCATAGATGCGGTTAACCGGGCGGAAATGACCCTTGGGCTGAACGGGCAAAGCCGAGCGATTGTTCTGCACACCAAAGAAGGCCGTACCCATGCTCATGCTGTGTGGTCACGCATAAGTCTCGAAACCATGAAGGCTATCAAGCTGGATTACCCCAAGCGCAAGCTGAACGGCCTGGCGCTGGACCTCTTCATTCAACACGGGTGGGAAATTCCAGCCGGATTTATTGAAGGTCAGGAGTCCGATCCCATGAACTACACTTATGAAGAATATCAGGAGGCCAAACGCGGCAAACGTCAGCCGAAACATCTTAAGCAGCATGTCAAGGCAAGCTGGAATTGCAGCGACAATCGCCAATCCTTTGAGGCAGCGCTGGAGCGATCAGGGCTGTTCTTGGCGCAAGGCGATAGGCGGGGATTTGTCTGCGTCGATTACGAAGGCAACATTTACTCGCTCTCCCGCTGGTCGGGGGTCAAATCCAACGAACTGGCGCAGCGTCTTGGCGAACCTCAAGATTTGCCAAGTGTTGAAGCTGTCCAGGCGAAGGCAGCCAAACGCATGACGCCAAAGCTTGAGAAATATGTTGCGGAAGTCACACAGGCCGCAAAAGAAGATTTGCGCGCTTTTGAATCGCAGCGAGCAGAAATGACGCAGCGTCATCGGCAGGAGCGCGAAACTCTCAAAGCGCAACAGGATGAGCGCTGGCAAGCGGAAGCGGCCGAACGTGCGGCTCGGTTTTCAGAGGGCCTAAGAGGTTTATGGCACCGCATTACAGGCAAACATGCTCTGATTGCCAAAGAAAATGATTTTGCCGCACAGCGCTGTCTACAACGGGACGGACAGGAGCAACAGGCGCTTGAAGATCGGCAACGCCTACACCGACAAAAACTGCAACAACGTCTTGAATCGGCCAAAGCGAACTACGGCTCTCAACTGGATAACCTCTATGCGCAGCTCTCGGAATACGCTGCAATGGGGTCTGATCCAAGCGCAAGCAATGAAAGCGTGCGGAAAGTGAATGAGGAAAGAGAAAGAGCAATCAGCCTCTGTACAAAGTTCGAGTTTGAGCAATAGAAGCGTTTGATTAGCGACTTGAAAACCTTTCCACCACATTCATGGTGTGAGGTTTGTTGCTTCGGAATGGGATGAAAACGGCCTTCGCCCCGCCCCGAGGCCGTTTTCATTCCAGGCCGACAATAAACCGGGCCGAATAATCACCGCCCGTGGCGCTTGCTCACTACCCCAATGTTGCTTTGGAAGGGTTTGAAACGGCTCTTCAAAAACGAGATAGCCTGCAAGGAGCTACAGAATGTGGCGGGAAGCGGCGATCAGCTTGAGCGGGGTTCCCGGTGGTCCCGCGGGAGCGCTACTTTTGAGCGCGGAAACGAGAACACCCTCGCGAAGCTGTCCACTGTCTTGCGCCAGTGATCGTTACCCGTATGGGCGGAGACATCTTCGATGGCTCCGTGGAGCTTGGCGAGGAACGAGCTTAGCGGAATAGAGCACGGCCCCCGCGATTAGCGGGGGAGGCATCCACAGTTTTTGGATATTTATGGGTGTATTTTCGGGTATCAGGCCCCGAATCTTGAATTTATGGATATTTTTGGGTATATTTTTGGGTATGAGCTTAAACACCGATACCTTGACGATCACCCCTGAAATCCTCTCCCTCATTGCCGAGCTGGACGAGTTCAAGGGCGCATGGAAGGCCCTCGGCACGCTGGCCCCTGAGCGGCTGTCAGCGCTGCGCCGGGTCGCCACCATCGAAAGTATCGGATCCTCCACGCGGATCGAGGGAAGCAAGCTGTCCGACCGCGAAGTTGAGCGGCTTTTATCTAACCTCGAAATCAAGGCGTTCGAGACACGCGACGAACAGGAAGTGGCCGGGTATGCGGAAGTCATGGAAACGGTTTTCGCAAGTGCCGAAGCAATCGAGATAACCGAAAACCATATCCTGCAACTGCACCGCGATCTGCTCATCCACAGCGCCAAGGACGAACGACACCGCGGCGCATACAAAACCACCACCAATCATGTCACCGCTATTGATGACGTCGGAAAGGAGATTGGAGTGGTGTTTGAAACCGCCACACCGTTCGATACGCCCCGGCTTATGGCTGAGCTCGTGGACTGGACCCGTACCGCACTGGCAGAAGGCCGCCTGCACCCGCTGCTCGTGATCGCTGTGTTTACGGTAGTTTTTTTGGAAATCCACCCGTTTCAGGACGGCAACGGCAGGCTGTCGCGCATTTTAACAACGCTGCTCCTGCTGCGTTGCGGCTATGGCTATGTGCCTTATAGCTCGCTGGAAAGCGTGATCGAGCAGACCAAGGAGGGGTACTACCTCGCCCTACGGCAGACGCAAGGCACCATCCGCAGCGATAGACCCGAATGGGAGCCGTGGGTTGCGTATTTCCTGCGCGCCTTGCAAGAGCAAAAAAACCGGTTGGCCCGGAAAATCGAGCGCGAGCGGATTATGGTCGATAGCCTGCCGGACCTGTCGCTTGAAATCCTCGAACTGGCGAGGGCGCACGGAAAAATCACGATCGGCCAGATCGTCACCGCCACCGGCGCGAACCGCAACACGGTCAAGAAACACCTGCAAACACTGGTGAGTGCCAATCATCTTTCCCAGCATGGCAAGAGGAAAGGGACTTGGTATGCAAGGACGTAAGCGGGCTAGCAGAACCGGGTACAGCCATGTCGGACGCACGAAAACGAGCTTACAGACTTTGGTTCACAGCTTACCGTACTGGTAGCGGTCTTTAATGTTGGTGTTGAGATAAGTACCTTTGGAATCTGCTTGCAAAAATTCCTGAAAAACCCAGTCCTCAACGCCGTAGTAAACGTAAGTTTCACCCGACTTCAGAAACCGCACATGTAGTTCCTGATTGTCAGGATCAAAACCGATGGCTTCAATATTTGATGAGTCAACCAAATGCATTTCAGGCATTGTCAGGTTCCTCCCCTTCGTTTCCATTTTTCTCCATCTGCACGGATGTAGATTGCGCACGCCAGTTCGCCAGAGCACGGGAGTAGAGGCCCCCGTCAGGGCGTTCTTCCACTTGCCATACGTCAGGAAGTTTGGGGTCATCTCCAACAGGCTTTTCCGTCGCCTTGCGCACCCGCACGCGCGAAGGGATAGGCATAACTTCACCGAGAAAGATTCCTTCCCCAGTTCGTAACGAGGGTAGCTGCTCAATTAGCCCGCCAAGGTCATCCGGTATTGCGGCGCTGACCTTGCTACGATCTGATGAGTTGGTTATCCGCAAAGCAATAAGTGAACCGCACTGGCTCAACACGGCGCTATCAATTTCGGACGGCCGCTGCGTCACGAACATGAGGCCTGTCCCGTATTTACGGCCTTCTTTCGCAATCGTGGACAGGGTGCGATGAGCGGAAGAATCCTCCCCTTCTGGAACAAAGCGGTGGGCTTCGTCTAGAACGACAAGGAGCGGCTGCTGCCGTCCGCCTATCGGCAAATCCTGTGCCCAGAACAACGTGTCGTAAACCACGCGAAGCATGGTGCCGACAATTGTCGGGAGCACTTCGGACGGAAGTCCCGAAACATCAAAAATTGTTATCGGCTTTTCGTGGCCAACCCATTCTCGAACCAATGCATCCAGATCGTTTTGTATTTCACCATTCAGATTGGGCTCATAACCACCGCCGGGTGAAAAAAGGAAGGAAAACCGGCTGTCCTTCAATCTGCTCCGCATCAAGTCTAGGTGGCGTTCAAGGTTCCGCTTTCGCTGGTTCTTGTAAGGAGCCTCGTTATAGGGACTAGCAGCGGGATAACGGTCAGGTCTGAGTTGACTGGCGTCCCCAACTTCGTCTGGTGGGTAGGCCTGATCCTCTGTCTGCTGATTGCCAGTTGCTCGAAACGTAACACGTTCGAAGCAGTCAAGGTCGTACCAGAGCTTGTTGATGCTGAACGGAACGGGCGAGTCCGCTGTAAGTGTCTCAGGCGGTGGAGGAATAGCTAGGCGCTCGGCAGCCGCCGTCTTCATGTCGAGGACTTGATCGCGTATCGCAGCTTCGTGGTTGGGTTGGAGTCCGCCAAGTGTAAGCAGCTGAAGTTCCGAAAAGGGCAGCGCCCAAAATGGGACCCATAATGGTCTTTCTCCTGCTTTTTCGTCGGGCCTGATACGAAACACTCTTGCTCTATCGCCTAGTGCAGTCGCGTACTCCCCGTGAGGATCAATCACGATCGCACGGGCGTTGGGCAGGCTTCCATCAGAAACCGTTTCCATGAGAACGGTGACGAGGTTCGATTTGCCTGCACCGGTAGAACCAACGATCGCGCTGTGGCGGCTGACAAGTCCGGCTACACTGACATCGGCTGATATGCCTGATGTGGCAGCTATCTGCCCGACAGAGATCGTGCCTTTTTTTCCTTTCGCCCAGCCATAGATGATCTTGAGGTCATCATTGGTGACAAGGTGCACTTCGTCCCCAACGGTCGGATATTGACCGACGCCGCGCTCAAATTCGGTGCCAAGTCCTTCGCCAAATAAGACAATCGTCATCCAGCGAAAGCCCGAGAGGCGCGCCTGGGTCTCGGTTTCCAGTGCTGCTCCGAAAGTTTCCTCAGCGCTGCCGGGAGGGGCGGCGTCTGCGCCGATTTGAGTGCAAACTGCGTAGAGGTTGGCGTAACCAAGAGGGACGCGGAAGAATCCGCCAATCTGTCCCACACGATAGGATTCACCGCCGATCATGACCAGCGTTGACGGCATGTCCTCACGAAGACGTACGCGGACAACGGCCCCCGTGACGGAAGCGACTTGGCCAATATATGTAGGGTCAGCGAGCGGCATAGTGGTCTAGCTCGCTGTCATAGATTCAAGAAAATCGCAGAATGAGCCAAAGCCACCGATCTTCATTAAGCCCGACTTGGCGTCTTCACCTCCTCCTCCCTCGCTTTCTTCCGCGGCATCAAAGTCTATTAACTCGAACGCGACTCCCATGGATTCCGGGCTTTCGACAGGTGCCCATGCTCCGCGACGACCGCCAATAATTCCGGTCTTAGGTCCCATCACAATCATGTTTGGCCGCTGGACCGCACGCTTGATCAGGTCGTTATCGTCCGGCAGCTCATCAAACTGAAGGGCGTAGACGTGTGTCCTTAGCCTGTTTTCCAGGGCTCCAAAAACAAGGTTGTTTATGTGTTCGTCGCCAAAGCTAAAGCCGGCGACGATCAGAAGTGCATCATCTTGCTCGAGGAAGCGGCTCAAGCGGTCTGTAAAGGCGGAATATGGCTGCTGGCGAGACTCATCGTATTTCTCAAACGATGGATAAATCATTTCTCCGCCCGTGTCGGGTTCGCCCCTCACAACACGAAAGCGGTTGTCTTTCTCAATACGACGCCAAGTGACAGAGCCATGCATCTTCCAGAGCCGAGTCCAGTTAACACCAGGCGCAGATTCAAGCCTGCGAAGGCTATCGGAGTGAAAAAAGGGTTGATAGCTGCCGACGAAGCCGTCAAAAACTGGAATGCGTTCAGCCTCAAGAGCGTGCTCAATGAGCACATCATAGTTCACGGTAAATATCTCGACCGGGTTCTGGCGTGATGTTTTTGCAAGCCATCGCGCAAACTTCCGGTGGGGATGGTCATTCGGAACAACGTCCAGGTCAGGCGTGACAACCTTCGCTATTGTCTTCCGAACAGACTCCTCAAGTGTTTCAATCTCATCTCTCTTCAGGCCGGACAAGGTATCGGTGTTACCGACGGCACTCAGCATCATGCGCAGGCGAGAGAGTATGTTTTCGACGTTCGGGTCTTGCCCGATTTCCTTGCAATTGGTCTCAATCGAGGTCCAGGCATTTTTGTATTTCTCGCCTAACCCACTCGCTTCTTCTTGGCAAATCTTTGTCAGTCCAGCGACGGCAGGTATCAACGGCAGCGTCTTGTCTTTATCAACCGGGTGGGGGACCCTAACCGCGCAGGAGGTTCCCGCACCGAAAAAGAATGCTATTGGTTTGTCGTGGCGGGCGAGATGATCCCTCAGGTCTGAGAGCGTCTTTTGTGCATCCTGCTTGGGCTGCGAGTTGGTCATGCGGCCTCCTCCGGCATTCGGGCAAGGCCGTCGATGGCGTCGCGCAGAACGCGCGTCGCACGGCAATCATCTTCGTTGTAGTCAAGAATACGTTGGCGGATCGTCGTATCGCCCGTTTCTACCCATCTATGAAACCATTCAATGGAAGCCGCACCGGACGGGTGTGTGTCGCGCCAGTCAAAACCAAGATATTTCGCGAGCGTCTTGATAGAGAAATCTCGTGTAGGCCACTCCGTAGCCTTGAGCACCACGTCAAAATACAGGTCTATGGCTCGATTGGGATCAAACAGAGCCTCTAGCTGGTCTTCAGTACAAACATCGGGATATTTCTCACGAAGCTTTCGATAGATCGTTCGCTCATATTTTGAGTAGTAATAAATCACGCAAGGCTGGCTCTCCTGCATGTAGCGCCAAGCATCCTGGAAAGCCTTCTTTTCGGCCTCTTCGGATGGCTCCTCCGCAAAAAAGGCAACAAATCGCTCTGAATCGTTGTTACCGTCTTGCCGCTCAACAAAGCCGTGCAGGTAACAGATGTCCCGCATAGGATCGACTTCGATATCGAAGTATAGCTCCAGGTCAGCAACTGGCAGCGTTACGGGCTCACGTAGGTAGGGCTTTGCCTTTTTCCCGGAAGTAATCAGCTTCGCGCGGGCATGAAGCTTCTCCAGAGTGGCAGGACCAATTCCGGGAAAGACCGTTTTCTTGCCATCCAGAAAATCACAGGGATCGGCGTCCGCGAGCTCTCGGATAGTTTTGACGCGGTCCCGCAATACGTCGCGTTTCGACCGGCCTAGCTCAGGGATCAAGGTAAGATCGTTTGCTTCGCTCAAGCGCGAGACGCAAGCGCTGTACCAGTGGCAGAGCTTGCAGATGCCACTGTAGGCGGCAAGCGTCTCCGTGGACTGTTCGACAATTTCATCTGCTTCAGAAAGGCAGTCCTGATAATCTTGCCAGAGCGTGCGCGGGTTCCTCTTGCCGTGAAGCTCCGTGAAATCGTAGGTGACCTCGTCACCATTGATATCCCAGATAAACGCGCGCTTACCGGCAGAAAGGCCCTTACGTTCCAGAATGTCTGTGTAGAGGCCGAGTTGCACAGCATAGTGCTTCTTGGGCTTTGAATGGTCCTCAGGACCCTCTTCGCCCGATCCAGATTTGATGTCACCGGCGATATAGCCGTAACCCTCATTGCGAAGTAGATCGGGATCTCCAAGCAAACCTTCGGCCTGGATACGGGCACCGTAAATCAGCGGGTCACCTCGCACCATGGCCTCAAGAGTTAGCCGCTCTTTTTCGTCACCGGCGTACATGGAGAGATCGGTGAGGGGCACTTCCAGCCCTTCAATGACCTCCTTCTCGTAGATCGAACCCTTCTCCCACAGAAGTTCGACAAACGCGTTTGGCGCGTCGCGTTCAGCCGGATCGGCAAAGATGTCCATGGTCACCCGATGCGGGCATGAGACCAAATCGTAGAGCATTGAGGCTGTGATTGGTGTAGGCATAGCTCAGGCACCTCCGGGAAAAAGCTGCGCGAGTATGTGAAACGGTGTTGATCCCTTGCCTTGCTCGACCATTGCAAGCCCGCTGCGAGGGATTTGCGCGATGGACCACACGAACGAGCTGGCGTTCCGAACTCTCGCAGCGGTCTGAGGCAAAACTCTCCTCTAGTGTTGTTGTTAACCCCGCTCTCTGCTCGCCGTCTCTTTCCGGGCATGCTCCGTGCTTGGCCGGGCTTCTAGCTGCTCGACAAGTCCTAAGGCGTGGCGTGCAACATATTCGCGCATAAACTCGCGGATTACCTGCGCGACGGGTTTGTCCTGGTCACGGCAAATCTCCGCGAAGCGTTCGCGGAGGTCTCGCTGTACCCGGATGCGAAGCCCTACGTCCTTGTCTGCCAAGCAGGTAGTGTAACCGGTGGATACACATTTCTCTAACAAAAAGAGAGAAAATTGCTTTCATGCACAACCAATTGTATCCAGAGGTGCTCCTTGAAGGGCAGAGCCTAAACGCTGACGCGCATCCAATCCGCACAGGGTTGGTCGCCTCCAAGGGCGAAACCTTGGTGCTGGTCCATGGCGGCATACGCCTGGTCGATGGGGTTTCGGGGAGAGCGAAGTCTCCCTGAATGGTGGGTGCAGGCGGCCAAACGTCCTGCGAGTGGTAAGCGGCGATACGCTGAATTGGCGCAAGAAGGCTCGATGCCTGAAAGCGCCACGGCGGGAAGGGATGCAACGGGAAACCGAAGGGGTTTCCCTTGCCAAGATGCCCCCGTAATACACAGGGGACATCTTGCGCATAGCGTAAACACGACGACAGGCAAGGACTCGAACCTATTCATGGAGTGCCCGACGGTGCGCCTTGGAGGAGAAAGTTCGAACCGTTTGTTTGAGACGTTTGATGAGTGGAATTCTATGCTGCAAGCTGATCTCTAGGGTATCGGTTTGTGGTTGTCATGGTTGGGATGTAGCCTGCACAATCAGATGGAGGTCTAGTTGAAGATCTTCGACCTTGTCCAATGTTCTGTTGTGCGTTGATCGATCAGCTAACTCTACTCGCCACTTTCCAAACGGGCTTGCATTGTGCAAAACTTTTACACCTGTCTTGTCGGGTACGAAATCACGATAACTACCCATCGCTCTGCCGATAGATACTGGCGGCAACCAATCTTGCCCAGTGAGATTGACTAGAGTCCCATCTTTTCTGCGAACGTAGCCTTTGGCAGGTAGCCTAACCAATAGCTGCCAAGCATCTGTGGCGCCGGTTCCACCATTTGAAAGATTTACATACGCACTCATGCCCCTTAGCCGAACGCACCAGAAGTTTTTCAGAAATTTGGCCAATGAATTTTGATAGGCGTTGGTACCGCGTTCTTCTTCATCAAACACCGTAAATTCCCAAATGCCTTTCCGTCGACCCGCATTAAATTTATCCTGCTCGTATGAGCGCAATGAAATAGGCAACACTAATAACTGATCCGCTCTTGATTGTATTCTCAAATACTCCAGTGCATCATCTGCCCATTTTTCGCACTCATCAAAAAAACTACCTTTTCCGCTTTTGGGAAAACCGTTTTGGTATCCCATCATCTCTTTCATTCCGACTGCAACAGATAAAAGCTTCTGAATTGATTTCAAAAAATCATTTTCAAAAATCTCCTTCATTCTCGCTTTCCTTGCTGGGTAATTCACGATACCGTTCTTTTGAAGTAGCATTTTCATCTTCAACTGTATCAATCGCTTGTCAATCTCGTACCTTCTTCTCAAAAAATTCATCTCGTTTTCAGCATATAATAACTGTTGTTCATAGCCATCACGCCTTTTTGCAGCAGAACTAATGGCACCCTCCAAAGAGCGAATTCTCGACTTTAGCGAAGCATGTTCGACCTTTAATCTGTGCTCGGACATGATTTCCTGATATCGCCGGACATGCTGTGGCTTGGTTTTTTTACCAAGAAGTTCCGTTTCGTGTTGTACATAATTTCTATGACTGCCCGCTTCATGCAATTCCTTAGACGAAACCTCTGCATTCAAGCTTGCCACTAATTTCTGTTCCGCTATCGCTTCGCGACTCCAATTGTTGTCCAAATTTGCAGTCAAAGTTGTTAATGCTTCTTCAGACCGAGCAATAAATTCACTTTCAGAATCAAATTTGTATCTAATTTCATCTACTTTCAGTCGATAAAATCCAGCATCGCTTTCTTTCGACTGAACAACATCCTTACTTATGAATTCCAATATCTCCGTCATAAAATCGGCTAATTGTATTGCATTTTCGTTCCAAGAACTTCTAATCGCAGCGCACCCATCCAATAATTCTATCGCTTCTTCAAGCAACGGCTCGAAATGAAGTGGAGAATATTTCTCGTAATCCGCATTTGGTAACGAATCGAAGTCGACATCAAGCCGTTCAAGTAATTTATTCGAGAATTCTCCTTTTATTATATCATCAATTTCTTTCGGAATCTGGTAAGATTTGGTGAATTCATTGATCAATAATCGCCAATCTCGATTTGTTTCATCAATTTTCGTTTTTGAGTCTTTTGGCATCAGAACTCCCCCAATTTACTTGATTTAGAATTTTCAGTAAGAACTGTAGATGCTCGGGCCGTATGGCAAGAAAACAAAATCAGCATTTCTTAAAATAAAATCGGCAGTACCATAGATTTCCTGAATAGATTCTGAGTATTCATATCTGATTTTAGTATAAATAACGGATCTATTATCAATTACCCAACCCATTTTATATCCAAGTTTTCCATATGTATTTCCCATAAATTCTTTACCCGTTTCACTATGAAGAAAAACATAGATTCCCAAGCCAATTATCACACCATATTTGTTACCGCCAATGCCCAATTTTAGGGCAAATTCCTTCCAGTATTCACTAGAAAATTCCTCCATGTACTTTTCCATTTGAATGGCATTAGGGCCATTCTCCAAATAGGCACCGTCATTGTATGGTCTTCGTTCATTCATCTTTTTCCTTAAAGCATTTCCTGCGCGTCGGAGAAGATCTGATTCTACAGAGCTGCTTTTTCTATTAATCGGGCGACTTAGCCGCATTGCAGATTTTAGATTGTATCTTTCAGATTGATTGTGTTGTGACTTATAGTATTGTTTCTGTAATTCTTCCAAAGGCTTCAAAAATTCTGCATAGTTGGTTCTAAAATATCTGAAGTCTGACAAAAATTCCTCGAATTCCAAGTGACGGAGACGCGCCTCTTCCATAAGCAAGTCCTCATGATCGCCGGACATGGACATCAGAACTCTGCCTCGTTGTTGAAGGGAACAATTGATATTGACTAAAAGTTTTGGGTAATTCTAGACGTTATTGCCGATTTTTGATTACGCACGCCGGATCAAAAAAATAGGCGGCGGCAGCTGGCGACGGATAATCTTCAGAATGGGCTGGCTGCAATCTTTTTGTCGTGAGCTTGTGGTCACGCTCTTCGGCGTTTTGCCCTGCTGGAGCAGCACAAACTCCCAACTCATCATCGCCGGCTCGCCGGCCTGATCCTCTGCAAGCCGGACAGCCGGCGCATCGTTTCCCGGAAAGACAGCCGGGAAAAGCGGTAGGTTACCGTCCTCTTCGCGTTGCGTTTCAAAAAACCGCCTGATGGCTTCCTGATTGGTCGTCAGGCTGTAGAGGTTCCACATGGCCCCAAAGCTTCCCCGGAAAGGGCCGGTCCGCGTAAGACCCACTGGCCTCTCGTACCGGTTTTCTTATCGTCGGCCTGAATGCAACATATAAAGAACATCTCCATCGACAGCCGTTATGCGGTCTGGCTGGAAGACCTCGGCTAGTGCGATCGCTTTGAGGCCGTGTGTGTTAAACGCTGAAACCGAACGGTATTACATCCCGATAACTTTGGTCGCCGCTGGCGGGGTTATACGCGGGTAATCGAGCCTAACAAAGCTGCGGTGTAAGGCCTGTCGCAAGCTGCAAGGAAACAGCCCTAATATCTGTCGGCTGAATCGGGATTAGTCCGATAATGACAACTGCCATCTTGGACAATCAATCTATTCTACAAAATGCGAGTTCTGCATGATTCGGCAATCTTGGGTTTAGAAGTTGGTTGCGACGCCTGCAGAACCGAGCAACAATTTATCCAACGAAATACCCTTTAAGGATCTCGTTATCCAACAAAAGTCGTCATTCCCAGACACTTCATCGCCGAGATCCCGTATCGGATTGACCCGCTTAGGTCAAAAGGAGACATCATGACAACAAAAATAAAGCACTATCTTTTTCTTCCAATTTTTTTCCTATTGAACACGTTTCTTGTTCCTCATGCTGGGTCAGAATCTTACACATTTCAGTGCCTCAAAGCTCCAGATCGGATGTGTGCCGTAGCCGCTTACTTCGATACCGTTATGAAAACAAACTATGGTCCCTTTTTTATGAACGAAAATGATGTCTTAGTTGAGAAGGATTGGTTTGCAAAAAAAAATCGAATTGCTTTCGTCAAGCTACAATCTGCTAAAATCATCTAATCTTGATCTGAGCCGATACAAAAACAAAATATCTGCAGAAATGATGTATTCTCCAAGAATTTACAAAATTGAAGGGAGAAAATTTCGAAAAATATCCGTGGCTTTCGCTGAAATGGGCGAGATAGATTTGGCTTTTTTCTATGCAAGATTGCGAAATACTCATGCATCGGATTTGCATAATGCATTGTTTTCTAGTTCTAAAACCCAAGATTTAATACGGATAAGGAGGGAAACTAATGAAAAGAAAGAAAAGCGATTCATAACAGATGTCTTGATGGAAATATATGCTTCCAATGGAAAGTACGATGAATTGAACAAAGAAATAAGTGAGCGCGAATCTGGAACAGTAAATTATATAGTGTTGACCGATCGAATTGTCGAGGCTGATGGTTTTAAATCTGCATTTGAATTCATCAAAACAAAAGACAAAACTTCTAAGCTCGGCTTTCTGAGCGGTTTGCCACAACGCAATCACCATGGAAGGCACATTTCGGACGCAGGTATTGACTTGATGTACGAGATTTACAAAGACGTTGGTGGTGACGGTGACGTCTCATATCCTAGCCCCGCGGCCGAATCGATGATTACCATTGCAGCAGCTCACGGTCACAAGGAGCTCGCTATTAGAGTAGTACATGATCTTCTCAATCACATTCCGGAGAACTGCCGGCGAATAAGTTATCATTCACTGGAGAAGATTTCTGCAAGCCTATTAGCAATCGGAGAATTCGACCTAGCGTTAAAGGTCAGTGAGGTTTTCGCGCGGGTACGGGATAGTCAATGCGCCGATACAAGAGTTAGAAATAGATATTTGCAACTTAGAGCTCGCGTTTTTGCTTGGAAAGGAGACGATAGAGAAAGTGCTACATTATTTGGAAGCGTAGATGGTCGAGTTGATAGAGATATGGTCGAAGAAGCGCTTGCTGGTCTTCTCTTGGCGACTGGGAGACTTGATAATGCAGTCTGGCAGATGGTAAAGGATAATTCCGATATCGACATTATCTATTGGAAAATCTCATACATTCTTTCCAAACTTGGCCATCCGGAAGCGGTTCGCGTTATTGGAGAAGTTATGGAAGATACGGATTTGAAGGCTCGAGCTTTACTTTTGGCTGCTGATCAAAGTTTTCTTAAAGGAGACGCGAATTTGGGAGAGCTCTATCTCAAAATGGGAATAGATGAATTGAATTTAAAATTAGAAGAAGAGACGAACATAGATGATCATTTTACTGGACTATTTTACGATTACGCGAATGTTGCTTTTCGGAACGGGTTAGTGCTCGAAGGCAAGTTGATTTTGGATAAAATAATTTCTGGCATTGAAAACTATGAATTGCCGGGTAGTCGATTTATGGCTTCAGTGTATGCCGTATCGTTGGCGCGGAAGTACGCAAATCAAAATGCTAGTACTTCAATCTCCAAAATGATATTCTCGTTCATGTCGTTAACGAGAGAAAAAGATGTCAAAACTGATATGGATATTCAGAACCGACTTCAAGCATGTTTCCTATGGGCCTTATTTGAAGAAGAACTTTCAAAGCGGAGAATATCGACCTTGACGGAACAAGTGCTCCACAGGCCAATTGGCATGACAAGGTCAATTCTGTTTCAAAAATTCAGCCTACTTGCATCGTGCTCGCGATCAAGGCCATGGCGTTAGCAAACGCCAACGATCGCTCCGTGTCTATCAAGCACATATCCAACAGATCTAGTTAAGGAAGGCTCTCATCGGTGGTCGGCATCGGTCAATAGCGTCCAAGCATTATTTTGATATCCCTCCACCCATTGGCCGCTGTGGATTTCAAAACGAGTTTGAGGGCTTGTCCAAAAGTCACTATAAGGTCTGTAATACGGAGAAGTGTGCAGACGGATTGTTCTTCGATTTGGAACTGATAGAACCCAAGGTTCTGAGCTTTTGTCTACGTTATATGGACCAAACTCGCCTGCGGGTTCGATTTTCTCGTACTTACGTACCGAAACGATTTCTGCTGAAACTTCTATTACAACTTCGAACTCTGAGTGCTCTTGCGGCTTATCGACCATTTCCAAATTCTCCGATGAGGCGCTGACGGCTCAAACAGCGTAACCCACATGCAACCCGTGTTGTAGCTTTCCAATGATAAATTTGCGCAGGAGCGAAAGAGAAAGCATTAAGCAATCCTTGAGCTTTGTTTCTTCAAAAAAACCTTGTGTAAAAACTCCGAACTAGCTCGTTATTTGGTCCATGGTGTGATCTTCGAGGAATGCCTAACTCCTCATGTGTTCGCGGCGCCATACTGCTCAAACCTACTCGAACAGCATCCAGACGCGTTATGCTATGG
Source organism: Alphaproteobacteria bacterium (assembly GCA_965232515.1). GTDB lineage: Bacteria > Pseudomonadota > Alphaproteobacteria > JANQKO01. Next base: position 5,661,960 of record CBDDPY010000002.1, on the reverse strand, counting down.
CTATCTACGTGTAGTCGAGCTTGCAAAAAAGCTTCGCGGTAAGGCGTGAGGCAACCACGACGGCAACATGTGCAGATAGGGTATTCATCTGACACTGCCGCCCCTACTCCACGCGGGGGAGGGGCATTAGGCGGCTCTCTTCGTTTCGGTCTTCTCCAGTTTCTTCGCTTTGGTCTGCTTGGGCAATCCGTCGGTGAAGAGCTTAGCCGGTGTCCTGCCGTTCATGCCGCGACCCTGGTACGGTCGCTTGACGTTATAGGCCACCAGGAAGGCGTCGAGGTCGATCTGCATCTCCTCCACTGCTTCATAAGACCTTCTTCCTGCCCATGATGCGGAAGTGCTCGTCCAAGAGCGTCCTGTGCAGCCTTTCGACCTGGCCGTTGGACCACGGCCGCCTGACGCGCGTTGTGTGGTGCTCGATGCCCTTGAGCTGGAGGAGCAGTTCGTAGGGATGGCGATCGCGGCCCCGCGCCTCGAAGCTGAGCAGCACGTCATTGTTCATGACGTGCACCGCGGTCACGGGCAGCTTGGAGGTGTGGAGCCGGCCCCAGGCGTAGCGCGAATGGCAGTCGATGACGCTCTGCAGGTAGACCTGGTCGTCGAAGAGTTTGATCTGGCGCTCGGCGATGGGCTTCTCCAGGAGCGCAATGGCTTCATCAGCTAGCAGACCCGCTGCCGCCGTTCCGGAGCTTCCCGCTTGGTGTCAGAAGGATCTTTATTGCCTTATCCTGTCGTGCGAGAGCAGGCAGCTCAAAACTGCAATCCCAAGCGCTTGAATGAATTCGTCAGCGTTTGGTGGCAGACAGCAAACCTTGCGGCGGTGCGGCTGATCGGAAGGCCGCTTTTGACCAAATCGTGCGCGGCCAGGGTTTTGCTCATCGTGAGGGAATACGGTCGTCCAAGATGCTGGCCGCGCCGTTTCGCCGCCGCCATTTTGTCCTTGGTTCGGCGCGAAATAACGGCCCTCTCGTACTCGGCGTCGGCAACCGAATAAGTGAACCATTTGCGGCCCTCCGGCGTACCGGTATCCACGCACTGGTATATGGACTGAAAGGTAATGCCTTCCTGGTGCAGGCTATCCAGAAACAACAGACCCTCAAGAGTTGAGCGAAACGCCCGGTCAATGGACAGGACCACGAAGGTGTCCCCGGCCCCGAGGGCAGCGCGGGCCTCTTGCAGGCCGGGGCGGTTTTTGGTGGCGGCGCTGGTGGCCCAATCCGTGAAGATGTTGTCCTCGTCGCACCCCGACGCCTTCAAGGCGTCGATATACTGGTAAAGCGTCTGTCTGTCCGTCGAGACACGCGCATAGCCGACCTTCATAGCCGCTTGCTCCTGATCTGAATTTTCGCGGTTCCCCGAGGCCAGCGCGCTTCGCGCATCTGTAAAAAAGGGAACCCTTTCTGCCAGCCCCTTTACCGGGCCGCACAGGCTCCCTCACCATCAAAACAGTACGGTTTTTGGCAAAGAAAACAAGAAAAAGTGACAACCAGAAAGTTTCTGTAAATATATAAGAAAGGGTTCCCTTTCTGAGAGGCAGTAATGACCGCCTCCATTGGCGGAATAGCTGCCTGATGACTTTATGCGCAACTTCGGCATCAAGGTTCGTGGGAAAGGGAGCCGCCGATGATCCGGCGTAAGATTCTTGGATGCGCTGTCATTGCCGCGCTGTCCGGTTTGGTGGGTTTTTCCCTACCGGCGCTTGGCGCGGGCGGCAAGGATCAGGCAAGCCGTCCGGCTTCGCTGTCCGAAGTCAAGGTGCCGATGCGCGACGTGCGCGATATCTCGCCGCGCTACCTCATCGTTGCGGCGGCGGAAGAGTCGAACGACGCAATCCTGGTCATCTTTTATGGGCAGAACCGCGAGGCCTTCTACGCAGTGCGGGAGACGACCCGCGAGGCCATTTTTGAGGGATATCCGGTTAAAGGGATGTATATCGCCAAGGGCGAGTCGGCGGTTCAGATTTACGCCGATGGACAACTCTTCTCGACGCATCCCAATCCGGGTCCGAACATCGGTCCGGCAACAAAAACAGAGATCGTGGCGGCTTTCGAGAATGTCGTTAAGCCGCGTTCACAGACAGCGAACCAGCCAGCCGGATCGGCTGCCGATTAGACTGTGTTTGATGGCCCCGTGGCCGGTGTAATGTCCGCAGGCTGATGATCGTTGTCCGGGGCCGCTTCGTCACCGTCTTCGGCGCTTGCGGTTTCAAAGTCCGCACTGAGATTGCCGCCCCGGATCGGGGAGTCTTCAAGGTCACTGGCGAAGGACAGATTTTGATCAGTGGTTGGCAAGGCAAACGGATCGATCTCGTCTTGCAAACCTGTCCCCGTTGCAATCAAGTCGCTTTTCAGATCAGCATCCTGTGCGCTCTCCACCGTTTTGTCGTGCACCACCTGCTTGCCTTCGATGGTCGCGGCTTCCGTCGCCGCTTTGGCTACTTCGCGGGTGCCGCTTTCGGTTTGCAGTTTTTGTTCGATCCTGTCGTGTAACGCGGGATCGTCAGGATTGCGGTCAAGCTCCCGGCCCAGCGCCGCGTACTCTCGGTTTTCCTGCTCCAAACGTTCGTTATCACGGCGAATGAAATCCGTTTCGGCCTGAACGCCTCGCAGGACATGGCGCACGGAGTCGAGGTCAGTGCGGTCGACCTTCACGCCGTATTTGTCTTCGTACTCCCTGATGGCGGCTTCGGCATCGGCGTTCTTCAGCGATCCGTCTTCATTCAGTTCGATTTCCTCGCCGCTGTCGAGCTTGTCTAGATGCCGCTCCAATCCGGTCTGATAGCGGTCCAGCACTGCGAGGCGTTGGTTGTTGCGGGCGATCTGCTCGTTGTTCGCGGCGATCGCCGCGTCAAGCTGTTGTTGAAGCAGGAGATGCGTTAGCAAGTCGCCGCCGCTGGCCCGGTTGCGCCTGAGCTTAGCTTCCTTGGCGTTTTCGGAGCCGCCGCTGACGACGCGGGCCTGCCTGCCGGTATTCAGGGCAACAACGTCTTGCCCGTCGGCCATATCCTTCATGCCGATGAAGATGTCTTGTTTGATTTGCTCGCGCTCGATCCGGTGCGGGGTGCTGACCGGATCATCGGGTGCATCAAGGCTCAGGTTGACTGTGGCGATGGGACGGGCCGCGCCAGTATCGGCAGCGTTCTCGGTGAACTCCGCGCTACTGGTATGGTACTCGGCTGGTTTGAATTGCGGCGGTATGCGGTCCTTTATCGCCACAATGTCGGCCTGCGTGATCGCCATCGGGACACACCCCCCTGTCAGTTTTTTCAACGTATAGCCTGTATATATAATCTCCACCTCATGTATTTTAACAATATACATCAGGATATTTTGATTATTAAGCTTTATGAGAATAGTATAAATATTTTTAATTAACATTTTCTTAACTTAGTTTTTGTTGCACTCACCTTCCATGCGGTGCGTGCGGCGGCCTCAGGATTTACTGTAGACGAGCGGAACCAGCACTAGCTTGGCTGGGGCAGCCCAACGCGGTGGCAAATGTCGTGTCCGGTGCATTAGGTTTTTCAGGTTGGAGATACACAAGGCCAATCGCGGAAATCACTTGAAAAGCCTAGTGCCGTAGTAGGAAGCTGCAATTTACCTGTGGCGAGAACTGAAGGCACATGCTGCTGCGACCCGCCTTGATTTGGAACGATGGATAGCTCGCAAGCCGATACCGTAAAGACCGCCGCGCCGGTCGGCTCCAAGTTTGCCGACCAACGCGTGACATTGATTCATGCCGCCATGCATGAGTTTGTAATTTCGCGGAAGGCGCGCGCCTATGGGCTTTATTCGCTTCTGAACCTCACCGTGCTTTTGATTCAGAAACCCGTCTTGTTGGTCGTATTCAAGAAGCGCCCCGAGGAAGCCGGGCGGACAAGCCTAAAGACCGATCAAGACTCCGACTGGCTGCACACTCTGCGCTACCCATCCGAACTGAAGAAAAAATTTGATTCTGAGATAGCCGAACGCCTTGGCCGACCGGACACATTCGGTGAATGGATAATCCCCCTTCCCAAAGCGTCCCGCCTGGATTCCCCGAAGGTCGACCGAATGTACGCGCTGGGCGTGTTCTACCTTAATTTGGGGTATGGCCATGATGAACGGTATTCGCGCGATAACCGTTACAAAAACGCCGGCGATCGCCTCGATCCTGCGAAGACCTATCTTGAATACCTAAACAGATCCGATCGAGAGCAAATAAGCCGTTTGTATGCATCGATCGCACAGCACCAAACACGCAGCTCGCATGGTCAAAAGGATTTTTCGCATCTTCGCCACATAGCCAGGTACTGGGTGTTTGCACGCGAAGATCCGAAGCTGCTGTTTCCCAAACAGAAACCGCAGTTCGAATCGAGAGTAAAGGACATCGGGACAGAGGAACTCGCCAAAATCCTCGAGCCGCTTTTGAACGAGATTGATGCAATGTACACCGAGATGCGCGGCGGCAAACCTGGCAAATTCGACCTCCAAACTGAAGACGAGTCTTCAGCGCCGATTTTGTGGTCGCGTCATCGGGAGTCACTTGCCAGCGGCCACGGGATCAGACCGCCAACGATAGCGTTCTTCTTGCACCTCAGAGCGCCCGTAATTCCAGGCGACAATGCGAATGAGGATGTTGAGCACGGCTATCGAATCGTCCCAGTGGCAACGCCCGCGATTTGCCTGGATTTAGCAGCGGTTCTACTAGACTACGTGGAACAGCGTGCCAAGAAGGGCTTGCGCGCCAAGAACGCAGCAGAACGGGAGGTTCTCGGCTATCTGGCACAACTCGGCATCAAGAAGCCTAGTTCGGAAATGATGGAAACAACGAACATTCTTGCGAGCGCGATCCATGAGGCCATGAAGATCGAGAGGTTTCTTGGCCAACAGTTCTTTCACTCCATGACATACCCCGCTTTCTCGTCTGGCATATCCACATTTGCACCGGCCAAGGCGTGCTCAAGGTGCGACCGTGTAGCCTATGGCCCCGATTTCCTGGAAGAGGACGGTGGTCAGGACACCGCCTTCGTCAAACCGACACTGGTTTCGGGATTTCCGTTGGTTAGCTTTGTCACCAAGACGCGGACGGATATCGCAAATCGGACATCCTCGGACTTTGAGACATTTTACTACAACTATGTGTTTCAGGTCGGTGTGATCCGGAGGCGGGCGTCGCGCCGTATCCGTCAGGCTGTGCAGCAAGCCTACCTTGACGCAATTGGCGATGCGCTGTGGGCTGAGTTGAATGCATCATTCGACCGTTTTGATAGTGTAGATGAAGGGAAAACTGTTGATGTTCTCCTGACACGCGGCTGGATAGAAAGGCTGAATCGAAGACTTGATGAGATTGCTCAGGCGATGCCTTACGCAATGGTGCAGATTCACAGAATTGGGACAGAAGAAAACATCGGCGTCAGCGCATCAAATCTGTTTGTGATTTTTGATACCGCCTTGGTAATTAACCTGTCTGAAAACAAATACTACGGTCGGAAGCTCATAGAGAACGACTCCGACTATCTTAAAGAAGATCGCGTGGTGCGGGCGCTCACTCGCGCGCTTGATAGCGTGAGACAGGAGTGGGCTGAGATGGTCAAACGCGATAGCCGGAGAACCTCATGACACCGCCAAAACCATCTACCGCGCCCAAGGGCCAGTTGCTAGAGCCAAAGCGCCATGGACGGACAGATTCGGAAAGCCTGGAATCTCAGCCCGTCAACCTTGTTGTTTTTGGAAAACTAAGAGAAGTTGATTCAGTTTCGGACGCAAATACCAATCAACATTCAAAAGAAAAAAATAAATTTCTTCTAAAAGAAGATGAATATAGTGTAAAAGAAATCAGCGATGATAGCAGGGCTGTGACCGAAGAAAGGTCAGAACCCGTGAGTACAGAAGAAGAAAAGCAAAGCCTTTACTCAACATTCAAAACTGCGTCTTCACCAAAAGAGCTCGGGGCACTCTTAGCCGCCGCCCGACGGCGTGCGAACATGACGCAGACTCAGGTTGCCAAATGTATGGGCACGGATCACAGGGCTGTCCGTCGCCTCGAAAAGGGCGATGCCAATCCGACTATGACAACCATAGGCAAATATGCCGAGGCGATTGGCGTAACTATCGGCATAGGACTCACGTCCGAACACGAATAGGGTATAATATACCCTAGACAAGGGGTATTATATACCCTATATCCTCTCCCATGTAGGCAGGCCGCAAGGGCCTGCGCCCGGGCGGTCAAATTGGATCGCCTTGTCAATGGGAGACCCTCATGCCTGTCCATTCGCGGCCAAGTCTCGACTGGATTGGGGCGGCGGCCCTTCGCGGAACAACGGCGGTCGGCCCGCTGCATTCGTTGCGGGCGGGTCATGAGAGCAGCCTGCAATCCGCGCGGGACGATATTGAACGCAAGCGCTCGGTTGTCGAACAGCTTGGCGCCTCTCTAGATGTTGGCGCTGATCAGGTCGGCGGTGCAGATAGCATCAATGTGAACAACCGCGCGACGCAAGTTCAATTTAGCGCGCTGCCCCGCGTCTTATGGTTCGCAAATGCTGTGGAGCTTCAGTGATGCTTCCAAATCGGTCCCAAAACCTCAGCTTGCAAGAAGCCGATGTTCGCGCCTTCGTCGGCCTGCCGGACGAGGAAGATCGGGCGCGGGCCTACGCCGAATACATCTTTGACGCGCTGAACCCGCAAGGCTCGAGCACAGCGGCAATGCAAGCCGCACAGGACGACGTTGAGCGTGCGGATCGGGACATGAAGTCCATTGAGGCAAAGCTGGATGAAACGGATTCATACGGCGTTGTCGAAGAACCAGACTCGGAGCACAAACGCAATCCGATAGAAACCCTGTTCGGCGGGTTCAGCCTGTTGGTCTTGTTCGTGACCATGCTGACGGTTCCGGGAATCGCCGTCATGCTCATTACGCAGGCGCAAAAAATCGCGCTGGTCGCGGATATGCCCGTGTTCGGGCTGGTATTCGGCGTCACAGCATTGGCCGGGGTGCTGGCGTCCGTAGAGTTTCGCGCAAAGCTTACCAGCGACCGGGCTCGACTGCTTTATGACCGGCGGCTTTTGCTCGCAACGGTGACGGTGTTCATCGTTTGGGCGTCCATAACGTCCTTGGCCGCCTATCCCATGGCCTTCGGCGATGCGAGCGGCGCAACGGCAAGCGACTGGACTCTTGAGCCGGCTATGCCTGCCTCGCCGGGGTTCGTGCTGGAACCGCCCATGTGGTTGCTGTTTCTGGTTACGGCCATTCTAGACCTCGTGGCCGCGCCGACTCTGCATCAGTTCGCCTTGCGCCGTCTCACCCCGCGCACGCTCAAACGCATAATTCCCGATGCTGAAGAAGCCCACCTGCTGGTCTTGATGGCGGAAGCCAAGACCAAGCGTGATCAGGCGATTGAGGCGCTCAACACGTTGGAGGCTCACGAGAACAGCCATTTGGCGACGAAAGCCATGCAGGGTGAACTTGCTGCTGCGGCAGTTAAACGCAAGTCGGCAGACGTCGACGCGGCGCAGAAGGCGGCCGCTGCGGAAATTCTTTACGCGCCTGTCAACGGCTCCGGCAACGGCGCGTTCGCACCGAACGACAAGCATGTCTTTGGTTCTGGATCATGAGGAAAGGTCACGTTATGTGGCGTCACGTACAAGCCAGCCTGATTGCAGTTGCTCCATTCCTTGGAATCCAGTGCGCGGCTGCCGATGATCTATTTGTCTCCATTCCTGATCAGCGCACTGGCGATCACCGCCCGATTGTAAGCGCTGTCGGCGCAGCTTTTGACGGCCTGCAACCAAGCGATAGCTTTAGCTTTCTAAATTCTGCTGATGGTTCCAGCATCGTATCGTTCGGCGTGCCCGACAAAAGCCGCTATCGGCTGGCCGCGTTCCGCGATAAGGATTTCGCGGCCCAGAAAAGCGCGATCAAGAATTTCCTGTCGGGCATGGCGCAATCGGAAGAAACCGCGCCGAGCGGGCTGCGTTCAAGTCTGCTCGATGTGCTTTCGGCAATTGGGGAAATTCGTGGCGGCCAAAGCGACAATGCGCACGTCCTGATTGTCGCCTCGCCGCTTCACGTCGATGAAAACGATCCGTCCGTATCCATGATGGACGACTACCGAAACATCCGTGTTCCAAGCGACAGCATGATGGTCGGCTCGTTACTGCTCTCGCCCTATGGGCGGCAAGGGGCCACGCCGGTCCTCGAAGGGGTCGCGGTGCATATATGCGCGATCTTGCCCGATCTCGGAAAGTATGAGCAAACGGCGCTGGCGCAGTTCTGGGGCCGCTACATCGCCTTGCGCGGCGGTGTTCTGGCGACATTCAGCGCGGCCATGTCCGTTTGTCTGCAACGGTTTGCCCAGCGCCTGAGCAACCCGATCGAGTTGAAACCGCTGGATGTAAACGCGGCGCAGGTCATGGTGCAAGCGCGGCGCTCGAACGATATCGCCGTTATGCGGGTCAATGAGCGTGCGAGTACTGCCGAGCAACTTGATCGCGATCGCCTGACCAATCGAATTCGTATCACCGAACTGGAAAGCGAGCTTGCCCGGATGCAGGGGGAGCTTGACCAGGCTCGTCGCCGCCATCGTGAGGCGGAGCGCCTTTTGGCAGCGTCTCAGGCTGAAAAGGCAGACATGGAATCATCTCTTAACGAGCTTCAGCAGGTCTTGAATACGGGTCACCGGCTCGAAGGCGTGACAACTTTCACAAGGTTTCAGTTCATTGAGCACCCGACGGACGACGGGCGCGAGGTGTCAACCGGGACAAGTTATCAGGCTAAGGCGTTCCCGGCTTACGACATGTCTTGGTGCTACGTCTACGCCTATAACAACAGCGGCGCACGGCTTCGAGTTGACCTTGGCCGCAAGTATCCCGACCGAGACGTCGAGTGGGACACGCCACGAGCTTCTGTCCTGAAGGATGCGGGCATCACCGAAGAAGCGTTTGCCAACTACAGGCGCTCTTGCCGATTTCCGGAGAAATAGTCGTGGCGCCCCTTATCGCTTCTGCAATCTTCCTTGCGCTCTCAATGTGGGGGCTACAGCACACAGGCCCGGTTACGCCGGAGAACGAGTATTACATCGTCAGTGTTTTTCTCTGGTTCATCGCCGCGGTGTCAGCACTCAGACTCGTGGTCCTGATCGTGGCGCTGCCGTTTAGACGGAGACAATAGTTGTATCTGCTGTTTCCACTAGTCGGCGCAATCCTCTCGGTCGTTGCTCTGCATTACGCGGGGCCTCCCAAGGTGCATGGGGTCTGGCAACCGCTTTCGACCTTCTTGTGGCTGACATTCATCGGCTTTTGTGTCCGGCTGGTCACCAACTTATTCAACATCGCACCGGAAAGGGACAGAAACTCCCATGAGGATTAACGGCACACTCTCGCCGCGTCACAATCTTCAGGGCAACTATTCGATGTTCGGTGCAACGGCGCTGGCGCTGTCCGCGTGGAGCCTCATGCCCGAAGTTAAGACCCCTTCGCGCGTTGATCTCGCGTTACCCATAGGGTTGAGCCTGGGTGCAGCGCTTAGCGTCGGATACGCCGCAAGGGCGTACTGGAAGGATTATGTTGTGCGGAAACTCTGGCAAGAAGCCCGCACGCCGTATCAGAACAAAGATGACTGTCTTTTGAGCGAGGCGGAACGCAAACAAACCGGCATGCGCAAACCGAAGGGACGGCTACTCGGCACGACCTTGGACGGCAAACCTGTCTTTCTGCCCCATAAGATTAAGATCACATTTCAGGCGATCTTGGGCGCGCAGGGAACGCTAAAGACGACTTCACAGGTCATCGCCTCGTCGATCATGACGCCACTGCTTTCCGGCAAGAGCGTTTTCATCAACGACGTTAAAAAGGAAAACCTGCCGCAGGTCATCGACACGCTGAAAGCGTTCGGACTTGAACTGCTGTGCATCAACATCGGCGGCGACGCACAGGACACATGCCCCGGCGCTGAGGTTCCGCCGTTCGAGCTGGCGATTGACGCTTATTATTCGGAAGACCCGGAGTTTCATCAGCTTACGAATACATTTATCCGGGGCTATGCGGCGATTGCCGTGGAAGTCCGGCCGGATGAAAGGACGCCGTTCTTCGGCGAAAACGGGCAAAAGGGCTTTCATGCCCTCTTCGTTTATCTGCTGGTCTACGAGCCTGACAACATCACGCCAACTCGGATTTGGGAAGTCGCTTCCGATCTGGAATTGGCCGTCCGCTGCCTTGAGAAGCTCAGAGCCTATAAGCCGAAATCCGGCGATACAGTCATAGAGGACGGGCAAAAGGCGGCGTCCACCTTGCTTGATATGCACAAGGACACGCCGAAGTACCTGCCGCAGTTCCTCAACAAGATCGTTCTCGGCCTGTCCTGCTACGACGCGACAGGCCCACTAGCGCATTTCGGCAGACATGCCGCCGGTCGGGTTTCGGACCTGCGCCACAGGCAAATGGTTTTCGCCTCGATGATCCCGCTCGGCACTCTCAACGACATGAGGGCGCACATATCTTTTTTTGCATTCAATTTCTTTGGATCGGCCAAAGCCTTTCCCCATGGCCGCCCAATCCATGCCTGTCTTGACGAATTCCAGGCTCTCAACATACCTGGCTTCGCCAAGGAGATGCTGTCCATGCGCGGGCTGAAAGTCTCTTCGGAGAACTATATTCAGTCACTCTCCGACCTCGAGGAAAGCATCGGCCCTCATCAGGCGCGGGTGATCCTTGAGCAATCCGACGTGATCCAGGCGCTAAATTTCTCCGACTACGACGACGCCAAGCGTTTCAGCGACATGATAGGCAACCGCACTGTGCGGCGGCACAGCGCCAATGTCAGAGGCACAAACTTTGAAGATGTGGGTTTTGGTTTTCAGGACCATGAGGAACCGATTTTTACGCCGCAGGAACTTATGGCGCTGCCGATCGATGAACAGATTGTCAAATTCCGGGGGCTGCGCGCGGATCATCTGAAGAAAGTCCCCTATTGGGATGTGGACGGCCTCAAACAGCTTGTCGCTGAAAATCCGCTTGAGGGTCCGCCGCCCGAGACAAAACCCAAACTCGGCCTGAAGATCACCAAGGGCGGCGTAAAGGTGCTGTGGTGGCGAAAGCCGAAGGGATTCAAGAAGGAACGAAGCAACGCGCCTAAAAAAGAGCGTGTCTTGAGGGTTTCCTCGTTTTTCTGGCTCTACGCATGGATGGCAATCGTTCTCCTGGGCGGTTTTGAACTCGCTAAGCCTGTCCTGCATGTCTACGTCGAAAGAACGGTTGCCGGTTGCAAGTATCTCAGCGTACGCGGCGAATGGATTACGAGACCCGCCGGCGGCTGCACGCCGATCTGGATCAAACAGGCCCGGAGTCATTGATGCGTTTCGTCCAGCGTCGATTCGATAATATGGATTTGCATATCCAAATCGCTTCGGAAGCGCTGCAACTGCGCGTACCAAACCATGTTGTCCGCATGCGATGCGTTTTTGCTCGGCATGGCGCTGGCTTTCAGACACGAAAACAGCGCCTCGGCAACCACCGAATTTGGAATGTCAGCCTGCTTCAACAATTCAAGCGTAGAACCAAGCGCATTGTCTGTAAGTTTTCGTGGCTTGTTTTCCAATATATTAGAGAAAGAAGCATTGTTGTTTGCAGGAATTTTATTTTCTGTCATAGGACGATTATACAATTTTTACTCATACATAAGCAAATTCGCAGAATGGAGCACGGACCATGCCAGTAAAACCGCGCAGCTTCGAGGAGTTTCATCACGGCGAGTCCGGGGCGCTGAAAAGGGAATTTGGGAAAAGCAATCCCGACTATTGGACACAGCTTCAAGGTCGGCCTGATGACATCGCACGCGCACGGCAAATCATTGCGCATACGAAAGAGGCCGAGAGCGTTCTGATAGAGAGCTTTCAGGAAGAGCGTGAGCAGCGCATAGCGGAGATGGCTGTCGAGGTCTGGAAAGACCGAACGAAGCAGCACCACTACGTCGCGCCGGAAGTGGCGGCGCATCTGATGTCCGAGAGTTCTATTCGTGAGGAAGCGGCAAAGCGCGTTGATGAAATCCATCAACGGGACTTAGCCAATCTCAGGGACAACGAAACCGAGTCACTTGCGCGCATTGCCGAGGGCAAGCACCAGCGAGGGCAAGTCGCCAGCCAAAAGGAGATTGAAAACATGACCGAACAGGAAAAAGCCACGCACTTCAAGGCCGAACTTCACAAGCTCGTTGATGACTCAAATGAGGCCCGCGTTCAGGTCAGCAAGATCATGAATCAGGAACGCGCCCGCATGATCCAAGAGGCCAAGGATCGCAGCGCTGAAGACCCTATCAAAGAAGTATCCGCGTTTCAGGGCCGAATGTACCGGGACGTCCAAGACAAGCTGCACGGTGATATTCATGCGCTGTGCGTCAAGTATGGCTATTCCGCCGATCAGCAGCAAGTCGCGTTCTACGCCGAAAATCCCGAGACGGATGCTCAGTCTCACCAGAACGGACACGAAGAAGCAGATAACTCTGTGTCGGAGCTAGGCGCTGAGGATGATTCGGCTGCGTCACAGACAAATCAAATCGACGATCAAGAACCATGATCAAAAGAACCAGGGCCATTCTCCTAGACACAATGAGCAACCTATGGTAGCATGTTCTCTTTTCGTTCTAAATCAAAAGGAGCGCCTGTAAGCATAGGGACAGAACATAAATGACACAAAGAACCCCCGACAAAACACAGCCAAGAAGTATTCTGAGTAAGGATAAGCGCGTATTGGCGCTAGTGCGCTTTCTTGCTCGTCGCGCTGCGGAAAAAGACTATAAAGAACTTTTAGAAGTACTGAAGAATAAATCTGAATATGGTATAGTTTTTCCTGAAAGTGAGGAAAAATGAGAGCTGTTGTATATGCCCGCTATTCAGACGAAGACTTACAGCGTGACGAGTCTATTGAAGATCAAGTGCGTGTCTGCACGGATCGGATAGAAAAAGAAGGTTGGAAATTCTTGGATTACTATGCCGATCACGGCAAATCCGGTTCAAACATATTGCTACGCCCCGCCGTTCAGCAACTCGTACAGGACGCACTAGCGAACAAGTTTGATGTTGTCGTTTTTGAGGATCTTGACCGGCTTTCACGCGATCAGGAAGACACGGCAGGCGTCTACAAAAGAATGCAATTTGCCGAAGTCAAAATGCTCACACTGGCGGATGGCTTTGTCACCGATTTGCATGTCGGCCTCAAGTCAACGATGAACGCCATTCAGCTTAAGCAAATCGCGCAAAAGGTGCGCCGTGGTCAGCGTGGCCGTGTTGAGGCAGGGAAAATCCCCGGCGGCAATTCCTATGGCTATAAAGTCGCTCACAAACTCGACGGCGAAGGCAATGTGCTCCGCGGCGATCGCCAGATCGATAAGGAGCAGGCGCAGATTGTCATTCGCATAATGGAAGAATACGCCGCCGGACATTCGCCGCGGGCGATCTGCACACGGTTGAACAAGGAAGGGATTGCGGGACCTAACGGGAAACCGTGGGGCCAGAGCACGCTTAACGGCAACCGTCGTCGGGGCAACGGTATTCTGAACAATGAGCTATACATCGGACAGATCGTCTATAACCGGCAACGCTTCATCAAAAACCCCGATACAGGCAAGCGCGTGGCCCGCCTCAATCCTGAGGATCAATGGGTACGGCGTGAAGTGCCTGAGCTGCGAATTGTCTCGGATGAGCTTTGGCTGGCGGTCAAGAGCCGTCAGAAAAAGCTTGATGAAAGAAAGCCGGAGTTCTGGAAGGCGCAGCGCCCGCGCAACCTGTTTTCGTATTTGTTGAAATGCGGTGAATGCGGTTCCGGCTTTTCGATGGTGTCCGCGACGCACGTAGGATGTTCTGGCGTTCGAAATAAAGGCATCTGCGGGAATCGCCGCACGATGAACCGGGAAAGTCTCGAGCAGAGAATCCTGGGGACCTTGCAGACGCACCTTATGGACGAAGCGCTGTGCAAGGAGTTCTGTAAGGAGTACACGCAGCACATCAATCGCGTCCGCATGACGCACAGTGCCGCCCTAAACCGGTATCGCAGCGAGTATGAGAAGATAGAACGCGAGCGGCAAAATCTGGTGCAGTCCATCAAGGACGGCGTGCCGGGATCAGTGCTCAAGGATGATGCTATTCGCATTGAGCGGCGCAAGGCCGAGCTTGAACACCTTTTGGAGCATACCGAGGAAGCCCCGCCACTTTTCCATCCCAATATGGCGCTGCGGTATCATCAGGAAGTGCGGCGGCTTATCGAGTCACTCAACGAGGAAGACCACCGTAGCGAAGCTGCGGAGCCTGTGCGGTCTTTGATTGACAGGGTAGTTCTGTCCCCCGCCGAGGATGGCAAATCGCTTGTGGTCGATCTGCACGGCGATCTGGCGGGCATTCTAAGCATGGCCACAGGGAACGCTCGAAAACTGATAGAAGCGCAGCTCGATACGACATTGCTCGATGCGCTGGAAAACCTAGAGAACCCATTGGATTCTCTGGATGCATACGTTTTGCAGGATAAGTTGGTTGCGGGGGCAGGATTTGAACCTGCGACCTTCAGGTTATGAGCCTGACGAGCTACCGGGCTGCTCCACCCCGCGGTTGTCGGGGATCGGGGGACGGGGATCCGGGATCGGATCGGGCCGCCGCCCGTTCTTGTTTTTGCGACATGATTGCGAAGAGGGTTCGGTTGTGTGTGCTGCCGGCGCGGGTGTTGGTTTTGTTGTTGGTTGGTTTGTTCTCCGATCCCCGATGCCTGATCCCTGACCTCTGGTCTTGGTAGGCCTGGCGGCGACCTACTCTCCCACGCCTTAAGACGCAGTACCATCGGCGCTGAGGGTTTTCACGGCCGAGTTCGGGATGGGATCGGGTGCGGGCCCCTCGCTAGAGCCACCAGGCCGACGAAGATCAGGGGTCAGGGATCGGGGATCAGGGATCGGATGGTATCCGACACCTGCGTCCGGGCCTGACGGGTCGACGATCTGGTTGTTGTTCTTCAGCAGGATGGGGTCGGGGGTCGGGGGACAGGCATCCGATGCCTGATACCCGATCCCTGACCTCTGGATATGTGACGATCAAGCCGATCGAGCGATTAGTACCGGTTAGCTGCACACATTGCTGCGCGTCCACCTCCGGCCTATCGACGTGGTGGTCTTCCACGGCTCTCAAGGGAGACCTGGTTTTGAGGAGGGCTTCCCGCTTAGATGCTTTCAGCGGTTATCCCGTCCGGACATAGCTACCCGGCAGTGCGGCTGGCGCCACAACCGGTCCACCAGCGGTCCGTCCACCCCGGTCCTCTCGTACTAGGGGCAGCGCCTCGCAAGTCTCCAACACCCACGGCAGATAGGGACCGAACTGTCTCACGACGTTCTAAACCCAGCTCACGTACCACTTTAATCGGCGAACAGCCGAACCCTTGGGACCTGCTCCAGCCCCAGGATGTGATGAGCCGACATCGAGGTGCCAAACAACCCCGTCGATATGGACTCTTGGGGGTTATCAGCCTGTTATCCCCGGCGTACCTTTTATCCGTTGAGCGATGGCCCTTCCACGCGGGACCACCGGATCACTATGACCGACTTTCGTCTCTGCTCGAGGTGTCCCTCTCGCAGTCAGGCAGGCTTATGCCATTGCACTCAACAGCTGATTTCCGACCAGCTTGAGCCTACCTTCGCGCGCCTCCGTTACTCTTTGGGAGGCGACCGCCCCAGTCAAACTACCCGCCATGCAGGGTCCCGGACCCGGATAACGGGCCGCGGTTAGATAGCAGAGATCACAAGGGTGGTATTTCAAGGCTGCCTCCACGTCGACTGGCGCCAACGCTTCAAAGGCTCCCACCTATCCTACACATGCCATCCCTGATACCACTGCAAAGCTGTAGTAAAGGTGCACGGGGTCTTTCCGTCTGACCGCGGGTACTCCGCATCTTCACGGAGAGTTCAATTTCGCTGAGTCGGTGCTGGAGACAGCGGGGAAGTCGTTACGCCATTCGTGCAGGTCGGAACTTACCCGACAAGGAATTTCGCTACCTTAGGACCGTTATAGTTACGGCCGCCGTTCACCGGGGCTTCGATTCGAAGCTTGCACCTCTCCTCTTAACCTTCCGGCACCGGGCAGGCGTCAGACCCTATACCGCGCCTTGCGGCTTCGCAGAGCCCTGTGTTTTTAGTAAACAGTCGCCACCCCCTGGTCTGTGCCCCCGACCACTGGTTGCCCAACAGCCGGGCCTCCTTCTCCCGAAGTTACGGAGGCATTTTGCCGAGTTCCTTCAGCACCGTTCTCTCAAGCGCCTTGGTATGCTCTACCTGTCCACCTGTGTCGGTTTCGGGTACGGTCTATACGGTGGGGCTATTTCCTGGGACGCCTTCGCTGCCCGCGCAATCCAATAAACGCGAACAACTTACGGCATCCGTCACCTCCACCAGGCCGGGGAATATTAACCCCGTTCCCATCGACTACGGCTTTCGCCCTCGCCTTAGGGGCCGGCTCACCCTGCGCGGATTAGCCTTGCGCAGGAACCCTTGGACTTTCGGCGTGAGTGTCTCTCACACTCATCTCGCTACTCATGTCAGCATTCGCTCTTCCGATACCTCCAGGACGCCTCGCGGCAATCCCTTCACAGGCCTACGGAACGCTCCGCTACCACGCCAGGGATCAGATAACAGGTATCAGGGATCGGATGGGGGACCCGATCGCCTGTGCAAGGTCTGCAGCATCTTCGAGATGACATGGTATTCATCTCGCCAATGCTGCCAGACATCGTCGTCGATATAGCCGAGATCGAGACAATAGCGCGCCCAAACGCGCATCTCGTCACTCGACCCGAGCGCGATCAGCAAAAACCGCTTGAACTCGGCCGCCGACATCGCCTGACGGCCAAAGCCTTCGGCAATGTTGGCGCAAATCGACTTCGACGCCCGCCGAACCTGGTCGGCGAGCGCATGTTGCTCTAGAGACGGAAAGTCGAGGCTCGCCCGGTGGACCTCCAAC